>NZ_VFAH01000019.1 GCF_008929045.1 Noviherbaspirillum aerium | reverse complement strand
GAGTTAAAGTCGGAAGTGGTGTACGGCAGGGAACTGAGGCGGGAGTAAGGCGGTAGAGGTTTTTGTTGGACAATTTGATTGTCGAAGTCAAAACCAACCAACAAAGGAAACCTCCACCATGCGTAAGTATGAGCAAGAACCGGCAAATGGTCTACCGGAAATCGGTGTCGGCCTGGACGAATTGGTGCGCCGCGGGGCTCGGCAAGTCATTCAGCAAGCCATCGAAGCCGAGCTGGCCCAGTTACTGGAGCAGTATGCCAACGTAAAGACGCTCTCAGGACGACAGGCGGTGGTCCGTAACGGCTATCTACCAGAACGCGACGTGCTCACCGGTGTCGGGCCAGTGGCAGTCAAAGTGCCGAAGGTACGCGACCGCAGCAGCATGGGAGTCAAGTTCAACTCATCGATCGTGCCGCCTTACGTACGTAAGTCACCGCGGGTCTCGGCGGCCTTGCCGTGGCTGTACCTCAAAGGCATCTCCACGGGCGACATGGGCGATGCCTTGTCGGTACTGCTGGGCGATGAGGCCAAGGGCTTATCGGCCAATGTGGTCAGCCGCCTGAAGGCACAATGGTCGGATGAATGGCGGCAATGGGACCGGCGTGATCTGAGTACGGCACGCTATGTGTACTGGTGGGCCGATGGCATCCACACCGGCGTCAAGAGCGAAGGCGCCGACGGTCAATGCCTGCTGGTGATCATCGGTGTCACGCCAGAAGGCAGGAAGGAGCGTGTTGCCATTGCCGACGGCTTCCGTGAATCAAAGGCGTCATGGCAGGAGGTGCTGCTGGACTTGAAGGCACGTGGTTTGCAGGCTGGCCCCTTGTTAGCCACCGGCGATGGCGCCATGGGCTTCTGGGCGGCACTGGAGGAGGTGTTTCCGGCAACCAGAGCACAGCGCTGCTGGTTCCACAAAATGGGCAATGTGTTGAATGCCTTGCCGGCATCACAGCAGGCCAAAGCGAAGGCGGCCATGCAAGACATCTTTATGGCCGCCACCAGAGATGATGCCATGGCGGCGTTCAACCGCTTCATCGCCACTTACGGAGCGAAGTATCCAAAAGCGACCGACAAGCTCGTTCAGGACAAAGTCAGTCTGCTGGCGTTCTATGACTTCCCGGCCGAGCACTGGCAACATGTACGCACCACCAATCCGATCGAGTCGACGTTTGCGACGGTGCGGCATCGAACCACGCGCTCGCGCAATTGCCTGTCGCGGGCGACATTCCTGGGACTGGCGTTCAAGCTGATGGAGGAGGCCGAGAAATCATGGCGCAGGATTCGTGGCGCTGACAAGATCGGACCACTGCTTGACGGTGTGCCGTTCAGAGACGGAATACCGGTGCAAGACGATCCACCGGAACAACAGAAACTCGCCGCCTGAACAACCTATGCTTCAGATGCCGCATCCACCAGATTTGACATTAGCTCGAAGTCACTTTTACCCTTCCCGATGGGCTACGCGACAAAACAGTCCATATGTTTGTCCTGAACGACGAAGGGCCCAATGATTTCAGCATTGTCGTATCCCGTTCAGCTGCATCTGCCACAGAGACACTGGAAGAGCATGTACAGCGTCTGAAACAGGAGTTGACTACGACGCTGCCGAAGTGCGAGCTTATGGATGTGTCTGATCGTCAGTATGACGGCTACCCTGCTGCGGAACTGCGGTATCGATGGTCAAACAATGGCGTGATACTGTATCAGCGCCAAGCCGTCGCATTGATCAAGTCGAGCAATACGGATCACCATGCTGCGCTGATGATCACCGCGACGTGTCCGCAACCTTTCAGCGAGCAGTGGGACAAGGCATTCGCTGATCTTCTGGATAGCGTGCGCATACGGGACGCGCATAGGATTTCAACATTTGACACTGGTAATGAGACATCTGCGGAATTGAATGAAGACGAAGTGCCGGAAGAGAGCCACGCAGCTAGCGAGCTACAACATATCTTTGCACTTTCCATTCGCGACCGTGTGCTGCACGTATTCGATGACGAAGAGCAGGCGTGCCGGCGCGTCAATGCGCTGGAAGTGGAAGACGGCATGTGGGCCTTCTTCAACACCGAGGGAAAGCCCTTGCAGGCGGAGTTCACTACGCCTAATACCGGAAAGATCTGGCGCAGCGAAGGCAAGTATCATCTGCGTAGGCCGACTTTGCCGACCATGCTTTCACTCGAGTCCCATGTTGACAGGATTGTCAGGGTAGTCGGAGCCTCTCCCCTTGACAGTATTGCCGCGATCCGACTCCATCTCGAACGGCAGGCGGGGGCAATGGGCGCTGGCGTCGATGCCAGGCTGTAAACGATGCGGAAAGCAGCAAGATTAGGCGACCCGATCGGTCACAGTCCCAGCATGAGCTGGCTTCTTCGCGGCCTGTTGATCGGGGCCGCAATTGCGGTTGCCGGTGTGGCTATCGCGGGCACTGGAGGCCTGGCTGCCGCGGCGATAGTCGGCGCCTCCGCCGCCGCAGGCGCAGGGCTCGGCGAACTGTTCAGCACCATGAGCTGGGCTCCGAAGGAGCAATGCGGCTTTATTGTTGGCGCATGCTCTTCGAATGTCTTTACCAACGGCATCAGGGCGGCACGTGCGCATGTGGATGTTGCGCAGTGCTCGAAACATTCCATGCCGCACCCGCCAATTGCTACAGGCAGTGCGACTGTTTTCATCAATGGCCTTCCGGCAGCGCGCATCGAGGATTCAATTGCCTGCGGTGCTGTGATCACAGGCGGATCCAATAATGTCTTCATTGGCGGCGGAGTTGCGCAGACTGACCCAATCCAGCCGGAGAACCCGGTGCCAGGATGGGTGCATACCGCTTTGTTTGCTGTCGGACTGGGAGCGGCAATCGTACTCGGCGGGCCGATCCTAGCGGCTGCGGGAACATTTGGCGGTCTGGTTGGCGGCGACATTGGGGGCCGGGTTGGAGAACGGTTTTTCGGTGTAGGAAGCGATGGGCAGAAGTGGTCGATGCTTGCGGGATCGTTGGCCGGAGGGCTTCTAGGGGTGAAGGGGGTGCCTAAGCAGTTCAATTTTCATGTAGATCCTGCTGCTCTCGGTATGAGCGGCGGAAACATAAAATTTTCTCCAAAATATAAAACCAAACCGATGGATTCAGGCTATGCGACCGAAGAAATACCCGGAAATAGTGCGCCGAACTGGCGTGACTTGCCTGGCGGGGCTTTAGTAAAGTATCTGTCTCCAATGCAAAGAGAAAAGGCAAAGCTTCATTTCAAAGATGGAAAAATTTATACGGACAAAGGTAGGCTATTTGACACATCGAATGCCAATGGCGGCAAAGCTATTTTTGTTATGGACGAATCTGGAAAGTTTTATGCTTCCAATCATCATGATGTTGGTGAATTTCATCATTCAAGTTTGCTGGCTGGCAAGCCAGTTGCAGCAGCAGGGGAGATTGATGTTACAGAGGGAGTAATAACTGCAATATCAAATCGAAGCGGACACTACAAGCCATCTCATGACCATCTTATGCAAGCAATAAAAGAGCTGCGAGAAAATGAAATTGACATGCGCTTTGTTTTGATTGATGTTTATTAGTGCGAGACGTTTTTTTAAATACGCCGAGGTGAATTGGTGAGCATTAACAATGAAGTTGCTGGCGCATTAAAGGCAATGTTGATGCCGGCGCGCTGGCATGGATTACGAAGAAACGAGATAGATCGGGTCATGGGTGGGCTAATTTATCCCAAGATATTCAGATATCCGCCTAAATGGTATCTAGTTAAAATTGTGGAGCTTTTGAGTTTGAAGGTGGATTTGACTTCGTTTCTATCAGATAAGCATCCCAGCGAAACTGATCAGGAGGTTAGAAATTTTTTGTCAGACTTGGCAGCGGAGATTGAGAAAACTTTTCCGAATATCGCCCGGTCTGGTCAGCGTGTGAGAATCTCTGGGTATTGGTTTGGAGATGGAACTGGTGCATTTGCATCTCATTTCAATGAAGGTGACATACTGCCTTATCTTGAAAGCGAAACTATAGTATGGGAAAGGAAAGATGACATTGCAGTCTCACCGGAACAAGTGTTGTTACAGGAGTTCTCGGTGTACTACACTCGCCGAACAATAGGGGATAGGGTGCTGTATTTGCATCCTATGGAATTCGCTAAATTATCTGTTCGTCGGATATTTAATGAAGAGGTCAGTCATTTCAAGCCGGACGTTGAAAAGTTATTGTTTGAGATGAGTGAAGATCGATCACATCCACTTACAAAGAAAATTGAAGGTATAACTAAGCAAGATTGGACAGAGGATGATGAAAATTGGGAGTGGTACAGGGGTCTGTTGAGCGCTATGCGTATTGAAGTTGTCAATTCATAGGCCTAGTGTGATCGAGATATCAGTTTTCGCACCTGCTATCGGGGCGTTTTAGTTTGCTCCGCATGAAGCAGTCCCAAAATTTCACCGCATGCGGTCCCCCTTTCAGAGAGAAAGTTCGATTTTCTTGTGAAGTTTCCACTCCTGCCGTTTGTCCTTCAGTCCGCGGTTTTCGATACTCATGCACAGTACGCAGTGACCGAAGGTACATTCATTGCAGGCGCAAGTTCCCTTCATGTCCTGCACCTTGTCCAGGGCGCAGTGTCGCAGTCGTCAGTGCCAAGATCGTTTCAGGCGCATGCGCCGGAAGGGTAGAGGGAGAGGCCTGCAACGCTTACCGTGGAGCGGCATGCGTATGAGAGGGGCAAGCCATTGTCAGGCCAAAGGCAGGTTAAATAAGGTCTTGACGATGCTTCCTGCCGCAGCCTTCATTCCCTCAAACCCCCATCCGCCCCTCAACCCTCCGCTTCGCCCCCTCCGCCAACCGCGCCAGCGGTGAGCATTTCCACTCCGGCGCTTCCAGCACCTTCGATGCCTTCAGCAGATAAGCGCCGTCATCGCTGTCGTCAAGCACGAAGCCCATGTTCACCATCAGCCTCACCATGCCTTCGTTATCCGCCAGAACATCGCCTTGCAGGATTGCGATGCCGGCGGCGCGGGCGATGCAGATCAGGGTCTGGATGAGTTGAGTTGCGAGTCCTCCGCGCTGCCATGCGTCGGCAACGACGACGGCGAATTCGCCGCGTACCGGGTAGGGGTCGGATACATACTGTGCCATCGCGATCGCCACTTCCTTGCCGCCCTGCTGCACAACGGCGAGCAGCGTGATCGCGCCGGTCGGGTCGTTCTGCAGGAAGCGCGCGAGCATGTCCGGCGACAGTTCATGCAGCGGATGAAAGAAGCGGTGGTAACGGCTTTCCACCGACAGTCCGCGTACCAGGTCCTGCATCAAGTCGCCGTCGTCGGGGCGTACCGCGCGCAGGGTGACCGCGGTGCCGTCACGCAGGCGGATGATGTCGCGCACATCCGTATTGCGGACATGATCGCCGACGCCGACGCCGGACGGAAGATAGTCTTTCCAGCTCAGCGAAAAGGGGAAGAGATTGCCCATGACGCTCTCCTATCATTCAGAGCGTCTATCAACATGCCGCTTGCCGCGTTGCACCCGCTTACCGTACGGTTGTACAGTCTTCGTCGGTGCGCCTCGCCATCGGCATCCTGATAGACGCTCTTCGGGTTCAGGCTGCCAGAATCAGGCAAGCGACCATTCAGGTGCGGCATGCTGCGACCGACGGCAGCGCGCTTGCGGCAACGACTGCGGACGAGCAGTCTCCAGCCGCAGGCTGACGCGTGCGTTTCCGAAGGCCGAGAGCAGGGCGGGTACATTGCGGTCCAGCACGAAAGTCTGGCCGGCGCCGATCACCACGTCTCGGATATCGCCGTCCTGGGTGATCCAGACGCTGCCTTCGAGGGCGCGTACGGTCCAGCCGGCGGCGTTGTTCACATGGGCGGCATGCGCGGTGTTGAGAGCGATGATCTGGCCTGCGGGATCGAGTCTGCGCGGGGCCGGTGCGGCTTCCCGGGCTGGTGTCTTGTGGACAGTGGCGTTCATGGTGATCTCCCTTGGTGCGGGTGGGGAAGGTCCGCGGATGGAACCTTCATGAGCACATTATGATTTGTTCCTTTGTATTTACAATCCATCAGAATGGAATAACATTGTTCTCTATTGAGGACAATTAGAGTGGCAACGGGACAGGAGGCGAGCATGGAGCGGCTGGTGGAAATGATGGCGTTTGCCAAGGTGGTGGAAACCCGCAGTTTTTCCGCGGCGGCGGTGGCGATGAAGACCTCGAAGTCGCTGGTGAGCAAGCAGGTCAGCAACCTGGAAGCGGCGCTCGGGGTTCGACTGCTGAACCGTACGACCCGGCGCATGAGCCTGACCGAGATCGGCGCCGCCTACTATGAACACTGCGCCCGCATCGCGCAGGAGATCGACGCGGCCGCCGAAACCGTCACGCAACTGCAGGTGGAACCGCGCGGCGTGCTGCGCATCACCTCGCCGGTGATCTTCGCATCGCTGCACCTGGCGCCGGCGCTGCAGTCGTTCATGCGCCGCTATGACGAAGTCGAGGTCGAGCTGAATGCGACCGACCGTCCGGTCGATATCGTGGAAGAGGGCTATGACCTGGCGATCCGCATCACCGATCATCCCGCGCCGACCATGGTGGCGCGCAAGATCGCGCCGGTGCGGTGGGTGACCTGCGCATCGCCGGCATACCTGGAAAAGCATGGCACGCCGGGAACGCCGCAGGACCTGCTGCAGCACCACTGCCTGCTCTACCAGGGCATACCGGCGCTGCGCAGCGGCTGGCGGTATCACATCGGCGGCAAGGAAGTGTCGCCGCCGATCAACGGCAGATGCCGCGTCAACAATTCCGAAGTGCTGCTCCAGCTCGCGCTCGGCGGCATGGGCATCATCCTGTTTCCGACCTATATTCTCGGCCGCCATCTCAAGGAAGGACGGCTGCGGCAGATCCTGCCCGACTGCGAAGCCAACCCCGGCATGTCAATGCATGTCATCTATCTGCCCAACCGCTACATGCAGCCGAAGGTGAGGGCCTTCATCGATCACTTGATGGAACACTTCGGCCCGGAGCCGCACTGGGACCAGTTCTGAGGCTCGTCCTGCGGATGGGAGTCCATCGGGCGCGGCTACCGGCGAGGCAATATTTCATTGAGGAAGCGATTGCAAAAGATGTCGATAATAAACATGTAACGTTTTATGATTTATTCAATATTTGGATCGTTGATTGTCTAGACTGCTTTTGCAGACTTATCCACCATTTGAGAGGAAAAGACATGAAAAAGCTGATTGCCATGATGATTGCGGGCGTGTTCGCCACTTCCGCCTTTGCGGCTACGCATAGCGCCGCGCCGGGATCGACGATGGGCAGCGAGAGCAAGCAGGACGCAAAAGCCTCCAAGGACGCGGCCAAGGCGGATGAAAAGGCCGCCAAGGCGGAAGCCAAGGCTGACAAGGAAAAGGCCAAGGCCGATGCGAAGGCTGACAAGAAGAAAGCCGATGCGAAGGCCGACAGGGCCAAGGCTGGTGCGGAAGCGAAAGCGGACAAGGCCGAGGCCAAGGCCGACAGCGCGAAATAAGACCACTGGCGGTGCGGCGGTTGCCCATGCGGACATGCCTTGTGAAGAGCGTTGGCCAGCAAACCGGCTGACCGATGCCGCTGCCGCGGTTGGCAATCCGTACCCGCGGCGCCAGTATTAAATCGTTGCAAATCCGGTTTGGCGCGGGCCTATGCCGCTATAATCCGCGTGCCGGTCCATTACTCCATTGCAAGACACGCATGACGACCAGCAGTACTACAGGACAGAATTAAGAGGATTGGTCGAATCGATGAGGCAGTGGGTCACTTCCGGAGCAGCGGCGCAGCTGGCGCTGATCGCATCCTTCTTTTCCCTTTCGATCTCCAAGCCGGCATTCTTTCTATGCCTGCTTGCCGCGATCATTCTCTTCGGGGCAAGCAATCACTTTCCCGCCGCCTGGCGCGACATGAGAATGCTCCCCTGGATGCCGCCGGCGCTGGTGCTGGCGGCGCTGCCCCTGCTGTCGGTGTTCATCCATGGTTATTCCGACCATGCCGAACTGAACCTGAGCTATTACTGGGCGGCCGCATTCCTTGTCTACCTCGCCGCCGGCAGGCTGCCGGTCAGGCCTTGGATGTGGGCGTTTGTGCTGGGCGTCTTCACTGTCTTCTGCTACGTGCAGATCTTCTTTCCGGGCCGGGTGGAGTTTGCAAGGGGGTTGGCGGCGCTCGGCAACTACATCCTGTATTCCCAATTTCTCGCCATCGGCGTGGTGCTGCTTTCCATCCTTTACCGGCATGAGGAGCGGCGTTCGCTCAAGCTGGTCTGCCTCGCGGGCATGGCGCTGCTCTTCTATGGACTCGTGTCGGGAGACGGCCGCAGCGGGCTGGTGTCCCTGCTGATCCTGCTGCCCGTTGTGGTCGGCAATCTGTTCGTGCGCAGCAATCGCCGGATGATCCTGATCGGCTGCCTGATCGGCGTGACGCTGGTGGTCATGTCGCCGCGCGTGCAGAAGCGTATCGATGCGGGACTCAATGACATCAGGCTGATGCAGCAGAATCAGCACAACACCTCGCTCGGCTATCGCTATGACATGTGGCGTACCGCGCTCGACGTCATTGTCGAATATCCGGTGCTGGGTGCCGGTCCGGGCGGTTTCGGCAAGGCCTGGAACCGCCGCCATCTCACCCCGGAAGCCGTCCACTTCGTCGAACCGCACAATGCCTTCCTGTTCTATGCCGCGAGTTACGGCCTGGTGGGACTGGCTGCCTTGCTCTGGCTGTACGCGGCGATGCTGTGGACCGGCTGGCGCTGCCGGCATTCGATGGAAGGCAGCATCGTATTCGCCTTCGCGGTCATCTGCGTGATGGGGAGTCTGACCAACACCATGTTCATGGGCGCGGTCAGCCTTGCATGGATGATGCTGTTTACCGGCTTGCAGGGCAGCCTGCAGGCGGCCTTTCCGAGACCGCTTGCGCACGCCAAGGAAGCCGCCGCATGAGTGCGCCGCTGAAGGTGCTGTTCATCAGTCCGACGGTGGCCTGCTACATCGGCGGCACCGAGACCGTGGTCAGCCAGCTGGCCGAGCGGATCAAGGGCAGGGCGGAACTCACCGTGCTCAGCGCGGTACCGGAAGACGGCGCCCGCCTGCTCATCGATGCCGCCGGCTTCGAACTGATCACCCTGCCTTTCCTCGGACGCGACAGCCGCGGCAACCGCCTGCTGAGCAAGCTGCTGATGACCAGCCGCTTCAAGATTGAAAGCTTCAGTTTCTTCCGCTCCCTGGCGCGCAGCGGTGTCGACCTGGCGCGTTTCGACGTGATCGCCACCTTCTACGAGGCCGATGCCTATCTGCTGGAAAAGCGCTATCCGGCGCTGCGCGAACGCTTCCGTCACCTGTTGCCGGGCGTGTCGATGCGGCGCTTCTTCAAGCGGGTACCCGCGCGCGACGTGTTCTTCTTCGGGTATCGGGCCGCGCCGCGCGCCGAGCGCAAGTGGGGCGTGAAGGTGCAGTCGCTGCCGCTGGGCGTTGACGAGCGCTTCTTCCCGGCAGCGGCGCCCGCCTGGCCGGAGGAAAGACGGCTGGTGTTCGTCGGCCGCCTCGACAAGAGCAAGCATGCGGACTGGCTGGCGCAGTTCTTCGCGGCCAGCGGACTGGCGCAGCAGGGTTACCGGCTCGACATCATCGGCGACGGCCCGCTGCTGGAGAGCCTGCGGGCCGCCCATGGCCCCGATTCCGGCATCCGCCTGCACGGCCGCAAGCGCCAGGAAGAGGTGATCGGCCTGCTGCACGGGGCTTTCCTGCTGCTGCATCCGACCGACCTGGAAAGCTTCGGCCTGACCATCCTCGAGGGCATGGCGGCCGGGGTGCCGGTCATCACGCATGAACTCGACAGCGTGAAGGTCTGGGCCGGAAATCATCCGCGCTATGCCGCGCATCTGGACGAGGCGGCATGGCTGGCGGAGATCCGGCGCTTCGAGGAGAGGGACTACTGGGAGCGGGTCAGTGCGGAAGGGATGGCGTTTGCGCGCGGGCTGACCTGGGCGGGGATTGCGGAACAGGTGCTGGGGATTTTGCGGCGCGGACGGGGTTGATTGCCTGCCTGTCAGGCAGGATCCGAAGCGTGGTGCCAGCGCTGCCTTCATCCCGCCCGCGGGAGAAGGGTATTGTCATGCGCCTGCGCATTTGAGCGCCTCGGGCTTCCCGATCAACCAAAGACCACGTCGATCCGGTCTTCCGCCTTGGGATGGCTGTCCATCCCGATATCGGCCTGCGTCACGCCGGTCCGCATGCGTTCCTCGACCCGCAGGCGGTTTTCCGATTCGGTGGCGCGGGTATTCTCGCGATGCCAGAGGTGAAACACTTCCGTCGAAAACGCGCCGCCCTTGCGCCGCACGCCGAAGCGCGCCAGCCGCAGCACCAGGTCGGCGTCTTCATGCCCCCAGCCGACGAAGCTTTCGTCGAAGCCATTGACGGCCGTATAGTCGTCACGCCAGATGGCGAGATTGCAGCTCTTGATGCGGTTCCACTTGACGGCGCGGTAATGCCGCATCGGTGTGTCGGGAAACTGCAGCAGCGGCACGATCTTGTTGGTCTTGCCGGCCAGCCGCTGCTTCAGCCAGTAGGCCAGCCCGTAGCGGTGCACCGGGACCGCGGATGGGGCCGAGAGCAGTTCCCTGGTGAATTGTTCCGACAGCAGCACCCGGCTGCCCGACACCATGAAGCCGCGCTCGGCCAGCAGGCGGTGGCGCTCGATGTAGTTCGGCCGCGGGACGCAGTCGCCATCGAGAAAGACCAGGTACTCGCCCTTGCCCGCGAACACGCCGAGATTGCGCGCCGCCGACGCGCGGAAGCCGGTATCCGGCTGCCAGGCATGGACCAGGCGTTTCGCACCGGGCGCATGCGGCATGCCGGCGAAAGCGGCCAGCGCATCGCGCGTCGGCTGCTGCGAACCGTCATCGGCGATGATGATTTCGAAATTGGCATCGGTCTGGTCGAGCAGGGCGCGCACTACCGCTGCTAGCGCGTCGGGTCGGTTGTAGGTGGTGACAATGACCGAAATCAGCATATTGAGGAATTGGCAAGGGGCTGGCAACTGCAGTGTCGGGCAGTGCCGGCGGCATGCCGTTGCGCGGGTTGATCAAGGCCGGGAGTATACCCGAGCCACGGCTTCTGAAAGATGTTGCCCGACGGCGCATCCTCTATAATCGAGCACCTACGCCCGGTTCCCAGCCGGGTTTCCTTTTATTCATGCAATTCCAGGCCCGCCGCGCCAAAGTTTGCCGCGCGGTACGGCCGCAAGCAGCGAGCTGATATCTATGACTTTGCCCCCGAACCTGGTACGGATTTTTCGCATGGTGGGTCCGTTCAAGGGGCGCCTGTTTCTCGCCTTCATCGGCATGATCTTCACGGCGGCCACCGAACCGGCCTTTCCCGCCGTGATGAAGGTGCTGCTCGACAAGGGCTTCGTCGGCAAGCCGACCTTCGAACTGTGGCTGGTGCCGGTCGCTGTGATCGGCATCTTCGTCGTGCGCGGCATCTCGACCTTCGCCACCAGCTACCTGATGACCTGGATCACCACGCAGCTGCTGAGCATCCTGCGCGCCCAGATGTTCGCGCGCATGCTCGACGTGCCGGCGAGCTACTACACCACCAACTCCATGGGCAAGATCATCAATTCGATGATGTTCGAGGTGCAGCAGATCGTCGACATGATCCGCAACGTGCTGACTTCCGCCATCCGCGATGTGCTGACCGTGATCGGCCTCATGGGATTCCTGATCTGGCTGAACTGGCGGCTGACCATCGTCGCGCTGATCCTGCTGCCGCTGACCGCAATCGTGGTGCGCATGACCGGCAAGCGCCTGCGCCGCCTCAACCGCGAGTACCAGGAAGTCAACAATGAACTGACCCAGGTGATCGAGGAAACCACCCGCGCCAACCTGGTGATCAAGATCTTCGGCGGCACCAGGTACGAGCGCGATCGTTTCGAAAGCCGCGCCGCCAAGCTGCGCCGCTATTCGATGCGCATGGCCAGCACCTATGCCGCGACCGTGCCGATCACGCAGGTGATGGCGGCCTGCGCGGTGGCGGTGGTGATCGTGATCGCGCTGATCCAGTCGAGCCAGAACCAGACCACCGTCGGCGGCTTCGTCTCCTTCATCACCGCGATGCTGATGCTGCTCACGCCCCTGAAGCGCGTCGCCGAAGTCAACGGCCCGCTGCAGCGCGGCCTGGCGGCGGCGGATGCGGTGTTCAACCTGATCGATTCCGTGCCCGAGCGCACCGACGGCAAGACGCTCGCCGGCCGCGCGAAGGGCAGGCTGGACTTCGTCGATGTCAGCTTCCGCTATCCCGGCCAGACCCAGATGGCGCTGAACCATATCAACCTCAGCATCCACCCCGGCGAGACGGTGGCTTTCGTCGGCATGTCGGGCGGCGGCAAGTCGACGCTGGTCAACCTGGTGCCGGAATTCCATCAGGTCACGTCGGGCGAGATCCGTCTCGACGGCGAGCCGATCGGCAACATCTCGCTGCACAGCCTGCGGGCGCAGATGGCCATGGTCAGCCAGAACGTGGTGCTGTTCGACGACACGGTGGCGGCCAACATCGCCTACGGCGACGCCAGCCCGGACCGTGCACGGGTCGAAGCCGCGGTGCGCGCCGCCCATCTGAGCGACGTCGTCGCCCGCCTGCCGCAAGGCCTCGACACCCTGATCGGCGACAACGGCAGCCGCCTGTCGGGCGGCCAGCGCCAGCGCCTGGCGATTGCGCGCGCGGTCTACAAGGATGCGCCCATCCTGATCCTCGACGAAGCCACCTCGGCGCTCGACACCGAATCCGAACGCGCGGTGCAGGCCGCGCTGGACGAGCTGATGCGGGACCGCACCACGCTCGTCATCGCCCACCGCCTGTCCACCATCGAGCGCGCGGACCGCATCGTCGTGCTGTCCGGCGGAGAGATCGTCGAAAGCGGCACCCATGCCCAGCTGCTCGAAGCCAACGGCGTGTATGCCAACCTGCATCATCTTCAATTCACCAAGGAGAACGTCGCATGAGCCAAGCCAACCAAGCCATCTCCCGCTTTCCCGTTCCCGAGATCAAGGACCTGCCCGAGGATATCCGCACAGCGATTCTCGCCGTGCAGGAAAAGGCCGGCTTCGTGCCGAACGTGTTCCTCACGCTGGCGCACCGGCCGGCGGAATTCCGCGCCTTCTTCGCCTATCACGATGCGCTGATGATCAAGGAAACCGGCAGCCTGACCAAGGCCGACCGCGAGATGATCGTCACCACCACCAGCGCGAAGAACAATTGCCTGTACTGCGTGGTTGCGCATGGCGCCTTGCTGCGCATCTATGCCAAGCAGCCGCTGGTGGCCGATCAGGTGGCGGTCAATCATCTGAAGGCCGACATCACGCCGCGCCAGAAAGCCATGCTGGACTTCGCGGTGAAGGTCTGCCTCGATTCGCAAAGCGTCGGCGACGAGGACTATGCGGTGCTGCGCGGCCATGGCTTCGATGATGAAGACATCTGGGACATCACCGCCATCACCGCGTTCTTCGGCCTGTCCAATCGCCTCGCCAACGTGATCGGCATGCGTCCGAACGAGGAATTCTTCCTGATGGGCCGCGTGCCGCGCCAATGACGGTCCCGCAATGACGGTTCCTGTTACAGGCGTGGCGCGCACGCTCATCATTTCCCCCAACTGGATCGGCGATGCGGTGATGGCCCAGCCCTTGCTGAAGCTGCTGCACGACCGCCATCCGGAGCGGCCCATCGATGTGGTGGCGCCGAAATGGGTGGCGCCGGTATGGCGCGCGATGCGCGAGGTCGATACCGTGCTGGAAGCGCCGTTCCGCCACGGCGCGCTGCAATTGCGGGAGCGCCGCGAGTTTGCGCGCATGCTCAAGCAGCGGGGTTATGCCGATGCCTATGTGCTGCCCAATACCCTGAAGTTCGCCTTGATTCCCTGGCTGGCCGGGATTCCGAAGCGGGTCGGCTACAAGGGCGAGATGCGTTACGGCCTGCTCAACGTCATCCATCATGACAATCGCGCTGCGCCGCGGCCTATGGTCTCGTTCTATGCGGCATTGGCCGATGCGCCGCGTGCCGCCGTGCCGCCGCCGTCCGCATTGCCGCGGCCGAGCCTGGGCGTATCGGATGAACGCAGGCAGGAAGTGATGGCCCGCGTCGGCCTGGAGGCGGCACGGCCGCTGGTGCTGTTTGCGCCAGGCGCGGAATTCGGATCGGCCAAGCGCTGGCCGACCTCGCATTTCGCCGAGCTGGCGAAGATGCTGCAAGCGCAGCGGCCCGGCGTGCAGATTGCGCTGATGGGCTCCGGCAAGGACAGGGAAGTCTGCGAGGAGATCGTCGGGCTTGCGCCCGGCGTGCTCAACCTGGCCGGCGTCACGGCGCTGGATGAAGCGGTGGCGCTGATCGCCGGGGCGAGCGTCATGGTCAGCAATGACTCCGGGCTGCTGCATATCGCCTCCGCGCTCAACCGGCCCATCGTCGCGATCTACGGTCCGACCGATCCGAATCATGCGCCGCCGTTTTCGGATGTGGCGACATCGATCTATCTGGCCCTGGAATGCGCGCCGTGCAGGCAGCGGGAATGTCCGCTGGGGCATCATCGCTGCATGCGGGGGATCAGTGCGGAAATGGTTTGGGAACCGGTGGGGAAGGTGCTGGTGAATCCCGGTTAATCGGGGTTGATGCCGGCGCATCTGTCGTTATGCACGAAGGGTAAGGTTCAAAACGCCGATGTCCCGTCATCCTTCTTCCTTGCCGGACGATCTGCTCCGATTTGCACGCGAGATGCGGGCCGGCATGACCGATACCGAGGCGCTGATGTGGAAGCTGCTGCGCAATCGGCGGATGGCGGATGCGAAGTTTCGCAGGCAGCATCCGATGGGAAGGTTCATTCTGGATTTCTTTTGCGTCGAGAAGATGCTGGCTGTTGAATTGGATGGCGGGCAGCATGCGGATGCGGTGGAATACGATCACGCGAGGGATGCATGGCTACGGCAAAGGGGTGTGCGGGTTTTGCGGTTCTGGAACAATCAGGTGCTGATTGAAACTGAAGCGGTGATGGAGGTGATTCATGCAGCGTTGATGGAGGGAGGCTGTTCCGACTGACGCCCTCACCCCCGGCCCCTCTCCCGCCTGCGGGAGAGGGGAGTAATGAACCGCAGCGCATGGAACCCTCTCCCGCGGGCGGGAGAGGGGCAGGGGTGAGGAGGATGGCCAAGACATCCTCCCTCAACCCTCAACCCTCAACCCTCAACCCTCAACCCTCAACCCTCAACCCTCAACCCTCAACCCTCAACCCTCAACCCTCAACCCTCAACCCTCCCTAACCACTCCCCCAAACACCACTCCCGCGCAAGGATTCCCTCCGATCCCGTAAGCCAGCTCCCCCGGCCGCTCCACATCCCACAGCGCAAAATCCGCCGTCTTACCCACCGACAGCGTCCCGATCTCCCCGCCCAGCCCCAGCGCCGCCGCCGCATTGCGCGTCACGCCAAGCAGCGCTTCCAGCGGCGTCATCCGGAACAGGGTGCAAGCCATGTTCATCGCCAGCAGCAGCGAGGTCAGCGGCGATGTCCCCGGATTGCAGTCGGTGGATACCGCGATCGGCACGCCGGCGTCGCGCAATGCGTCAATCGGCGGCAGCTTTGTTTCACGCAGAAAGTAGAACGCGCCCGGCAGCAGCACCGCCACCGTGCCGGCAGCTGCCATTGCCGCAATCCCTTCCGGCGACAGATATTCCAGGTGATCGGCGGACAATCCGCGATAGCGTGCCGTCAATGCCGCGCCGCCCTGATCGGACAATTGTTCCGCATGCAGCTTCACCGGCAAGCCATACCGCTGCGCCACTTCGAACACCCGTTCCGTCTGCGCCGCGGAAAAGCCGATCCTTTCGCAGAAGGCATCGACCGCATCCACCAGGCCTTCTCCCGCCAATGCCGGCAGCATGACGTCGCAGACTTCATCGATATACGCGTCAGCCTTCCCCGCATAGTCGGGCGGCAGCGCATGCGCGCCGAGAAACGTCGTCCTCACCCGCACCGGCAGCCGCTCGCCGATACGCCGCGCCACCCGCAGCATCTTGCGCTCGGTCTCCAGATCGAGGCCGTAACCGGACTTGATCTCCAGCGTGGTCACGCCCTCGGCCAGCAGGCTGCGCACCCGGCGCAGGCTCGCCTGCATCAGCGCATCCTCGCTCGCCGTTCGCGTGGCGCGCACGGTGGACATGATGCCGCCGCCGCTGCGCGAGATCTCTTCATAGGTGGCGCCGTTGAGGCGGGCCTCGAACTCTGCGCTGCGGTTGCCGCCGTACACGATATGCGTATGGCAGTCGATCAGTCCCGGCGTCAGCAGGCGGCCCTGGCCGTCATGCTCGATCGCGGCGCGGGCGCCTGCGGGCAGTGCGGATCTCGGCCCAAGCCAGGCGATGCGGCCGTTGCGCACGGCGATCGCGGCATCGCGGATTTCGCCGTAGCCTTGGGTTTCGGACAGGGTGGCCAGGTGCACATGGGTCCACAGCGCATCCCATTGCGGTTCGGATTCAGTTGTTGTCGACATTGCGTTTTTGTAGGAGGCGCACGATGTACAGCATGGCAGCCGCCGCGGCTGACAGGTCGATGTGCTCGCCGTCGCCGGCATCGATGAGTACCGATTCGCCTTCGCCGATATCGGCTTCGCGTCCCGCCAGGGTCCGGCACTGCACGGCATCGCCGCGCGCGTTGAGTAGGAAAACCAGATCGGCCTGCATGTCGCATCGCAGGCTGCCGCTGAACTGCAGCTTTTCCAGCGTATGCGTCCAGCAGGCGCGCCGGGTAATGACATTCAGGTCCCTGATCGGGCCGGCGAGCAGCGCGGCATGCACCTGCTGTTCGCCGCGAAAGGCCAGCGGCCTGTTGTCGGGCGTCAGGATGGTGGCATGCAGGCTGTCCAGTTCCAGCGTCAGGCCGTTGCCTTCCAGTATCGCCAGCGAGCGGTCGAAGCCGGCGAACAGGGAAAACGGCCCGGCGCTGCCGATCTCGGCGCTGCTGACCCGCCATTCGAAATTGCTCAGGTCCGCGCCTTCCGGCGCGATCGCCAGCTGCAGGGTGCTGCCGCCGCCGTTTTTCCACGGCATGGATACATAGTCGTCGCGGGTGAATTTGCGCATGGTTTCCTCATGTTCCGGCGCGCTCCGCAAGCCTTGCCAGCAGGCGGGCGGCAATCCTGGCTGTGCGTTGATCGATGTCCCGGCCGGGGTTGAGTTCCGCGATATCGGCCAGGCGCAGCTTGCCGCTGACTGCGATCATGTCCGCAATCGGTTCGACAACTTCCAATGGTACGCCACGCGCCGCCGGCGCGCTGACGCCGGGCGCCACGCCCGCAGGCAGCACATCGAGGCAGATGGTGAAATAGACATGGTCCACTTCCGACAGGAAGGCATCGACCTGGGCGCGCACCGCATCGATGCGAGCCGCGCCCATCTCTTCATCCAGCATCCAGCGCACGTCCAGCTGCCGCGCGCGCTGGAACAGGGCTTCGGTATTGGCGAACTCGCTGACGCCGAGGCAGCAATAACGGAAAGGCCAGCCGCGCGCCGCGCAGTCTTCGGCGATCTGCCGGAACGGCGTGCCGGAACTGGCGCGCTCGGCCATGCGCAGATCGAAATGCGCATCCAGGTTGATGACGCCGATGCGCGGCGCCGTTTCCCTGTTCGCAAGGTGCCGCGCCAGTCCGCCGAAGGAGCCGAAGGCGATCTCATGCCCGCCGCCCATGGCCAGCGGCAGGTAGCCGGCATCGAGCAGGGCGGCGATCCGCTGCGACAATTCCTGCTGCGCATCTTCCAGCGCATCGTCGATGCAGGCAACGTCGCCGGCATCGACGATTGCCGTGCAACGACGCACCGGCATGTTGCCGAGCATGGCGCGGATTGCCGCCGGTCCTTCGCTGGCGCCGGTGCGGCCATGATTGCGCGCCACCCCCGCATCGCAGGCGAAGCCGATAAAGGCAACGCCCTTGCCTTTATCGTTGCCGATGGCATCGTCGTCCAGCGCCTGCATGATCTGGTGCCAGCGCCGGCCTGCCGCGCCTTCGGCTTCATCGATGCGGCCCTGCCAGCGGTTCATCTCGGCTTTGCGGTACATGAGGCTTCCTCGTTCATCTCAGTTCGAATACAGCGGCAGGAACAGGTCGTGGCAGCCGGCGCTCAGGTCGCCGCGCAGCACCATCTGCCTTGCCGCTTCGATGTCGGGCGCGAACAGGCGGTCCTTGTCATAGAAGGGCACGCGCTGGCGCAGGCGCTGGTGCACCTCGGCCAGCAGCGGCGACGTCGCCAGCGGGCGGTGGAAGTCAACGCCCTGCGCCGCGGCCAGCGCCTCGATGGCGACGATGGTGGCGGTGTTGTCCGCCATTTCGTTCAGGCGGCGTCCGGCGAAGGTGGCCATGCTGACATGGTCTTCCTGGTTGGCCGACGTCGGCAGGCTGTCGACGCTGGCCGGGTGGGCGAGCGACTTGTTTTCCGAGGCCAGCGCGGCGGCGGTCACATGGGCGATCATGAAGCCGGAATTGAGGCCGGAGGACGCCACCAGGAAGGGCGGCAGGCCGGACAGCGTGGCATCGATCAGGAGCGCGATGCGGCGCTCTGACAGTGCGCCGATTTCGGCGATGGCCAATGCCAGCGAATCGGCGGCGAAGGCCACCGGCTCGGCGTGGAAATTGCCGCCGGAGATGACGTCGCCTTCTTGCGCATAGACCAGCGGATTGTCGGTGACCGCATTGGCTTCGATGAGCAGCGTGCGCGCCGCGTTGCCGATCACGTCGAGGCAGGCACCCATCACCTGCGGCTGGCAGCGCAGGCTGTAGGGGTCTTGCACGCGTTCGTCGTTTTCCAGGTGAGAGCGGCGGATCTCGCTGCCCTGCAGCAGGGTGCGGTAGATCTGCGCCACCGCGATCTGGCCGGGCTGGCCGCGCACCACATGCACGCGCGGATCGAACGGGGCGTCGCTGCCCTTGGCGGCGTCGACCGACAGCGCGCCCGATACGGTGGCCGCTTCCAGCATGCGTTCGGCGAGGAACAGCCCGTTGAGGGCGAAGGCGGTCGAGACCTGGGTGCCGTTGATCAGGGCCAGGCCTTCCTTGGCGGCCAGGGTGACCGGGGCGATGCCGGCTTTTTCGAGCGCTTCCCTTGCCGGGACGATGCGGCCGTCGACGCGCACGTCGCCTTCGCCCATCAGGGCCAGCGTCATGTGCGACAGCGGGGCGAGGTCGCCGGAAGCGCCGACGGAGCCCTTGCTGGGGATGCAGGGCATGATGCCGGCGTTGTAATGCGCGATCATGGTGTCGATCACCGATGCGCGGATGCCGGAATAGCCGCGCGACAGGCTGCCGATCTTGGTGGCCATGATGAGGCGGGCAACGTTGTCGGCGATCAGTTCGCCGCTGCCAACCGAGTGCGACAGGATCAGGTTGCGCTGCAGTTCCTCCAGCTGGTCGTTGGGGATGTGGGTCTTGGCGAGCTTGCCGAAGCCGGTGTTGATGCCGTAGGCGGGGGCGCCTTTTTCCACGATTTTCTGGATGGTGGCGGCGGAGGTGTTGATGGCCTGGTAAGCGTCTTTGCTCAGTTGCAGGGTGACTGTGCCGCGCCAGATATGGCGGAGGTCGGTGAGGGTTAATTTCCCTGGATTGATTGTAAGAGTGTTCATGTTAGTGGCTCTTTCTCATGCTGTGTTCGGTTCGCTCTTCGGCGATGCGGTGCGATGGTTTCTTCGGACGACCTTGCCGGGACTGGCCCCGGCGGGCCACTTACTTTTCTTGCTTCGCCAAGAAAAGTAAGCAAAAGAAGGCGACCCCGTTGCCGGCGCCCCTTCGGGGTTCCCAAAAGAGCGCTGCGCAAAGCGGGAAGCGCAGAAACTCGCCTGCGGCTCAGACATCTGCGCTTCTGATCCGCTTTACGCAGCGCTCTTTTGGCGTCGGCAAAGGGGGGAACTGCACAGCCTCTTTGGTTTGCCCTGGTCTGTCTTTTTTTGTTCTTTTCCTGTTTGCTGATTGCTTATTTCACCATCGGCAGGTTCAGTCCATTGCGCTTCGCGCATGCTACCGCCGTTTCATAGCCTGCGTCGGCATGGCGCATGACGCCGGAGCCGCTGTCGTTGACCAGCACTCTGGCCAGGCGCTTCGCCGCCGCTTCCGTGCCGTCGGCGACGATGACCATGCCGGCGTGCTGGGAGTAGCCCATGCCGACGCCGCCGCCGTGGTGCAGCGATACCCATGTGGCGCCGCCGGCGGTGTTGAGCAGGGCGTTGAGCAGGGGCCAGTCGGAGACGGCGTCGGTGCCGTCCTTCATGCTTTCCGTCTCGCGGTTCGGACTGGCGACGGAGCCGGTGTCGAGGTGGTCGCGGCCGATGACGACCGGGGCCTTGAGTTCGCCGTTCCTGACCATTTCATTGAAGGCCAGGCCGGCGATGTGGCGCTCGCCCAGGCCGAGCCAGCAGATGCGGGCGGGCAGGCCCTGGAAGGCGATGCGTTCGCGAGCCATGTCCAGCCAGTGGTGCACGTGCTTGTTGTTGGGGAACAGTTCCTTGATCTTGGCGTCGGTCTTGTAGATGTCCTCGGGATCGCCCGACAGTGCGGCCCAGCGGAACGGGCCCTTGCCTTCGCAGAACAGCGGACGGATATAGGCCGGCACGAAACCCGGGAAGTCGAAGGCGTTTTCGACGCCGGTGTCTTTCGCCACCTGGCGGATGTTGTTGCCGTAATCCACGGTCGGAATGCCCATCGCGTGGAAGTCCAGCATCGCCTGCACATGCACCGCGCAGGATTTCGCGGCTTCGGCGGTGAGGCGGGCATGCTGGCCGTGATCCTGCTGCGCGGCCTTCCATTGCGCCACGCTCCAGCCGAGCGGCAGGTAGCCGTTGATCAGGTCGTGCGCCGAAGTCTGGTCGGTGACGAGGTCGGGCTTCATGCCGCCGGCCCTGGCCCGCTTGACGAGTTCGGGCAGGATTTCGGCGGCATTGCCGAGCAGGCCGATGGAGACGGCTTCCTTGCGCTCGCAATGGTGCTTGATCAGGGCGAGCGCTTCATCAATGTCCTTGGCCTGCTTGTCGAGATAGCGGGTGCGCAGGCGGAAGTCGATACTGCTTTGCTGGCATTCGATGTTCAGCGACACCGCGCCGGCCAGCGTCGCCGCCAGCGGCTGCGCGCCGCCCATGCCGCCGAGGCCGGCGGTGAGGATCCAGCGCCCGGACCAGTCGCCGTTGTAATGCTGGCGGCCGGCTTCGACGAAGGTTTCATAAGTGCCCTGCACGATGCCCTGGCTGCCGATGTAGATCCAGCTGCCGGCGGTCATCTGGCCGTACATGAACAGGCCCTTGCGGTCGAGTTCGTTGAAGTGTTCCCAGTTGCCCCATTTCGGCACCAGGTTGGAGTTGGCGATCAGTACGCGCGGCGCGTCGGCATGGGTGCGGAATACGCCCACCGGCTTGCCGGATTGCACCAGCAGGGTTTCGTCATCTTCCAGTTTGCGCAGGCTATCCAGGATCTGGTCGAAGCATTCCCAGTTGCGGGCGGCACGGCCGATGCCGCCGTAGACCACGAGGTGCTTCGGGTTTTCCGCGACTTCCGGATCGAGGTTGTTCTGCAGCATGCGGTAGGCGGCTTCGGTCAGCCAGCTTTTGCAGGATTTTTCACTGCCGCGCGGCGCGCGGATGACGCGGCTGGCATCCCAGCGGGGGTCGGCGGCGAGTTCGACATTGTCGGTGACGGTGTTCATGGGTTCTCCTCCTTGGCGACGATGAATGAATTGGGCCGGGGAAGTTGCCCGACCGGAGCATACTGTGAAGCCAGTTTAAGTTGTATAGACAACTTATGCAAGAAAATCTTGAGTTGACAATACAAGTCATTCCCCTAGAATCGGGCTGCAAGGTCGTTGCAGCAAAAAAGGAGAACAATGTGAAAGCGGACATGGAAGAGGGCGGCAACGCGGAGCGCACGCCCGCCTTCCTGCATATCAAGAATTACCTGCTGGGCGAAATCCAGGCCGGCCAGTGGAAGGAGGGCGACGCCATACCTTCCGAGCAGGCGCTGGCGAAGCAGTTCGGCGTCTCGCGCATGACGGTCAACCGGGCGGTGCGCGAACTGACCGACGAGCAGATCCTGACGCGGGTGCAGGGTTCAGGGACTTACGTGGCTCAGCACAAGTACCAGTCGACGCTGGTGGAAATCAAGAGCATCGCCGACGAGGTGCGCATGCGCGGCCATGTGCATCGAAGCGAACTGCATCTGCTGGAGCGCAGCAAGGCTTCCGAACTGCTGGCGCATCCGTTCGGCCTCAAGCCGGGGCATCCGCTGTTTCATTCCGTCATCGTGCATTTCGAGAACGATATTCCGATCCAGGTCGAGGACCGCTGGGTCAATCCTGAAGTGGCGCCGGATTACATGCTGCAGGATTTTTCGGTCATCACGCCGAATGAATACCTGATGGCGGCCGCGCCGCTGCAGGGGGTTAATTACAGCATCGAAGCGCTGCATCCGCCGCGCGAGATTGCGGAGATGCTGCAGATTCACAAGGACAAGGAAGCTTGCCTGGTGCTCAAGCGGCGCACCTTGTCGCAGGGGCAGGTGGCGTCGGTGGTGACGATGTGGCATCCGGGGAGCCGGTATCAGTTTGCCGGAAGCTTTTGAGGTGGAAAAGACCTCATCTGAAAATAAGCGTAAGAAGGGAGCCTCTCTCCCGCAAACGGGAGAGAGGCAGGGGTGAGGGGAATCGCACAACTTACCAAGTGCCTGTCACCCGCTAAATCCCGATCTTTGCTGCGAGTTCCGCACTCCGGCTGCACCTGCGGACTCCCAAGGTGCTTATGCTTGTTTGAACCCTCTGTGCTCTTCGTCGAAGCTTGCCGGGGCTGGCCCCGGCGGGCCACCGACTTCCTTGTGTCGGCAAAGAAGTCGGGAAAGAAGTCGGCAAGAAAGCGACCCCGTTGCCGCCCCCCTGCGGGGTTCCCCAAAGAGCGATGCGTAAAGCGGGAAGCGCGGAAACTCACCTGCGGCTCAGACAGTCCGCGCTTCCTGTCCGCTTAACGCATCGCTCTTTTGGCAGCGGCAAAAGGGGGAATTCAACAGCCTCTCTTCTCTGACTTGACCGGTGTGGCTCCCTTCTCCCGCAAGTGGGACGCAGGTAGAGGCGGCTCGGGCAGCCAGGGACCCTGGTAGGTTTCAGATTCCAGCCTGGCATGGGGCAGGCGGTCGAGGCAGAGCCGGGTGACCGCCGTTACCAGCCAGGCTCCGGCGCTGCGGATGTTCGCGCCGGCGTTGTAACAGCTCAGCGCCCCGGCAGGCTGAGGATCTGGCTGCCCGTCCAGGTCTGGCCCGGCGCCAGCGTGACCGGCGTGATGACGCAGGCGGCTTCGACGCAGAGCATGTGCAGCCAGTCCTGGTCCGGGAAGTCTGGCAGGGCAGCGGCCTTGACCGGTCCCGGATTCCACACCACCGTGTCTTCGAAGCCATACTGCTCGATCTGCAGCGAAGGCTGCCCGCCTTCCAGCAGCATCAGCTTTTTCGGCGGCGACATGTAGACCCGGTCGAGCTCGGCGGAGATGGTTACCGCGGCCTCCTGCTGCACCACTTCCACATTCTCCGCGGTCGCGTCCTGGTAGCGCACCTGCTGCAAGCCATGCAATTCCACCTGGGCGATGTCGTCCACGCGGAAATAGGTATGCAGCGCCGCGGTGAACGGAAATGCGGTGTCGCCGCGATTGGTGGCCGTCAGCGTGATAACGAGGCGGCCGGCGTCGAGCACCACGCCGACCTCGGCATGAAAGCCGTGCGGCCACATCTGGCGCGTCTGGTCGTCATCCTCGATGAAGAAGGTGGCCACCGAGGGGGATTGCGCCGACGGCGCGGCCGTGACCTGCCACGGCAGGCTGCGCACGAAGCCGTGCTTGACCAGGGGGCCGCGGCCGGAAAACTGGGGGAAGCAGACCGGCACGCCGCCGCGTATCGCCGCCGCAGGCACGGTCTCGTCGGCACGGGTCATGCCGCCGGTGCTTGCCGACAGGTACATGCGTTCCCTGCCGTCAGCCGTCTTCCATGAAACGACCTGCGCGCCCTGGCGGGTGACGAATGCCGATTCGCCCTGGGCATTCGTCAGGCTCAGGCCGGGCAGCGCCTGGAATTCCTCGCTGAAAATGTCGGCGGACCTGGCCGCGGCCGTGGTTGCCGGCATGCCGAGATCGATGCCGCCGAGGTCGGTCACTTCGCGCAGGTTCACTGCATGGCCGACGAAGGGGCTGCGGTCCTCCCAGCCATTGTCGCGCGCCGGCACCTGCCAGTAACCTTGCTCGTCATGCACGATCCAGAAATGGGGTTGCTGGGTGTATTCGTAAATCTTGGTCATGCTGATCCTTGATGTGATGGAGCGCAATGCGGGCCGGTATCAGAGCACCTGCCGGGTCACGGCGACCTTGATGATGTAGGCGAAGATGAGCAGCGCGGTCACGAAGGCGGCAATGCGCACGCCCTTGCTCTTTCCTCGCTTGAGCGCGATGGTGCCGATCACGATGTAGGCCACCAGCGCAAAGACCTTCGCCGTCAGCCAGGACTGGACGAAGGGATACTGCGCGCTCCACACCACCAACACCAGCGCGCTGGCCAGCAGCAGGGTATCAACGATATGCGGCGCAATCCGGAAAAAGCCGCGCTGCAGCGCCGCCGAGTCGGCCAGCATCAGGAGGCCGCGCACGAAGAACAGGATGCCGCTCAGCGCGACGAAAGTCAGGTGGAGATGCTTGACGGCGAGATAGCTCATGGATGGTTGGCGTGGTTGGTAAAGAGGGATGGGCGGTATCCGCAGGACGTTAACCCAGGTTCGTGAAGATGGGCAATGCGATCACGCAAACGGATCGGCAAACGGATCGAATTCGCCTTCGGCCGGCATTTTAGCAATGCAATGGAAGCGCGGCATCGAACCTGGTTATTCACAGTTGTCTTTCCTGAATTCAACGGATTGAACATCTGATATTCCTACAGTGAAATTCATGTGGGGAATATCTGATATCTAAACTTGGAATTGGAATTATATCTGTTCCGTACCTACACTCTATCCGTAACAGACATTTTTGAGAGGAATACACCATGTCTACCGCAACATTCACATCCACCCAGACCGCTGGCCTGAGCTATACCGAGAACCTCGGCCGCGCCGCCCGTGCCTTCCTGCAAGCCCTGCTGGCCGTCACACCGGAAGCCAAGCCGGCCGCAGCAGTACAAGAAAAGCGCGACGTCGCATCGATCGCCCAACTGTATCGCCTGGCACGCAGCTACGATTCGATCCAGCCGAACCTGGCGCAGGAACTGCGCGCAATCGCTGCACGCAACTAACAAGCCATTGAAACAAGCAGTAGAGCAATAGCGTAGTAGATCAGGCAATACGCCCGGGCCAGGGCAGTAGAAAGCAGCATGTCGGAAGCAAGGCGCAAGTCCCGCAACGGGGCTTGACAGGAGACCGCCTTACTTTCCGCAGATTTCCGTCCGTATCCCGGTAGTCAGCAAGAGGGCGGATTCTTCAAATTTCAGAGCCGGCCAAATGCTGATGTTGGCTTGCCGCGCTCAGCAATCTTCGCAATCTCAGCAATTCCCGCTCGATTCCCGATACGTATCCAGTGACGCCGAGGTGAAGCATTCATCCCTGGCATTTTCCTGCCCCTAGATTCCCGCTTCAATCAAGCGAAACCTGGGCAGCTGCCTGCCATTCACATCGACGTGCTCAAAAAACATGTCGGCGTTCCGGTGCACCAGCTGCGGCCAGTCGGTCTCATACAGGGGCCGGTAAACCACGCAGATCTCGTTGGTTTCGGTGTTGCGCGACAGACCGAGCACGAAATACCGCTTGCCTTTGTAATGCTCGTAGACACCCGGCGTGATTGTCATTCTGCTCATGCGGCGCTCACTTCGGCCACAGGATCATCTGGGTACAGCGAAAGGTCGCGATCAGCTTGCCGGTATCGCGGTGCGTGACCAGCGCATCCCAGACCTGGGTGTTGCGGCCGAGATGCACCGCCTTGGCTTCGCAGGCCACCACGCCTTCGCGCGCGGTGCCGAGGAAGTTGCTTTTGAGTTCAATGGTGGTGAAATTGACCGCGCCCTGGGGCAGGTTGGCGACGCAGGCATAGCCGCAGGCCGTGTCCGCAAGCGTGATGATGCTGCCTGCATGCAGATAGCCATTCGGCGCGAGGTGCGATTGCTGCACCGTGATCTGCGCCTGCAGCGTGCCTTCGCCCAGTCCTGTCACTTCGATGCCGAGCAGGCCGGGCAGGTAACCGGTGCCGATGCGGTTGTAATGGGCGAGATCCTTCGAGTTTTCCATGGCGTGTCCTGTCGTTTTGCTCTTGTGTTCCTGAATCGAGTTCGAAGCGGGGCTGCGCAGCCCATGCCACCTATGCTGCCTTGAGCACCAGCTGGTGCACGGTGCGTGTCAATGCATCCAGATCGACATCGCTGGCGAGTTCCGCAAATTCCTTCTGGACATTCGTCCACAGCGGTTCCGCTTCACTGATGCGTTTTTCGCCTTCGCCGGTGATGGTCCATAGCCGCTCGCGCCGGTCCTCGCCAGGGGTGGCCCTGATCCAGCCGCTGTCGCTGATGATCTTGAGCGTGCGCGTCAGCGTGGTGCTGTCCATGGCCAGCAACTCCGCCATCGCGCCGGTGGTCAGGCCGGGATAGGTACTCAGCAGGCGCAGGATGCCGAATTGCGTGATCTTCAACCCCGACGGCTTGAGCGCCTGATCGTACATTTGCGTCACGACGCGCGACGCCTGGCGTAGAGAGCCGCAGTAACAGGGCAAGCGTAAGGGTTTCACGAGGCTGGTCCGGGTAGCGGTAGACGCGACGAATATAAATGCATGTACATGTATTGTCAAACCGGCTTGATTCGTGTGAACCGGACAATGTGAACAAATATGCATTGAACTTCATGCATGTGCTGAACTTCCAACAGGTTTTGTCCAACATGGGAGCAGAACACATGAATCAAACATCCTCGCAGTATGATCCCGATCCGTCGGCCTGGTCCGATGCGCCTGCATCGATGCCCGCTTCGGATTCCGATGCATTCATTGCGGCGAATCCGGGCACGTCGCGGCGCATGACCTGGCTGCTCGCAGCCGGCGCCGCGCTTGCCGCGGCCGCGCTGGTGGTGCGGCAGAAGACGCATCAGGCTGAACTCGAGAATCCGCCGATCGGTGAATTTCTCCACATCG
The DNA here is from genome assembly GCF_008929045.1 of Noviherbaspirillum aerium. Classification (GTDB taxonomy): domain Bacteria; phylum Pseudomonadota; class Gammaproteobacteria; order Burkholderiales; family Burkholderiaceae_D; genus Noviherbaspirillum; species Noviherbaspirillum aerium. Next base: position 80,136 of record NZ_VFAH01000019.1, on the reverse strand, counting down.
ACGGCGTCCGCCTGCATTACCTGGAGCGAGGCCAGGGCCAGCCGGTCGTCTTCCTGCATGGCGACGGCACCATGATCCAGGATTTCGAGACCAGCGGGCTGATTGATCTGGCGGCGCGCAACTATCGTGTCATCGTGTTCGACCGTCCGGGTTACGGCTACAGCGAAAGGCCGCGCAGCACCATCTGGACGCCGCAGGCGCAGGCCCGGCTGCTGCATCGTGCCCTGCTGCATCTCGGAATCGAAAATCCCATCATCGTCGGACATTCCTGGGGCACCCAGGTCGCCGTATCGATGGCGCTTGACCAGCCCGACTATGTGAAGAGCCTGGTGCTGCTGTCCGGCTACTACTATCCGACCGTCCGGGTGGATGTGGCCTTGGCCTCGCAGCCGGCCATCCCGGTGATAGGCGACCTGATGCGCTATACCGTCTCGCCGCTGGCCAGCCGCGTCATCTGGCCTGCCGTACTGCGCAGAATCTTCGGCCCGGCTCCGGTGCCGGCGCGATTCGAGAATGAGTATCCGGTGTGGATGACGCTGCGGCCGTCACAGCTGCGGGCAGCGGCTGCCGAGGCGGCAATGATGATCCCAGCGGCCTACGGATTGCGCGAGCGTTACCATGAACTGACCATGCCGGTCGTCATCATGGCCGGCGCCGATGACAAGCATGTCACGACGCGCCTGCAGTCCGAACGCCTGCACGGGGAACTGCCGCACAGCACCCTGCATGTCACCGCGGGTGCCGGACATATGCTGCATCATCTGGCGCAGGAAGAAATCATGGCCGGCATCGATCATGCCGCCAGTGCGGTGGGCGCGGAATTGCGCAGCGCCGAGGCGCATGTACTGCCAGTCTCGACGCAACTCAATTAATCCGGTTTAGGACCTGTTCACACTTCATTCGCTGACTTCATAGCGGTTGCGGCCAGCCTGCTTGGCCGCATACAGCGCCTGGTCCGCACGCCGGACCAGCTGGACCCAATCCTGCTCCCCTTGCGCCGGCGTCATGCTGGCCAGTCCGATGCTGATGCTGACATTGCGGCCGATGGAAAAGCGATGGGCCGCAACCGTGCGCACCAGGCGCTCCGCCACCGTTCTTGCGGCCGCCTCGTCGAGGCCGGGGAAGACCAGGCAGAATTCCTCGCCGCCGTAACGCCCGATCAGGTCCACGCTGCGGCAGGTCTCCTTGAGCAGGCGCGCCATGTCAATGATGGCGCGGTCTCCCGCTTCATGTCCAAGCGTGTCGTTGATCTGCTTGAAATGATCGACATCGGCCAGCGCCACGGTGATGGGAGTGCGCATGCGCTGCGCCAGTCGCAGTTCGCGCTCGCCGCCGGCGACAAGCGCGCGGCGGTTGAGCAGGCCTGTCAGTTCATCATGCGTGGCGAGGTGATGCTTGTCGGCGATAACGCGCTCGAAATACAGCAGCAACAGGCCATTGCAGAACAGCAGGGTGCCCGCGATCGGAACGAAATAGATCAGGATGACCGCCAGCGGATTGCCGGAACTGGGCAGCAGCTCGGACATGTTGACCGTGGTGGCGATGACCCTGCCGCTGTAACTGACGGCAAGCAGCAGCAGCGAGCCGAACGTCAGCTTGCGCGCAAAGGTGGAACGCGAACCCGGCCCGGTCCACATCTCATACAGATTGACCAGCAGCAGGGCAAGGATGAAGACGGCCGACAGCAGCGCCCGCTGGCCGACGCCGGCATTGCGGACCAGCAGCAGGATGAACAGCCCTATGAAGAGCAGCCACAATATCCATCCTGTCCTGGCCTGCTTTTTTTGAAAGAATGCGCGTATGCCGCACCATTGCAGCACCAGTCCGAGGATGAGCGCGCTGTTGCCGACGACGAGGATCACCGGCCGCGGCGCACCCGCATTGAGCACCACCGTCATGACGCCAATGGCGAAGGACACCCCTGAAAGGGCCCAGAAACGCGTGCAGGTTTCCGTTGGCGCGGCATAGAAAATGCCGGCCATCACCAGCGAAACGCAAAGCTGCACGACGATCAGCGCGGTGCCGGCGGTTAAGACATCCATGGCTTTCCAATCATTGCGGAGCCGGCGTCGTCCATCGATCGTTCCGTCCGCAATCTTTTGTATCGGCATATCTTAGCCGATGGCAATATTGGTTCTACCTGGAAATTTCAACGGGCTTGGTGCAAGCACTGCAAACCGTCGGGCGGCAACAACGGCCGCGGCCCCGGAATTGTCTATTTGCCCAGAATGGCTTGCCGGTAGCGGGAGGGCGACACGCCGCTCATCCTGCGGAAGCGGTGGCTGAAGTGACTGAGGTCGGCATAGCCGCAGGCGTCGGCCACCTGCTGCAATGACAAGCCGGCTTTCCGGAGCAAGGCCTGCGCCTGATCGTGACGGCGGGCGGCGATCCACGCATAGGGCGGCATGCCGAAGGAAATGCGGAACATGCGCGCCAGATGAAATTCCGACATGCAGGCCAGTTCGGCCAGCATGCCCAGGGTAATGGTCTGGTCGAGATGGGTTTCGATATAGTCGGCCAGCCGCCGCCGCATCACCGGTGCCAGCCCTCCCTTGAGCCGGGGAGCCCGGCGCAGCACGCCCTGCGATTGCAGCAGCCGGCTAAGGAGTTCATGCGAAGTTTCGTTGACCCGCAGCAGTTCATCGATGCCCTGCCAGGGCATCTGCTCCAGCGCCTGGCACAGACGGGCTATCTGCGCATGTTCGAAATAGGTGCGGTCGGCCAGTGTCAGTTCGCGCGGTTCGCGATCGAGTTCGATGACGGCGCGCCGGGTGAAATGCTCGGGCAGGAAGTAGACATGCAGGAAACGCAATTCATCACGCACCACCCAGCGCGACTCATGCTCGTCCGGCAATGCGCACAGGCGTCCGGGGCTGCCGAACAGCCCGGGCAGTTCATTGCGTTCGGTGCGGTAGCCGCCGCCGAGATAGCAGGACAAGGTGTGATGGCCGGGCCGGATGTAGGCCGTCTCTTCTTCCGTGGTCTGCCTGTGCCAGATCGCGATGGCCATCTCGTCGCCCAGCCAGGCGAAGCGCTCCAGCTCGGCATTGGTGCCGCGCAGGGTATTGAACACCGCATGCGTGATGCCGCTGGGGTGAGGGGGCAGAGGTGGCGATGGAGTCTGCATGGCAATCGGCCGGAAAGGTGCTGCCTACTGTATCACTTTCCACCGGTTGCGGCGTCAGCACCCGGCGCCAGGTACGGGCCGGCACCTGAAAAGCGCAAGATTGGACAAGATCGGCCCTAGGCGCCGCCGCGGCATACAAGGCCGCAATTCCAGACAAGTCGCCAGGCTGCATTCGGGGCATCCTGCATGCTCGATCACATGGAATTTCCGCGATGAATGCCTTTCTCTATCTGCTCACCGTCCTGATCTGGGGCTCGACCTGGATCGCCATCAAATGGCAGCTCGGGGTGGTGCCCGCGCCGGTATCGATTGCCTACCGTTTCTGGATTGCCGCGGCGGTGCTGCTGCTGATCCTGGTGGCGATGCGCAAGCCGGTGCGTCCGCCGCGCCAAGCCTGGCGATATCTTGTCGCGCAGGGCATCGCGCTGTTCTGCTGCAACTTCCTCTGCTTCTACTATGCCAGCCAGTGGGTGCCCAGCGGCCTGGTCGCGGTGGTGTTCTCGACGGCGCCCTTGTGGAATTCGATCAACGGCCGCCTTTTCCTCGGGCGGGCGATACAGCCGCAGGTCATCTTCGGCGCACTGCTTGGGCTGGCGGGCATCGTCATGCTGTTCCTGCCCCAGATGAGCGGCCACTGGACCGATGGCGAGATGCTGCGCGGGCTGGGCCTGGCCTTTCTCGGCACGCTGTTCTTCTCGACCGGCAACCTGCTGTCGAGCCGCATGCAGTCGCTCGGCCTGACGCCATGGCTGACCAATACCTGGGCCATGTTCTTCGGCGCCGCCGTCCTGACCCTGATCGGCGTTGTGCTTGGACTGCCGTTTGCGCTGGATTCGAGTCCGCGCTATCTGGGGTCGCTGCTGTATCTGGCGATTCCGGGGTCGGTGATCGGGTTTACCGCTTATCTGCTGCTGGTCGGGCGGCTGGGGCCGGAACGGGCGGCTTACTGCACGGTGCTGTTTCCGGTGGTGGCGTTGAGTATTTCCACGGTGTTCGAGGGGTATTCATGGAGTTTGCTGGCGTTTGCGGGGCTGGCTTGCGTGCTGGGGGGGAATTTGCTGGCGTTCATGCCGATGCGCCGGGCGGTGAAGCCGGTAGCTGCGTGAAATGGCGGTTGTGCGGGCTCTCGTGCCAGCACAACGGCTTTCGTCCGGGAATATCTTGAACCTTGTGTTCTTCGTGGCGACTTGCCGGGACTGGCCCCGGCGGGCCACCTACTTCTTTGTGTCGACAAAGAAGTAGGCAAGAAAACGACCCCGATGCCGTCGCCCCTGCGGGGTTCCCAAAAAAACATGAGGCGAAGCGGGAAGCGCGGAAACTCGCCTGCGGCTCAGACAGTCCGCGCTTCTTTTTCCGCTTCACCTCATGTTCTTTTGGCGGCGGCAAAGGGGGATTTCAACAGCCTCTTTGCGCTGGCGTGGCCAGTTTGGCTTGGCTTTCTGATTGGTTCTCTCTTTCATAGGCGTAGCTTCGCAAACCAGGTTGCGCCACGTAGCCTGACTGGCCTGCAATCAGCCGTTGGGTGCGAAACGGCGGCAGGGATGAGGGCGATGGCTGGATCGTCTCAATACGACGCCCGATACCGATAACCCTTGTAATTCAGGACCATGCCGGTCGGCGTCATTCTCTCAAGGGTCAGCCCCGGCGCGATTTCATCGCCCTCGCGCAGCAGGCGCTTGTTGATCACCACCGAGCGGTCGGCCTTGTTGCCGGAATAGATATAGCCGCCGACGCTGTACTGCGGTACTTCCTGCTGGATCTGTGGCGGCAGGTCGCGCAGCGTGCCGACCTGCGGCTCGGGCGCGGGCTTGGGTTTTTCCACCGGTACCGGTGCGGGGACCGCCGGCGCGGCGGCAAGCGCTTCCTCCTGCTGCGGCTTCTTGTTCGCCCTGGCAGCTTCCGGCGCCTTTTTCTCCGCCGGCTTGCGTTCCGCCGGCCTTGGTTTTTCGACGCGCTGTTCGGGCGCCTTGGCAGGAGCTTGGGCCAGCGGCGGCGCTGAGGCGGCTGGCGGTGCCGATGAAGGCGCCGGCGCAGCGGGGGGAGGAGATGCGGGCGCCTGCGCGACCGGCGCTGAAGGAGCGGCAGGTACTGCGGGCACTACAGGCACTGCAGGGGGCGGCTGTGTCGCTGCGGCCGCAGGCGCTTGCGCAGCCTGTGTTTCCTGCGCGGGCGGCTGCGGTGCCGATGACGGCGCTCCGCCGATCCAGATCAGGCCGCCGGCCACCACGGCCGCTGCGGACAGGACCGCCCACAGCCAGGGCCGCTGCCATACCGGCTGGCGCTGCGCATGCACATGGAAGGAGGGCGGAATCGGTCCGCTTGCGTGCTGGCCGCCGCGCCGTTCGGCTTCCGCTTTTTTCAATGCGTCGAGAATATAGGACATGACTTACTTTCCTGCGTTCGCGCGCTCGCGGCCCGCAAGCGGGCTGACGCCCAGGCGCGGCTCGTCGATGCCGGCTGCGCGGTTGATATGGATGGCGGTGACCGGACCGACGATGCCGTCGACATGCAGGCCGTGCGCCTGCTGGAACTGGCTGACCTGCCTGGCCATGCGCTGGCTGAAGGCCTCGCCGGCGGGCGGCGCGTCGACCCCGTTGATTCTTGCCAGGCGCTGCGCCAGCCAGTCCACGGCCGGGCCGCGGTCGCCCGGCTTGACCGGACCGTCGAAACCCGGCGGAATGCGCCACAGGGTCACGAACTCGCCATGGAAATAACGGCCGAGCACCGACAGTTCAACCCGCTGGCTGATATCGCCCACCGCCAGGGTGGCATCCGAATCGCGCAGGTCGGTCAGCAGCACGTAGTAGCTGCGCTTGCGCTGGTCTTCGAGCTTGATCGCCACCGGCCTGTCGATGCTGCGGATCTCGCCGAAGCCGCGCGTGCTCCAGTAGCAGCGCATGCCTGCCTGGACGGCGCCGTCGCAGGGCGCGGCCTGCGACGGCAGGTTCGGGGAGAAATAGGCCGCCAGCTGGCGGATGGCCGCATTTTCATCGAGCGCCGTTCCCAGCGGACTGCCATCGTGTTCGGCGAGCAGGCGCGGCGGCACGCCCAGCCCGGTGGACGCCTGTATCCGGGAGGCTTCCCCCGCAGCGGTCACGGCAGCCTTTGCCTGCTGCGCCACGGCTTCGTCCGGCACATTCGCCGGCTTCGCTCCGGTTGCCTGCTGCGCGGCGCGCGGCGGCTGCGTCTCCTTTGGCAGGTTCCCGGAGGTGTCCTTCTGCACAGGAGCCGGCGTCTCCCGGGCCGCCAGGCCGCTGATGCGTGCCCATCCATTCTCGGCGGCCTGGCGCAGCGCGCCGGCATTGGCCGTGATCATGGCCACGCCGAGAATGATGACGCCGGCCATCGCGCCCAGCAGCGGATAGTGCCAGGCCTGAATGGCCGAGGCGTCCGGGCGGCGCTGGTTGATGAACAGTTCCGCGCCGGCCGCCGCGATGATGTCGCGGTCCACCGCCGGCATGCCTTTCGCATACGCGCCCAGCATCGCCCGGTCGCACAGCAGGTTGATGCGGCGCGGCACCCCGCCGGTCATCCGGTGGATCTGGCGGATCAGGGAGTGGCGGAAAGGCGAGGGCGAGGCCAGCCCGGCCGTCGCCAGCCGGTGCTGGATGTAGCTGGCGGTTTCTTCTTCCGACAGCGCCGTCAGGTGGTAATGCGCGATCACGCGCTGGGCCAGCTGTTCGAGTTCCGGCTTGGCGAGCATGGCCCGCAGCTCCGGCTGGCCGATCAGGATGATCTGCAGCAGCTTGCGTTCGCTGGTTTCGAGGTTGGTCAGCAGGCGCAGCTGTTCCAGCACCTCGGCCGACAGGTTCTGCGCCTCGTCGATGACGAGGACATTGTTGCGGCCCTCCGCATGCGATGCCAGCAGGTAGCCGTTGAGCGCATCGATGTAATCCTTGACGCTGTGGCGCTCGCCGTCGGCGATCGGAATATGGAATTCCTCGCAGATCGACTGCAGCAGTTCGGACACGCTCAGCTTGGGATTGAAGATGTAGGCGACGTTGCAGTTCGCCGGCACCTGTTCGAGAAAGCAGCGGCATATCGTGGTCTTGCCGGTGCCGATGTCGCCGGTCAGCAGCACCAGCCCGCCGCCGCTGTCGATGCCGTACAGCAGATGCGCCAGCGCCTCGCGATGGCGCTCGCTCATGAAGAGATAGCGCGGATCGGGGGAGATGGAGAAGGGGGCCTGCTTCAGCCTGAAGAATTCGGTGTACATGGCGATCGAAAATTGAGCCCGACAGGATAGCATGCATGCGGCGGTGCAATTTGCGGGCTCACAATGCCGCTTCGTTCCGTCCGGAAAGTTTGTCCGGCCGGGAAATTGCCGGGCTGCGCGGCCGCTGCGCCGCGTTCAGCGCAGGGCTGCCGTTCCCGTCGGGCCGCCGACCGGGTTGACCGCGCCGGAGCGCAGCGCAAGCTGGCCGCGGATTTCTCCGGAGGTGAAGGCCGCGCTCGCCGCGCTGAGGTAGAACTGGCCGGCGCGCAGTGCCGCCAGTTCGCCAACGCTCAAGCTGGCCCGTCCGGTCCAGACGCCGCTGCCGGGCGCCGTTTCAAGCAGGGAAAACAGGATCGGGCCGGTCGATCCGGGCGCGCCCTGGTGAAGGGTGACCGCGGTGGCTGTCATGCCCGCCAGGGTAACGCTTGCCGTCATCTGGCGCGTCGCCGGATCCACGCCAACGCTGCCGCTGCCCTGCGCACTGGTGATGCGCGGCGGCACCTGTTCCGCTCCGCTCATGGCGGCGGCATAGGTTTCGGTCTGCGGCTGGGCTGGCGGCTGGGTCGATGGGGAGGAGTTCAGGCTGCCGGAGCCGGTGCCGCTGTCGCCGCCTCCGCCGCCGCAGGCGGCGAGCATCAGCAGAGTGGAAATGGCAAGAATGCGATGGCGGCACGGCATGGTGTCTCCCGGGGAAAGGATGCGGTGTGCTTCTGCCGATCCAGGCAGATTTGTCTTTCGATTGTGCGCCGATCCCGTGCCGGTTCCGCGACGCAGCGCAAGGAATCAGGCTGCCGACCTGATCTCCGCGGCCGCCTGCCCGGCAGCCTTCCTGTCGAGCAGCAACTGCTTCATGGCTTCCAGCGCGACCGACTGGTGCCCGCGCCGCCACACCAGGCAGGTGCGCGCCCGCGCCACCTTCGCCGGCAATTCAAACACCGAGACTTCATTGTCGGCGCGCACCACGCCCAGCACCGAGCGGGGCACGATGGCAATGCCCGAGCCGGCCGCGACGCAGGCGACGATGGCGTGATATGACGCCAGTTCCAGCACCCGTCCCGGCATCACCGACGACATGCTCAGCCATTCCTCGAGAATGCGCCGGTAGGAGCAGCCGCTGGAAAAGGCGATCAGCGTGCGCTTCTGCGCATCCCTGGCCGACTCGATGCGCGGCGCATGCCGGGGCGCGATCAGCACCAGTTCCTCGCTGAAGGCTTCGATCATCTCCAGTTCTGCCGCCTGAAAGGGTTCGGCGACGAAGGCCGCTTCCACTTCGAAGCGGTGCACCCGCTCGACCAGCGCGCCGGAGGTGCCGGTCGCCAGTTCGATCTGCACGTCCGGATAGCTGCGGTGGTACTGCGCCAGCAGCGGCGGCAGGCGCGCGGCGGCGGTGCTTTCCATGGTGCCGATGCGCAAGGTGCCGCGCGGCATGCCGCTGCGCAGGGCATTTTCCGCTTCCGAGGACAGGCGCAGCAACTGTTCCGCATACGCCAGCAGCACCTTGCCCTCGGCCGACAGCACCAGCTTGCCGGCCTGGCGCTGGAAGAGCTGCACGCCGAGCCGCTCTTCCAGGTTCTTGATGCGCGTGGTGATGTTGGATTGCACCCGGTTCAGCTGCGCCGCCGCGCGCGTGATCCCGCCGCAGTCGACCACCGCCTTGAAAATATGCAGCGACTCCAGATCGATGTTTCTCATTTTGAGAACCTCCTATCTTTATTATTCATTTTTCAGAATGGGTTGGTCAAGCTAGACTTGAGCCATGAATCCCCATTCCTCTCCCGCATCCGTTCCCGGCAGCCGGACCTCGTCCGCCGCGACCGGCCTCCTGTCCGCCCTGGCCGGTCTGGCCGCGCTGGCCGTAGCCATGGGCATCGGCCGCTTCGCCTTCACGCCGGTGTTGCCGATGATGCTGCAGGATGCCAGCCTCAGCCTCGCTGCCGGCAGCTGGCTGGCCTCCGCCAACTATGTCGGCTACCTGCTCGGCGCGCTCAGCGCGATGCGCATCCGTTTGCGGCCGGAAACGGCGATCCGGGGCGGCTTGCTGGTGATCGGCATTTCCACGCTGGCCATGGCCGCGCATCTGCCTCTCGCCGTCTGGGCGGCATTGCGGCTGCTGGCCGGCATCGCCAGCGCCTGGGTGCTGATCTCGGTGTCCGCCTGGTGCATGGAAAACCTGAGCCGCTACCAGCGGCCGTTCCTCAACAGCGTGGTATTCGCCGGCGTCGGCACCGGCATTGCCGCGGCCGGCCTGCTCTGCCTGGGCCTGATGCGGGCGCAGGCCGCTTCGCCCACCGCATGGCTGTGCCTGGGCGTGCTGTCGGTCGGCGTCACGCTGCTCATCTGGCGCGTCTTCCATGCTCAACCGCAGGAGGTTTCGCAGACAATGCAGGCGGCGCCATCGGCTGCCGCAGCCGGAACGGCAGGCGACGGCTTCCGCTGGAATGCGCGGGCGGTGCGGCTGGTGGCCTGCTACGGCATCTTCGGATTCGGCTACATCATCCCGGCCACTTTCATTCCCGTCATGGCGAAGCAGGCCCTGCAGGGCTCGGACGCGTTCGGCTGGTCGTGGCCGGTGTTCGGACTGGCGGCGGCGCTGTCGACGCTTGGCGTTGCCGCGCTGGTCAGCCGCATGGGCAACCGCCGACTGTGGATGGCCTGCCACTTCATCATGGCGGCCGGCATCCTGGCGCCGGTGCTGTGGACCGGCCTGCCGGCCATCTTCGCCGCGGCGCTGTGCGTGGGCGGCACCTTCATGGTGATCACGCTGGCCGCGCTGCAGGAAGCCAAGCGCAGCGCCGGGCGCAATGCGACCGTGCTGCTGGCGGCAATGACGTCCGCTTTTGCCGCCGGGCAGATCGTCGGCCCGCTGACCGTCGGCGCGGGCAGCTTCTCCGGCGGCCTGATCGTGGCCGCCGTGCTGCTGGCCGCGAGCGGCGCGGCGCTTGCCATGGAGCGCGATGCGCCGTGACGGGTGCCGTCCGCATGAACCAGACAGACATACCAACTCACCGAGGGAAACACCATGACGACTGCCAAGCCAATCAACCTCCAGGATTGCATGCCGGGACCGGAACGCATGCCGGCGCTGCCGATGGAACAGATGGACGCGGCCCAGCGGGCGGCGGCCGAAGCGCTGATCGCCGGCCCGCGCGGCGCGGTGTTCGGGCCGTTCATCCCGCTCATGCGCAGCCCCGAACTGCTGAACCGGCTGCAGAAGGTCGGCGAATACCTGCGCTTCGACAGCGTGCTCGACAAGCGCATCAGCGAATTCGTGATGCTGATCGTGTCGCGCCAGTGGACCCAGCAGTTCGAATGGTGCATGCATTATCCGCTGGCGCTGAAGGCCGGCGTGCGCCAGGAGGCGCTCGATGCGCTGGCGCAGGGACGCCGGCCCACCGCCATGGCCGCGGACGAGGAAGCAGCCTATGACCTGTGCGACGAGCTGGCGCGCAATCATGGCGTCTCGGATGCCACCTATGCGCGCGCGGTCGAAACCTTCGGCGAACGCGGCGTGGTCGATCTGCTCGGCCTGGCCGGCTACTTCACCACGGTATCGATGCTGATGAATGTCGCCCGCACGCCGCCGCTGGCCGATGCTAGCGCTGCGCCGCTGGCGCCGTTCCCGCTGTAGATGCTGTAGATGTCTTCTCTATCCACCATGCCGCCGCCGACAGCGCCAGGTAGCTCAGCAGCAGCTGCTGTGCCACGCTGGCCGCTTCGGGCGGCTGGTGCAGCAGGCTGACCACCTGCAGCGCGCTCATCACGCCGCCGAGCGCCAGGTATTTTTTGCGTGCCGCGCCGGCAACCGGCAGGCAGAACGCCATGGCCAGCCAAAGCAGCGCCAGCTCCAGCACCAACGCGAAGATCCGGTAATTCCACCAGCCCAGCCCCACCTTCATGCTGTCGAACCAGAGCGGCAGGTCGGGCACATGCACCAGCAGGTCCAGCGTCCAGTGCGACGACACCGTCACGCCGACGACAACCGCGGTGCGCAGCCGGGCGGCACTGCCCGGCGTGGCGAGCCAGCACAGCAGCGCGGCGCCCAGCGACCAGGCCAGCGCGGAAGACAGGCTGTGGGTATAGGGCATGTAGTACAGGTCCAGGTCATTGGACGCGGTGAAGCCCGGCACGATGCGCAGCTTCTCGACGCCCGCCAGCACCAAGGCACCCCAGACAATGTCGATGATCTGGCAGGCGATGAACAGCAGCGGCAGGGGCAGGGCGGGAGCGATGCGCTTGGCGGCGAAGGCGGCGGAGTAATGACCGATGAACATGGCGGGCGATGGTTGGTGGTCCGGGATGGCGGCAAGGCTTGTGTTGTCCCCGATGCGGCGCCATGTCGGCAATGAGGGCATGAAGGGCGCCCCGGGAAAACCTTGCGAATATTGCACAGAAACGCCGCGAAGTGAATACCGGCCTGCGTTTTTGCATCGGCTTGGCGCCGGGATGCGCCGCTATTTCAGCTTGTCCGCCGCGTGCGTACCGTTTGCGGTTCTGCGCTGCCGGTGGCCGAGGACTCGGGATTGATCTTTCCGTCCACCCATTCGGCGGAATCGAGCAGCACCTTTACGGTCCAGGGAAAGCGGTGCATGACCCGCAGCGCCGACGTGGCGCTCTTTATAGCCGCTCCCACCGTAGTGCCATCGGCAAACCGGGTCTCTCGTATCTGCTTCGCAATGCCGGACAGGACGCCCCCGTTTGCGGATGACGGCATCTCTGCATCGAGCCCGGGTGGCAACTCAATCTGGCTCTTCCATTCACGGACCTGCGCCAGCAATTTGGTGACGTTGCGGTGCGTGGCATGCCGCTGCGTCTCCAGCAAGGAGGAGTGGGGCCCGGCCGGTGTATCCGCCGCCTGCGCCGATGAACCGATTCCCAGCGACTCGGCGATCCGGGTCAGCATGGCCTGCCATCGTCCTACCGCTTCCCGTGTCGGCTCGGCTTCCCGCTCGACAAGCTTCTGCAGGCGGATAAGCTTCTTTTCGCATTTTTCAAGAGTGTCATAGGCATGCTTGAGCTCGTCATGGCGATGGCGGTAGACGGTACGCCGCGCCTGCAGCTCTTTCGGCGAGACCGCGCCCCAACGGTCGCGCTGCCAGATCCCGGCCGGCTTTTCTCCCGCCTTCATTTTGATGGAGGGACGGTTCGCCTTGAGTTCGGCAAGCTTTTCACTCAGCTTTACACGCCTGTCGTCGCTGAGGCGGCGCGCCGTACGTGAATACTTGCGGTGATGACGCTGCAGCAGGCGGAGCTGGGCTTGGGGGTCAGGCCCCGTCCGGCTCAGTTCGGACTCCAGTGCGTAGCAGGCCCGTTCGTAGTGGTGGCTTCCCAAATACCAGTCCAGGTGCGGCTTGAAAAATTCAGGAAGCCGGTATATCCCGGCACCTTCGACGGGCTCGCGATCCTTGATGGCTTGGGCTATCGCGTAGGCCGCAATGCGGTCCCGGAATTCCGCCAGGTGTTGCAAGTCCGATTTGTTGGCCGCGGCTTCCACGAGGAATCCGGAAGGCGTCTCGAGGTCCAGCATCAGGTATTCCCGATTCAGTGCCGCAAACCGCTCCGACAGCTTCCTGATTTGCTCGGCATCGTTCCCCGGAAGCCGCCGGTTCCACGACTCGCGGGCGTGCTCATAGTCTGCCGTCGACACCAGGCGGTGAAACGCGTAATCGTAGGGCGATGGAAGTTTCGGCAGAGGCAGGTTCGGCATGCCCAGGGCCGACAGTTTTTCATGTATCACTTCAAGCTCCAGGCGGGTATCCCTCAGCTTTTCGAGCGTCAACTGCTCATTGACCTCCAGCGCCAGCCTGTTTCTGAGCTTGAGATAGCGCGCCTCTTTCATCGCCTTGGACGGGGATGCCAGATCCACCGCTTTGGCGAGCAGCTGTGTTTGCATCGAGTGCTTCGCAGCGCCGTTGAGCACCTGGCCGGATTTGATCTGCATGTGGGCGCTGGCGGCTCCCCAATTCTCGGCCCCTGGAAAGTTCTTCTTGCGACTTTCATCGATGTCTTTCAGAGCCGGCTTGATCTGTTCGGAAATGGCTGCGGCGGCTTCCCTGGTCCGTTCTTCGAGGGAAGGCCGGGTTCCGAAAAATGAAGGGAGCTTCAGTGCCATGATCTGGAAAATTGGTGGAAGTGCTATGTGTGGTTCTGAAACTCCGGGCGGTTCCGGCCAGGAAGCCGGGAAGTCTCATATCAATTGCGAATTGCACCGCGGTGTTTGAACGCGGCTATATTTGTGGCATATTGCTGTATGGCAAGCCGTTTCACGAAGGATGGCTTGTTGCCAAGGCGCCAATCAAGGCGCACTCAATGGAAAGAGGACGGGGACATGTTATTTTTAAAGAGCACTGCCGCGCCGGTGGCGCCGGGCGTCTATGTGGTTGATGTCGCCGCCAAGCCGCCTGGCAAGACTTTCATGATCTATACCGCACTCGATGCAAGCCATCCTCCCGCCGAATTCATCCAGGCGGTCGAGGGTCTCGGCTTCAAGCAGGTGCTGTCCAAGCCCTATACCCACCACGACGGTAAAAAGATCGTCGACATGCATTTCCAGAAGGCGGGCACGGATATCTTCGAGGGCTGGACCGCGGCGGAGAAGGAGTCCAATCTCGCCCAGCTGACCGAGGCGCTGGGCAAGTTCAATATCGAGTTCACGCCGCGCGTCATGTCGCTTGCCGAGGCGTTTCGCTGAGTCCGGATTGACGAGATTGCCGGCATTGCCCGGCAACGCCGTCATGCCACCGAACTGTTCAGGGCTTCATGCACCAGGCCGTCGATTTCGCCGGTGATATCCGACAGTACGCCCGCCACCACCGAAAACTCCTTGCCGGCCTGCCCCGCGCGCGCCGCCACGATCTGCGCATTGAAGGACACCATGCGCGCCTGCCGCGCGATGGATTCGATGTCGCTCATGATGCCGTGCAGCTGCCTGCGCACCTGCGAGGCATGCTTCTTTGATAATTCCTCGTAGACCTGCGTCAGCCGGTTCAGTACCGACAGCAGCGGCGTGGCTTCGCCGACCAGCTGTTCCAGCAGCGCGGGCGCCTGGCGCGCGCCCGCGCCGATGGCATCGAGACAGCGTCCCGCCAGGTCAATGAAGCCGCGAATCTGGCGGTCGCCCTGCGCGCTGCCGAAGTAAGCCGCCTGCAGTTCGGGGCAGAACACGCCCGGAATCTGTTCATTGCCATTGACCAGCGCCAGATGGGCATCGGTAAACAGCTTGAGCGCATCGCGCGAAGTGCCGATGGCGTTCTCGTGGCCGAGCGATGCCAGCACCGCATACAGGACCAGCCGCTGGGAAGTGAAGCGGCGCCGGCCGGACAGGTTGATCATCGAGGCGAACAGTTCGCCGGACAGTTTGACTTTGGCGGAAGGAGCCGTCGGCAGTGACGGCTTGGCGAGACTGGTCTGGGTCATGGCTGCTCCATTGCAACGTAAGTTTCTTTGTGGAAAGCAGATTCCGTACCATCCATCCTGGCCTGATTTCGCACCTGTCGGCATCTCGTCCTGCACCGCGGCGGGGCGGCATGATCCCGGCGCCTGCACCGGTGCGGCGCGTGGCGGCTTCACCCGTGTCGGAAGATTATGCTAGGCTAGCGCTCCCGCCGCATCGGTGCGACCGATCGACCGATGCGGCGGGAGCGCTGTTTGACCGCTTTCTCCTATCCGCGGGAAAGCCGGTGCCGGCCCGCATTGTCGCGGCAGCACCTTCCACGGCACGCCGGGACATTACCAATTCCCGTGCGCACCGCAAACGCTGGCGAAAACGTTTGCACACCCATTCCAACGTTGCCTTCCCGGCCTGCCGCCACCAGCGCAGTCAGGGAATGCCGCACCACGGCGCCAATATGCCGTGAATACGCCGTAAATACGCCGTAAAGACAGGACGCACGGGCAAGACGCATGACAGGGCACGGCCGCAGCCGTCCCCGGATCGCCGGCCCGGCGTCGCCGCGCATGCCCCGCTGGGAGAGGCATGCGCCGATCACTCATCCATTGCGAAGAAAAGAAAAGAATAGATATGCTGGAACAACAAGCACTTGAGTACCATGCCGCCGGACAGCGGGGCAAGATCGCCATCCAGGTCACCAAGCCGGTCGCCAGCCAGGCGGACCTGTCGCTGGCCTACTCTCCGGGCGTGGCAGCGCCGTGCGTGGAAATCAACAAGGACCCGGCCAAGGCCTACGAATACACCGCCAAGGGCAACCTGGTCGGCGTGATCACCAACGGCACCGCGGTGCTCGGCCTCGGCGACATCGGCGCGCTGGCCGGCAAGCCGGTCATGGAAGGCAAGGCGGTGCTGTTCAAGAAGTTTGCCGGCATCGATTCCTTCGACATCGAGATCGACGAGACCGACCCGGAGAAGCTGGTCGAGATCATCGCCGCGCTGCATCCCACCTTCGGCGGCATCAACCTGGAAGACATCAAGGCGCCCGAATGTTTCTACGTCGAGAAGACGCTGCGCGAGCGGCTGGACATTCCGGTCTTCCATGACGACCAGCACGGCACGGCCATCGTGGTCGGCACCGGCTTCCTCAATGCGATGCACTTGACCGGGCGCGACATCTCGCTGGCGAGGGTCGTCTGTTCCGGCGCCGGCGCGGCGGCGATCGCCTGCCTGGAGATGCTGGTCGATCTCGGCGTCAGGCGCGAGAACGTCTATGTCTGCGACAGCCGCGGCGTGCTCACCACCGACCGCGAGCTCACCGAAGAAAAGCGCGCCTGGGCGCAGAAGACCGATGCCAAGACGCTCTCCGATGTCATCGGCATGGCCGATGTTTTCCTGGGCCTGTCCGGCCCCGGCCTGCTCAAGCAGGAAGACGTGAAGAAAATGGCGGCCAGGCCCATCGTGTTCGCGCTTGCCAACCCCGAGCCGGAACTGCGGCCCGAGCTGATCCGCGAAGTCGCGCCGGATGCAATCATCGCCACCGGCCGTTCGGACTATCCGAACCAGATCAACAATGCGCTGTGCTTCCCCTACCTGTTCCGCGCCGCGCTGGACACGGGAGCCAAGACCATCAACCAGGACATGAAGCGCGCCTGCGTTGTCGCGCTGGCGGAAATGGCGCGCAGCGATGACCAGTTCGGACGCCAGTACATCGTGCCGACGCTGCTCGACAAGCGCCTGCTGACGGGCGTGACGCCGCGCATCGCGGAAGCGGCGCAGGCCAGCGGCGTGGCGCGCAAGACGCTGGATGCCGGGGTCTACCGCGCGCAGCTGGAGGCGCTGGCGAAGACTCTGCTTTGAGCTGATGTTGCTGTTGCTGGTCTTGGCGACGCCCCTCATCCCCGGCCCTTCTCCCGCCTGCGGGAGAAGGGAGTTTGCGCATATCGCCTGCAGTGTTTGAGAGTGTTTGAGAGCCCCTCTCCCGCAGGCGGGAGAGGGGTTGGGGTTGGGGTGAGGGCGGTGGTGGCAGCGAAAAGGTTATTGGAGCCCCAGCCATCGTCATTTCGACAGACGCTCTTAAGGGCTGAATGACCCTGCGTCACAAGGCAGGCTCCGCAACATCCGCCGCCTCACCTTCCCAAGTTCTCCTTGTGGAACTTCAAGTGATCTTCCATGAAGCTCGCAATGAAGTAATACCCATGGTCATATCCCTCATGGCGCCGTAACGTCAGCGGCTGCCCTGCCTGCCTGCATGCCTGCTCGAACTCCGCCGGCAGCAATTGCTCATCCAGGAATTTGTCCCCCAGGCCCTGGTCGATCAGGATGCCCTTGGGGAAGGGTGTGGTGCGGCGCTTCATCAGTTCGCTGGCATCATGCTCCTTCCATGCCTCGCGATCGTCGCCGAGATAGTTGCCGAAGGCTTTCTGTCCCCAGGGACACTGGACGGGCGCGGCGATCGGAGCGAAGGCCGATACCGAACAGTATTTATCCGGATGGCGCAGCGCCAGGGTCAGCGCGCCATGGCCGCCCATCGAATGGCCGAAGATGCCCATGCAGCGTTCCTCGACATTGAATTCATTGATGACGAGGTTGCGCAGCTCCTCCGTGACATAGGTCTCCATCCTGAAATGTCTGCTCCAGGGTTCCTGTGTCGCGTCGAGATAGAATCCGGCGCCGTGGCCGAAGTCCCAGTCCTTGTCGGCGCCTTCGATGCCGGTGTTGCGCGGGCTGGTGTCGCAGGTGACGAGCATGATGCCGTGCTCGGCGGCATGGCGCTGGGCGCCGGCCTTGATCATGAAGGTCTCTTCGGTGCAGGTCAGGCCGGCGAGGTAGAACAGGACGGGGACCATTTCCTTGCGTTCCACGGGAGGGTGGAAGACGGAGAAACGCATCGGCAGGCCGATGGTTTCGGAGTCGTGGCGGTAGTAGGACTGGATGCCGTTGAAGCAGCGGTGTTCGGAGAGGATTTCTAGCATGTCGGCACCTTGGGCATGAGTGAAGGTTGCTGAAGGGGGTGTTTTTCGGCTTTTCTTCGGTGAAGCCAAACGTCTGGTTCTTCGTTGATGCTTGCCGGGGGCGGCCCGGCAGCCGCTCACTTTCTTTGCTCCGCCAAAGAAAGTAAGCAAAGAAAGGCGGCCGCAGGCAAGCAGCCCTTCGGGTTCCCGAAGAAGCACGGGTAGAAGCGGGAAGTGAAACAAACTCGCCCTGCGGGCTCAGACAGGTTTCACTTCTTATCCGCTTCTACCCGCGCTTTTTCGGCTGCTTGCAAGCGGTCTACTGCCACAGCCTTTAGTGGCTGCGGCAGGAGGTCTTGCTGGTCTTGCTGGTCTTGCTGGTGTTGCCTGTGTTGCTTCTGTTGTGCTTGCTGCCTTACCGTTTAATACATCACCACCGACCGGATCGACTCGCCGCGCTTCATCAGGTCGAAGCCTTCATTGATCTGGTCGAGGCTGAGCTTGTGGGTGATCAGGTCGTCGATGTTGATCTTGCCTTCCATGTACCAGTCGACGATCTTCGGCACGTCGGTGCGGCCGCGGGCGCCGCCGAAGGCGGAGCCTTTCCATTCGCGGCCGGTGACGAGCTGGAAGGGACGGGTGCTGATCTCGGCGCCGGCTTCTGCCACGCCGATGATGATCGACTTGCCCCAGCCCTTGTGGCAGCACTCCAGCGCCTGGCGCATGACCTTGGTGTTGCCGATGCATTCGAACGAGTAATCGACGCCGCCGTCGGTCAATTGGACGATCGCGTCGACGATGTTTTCATGATCCTTCGGATTGAGGAAGTGGGTCATGCCGAACTTGCGCGCCATCTCTTCGCGCGCCGGGTTGAGATCGATGCCGATGATCTTGTCGGCGCCCACCATCTTCGCCGCCTGGATCACGTTCAGGCCGATGCCGCCAAGGCCGAACACCGCGACAGTGGCGCCGGCTTCCACCTTGGCAGTGAACAGCACCGCGCCGACGCCGGTGGTGACGCCGCAGCCGATGTAGCAGACCTTGTCGAAGGGCGCGTCGGAGCGGATCTTGGCCACCGCGATCTCCGGCACCACGATGTGGTTGGCGAAGGTCGACGTGCCCATGTAGTGGAAGATGGGCTTGCCGCCGATCGAGAAGCGGCTGCTGCCGTCCGGCATCAGGCCCTTGCCCTGCGTGGAACGGATGGCCTGGCAGAGATTGGTCTTGCGCGACAGGCAGAACTTGCACTGGCGGCATTCCGGCGTGTACAGCGGAATGACGTGGTCGCCCTTCTTCAGCGAGCGCACGTCGGGGCCGACGTCAACCACGATGCCCGCGCCTTCATGGCCGAGAATGGCGGGGAAGATTCCTTCCGGATCGGCGCCCGAGAGCGTGTAGTAATCGGTATGGCAGATGCCGGTCGCCTTGACTTCAATCAGCACCTCGCCGGCGCGCGGGCCGTCGAGATCGACTTCTTCCACGGAAAGAGGGGCGCCGGCCTTCCAGGCGATCGCGGCTTTGGTTTTCATTGAGAGGCTCCTGAGCGGTAGATTGATCGTGGGTATTCGATGATCGGGGCGCCGGGAGATTCCATCCCGTTCTCATGCATCGCGCCCGCCATGCGGCCACATTCTACCGGTCCGGATCGAGTCCCGCAGAAAGCCGCCCGGACCCTGCTCCTCGCTCGCCTGGTTCGCCGCTCAGGTATTGCGTATCGTCACCAGCCGCGACAGACCGAACAGGTTCACCTTCTTGACCGACTCGATCTTCCAGTCGTATTTCAGGATCTGCTCGTCGAAACAGAAGCTCGAGCGGAAGCCGATGCGGTTGGCCAGCTTGTGCACCGCGCGTTCCATGAACCACCAGAAGCGGCTGCCGCTGAAGTGGTTGACAATGAGGATGGTGCCGTCCTTGCGGCAGACGCGGCGTATCTCGGCGACCAGCCGCTCGGGATGCGGCGTGACGGAGAGCACATAGGGAATGGCCACGCAGTCGAAGGAATGATCCGGAAAGTCCATCGCCTCGGCATTCATGGCGGCGAGATGGATGCTGCGCTCGGGCATCTTCGCCGCGCGGTCGCGGGCGATGTTGAGCATCTCGTCGGAAATGTCGATACCCACCACCGAGGCCGAGGCGGGGTAGCGGGCCAGGGTCAATCCCGTACCGACTCCGACTTCGAGGATGGAAGCCGGCCGGATGGTGTTCACGGCTTCGGTCAGCGCACGGCGGCCTGGCTCCAGCACTGCGCCGAAGAGACTGTCGTAAAGGGGGGCGTAAAAGCGGTAAGTGCTGACTACGTTATCGACGGAAATCGGATTCATAGGCCTGTGTGAATTGGAAGTTGTCGGGACGGATATTTTATTCTGATCAAAACGATAAGACATTTGGAAGGCAGAAAGTTCATCCTTTCCTTGTTGCGCGCAAAACGGTCCGCTCTCCCAAGCCGGACAGGAATGGTTCCCCGGGGCAAGGTCGATATAACGATCACGGCCGTCACTGCCCCACGTCACGCTCCTGCAGCTTGCGCTTAATATCCTGCAATTCGATCTCGATTGCATTGGTGCTGATCAGGATTTCGTACAGGGAAAATATCAGGGATACCAGCAGCAGCACGATGCTGACGCCGAAAATGAGCTGTCCCGCGCCGATCAGGTCGACAAACACGAACAGCATGGCCAGCGCGCAAAAGATGAAGCTCAGCACTCCCATCGCCTGCATGCGGCGGATCAGCCGGATGCGCAGGCCGAGATTGGATATCTGGCGCACCACCACGTCGGTCAGGTTTTCCTGGTTCTGGCTGTGCAGATGACGGATCAGCTGGGTGAGGACGATGAAGCGGTTGGTGTAGGCGAGCAGCAGGAGGGAAATGGCGGGGAACAGCAGTGCGGGCGTGGTGAGGTTCATTGATGGCCTGGCAGGATGATCAGCGTCGTTTGGATTTGTGGTGCGCATCGTAATACGCCGGATGCTTTTTTTGAACCCAGTTGACGAACTTGCGGATCTCTTCGTTTTCTAGCAGACGTTCGGGCGTGTGGTAATACTGGGCCAGCTCGCGCTCGGTGAAGACCGAATGAATCTTGTTGTGGCAGATGCGATGCATCTTCACCGTCTCGCGGCCGCGAAAGGTGCGCGGCACCAGGTGATGTTCGTTGACCGACGGGCCGTCGATCATTTCACGGCCGCAGAGAGGGCAGGTTTCCATCGCTTATCCATCATCGCTCATGCCGGCTGGCGCTTGACGAAGAAGAGCGTCGCACCGACCGCCATCAGCACGCCGCCGAACAGCTTGTTCTGCCGGCTTACCGAGGCCGCATCGCGCAGGTAGCGCTGCATCGACGAAGCCGCCAGCGCGTAGCCGTGCATCACGGCAAGATCGATGGCGCACATGGTGCAGGCCAGGATGAGCAGTTGCGGCAGCAGGGCGGCATCCTTGGCAATGAACTGCGGCAGCACCGCCACCATGAAGACGATGCCCTTGGGATTGGTGGCGTTGGTCAGAAACCCCAGCAGGAAGCGTTTCGACGCCGGCGGCACGCGGCCGTGCAGCACGCTGACATCGGTGGGCGCATCAGGCCTGGACCGCCATTGGGAAATGCCGAGGTAGATCAGGTAGAGCGCACCGACCGTCTTGACCACATTGAAGGCGGTCTCCGATGCCAGCAGGATGGAGCCGACTCCCGCGCCGGCGATGAACAGCACCAGCAGCAAACCTGCCTGCAGGCCGAGGATGGTGCCGGTCGTTTTCCTGACGCCGTACGACAGGCCATGCGACATGGACAGCACGGCGCCCGATCCGGGAGAAATGGCGATCAGGCATGCGGCGATGAAGAAAGTGATCCAGGTGGAAAAGCTCATGATGGAAATCCTGTAGGCAAGGTCATCATTATGAGGGTTTGATCCCTGGCTTGCAGGCGAGGGCACTCAAGTCTCATCGGCCTGCTCGATCGCTTCGGTGCCGAATCAGCAGGAATTCACTGCGTAGTCATTTCACGATCGCTTGCTAGTTTTCGACCCATTGAAGCCGCTCAAACAGCGCTAAGCCTTCCTTGAAAACCCGGTCGCGGACGACCAAGATGGTCGGGCAGCGAGCAGCCCTATCTTGCGAATGCGTGACGGCGCATGGCGCTCATGAAGCCCGTGCTTCATTGGAAAAGGTTTCCGGCCTCGCGTGCGAAGCGCCGCCGCCGTTGCTGCGGCGAACTTGCCGGCCGTGCCGAGCCCTAGTACGGGCCTGTCGCACGGCCTTTCATTGAAACGTGAAAATGAATGCGTGATGGCCGCAGGACCTGACACGTCCTTGCGATAGCGATACCGATTGCGATTGCGATTGCGCGATCAACGCATTCATGACTTTTAAAGGATATCGACATGACGGATCTTCAAGGCTTCAACAGCGGACTCGCCGGACAGCAGCTGGCGCCGCAAGGCTTTTTCGGCGCATTGCTCGGAGGCCCGGTGGGCGGCCTGGTCGGCAAGGGCATCGGCGGCCTGTTCGGCAATCCCTCGCTGGGTTCACAGATCGGGCAGATTGCGGGCGGCGTCGGCGGAACGCTCCTGCCGTTCGGTGTCGATCCGGCGCAGGCCTACGCGCAGCAACTGCAGCAGGCGCAGCTGGCGCAGCAGCTTGCGCCGCAAGGCTTCTTCGGCAATCTGCTGGGGCAGATCGGCCAGCCATTGGGCAGCGCCATCGGCGGCGCATTCGGCAATCAGCAACTGGGCGGCACCATCGGCGGACTCGCCGGACAGCTGGGCAGGATCCTGCCCTTCAGCGCCGATCCGGTCTCGCAAGCCTATGCGCAGCAGCTTGCGCCGCAGGGCTTCTTCGGTAACCTGCTGGGACAAATTGGTCAGCCATTGGGCAGCGCCATCGGCGGTGCTTTCGGCAATCAGCAACTGGGTGGCACTATCGGCGGACTTGCCGGACAGCTCGGCAGGATCCTTCCTTTCAGTGTCGATCCGTCGCAAGCCTATGCGCAGCAGCTCGCGCCGCAAGGCTTCTTCGGCAACCTGCTGGGGCAGATCGGCCAGCCGCTGGGCAGCGCCATCGGCGGCGCATTCGGCAATCAGCAGCTGGGCGGCACCATTGGCGGACTGGCCGGCCAGCTCGGCAAGATCCTGCCTTTTGGCGCCGACCCCTACGGACAGGCATATGGCCAGGCGGTGAGCGGCATGTCGCCTTACCAGGGCTTCCAGGCGCAGCAAGGCAGCGCCTTCGGCGGACAGGGCGGATTCTCGGCGCAGCCGACCATCCATTGACACACGAGGAATCCACGCATCGCATCCGGCGCAAGCGTGCCGGACCGGTGCGTTTTCAAGGACAGCGAGCATGGGATCGAAATCCAGTGGATACGGCAAGGAGCAGCAGCGGGAGCGCTACATCATCCGGGCGGCCGATCCGGCCAGGCTTTCCGAGTTTGTCGCCAGCGTGTCGGATGATCCGCACATCACCATACTGGATCTGATCGGGCCGGCGGGAATGCAGCACACCGCGGTAGCCACCATGCCGCGCGAAACGGCGCAAGCGCTCGAACAGCAGTTTCGCGCCACCAGGCAACTCATGATCGAGCCCGACCGTCCCCTGTCGCTGTTTTCGGACGGTCCGGCATCTCAAGGAAAACCAATGCCAAAAACAACCGACACCAATCAGCCCGGCGCATCAGGCACGCCGGGCGCTTCCACTTCACCGGGCGCCTCCGGCGTACCGGACAGCGCGCCGGCCAGGCCCGCCGATTCTCCCGCCCGCCATGGCGGGCGGCAGGTCGCCGAACGCAAGGGACAGTTCCTGATCACCGCGCGCCGGCTTCCCGGCCTGATGCCGATGGGCCTGATGCCCCTGCAGTTTTCACAGATCGAACAGACGCTGCGCGCCAGCCCGGACATTGAAGTCGTCGATAACGTCGGCCCGAAGAACATCGTCGGCATGCTCGGCGACGGCATGGGCGACGTGCCGGGCGTGCTGGTGGCGCGCATGACCCACCAGAAGGCCGGCATGCTGCATCAGCAGGCGCAGGGCCGGCTGGTGGTGGAGCATGACCAGGCGCTGGTGCTGCATGACGTGGCCTATCAGCCGCCGGCGCTGGTTGCCGGCACGCTGCCGGCAACCGGTCCGGTACTGTCAGCCGTATTCGTCGTGCTGGGCAAGGACAACGCGCCGGTGCCGGATGCGGAAGTCTATCTGTTCGGCAGCATGCTGCCGACCAGCGGTGTCACCAATGAGCGCGGCGAGGTGACGCTGTCGATGTTCGGGGAGACGCCGCAGACCATCCGCGCCCTGTACGTCAAGCCGAAATCCGACTATTGGACCTTCTACCAGCAGCAGCCCGACATCACGCCGGATGAAGCCAACCTGATCGGCTTGCGGCCATTGTCCGAATGGCCGTCGCTGGCGAATTTTCCGCAGCAGCAGGCAATGGGATGGGGGCAGAGGGCCATGCGGCTCGACCAGCTGCCGGGCAATTACCGCGGGCAGGGCATCAAGATCGCGATCATCGATTCCGGCGCCGCGACGACGCACGAGGATCTGAAGAAGATCCGCTTCGGCGTCGATGTGATCAACAAGAAAACCAATCCCAACGGCTGGACCGACGACACCGTCATGCACGGCTCGCATTGCGCCGGCATCATCGCCGGCGCCGACAATGCCTTCGGCGTGCGCGGCTTCGCGCCCGACGCGGAAATCCATGTCTGCAAGCTCTTTCCCGGCGGCCAGATCAGCCAGTTGATCGATGCCCTCGAATACTGCATCGAGAAGCAGATCGACGTGGTGAACCTGAGCCTGGGCGGCGCGGAACCATCGGAGGCGCTGGAACAGCAGATCGTCCGCGCCAAGAACGCCGGCGTGGCCTGCATCGTCGCCGCCGGCAATTCGGGAGGGCGGGTGCAGTATCCCGGTTCCTCGCCCAATGTGCTGGCGGTATCGGCCATCGGCCGGCTCAATGAATTCCCGCCGGACAGCTATCACAGCCAGGCGGTGACACCGATGGTCGATGCCAGCGGCTATTTCTTCGCCCGCTTCAGCTGCTTCGGTCCCGAGATCGGCGTCTGCGGACCGGGCGTGGCGATCACGTCCTCGGTGCCAGCCAACAATTTCGCGGCATGGGACGGTACGTCGATGGCGACGCCGCACATCACCGGGCTGGCGGCGCTGGTGCTGGCGCATCATCCCGACTTCCAGGCGGCCTACAAGCTGCGCGGCCCGGAACGGGTGGAGCGGCTGTTCCAGATCATCAAGGCCAGCGCGCGGCCCGTCAATCTGGGCGATACCAGCCGCACCGGCTTCGGCCTGCCGGATGTGCTGACCGCGGTCGGCCTGCAGGCGGGAGCTGGTGCAGGCGCAGGGGCGGGCATCGGGGCGAGCGTTGGGGGTGTTGGCGGCG
The DNA here is from genome assembly GCF_008929045.1 of Noviherbaspirillum aerium. GTDB lineage: Bacteria > Pseudomonadota > Gammaproteobacteria > Burkholderiales > Burkholderiaceae_D > Noviherbaspirillum > Noviherbaspirillum aerium. The sequence continues at coordinate 55,079 of NZ_VFAH01000019.1, read as the reverse complement.
TCGGCACGCAGGCGGCCACCACCCCGCTCGGCATGGCACCGCAGCAGCAAGGCGGCTTCTTCCCTCTGGGCGCGGTGTATGCGGACTCCGCCCGGCTGGCGCAGCTGGCGCAACTTTCCCAGCTGGCGCAGATGTCACGGCCCGCCGCCGCGGCCTGGGCGCAGCAGGGCCAGGGCGGCGGACTGGGAGTGATGTCTTCCGATCCGTACGGGCTGTATTTCGGACGGCAGGGAATGGGCGTCGGCGCAGGCTCCATGATGCCGTTCCAGATGTCGCCGGGCGGGATGATGGTGCAGGGATGGTAGCTTGTAACGCGGGATGAGTTCCGGCGAGGCGCCCTGCACCGGCAGGGCGCTACTTCGCGCGCGGATGCTGCAGCCGGGCGTCCGGCGCCGACAGCGTGCCCTTGCGCGATTCGGCGACCGCCTGCGCCACGGCGCGGGCCACGTTGCGCACTTCTTCCTGCACCGCGGCATCCTTGTCCAGGGTGTCGTGGCTTTGCGCATAGGATTCGTAATAGCCGATGTAGCGGTCCAGCCGCGCCTTCATCCCGGCGTCGATCAGGCCCATCCAGTCCAGCCAGTCCGACAGGTTGCGCCGCACGCTCTCGATGCCGGCCACGTCGCCGTGCACCGCCAGGCCGTAGACGCGCCCGGCGAGATGCTTGGGATAGGGCCAGCCTTCGTTTTCCATGGCCTTGGCCTTTTCCGCATTCTTGCCCGAGGTGCTGGTCGGGTCGGGATTGCCGCCGTCGGCGCAGACCAGCCTGTCCATCATCAGCTTGAGCACGCTGGGCGCCTGGTACCAGTAGACCGGCGTGAGAATGATGACGCCGTGGGCGGCCACCCATTTCTCGTAGATCTCGTTCATCCAGTCGTTGGTCTGGCGTGCGCCGTGGTTGGGATAGCAGCTGCAGGGCCAGTGGCACAGCGGCATCGCGGTCGAGGCGCAGCCCTTGCACGGATGGATGTGGCGATCGTAATCCGAAATCAGCAGGCTCAGGTCGAGCACGTCGGCGTCGATGCCTTGCGCTTCGAGCACTTCCCGCGCCACGCCGGTCAGGCGGAAGGTCTTGGAGATTTCTCCCGGGCATGAACCGTCGTTGCGGGCCGATGCACAGATGAGCAGCACCCGCGAACGGGTGGCCGGGTCCTTTTGTTTCGCTTCGGCCAGCAGCAGCCGTTCATGCGCCTGGCGCCATTCGACCGACAGGTCATAGTCGGGATCGGCAAAGCCCGGTCCCGCCTTGGCCGTCACCGGCGCCTTGCGGCTGCCGTGATAGTTTTCCCATGCGATCTGCTCGATTTGGTCGAGCGCCTCCGCCGCTTCATTGAAGCTCGGATCCATGAAGGAATTGCGGAAGCGGACATGGAATTCTTCGCGCGACAGCTTGGCGGGCGCCTGCCCGGTACGAGGCTTGGTCATGGGAATGGGTTGTAAAGTGGGTCGGCGCCATGGCGGCTAAGGCCGCCATGGCGTGGGGAAATCCTGTCGCAGCGGTTCAATGCGTGCGATGCGTGCGTCGTCCCGGCCGATGCGGCTGCCCCCTGCGGGCACTTCGGATGATCTGCACGCGCTGCGCCTCGCCGCCCATCCACAGCCATTGCGGATCGGTGCCGCCGCGATTGAGGCACCATGCATGCCAGCGGTAGGTCGCATAGAAACCGAGCGTGATCGCCACGCCCGCCAGCAGCAGGAAGGCAGTCGTCCATGCCAGCACGGGTACCAGCGGAAGTCCGGGAAGGGTCTTGCTTGCCAGGTAGATGATCGTGGCCGCGAGGGCTGCCGCGAAGGTCAGCACGCGCGCGAAAAATCCGAAGCGGGGCTTGCGGTTCATTCTTGCTCCTTGTTTTCTCCTTGAATGCGGCTTCCGATCCGTTGCCGGCAGCCGCAGCCTTGCAGGCGGTCCAATGTCGGCAACCGTACGCTGCACTGGTTGGAGATATGGCCTGCGGCAATGGTTCATTCGGTTCATTCCGGCACGCTTGATCGAATGCAAGAACGCAAACTCGGGAAAGCCGGGGCAGTCTCAATGAGGTTCCATTGCAGGCTTGGCTTGCGTCAATATCGACGCCGCTTCCGATTTTCCCCGTCCCCGAAGGCCAATGACGACACTCCTGTTCGCCGGCACCATCTTTTGCAGCGCCTTCCTGCTGTTCCTGGTGCAGCCCCTGATTTCCAAGCAGATCCTGCCCTGGTTCGGCGGTTCGGCGGCGGTATGGGCAACCTGCATGGTGTTTTTCCAGGTGGTCCTGCTCGGCGGCTATGCCTACGCCGACTGGCTCTCGCGCCATCTGACGCCGCGGCGGCAGGCGATGGTCCACGGCGCGCTGCTGGCGCTCAGCCTGCTGTTTCTTCCGATCGCCGCCGACCCCGCCTGGAAACCGGAGTCGGCGGAAGATCCGGCGCTGCGCATCCTGCTGCTGCTCGGCGCAACGATAGGCCTGCCGTATTTCCTGTTGTCCACGACCGGACCGCTGGTGCAGTCATGGATTGCGCGCACCTTGCCCGATGCCAGGGTCTACCGCTTCTATGCGCTGTCGAATCTTGCCTCGCTGCTGGCGCTGGTGTCCTATCCGTTCCTGGTCGAGCCATCGGCGGCGCTGCTCACGCAGGCCAGGCTGTGGTCTGGCCTGTATCTGCTGTTCCTGCTGCTGTGCGCCGCATCCGCGATGGGTTTCGCGCGCGGCGCCGCGCCCGGTATCGATGCCGGCAACAACAGCAAGGGGAGCGATGCGTCGGATGAAGCGCCGCCGCGCCTGCGCGACTACCTGACCTGGCTGGCCCTGTCGGCAATGGGCTCATGGACCCTGCTCGCCGTGACCAGCCATATCACGCAGAACATCGCGCCCGTGCCTTTCCTCTGGCTGCTGCCGCTCACGCTCTACCTGCTGAGTTTCATTCTCTGCTTCGAAAGCGACCGCTGGTACAGGCGCGCGATTTACATTGCGCCGACCGCGGTGGTCGTCGCATTCTGCGCCTATGCGCTGCAGCATGCCGAGCTCGGCCTCAATCTCAGGCTGGCGGTGCCGCTGTATGCGCTTGGCCTGCTGCTGATCTGCATGCTGCTGCATGGCGAGCTGGCCCAGATGCGGCCGAAAGGGCGCTATCTCACGCGCTTCTACCTGATGCTGTCGCTGGGCGGCGCGCTCGGCGGCATCGCGGTCAGCCTCATCGCGCCGCGCGTGCTGCCCGCCTATTTCGAACTCGGCATCGGCTTCGTCATCGTCGCCTGCCTGGCGGCTTGGGTGTTTCGCCGCAAGCCGCTGCAGACGATGGCGATGCTGCTGCTGGCCGCGGCCTGCGGTTATTTCGTGCATGCGCAAATCAATCTGTACCGCAAGGACATGCATGCCCTGGTCCGCAATTTCTACGGCAGCCTGCGCGTGGCCGATGCGCGGCAGGGCGATCCGCGCCATCATGTGCGCGGGCTCTATCACGGCGTGATCCGGCATGGGAAACAGTTCCTCGATCCGCAGCGCAGCCGCGAACCGACCAGCTACTACGGCCGTGAATCAGGCATCGGCCTGGCCATCCGGCATGCCGGGGAGGCGCCGCGCCGGGTCGGCCTGATCGGCATGGGCGCGGGCACCCTGGCCGCCTACGGCCGGGCGGGCGACGTGTACCGCTTCTATGAAATCAATCCGCAGGTCATCGATATCGCGACGCGCGACTTCAGCTTCCTGCGCGACAGCCGGGCACGCATCGAGACCGTCCTTGCCGACGCCAGGCTGGCACTGGAAAAGGAGGCGCCGCAGCAATTCGACGTGCTCGCCGTCGATGCCTTCTCGGGCGATGCGATCCCGGTGCACCTGCTCACGCGCGAGGCGATGGCGATCTACCGCCGCCATCTCCGGCCGGGAGGCGTGCTTGCCTTTCATGTCACCAACCGCTACCTGAAGCTGGCGCCGGTGGTGCGGCAGCTGGCCGACGAACAGGGGCTGGCGTCGGTGCTGATTCATGACGACGGCATGCTCAGCACGCGGCACAAGACCGACTGGGTGCTGGTGTCCCAGGATGCCGCCGCGCTGCGGCACCCGGCGCTGGCCAAGGCAAGCGTGCCGATCGGCGACATACCCGGCCTGCGTCCCTGGACCGACGATTTCAACAACCTGTTCCAGGTGCTCAAGTAGGCCGCGTTGCCGCTACATCATGCCGTCATGCCCCCGGCTTGCCGGCAATGCTGCAGCGCGCATCCTTGTACGGGCCATCCACTTTTTCCCAGCCGCTGCCCGGCGGCGTCTGCGAGCAGATCAGCGTGCCGTCCATCTTGCTGCGCCATTTGTGCCATGCCGCCGGCGCCGACCAGGCGATGCCGCAGTCGTACTGGATGGCGAAGAGCAGCAGCGCCGCGCGCAAGACTGATTTGAGCGGAGTCATGCGGCGCCGGTGAATAGTTGACATGGATCGCATGACGCCCTCATGTCGTGCAGTTTTCATGAGTTGCAACAATTGAATAAACGATATGGATCATAAGTCGCCGCTTCCTTCCTTTGCATCATGGTGTTCATAAACGCGGTTGGGAGCATCGTTCCCATCGCATTGAACATACAGGGGGAATGATGATTCGCGCAAGTGTCGTACCGGCGGTGGTACTGGGAATGAGTCTGGGTCTGGCAGGATGCGGGGGCGGAGGCGCCGACGGTGGTGGTTCGCCGTCGCCGGGTACTGCCGGCAGCATCAACTCCAGTGCAGGCGCGGGCAGCGTCAATGGCAGCACGCAGACAGGCAACGGAAATGCCGGCAGCAAGCCGGGCAGCGGCGATGCTGCCGGAAGCGTGCAGAACGGGACCGGCAGCACGGGCAGCACAGGCGGCACAGGCGGCACAGGCGGCACAGGCGGCACAGGCGGCACAGGCGGCACAGGCGGCACAGGCAGCACAGGCAGCACAGGCGGCACAGGCGGCACAGGCAACACAGGCAACACAGGCAGCACAGGCGGCACAGGTAGTACAGGCAGTACAGGCAGCACCGGCAGCACCGGAACCACACCCGATGCCAATTGCGTGGACATCAGCCGCTGCCTCAATTTCACCTCGGTGAAGGTGGCTCGCTACAAGGACAACAAGGAAGCCGCCGCATCGTACACCTTCGATGACGGCTACCGCACCAGCGCGGCCATTGCCACCCTGTTCGAAAAGGCGGGCACGCGCGTGACGTTCTATATCATTCCGGGACTTGTCGCCAGTACCGACTGGGCGATGTGGCAGGACCTGAATCGCCGCGGGCATGAAATCAGCAACCATTCGATGACGCATCCGGACTTCGTCGCCACCCCCATGACGGACCAGATGCTCGATACCGAGATCGTGCAGTCGCAGCGCCTGATCGAGCAGAAGGTCGGCGTGCGCCCGCTGAGCTTCGCCTTTCCTTACCATCTCTCGACCACCCGCGCGATGGCTCTGGCGCAGCAAAGCCACATGGCGGTACGCAAGATGGATATCGGCGAAGCCGGCTACCGCTTTGCTTTCTTCGATACCGAGCACGGCACCGATCTGGCCGGCACCCTGCGCACGGTGAACCGCCAGCTCGATGAAGCGGTGCAGCTGGGCGGATGGTTCGTCGCGGGAGGGCATGGCATCGACGGCGACGGCTGGAGCCCGGTGACCACCGACTTCCTGCAGAAGCACCTGGCGCATGCGGCAACCTATGCGCCGCGCCTGTGGACCGATACCTTCGCCAATGTTGCCCGCTACCGGCTGTGCCGCGATAGCGTCATGCCGGAAGCCCAGGTGCTGACCTCGAACAAGGCCAGCGTGCGCCTCGCGGGCTCCTTCAATGCGGCTACCTGCACCGCGCCGCTGACGGTGACGCTGCCGGTCACCGCGATGAAGGAAGGATGCAAGCTGCGCGCGCGCGGCGCCGACGGCACGGAGCTGCCGGTCGTGATTCAGGGCAGCGTCGCCTATTTCAATGCGAAGCCGGGCGATACGGTGTCAATCGAACTGGTACCGGTGGTGAAGTAAGCCGGCGCAGCAGGCTCAACGCGGGAGCAACAAGGAAGTAACGCGGGGCAACGCCTGCGTTGCCCCGCGCAGCCGCAGCCGCCGTTCACAGCATCAGTTCGAAGTGATAGCAGGTGATGTTCATCCTGTTGCGCAGATAGAAGCGGTGCGCGCCGTGCCGCTGCACGCCGGAATCGAGATGCAGCTCGGTGCAGCCCTGCGCCTTGCTGTGGCGGCCGATCCAGTCGAGCAGCGCCTCGCCATAACCGAGGGAGCGCTTCTTTGCATCCGAGATCAGGTCGTCGACATACACGTAGTGTCCCCAGGCCAGCGAACGGGAGATGTGAAATCCGGCCACGGCGCGGACCGCATCGCCGTCGTGCAGGAATGCCAGGCGATAACCGGATTCGTTCGTCTGGCGCCGGACCTGCGCAACATACTCGTCTTCCTTGAGGTGGGGGCGCAACTGCACCATGACGCCGAACGTCGATGCAATGTCGGCATCGGTGTCGGCCAGTCGAATGTCATGCATGGCGATTCCTTGTAGAGGTAAATGAAGTTTGATGATGCATCAATAGCGGGCTTACTGCCCGAGCGGCGCGAGCAGGTCGCCGACCGTGCGCAACTGTCCCACCGTTTCCATGTTGAACGCCGGGCGACCCAGCGCCTGCTCGACATCGAGCACCATCATGATGAAGGCGAGCGAGTCGATGCCGAGATCGGTCAGGCTGTCGGCCGGCTGCAATGTGTCGGCGGGACGTTGCGCGGCGCGCGCCACGATGTCAAGAATGATGTTTTTCTGTTCCGAGCTGTTCGTCATGAGGGAACTCCTTCTCTTTCTTCTCTTTGGGTTGTGGGAACGCCGGCAGCCATGCTGCCGCGCATCGGTTCGCGCAGGATCTGCGCCGCATTGTCATAAAAAATCCACCCCAGTTCCTCGTCGCTCAGAATGCCGCGGCGGGCGCAGTCGATGAAGGCATCCACCCATTGTTTCTGGCCGCCGAGGATGCGGTGAATCGGCCAGTCGGTGCCGAACAGCAGCTTGCGCAGCAATCCGCCGCGCTTGTGCTCCAGCAGAATGGCATCCAGGTCGCCGCGCCGCCACTCCGGCTGGAAGCCCGACAGATCCATGTAGACGTTGGGCCGGTATGCCGCCAGCATGCCGGCTTCCTGGCGCCAGACGACACCCGCATGGCCGAGGATGAAATTCACCCTGGGAAAGCGGAATGCGGCATCTTCGACATCGTCGGGGCGGGTGAAACGGAAAGACAGGGTGGGCGAGGTCGGGCCGATGTGCGACAGCACGGGAGCGCCGTATTTTTCACAAAGCTCGTAGAACGGATACAGCTCATGCACGGAGGGGGAATAGCCGCAGGGCGGATATATCTTCAGCCCGCGGAATCCCCAGTCGCGCAGCGCCTGTTCGACCAGTTCGAGTCCCGCCTGCCCGCGTCGCGGATCGATGCCGGCAAACACGATGAAGCGGCCCGGATGTCTTTGCATCAGCTCCCGGTGCATCGCATAGACCTCCCGCAGCAGGTCGGGCTGGTCCGGATAGGCGAAGGCGAAATCGACGATCAGCAGCACCGTCTTGGCAATGCCGGCGCGGTCCATTTCCGCAATCAGCTTGTCGCACCGCGGGTCCTGGTTCAGCCGCCTGAACATCGCATTGAGCGCATCCCGCTGTCCGGCGGGCGCGTCCGGCGGCAGCAGGCGTTCGAGGTTGTCGACCCAGCCGTCGAAGAAGCGCACCGGCAGGACGTCTTCCGTGGCCGCATGCGCATGGCTGTCAATGATCAGCATGTGGCTACCTCGCCGTTCTCCGCGTGCAGGGCAAGCGCGAGCAGTTCGCGGTGCGCAGCCTTGCCCGAGGGCGTGCGCGGCACGCGCTCGATGAAGACGATGCGGTCCGGCATGTAACGCGGCGTCAGGCGCCGGTGCACGATCGCCTCGACATGCGAACGCGGCATGGGACGGCCGTCGGCGGTGACGATGAAGGTCCAGGCGACGTCCGGCTTGCCCGGCTGGCACTGCACGATGCTGGCGCAGTCCACCACGCCGGGCGCATCGAACAGGCAGCGGTCGAGGTCGTCCAGGTAGACCTTTTCGCCGCCGCGGATCACCATGTTTTTCTTGCGTCCGGTGACGTAGATGTAGCCGTCGGCATCGATATGCCCGATATCGCCGCTGAGGAACCAGCCGTCGTCATGGAAGGTTTTCGCGAAGCGGCCCTCGTGGTCGCGGAAATAGTGCTTGCGGATAACGGACGGCCCGCGCATCGCCAGTTCGCCGGTGATGCCGGCCGCCAGCTGCCTGCCGTGCTCATCCATCACGCAGACCTCGATCCCGGCGGGCAGGCCCACCGAGCCGGCGCGTATGGCCGTGCGCGGCGAGATCGCGGCGAAGCAGGTGGTTTCGGTCAGGCCGTAGCAGGGCACGATGGGATGGCCGAAGAGTTCGAGATAGGCGATGCGCGTGCTTTCCTTGAGCGGCGCGGCGCCGGCGACGGCGAACTGCAGGCTGGGCACGTCGCGCCAGGCGCGCAATGCGCTGCATGCCTCGAAGACCACCGGCGCGGCGCTGTACGATTGCACGCCATGGCGGCGGAATGTCTCCACCACGGGTTTGAGCTTCTGCAGGTCGAAGGAATCGACCAGCACCGTGCGCCCGCCCAGCAGCAGCGCCGGAAGCAGGTCGCTGATCAGGGTGAAGGTATGGAAGCGCGGCAGCAGGCTGCCTGCCACCCATCCCGGCTGGTAGCCGAGGGCGCCGATCGCGTGCCGCACGTTGGCCGCGATGTCGCGCCAGCCAAGCCGCACGCCTTTTGGCTCTCCCGTCGTTCCGGAGGTATAGATGAGCAGGCCGGCCTGTTCGTCGGCGGCGCCGGCAACATCGGCAAGGGCCGCCACGACGGCGCTGGCTTCGGCCATGCCGGAAGTGCCGAAAATCTCGTTCCAGCGCAGGCAAGCTGTTCCCTTTACCGCGCAGGCGTCCAGTCCCTCGGGCAGGGCGGCTTCGTCATCCAGGATCAGCAGGTCGGGGCGCGCATGGCGCAGCTGTCCTTCCAGCATGCTCGCCGACAGGCCCGGATTGAGCGGATGAATGGTGATGCCATTGGCCAGCCCGGCGATGATCGCCAGGGCCTGGTGCAGCGGCCGCTGCGACCACAAGCTGACGCAGGCATCGGGCGCAAGCCCGAGGCGCGCCAGCGCCGTGCGCAGGTTGAGCGCTTTCGATACCAGGTCGCGGTAGGAAAGATGCACCTCCGCCATGCCGTGGCGAGCTTCGATCAGCGCGGTCTGTTCCACCTGGGCATGCCGGCACAAGATGCGGAACAGCGTCGACAGCGGCCGCCTGGGCACCTGCTCGTGCGCATGTTCCATCGCCGCGCAGGATGCCGAAAAATGTTCGCGGAACCATTCCTTGCCGAAAGCCGTGACGGGCACCGCGCGCCGGTTCTTCAGCTGGTAGTCGGCGAAGGCCTGGCAGGCGGCGCGCACATAGCCGGAATAGTTCAGCGCGAGGAACAGCTCTCCGTCGGTGTAGGCATGTCCGCTCTGGCGGAACAGGCGCAGGTCGACCAGGCCGGGATAGACCCGGCCGTTCATCAGGATGGGCTCGGGGCAGCGGATGGTGTTGCGCACCTGCGCATGCACATGGCCTGCATGATGCTGGTCGGACCAGATCGCAGTGTCCGGCATGCGCGGCGGCAGATAGAAATGCCGGTCGGCGGGAACGCTGGCGCGCGGGCAGTGGCCCGGCGTGTAATGCCAGCTGTTGAATTGCATCCGGCCCGAACAGGCATACAGCATCTTGATCAGCATGTCGGGCTGGTGCCGCAGGCGCGCTTGCAAGGCCTTGCTCGGGAACACCGCGCAATAGTGTTCGCCGGGCGCCCAATTGCAGATATCCTCCCAGGACTGCGCCGCGAATGCCTGCTGCCAGCGCAGCATGTCGCGGAAGCCCCGGGTCAGGCCGACGTCGCTGCCGGTCGCTTCGACGGCGCTGTCCACGATCGCCTGCAGCAGTCTTTCAAATGCGTGCATGCCGGTGTCATCGCAGGCGAAATCGTTTGCCGCCATGCGCGCGATGCAGGCCTCGAACAGCCGGTCCAGGCTGTCGAAAGCATCCGCATCGACGCCGCAGGAGGTGGCCAGATAGCGGCGCAGGTCGGCAGGCATCATTCTCGCGCCGGCGGGCAATGCCTTGCGCTCCACCAGCCGCTCTTCCTTGTAGAAAGTCAGGCCGTTGACCCATCGGTACGTGAGCAGATCTCCGGCCGTCTCGCCGCGGTAGCGCGCCAGCAGGCGCGCCTTGTCGGCAATGGAAGCGGCCGGCACGCAGGCGAGCCAGGGCGCGCGCTCGCGATAGTCGCGCAAGCGCTGATCCAGGTAGGCGTCCAGAGTGGCCGGGCTCAGCTGGCGGGCATTGAATTCCTCGCCCCGGCAGCCGGCAACGCGCAGCCAGTAAAGGCAGAACACCATGATGCGCTCTTCTTCGGTCCAGTCCTGAAGGCGCATCCGCGGCGCCCGGTTGAAGAAGCAGTCCGGAAGGCTTGCGCCATTGCGCGCCTGCAGGTTGTTGTACCTGCCGACATTGGTGAGGGTCTTGTCGCCGATGTACAGCAGCAGCGGATCGGTATGGTCCAGGGTCTCATGGACCTCGTAAAGGCAGGCCGACAAGGCCTCCTCATCGCAAGCCGCGAAGAAGGCATCCATTTCCGCATCCTTGGCGCGCAGCGCCTGCCGCAGCTGCGCGGCGCGCGCGTCGATCGCCGCGTCCAGCGCATGCGGCACATGCACATGCCCGATAAGACGGCATTCCGGATCGGCGGGCGCGGCATCGCTCAGCCAGAGTCGTCCATAGCTCCACACCCCGAGGGCGTACGGCTTGCCATCGCTTCCTTCCGCGGCAGCCGGCCGTGCGGCATGCAGGGGCAGGCCAGGCGCGATGTCGAGCAGCGCGGCCTGTAGCGGCGTCAGCGATTCGAGGCCGGACTGCAGGTCGGCGCGGCGGCCGAACGTGAGGATGTCTTCGACGGCTGCCCGCAGGCTGGCGCCGCGCTGGAGCCGTTCGACGATATCGTCGAGAATGAACTGAAATCCCGCTTTGGGCAAATCACGTTCTGGTGTGGAATGCATAGTCGCTCCTTCCGGGTTCCTTCGTTGATCCAGTTGATGCATGAGGAAGGCGCCGCTGCCGCCGGCGCCGTTTGGCGGCACCCGCTCCTTCAATTCGCCTGCGCGGCATCGCTTGCGGAATGCCGCAGCCGGAGAACAAGCGCGGAGTAATAGGTGTTGCCATGGCCTATCAACAGGAAATGCGCACCCGCCAGCGGCTTTCTGGTTTCGCAGTAGTCATGCAGATTGATGAAGCTGTCGGCGCTCCACACATGGCCGTAGCGCAGGGTGTTCTCGATATGGAAGTCCGCATGCGTGAATCCGTACAGGCGAAACAGCGCGGCCATCATCAGGATGTTCATGTTGTTGAGCAGCACGCACTTGACCTGCTCGCGCTGTACGCCGGCCTGGTCGAGCGCGCGTCCAATGACGCGTCGGCTGGCGGCCGTACTGGTGGCGATTACATCCTGGATCGTGGTCTGCTCGCCCTCGGTATAGGAAACGATCTGGTCCATCGCCAGCAGGTCGAAGTCGGCGGTGTCGTTATCCCTGGTAAGGACGAAGCTCACGGCGCCGTCGCCGAAGACGTTCTCCGGCGTGGCGCCCGGCGCAGTTCCTTCCAGTCTTCTTCTATCGTCGCGAAGCAGATTGGTTTCGACCACCAGCACGTTGCGGTAACCGTCAACCATGATCATGTTGCGCGCCACCCTGAGCGAGCTGGTGACATTGGCGCATCCGGCCAGTGTCACGCCGACGACGGGAATGTGGTTCATGCCCAGGCGCGAGAGGATGGCGTAAGTCAGTTGTTCGGGGTAAGAGGTCCATTCGCGCAGTTCGGAGAAACCAATGACCACCGCATCGATATCGCCTGCCTGCATGCCGCATTTGTTCAGCGTCGCCTGCGCGCAATGCGCGGCCTGCTCCGGCAGCGAGATGTCGGACCGGGAAAAATTTCTGAAGTGAGCGGCCTTGAAGCGCTCAAGCAGCTCGGCGTTGTTCGCCAGACAGGACAGTTCCTGGATTGGTACACTGCTGCCCACGTAATAGGCAATGCCCCGCAGGCCGATGGGAAGGCTGGCGCCGGGAATAGTGCTGTGCTCGGTGTCCTGCATTGCGTCTCCGTCTTGTCATGGCCGCACATGAAAGACGCTGAAGCGGGCTTTCATGCGGAGGGAATGCCGGAGTCGGTATTCCCTCAGCCAATCAATGAATGATTGTGATATCGCGGATTCGGCTTCTCGAACCGAGCGGGGCCCGTCCATCAGCACAACGGCGCATTTGCCCGGGCACTGGCCGAGGACTGGCCGCGCGGAAGAGAAGTCGTTTGCCGCGTTTCGATCTCAGCGAGTCACCAGTGGCTCACACCGGATCTTTGCCCTGGTTGATCATATCCAGGATCTGTTGCTTCACCTCGGGAGGCAGGCCGTCGAGGACTTTTTCGAGGCTATTGCCGCCATCGCCGCCGCCACCGCCGCCGCCTTTATCCGGATCGCCGGCCTTCTTGCTGCAGCCTTTATCTTTTTCTTTTTCGACAGCTTGACCACCGCCACCGCCACCGCCGGGAGGAATTGCTGGTACGCCCATAATTTGCTCCTTAAAATAAATAGTTGGTTGTAACTTGTATGTCGCACAACGTTGTGCTTCTATGGGTGGATTGGCGAGTGGGGGCAGTTCCCGAATATTTTTCATGCAATGGAAGTAATTGCATGCTTTCTCAAGCAGTGGCGGGCGGCGCGGCAAGCGGCTTGCGCAAGGCATGAGGCGTGAAGCGCTGCGACCGCGCATTCGAAAGCGGCCAGGAAATCCGCGCGTATGCAAGGCCAGGATTGCGCGGATTAAAGAGGATGACGAAGCCAGCACCGACCAATTGCTTGGCCATTCCCTTATCGACCTTGGTGCTTTGGCGAATACCTTCGGATCTTGTTTTCCACGATGGAAAACGCGCTAGTGAGTCTGATGAAGTTGTAGCCAGGCAGGCAGGTATTTAAGACGTCAGTAGTCTTGCGGCACCGCTTTTTTCGCGCCGGATGAATCTTTGGCAAGCAGCGGCTGTCTACATGGATCGGAGCGTTTTCGCGCTGACCGGCCTGGTCAATCTGTCCGGGATCGGCAGGCAGGTCAGGGTGAAAACGCGCTAATGCTTGGGGTGGATTGCGAATGCGCGTACGGCTGTCCCGGCCTGCCACGCATACCTGGACAGACCGATTCTTCCTTGCACTCGCTCGCAATCCGCTCTAATTTCCAGACATAAACCGAGGGTTCATCATGACAAATGCAAGCACAGGAAATACCGGCGGCACGCCGCAGGATCCGAAAAAAGGAGCGGCCACCGAAGCCGATGCCAAGTCCGTCGACGGCCAGTCGGGACGCAGCAATCAGACCAGCCATGATGCCAAGAGCCATACCAAGGCGGGCAGCGATGAGGGGGCAGGCGGCGGCAAGAAGCAGGAACGCCATCATTGATGAGGAAGGCCTGCTTGCAGCAATCGCAAGCATGAAAAAAGGCACCGTTTAGCGGTGCCTTTTTCATGCCTTGCAAATCAGCAGATCATCAGATCCGCGGATCATGTGAATGCCGGTCCATGTCGTGCAATGGCCTGGGCCTGTTATTACTTGTCGAGCTGGCGCAGCAGCGCTTCGGTGACATCGACAATCGACTTTGATCCGAAGTCCGCGCCTTCAACCGCATCTTTTGCCTGTTCGGGTGCCGCCGGCTTGCCGGTAAGCTTTTCCATCAGGCGCGCAAACGCACTTGTTGCACTGATATTGGCGGAGTTCATTCTGCGATCCTGCATGACATCACCTTGCCGAGGCCTAAAGACATCTTAGTTTCCGCTTTCAAAAAATGGTTCTGCATTGCAACGGATTATTTTGTATCAGAAGCTTTGGTGCTGAGGCTCCGGGTCTTCGCAGTCAGGCATCAGCCGCGCTGTTGCCGGTTGCCAGTTGCCGGTTGCAACACTTGAATGACATTTGAGCAACACTTGAGCCGTGCCGGCAGACGCGTTGATCGGTTGGATCGCGCATCTTTCAAAAGTTGCATGGCTGCGTATTTTTCCCGTCCGCGACGCATCAAGGCCGCGCGGCCGTGCCGGCATGCATGGGACGGCAGCCTGGCCGGGGAGGTGTGAACACCAGGTAAAGTTTCCGCATTCGATTTACGCTATGATCGATAATCTTGTTCAATTGATAGGAAGAGTTCATGGCAACATTCAAATCGAAGACGGGACGGCACTGGCTGCTGTCTGCATTGTTTGCCGGAGCGGCCGCTTTGAATGGCGTCCTGCCGGCTGAAGCGCTGGCCGCCGCGCCGGCCAAGCAAACCACGCAGGTCCCCGGCTTCTACCGGATGAACCTCGGCGACATCGAGGTCACCGCGCTCTATGACGGCTATGTCGCGCTCGACACCAAGCTGCTCAAGGGAGCCAGCGCCGACGATATCCAGGGCCTGCTTGCCCGCATGTTCATTGCATCGAGCAAGGGCGTGCAGACGGCGGTCAATGCCTACCTGATCAATACCGGCAGCAACCTCATTCTCGTCGACACCGGGGCCGCCAAATGCTTCGGCCCGACGCTCGGCGTCATTCCCGACAACCTGCGCGCGGCAGGCTACGACAAGGCGCAGATCGACACCGTGCTGCTGACCCACCTGCACGGCGATCATGCTTGCGGACTGCTGGCCGCCGAAGGCCGGCCGGCCTTCCCGAATGCCACCATTTACGCGGCCGAGGATGAAGCCGCGTTCTGGCTGAACAAGGACGTTGCCGCCAAGGCGCCGCAGGAAGTGCAGGCCTTCTTCAAGATGGCGCACGATGCGATCGAACCCTATGTCGCGGCCGGCAAGTTCAAGCAGTTCAATCCCGGCGATACCATCCTGCCCGGCGTGGTTTCGGTACCGGCGCAGGGACACACGCCCGGCCACGCCGGCTACCTGTTCGGCAAGGACGCGGACCAGCTGCTGGTCTGGGGCGACATCGTGCACAGCCACGCGGTGCAATTCGCGCGGCCTGAAGTCGCGATCGAATTCGACGTCGACAGCAAGAAGGCGATCGCCACCCGCAAGTCCATCTTCGCCCGGGCCGCGAAGAACAAGCTCTGGGTCGCCGGGGCGCACCTGCCTTTCCCCGGCATCGGCCATGTGCGCGCCGAAAAGAAGGGCTTTTCCTGGGTGCCGGTCGAATATTCGCCCTTGCAGCAGAAGTGATTCCCTGCCGTGCCGGCCGCCGCGCCGGCACGGATGTCTGCGGCCTCCGCTTGCTCCGGTCCGCGCTACCTGGCTTTCCCATGAAAGCGGAGAGGCATCACCGGAGCGCCCGCGTCATGCCAATCCCAAGCCATTTCATCGCCTGGCCTGTGCGGCAGGCATGCGCCAGCTCAAGCCGCCGGGATGATTCGCCATGCCCGCGGTCCAATCCGGAATTCCTTCCTTTCCGCTACGCATGCCTGCATATCATCCCGCTTCCTTTATCTCCCTTGCCTGTCTTCCGCGCGCGGCGCTGCTGTTTTTCCTCCATGCCATGACCGTGGCCGCCGATGCCCGCGCCGACACGCAGCCCAGGTGGGAAGTCGGCCTCGGGCTCGGCGTCCTGAGCGTGCCCGATTACCGCGGCGCCGATACCCGTTCCAGCTATCTGCTGCCCGCGCCTTACTTCGTCTATCGCGGCGACATCCTGCAGGCCGACCGCAGCGGCATGCGCGCGGCGCTGTTCGAAAACGAACGGGTGGAAGTCAACCTGAGCCTGAATGCCAGCCTGCCGGGGCGCAGCGACAACAATGCCCTGCGCCAGGGCATGGAAAAGCTCAGGCCCATCCTGGAAGCCGGCCCGACGGCGGACCTGCGCTTATGGAGCAGCGAGCGCCGGCATGCCCGTCTCGACCTGCGCCTGCCGGTGCGCGCGGCGCTGACGGTGGAATCTTCGCCGCGCCATGTCGGCTGGCTGTTCTCGCCCAACCTGTTGCTGCGGCTCGACGATCCGGCCGGCTTCGCGGGATGGAAGCTCGGGCTGCAGGCGGGGCCGGTCTATGGCTCGCGCGAGTACAACGGCTATGTCTATGGCGTTGGAGCGGCAGAGGCAAGACCCGGCCGTCCGGCCTATTCGGCGCCAGGCGGCTATGCCGGCATGCAGGCGGCGGCCACGCTGTCCAAGCGCTATTCCCGTTACTGGGTGGGAGCCTTCCTGCGCTACGACCACTTGGGCGGCGCCACCTTCGCCGACAGCCCGCTGGTGCGGCAGCGCAGCGCTGTCACCGCCGGCCTTGCGGTCTCGTGGATATTCGGCCAGTCGGCAGCGATGGTGCAGAGCGACGATTGAATCGTCATTCTTCGGGAGAGTCGCCGCCGATATAGCGCGGATCGGGCGCGATATAGGCCATGATGCTGCGGTCGAGCAAGCCCGGCGGCGCCACCCGCTTGAGATCGAAAGCGGACACGCTGCCGGCCCCGGTAAAGCTCCAGGCGAAGGACTTGCCGCCGACGTCGAACCGGACGATTTCCCCGCCGGTCACATTGACCCAGCGTGTCGCGGGCGTGATGGCGATGGCATACTGCGCGGCCTCCGGCGGCGCCGGGTCGCCGAGCAGCCTGACCGGCGTCTCGAGCGCCGGGACGGCAGGCGATGCGAGCGACACCGCAAGGGCGCCGATGGCTGCCAGCAGGGAAGTGGTTTTCATGACGGACTCCGATGTTGATGCAGAGATGATGCAGTGATGCGGGAAGCGGCAGCGCGGGCCCGGCTCAGCCGCCGGCGTGCTCATGCGGCTGGTCTATCCTGCCGCGCCATGCTCCCGTCTCCTGGCCGCGCGCTTCGATAAAGCGCTTGAAGCCTTCAAGGTTGTCTTCCAGCTTGCGTTCCAGCAGGCCGAGCACGCTGGCAATGTTTTCGGCGATGCCCTGCGGCGCATAATCCATCTGGACCGTGACCCGGGTGCCGCCGGCGCCGAGGTCCTGGAAGGATACGATGCCGGCGTTGGGCGCGCCCGAGATGCTGCGCCATGCAATGCGCCGGTCGGGCAACTGCTCCGTGATCTCGGCTTCCCATTCCTTGGTCCTGCCGCCGATGTCGGCGCGCCAGTGCAGCCGGGTGGCATCGAGCTGCCTGACTTCCGTGACGCCATCCATGAATTGCGGAAACTCCCTGAACTGCGTCCATTGGTTGTAGGCGGTGCTGACAGGTACATTCACCTGGATCGATTTTTCAACGAGTGACATGGTCACCTCCGGTTTCCAGCTTCCAGTTGCGCGTTGCCATAGATTGCCGCTCATCGCCCGGCGCGGGCGTGCTCCGGCATTCCTGTCATGGCTTCCATGGTTCCCTGGTTTGGACATGCGATGCGCCTGCAAAGATTCAGCGCGGGCTCAGCGTTCATGCGCCCGCTTGAGTTCCTGCAAGGGATAGCGCGTGCCGCGCCAGTCGATGCCGTTGCGCGCCAGCGCCAGCAGGCTGCCGCGCCACCAGATCAGCAGTTCCACCAGGCTGACCAAGGGCGCGTACAGCAGGCAGCGCCAAGGCCAGCCGCGCGCATGCAGCAGGTCGGCGTACAGCAGCATGCCCGCCAGCACGGTCGCGATGTTCAGCCAGCGGGCGGCGCCTTCGGTGGCGAACATGCCTATCCATGGCCATACCCGCAGCGCCAGCATCAGCACGCTTACCGCGATCAGCTGCAGCAGCTGGTAATCGAAGGCGGAGAAAATGTTCTTTTCCATGCCGCGCATCATGTCGCGCGTGGTCGGATACCACTCGATGGCCACCATGTCGCCGCCAAACAGCGCATGCTGGCGAAAGCCATGCGCCTTGATGCGCTTGCCGAGCATCATGTCGTCGAGCACCGCCAGCGGCATCGCGGCATGGCCGCCGATATCGAAGTAGGCATGGCGCCGCACCAGGTTGAAGCCGCCGACGCCGACATAGCGTTTCGGCGAGTCGGCCACCTTCCAGGGCTTGAAGCGCGACATGAAGGCGGTGGCGAAACTCAGGATCATTACCCGCAGCAGGGGCGGCCGCGCGATCACATCGAAGAACAGGGTCAGGTGATCGACCCGCCTGTGCTCGCAGTAGGCGACCGCGCGCCGCAATGCGCTCGGCGCGAACACGGCGTCGGCGTCGGTGAACAGCAGGTAGTCGCCGCGCGCCATCTGCGCGCCGCGCTGCAGCGCATGGTTCTTGCCGAGCCAGCCGGCGGGCAGCGATTCCAGGTGCAGCACGGTAAGCCGCGCATCTTCCGCCGCGATGCGGTCGAGCACGGCGCCGGTGGCATCGGTGGAGCGGTCATCGATGGCGATGATTTCCAGCCTGGGATAATCGATGCGCAGCAGCGAGCGCATGGCGGGCTCGATCGTGCCGGCCTCGTTGAGCGCCGACACGATCACCGAGACCGTGGGCAATGCTTCGTCGTCCCGGGCCGGCGGCATGTCCCTGAGCTGGGCGATCTTGCGCCAGCCGAGCGCGACTTCCAGGCAGATGCCGCCGACGATCAGGAAACTCGCCAGCGCGAGCCAGAAGGCCGCATCGTGCATGGTCAATGACAAGGGCGATCCCGGTCCGCGCCGCGCTTTCGGGCCATGGGGCTCTGGATCTTAGCGCGCGCTGCCGCCCGACGGCGTGCCGGAGGCCGGGGCCGCGCCCGAGCTCGTGCCCGCCGACGAACCGGCATTGGCACCCGCCGAGCCGCCGGCGCCGCCGCTGCTGGAGCTGCCGCCGGTCGCATTGCCGGGGCCGCCGCTCGACGGTCCGCTCGGCTGGGTGCCGGGGATGTTGCCGGAAGCGGCCGTCTCGCGGCCGGTCTGGGTCTCGCCCGGGTTGGACTTCACCGCCGACTGCATGCTGGCCAGTTCCTGGCGGATCTGCTGCTGTGCACCCGTCGCGCCGAGATCCGGCCACTTGTTGTCGGTGAAGCCTTTCGCGTTTTCCACCACCTTGCGGTCGATGTTGAGCAGCAGATCAAGGTCGGGCCGGCTGGGATAGGTAAAGGCGGAGAAGGGCACGGCCACCAGCTTGTCGCCGGGGCTCCAGGATTTGTCCACTTCCATCACCACATACGATCCCGCATTGCCGAGATTGAGCACCAGATCCTCGATTTCGCCGGCGTCATGCGCGGCGCGGTCGTTGATGTCCTTGCCGATCAGATACTTGGCCGACATCAGCTTGGCGCCCGCCGGGGTATGGCGCACGGTTTCTTCCTTGAAGAAATAGCGGTCCACTTCTCCGCGGTAGCTGTCGCGGCTGAAGTTCGCTTCCTTCTTTTCATCGTAGCTCGGTGCCTTCTTCAGCTGGTCGGCGGTGGCGTTGAGAATCACGCCGTCCTTGTCGCTGCCGACCTTGAAGCTGGCGGCCGGCACCGCCACCATCCTGTCGCCGACGCCGAGCGCGCCGCCGGCGGACAGCACCACATAGGCGGCGCGTTCATTGTTGATATCGACCATCACGTCGTCGATCTTGCCGAGCTTGTCGCCCTGTGCATTTTTTACATCCATGCCGATCAGCTTGCTGGCGCGCATGTCGCGCGAAGTGCTCTGGCCGGTGGAGGACCGCACGGCGGGGGCGCCGGTCTTGCCTTGGGCCTGTGCCTGTGTTTGTGCTTGTGCCAGGGCCGGTGCGGAAAGGGCCATGCCGCACGAAGCGACCACGGCCGCCGCGATCAGCTTTCTTCCATTTTCGATTTTCATTATTCAGACTCCTCAAGAGACTCGAGACATGAACGCCCGGAAGTTCCAGACGCTCCTTGCCTTGTCTTGAGCAAAATCCGAGCCCAGCACACGGAAACCGGTAATGAATGGGGGTGAAAAAGGGGGTTTTCTAGGACAACTTCATGCCGGCGGCGTCGGCATCGCGCTCGGCCAGTTCCTGCCAGCATGCCAGGCAGTCCGCTCCGGCTTCGGCGGCAAGGCATTCCGCCTCATCCATGCCGATGCCGCCGCTGTGGGCCAGGGTGCGAGTCTTGCCCAGCAGGTCCGCCTGCCTGACCGCCGGCGCCAGCGACGGCGTGGAGGGAGAAGTAACAGGGGAAGCGGCCGAAGCGGAAGGAAGGCCAGTCTGCCCGGCGGCTTCCACCACCGGGGCGGGAAATGCCCATTCCCTGCCGACCCGCACGGCAAGACGGCGTGCATTGTCTGCAAATACCGCGCAAAATTTTCCCGACTGAAGAGTTTCCCTGCCGTCATGGATCTGGTCCATCGCGCGCAGGGCAACCATCATGCCGACGTTCTGCAGCAGTCCTGCCAGGAAGACCTCGAAGGCATCGGCGCCGCGCCGCGCGGCCAGGCAGCGGCAGGCCAGGGCGGTATGGGAAGACAGTTCCACCAGCCGGGGCGCGGCGGACCGGGTGAAGTGGCCGGACTGCTGGCCCAGCACGGGCTTGAACGCGACGCTGGCCACCAGCAGGCGCAGGCCGTTCTGGCCGAGCAGCGCCAGCGCCTGTTCGATGCTGGTGATGGCGGCGCGGCGGCGGTAATAGGAGGTGTTGACCTGGCGCAGCACCGCGGCCAGCAACACCGGGTCCTGGACGATCTGCTGCGAAAGCCGGGCATTCGACACATCCTTGTCGCGCAGGCTTTGCAGCAGCGTCGGGATCACCGCGGGCATGCGCGGCACCAGGTCCGACACCGATTGCTCGCTCCCGCCCGCGATGCGTTGCAGCGCCCGCGCCAGGCGCACCTCGGTGTCATTGGGCCGCAGGCCGGCGCCGGCATCGATGCCCAGCAGCCAGGGATGGAACAGGCCATCGATATCGGAGGCGGAACGCGCCAGCATGGTGGTCGCGGTGTCCAGCGTCGCCGGCGGCGAGGCGTCTTCCATTGCCTCGGCCGGGGAGGGCTCCGGTTCGCGGCCCAGCAAGCGGTTCAACCAGTTTTTCATCAGCACGGCATCGGGAAGGAATCCGCTCCGGGATGGGGCGGATGGCGGGGTAACGACGGGAAAGTATAGCCTGCCCGGCTGTCTCGGTCTGCATCCGCGGCATGAAACCGCAGGGCCTGCGCGGTGCATGGCCCGTGCCAATCACGGAATTGGCCTCGACGCCGCCTGCGCGGCATGTTTAAATCGGGGCGTATTGCTCCAAAACAATTGACTTACTGATCCCATGTACGATTGGCTTCGCCGCTTATTCTCCGACGCCGGCAAACCCGCGCGAACCGTCCAGCCGGCCGCCGCGCCCGTGCCATCATCACCATCACCGCCGCCGCGCCAGCCCAGCTTCGCCGCGGACAGTGTGTCGACCCTGCAGCGCGATCAGGTGGACTTCGTTTTCGCCAGCTGGCTGTTCGAAGCGGAAAGCCACCCTGACATCTTCACCAACGGCAATGAGGATGCGATCCTCGCGGCGCTGGACGGCGTGGTCAAGTCCGAGCAGGCCGGCGCGCACCTGGTGCGGCGCATGCCGGGCGTGATTCCCCAGCTCCTGCAAAGCCTGCGCAGCGGCGATTTCACCGGGCCCGAACTGGCGCGCAAGATTTCCCAGGACGTGGTGCTGGTGGCCGAGGTCCTGCGTCTTGCCAACAGCGCCGCCTACAGTCCCGGCAAGCCGATCGACAGCATCGACCATGCGATCCTCATCCTCGGGCAGGACGGCTTGCGCCAGCTGATCACGGGGGTCGCCTTCAAGCCCATCATCGATCTCCATTCCGGCAGCTTCACCAGGATGGTGGCGCCGCGCCTGTGGGCGCAGTCCGAGCGCTGCGCGCTTGCCAACCGGCTGCTGGCAAGCGGCGAGGCGGCAGACCCGCTCGACGTGTTCCTTGCCGGCCTGGTGCAGAACGTCGGCCTGACGGTGTCGCTGCGGGTCATCGACCAGATGTCCGACGGCCGCCAGCCGGTGGGATCACCCACCTTCTGCAATGCGCTGGCGGGTTTCGGCCGCACGCTGGCGGTCAATATCGGCAGCGAATGGCATTTTCCCGATACCGTGATGAAAGCCATCCGCGAGCAGGGCGAATCCGTGCGCCCGGCGGCCATGTCGCCGGTAGGCAGGGTATTGTGGATGGGCGATTACCTGAGCAAGATCGACATTCTTTCGCGCCACCAAAGGCTCGACCCTGCCGATCCGCATGTAACGGACGGCCTGTCCGGCAGGGAGATGGATTGCCTGAGGCAGCTGGCGGAAGTCGAGGAGCGCGACTGGCTCGGGACCGCTGGCGGGAATAAATAAGGGACAGCAATCGGCAGCCGCGTTCACTTTCCGCAAGCGCTTGCAATTGATGAATTGTGACTTACTTCTATTTCACCGGTGAACTACTTCCGGTGCAACCGCACTAAGTTTGTTATAACAACATCATTGCCGCACATAAAACTGCGCACATACCACTGAAGGAAGCCGCCATGTCCGAAGACGAATCCGCCAAGCCATACACCAGCCCGGCATCCGGCACCGCCGACACCAGCACTGACGCCCACGCAAGGCCGGATGACACCACGCCGCAGCCCGAGCCGGAACATACCCTGACCGAGGAAGCCGCCGAAGCCGATACGCCGCTGGCCATGAAGGCCGCCGCCCTGATCGGCAACAACAAGGGCAAGCTCGCCATCGGCGCCGCCGCCATGCTGGGCATCGCGGTGTTCTACAAGTGGCGCGACAGCAAGCTCGCCAAGGAAGACCCGGAAGAATATGCCCGCCTGCGCCGCATCAAGGCCGGGCTGGAGAGCGGCGTCGACGGGGTCGGCGACGACGGCGATCTTGAGGCCGACAGCGGCGAGGCTGCCGATGCCGGCAAAGCGGAGCCGGAGAAGAAGGACTAACATTGGGCTTTCCGCATCCGTATTCCGAGGCCAATGTCATGACCAATCCGACCCGACTGAAGATCGATTTTGTTTCCGATGTATCCTGCCCATGGTGCGCCATCGGGTTGAAGTCCCTGGAGCAGGCGCTGGAACGCGTTGGCGACGATATCCGGGCCGACCTGCATTTCCAGCCTTTCGAACTCAATCCGAAGATGCAGCCGGAAGGCCAGGACATCACCGAGCACCTGGCCGAGAAATACGGCGCCACGCCCGAGCAGTCGGAGCGCAACCGCGAAGCCATCCGCGCGCGCGGCGAAGCGGTGGGATTCGAATTCCGCATGGACAAGCGCGGCCGCATCTACAACACCTTCGACGCGCACCGCCTGCTGCACTGGGCCGAGCTCGAAGGTCCGGCGCGGCAGGCGGCACTCAAGCATGCCTTGTTGCGCGCCTACTTCACCGAGGGCGAAAACCCCGGTTCGCATGAGGTGCTGCTGCGCGTGGCCGGCGAAGTCGGGCTGGATGCCGCGCGCGCAAAACAGATTCTGGACTCCGGCGAATTTGCCGAAGAGACGCGCCAGCGGGAACGCTTCTATCTCGACCAGGGAATACATTCCGTGCCGGCAGTCATCGTCAACGACCGCTACCTGATTCAGGGCGGTCAGCCGGTGGAAGTGTTCGAGGATGCGCTGCGCAAGGTGGCGCAGGCCGCCTCGACGACTCCAGCTGCCTGATATCAGATCCTGCGGCGGCCAGGACCGCCCGCGCAATCATCCGAGGAATTGCCATGAACCGAGAAGAGCCGCGTCCCGACCCGATGCCCATCCAGCCGCGGACCGACAAGCCGCAGCAGGATCCTCTGGTGAATCCCGGCTATCAGCCGGTTCCGCAGGAATTGCCGGCGGAGGACGGCAAGCAGCCGCCGGCGCAGTCTTCCTGAGGCTTTCGGCGATGGACCGAATCCACCCGCAGCGATTGGTTCGGCACTTGAAATTCATCAGCCCCGGCTTCGCAATGCATGCATTGCGCCCGCAAGCGCCTGACTGCCAGGGAGAGCAAGCGATGCTCCTTCCTTTTCAGGAGGGAGGCTGGGACGCCCGCCGCACCCGGCGCAGGGAGGGGCGGGCGCATCGCCTCCCATGAAACCGCCTCGGCGCGGCCCTTGACCGTACGGTCTTCTCCCGTCACGTCTTCAACCGATACCCGGTCCTGAAGATCCACCAGATGCCCGCCAGGCACAGCAGCATGAACACCAGCGTCATGCCAAGGCTGATGCCCACGCTCACGTCCGACACGCCGTAGAAGCTCCAGCGGAAGCCGCTGACCAGATAGACCACCGGGTTGAACAGCGTCACCTTCTGCCAGAAGGGCGGCAGCATGCTGATCGAATAGAAGCTGCCGCCGAGGAAGGTCAGCGGCGTGACGATCATGATGGGCACGATCTGCAGCTTTTCCCAGCCGTCGGCCCAGACGCCGATGATGAAGCCGAACAGGCAGAAGGTGATGGAGGTCAGGATCAGGAAGGCCAGCATCCACCACGGATGCACGATCGTATAGTCGACGAACAGCCAGGAGGTGAACATGATGATCAGGCCGAGGATCACCGACTTGCTGGCCGCCGCGCCGACATAGCCGATCACGATTTCGAAAGCCGAGATCGGCGCCGACAGCACTTCATAGATGGTGCCCGCCCACTTGGGCATGTAGATGCCGAACGAGGCATTGGAAATGCTCTCCGTCAGCACCGACAGCATGATCAGCCCCGGCACGATATAGGCGCCGTAGCTGATGCCATCGATCTGCGCCATGCGGGAGCCGATGGCCGAGCCGAAGACGATAAAGTAGAGCGAGGTCGAGATCACCGGCGAGGCGATGCTCTGCAGGAGCGTGCGCCAGGCGCGGGCCATCTCGAAAAGGTAAATCGCCTTGATTGCGTAAAAGTTCATGCGCGCCCCCTCACCAGGCTGACGAAGATGTCTTCCAGCGAACTCTCGCTGGTCTGCAGGTCGCGGAAGTGGATGCCGTGCTCGTCGAGCCGCTTCAGCAGGTCGGGAATGCCGATCTGGTCTTCCTGCGCGTCGAAGGTATAGGTCAGCTGCGTGCCGTCCTGCGAGAGTTCGAGCTGATATTCCTGCAGGCCGTCCGGCAATGCCGCCAGCGGATGCTGCAGATGCAGCGTCAGCTGCTTCTTGCCCAGCTTCTTCATCAGCACATCCTTGTCTTCCACCAGCAGGATCTCTCCCTTGCGGATGACGCCGATGCGGTCGGCCATCTCTTCGGCCTCTTCGATGTAGTGGGTGGTGAGGATGATGGTGACGCCGTTCTCGCGCAGGCTGCGCACCATCTGCCACATGTCGCGCCGCAGCTCGACGTCGACGCCGGCGGTGGGTTCGTCGAGGAACAGGATCTTCGGCTCGTGGCTGAGCGCCTTGGCGATCATCACGCGCCGCTTCATGCCGCCCGACAGCGCCATGATCTTCGCATCGCGCTTGTCCCACAGCGACAGGTCCTTCAGGATCTTTTCGAGGTAGGCCTTGTCGGGCGGCTTGCCGAACAGGCCGCGGCTGAACTTGACGGTATCCCAGACGCTTTCGAAGGCGTCGGTCGACAGTTCCTGCGGCACCAGTCCGATCTTGGCGCGCGCCGCGCGATATTCCCTCGCGATGTCATGGCCATCGGCGAGCACGGTGCCGGTACTGGCATTGACGATGCCGCAGATGATGCTGATCAGCGTGGTCTTGCCGGCGCCGTTGGGGCCGAGCAGCGCGAAGATTTCGCCGCGCCGTATATCGAGGTTGATGCCTTTGAGCGCCTGAAAGCCGGACGCATAGGTCTTGGTAAGTCCGTTGACGGAAATGACTGCTTGCACGAGCACTCCTCAGCAGCCGGACGGGAAACGGGATGGACATGCAAACCGGGCAACTTGCGCCATGTGGGGGTTCTCCTTATCGCAATGAATAGACGACATGGTAAGACATTGCGTGAAAACGCGAGCGGCGCCGCTCCCTGGCGAACCAGGTCCTCAATGCAGCGATGGCAACGGCCATTGACGGCATGGCATGCAGGAAGAACAAGTCCGTTGTACTTCCCGCCATGACCGCAGCCGTAAAAGTTGTTTCCATTCATTTTTTGCGTTGACTGCCGGAACCTTTTCTGCACAGCAATCTCAGAGACACGTGCCTTGCATCAACATGATGCGAGGAAAGTTTTTCTGGGATGGGGAAGTGTTGAAAACCACAGCAACAACTTGCGGAGCGTTGACATCAATGCTGATGTCGGTCGGTGCTGCAATCATGTTAAGCGCCTGCGGCGGCGCGCCCGCCGACGACGATCTGCGTCAGGCCAACGGGGCGGCACTGCCGAATGCCGCGTCCAGCAAGTTTCACGCAACGTCGAGCGAATTCAATCCGTCGGTCTGGGATCATCACAACTGGGACGAATGCGATTGCGGACGCAATGCCGCGCCGATCAACAGCGTGCCATGGACCCAATTGAAATGATGGCCATGCCATGCCTGCCGGCGAGGATGCAATCCATCAGCGCGCCGGCAGCAGGGCAGTGCGCTCGGTGCGCGCACGCCTGAGCATCGCCTCGGCCTCGGCCACATCTTCTTGCAACCGCTGCTGACGCGCCTGGTAATGTTCGTTCAGGCGCGAACCGCCGCCGGCATTGCCGGTGCGCTCTCCGGGCAGGGGTTCGATGCCGGCCTGCTGGCGTTTCTTCGCATCCTCCAGCAGCATCTCGGCCTTGATCACGTCGCCATCCGCATCCTGAACGCTTCTCCGCCTGTCGAGAGAGGCGATGGAAGGCACCTTGTTGACCGGAGTGCGCTCCACGCGCGGCGGCACCGCGGGACGCTTGCCCGATTCGGATTTCCAGGTATTGGCGGCGGGATCGGGCGCAAGCGTTTCATCCAGCTTGGCTCCCTTGACCAGCTTGTCCGAATAAAGGATTTTTCCATCCGGCAGGACTTGCCGGTATACCCGTTCCGCAGGCTTGCCGATCTTGGCAGGGGCGGTGATGGTCAGTTCTTCCGCCGCGTGGGCGGCGAACGGAATGCCGCCGAGCAGCAATGCCAGCGGGAGAAAACGCGGTAAAGAGGATTTGATCATGGCGGCATGCCTCCTTTGTTGCATAAGGTAGCAAAGCCTTGCGGGAAGGCGATGAGAATCAGCAAGGGGTGGAGGAATAAGGAACAAGGGAGGGCATCACCTCATGGGGTTTCAACACCCCCCTCACCCCCGGCCCCTCTCCCGCAGGCGGAAGAGGGGAGCCATGCGCAGTGGCCAGGAGCTCCGGACCTGCTGTTTCAGGTTGTAGCCAGCCAATCCACCGCGCGTTGCGCAATCCGCGCCGGAATCTCGTGCCCGCCTTCGAACTCCTCGTAGCTCACCTCGTATTCGGCGCGCTTCAATCGCGGCATGATGGTCCTGCTGCAGGGATCGATCGGCAGCACGCCGTCGCGGGTGCCATGGGAGATGAATACCTTCGGCTGGCCGCGCGGCGTCACCGGCGCAATGAAGCCCGGCGAAAAGGCGATGACATGCGTAAACAGATCGCCATTGGCCAGCCCGAGGGACAGCGCATAGGACGCGCCGTCGGAGAAGCCGCCGATGGCAAGATGCGAGCGATCGATGGCATACCGTGCAAACACGTGTTCCAGCGCCTGGTCCAGCAAGGCCACGTCGGCGCCATAGGCACGGCTGACGATCACATCCCAGCTGTGCGAGGCCGATGCCGGCGCCACCAGGATCAGCCCCGCATCATCGGCCAGATGGCTCAGCAGGTCGAGCCCGTGCTGCGCATGACCGCCGGCGCCGTGAAGCAGCAGCACCAGCGGCAAAGGCGAGGACGGATCGTAGTCCGGCGGCACATACAGGTAGCTGTCGCGCATGCCGCCGAGCGGCAGGCTCTGCAAGCCTGCTTCTGCGCCGCCGCCAGGCAATGGCGCTGGCGGTCTTGCATGCAGGCGCGGGTCGCGACTCATGATATTGCTCCGTTGTTGCGTCTTTGCATGGCTGTCCGCGGCTTTTCCCGTCGCAACAGCGGGGAAGCCAGCGGCATGCGCAGGCCTGCCGCAAATCCGGTCAGAAAATCAAGGCGGCATAAAGTTCATTCGCCGGCCGGGCGGGAACCGGCACTGAACTTTCCGCGGGCAGGCTCATCGCAAGAGGACATACGACACCGGTGGGCGCCGATGCATGCTGGCTTGCGAGCATGCGCTCATATACGCATCCGAAGCGCGCGCCGACACCGCCAATGACTCCTGCGAAGCATGCCATGAAGCCGATACCCAGGGACAAGGCGCTCGACAGCACGCTGGCCTTGCTGCGCGAAGCCTACAACTTCATTCCCAACCGCTGCGGGCGGCTGCGGACCGACATGTTTGAAACCCGCCTGATGGGACAGAAGGTGATTTGCGTTTCCGGCGAAGCGGGGGCGGCGATGTTCTATCAGCCCGACCGCTTCACCCGCAAGCATGCCTTGCCACCCACCGCGTTGCTGCTGCTGCAGGATCTGGGCAGCGTGCAATTGCTGGATGGCGAAGCGCACCGGCGGCGCAAGCAGATGTTCATGGCCCTCATGCGGCCGGAGCGCATCGGCAGCCTGACGCAAATGTTCGCCGAGCAATGGCACCAGCGCCTCAGGCAATGGGAAAGCGCGGAACAGGTAGTGCTGCATCATGAGATGGAGCAACTGCTGTGCAAGTCGGTATGCGAATGGACGGGACTGAGCCTGACCGACGCGGCGCTGGAACAGCGCACGCGTGAGTTTTCCGCGATGATCGACGGCGCCGGCGCGGTGGGCCCGCGCAGTTGGCGGGGCATGCGGCTGCGCTCGCGCACCGAGGACTGGATACGCAGCGTCATCATGATGATTCGTGCCGGACACATGCAGGTGCCCGACGACAGCGCGGCGCAGATCATTGCGCTGCATCGCGATGCCGACGGCGAACTGCTCGACAACGCCGTGGCCGCAGTCGAGCTGATCAATATCCTGCGTCCCACGGTGGCGGTGGCCCGCTACATCACCTTTGCCGCGCTTGCGCTGCATCGCTATCCCGACGTGCGCGCACGGCTGCTTTCCGCGCAGTCCCGCGAGGACGACTACCTCGGCTGGTTCGTGCAGGAAGTGCGGCGCTTCTATCCCTTTTTCCCCGCGGTCGGCGGCCGGGTGCGCGAAGAATTTACATGGCGCGGCCTGCACTTTGCACAAGGCACATGGGTATTGCTCGACATCTACGGCACCAATCACGACCCGCATCTCTGGAAAGATCCGCAGACTTTCCGACCGGAGCGCTTCCGCGACTGGAATGCCAGCCCGCACAACTTCATACCTCAAGGCGACGGCGACTTCGATCTCGGCCATCGCTGCGCCGGCGAATGGCTCACCATCGAACTGGTAAAAACCGCCACGCGCCTGCTGCTGTTCTCCATGGACTATGACGTGCCGGCGCAGGACTTGCGCATCGACATGTCGCGCATGCCGGCGATACCGGAAAGCCGCTTCGTCATCAGCCAAGTCAGGCATGTATTCAGCACTGCCGAACCGGTGATGGAGGCGGAAAGCGGCCTGATGGGATCGCAGGCGGCGCAGGGCATGGAGAGCGGGCGAAGCGGACAGGAATGGTGATGCGGGCATTATTGTGCATTCAGACATGAGCGCCGCGCCGCATGGCATGCTCCTTGCAGACTCCCATGGTTCCGATACGAATCATGATGGAGTCAAGATGAAAATCCTTACCTCGATGAGCCTTGCGGCGCTGCTTGCGGCCGCCGGCATCGTCCATGCGCAGACACCCACCAACAGCACTTCCGGCATCAGTTCCCGCACCATGGGCTCCGGCAGCTCGGTAGAGCCGGGCGGCCGCGGCGGTTCTGACGCCAGCAGCGGCTCGACCGGCATGTCGTCAAGCGGAAGCAGCGGCGGAAGCGGTTCGTCCGCATCGGGCAACACCCGTTCCGGCACCGCATCGACCGGCAGCGCCGCCGATTGCCCGCCGATGACGAGCGCATCCGGAAGCGGCGGCATGGCAAGCTCGTCGGCGTCCGGCGCATCGGCAACCGGGCAGACCGGCCGCGCAGGCGTCAACTGCGGCAATGCACAATCGTCGGCCAGTTCGGGCACCAGCAGCGGCAACAGCGTCGGCGGTCCCGGCATGCCGAGCGCCAATCCCACGTCGGGCGGCGTAGGCACCATGGGCAGCGGCTCTTCCGGATCGCCCAGCGGGCCGGGAATTTCGGGGCCGACCAACGGCATTGGCCGCTAACGGCACACGACTGTGCCGCAGTGCACACCTGAAACCGCACCGAAGGCCGGCATCCGCCGGCCTTTTTCATTCCCTCGCCCGCTTTCCCTCAGGCGCATCCACCCTGGATTTTCTTTTCTGGCCGGGCGGCGCAACTTGTCCCGCTGACTGCGCTCTCATATCTCCCGTGCCGCAGATGCGCCACCCCGGCATTTGATGCCGCCGGCAAGCACGAGGGGAAGGATCATTGAATCTGCCTGCGGGCCCACGCCGCCGCGCGGGCATGCAATCACGGCCTGGTCTCGATGAGCGGGCCGCCATTAAGGAGAGAATGATGCAAACGGTTTCCG
Source organism: Noviherbaspirillum aerium (assembly GCF_008929045.1). GTDB lineage: Bacteria > Pseudomonadota > Gammaproteobacteria > Burkholderiales > Burkholderiaceae_D > Noviherbaspirillum > Noviherbaspirillum aerium. The sequence continues at coordinate 24,707 of NZ_VFAH01000019.1, read as the reverse complement.
AAATCATGACGCGCGACGTGCGCTTCGTCACGCCCCATGAAAGCCTGCAACGCGCGGCGCAACTGATGGATGAACTCAACGTGGGTGCCTTGCCGGTCTGCGATGGCGATCGCCTGGTCGGCATGGTGACCGACCGCGACATCACCGTGCGTGCCACTGCGGCCGGGCGCGCGCCGTCCGAAGCGCATGTCGATGAAGTCATGAGTACCGATGTGCGCTGGTGTTTCGAGGATGAGGAAGTCGACAGCGTGATGCAGAAAATGGCGGATACGCAGATCCGCCGCGTGCCGGTGGTTTCCCATGACGAGCAGCACAAGCTGGTGGGCATCGTTGCCCTGGGCGACCTGATCACCAAGTCCAGCGACGGCGCGCAGAGGCAGACCGCCGACGACACCGCCGCGCGCATATCCACGCCGTCCGAGCCGGACCGATCGAAGCCGGAGCAGCAGGCGCATCATCATCGGCGAGCGACGGGAGGCAAGCCGTCCGCGGGTTCGAGCCCCGGCACCGCGACCGGCTTCGCCGGCACCGACGCCTTGCTCGCCGAAGGGCGCGACAGGGCCGAGCCGGGCGCGCTCATCGATCCATCGGGCCCGTGGAATTCCGCTTCCTCAAGCGCCGCCGGCACCGCCGGAAGCACCGACAATGCCGGCAGCACCGGAGCGCCGGGCGGCACCGATGCGGCAGGCGCCTCGGGAGCTTCGGGCGGCACCGCCGGCACGGCGGGCTCGGCTGGCACCGGCATCGGCGCCAGGCCATAGCCATCGGCATACGAGGAAACAGAACCCGTCACCCGAAGGCGCGGCGATGCGATACCTGCGGCAGGAGCGGCAGGAGCGGCGCCATGCCCTATGTTTTTTACCTAGGAGATGCGCATGAACAAGGATGCCAATACCAGGGATGCGAACGCATTTCGCCGAGGCGAATTTCCCACCGATGCGCCGATCGAGGCGCTCAGGACCGACCACCGTTTCGTGAAGGAACTCTTCGAGCGCTACTTCGCGACGCGCGACGAAGACGAGAAGAAGGAGACCGGCCGTCATGTGCTGCTGCTGCTGGAGATGCATGCCTCGCTCGAGGAAGGCGTGTTTTATCCCCGGGTGCGCGATGCCGATCCGAGGCTGGTCGACCATTGCGAGGAAGATCATGAAGAGGCGCGCCAGCTGATCGACAGGCTCAAGCCGATGGATGAGAGCGATCCGCAGGCGCAGCAGCTGTTCCGCCAGCTCGCCGACATGGTGTTGCTGCATGTCGAGAACGAGGAAACCAGCCTGTTCCCGAAGGTGGAACAGGCGGGGCTGGACCTGAGCGCGATCGGCGCCGAGATGCAGACGCTGCAGACGCGCATGATCGCGGACCGCCTGCAGAAGCCGATTGCGCCCGGCCTGCGGCAGTGATGCCGATACCGGTTCGCTTCCTCTCTGTTGGATCAGGCCGCACCAGGCATCTGGTGCGGCCTGGTGCGGCTTGATGCGGACTGGCGCACGGTGGCGGCATGACCGCTCCGCCGATGCGCCGCCATAGTTATCGGAGTTCTCAGAGTTCCCAGGCTTTTCAGAGCTCTCAGCGTTTATTCAGCCTTGCGGCCTTTGGCTGTTCTCGATCTGCATTTCCGCGGTGCTGAGATAAGCTTCCGTTGAATTGACATCGGACTTCGCGGTCGAGCTCCCGCCGGCGCGCAGCAGCCCGGGATCGATTTTCCGAAGCAGGTCGGCGGGCACGGATTCCGCGCATGCCGTGACGACTTCATACAGCGGCGAGGCGCTTGCCTCTTTACCCAGTTCGACTTCATTGGCGAAGATCTCGAAGCGCGTGCGGGCCAAGTCCATCAGGCTTGCGCGCATGCGCTGCGAGGAGGGGTTGCCTTCCGCGGCTTCCGCCAGGCTGGCGTGATCGATGACGGGGATGGCGCTGCCGCCATTGCCTGCCTGCGCCAGCTTGAATGGATCGAAACCGGCACGCAGCAGGTCGGCAAGAAAGCGTTCATGAAATTCGCTGTGCCGCATGCCATCCAGTGCGAGCGACTGGAATGAAGGACCTCCACCTTCGTTGTACGCTTCGGCCCCGCGCTGCGCCAAGGATTGCAGCGCGCGCCAGTCGAAGCCCGATGGATTCCTTTCCCATTGTTCCTGCAGATCGGTGAATTCGCCGACAAGGCGATTGATTTCATGCGGGTCGTGATGAGCCATGACGTCCTCCAAAGCGAATTTGTCGCGCTTTGCGGGAAATCGTTCAGCAAAACTGCGCCGGCAATTCAAGTTTCGGGACAGGGACGAACCATGATGGTGAGAAGCGGAAACAGAAACGCTTGCCGGCGATCCGGTAATTGCCTCCAATCGTGTGCGGGGCGGCCGGAACCAGCCGACGCCGGAACCGTCCGCATGGCGCTGCCACTCATAAAGTAATGGCAGTGAAGACATTAACGAAACAGAACGGAGGTTGATGTGGGACTCAAGCTGTATGGAAACTTTTACGAAGAGCGCTTGCGCATGCGCGATCAAGCGAAAGATCCGGCCGTGAAGGCGCACTTCCAGGCGGAATTGGATCTGATCAAGAAAATGAATGAGGCTTCCGATATCCAGGACCCGCCCGCGACCGGCGCTGTCAATCCTCCTGACGCGAAGAAAAATTTCCGTCAACCCGATGGCGATCCTCAATCATCGCCATCATCGCCGCCATCGACACCGCCGTCCGCTCCCCCAACCGCGACCGGCACGGACCCGTCAATTGCAGGCAAGGATAACGACAGCAACAAGAAGGTGCAGACTCTGATGCCGATGTTCGAAAAGCTCTCGAAGGAGACCGGTGTGCCGGCCAATACCCTGGCCGCCGTCATGGTGCAGGAGTCGCGCGGCTACAGCATTGAATCGATGAAGAATGCAGGCGGCCTGATGCAGCTTGGCCCGAACGAATTCAAATACCTGCAAGATAAAAATCCCGAGCTGCTCGGCGGGATGACCCATCTGTCCACGGAAGGCCAGGTTACCTCGGCGGCCTTGTACCTGAAGGAGCTCAAGGGCAACGGCACCTGGGATGACGCGCTCTTCAAATACAACCATGGACCGAATGCGGGCAACAATCCTGCCTTTGGCGATCCCCATTACATGACGAGCATCCATGAACATCTCCGCAAGATCGAGAACGGCGAATCGTTGCCGTCCTGACAGGCGGATTTTTCAGGACGCAACTTGCTTCTTCAAGCAGTCGGGGCCAGTATTTTCCGTCCGGAAGGTATGGCGTGATGCGTGATAGTGTTAGGCGGCCCGCTGGAGTGCAAAAATCCGGCGGGCCGCGGCTGATGCTTGAGCAAACATAAGCGCAGCCATAGCCCGGCTTTAATCCTTGGAAGAAATGACGTAACGTGAAGCAGAACATGCAAATTCAGGTTTGCATGGCTTCGTCTTCCATTCCATCGCATTGGAGAGCCGGATGAAAAAAGCCATCGGGTCGCTGCTTGGCATCATTGTCCTCGCAGCTGTCGCATTTGCCGTCTATCTGTGGCTGCAGGGGCCGACATACCGTCCGGCATCACCGCCACCCCTGGATGCGCCGCCGCCAGCGGCGGCAGCCGAGCCGGAGATTCTTTATCCGATGCCCGAGCCGCCGCCGACCGCGCTTCCGGCGCCCGACAAGAGCGATCCGGCGGTACTGGGCGCACTGTCGGAGCTTCTTGGTAGAGCGGCTGTCAAGCGCCTGTTCCAGCCAGAGGAGATTGTGCGGCGCATCGTGGTCACGGTCGATAATCTGCCGCGCAAGGTCGTCTCGGGGCAGCTGATGCCAACCACACCCGTTCCAGGCAAGCTGAACGTCAGTGGCAAGGGCAAGGAAGTCACGCTGTCCTCCGCCAATTACGAACGCTATACGCCCTTCGTGCGCGTGCTCAATACGGTGGATGCGAAGGGTCTGGCAGCGCTTTACACGCGCTTCTATCCGCTGTTCCAGGGTGCCTACCGCGATCTCGGCTATCCCAAGGGCTACTTCAACGATCGCCTGGTCGCGGTGATCGACCATATGCTGGATGCTCCGGAAGTCGAAGGACCGATCGAACTGGTGCAGCCGCATGTGTTCTACAAGTTCGCCGACCCGGAGCTGGAATCGCTGTCGGCCGGGCACAAGCTGATGCTGCGCATGGGAGATGCCAATGCGGCGAAGGTCAAGAGGAAGCTGCAGGAGATTCGCAAGGAACTGGTGAAGGGGAGTGCGGAGGCGAAGGGGCGGTGATACAACGCGGCACTTCGGCACGGCACTATCTGCGTCCGTGTCGCCAACCCCATGCCGCCCCGCCAGCCAGCGAGATCAATGCCATACAGGCGCTTAGGTGGTACATGTTGCCCTGTTCCGCGTAGAGCGCCGGTCCCACATCCGCAGAAAACATTTCCATGAACAGGCTGAGAAACCACAATGCCGGAAAGGCAGCGGCAACCGGCACCAACCAGCGATGCAGGCGTCCCGCCATCATGCAGAGCAGTGCTGTGCCAAGGCCCGTCATCCATAGGTGAAGGAATGAGGGCTCTTTGTCACTGACTTCCGCATAGGCGATGCAGGGGAGTGCAAGCAGCAAGGGCATGACAAGAATCAGGTTGTTGCGCCACGTGTGTGTCGTATATTTCATCGTTTCTCTATTCATGCCTTCATTTTTCGCATCCGTGCTTGCTTCACGAAGCCATGCAAAGGGGTTCTTAAAAGTTGGTAACAATTGACTGTTTTACAATTTTATCTGCATCCATGATCATTTTGCGCAATGACCCGAACGCGTTGTGCGGGTCGGCAACATTGATTAAAGGTGCTTCATGTTTCGATGCGGCTTCGAATTAAATAATCAGCCTTTGAGTGAATTCTGCATCGTCAACAAATCATTTGCGGATTGCTGGTGGGTGTACGGTCGCCTCGGCTTGCCCTGGGCGCATGGCAGCGTTGTTCGTCGCTAGTGTGGCCCGCCACACGGCGCTCCTTACGCCTTGCATCCCGGAGCAAGCCGATTCTTCCGTACACCCATCTGCAATCCTCTGTAGAACGCCGTGGTGTAGAAATTGCAAACGGCGAATCCGGCATGGTGGCGAACTCGTTCAGACGACGGCAATCGTTGTCGCAATCATTATCCTGCTTATCTTTGGTGGAGTGCTTTATCTGTTTGGTGACGAAAACTATCACTCGGGGCTAGTGGTGCGAGCTAACAATTTGTTGATCAAATGGTGGACGAAAATCATGCCGATACGGCGTCAACAATGCGAGCAACGATTGGCAAAGGCGCGGCCTTGCTGTGCTTTTTTCCTTGTTTCGACATGATTTCGCCAAATTTGCTTTCCACAAGTTTCGAACTCACACCACCAAGGACGCTTGCTTACTATCCGATGTCGTCTTCTCTTATTCGAAATGTTCCGCTTGTCGATGCCGTGTCCATTTCCGCATATCACGGCAGCATAGGCCATGCAGACGCTCGCTATCCCAAGATATTCAGTGAAAACACAAATGTTGCAACGTTGATAAAACCAATTCATGTTTCACTTCCACAATATTGCTAAAATTGCACTCTCTTAAGATTGGAGAAGGTTGTCCAGCATGGTATCTCGCATCGTTAAAACAGGGTTGGTCGTTATCGCCTTAGTTGCGACGCTTCTCGTCGGCTGGCTTTCATACCTGTTTGGTGAAGAAGATTATTACCCTAAGCCAGGGACTCCTTCGTTTTACCTGAAGCTTTCCTCTCTCATCCGCAATATACCGCTTGCTTATGCTTCCTCTCTGCCGGCATATCGCGGCAGCGTCGGTGACGGTCCTAAGCCACCCCAGTCGTCTGTCTGTTACGCGGCGCAAAGCAGCAAAGAAGTCTGGATCATAACGAGTATCCGTACTTATCTACAAAGAAATGGATATACATTCAATTCCTTGGAAACGGATTCTTCCATGACTTTATTTGCAGAAAACAAGCCCCTTCATTACACCGGGTATGTCAACGAGGGTGGTCAATCCGTCGATCTGCTGATTAATGCGTCGTCCAGTCCGCAAGAAATTAACGTCTGCATTACTCATTACGAATAGAGAAGAGAACATACATGTCAAACCGCGAAGACATTCACCATGGAAGGCTTATTTATACCTGCAACTGTGGCTGGTTGGATCTTGGACACTTGAAATCGTCATTGCGCCCTCACGCCAGCGCAAGATATCTATGGCAGGATATTCTTCATGAACGGGGCTTGACCGTTACAGGTTATCAGGGCAAGCACTTCGTCGGTTATAAACAGTCTATGAGCCGTACCGGCATTTCGGCAGAGCATTTCCGAACCTATTGGATCAAAAAAGGCTTATCCATCAATGAAAAACAATCCATTGCGCTATCCATTTTCATGGAAGTGTCTTTGGGTTTTGAGGGTGTGCAGGAAAGGTACTCTTTATTCACCAACAGCGGTTATAGCGAGGAAGACCTTGTTTCCAACTTAGTTGGTTTCTATGTAGAGGTGTTGGGAATAAATTGGGCAACAACATGTAAACCGGTATCGGTAAAAGCTTCACAAAGTGTTTGGGATAAAGCCGGCCCAGTTGGCTTGCGAAAGAACAGAAGTTTTAAACCGAATTTTCATGATTGTGATGAATGCATTAGTAAGCATGGACTTGTAACACCAGTTTTTCCTCCAATCTTCAACTCGATCTAACCTGCGATCAAGGGGAAGCAGTTTGGCGACGCCAATAAAGCAATGCCGCTGCCCAACCACTTGCAATCTTTGCTGTACCGTCAGTAGGAATAGTGTGAAAGACTGCTTAATAAAAATTTGAAGAAAAATTTTTCAAGAGACGAATACTTGATAGCACTCGTCTCTTGTCGGTCAGTATTTATTGCAGAGATTATTTCAGTATCTCGCAATGGAGCCAAATTCGATCAAGGCTTACTTCCCCCAGCTATCCTTCAGCGTCACCACCCGATTGAACACAGGTTTGCCGGGCTGCGAATCCACGCGGTCGGCGACGAAGTAGCCGTGCCGTTCGAACTGGAACTTGTCGTCCGGCAGGGCGGCGCGCATGCCGTGTTCGAGATAGGCGGTGATGACTTCCTTGGCGGCGGGATTCAGCGCGGCCATGAAGTCCTTGCCGCCGGCATCCGGATGCGCATCGGTGAACAGGCGGTCGTAGAGGCGCACTTCGGCTTCCAGCGCATGGGTTGCGCTGACCCAGTGGATGTTGCCCTTGACCTTGTAGTTGTTGGCGCCGTCGGTGCCGCTCTTGGAGTCGGGGAAGTAGTTGCAGTGCACCGCGACCACGTTGCCGTTGTCGTCCTTGTCGCAGGCGGTGCATTCGACCACGTAGCCGTAACGCAGGCGCACCTTGTTGCCGGGGAAGAGGCGGAAGTAGCCCTTGCTCGGCACTTCCATGAAATCATCGGCCTCGATCCATAATTCCTTGGTGATCGGGAAGTGGCGCTGGCCGCGTTCCGGATGGTGCGGATGCACCGGTGCGCTGCATTCGTCGACCAGGTTGTCCGGGAAATTGTCGATGATGAGCTTGAGCGGCTTGAGCACGGCGGTAGCGCGCGGCGCCTTGGCGTCGAGGTCGTCGCGCAGTGCGCCTTCGAGCGTGCTCATGTCGATCCAGCTGTCGGCCTTGGCCACGCCGACGCGTTCGCAGAACAGCTGGATGGATTCCGGCGTATAGCCGCGGCGGCGCAGGCCGACGATGGTGGGCATGCGCGGATCGTCCCAGCCGTCGACGATGCTTTCATCGATCAGCTGGCGCAGCTTGCGCTTGCTGGTGATCGCATAGGTCAGGTTCAGGCGCGCGAATTCGGTCTGCTCCGGCAGTGGACGCTTGAAGAAGCCGCCTTCGGCAGCGCGTTCCAGCACCCAGTCGTAGAAGGGGCGGTGGTCCTGGAATTCCAGCGTGCAGAAGGAATGGCTGACGCTTTCGATGGCGTCTTCCAGCGGATGCGCGAAGTCGTACATCGGATAGATGCACCACTTGTCGCCGGTGCGGTGGTGGTGCGCATGGCGGATGCGGTAGATGGCCGGATCGCGCAGGTTCATGTTGGGCGACGCCATGTCGATCCTGGCGCGCAGGATATGCTCGCCATCCTTGAATTCGCCGGCCTTCATGCGGCGGAACAGGTCGAGCGATTCCTGCGCCGGGCGGTCGCGGAAGGGTGAATTCTTGCCGGGCTCGCCGAAATTGCCGCGATTCTTCGCCATGTCTTCCGCGCTCTGGCTGTCCACGTAGGCATGGCCGGCGGTGATCAGGTATTCGGCAATTTCATAGAACTTGCCGAAATAGTCGCTGGCGAAATACAGATGCTCGCCGGACTCGTCCTTCCAGTCGAAGCCCAGCCACTTGACGCTGTCGAGGATGGTGTCGACGTACTCCTGTTCTTCCTTGGTCGGATTGGTGTCGTCGAAGCGCATGTGGCAGCGGCCGCCGAAATCGCGCGCCAGGCCGAAGTCGACGCAGATGGCCTTGGCGTGTCCGATGTGCAGGTAACCGTTGGGCTCGGGCGGGAAGCGGGTGATGACGGCGGGCAAGGGGCGGCCGAGGATATCGGTGCGCTGTTGGTATTTGCCGGAAGCAAGGTCGGATTCGATCAGGCCGCGCAGGAAATTGGAACCGCTCGCGTTATCGGTGGATACAGCGGATGCGGCGGATGCTTTGGGATCGGTGCTCATGAATTCTTGGCTTTGCATGGATGGAAAGACTGGCAGCATTTTACCGTACGGGGAGGGGAGGGGCGGAGGAAGCTTACGTACCCCGCGGCGCAAGCATAATGATCGCCATCCCGGCCAGCGACACCGTCACGCCGGCAACATCCCAGGCGGACGGGCGGATGCCGTCGACCGCCCATAGCCACCCCAGCGCGACCGTGATGTACACCCCGCCGTAGGCGGCATACACCCGGCCGGCGGCCTCGGGATGCAGCGTGAGCAGCCAGGCGAAAACAGCCAGGCTCAATGCCGCCGGCGCCAGCAGCCAGGGAGTTGCTCCTTTCTTGAGCCACAGGTACGGCAGATAGCAGCCGATGATTTCGGCAAGCGCGGTCAGGATGAAAAGAAGGAGTGTCTTGGCAGCGAACATGGATTTTCAGGTTGATCCGGCGGATTCCGGGTATTGCAATGCGAGACTCGCGGTAGCAGGAATGGCCGCCGGGGGCTTTCCCGGTAGGCAGCGCGGGGAAACGGGGTTACATTGCCAGCGCATGATAACCCGGGAGCATCCATGAAACTGAAACGCGAAGACTTGCAGGCGGCGGCCGACGCCGGATTCATCGAACCGGCGCAGATCGACGGCTTGCTGGATTTCCTCGGACGGCGCCTGGCCCCGGGGCAGGCTCCCGGCATGGCCCGCTTCTCGGGCACGCATGTGCTGTACTACCTCGGCGGCATGCTGGCCATCGGCGCCGCCACGCTGTTCGCGACCCTGGCAGTGGAAGCCGCCGGAATGCCCGCCCTGCTGCTGATCTCTTCGCTGTATGCCATTGCCGCGATCGCGGCGGCGGCATGGCTGGAAAGGCGGGGACATGCCATCCCCGCCGGCATTCTCGCAGCGCTTGCCGTCGCCCTGGTGCCGCTGGCCACCTACGCGCTGCAGCATGTGCTCGGCTTCTGGGCGGACGGCACGCATGCGCAGCATTACCGCGACTACCACCGCTATATCGACTGGCGCTGGCTGGTCATGGAACTGGCGACGCTGGTGGCCGGCGCGGCGATGCTCCGGCGTTTCCGCTACCCCTTCCTGATGATGCCGATTGCCGTCACCTTGTGGTACATGGGCATGGACATCGTTCCGGCGCTGATCACCCAAGCTGGAGAAAGCGGCGGCTGGTTCAGCGGCCGGGCCTGGGAATTGCGGAAGATGATTTCGCTGGCATTCGGCATGGTGATGCTGGCCGTGGCGTTCATCGTGGATTTGCGCACGCGCCATGACAGGGACTATGCCTACTGGCTGTATCTGTTCGGCCTGATGACGTTCTGGGGCGCCCTGTCCCTGATGGGATCGGGCCGGCTTGACGGCAAGCTGTTTTACCTTGCCGTCAACTTCGGCCTGGTACTCGCCGGCACGGTGCTGGGACGCCGCATGTTCGCGGTGTTCGGCGGCATCGGCATCGCGCTGGTGCTGGGCGACCTGTCATGGAACCTGTTCAGGAACAGCATCGCCTTCGTTCTGGTGCTGAGCCTGCTGGGTTTTGCGCTGATCGCCCTCGGCCTCTGGTGGAGCAGGCGCGAGGCCGCGCTGTCCGCCCGCATGCGCGGATGGCTGCCGGCACAAGTGCGCGAACTGCTGGAAGCGAGAAGGACTTCTTATTGATTCGGCCCGAAAAACGGTGCATTTTCCGCGCCGGAGCTATGGAAAGGATGCAAACGGTTCATGAAGCGCCCGGGGCATAACCCGGAATTAAGGCGCTTTATGCCTTCAAATCATGGTTATCAAGTTCTCGTGATTGACATTGCTTAAAGGACATAGCGGTTGCACTGCCTGCCTTGATTTACATCTATTTCTTCGCATTTGAAAGTGGTTTTAATACACCACGTAGAGCAGTGCAAGCCGACCGGTTTGGCCAAGGCCGAGGCGCTCGGGCTCAAGCTTCTCTATGCAAGGCGCCAGGTGCCGGAAACCTTCTGTACATCATCACGCATAGCTCCACCGCTGGCCCGCGGGGTCCAGCGCCACAGAAGCCGGCATCGATGCAACGCATCTGCAACCGGGCGCTTTTTTGTCATCAGGGTATGCGCATATATCTGGCACCGGAATGCCGGGGCGTACCCGCATCATCCGGTTCAGGACAATCAAGGAGCGAGCATGAACATTCGACGCGAGGATCTCGAAGCCGCAGCCGCGGTGGGCATATTGCAATACCGGGAAATCGATTCCCTGCTGGTGTTTCTTCTGCAGCGCGACGTGCGGCTCAAGCGCATGGAACTGAACGGCCAGGCGGAGGCGCAGCCGGGCCGCATTCGCGGCGCCATCGGCTGGCTGCTCACGCTGGCGGGGCTGGTTGCCGCGGCGGTGCTGGCATTCCAGTTCACCGGGCAGGCGGTGCAGTCGCTCGGGGTCGGCGTGCTGTTCTTCCTTGCGCTCATCTACGCAAGCGGCACCTTTGCGCTGACCACCTTCATCAAGGGCGAGGTGCTCGGCAGCCGCGCCCGCATGACGCTGGCCTTCCTCTTCGGCGCGGCGCCGCTCGCGGTGTTCGCGCTGCAGCGCGCGCTCTGAAAGAGCAGGGCAAGGCCGTCACATCTGGCGGAACAGGTGCGCGTACACGCGACTGACGGGAAGCATCGCATCCCGCCCGCGCAGCCTGAGCGAGAGCTTGCCGCTGTCGTCGCGAACCGCGGCCTGGATGCACTGCACGTTGACCACCGTGCCGCGATGGATTTGCCAGAACTGGTTGCCGTCGAGCTGCGGCAGCAATTCCTTGAGGCTGGTGCGTATCAATGACTCGCCGTCCGCGGTCACCACATTCACATACTTGTCGGTCGCCTCGAAGTAATGCACCTCGGCGACCGGAATCAGCCGGATCTGGTTGCCGACCGCGGCCCGGATGATGGTCAGCCTTTCGCTCGGATGCGACTGCGACTGCGCCGGCATCAGCGTGCGCAGCTGCCCGACGATGCGCTCAAGCGCCGCGTCGCGCTCCGCATGCCGCTGCAGCCGCGTCTTGAGGCGCTCCACCGTCTTACCGAGGCGCGCCTCGCTGACCGGCTTGAGCACGTAATCCGCCGCCGCCTGCTCGAAGGCCTGCAGCGCGTATTCATCATAGGCCGTCACGAACACGACGAGAGGAAACGGCGACTGTTCGGGCCAGTCTTCGGCCAGTTCCTGGGCGGCCTCGATGCCGGTCTTGCCGGGCATCTTGATATCGAGGAACAGCACATCCGGCCGCTGCGCCAATGCCTCCTGCACCGCGCTCACGCCATTGTCGACCACGCCGCAGATCTGCATTTCCGGCCACAGACGCTGCAGCGTCTGCTGCAATGTAAAGGCAAGAATGGGTTCGTCTTCGGCAATCAAGGCACGCAATCTGTTCATGATGGAATCCTCAGCCTGGCCACGGCGCCTTCGGGCTCGTTGGGCAGGAGTTCAAACGATGCCCGCTCGCCGTACAGCGCGCGCAGCCGGTCGCGGATGTTCGCCAGGCCCACATGGGTGCTGTGCACGCCGGCCGGCTTGGCATCCAGGCCGAGCCCGTTATCGGCGATGCGCAGACACAGCATGCCGGTCTGGCCTTCCCGGGTGGCCGACACTTCGATATGGCCGCCGCCCAGCTTGGGTTCCACGCCATGCTTGATGGCGTTTTCCACCAGCGGCTGCATCAGCATCGGCGGCACTTCCTGCGCACTCAGCTCATCCGGCAGGCTCAGCCTGTACGACAGGCGCGCGCCCATGCGCACCTGCATCAGGCTCAGGTAGGCATCCATCAGCGAGAATTCATGCGCCAGCGTGGTTTTTTCAGATCGGGAAGAGGTCAGCGTCGCGCGCAGGTACTGGATCAGCTGGTCCAGCATGTGCTGGGCGCGCTGCGCATCGACGGCGATCAGGCCTTGGAGGTTGGCCAGCGTGTTGAACAGCATGTGCGGCTCGATCTGCGCCTGCAGCATCTGCAGCTGCGCCTGGATCGCCTGTTTCTCGATGGCGGCGGCCCGCGCCTTTTCGGCTTCCGCCTGCGCCTTCAGGTATTCCATCTTGCCCCGGCTCCAGAAGAACCAGGTGATCGCGATGCAGGTCAGCAGGAACAGGGTCATGAAGCTGACCATGTTGTTCGAGCGGACGGCGGAAATGCTTTCGCGCGGGATGCCGAGTATCCAGCTTGCCACCGTGTTGCCGCAGAATTGCGACAGCGGCAGCGCCATCAGGAACAGCAGGAAGAAGGGCAGGCGCGGCGGTCTGCCGGTGCCCCACATCAGCAGCCGTCCGCCGTCGACGATGGACACCATCAGCAGCCCGATGCACATCGACACCACGAAGCTGACATAGAACGAGGTATTGACGCGCATCAGGTAGGTGATGGCCAGCGCGATCGCGGTATTGAAGATGCAGGTAATGCCGATATCCGCGGCGAACCGGCGCAGTCGCGGATAGGTTTCGGTTGCTGTGGCTTGTGCGGAATTCATTCGAGGCGGCGATGCTTGTTCATTTCATGTTCGATCAGGCGTTCCTTCCATGCGGCTCCCGGTGCATGCAGGAAAACGCCGAGGCCATGGAATAGTAACCCGATTCCCCAGCCGAACAGCGGCCAGACCGCCCAGACCTTGTGAGGCGAGGCCAGGAAGTTGACCAGTACCAGGCCGATATTCACCAGCACATACACGCCGAGATGAATGCCGAAGCCCAGCTTGCGTTCGACATGGCGGCGGGCGTTGCGATACGAGGGGGAAGTGTTCATGATGTTCTCCATTGCCAGCGTTTTTTCAGATAGCTCAGATGAGACCGGCCGAATGCCACACCAGGTAGCCCAGGCGGCGGTCGGGCAGCAGGGTGAAGACGCCGGCGATCACCAGGCCGATATAGGTGTAGCGCATGCCGCGCCGGTGCGCCTGGATGCGGCCGCGGGCCACGGCGAAGAGGGATGCCCCGAGGCCGGCCAGCGCCAGCACCGATAGCAGGTGTATCCAGGACAAATGACCGTTGCTCCGGATGGCAAAGGAACCCAGCGCGGTCACCAGCATCAGTGCCACCCAGATGCGGCCGAGAAAGCGGTGCAGGGTCGTGCCCTTTTTCAGCGCCAGCGCGAGTCCGCCAGCCAGGACCGCGCCGCTTGCCGCGAAGATATGGATCAGGATGACTGGAGTGAATTGCATGATGCGCTCCCGAAAATGCCGTTGAATGGGGTCATTTTCGGGAAGGCGCGGGCCGCTTCAAAGCGGAATGCGACGAATTGCGGTTTTGCGGCGTGAACCGAAGTTTTGCGGGAGTGAAGCGTGGCGGCTCAGAACCCGACGGCCTGGCCGTCGCGCCGGGTGTCGCTGGCCGCGACATAGCCGTCCGCCGTTTTCCAGATGAACTGACCGGCGCCGAAATCATGGATGCTCTTGGTGCGGGTGTTCACCAGATGGCCCCGCGCAGCCAGCTCGGCCACCACCTCGGCCGGCATGCCGCGCTCCACATCCAGCTCCAGGCCGGTGTTGATGCGCCAGCGCGGCGCATCGCAGGCCGCCTGCGGCTGTTGACCGTAAGACAACATGCGGACCAGTGCCTGCACATGCCCCTGCGGCTGCATGTTGGCGCCCATGACGCCGAAGCTCATCTGCGGCAGGCCATCCTTGGTGAGAAAGCCCGGAATGATGGTGTGAAACGGGCGCTTGCCGGGCGCCACGCAATTCGGATGCGCCGGATCGGTCGAGAAACCGCAGCCGCGGTTGTGCAGGCTGATGCCGGTTCCCGGCACCACCACGCCGGAGCCGAAACCGAGGAAGTTCGACTGGATGAAGCTGATCATCATGCCGCTCTCGTCGGCGGCGCTGAGATACACCGTGCCGCCCCGCGGCGGCGTGCCGTGCGCCGCATTGCCCGCGCGCTTCATGTCGATCAGCTTTGCGCGCTCGGCAAGGTAAGCGTCGTCGAGCAGTTGCTCGGCGGTGACCTCGGTCATGTGCCTGGTGTCGGCAACCCAGCGGTAGGTATCGGCAAAGGCCAGCTTGACGGCCTCGATCATCAGATGGTGAAAATCGGCCGAATCCGGCGCATGGCGGCGCGGGTCCGATTGCGTGTGCTGCTCGATGATGCCCAGGGCAAGCAGCGCCGTGATGCCCTGGCCGTTCGGCGGTATCTCGTGCACCGTATGGCCGCCGTAACTGCGGGAGATGGGCGTCACCCATTCCGGCCGGAAAGCGGCCAAGTCATCCGCGGTAAGCGCCGCGCCGTGCTGCCTGGCGTGCAGCGCAATGGCTTCGGCCAGTTCGCCGCGATAGAACGCCTCGCCATGGGTTTCCGCGATGCGCATCAGCGTGCGCGCGGCGTCGGCGAATACGAATTTTTCACCCACATGCGGGGCGCGGCCCTGCGGCATGAAGGCCTGCGCATAGCCGGGCTGGTCCTTGAGCCTGGGCACCGCCTTTTCCCATTTGCTCTGCACCACCGGAGTCACCATGTGGCCGCGTTCGGCGATATCGACCGCCGGTTCGAACAGTTCCGTGAAGGGCAGCTTGCCGAAGCGTTCCGACAATTCCACCCAGCCGGCCACCATGCCCGGCACGGTCACCGTATCCCAGCCCAGGCCCGGAATCCTGCCGTCATGCCGTTGCCTGAAGTAGTCGGGCGTCCATGCCTGCGGCGCCGGTCCGGAGGCATTCAGGCCGTGCAGTTGCGCGCCATCCCAGAGAATGGCAAAGGCATCGCCCCCGAGGCCGCAGCCGACCGGCTCGACCACCGTCAGCACCGCAGCCGCGGCAAGGGCCGCATCCACGGCATTGCCGCCGCGCAGCAGCATGCGCAAGCCGGCCTGCGCCGCCAGCGGATGGGAGGTGGAAACGACATTGCGCGCCATCAGCGGGCTGCGCGTGGTCGGGTACGGATTGTTCCAGTCGAAGTCGTCCATGGCAGCTCCCTTATGGTTTTAAAAGATCAAACGGGCCGGAAAAGGGTCAGAAAAGGATCAGATCAAACCCTTGGCGCGCAATTCCTGGATCTGCGGTTCGCCGTAGCCGAGGATGTCGCGCAACACCTGGTCGGTATGCTGGCCCAGCGTCGGCGGTGGCGCGTCGTAGCGCGGCGGCGTGGCCGACATTCTCATCGGGCTGCCAACCAGCTTGACCGTGCCGCCGCTCGGATGCGGCATGTCGACGCGCAAGCCGCGCGCCTGCACCTGCGGATTGTCGAACACTTCATCCAGGTCGTTGATCGGTCCGCAGGGCACGCCCGCCGCTTCCAGCGCGTCGATCCATTCCTGCTTGGTCTTGGTCCTGACCATGTCGGCCAGCAGGGGCACCAGCGTGTCGCGGTGCCGCACCCGCATCGGATTGGTGGCGAAACGCTCGTCCTGGTGCAGGTCGGGCCGCCCGCCGGCTTCGACGAAGCGGCGGTACTGGCCGTCGTTGCCGACGGCGACGATGATGTAGCCGTCCGAGGTGGGGAAGGTCTGGTAGGGCACGATGTTCGGATGCGCATTGCCCCAGCGCTTCGGCGCCTGTCCGCTCGCGAGGTAATTGGTGTTCATGTTGGCCAGCATGGCGACCTGCACGTCCAGCAGGGCCATGTCGATGTACTGGCCTTCGCCGGTGCGGTCGCGATGCGTCAGGGCGGCCATCACCGCGATGGTCGCATACATGCCGGTCATCAGGTCCGAGATCGCCACGCCGGCCTTCTGCGGCCCGCCGCCCGGCAGGTCGTCGCGCTCGCCGGTGATCGACATGAAGCCGCCCATGCCCTGGATGATGAAGTCATAGCCGGCGCGCTGCGCGTAAGGGCCGTCCTGGCCGAAACCGGTCACCGAGCAATAGACGAGATCGGGCTTCTCGCGCCTGAGGGATTCATAGTCGAGCCCGTATTTCTTCAGCTGCCCGACCTTGTAGTTTTCCAGCACCACGTCGGACTGCCGCGCCAGTTCGCGGATGATCCGCTGGCCTTCCGCCGAGGCGATGTCGAGCGTGACCGAGCGCTTGTTGCGGTTGGCGGCGAGATAGTAGGCCGCTTCGCTGGTGTCCCTGCCTTCGCCATCGCGCAGGTAGGGCGGGCCCCAGTGGCGGGTGTCGTCGCCGGCGCCCGGACGTTCGATCTTGATGACGTCGGCGCCGAGATCGGCAAGGTTCTGCGCGCACCACGGCCCGGCGAGGACACGGGTGAGGTCGAGAACGCGGATATGGGAAAGCGCTTGTTTGGCGGGCGTGGCGGGCATGTTTTGAGAATTTGTCGTGAGCATCGATGAAACGTCGGGACTTCGCTTTGCCGCCGCGTCTCCATTGCCTGCGCCGGCCAAGCTCCACCGATTCTAACCCCATGCATGAAACCGCGCCGGGCGCGGCCCCGGTGCATGGAACCCGCTCAGTTGCGGCCGCTGCGCGTCGTCGGCGGAAGACCGTCGTTCAACTGCGGCCGGAACATCTGGTACTGGTCGCGGCCGGAGCGCTTGGCTTCCACCAGGGCGATATCGGCCTTGCGCATCAGCGTGTCGAGGTCGGTGCCATCGAACGGGTAGAGCGCGATGCCGACGCTGGCCGAAATCTGCACCTTGTGTCCGCCGACCGAAAAGGCGCCGCGCATGGTGTCCACCAGCTGCGAGGCGATGTCGTCGGCAATCTTCATGTCGCTCAGGTTCACCGCCAGCAGCAGGAACTCATCGCCGCCGAGGCGGGCAATGATGTCGTTCTTGCGCACCACGTTGCGCAGTCGCATCGCCGCCGCCTTCAGCAGCTCGTCGCCGACATCCTTGCCCAGGTTGTCGTTGACTTCCTTGAAGCCGTCGAGATCGATGAAGAAGGCCGCCAGCGTATTGGCTTTCGCGGTCAGCTTGGGGAAAATGTCGGCCGCCTGGTCGAGCAGGGAGTCGCGGTTCGGCAGGCCGGTGAGCCGGTCATGGCGGGCGAAATGCTTGGCCTGCGCTTCCGCGCGGACGCGTTCGACTTCCCTGAGAATCAGCGAAACGACACCGGCGACGCTTTCGGCGAACTCCGATTCATCGCGCCGCCACTGCCGTGCCTGTCCGAAATGCGACAGCATCAGCACGCCGACGTACTTGTCGTTGTGCTTGACCGGCATGGCGATCACCGCCTTGATCGAATGCGCATGGAAATATTCGCAATACAGCGCGGCGCGCGGATCCTGGTCGACGTCGGCAATCACCAGCTGATGCTCGGTGCGCAGCACGTTGCGCAGCAGCGGATGCAGGCTGCCGCCGGCCTGGTCCACCTTTTCCTCGATGAAGTTCTGCTTCGTTTCGTCATAGGACAGCATGCACAGCGTGCGCGCGGCTTCGTCATGCACATCCCAGTAGGCGCAACGATGGGTGCCCAGGGCCTTGGCGGCCGACTTGAGTATGACCTTGAGCGCCGAAGAAAAATTGGCATGCGGATGCTGCGCCGTCTGCAGCAGGCGCGTCAGGTAATGCAGCTGCCGCTTCTTCTCCGCGGCAATATCCTGCTGGCGCTGGGTTTCTTCGGTGACATCGCGCAGGTTGAGCAGCAGGCCGCCGATGTCTTCGTCGGCGAGCAGATTGCGCACTTCGCCGGCGACATGACGCCAGCCGCCGGCGCGGGACTTGAGCCTGAAAGCCAGATGCCCGGTGCGCCCGCTTTCGGTTGCCTCCGCCAGAGCGCGCTGGAATCCGGGGCGGTCTTCCTCGTGCGCCAGGTCCGCCACTGATCTGCCTTGGGAACCGGCGAGATTGTCGTAGGCCTTGTTGGCATAGCTGATGCTGCCGTCGGGATCGCACACCATCACCAGGTCCGGCAAATGTTCCGTGATGGCACGAAGCCGGCTTGGCGAATCGGGCGCATCGATCTCGCGCTTCGACAGCAGCGGCTGCAGCACCCAGATCACGCAGCCGGCGCCGGTAAGGGTATCGACGCGGTTGGCAATCAGCAGGAAATCATGCGCGGTGCCATTCTTGTTGCGCAGCCTGATGTGGCTGCCGTCGTTGGCGGGCGGCTGCACGGCGTCGCCGTCTTGCCTGAGGAAAAGGGATTCCAGCGGCTGGCCGGAAAGTTCGTCTTCGTCATAACCGAGTTGCGAGGCGAGCGTCGGATTGACATGCAGGACGATGCCGTCGCGCAAGAACAGCAGGCCGGTATCCGCTCCGCCCAGGAGATCGGAGAAGGCGTGCCACTCTGCCGGAATAATGAAAGTGGCCGTATCGAAAGGCGTGGAGTAGGTGCTATCAGCTGGCATGGCAATGCAATTTAAGGGGCTGGCCGCATGCGGATCACCATCATCGCGACGACATCGCAATGCGGCCTTCGCCCTGGATTAACGATTGGCATTAGACTACGACTCGTTTGATAATATTCCGAGACATAGATCAAGCCATGTGGTTTTATCCGAAAATCATCGCACATCGCGGCGGCGGCACGCTTGCCCCGGAGAACACGATTGCCGCATTGCGATGCGGCCTGTCCTACGGCTTCCGCGCCGTGGAATTCGATGTCATGCTGTCGGCCGATGGCATTCCCGTGCTGATGCACGATCCCCATTTCGGCCGCACCGTGCATGCGCAAGGGCAGGTCGCGCAGACCAGCGCCGCCGAGCTCGGCCGCTTCGATGCCGGATCCTGGTTCGGTGCCGGCTTCGCAGGCGAACCGGTGCCGACGTATGAACAGGCGGTGCATTTCTGCAAAACCAACGGCATCTGGATGAATGTCGAAATCAAGCCGGCGCCCGGCCATGAAGCGGAAACCGGACGCATTGTCGGCGACGTCACGCGGCGTCTTTTCGCAGAGGAAATCGCCATTGCTGAAAATGATGGCAAGCCGCATGATCCTTCGGGCCTGCCGCTGTTCTCCTCGTTTTCGTTTGATGCGCTGATGCAAGCCGCCCGCGCCGCTCCCGCAATACCGCGCGGCTTCCTGCTCGATGCCATCTTGCCTGGCTGGCATGAGCAGCTGAAAGCGCTTGAGGCGGTTGCCCTCCATACCAACCACAGGAAGTTGTCGCACCGGCAAGCCGCCGAGGTGAAGCAGGCCGGATACGGATTGTTCTGCTATACCGTCAACGACCCGCCGCGCGCGCGCGAACTGCTGGAATGGGGCGTCGACGCCTTCTGCACCGACCGGATCGATCTGATCGGCCCCGATTTCGCCGGGTAAAGCGATCCCGGGCGGCAGGCTTTCCGCGCCGGTTTTGCCGATCCGGCCACAGCGCTTCGCGCGGGACTTATCACGTATAATCAAGCGTTTGCAAGATCCCCGCTTACCCCTATTCGTCACTGAACATGAAATCGTCTGAAATCCGCGAAAAATTCCTGAAGTATTTCGAATCCAAGGGCCACACCATCGTCTCGTCCAGCCCGGTAGTGCCCGGCGACGATCCGACGCTGCTGTTTACCAATGCCGGCATGAACCAGTTCAAGGACGTGTTCCTCGGCTTCGACAAGCGGCCCTATACGCGAGCGACGACTTCGCAGAAGTGCATCCGCGCCGGCGGCAAGCACAATGACCTCGAAAACGTCGGCTACACCGCGCGCCACCATACCTTCTTCGAAATGCTGGGCAACTTCAGCTTCGGCGACTACTTCAAGCATGACGCGATCCAGTACGCATGGGAACTGCTGACCGAAGTGTTCAAGCTGCCCAAGGACAAGCTGTGGGTCACGGTCTATGCGGAAGATGACGAAGCCTACGAAATCTGGAACAAGACGGTCGGCGTGCCGGCCGAGCGCATCGTGCGCATCGGCGACAACAAGGGCGCGCGTTATGCATCCGACAATTTCTGGATGATGGGCGACACCGGTCCCTGCGGCCCCTGCACCGAGATCTTCTACGACCACGGTCCGGACGTGGCCGGCGGCCCGCCGGGATCGCCCGATGAAGACGGCGACCGCTACATCGAGATCTGGAACAACGTGTTCATGCAGTTCAACCGCGACGAAGCGGGCGTGATGCACAAGCTGCCCAAGCCCAGCGTCGATACCGGCATGGGCCTCGAGCGCATCACCGCGGTGCTGCAGCATGTGCACAGCAATTATGAAATCGACACCTTCGCCAACCTGCTCGCCGCGGCCAAGCAGGCTGTCGATGAATCCGGCGGCGGCGACTGCGACAAGGATTCCCCTTCGCTGAAAGTGATCGCCGACCACATCCGCGCCTGCACCTTCACCGTCGTCGACGGCGTCATCCCGAGCAACGCCGGCCGCGGCTATGTGCTGCGCCGCATTGCCCGCCGCGCGATCCGCCACGGCTACAAGCTGGGCGCGCGCAAGCCGTTCTTCCACAAGCTGGTGTCCGCGCTGGTCAGGGAAATGGGCGAAGCCTATCCGGAACTGCGCCAGAACGAGCAGCGCGCCACCGAAGTGCTGAAGCAGGAAGAAGACGCCTTCTTCCGCACCATTGCCAACGGCATGGAAATCCTGGAGCGCGCACTCGCGTCCGGCGCCCAGCAGATCGACGGCGACACCGCCTTCAAGCTGCACGATACCTACGGCTTTCCGGTCGACCTCACCGCCGACGTCTGCCGCGAGCGCGGCGTGACGGTGGACGAGGCGCGCTTCAACGCCCTGCTCGACGAGCAGCGCCAGCGCGCCCGCGAAGCCGGCAAGTTCAAGATGGCCCAGGGCCTGGAATACAGCGGCCATCCGACCACCTTCCACGGCTATGAAAAGCTGATCCACGACACCGCGGCGGTCACCGCCATCTACGTCGACGGCACGGCCGTCAACGAAGCCAACTCGGGCGACGATGCGGTGGTGGTGCTCGACCATACGCCTTTCTATGCCGAGAGCGGTGGCCAGGTCGGCGATACCGGCGAACTGCGCAACAGCGCATCCCGCTTCCTGGTGGAAGATACCCTTAAGATCCAGGCTGACGTGTTCGGCCATCACGGCCGCATCGTCGAAGGCGTGATCCGGGTTGGCGATGTCGTCAATGCCAAGGTCGATGCCGAGAAGCGCGCCCGCACCGTGCGCAACCACAGCGCGACCCACCTGATGCACAAGGCGCTGCGTGAAGTCCTCGGCGCGCACGTGCAGCAGAAGGGCTCGCTGGTCAATGCCGACCGTACGCGCTTCGACTTCGCGCATAACGGCCCGCTGACGCAGGAGCAGATCCGCAAGGTGGAAGCCATCGTCAATGCGGAAATCCTTGCCAACCATCCGACCCAGGCGCGCGTGATGGCGATCGATGAAGCGCAGAAGTCCGGCGCGATGATGCTGTTCGGCGAGAAATACGGCGACGAGGTACGCGTGCTCGACATCGGCAGCAGCCGTGAATTGTGCGGCGGCACGCACGTGCAGCGCACCGGCGACATCGGCCTGTTCAAGGTCGTGGCCGAAGGCGGCGTTGCCGCCGGCGTGCGCCGCATCGAAGCGGTCACCGGCGAGAATGCGCTGGCTTACCTGCAATCGCTGGAATCCACCGTCAACCAGGTGGCCGGCACGCTGAAAGCCACGCCAGCCGAAATCTCCAGCCGCATCGGCAGCGTGCTCGAACAAGTGCGCAGCCTGGAAAAGGAACTGGCCTCGCTCAAGGGCAAGCTGGCTTCCAGCCAGGGCGATGAACTGGTCGGCAAGGCCGTCGACATCAACGGCATCAAGGTGCTTGCCGCCACGCTGAACGGCGCCGATGTGCCGGCGCTGCGCGAGACCATGGACAAGCTCAAGGACAAGCTCAAGACCGCCGCTATCGTGCTGGCCGCCGTCAACGACGGCAAGGTCAGCCTCATCGCCGGCGTTACCCAGGACGCGACCGCCAAGGTCAAGGCTGGCGAACTCGTCAACTTCGTCGCCCAGCAGGTGGGCGGCAAGGGCGGCGGCCGTGCCGACATGGCGCAGGCCGGGGGCACCGATCCGAGCGGTCTGGCAAAGGCGCTCGACGGCGTCGGCGCCTGGGTGCGCGAGCGCGCCTGACGCAATCAACGCAAAAGGAGAACGGCTTGGATTACCGGTATTGTCCAATGTGCGCAACCCCGCTGATCGAGCGGACCGACGCAGGGGAGGGCGGCAAGCTGCGGCTTGCCTGTCCCGACGGACACTGGACGCACTGGGACAATCCATTGCCGGTCGTGGCCGCGCTGGTCGAGGTCGAGGGCCGCATCCTGCTGGCCCGGAACGCGGCCTGGCCGGAAAAGACCTTCGCGCTGATTACCGGCTTCATGGAACGCGGAGAAACGCCGGAGCAGGGGGTTGCCCGCGAACTCAAGGAAGAAACCAATCTGGATGCCGACGAAATCAAACTCATCGGCGTCTATGAATTCATCCGCAAGAACGAACTCATCATTGCCTATCATGTGAAGGCGTCCGGCGACATCCGTCTGTCGGAAGAGTTGGTCGAGTACCGGCTGGTTGCACCGGAAAAACTGCGGCCATGGCGAGCCGGCACCGGCTATGCGATGGCGGACTGGATGCGGTCGCGCAATCTTCCGGTCGAGTTCCTGGACTGGCCTTCTTCCTGATGCCATCGCCAAGCGCGTATCGTTGTGCGGTTTCACGCGATTATTTCTCTATGGCTTGCTGCGTCGCACCATCCCTCCCATAATTGCGGTAGAATTTTCTGCAACTTTCCCATCTATCGTTTCTTAGGGACTCGAACATGGATTTTCATAAAGAGCTCGACGCCCGCGGCCTGAATTGTCCTTTACCCATCTTGAAAGCGAAGAAGGCGCTGGCCGAAATGAGCAGCGGCGAAATACTCCGTGTATTGGCGACCGATCCCGGATCGGTGCGCGACTTTCAGGCTTTCGCACGCCAGACCGGCAATGATCTTGTCGGACATAGCGAAAGCAACAAGGAATTCACCTTCTTCATGAAGCGCAAGTAAGAATGATCAGGCGCACAAACGTGCCGCTCCTTCCACGTTAATCTACCTTCCGCGGTGAACTCCGCGGGACGGCTTCCATGCGGCAATTTCTGCTGCCCCCTGGCATTTCACCATCGTAAAAACAGGCTCGTCTTGGATTTTTCATTCAATTTAGTGCATACTCTCTACCAATTAAAAGAACGGTCGTGCTAAATTTCTGCATCAGTACAGATCTCTTTATAATCACGGTTCGGTTTACGTAAACGTCAATTGTTTCTTTACAAAGGCAAAGCTATGAAAGTTTTGGTTCCAGTCAAGCGCGTGGTGGACTACAACGTCAAGGTGCGCGTGAAGTCTGACGGTTCTGGCGTCGATATCGCCAACGTCAAGATGTCGATGAATCCCTTTGACGAAATTGCCGTCGAAGAAGCCACCCGCCTCAAGGAAGGCGGCAAGGTAACCGAAATCGTGGCGGTGTCCTGCGGCGTGACGCAGTGCCAGGAAACCCTGCGCACCGCCATGGCCATCGGCGCCGACCGCGGCGTGCTGGTCGAGACGGCCGAGGAACTGCAGCCGCTGGCCGTGGCCAAGCTGCTCAAAGCCCTGGCCGACAAGGAACAGCCGCAGCTGATCATCCTCGGCAAGCAGGCCATTGATGACGATTGCAACCAGACCGGCCAGATGCTCGCGGCGCTGCTGGGCTGGCCGCAGGCGACCTTCGCCTCCAAGGTCAGCATCGAGGACGGCAAGGCGACGGTGACGCGTGAAGTCGACGGCGGCCTGGAGACGATTGCACTGCAGCTGCCGGCGATCGTCACCACCGACCTGCGCCTGAACGAGCCGCGCTATGTGACGCTGCCCAACATCATGAAGGCCAAGAAGAAGCCGCTGGAAACAGTCAAGCCGGCAGATCTGGGTGTTGACGTGACGCCGCGCCTGAAGACCCTGAAAGTGTCCGAGCCGCCCAAGCGCTCGGCCGGCATCGTGGTCAAGAGCGTTGAGGAGCTGGTCACCAAGCTCAAGAACGAAGCCAAGGTCATCTAATCAGCCAGCGGTCGAACGCGCTTACCTCCAATTCAGATACGGAATCCATCATGACTGCACTCGTCATTGCTGAACACGACAACGCCTCCCTGAAGGGAAGCACCCTCAACACCGTCACCGCCGCCGCTGCCTGCGGCGGTGACGTCCATGTGCTGGTTGCCGGCGCCAACTGCGGTGCCGCCGCCGAAGCCGCCTCCAAGATCGCCGGCGTGTCCAAGGTGCTGGTTGCCGATGCGCCTCACTTCGCCGACGGCCTCGCCGAAAACGTGGCCGAGCAGGCACTGGCCATCGCATCCTCCTATTCCCACATCCTGGCCC
>NZ_VFAH01000018.1 GCF_008929045.1 Noviherbaspirillum aerium | reverse complement strand
GGGCAACCTCTTGCGAGGTGTCGCTCACTCAAAATACTGACAGAAAAATATCTTGCGATACTTCCTATTTGTTTCTCTTGTGAGCACTTCATGTTGTTTGAGCTTGCAGCTTGCGCCGCCGGCTCGCCTCATCAAGCGCCCACACTTATCGGTTGTTGGTTGTTAAAGATCCAGTTGCTCGCAGCGGGCCAGGCCCGCCGCATCGCTGTCGAAGCGTTTTGTTCGTCAGCAGCAGAGAAACGAGATTATGCAGCATTCAAAGCGTGTCGTCAACCACCTTTCGTCCGTGCTGGTGATGTCCGAGCGGCTGGTGCCGACATCACCGCGCATGACTTCTTTAAACAATGCAGCTCGGTTCTCATTACTTTACGGCACACTTATTTCATTATCGATGCCTGACTTACACCACGTGACGGACAGTCCTCCATCTTACGTATGCTTAGCGGCTTGGCCTCGCGTCCATAGGCTATTCCGTCAATGTGCCGTATCAACGACTCGGTTTGTCACTTCATTGAAGCGAATCGACGCGTAGGCTTGCGTACTATTCTTTTCTCAAACTTTGAGCATGCCGGATGGTATCCATACACGCGTCGACCAAGCGGTCCGCCTTGGCAGCAAGATCGAACGAGCCGTCCGCGAAAAGCCAGTTCCTTATAGTCCCGTCAATTCCTGCGTGAAACATAACGGCTGCCAGAGGTACATCGATATCGGACGCGAGCTGTCCTTTCTCGACGGCAAACTCCAACATTTTAACCAAGCGAGCTCGTCCATTCAGGAATGCTTCTTGCTGACGCATGTACGCCGGATCCGCGGGATCAACAAATTCGCACTTGTTGTAGAGGATATCGAACACTTTGCGCATATGAATGTCTGTAGCGGCCTGCTTTAGAAAAAAGATGCAGACGCTTCGCAGATGGCCGAGCGGATCGTCATTGTCGGAGTTGACGCCTGAAGATGCCAGTTCCTCCATCGGCAGGCGAACACGTTCGCACATTGCGTTAAAGAGATCGCTCTTGTTCTTGAAATGCCAGTAGATAGCACCTCGAGTCAGACCGGCTGCTTCGGCAACGGCTTCCAGTGTCGTACGCGCATATCCGGCGCGGTGGAATACATCTTCCGCAGCGTCGAGTAAGTGGTTACGCGTTTCCAGTGCTTCTTCCTTGGTTTTCCTTGCCATTTGGGTAGGGAGTGTAATTGGGTCGATAGCATAAGCCAACAACATACATTCAGGTTCGTATGTATAATACACCCATCGTGCAGATAGCGAATAACAAAATGCAGTTGAAAGAGCTTTCACTGCATATTCTTGCAATCTGCAGTAACTTATTCCACTTTTCCTTCGGAAAACCGTCATGAGAGCACTTTACCGATATACCCCGCTGGCGGCTGTCTTGGCTGCTGCGCTGAACTTGTCGAGCTGCGGCGACCAAATCGCGAGCGCCCATGCACAGGCTCCCGGAGGTATGCCGCCGCCGGAAGTTTCAATTGTCACGGCGTCACCCGAGAGACTGACGTTGTCCAACGAATTGCCCGGACGTCTCGAGGCGACGCGCGTTGCCGAAGTAAGGGCCCGCGCGGCCGGCATCATTACCAAACGTGCATTCCGCGAAGGCAGTGAAGTAAAGGCTGGCGAACTGTTGTTTCGTATCGATCCCGCCCCGTTTGAAGCCGCGGTAAGCAGCGCGCAGGCTACGCTCGCACGGGCCGAAGCCAATCTGTCGCAGGCAACCACCACCGCTCAGCGATATAAGCCGCTGGTGGAGACAAATGCAATCAGCAGGCAGGAATATGACACTGCGCTGGCAACGCAGAAGCAGGCGGCCGCTGACGTGCAGTCTGCGAAAGCGGCATTGGTGACTGCCCGATTGAATCTCGGCTATGCCACGGTCAATGCTCCAATTTCCGGTCGCATCGGACGTGCATTGGTCACGGAAGGCGCTCTGGTCGGTCAGGGCTCCGCAACTCCTCTGGCGACGATTCAGCAGCTTGATCCTATTTATGTGAACATTACCCAGTCGGCATCCGAAGCGCTGAAGCTGCGTCGCGCCATGAGTGCGGGACAATTGCAGAAAGCTGGCAAGGATGAAGCCAAAGTCAGCATTGTCATGGAAGACGGCGAGATCTATCCACAGGCAGGCAAGTTGCTGTTCTCCGATCAGACGGTCGATCCCAGCACGGGCGCGATCACACTGCGGGCACTTGTGCCGAATCCGGATCGTTTCCTTCTGCCTGGCATGTATGTGCGTGCGCGGGTGGAACAGGCAGTGCGCGAAAATGCGATTACGCTACCGCAACAGGCAGTTCAGCGCACACCCAAGGGCGCGGTCGTCATGGTAGTCGGCGAGGACAACAAGGTCGCACCCCGCCCGGTGAAAGCGGACACCGCGCAGGATAACAAATGGGTGATCAGCGAAGGACTCAAAGGCGGTGAGCGCGTTATTGTCGAGGGCTTCCAGAAGGCACAGCCGGGTGCGGTCGTGAAAGTGGTGCCTTGGAATCAGGCCGCCTCGCCTGCGCCGGCTCCCGCGCAACCCGCATCTCAGCCAGGCAATCAACAGCAATCCGCTCAAACGAAATAAGAGAGCAATCGAATGGGAAAATTCTTTATTGATCGCCCGGTTTTTGCCTGGGTGATCGCGGTCTTCATTTTGCTCGGGGGTGCGCTGTCCATTACAGGATTGCCGGTTGCGCAATACCCGACGATCGCTCCTCCGTCCGTGGTCATCACCGCGATTTATCCCGGCGCGACTGCACAGACGCTGGAGAACAGTGTTACCAGTCTGATCGAGCAGGAGCTGAACGGCGCTCCGGGCCTGCAATATATGGAGTCGCAGAGCCAGGGCAACGGCCAGGCGCAAATTACGGCGACTTTCGAACCCGGTACCAATATCGATCTGGCGGCGGTCGAGGTACAGAACCGCATGCGCCGTGTCGAGTCGCGGCTGCCGCAGGCCGTTACCCAACAGGGCGTGCAGGTGACCAAGGCACGCAGCAACTTTCTGATGGTGATTTCGCTGTCGTCCAAGGACGGGAGCATGGACCCGATCGCTCTGGGCGACTATATCTCCCGCAATATTCTCAATGAAGTCAAGCGCGTGCCGGGAGTCGGTGAAGCCATCCTGTTCGGTACGGAACGCGCAATGCGCATCTGGATCGATCCCGATAAATTGGTCGGCCTCCAGCTGACGCCGACCGATGTCGCCAACGCGATTCGCGCACAGAATGCTCAGGTCGCTTCCGGTACGCTGGGCGAGCTTCCCGCACCTGGCAGCCAGCAGGTCACCGCTCCGATCGTAGTCACCGGCCAGCTCAACAGCACCGAGCAGTTCGGCAACATCGTACTCCGTGCCAATACCGACGGTTCGGTCGTGCGTCTGCGTGATGTTGCGCGTGTTGAGCTCGGCGGTCAGGCTTATGCTACATCGGCTCGGACGAATGGCAGGCCGTCATCGGCGATTGGCCTGCAATTGTCCCCGACAGCCAATGCGCTCGCTACCGCCACTGCGGTACGCGCCAAGATGACGGAACTGGAAAAGTATTTCCCTGCTGGAATTCAGTACGACATTCCCTATGACACGTCGAAATTCGTGAAAATTTCGATCGAGGAAGTCGTCAAGACCCTGCTTGAAGCGGTGTTGCTGGTGTTCCTGGTGATGTATCTCTTCCTCCAGAACATCCGCTATACCCTGATTCCGACCATCGTGGTGCCGGTCGCGCTCATGGGCACCTTTGCCGCGATGTACGCGTTCGGCTTCTCAATCAATGTGCTGACCATGTTCGGCATGGTGCTGGCGATCGGTATTCTGGTGGATGACGCCATCGTGGTCGTGGAGAACGTCGAGCGGATCATGAGCGAGGAAGGTCTGCCGCCGGCCGAGGCCACACGCAAGGCCATGGGCCAGATTACCGGCGCCATTATCGGCATCACGCTGGTGCTCATCGCCGTGTTTATACCGATGGCATTCTTCGGTGGAGCGGTGGGTGCGATCTACCGCCAGTTCTCGCTGTCCATGGTGGCTTCCATGGCGTTCTCGGCACTCATGGCCCTGACGCTGACACCCGCCCTGTGCGCTACCCTGCTCAAGCCGGTGCAGGCTGGACATCATCACGAAAAGCGCGGCTTCTTCGGCTGGTTCAACCGGAAATTCAACTCGGCCACCAATGGCTATCAGCGCGCCGTTGTCGGCATGCTCGGCAAGACGGGCCGTTACATGATCGTGTACGGCTTGATCCTGGCCGTGGTCGGCCTGCTGTTCATGCGCCTGCCCTCATCCTTCCTGCCGAATGAAGATCAGGGCTATATCCTGACCAATATCCAGCTGCCGGCCGGCGCCAGCGCCAATCGTACGCTGGATGTGGCAAAACAGGTCGAAGGCTATTTCCTCAAGCAGCCGGGGGTCGAGCATATTATCGCGGTGATCGGCTTTTCCTTTTCCGGCAGCGGTCAAAACGCGGGAATTGCCTTCGTACCGCTCAAGGACTGGAATGAGCGCGGCGCGGACACGGCGGACAAGATTGCGGGCAAGGCCATGGGGACGCTGACCGGCATCAAGGACGCGATTGTGTTCGCTTTGAATCCGCCACCCATTCCTGAACTCGGCACGGCGACAGGATTCAACTTCCGTCTGCAGGACCGCAGCGGCATGGGCCGCGAAGCCCTGCTGGCGGCGCGGAACCAGCTCCTCGGCATGGCAGGCAAGAGCAATTTGCTCGCCGGCGTGCGTCCGGAAGGTCTGGAAGATGCGCCACAGCTCCAGATCGATGTCGATCGTGACAAAGCTAGTGCGCTCGGCGTGTCGTTTGCCGACATCAACAGCACGCTGTCGGCGGCACTGGGCTCGTCTTATCTCAATGATTTTCCCAACCAGGGCCGCCAGCAGCGCGTGATCCTGCAGGCGGAGTCGACCAAGCGCGTGCAGCCTGAAGATCTGGGCAACCTGTACGTGCGCAATGCATCGGGCAACATGGTGCCGCTGGCAACCTTCATCTCGGCAAAATGGATCAATGGACCGGTCCAGATCGTGCGTTACAACGGTTATCCCTCAATGAAGATTGCGGGCCAGGCTGCACCGGGCTTCAGCTCCGGCGAAGCGATGGCGGAGATGGAGCGGCTGGCTGGACAATTACCCCCTGGATTTGGCTTTGAATGGACAGGCCAGTCGCGCGAGGAGCGCACTTCCGGAGCACAAATGCCGATGCTGATGACGCTGTCGCTGCTTGCGGTCTTCCTGGTGCTGGCCGCTCTTTATGAGAGCACGTCGATACCCCTGTCGGTGATGCTGGTGGTGCCGCTTGGCGTGCTTGGGGCGGTACTTGGCGTAACGCTGCGCGGCATGCCCAACGACGTCTACTTCAAGGTCGGTCTCATCACCATTATCGGATTGTCGGCGAAGAACGCGATTCTGATTATCGAATTCGCGAAGGACTTGCAAGCGCAAGGCAAGGGATTGATCGAATCCACGGTGGAAGCCGCCAGGTTGCGTTTCCGTCCCATCATCATGACCTCGCTTGCTTTCATCCTCGGCGTGTTGCCGCTGGCAATCGCCACGGGCGCCGGCTCTGCCAGCCAGCGCGCGATCGGCACCGGGGTGATGAGCGGAATGATCACCGCCACCGTGCTTGCCGTGTTCCTTGTGCCTGTGTTCTTCGTGGTGGTGCGACGTCTTTTCAAGGCAAGCAAGCGCCAGGAGGAGTTCTGGGCCACTCATTCACCGAAAACCGCCCCGAATGACGTAGGGGGTATCTGAATATGCTTAAGTTACGCAATTCTGTTTTCCTTTTGCTTGCTGCAGGCGTGCTGAGCGCCTGCTCCCTTGCACCGAAATACGAACGCCCGGCTGCGCCGGTCGCCACGGCGTTTCCGGAGGAGCCTTTCCCTGCCTCCAAGCCGGGCGGAGTCTCGGCAGAAACAGGCTGGCGCGATTTCTTTCATGATCCTCGATTGCAGCTGCTGGTCGAGTCGGCCCTGGTGAATAACCGGGATCTGCGCATCGCTGCATTGCGCATCGAGGAGGCACGGGCGCAATACAATGTCGTTGCCGCCGACCTGCTGCCCAACCTCAGTGCCGCAACGGGGGGATCACGAGGCCGGACTTCGGCAGCGACTTCCCCGCTCGGGAGGTCGGCAGTTTCCACCGCCTATCAGGTTGGCCTCAACCTCGCCGCCTTCGAACTTGACTTCTTCGGCCGTGTCCGCAGCCTGAACGAAGCCGCCCTGTCGCAATACCTGGCTACGGAAGAAGCGCAGCGCGCGGCGCAGATCAGCCTGGTTGCCGAGGTAGCCAAGGCGTATCTGGCGGAACGTGCGTTTGCCGAACAGCAGGAGCTGGCGCAGCGCACCCTGAAGGCACGTGAGACAGGATTCAAGCTGGCTCAGCAACGCTTCGAGGTGGGAGCATCCTCGGCGCTGGATTTGCGCCAGAATGAAGTGCTCGTCCAAACTGCGCGGGCATCGCTCGCCACCCTGGTGCGGCAACGTGCCCAGGCGCAGAATGCGCTGGCTGTTCTGGCAGGCAGGCCCTTCGCCGAACTGCCGCCGGCACGCACCCTGTCGGAGCAAAACATCGTGGCCGAGCTCCCTGCAGGCTTGCCTTCCGATCTGCTCGCCCGCCGTCCCGACATTCGCGCCAGCGAACAGCAGCTGATTGCGTCCAATGCCAACATCGGAGCGGCGCGTGCAGCCTTCTTTCCCCGTATTTCACTGACTGCCGGCATCGGCAGCGCCAGCACCGATCTGGGGGACCTGTTCGAAGCAGGCACGCGGACCTGGTCGTTCGTGCCGCAGCTGGTGTTGCCTATTTTCGATGCCGGCCGCAATCGTTCAAACCTGACTCTGGCCGAAGTCCGCAATAACATCGCGGTGGCCAACTATGAAAAAACGATCCAGGTAGCCTTTCGCGAAGTCTCCGACGCCCTGGTGGCTCGCGGCGCCATTGATGAACAGATCGATGCCCAGCGCCGGGTACTCGAGGCGCAAGCGGACCGCCTGAAACTGGCTGAGCTGCGTTATCAGAACGGCGTTGCCAGTTCCCTTGATGTGCTGGACGCGCAGCGCGAGCTGTTCTCTGCCGAGCAGACACTGGTGCAGGCCCGCTTGCTGCGCCTGACGAATGCCGTGGACCTTTATCGGTCGCTGGGCGGAGGGCTTAACGAGAAAGCCACTCCCTGATTCTGCTCAATTAGTTGCCTGGTCAATAGCGCGAACCGTTTTGGTCTCGCGCTATTTTTTGCACATGGCCACCGAAACATAGAGCGGATTGCAGGTGAGTGCATGGACGAATCGGCCTGCTTTGGGTGCAGGGCACGGCGGGAGGAGCGCCGTGTGGCGGGCCACACCAGCGACGAACAACGCCGCCATGCGCCCAAAGCAGGCCGATGCGACCGCACATTCATCTGCAATCCGCTTTAAAACGACGCATCGAGCCTTGGTCAGCACGACCAGACGGTAAAACGGCAGCCGGGATATCCGGCTGCCGTTTTGAAGATGCGTGGGTTCCATTGACGACAATACTAAATGGCCGCACCTCGCTCGGACACCGCCACAGAAGATATCATCGAGCCACCCTGCGCACGGTTTACACTAGAGCATCTCACTGATTCGGCCGCGGACGACGAAACTGTCGCTTCTTGGGATAGCCATTCGTCTGTGTTTTGCCGCCACCTTGCTTGCGCGGCCAGTTCGATCCGGCGTTCATCGAGCCCGGATTGTCGAGCCAGGCGCTTAACTGCTCGGATATCTGGGCAATACCTCCCGTAACACGCAAATACCGGTTCCTGAATGTTTTGCGAAGAAATTCATCCGCTGGTGCGGGTATGTCCTCGCGCAGACCGACCATTCGCTGGCAATTGCGCAGAGACGGAGCCGTACGAAGATCGTCCAGCGACACCGCGGTCAATTCCAGCTGCGGGAACCGAGGCTGCAAATCTTCGAAGTCACGCGTGCTGATCCCGATCAGCGCGATCATCGGCTTGAATGTGCTGTTCGGCGACGGCGGCAATTTGGGATCGAACAAAGGCTGCACATCCATTTCGGCCAGATGTGCATCTTCATCATCGGCAGCGGAACCTGCCTGCAGCGAGGCTTCCGTACCTTGGGTGGCGTAGGCGGCCTGCCTTGTGAGCGGCTGGTTCACCTGGTGTCCGCGCTTGGGCCGATGATCGGCCTGCGTTGTCTGTCCGGTCTCGGTCAGCGCGGATTGGAACAGGGAGGACAGCGCCTGCGTGCCACCCTTCTCCATCAGTTTATTGACAAGAGCAGTGGCCAATTCCTCACAAACCATGGTGACGAAGGGACGCGCCATTTCAACGAAATTCTCCGCTGCGACCTGCGGAGGAATCGGGGCCGCCTGTCTGCCCCGGTTGTGGTCCGCCGATGGCTGCGGCCGGGATGCGCGTGGCCGCTCGTTGGCCGACCGGGTCTGAGACAGTGGAGCGGCAAGGTTCTCTTCGCCGGATCGGCTCTCCTGGGCAGGTTCGTTCCCGATGGACCGCGCATCATTTGCACCCGCTGCCTCGTCACGCTGTTGCAGATCCGCGATGCTTTGCGCCGTATTCTCTTCAAGACCTGTTTGGCCATCTGTCTCGACGGCGCCCGGCATCTCCCGATTGCCATCCGTGCCTGCCTCGGCCAGCGATACCGTGGTGTCGGCCGGTTTCGGCGCATCAAACAAGTCATTCTGGGGAACCGCATCGAGCTTTTGCAGAATGCTATGCAAGCGCTGCCGGATAGCCTGGAAACCTTGCGAGATCGAGATCAGCTTGCGGTGCCGAGGCTCCGGCAGGGCGTCCTGCGCGTTGAATACGTCCTTGGCCTTAACTTCTTCCAACTGGTGTGACTTAAGTAATTCGCGGCCCTTCATTTCCAGAAGGCGTGAAGCAATTCTTTCCCACTCTTCTTCTGTCCACTTAATGACGGTGGGCGCCGCTGCCGGTTCAGGTTTACGAGGCATAACTTCTCAATACAAAATTGGTCTTGATGACGGCTCAATGGCCTTGTTTTATTCCTGTGCGTTTTCACCCGGTTCAGACAGCTGTTTCACGCTATCTGTCTATGGGCACGCAAGTTCCATTTAAGTTCCATACCACCAAATCCACAGGACAAGGGCTTGTACCGCTGCATGCTGCGAGGATAGGTCGACGCCAGCTCGCTCTACTCCAGGCGATGGACGAAATTGATGGGGGACACATGCGAACAATAAAAGGATAGCACGATCGGTCGTAAAAGAATGGCTGTTTCTTACGATTTGAATAAATCTCGGCCTTTATGAGAACAAAGAAGCAATAATGCCCGCGCAATACAAAAAGTCACAAGGTTCAGTGCCAGAAAGTCGCTGTCGGGATTGCATCCTGCAAGAGCACATCGCCGCCTTGGCGCGGCACCAGCCCCGATATCCGGGCTCTCTTGAAAAAGATGCGGTGCTTTATTTTATCTATGGCACGTTACCTAAGCCTGCCCGCTCCCGGGGACGCCTCGTCTTATCATCATGTTGATTGCGAAAACGCGCTACTAATCGAAGCTTTGCGCCTTTATGTTCTTAAGTTCGCGGCCCTCATGAAAATGCTGCAGGCATCTGCGACCATGTGCTGAATCGGGCCACACCATTCCTAGGTTTTTAGTGCATTCCTCCGCGATGTCAGAAATCCAAGACAAGAGACGTTAAGCATGCATGGTTCCACCGCTTGCAGGCTCATTCAATATCGATATGGCGCGTTCATTTGGCATCAAGTAGGAGGAATGGAATGGCTTGCCTACAGCCGTTCAATTGCACCGCGATCCTGCGCCCCTTGCCATATTGGCCTCTCCCGAAATGGAAGCGGCTGAAACGGACCGGACCGGAACACCGGCCCTCCTCCGGCTTTTCCTGTCACCAATGCGCTGCGAGAACAGCTGCATGAAAACCAGCATGGACCGGTGTATTCGCGGATCGCCGGCAGGCAGCGCGATGAACTGCCTATGCAGCGATTGCGCGTCGAAGGGTCGATGCAAGAGGTACCGCGTGTCATGCTTCGGTGATGAAAAATGAAGCCGGATCAATAAAACCGGATGACGGGCGCCAAGGCATTAAATTAAGAATCTTCTTGATAAATCTTCTTGATATTTATCAGCCTCGACTGGCGAACAAAACTTGTTTGCCACTGTCAACCTCTTCATTCATTAAACTGCTCATCGCCTGTAGGCAAACTGCAGCGAGCGGTTCGAGCCAGCTACGAGGAGCATTCGCGTACTTCATCTACATACCTATGAGGTACGCGCGGCACTCTAATCTCAGAATGAGGATGCGCAGTCGGTTTTCAAACAGGCTCTCATTCCTTCTTTATTTTCGTTAAGGAACCTCACATGCGTACAACCGTATCGGCAGCAAGGGCTGTGGAGCTTGAATTACAGCATGCACGAGAGGGAATGCTGTACTACACAAAACTGGTTGAAAACCTCGAGGATGTTCTGGAGACCCTGGCGGCAATCGAATCACCGTCAGCTGTCAGGCAGCCGAATAGCCGTACAAGGGCTGCATCGAAGACAAAGTTGAAGCCGGCCACGCGAAGCCGGCGAGCCGCATCCAGTTCTCCGGCCAAGTCGAACCTGCCTCCGACCGGAAAGGATTTCTGGCCGAGACTATTGACGGACGTCCCGCAACCAGCGGCAGAAATTTTCAAGGCAGCCGTAAGCGCGCTTGGTATTCGTCCATCCGCCGACGACAGGAAAAAGCTTACCCAGCGCATGTCCAATGCGCTTAGCGTCATGGCCAAGAATGGCGATATTCATGTGGAAGGCGACCGCCGGACGCGACGCTACGCCAGAAATCCCGGCGGCGGAAGCCATGCCTGAACATGTAATGATTTTCTACTGAACCCGTCAGCTGCAGCACAGGTAAAGGCAGTCAAGCAAACGCACGTTGGCTTGCACCGGATGGCTGCAGCCTTGCTCACGTGAGCCCAATACCTTATCGGCATCCCATCGCACGCTTGAGATGGAATGCGGCGGATGCGCCCCTTCACCAGAGTGCTCCGGTGCTGCATCTAGAGCGGTTTTACCCTGACCTGCCTGCCGATCCCGGACGGATTGCCGCCGGCACTGCGTTGTGACGCCTTGTCCCAGCAGCAATCTGGCTCGGCCTCGACTAGGCTTTGTTTGATAAGCGTTGCGAGCGGTTCAGATTGGCGCCGAGGAGCGTACGCGTACCGGGTGTACGCCGAGCACCGCAGGCGCCAATCCGGATCGCGCAGCAGCTTATCAAACACAGCCAAGCAACGGCTCAAAGTCCAACAGCCAGGCCATCTCCATCCGGACTAAGCCAGCCCTCCATTGGCGTTAATGATCTGCCCGGTAATCCAGCGCGATTCCTCGGATGCGAGAAATGCGATGACATCGGCGATGTCTTCGGGCTTGCCGAGCCTGCCAAGCGGCGTCAGCTTGGGCGCTTCCTCGCGACGGGCGGGAGGAACCATTTCAGTATCGGTCGGACCCGGCGCTACGGCATTCACAGTGATGCGCCTCGGACCAAGTTCACGCGCAAGCGCTTTCACCAACTGCTCGACGGCCGCCTTGCTGGCCGCATACAGTCCGGCGTTCGCCTTCGGCGCAATGGTAAGAACAGTCGAGATGCCAATGATGCGGCCATCCTCGCCGAGGCGTCGCGCGGCTTCCGAAAAAGTCAGCAGGGTGCCGCGAGTATTGGCAATAAAGGCTTGTTCGAAATCGACATGTGTCGCTTCCGCAATCGGCTTGAAAACAACATTGCCGGCATTGGCCACGACAACGCGCAAGCGGCCGAGCCTCTCTTCCACCGCATCGAACAGACCGGATAAATCGGTGAGCACCGACAGATCCGCCTGCAAGGCCATTGCCCTGCCGCCCTCCCGCTCAATCTCCGCGACCACAGCTGCTGCCTCCTCGCCACGTACCCGATAGGTGAGGGCAACGGCCATGCCATCGCGAGCAAGCCGCCTTGCAACGGCACGACCGATACCGCGGGAAGCTCCGGTTACAAGCGCTACGCCAGCATGTGAATTTTCCATTGTCATCTCCTGAAAAAGTAAAGGTGAATCGCGTCACCGACACAGCAAAGTCTGACATGGCAAATTGTTTTTGATAATCTGGCAAATGTTTTCAGGATTTTAAACATTGTTTTTAGAATGGATGCGGCATGGACCACTTCAATCGCATGTCTACCTTTGCACGAGTCGTCGCCGACGGAAGCTTTTCCGCAGCGGCCAGAAAGCTGCAGGTGTCTTCCGCGGCGGTAGGAAAACAGATCCAGCTGCTGGAGAACTGGCTGGGCACGCGACTGTTTGACCGTACGACACGGCAGCTCAGGCTGACCGAAGCCGGCATGGCGTTTCATGAACGCTGCACACGCATTCTCGAAGACCTGGAAGAAGCGCAACGTGCCGCCGGTGCGCTTCAGGCGCAGCCCACAGGCCGCCTGCGCATAAACAGCCCGGTGTCGTTCTCGACCCTGCATCTTGGCGGGCTGCTCGCCGACTTCCTCAAGGCCTACCCGGACATCAGCGTCGACATGGAGCTTAACGACAGAATGGTCAATCTGGTGGAAGAAGGATTTGATCTGGCCGTCCGCATCGGCAATCTTCCGGACTCCAGCCTGGCCGCGCGCCGCATCGGAAAAAGCCGCTTCGTTCTGTGTGCTTCTCCTGCCTACCTCAAGCTTCGTGGTACGCCAAGGCGGCCCGGCGATCTTGCAGGACACGACTGCGTCGAGTATGCGCTTGGCATGTCGGAGTGGCAGTTCACGAGTCGGTCGGGCAAGCGGGAATCCATCAGCGTTTCAACGCGGCTCCGGGCAAATAACGGCGCCATGCTCAGTGCTGCGGTAAGCGGGGGATTCGGCGTGACTTATGTCCCGAGTTTCATCGTCAGCCGGGATCTGGAAGCCGGCCGTCTCGTACCGCTTCTGCCTTCCTACAAAACCATGGAAACCGGCATTTACATCGTCTACCCGGCCGGTCGTCATGTGCCGGCCAAAGTGCGTGTCTTTATCGATTTTGCCGCCCGGTATTTCGGGGATCTGCCCTCCTGGGAACGTCCTCCTGCCAAACGCAGGCAGATGAAGCGGGACACCGCGTAACATGCGCTGCCGGCTTGAGGGGCCGGCACATCTACAGCCGACGATTGCCCGGCTCGGCCCGAGAATGTCATCCCGATGTTTTTCAATGCGATGCGGGCCTCCCCGAACGCCGTAAATCCGCGATGCCGAGGCATCTGCAGGTTGCCTCATACAGGCGCATTCTCGAATATCTCCCTGATCCAGTCGGTGAATACGCGGACTCTTGCCGATAGCTGCCGGTTCTGCGGATAAAGCACGGACACCGGCAAGGCGGGCGGCCTGAGACCGGGAAGCACGGCGCGAAGCTGGTCGGAGCGCAATTCTTCGGCGATGCGATAGCGCGGCACCTGTACCAGCCCAAGTCCCGCCACCGCGCATGCGGTATAGACATCCGCACCGGTGACGGATACGGACGATGCCAGCGTCAGCGCCTTCACTTCGTCGTTGATCACGAATTCAAGCGGGTAAGGCTTGCCGCTCATGGATGACACGAAATCGACGCTGCGATGCCGGGCAAGGTCCTCGAGCGTCCGCGGCGTTCCATATTCGGCAAGATAGGCAGGGCTTGCGCAGGTGACCTGCTCGAGCAATGCGACCCGGCGCCCGATCATCGAGGAATCCTGCAGATTCCCGGCGCGGAGCACGCAGTCGACTCCCTCGCGGACCAGGTCCACCAGCCGATCACCTTCGCCGATCTGCAGCTCGATTTCCGGATATCGTTTCAGGAATGCGGGCAATGCGGGAATCACGAAATGGCGAGCCAGGGTTCCCTGCAGATTCACTCGCAGCAAGCCCTTGGGCTTCGCCTTGCCAAATGCCGCCTCGGTTTCCTCCAGGTCGGCCAGCAACCGCACGCAACGCTGATGATAAGCCTCGCCATCCAGCGTGGGCATCACGACCCGTGTCGTGCGTTCCAGCAAGCGCGTGCCCAGGCGATCTTCCAGCCGCTTGATGGCATTGGTGACCGTCGCGCGCGGCAACTGCAGATCCTCGGCAGCGTGGGTAAAACTGCGCCGCTCGACGATGCGGATGAATATCTGCATTTCCTGGAAGCGATCCATCATGGCATGTCACTTTATTGTTATTGGAAATGGAATAGTGATCTCCATGGTAAGGCAATTATCAAGTTCCGGTAATAGACCATCATTCAGTCAACGCCATCAACGAATGAAAGGAAATCACCATGTCCAAGCAAGTCCAGCAAGTCGCCATCATTACCGGCGCATCCCGCGGTATCGGCGCAGCCGTCGCCGCACGCCTCGCCAGGGACG
Source organism: Noviherbaspirillum aerium (assembly GCF_008929045.1). Taxonomy (GTDB): domain Bacteria; phylum Pseudomonadota; class Gammaproteobacteria; order Burkholderiales; family Burkholderiaceae_D; genus Noviherbaspirillum; species Noviherbaspirillum aerium. The sequence goes on along the minus strand of NZ_VFAH01000018.1, from coordinate 100,677 downwards.
GCTTTGCCGTCGTGATCAATTATGCAAGCAGCGCGGATCAGGCCGACCGGCTTGTCGGCGCGTTGCGCGAGACCGGCGCCCGCGCGATCGCCGTCAGGGCCAACGTCGCATCCGCCGCCGAGGTGACGCAGCTTTTCGACACTACAGAGCGCGAACTCGGCAAGGTGGATGTTCTGGTCAACAATGCCGGCATCATGAAAGTCGCGCAGCTGGCCGACACCAGCGATGCACTGTTCGATCAGACCTTTGACGTCAATGTGCGAGGGTCTTTCAACACCATGCGCGAAGCGGCACGGCGCATGAACAGCGGGGGACGCATCGTGAACTTCTCCAGCACCGCGCTCGCCCTCAACATGCCGGGCTATGCCATCTACAATGCGACCAAGGCGGCGGTGGAGTCCTTCACGCATGTGTTTGCGAAGGAATTGCGCGGCAGGCACATCACCGTCAATGCGGTCGCACCGGGACCGGTTGCCACAGACCTCTTACTTGACGGCAAAACATCTGAACAGATTGCGCACTTCGCCAGCATGCCGCCGCTCGAACGCCTGGGGCAGCCCGACGACGTAGCCGACGTCGTGTCCTTCCTCGCCGGACCCGATGCCCGCTGGGTGAATGGACAGGTTCTGCGTGCCAACGGAGGCCTCGCATGACCGGCGCAGGCCGGCGAAACATTGCCGGTCTTGCAATCAGGCGGAGATAACTCATGCGCCCGGTTTCAACGTGCCGGGTTTTCCTTGCGGAAGATGTTTGATTAACTTCAAGCGAAAATTGATAATGATCAATTCAGCGATTTCATCATGGTAGATTGCCTGCCTGTCCTGGCGAGCTGGCAATCCGTCATCAGGTCACCAAGTTAACCAGCGTTCAACTCCTCCGCCTCCAATGTCAGATTTGCACATTCTTTCCGCTTCAGATGAAGAATCTTCATTACACGAGGAGCTGGAAAAATATCGCTTTCTCACCAGAATCGATGATGCAATCCGCTCGCTGGTGGATTCGGCAGATATAACGCAGACGGCAGCGACGCTACTCGGACAGACACTTGAAGTCGAGCGGTGCGCCTATGCCTACGTCAACGAGGATGACGACAGCTTTACGCTGACCGGCAACTATACTAATGGCGTGCCCAGCATTGTCGGGCGCTATGAAAGCGCCAGCTTCGGCAGCGAGTTTGTACGCCTGAGCCATCTCGGACTGCCTTACATCGTAGAGGACACTGAAACCGACGAACGGGTGAAGGACGTGCTGGAGGCCTACCGGCAGACGCAGATCCGCGCCGTTGTCAGCATTCCCGTCCTCAAGGCCGGGCGATTCCGGGCCGGCATGGCGGTCCATCAATCGACGCCGCGCCGCTGGAAGGACCATGAGGTCAAGCTCCTGACGGCGGTGGCCCACCGGTGCTGGGAATCGATCGAGCGCAATCGCATCGCGCTGGAATTGCGCAATGCCGAGGAGCGCATCCGCAACAGCCACGACTACTTGCGTCTTCTGATCAACTGCACGGAAGAAGGCTTTTATTCCATCGATTCCGAAGGCGCTACAGTCCTTTGCAATGCCGCGTTTCTGAAACTGCTCGGATTCGAGCGCGAGGAAGAGGTGATCGGCAGGAAGCTGCATGCCCTGATTCATCATTCCCATTCCGACGGTTCGCCCTATTCCGAGAAAGACTGTCCGATATACAAGGCCGCAAGAGACGGGGTCTCCGCCTATGTGCAAGATGAGAGTTTTTTCCGTAGGGACGGCTCCAGCTTTCCCGTCGAATACCGTGTGCGGCCGGTGTGGCGGAACGGGCGGCTCGACGGCGCAGTCTGCACCTTCGTCGATCTTACCGACCGCAGGCATACCGAAATGGCGCTGCAGCAAAGCGAAGCGCACCTGCAGTCGCTGTTCGAACAGACCGCGGTGGGCATTTGCGAAACGGATGGCACCGGACAGATCATCCGCGTCAACGATCGCTATTGCGAGATCGTTGCGCGCACACGTGAAGAACTGCTTGCCAGGAAGATGCAGGACATCACGCATCCCGATGATCTCCCGCGCAATCTTGCCCTGCTCCGGAAAGCCGTCGCCACCGGCCAGCCATTCGAACTCGAGAAGCGCTATGTGCGGCCGGACGGCAGCATCGTATGGGTCAACAACACGGTCAGCCTGATTCGCACGCCAGGAAGCCAGCCGGTTCACAGCATCCTGGCGGTGACGCTGGATATCAGCGAGCGCAAGCGGGTGGAAGACGCATTGAGGCAGGCCGATCAGCGCAAGGATGAGTTCCTGGCCATGCTCGCTCACGAACTGCGCAACCCGCTTGCGCCCATCGGCGCGGCGGGCGAACTGCTTGCTATCGGTCAGCTCGACAGGGAACGCATCATGCAGACCAGTGCCGTGATTTCCCGCCAGGTGCGGCATATGAGCGGCCTGCTCGATGACCTGCTTGACGTGTCGCGCGTGACGCGCGGCCTGGCTACGCTGGACAAGGCGGATCTGGATGTCAAGCATGTGATCGCCGACGCCATCGAGCAAGTACGCCCGCTCATCGAAGGCAAGAGGCATCGCCTGACCGTGGAACTGGACCCCGAACCGGCACACGTGCAGGGAGATGCCAAGCGGCTGGTGCAGATCCTGACGAACCTGCTCAATAACGCGGCCAAATACACTCCCGAACAGGGCAGCATCAGCCTGACCATGCGGGCACCGGACGGACAGGTCATCCTCGAAGTCTTGGACAATGGCATCGGCATCACCCCCGGACTGCAGCCGCATATCTTCGATTTGTTCGCGCAGGCCGAACGCAGTCCGGACCGCTCCCAGGGCGGGCTTGGCATCGGCCTGGCACTGGTCAAGAGCCTGGTGACCCTGCATAACGGAACCATCACCTGCCACAGCGCAGGCCTGGGGAAAGGAAGCCGGTTCACCGTGACGCTGCCACGCCAGGGCCGACCGGCAATCAGGGCCGCGCAGGCACAGGATGGAGTGCAAGTTCGGGCGGGCTCCTCCAAGCTGCGCATCCTGGTCGTGGATGACAATGTCGACGCTGCCCAGCTGCTCGGCATGTACCTCGAGGTCGCGGGTCATGAAGTCGCGGTCGAACATGATTCGCGGCAGGCATTGATACGCGCGGGAAGGGAGCTGCCCGATGTCTGTATTCTTGACATCGGCTTGCCTGAAATGGATGGCAACGAACTGGCACGCCGCCTTCGGGCGCAGGAAGGCACGGCGAAGATGGCATTGATTGCCGTGACCGGTTATGGCCAGGAACAGGACCGGCTCAATGCCATGGCCGCCGGCTTTAACCATCATTTCGTCAAGCCTGTGGATGCGGCAAAGCTGCTTGCCTTGCTTTCCGACATATCGAAAGCAAGGGGCATTGCGCTGGAGCAGTAATCCGCGATACGGCCGATATTGGGCATGATTTCATTATTGCCTAGCAAGGAATACGCAGGCTGGGGGCCGTATAGCCTGCACACTGTTTGTGCAACCACATCGGAGGGAAGCTGATGCACACTCCTGCCAACCGCGGTCTATACCGGTCCGCGCTTGCCCTTTGGCTGGCGGCGGCATGCATGCTCGTGTGGCTGAGTCTGGGCGTCGGCATCATCGGGAAGGATGGCGACCAGGCGAACCTGATGTATTTTGCTGTGCTTGCAATAGGGGTTGTCGGCGCGCTCGCCGCGCGATTCCGACCGCGTGGAATGGCACGCACCCTGTTCGCCATGGCGCTTGCCCAGGCATCCATCGCCGTCGTTGCCGTCGCTGCGGGAATGGGCCTTCCGTACAGCGGCCCGGCCGAGCTTCTGCTATTGAACGGGTTCTTCATCGCCGCATTCGGCGGATCGGCCTGGCTGTTCCGGCAGGCCGCACGCCCGTACTCCATGCACTCATTGCACCGCGAACGGGACGAAGCCTGATTCTCCAAACTGGGCGATACTTCCACTGATACTCGCATTATTGACGGAACCGATGAACAGCGATCAGCACAACGCCTTGCCATCCAATGCCGAGCAGGCACGACAATGGATTGGGGACCTTCGTGAACAACTTGCGCAGCGCGGCCTGGTCTTCCGCGACCCGCCGGAGGCGCCCACCACCTGCTGCGGACGCGGCTGCAATGGCTGCGTTTGGGAAGCTTATTTCCATGCGGTAGGATACTGGTGCGGCCAGGTACGCCAGATAATCACGGCAATGCCGCAAGTGCCGTAAATGCAACGGGGTCATCATCTGATTTGCCTGGAATTGATATGAAAACACCTTGCCAGCCGAAGCGTTACCGCTTTGCCGGCGGGGAGCTGGCAGGTGAAAAGTGACAAGCAAACAAGTGCGGCGAACAATGAGGAACAGATTCATGCAGCAGGCAGGCATTCCATCACCCTTTGAACCGGCGCGATAAGGCGCGGACATTCATGCGCGCCATCGATCAGTTGCCCAATTTTCAGGTCTCCCCGTTCGGGACCAATGCCGACAGCTTTCTGTTCGATCTGGTCAAGCTCGACGGCAGAACCGATGTGCCCCGCCCCTTCCTGCATCGGCACAGCTACTACCACCTGCTATGGATATCGGAAGCGCGCGGACAGCACCTGCTGGACTTCGAAACACTGGAGGTGAGGCCGCGTTCGGTTTTCTTCATCTCGCCGGGACAGATGCATGCCTGGGGCTCCGAAATTCCTCCCTCGGGCTATGTGCTCAATCTCAGTGCCGAGTTCTTCATGCAGATCTATCACCGGCAGGATGACATTCCCTTTTTCGGCATCGCCAATGCCCATCCCGCACTCTATCTGTCGGTGGAGCAGCATGAAGCATGCCTGCCGCTGCTGGCCGAGATCGAGCGCGAATATGCGCACAGGGATGCCTGGAGCCAGGATGCCATCCGCTCCTGCGTGCTGATGCTGCTGACCCGCTTGCGGCGCCTGCTGCCCGAAGGCTCCGGCGAACAGGCGGCGCCGAAGCATTACAGCCTCGCCAGGCGGCTGAAGCTGCTGATCGAACAGCACTATCTCGATTTCAGGTCGGTGAAGGACTATGCCAATGAATTGCTGGTGACCGAGCGGCGACTCAACGAGGCGGTCAGAACCGCGACCGGAAAGACCGTCATCGCGCTCATGCAGGAAAGGATCCTGCTGGAAGCCAAGCGCCTGCTCACGCAATCCGACCTCGACATCGCCCAGGTTTCCTATCGCCTCAATTTCGAGGACCCGGCCTACTTTTCCCGCTTCTTCAAGAAGCATACCGCCGTCACTCCGCTTGAATTCAAGAGAACATTTTCCGGGCCGGTGTATTGATGGCGCCCATGTCGTTCTGGCAACAAGACGGGCGCTGCGGAAAAGTCCAAGAAAAAGGTCGTTAAGTCCTAACGGTTTCCCGCATCGGTCGTTTAAGCTCTGCTTCAGATGGTTGAGGCCGTCCCCGTCCCCGTTCTCATTCACAACAACAAGACCATCCGGGACGGTACGAATAATTTCGTCAGGAGACACGATGACAACTTACCTACGATGCACGGCCTTTGCCGTCGCCATGCTTTCCCTTCCCATGGCCTTTGCGCAGAACAAGGCCGAGGATTTCCCCAACAAGGCGGTGCGCGTCATCCTGCCGTTCGCGCCTGGAGGCGCAACCGATGCGATTGCCCGTACCGTCTCGCAGAAACTGTCGGAAAAATGGGGGCAGCCGGTGATTGTCGATAATCGCGCCGGAGCGAACGGCAACATCGGCGCCGGACAGGCGGCGCGGTCGGCGGCTGACGGCTACAGCATCCTGATGGCGACATCCAGCCATGCCATCAATGCTTCGCTGTACAAGAAGCTCGACTATAGCCTGAGCAAGGATTTCGCGGCCCTCTCCAACCTGGCGACCGTTCCGCTGATCCTGGTGGCGCATCCCGATGTGCCGGCCACCTCGGTCAAGCAGCTGGCAAGCCACGCCGCCGCCCAGCCGGGAAAGCTGAATTTCGGCTCGGGCGGGGTAGGCACGGCGGCCCACCTGGCCGGCGAGCTTTTCAATACCGCCTCCGGCGCGAAAATGGTCCACATCGCCTACAAGGGCGGCGCGCTGGCGATGAACGATCTGCTCGGCGGACAGATTCAAGTCATGTTCGCCAATCTCCCCGAAGCCCAGGCCCAGGTGAAGTCGGCCAAGCTGCGTGCGCTTGCCATCACCGGCAGCCAGCGCAATCCTCAGCTCCCGGATGTGCCGACGTTTGCCGAATCCGGCTTCAAGGATATCGATCTCAAGTCCTGGTTCGGCATGTTCGCGCCGAAGAACACGCCCCAGGCGATCGTCGACAAGCTCAGCCGCGATATTGCCAGCGTCGTGGCGGACCCGTCAGTCCAGCAACGCCTGAAGGAACTGGGCGCCGAGCCCATTGGAAACCGGCATGAGGAATTCCAGGCATTCGTCAACAGCGACATCGAACGCTGGCGCACGCTTGTCCAGAAGTCCGGCGCAAGCGCAGATTAATCACAACGCAAATCACCACCGACATCACAACGGAACTCAGCAGATGATCATTGACTTAAGAACTTACACCATGGTGCCCGGACGCTTGAAGGCGTTTCTCGAGTTGTATGAGCGGGAAGGCTTGCCGGTGCAGCGCAAGCATCAGGGCGACCCGATCGGCTACTTCGTGACCGAGATCGGCACGAACAACCAGGTGGTGCACATGTGGGGCTATGAAAGCCTGGCTGACCGCGAGAAACGCCGCGCGGCGCTGGAAGCGGATCCGGAATGGGCCGCCTATCGGGTCAAGAGCGGGGCGGCGGGCAATGTGCAGCACCAGGAAAACAAGATCCTCAAGTCGGTGTCGTTCTCGCCGATGTAATACCAGTTCCGCGTGTTCCATGCCGAATAGAACCGGTAGATTTTTCGGTTAGGACGCGGCCTCATGGCATGGAATGACGCGGGATTGGTATCAGCTGGTTAAGTTCTGACGATATCCGGCGGGATGTGTCAGATTCCGAACTTCCGAGTTCGACCCGAACCAGTCAGTTGGCTTCCTCGAAAGCGGACATAGCCGTGTCGTTTTTCAACGATTAAGCTGTCACGGGCAAGGCGTCGTGGTCGAGCAACGAGTTGTGTCCGAACCGTTTCTTCCCAAGGTTTGCGACGTCTTGTGTGCTGAGGTCAATTTATGAATCTCAGGGGGCACATCCGTGAGACGCTCGCCGAAAACGATAGCCGACTGATTGACCGCCTGCTTCCATTTCGCAGGCGGCATCTTCCATGCTTTCTTATGTTGCGCAAGGCATAAAGCCGTTATCGGTAAAAAGGCTCGACCTTGCCTTTTACCTTGATCATCATCGGATTGCCCTTGCGGTCACGCGCCTTGCCGGCCGCAACCTTGATCCAACCTTCGCTGATGCAATATTCCTCGACATTGGTGCGTTCCTTGTCATCAAGCTTGATGCCAACATCGTGCTCGAGGACAGCCGCATCGTAGTAAGGGCTGCGCGGATCGACCGAGAGACGGTCAGGAAATGGGGGGAGTTGTGTCATGTCGTTCATGGACGGGAATTATCTATCATTCTCTTGCGCAAAACAATTTTTTAGCACGCGCCTGCCTTGCCGCCATGCTTTTCAAGTTTCTGCCACCGCGTCGCGGCGGGCAGATTGCGGAATCCAGCATTTCCCAATACCCGATGACCAAGCCCGCAAAGGCCCGCCCAATTGCACGGCCGATGTTGATACCGACACCGTGCAGCGAGACTGCTGCCGCTAGGTCGCCCTTGCCCTCGACCAATTGCGGAAGACTGTTTTCGACTCACAACAGCCCTACAGTTTCCTTGGAAACGGACCTCCGCCGTTATGCATGAGCGGCGAAGCGTTGGACAAAACGGCATTAGATCGGCCGCTGGATGGAGGAGTCAGGCTCCACGCGTCGGAGCCTGGGGAAAACTCTTGCTCGACTCATGGATGTTCACCCAGGGCAGCTTGCCCTCGCAATAGATACTAAGCTCTGGAACAATATTTTCATGATCTGCAACAGTCCCGAGATAAAGCATAGCGAGCCCCTTGTATGTATGCGGGTTCGAGTTGAATATTGGGGTGCCGCAAGTCGCGCAAAAGTATCGCTTTGTGCGGTCGCTTACTGCATAACTAGAAAGAACCTCGTGCCCAGAGGTGACGGCGAAGTGCTCTTCCTTTACCACGACGTATGAGGAGAGTGGCGCCCCAGTCATGCTTCGACACATTCGGCAATGACAGGCAACGACTTGCAGCGCCCTGTTAGACACTTTGTACTGAACTTGGCCGCACTTACAACTTCCGAAGGGTTCGATCATCTTTGCCCGTACGTTTGAAAGCATAAAAAGAGGAGAACTGTCTCTCGCGATGTTGCGTATTGTATATTGAATGAATTTAGCGTATCGACGTCCGGTATTGGCCGGCAAGCGTCCTGCTACCGTGCGACGCGGCTTACCGGCTCCGTGCTAGACCTCCGTCTGCTCAGCAATCTCAAGCGCATCGTCAACCTCAATGCCGAGATACCGTACGGTGCTCTCTCTAGCTTGGTGTGCCCTGGAAGAAGCTGGGCCGCCCGTAGGTTCTTCGTTCGTGGGTAGATCAACGTCGCCTTTGTTCTCCGCACGGTGTGAGTGCCATAGGCTGCTGTATTTAGACCGATTGATTCCACCCAGGAGGCCACAATGCGCGCGTACTGGCCGGTCGATAGATGGGGCAACTCAGCCACTCGGCTTGGAAACAGGCATTGGTTTGAAGGAAGATGCGCTTTCTCGATCAACGCTATGACCGACTGCCGGGTCTGCTCAGCGATCTCGCATTGCACTGGCCGGTGCGTCTTGCGCTGCATGATCATGGCGCGGTAGGATGTTTTCTGCCTGGGGCGATGTCGCAAACCCGTAAGCTAAGCAAATCCCAGCCGCGCAATTGCTGCCTATGGCAAGGTTGGACAATGCCAAGTCTCGAGCCTTATCGGCTAGTTGAAGACGTATGCGGATCGCCCAAATCTCTTTTAGCTTGAGCGGCGCCTTTTTTCAAATTAGCCGGCAGTAGACGGAATATCATGTACGTCTTCAGCAACGTTGACTTGACGATGCAGATTTTAGTCTTCGAGCAGGCTGATACCCTTAACGGTGTAGCTAACCCGACTAAAACCATTACCCTTAATGCACCGCAATCGACTTCAGGCTTCGCAAGAGACATTGCCCTTGATGCTCGTACCGATTCGATGTATCTGCTTCGTAGCGACGGGTCGATTCTGCCCTTGACAAAGTCAGTACGAAAGCGGGGACTGTCATTGTGGATCGATACATAGCGCCTTCTTGGTATGCGGCACAAATTCAGCTCGACACCGAACACGATCGACTATACGGATCCGGAAGTCCCGTAAGTCCCACTGGCGTGTATCGCATTGAGGCGTTGAGTACTGCTAAGGGGACGGTCGCTGTCAGCGGTGCGCCTACGTCAGACATGGGATCGGTACGCGCCTTTGCCGTACCTCAGTAGCCATGCTAGAAATGCCCCATTCATAGGGGCATTCTATGACTACGTGGGGTGCATGCCTAGATGTTCGACAAGTGCGAGCGAAGGATGTCCATCGTCGGTCAAATAGATATACCCGTTCTAAACGACCGCTCTGGAGTGCTGATATATTACTGCCACCGTCTTCTAATGGCCTAACCCGGAAGTTCGGCTAATTTCAGAGCGCGATGGAATCCGACAGAATTTAGCAGATCAAGTCCGGTTTGCTACATATAAGCAAGGCAGGTTTCCATCACCATCAAACAGTCGCATCCACCGGCTGCCTTTATCCCTGCATTTTCCCCAGCACCCGCACAGCCGCATTGCCGAGATGCGTACGCATGGCGGCCTGCGCCCGCTGCGCATCCCCGTCGATGATCGCTTCCATGATCATGCAATGTTCGGATTCGATCTGCGCGTATCGCCTGGCGCAGCTTTCCGGGTGGGAGAACTGCCGGGACAGGTTCATGGTGAACAACAGATGCGGACGCAGCGATTCCATGACGGAGACGAAAACGGGATTGCCTCCCGCACGTGCAATGCGCATGTGGAACATGATGTCTGCCTCGACGGAAGCCCGGTCGGAATCGCTGTGTTCATGCAAAGCCTGAAATGCCGCTTGCAGCGCGTCGACATCTGCGGCATCCCGATTCAACGCGCCGTGCCTGACGGCGCCAAGCTCCATCGTGCGCCTGAACTCGACATGCTTGCGGATGTCGTCAACGCTAGCCAAATCCCCATGGCAAAGTCCGACTGACTCCTTGCAAAGCGAAGCGCCGGGATATGCACCGTCCGTCCTGCGGCCGGCCGGCATGCCCTTGGCCCGCAGCCGGATCAGGGCCTCGCGCACAGTCGGCCGGGAGACATTGTATTTCCTGCACAGGGCGGCTTCCGTGAATTGGCATCCGCCGACTTGCAACTCGCCGCGCCGCACGGAGTCTTCGATGGCCTCGTACACCATCTCGACGAGATTGGAACGGCGGATCAATCGCGGCATGGATTCTGTTGACATCGTCGATGCTTTCGGCAACCTGATTGCTGACGGAATAGGGACGGCGCACGCACCAGGGACGTCGCACGCACGTGGCGGCGTGCATGTGGCCGCCTGGAACCCGCTGTTCCCGCTATGTGGTCAGGCTGTTCTCCGGCCTTTTTCCGGCGAGCGCGTCGGCCAGGCTCTTGAGCACCATGTCTCCCATTGCCGTTCTGCTTTCCATCGTGGCGCTCGCGCGGTGCGCCTGCAGCACGACATTGTCCATGCCAAGGAGAGCCTGCGGCACGTGGGGTTCGTCGACGAACACATCCAGCCCGGCGCCGGCAATGCGGCCGGTTTGCAGCGCATGGACCAGGTCATTTTCATTGACGAGCCTGCCGCGCGCGATGTTCACCAGGAAGCCATTGCTGCCGAGCGCTTCCAGTATCTCGGCGTTGACGATTCCCTCGGCCTTGTCCGCGGCGGCGCAAAGCACCAGCGCATCGCTTTGTTCGGCGAGCGCTTTCAGACCAGGCACGAATTCCCAGGACAGTCCCTCGATGGGCTGCAGATCGGTATAGCGGATCGGACAGCCGAATGCCGAGACGCGCTGCGCGACGGCGCGGCCCACCCTTCCCATGCCGACGATGCCGACACGCATGCCGCTGAAGCGGCGCGCCAAGGGAATGGCGCTCGGCTGCGGATGCTTGACCCACATGCCGTCGCGGACGAAGCGGTCCACCGCGGCGATGTTGCGGCAGGTCGCAAGCAGCAGCCCGAGGGCGAGATCGGCCACGTCTTCCGTCAGGGCGCCGAAGGTGCCGGTAACCGGGATGCCGCGCTGGCGCGCATAGGCAAGGTCCACCGCATCGGTGCCCACGCCGTTGACTGCGACGATTTCCAGCGCCGGCAGCTTCTCCATCAATGCCCGGCCGATGCCGGTATGGCCGCCGGTGATGACGCCGCGAATGGACTTGCCCACCTCGCGGATGTAGGCATCCTTGTCGTCCTGCTCGAAGTAGCGCCTGACGGTATAGAGCGCGTCCAGCTGTTGATTGATGGAGGGGATCAATATGGGATTGAGTTGCAGGATTTCCGGTTTCATCATCTGTTCCTTGGTTGCTTTGCTTTGTCTTGGTATGGAGAACTGCATCCGCATTCAATCCGCGACAATTCCTTTTTCCTTGATCAGGCGCGCATACTTGCTTCGGTCGGCATCGATCAATGCCTGAAATTTCGCCGCGTCACTGCCCACCGGGACGGCCCCCAGGCTGGCAAACTTGTCGCGGATCTCCGGCGTATTCACCGCCTCCTGCACATCGGCCGAAATGCGTTCGATCAGCGCCTTCGGCGTACCGGCGGGCGCCAGCAGTCCCATCCAGGAGGTAGCGCTGAATCCGGCGACCGCCACTTCGGCGACGGTCGGCACATTCGGCAGGGCCGCCGCGCGTGTCGCGCCCATCTGCGCCAGCGGTCGCAGCTTCCCGGACTTGATATGGGAATTGAGCTCAAGGATGGTCGCAATCGACATGTCGACCTGGCCCGCCAGCAGATCCTGGATGGCCGGGCCGCCGCCCTTGTAAGGCACATGCAGCAGCTTTGTCCCGGTGCCGCTGGCCAGCAGTTCCGCCGCCAGATGCATGGAGCCGCCCGAACCGGAGGAGCTGTAAGCCAGGTTGCCGGGCTTCGATTTTGCGAAGGCAACGAGTTCGCTGAGCGATTTCGCCGGCGAGTTCTGATTGACCACCAGCAAGAGCGGCAGCTCCGCGATCAGGGAAACGGCGGCAAAGGCGGTATCCGGGTTGTAGGGAATCTTCTTGTAGAGCGACGGGTTCACGGACTGGGTGCCGAGATTGCCGATCAGCAGCGTATAGCCGTCCGGCGTTGCTCTTGCCACATAGTCGGCGCCGATCATCCCAGCCGCGCCGGGCTTGTTTTCGACCACCACCGGCTGGTTCCATTTCTGCGACAGCTTCTGCGCAAGTATCCTGGTGCCGGTATCGGTTCCGCCTCCGGGAGCGAAAGGCACGACAAGCGTGACCGATCTGGAGGGGTAAGCCGCAGTCTGGGCATGGGCCGCGACGGTGATCAGGCAGGCGGCAGCCGCCGTCAATACAGCACGCAAAGTCATCATGATTGGCATCCTATCTTTAGTGTTAATCTGAATCGCCTCGGAAACTTCATTCAAAGGCTAAAGGCGCACGGACGCGGCGGCCGTCGCTGGCCGTTCGCTACCATCCTTGAAGCGGCTTGCGAGCCATCCCTGCCCTGTCCAGACGGGCTTGCGCAGCCGATGTCCAGCGATCGGGCAAACCTGCGATTGCTTGGCGGGCCGCCTCCGTCTCCAACTCTTTGCGCCTGTGCCGACGCGCTTCGTTTGAAATTGCATGGAGCAATTGTAGAAACCCTGACGGGTTTAGTCTAAGCTAGATGCTGTATCGATTAATTCAAAACCTGTATTAATGAAATTTCGACTCGTGCCTGAACATGTTTGAACTATTCCAGCTGCGCTGCTTCGTGGTCGTCGCCGAAGAATTGCATTTCGGCCGCGCCGCCGCGCGCCTGTTCATGACGCAGCCGCCGCTGAGCCGGCAGATACAGTTGCTGGAACATGCGCTGGGAGTGCGCCTGCTGGAACGGTCGACCAGGGCGGTGACCCTGACGACCGCGGGCCAGAGTTTCTACATGAATGCGCGTTATCTGCTGAAGCAGGCAGACCAGGCGGCCATCGAAGCGCGCCGCATCGATACCGGGCAGGCGGGACGGGTCACGCTCGGCTTCACCGCGGTGGCTGGCTACGATCTCATTCCGGACCTGCTCTCCGCGGCAAAAACCGAGCTGCCGGCGGTCGATATCCTGTTGAAGGAAATGGTGACCCTGGACCAGATCGCCGCGCTCAACTCCAACATCATCGATCTCGGATTCATGCGCCCCCTGAACGCCCGGCATTCCTTTGCGAAGGAACTCCTGATCGCCGAGCCGTTGATGCTGGCCGTGCACGTGTCGAATCCCCTTGCCCGCAAGAGGAGCATCCGTCCGGCAGACCTGAAGTCCGAATCCCTGATCATGCACTCTCCCGACGAGGGCAAGTATTTCTACAACCTGATCACCGCATTCCTGGGTGCGGCCGGCGTGCATCCGTCTTATGTGCAATACCTGGAGCAGAACCACACGATCCTGTCACTGGTGCGCAAGGGGCTCGGCGCTGCGATCGTTCCCGCGTCGGCGCAGCATCTGCAGTTTCAGAATATCGTCTTCAAGCCGCTCTGGAAGAGCGAGATCCAGGCCGAAATCTATCTCGTCTGGCGTGCCGACAGCCATAACCCGGCGCTAGCCCAAGTGCGCGAATTCACGCTGAAACATTGCAGGCGGATCGCTGCGTGATGAAACGCCGCGCGGGAACGCCTGGTGTTCCGGCTTGAAGGATGGACGCCGATGACGGTTCATCTGCACTGGGTATTGCAGTACATCAGCGTAATGAAGAAGAGCCCCACGGCCAGCAGTCCGTGCGCCCACAGCCAATGCTTGGCGTTCAGCACATACCCCAGCCTTACCTGCTTCGACCATCCGTACAAGGGCTGCTCGTACACGTCATAGTCGGGTGATCTGCTCGGGTCCGGAAAGTCGACATGGACGCGTATCGAATGAGAAGGCATCGATGACAATACCCAGGCATTGAAGAACAGCGCAGCGCCGAGGAGCCCGAAAGCCGCCAGCGCGAAGAACGATGCCGCTTCCGGCAAGGGATGAAACCTGGCCTCATCTTCATTCATCACCAGGAGCGCGAGACCGCCGATTGCCGCCGTCTGGATACCCGACATCCATTTCGACCATTCGCTGATATTCGCCAGCGCTTCCTCCGCGCCTTTCTGGGTGGTGGCGATGACATTCTTCTTCCGTTTTGCCGCCATCAACAGCACAGCGATGATCCAGAGGATTGCTCCCGCAATTTGCGTATCGAATGTCATGGCTGCCTCCATGTGAGGATCGCGAATGATTTCAGGCTTCCGGAGATGCGGTGCCCGTGCCTTCCCGGCTCTCGCCGCGCCCGCTCGCCTTGAAAGCGGCGGCGATGCCCTCGCGGGTCTTCTTGTACTCATGCCAGTCGAAGCGGCACAGGAACCCAGCGGCCGCTTCCGCGCCGCGGGCAAAGAGATCCTGCTTCTCCTCGTCTTCCATGCTGAAATTCAGCCAGTTGTGGTCTCCGGTGTCGATCATTGCCACCAGTTGCTGATAATCGGGGTTTTGCGCGATGAAGTCCTCATCCAGCGTATGGCGGGCGGCATCGAAGATGGCGCTCAACAATTCGGCGGGCTTCGTGATCCGGGTCGGCGCATTCCGGTTGATTCCGATCTTGACGCCGAATGTCGGCGCAAGCGGTACCCGGTAAGGCTCATGAAACAGGTTGATGGGAAAGTTGGACATGATGCCGCCGTCCATGAAGATCACTTCATGCGGCAAGACGCCGCAATAGCCCGCGCTGGCCCATTGCGCCGCCGTGTTCTGCGGACATCCCGAGACGCGGTAGGGATGGAAGAAGAACGGTATGGACATGGAAGCGCGGGCATAACCGGCCGGGTTGACCGCGCCGGGATCTTGCCAGTACAGGTGCGCCATTCTCGGAAACTCGACCTTGGTCTCCGTGGTGACGTCGGCGGCCACCATGGCAAGCCGCCCCGCCTTTTCTGCAGGAGAAAGCGCGTCGCCGGGACGTATTCCACTGCGCATGCGCAGCGAGGCCGGCACGTCGGCCAGCCTGGCTTCCAGTTCTTTCGTCGTCTGAACCCCGGCGTCCGCGAGCGCTGCGGTCAGCCATTCGAGAAATGCATCTCCCGGGTGGAGGCCAAGGTCTTCCTTCAAATTGTCCATGACCTGGATTGCCTTCCACAGCAGCTTGGTCATGCGGGCCTTGTTCAATACCGCACTGGAAAAGTCGCGCGCATCCGCATCGCCGTCGATGAACGAGGCAATCGGCATATTTGCCAGGAGGTGTGCCAGCCGGTCGGATTTTTCATCGACGGGCCTTCCCAGGGCGGCCAGCATGACGGCGTTGATGGCTCCCGCAGAGGTGCCGCCGATACCGAGGAAGCGGATGCCCGCCTTCTCCAGCACATGGGTATAACCGACCAGGGCAATCCCCAGTACCCCGCCGCCTTCCATGACGAGATCGACATACTGGTGGCCGTCATCGTCGATGAGGTCGGAATACTCCCTGTCGGCACATGTTCCGGCGGCAGCGACCGCGGCCATGACACGCTCGTTTTTAGTGAAGTAAGTGGCGTCCAGCATATGGCCTCCAGTGGCATTTTTCCGAAGAAGGGGGCATGCGCTATGCGCATCGACGCATGCGCCACACCTGGCGAGCGCATCTGCATGCGCTGCGCTATTACGATTGCGATTGCATGATGTTTAATTTGTCAGCCTGGAAGAGGATTCGAAGGCCATCAGGTTGCGAATGCGTTGCAGCACCGACGCCGGTTGAAGCAGGCGGGATGCGACGCTGTTTTCTTCAAGGTAACGCTTCACATGGTAAGGCCGAACAAACCTGATTGGCGTCCCATTGATCTCGGTAAGCATACCCGCCCACGCGTTCTCGTAAAGCCGGGCCAGATCCTCGGTATCCGCATTGGTAAACACGCTCTTGTCGCCATAGTTCATGACGGTGAATTTGGAGTCGCTGCCAAACTGCACGGAAGGCGAGAATGCTTCGGAAATGTTGGCAAACCAGTGCCGAAGTCCGAAAATATGGCCTGTCTCATGAATCAGGGTTTCCACCTGTTCCGCCGGGTCCAGATCGAATAGCGATGGATATACCACGAAGTCATGACGGCCATCATCGGGAAAGAAAGCGCTCGCTGCGACGCATCCATTGATATCACAATCCTTTTCGCTTTTTACCGAGATCTGGAAGTCCCAGGCATCTTCCTGTTCGTTAAAACGGATTGGCGCAGCGTCTCCCCAGGCATTGAGAGCCTCGCCGAACAACTGGCGAATGACTGATTTCAGTTCCTCGGGATAGGCAAAGTTGGCAAAGGATCTTTCCTGGAAGTGCCAGCGCAGCGTCTGTCCCTGATCCCACAACGGGACGAATCCCTCTGTTGTATGAATGCGGTGTTCTAGCGGCGACCTGTTTTCCGGCAGCGCATGGCCGCGCGGCTCGGTATCGCACACGATGTGCAGGTCCTTCCCGAACACATGGTACTGCTGCTCCCTGGCTTTTGCTGCGGTCTCAGCAGCTAATTTGGAAAGGATAAGTGACATGGCGTTCTCCTATGGAGATATGGAACATGAAGATGGATATGAAGAGACATGCACTTGCGCGGGGATTGCCTTCAGCCTTGCAATCCTCTTTCAAGCGCAACCCTGCCGGCCCATTCCGGATGGTCGATGAAGGGATTGCGGTTGCCCTGGACTTCAAAGATGGCCTGGTTGCGATGCCGTTCGTAGTCGGATACGGCATCACCCTCATGCCATCGCTTGAGAATCGCCAGGCGTTGCGGCGTCATCTGGCTGATGCCGGAATCGATGGTGCGCGGATAACGCAGGAGGAAATACATGGTTGCCCTGGCCGCCGGCCCCTTGCCGGAGATCGGCTCGAATTGGTCCTCCTCGCGCCGGCCGCACTGCTCCATGGTTGCCTCGGTGTCGGGAAAATCAAAATAGGCATGGTTGCCGCGGAAGGAATTGCATCTGGATTCGCAGGCGAACAGGTGATGCAGGTCTCCGCGCATCGGTTCGCGCTTGCGGAACCAGGACTGGGGAACGGTGTGCTCGCAGTTATACGGCGCGCCTGCCTCGAGCATTTCCTCGATCACGGCTTCGGGCATGTTCGAAAAAGCTTCATTGGCGCGCATTGACACGCGAAGCGCTTCCCGCCTCGCTTCGATGGCGAAAGCTTCGTCGATGAATTCCCTGGCGTCGAACACCTTGCCGCTATAGATGCTCTTGATTGCCAGCCGACGTCCTTCCTTGTGCAGGTCGATCCACAGATAGAGCAGCTTGCCGGGCGCGTAGCGGGGCTGCGTATGATGCGTGCTTTCAAGCAGCCCCGAGAGCGCGGCAAAATTCGCGTCACGGTTGCCCGACAGGACCACGGCGGCATAGTAGGCCGCGGCATCGGCGGCGTCCTGCTGCTTGTCGTAGTAGGGCCGGCCGCGGCTTCGTTCCAGCTCCCTCAGTGCGTCCTCGCGTTCCCGTGACAGCGATGCCGGCAGCGGCGACAGCGTCGAGTGCGGCGGCAGCGGAACATCCGCGTCCGGCGGATTGCTGCTGTCAGGTCCGTCAGCTCTGTCCGCTCTAAAAGCCCCGCCAGGCCTGTCTGCGCCGGCAGCAGCGCTGCCCCGAGCTCCAGGATCGCGCATGGGCAGATCCGCCGCGCCCGCGCCGTCCGTGCCATCCCCGGAAGGGTCCGCAACCGGCTGGAGCTTGCCAATGGAAATGCTGATCTTCAGCGGCAAGGTAACTTCGATGCGGCCAGCCATGTCTTCTCCTTGATGCCGCTGGTATTCGGGACGGTCATTGGTAATCCGGCGGCGGGCGGCGACTGCCAGGGCGACATAATCCGGGCGGCTTGCCTCCAGTACCGCATCCAGCGCCCTCGCCTGCTCACCGCGAGCGCTCTTGCGCCGCTCGCTCAGCAGCCGGACCAGGGCGGTCACGCGTATGCCTTCGTTGCCCAGCCATTTCACGCGGGCGTCGTCGTCGCCCGCGTAGGGCTTGCCATCCAGATCCAGCACGTTGCCGCTGGCATCCACGGCGGGGACCGCCTGATGGTGGAGCGCAATGACTTCCCACAAGCGGCTCATCGCCGGCGCGCCGGACGACCCCGGCAAGGTGTCCGCCTCGTAGTGCGCATAAACATGCGGATCGCGCTCGCCGGCGAGTTCCGGCAAGGCCAGCAGCCTGTTGTCGCGGACCACCCATTGCATCGGCTCGCCGCTCGGGTGCTGGATGATGTTGACCGGGTCGCCGACCTCGATCTTGCCCTCGACGCCGACTAGTGGCAGCCAGCCGAATTCATGGATGCCGAAGGCCCCGGCAATCCGTTCGCCGACGGCGACGAAGCTGCAGTCATGCTCGCGGTCGGTCTCGAACAGCGTGTCGGGATCGAGCCGGAACACCGTCGTCGGCATGGCTTTACCATAGGGATCGTTGCGGTAGTCGAAGGTGATGGTTGCCGAGCGCGCCTCTTCCTTCGACATCATGACGTGATTATTGGTTACAAGCACGCCGGGCGCCACGAGGAATCCGGTCCCGCGCAAGAGCATGCGCCCGACACGGTCCTTCAGCTCTATCAGGCACACCGCGCGGCCGACCGCCAATCCGATTTCAAGGAACGCGCCCGGCTCGAAGTCCGGGCGGCCGACGACACGTTCCATGCCGCGCGTGCCGAGCCAGTCACCCAGCCGCACCGCCTTGGCGGCACCGGTTTCGGCGGCGACTTGCGGCGCCATGGCAAGCAAGCGACGGGCCGCTGCCATTTGCCTGCGGGGCGTATCCGCGGGTTCGCCGCGATCCAGCATGCTCAGGGTGCGCTCGTGTTCCTTGTAGAGCGACCGCCACCTCGCGGCTGCACTGCGCCAGTCGCCGCGTCCCAGATAGTCCCCGAGCATATGCACCTCCTGTCACGAATTCTCCGCGTGCCCGGACAGGCGACAGGCGACAGGCAGGCATTGTCTCCGGCCTGCGGAAGACAATGCCTGGCCTGACGCTGCCAAGCATCACGAATACGTGCAACCGATAGTTACATTACTCAATGGGCGCGCAAGATACAGGGAACACGCTGTGACTATTGATCTAGGTCTAAATGGAGGGTGTCGTGTTGTCAGCCACGCATTGTCCGGCCACGAGAAAGCGCTTCTGACTGCCGGGTCTGATGCGGTGCCAATCCAATGCGCCCATCTAAAGGGATAAGAAGGATATCGTGATGTCGCTTGCGTACCACCGCGCCCGTGAATGATAACGCTCCCACGTCGTCACGCGCGCAATGAGATCGATCGACTGTTTCGAATGGCAAGGCATGGAATGAATTCCTAGAACGGTTTCCATGGACAATGGATGGAGCGAGCGCAGCGCGGGCTCATGCATGTGATGGCGTGGAATTGAGATGAAGTCAGCCCCCTTCGGCCGTCTTCTTCTTGAGAATGCTGATGCTTCCATCGGACTCGAGGAACATGCACTGCACGTCGTCGAGAGAACAGTCGGCTTCGTGCAGTGCCTGTTCAATATCGTTTTCGGTGACCCTTGCCGCGCGCCGCGCATCATCGAAGATGTGCCCGTCGCGGCCAAGCAGCACAGGCGTGCCGTCGACGATCTTGGCCAGGGTGCGGCTGCGCGCCGTCGCCGTCCCGACCAGAGCGTTCAGACCGATAAGTGTTGCGGCGACGATCAATCCGCCGGAGACGGATTCATCCGATCCCGACAAGGAATTGGAAACGGATTCACTGAGAAGCATGACGACCAGCAGGTCGAATGGACGGAACTGGCCCACCGTCCGCCGCCCCGAGATACGCACCATCAGCAGCAGCACGCAATAGATGATGGCGCCTCTGGCGATGAACTCCCACCAGGGTAGTTGCATGTCGAACATGGGCTCCTCCGATCCGGATGCAAGTCGATGGCGTTGATGCCGCCTGTTCGACCTCATCCGTTCGGCGGAAGTGTCATGAATTGCGCAACCACAAACTGGTGGCCGACATTTCCCGGTTCAGTTGACGAGGTTAGCCGGCATCCCTAACGGGCATAGCCGGCTTCACTACCCCGGCCGGATCAGGTGGAGAAAGCGGGGATACCCGTAATCGCACGGCCCAGGATCAGGGCGTGCACATCGTGCGTGCCTTCATAGGTATTGACCACTTCAAGATTGACCATGTGGCGGATCACGCCGAATTCATCCGAGATGCCGTTACCGCCCAGCATGTCGCGCGCCATGCGTGCGATATCGAGTGCCTTGCCGCAGGAATTGCGCTTCATCATCGACGTGATTTCCACGGCGGCGGTGCCGGCATCCTTCATCCGGCCGAGCTGCAGGCAGCCTTGCAGTCCCAGCGTAATGTCGGTGATCATGTCGGCGAGCTTTTTCTGGATCAGCTGGTTCGCCGCCAGCGGCCGGCCGAACTGCTTGCGGTCGAGCACATACTGGCGCGCCGTTTCATAGCAGAATTCGGCCGCGCCCAGCGCTCCCCAGGCAATGCCGAAGCGGGCGGAATTGAGGCAGGTGAACGGCCCCTTCAATCCGGTCACGTGCGGCAGCATGTTCTCTTCCGGCACGAAAACGCCATCCATCACGATTTCGCCGGTGACCGAAGCGCGCAAGCCCATCTTGCCGTGGATGGCCGGCGCGCTGAGCCCCTTCCATCCCTTTTCCAGAATGAAGCCGCGAATCACATCGTCGTCGGTCTTGGCCCAGACGACGAACACATCGGCGATCGGGCTGTTGGTGATCCACATCTTTGCGCCGGACAGCAGATAGCCGCCCTCGGTGGTGCGCGCGCGCGTCACCATCGACCCCGGATCGGAGCCGTGGTTGGGCTCGGTCAGGCCGAAGCAGCCAACCCATTCGCCGCTGGCGAGTTTCGGCAGGTATTTCTGTTTCTGCTCTTCGCTGCCGAATTCATTGATCGGCACCATGACGAGGGAAGACTGCACGCTCATCATCGAGCGGTAGCCGGAATCGACCCGCTCCACCTCGCGGGCGATCAAGCCGTAGGCAACATAATTGAGGCCGGCGCCGCCATACTGTTCGGGAATGGTCGGACCGAGAAGTCCGAGCTCGCCCATTTCATTGAAGATGGCGCGGTCGGTGCGCTCGTGGCGGAACGCTTCGAGCACGCGCGGCATGAGCTTGCCCTGGCAATACGCCCGCGCGCTGTCGCGCACCATGCGTTCTTCCTCGGTGAGCTGGGTATCGAGCAGCAGCGGGCTTTCCCAGTTGAAGACTTGCTTGTTTGACGCCATGACATTCCTCCATTGCACTTCAAGATCCTGAAAATGGGCACTAAAGAACCAGTATCCCTTCGTCGCATCACGAGATGCTACTCAGGCAAGCACTGTGCCGCAAGCGATAAATCCGTACAGGCTTGTGCGAAAATGGAATTCCGAAAACAGAGAGCCTTCCATCATGCGACGCAAGATTCCGAACACCGGCGCCCTGGTGGCATTCGAAGCCGCCGCGCGGCATGAGAGCTTCACGAAGGCGGCGGAAGATCTCGCCATGACCCAGAGCGCGGTCTGCCGCCAGATTTCCTCTCTGGAAACTTATCTCGGGGTTCCGCTGTTCCGGCGCACCAGGCGCGGCGTCAGGCTGACCGATGCCGGCCTCGCCTACAGCCGGCAGGTATCGGCAAGGCTGGAGGCTGTCGAGCAGGATACCCTGAGCATCATGGCGCACCAGGGGCGCAGCGCGACGCTCGAACTCGCGGTGGTGCCGACCTTTGCGACCCAGTGGCTGATGCCGCGCCTTGCCGGGTTCATAGGCGAGCATGCCGATATCACGGTCAACCTGACTACCCGCACCCGGGCATTCCTGTTCGCCGACACCCAGTTCGATGCCGCCATCTACTTCGGCGACGCGCACTGGCCCGGCACGGAAGCGCATTACCTGATGCGGGAAAACGTGGTGCCGGTGTGCAGCCCGCGCCTGCTGAAGTCGGTATCGAAGCAGGGCAAGCCGGTGTCTGCGGAGACCATCGCCACGCTGCCCCTGCTGCAGCAAGGCACCCGGCCCTATGCATGGCGGCACTGGTTCGAGTCGGCCGGGGTCAAGGCCGCCAATGACCTGGCGGGACCGCGCTATGAACTGTTTTCGATGCTGGCCCAGGCGGCCAGGCATGAGATCGGCGTGGCGCTGATTCCGCCGATGATGATCGAGGAGGAGCTTGCCAGCGGGCGCCTCGTGATTGCTTGCAACCACACCTACGCCAGCACCAGCGCCTATTACCTGATGACGCCCGAGCAGAAAGCCGGCATGCCCGCCCTGCGCGCATTCTCCGACTGGCTCGACGGACAGGCGGCGCAATATCGCGCCGCCACCGGCATGGATGAGGATATCTAGAACAGATGGACGATCAACGCATCAGCTTTCATTAAGCTTGATGCCCTGCCGTTTCACGAGGCTCTTCATTTTTTCCAGCTCCGTCTTGATTTCGGCGGCATGTTCGGCCGGAGTATTCCCCACCGGCTCCGCGCCGCTGGCTTTCAGCCGCTCGCGCACCTCGGGAATGGCAAGCACCTTCACCACGGCCGCATGCAGCTTTTTGACGATGTCGTCGGGCGTCTTGGGCGGCGCCACCAGGCCATACCAGGCGGGATCGTTCACCTGTTTCAGGCCGAGCTCGGCAAAAGTCGGCACATTCGGCAGTACATCGAGGCGCTTGGACCAGGAGACGGCAAGCGGACGCAGCTTGCCGCCGGTGATATGCGACAGCGAGGAAGGCAGGTTGTCGAACATCATGTCGACCTGGCCGCCAAGCAGATCATTCAGCGCCGGACCGGCGCCGCGGTAAGGCACATGCAGAATGAAAGTCCCGGTCGATACCTTGAACTGTTCGCCAAGCATGTGCTGGATGGTGCAGGTGCCGGAAGTGGCATAGGTCATTTTCCCCGGATTCTTCTTGAGCTGTTCAAGCAACTGCTTGACGTCTTCGATTCCGGCCTTTTGATTCACCGTCAATACGTTCGCCGTGCGCGCCAGGTTGGTCACGGGCGTGAATCCGCTGAGAGGATCGTAGCTGAGCTTCGGATTGCAGGCCGGGTTCACCGCATGCGTCGATACGGTGGAAATGCCCAGGGTATAGCCATCCGGCTCCGCCCTTGAAACGGCCGTTGCGCCGATGCTTCCGCCGCCACCGCCACGATTCTCGACAACCACCGCCTGCCCCAGTTCCTTGCCCATCCTGTCGGCCACGACGCGGGCGACGATGTCGGTGGTGCCGCCGGGGGCAAATGGAACGATCAGCGTGATGGGTTTCTTCGGATAAGCGTCGTTCTGGGCCTGGGCCTGGGTATGGGCGGCGAAGGCAAATCCTGCCGCAAGCAGCAGCGCAAAGGGTTTGAGTCTCATTTTCTCTCCTGGTGAATTGCAGCGGGCATCTAATAGATGGTGAACAGCATGTGCCCAACGTTGCGCGCCCTCTTTTGCATGCTTCATGCCAGCTTGCCTGAAATTCCAAGCCCTTGATTTTGCACGTCATTTGATGCCGCCGGCAGACTTGCCGCAGCAAGCGCGTGCGGCTATCCGCAAAGCCGGACAGCCGCTTTTCCGGGAATCCGCATGACCGGGTCTGCGCATCCGATCCGGTGTAAACGCCATGTGCGGAAGCCTCCCAAAATCGGCTAGTATTGTTTTCCCTGCCGCCCTGCTTTCCGCCTGGCGGACCGTCATCATCCCAAGCCGGACGGCAACGCATCCGACCATTTATGAGATTCGCCAAACCCAAAGTGCTGATCGCGCTTGCCGTGATTGCCGCCGGCATGCTGATCTGGGCCGTATATCTGACGGCCCAGAAAAGAGCGGCCGATGATGTGCATGCGACGGCCGAACGGCAGTTGCGAATGATCGCCGTGGATCTTGAGTCGCTGCTGGAACGCTACGAAACCCTGCCCTTCACCCTGAGCTTCCATCCGGATGTCATCAAGGCGCTGCAGCACCCGGACTCCTCGCCGACCTTGTTCGCCCTGAACGCGACGCTGGAGGCGATACAGCGGCAAGCCAAGGTCAGCGCCATTTACCTGATGGACCGCGAAGGGCATACACTGGCCGCCAGCAACTGGAACCAGCCGCTGACCTTCATCGGCCGCAACTTCGCCTTCCGCCCGTATTTCCAGAACGCGTTCGCGGGCGATTCGGGGCATTTCTACGGCATCGGGAACGCCACCAGCGAACCCGGGTATTTCATTGCCCAGCCGGTGTACGCCGCGCCGGCGGTGCGCTCCGGCACGCCGATCGGCGTCATCGCGGTCAAGATCAGCCTGGCCGAATTCGAGCAGACCTGGCGCAGCAGCGAAGATCCGATCGCATTGGCGGACCGCAGCGGCGTCGTCTTTCTGAGCAACAGGGAAGCCTGGCGCTATCACAGCATCGAGCCGCTGAACGACGCTGCGCAACTCGCGCTGGCGGACACGAAGCAGTACGCGGAAAAGTCGATTGCCGCGATTTCCTCGCTCCCCAAAGCCGATTCAGCCGGTTTCGGCCCCTACGTAGGCAAGCATGTCGGCCGCCTTCAATGGCAGCTGATGCTGTTTCCGTCCATGGCGCGCATACAGCGCGCCGCCATGTATGCCGCATTGTCCGCCGCGCTGGTGATCGGGCTTGCCGCCATTTCCCTGCTGGCGATGCACCAGCGCCGGCGCCGCATCGAGGAACGGCTTGAATCGCGCCGCGCGCTGCAGCAGGCGGCCGAAGAACTGGAACGCCGGATCGGCCAGCGCACTGCGGAACTGCTGGAAGCGAACCGCCACCTGGAAGACAAGTATGCGAAGCTGCAGGAAACCGAGCAGCTGCTGCGCAGCACGCAGGATGAACTGGTACAGGCCGGCAAGCTGGCCATGCTGGGACAGATGGCGGCGGGCATTACGCATGAATTGAACCAGCCGCTGGCGGCGATCCGCACTTTCGCCGACAACGCCGTGACGTTCCTCACCCGCGGACAGCCGGACAAGGCGCAGGACAACCTGGGGCATATCAGCGCCGCCAGCGCGCGGATGGGCTCCATCATCGGCCAGCTGAAGGGCTTTGCCCGCAAGAGCCAGAACAAGGTGGCGCGCGTCGACCTGGGCCGCGCGATCGAGGCATCGATCATGCTGCTGGAGACGGAGTTCAGGCGTCTCGATGCCAGCCTGGAGACCGACATTGCCGAGGGCGTCGCCGTTTCCGGCGACATGGTGAGGACGGAGCAGGTATTGATCAATCTCCTGCGCAATGCGCTCGATGCGGTGGACGCGCTGGATGAAGCAGGGCAGCGGCATATCTCGGTGAGCCTGCGCCGCGAAGGAGACGAAGCCGTGGTGCGCATCCGCGATTCCGGTCATGGCATCGCCGCCGATGCGGTTGCGCATCTGTTCGAACCGTTCTTCACCACCAAGCCTTCCGGCAAGGGGCTCGGACTCGGCCTTGCCATCTCTTCGTCCATCGTGCAGGCGATGAACGGGCAGTTGAGCGCGCACAATCGCAGCGAGGGCGGCGCCGAGTTCATCCTGCGCCTGCCGCTGCAATCATCGACATCACGTCAGGACGGGAGCCAACTTGTCAGTGCTTGAAGCGATCCTCGTAGAGGATGAACAATCGGTGCGCCTCGCCACCATGCAGACGCTGGAACTCGGCGGCTTCCGGGTACGGGATTTCGCGGACGCGGAGCAGGCCTTGTCCGCCATGCCGCCCGACTTCCCCGGCGTAGTGATCACGGACGTCAGATTGCCCGGCCGTTCCGGGCTCGACCTGCTCAGGCAGCTTGCCTCCATCGATGCCGATCTGCCGGTCATCATCATCACCGGCCATGGCGATGTCGAGATGGCGGTCGAAGCGATGCGCGCGGGCGCCTACGATTTCGTCGAGAAGCCTTTTGCCGCGGAACGGCTGATGGACAGCGTGCGGCGCGCGCAGGAGAAGCGACGCCTCGTGCTGGAGAACCGGCGGCTGAAGGCGGCCTGGACGGCCCACCCCGACATGCCGGGGCTCATCGGCGAGTCGCCCGCCATCGAGAAGGTGCGCATGCTGATCCGGTCGATCGGTCCCACCACGGTCGACGTCCTGATCAACGGCCAGACCGGTACCGGCAAGGAAGTGGTTGCGCGGCAATTGCATGCAGCCAGCGGACGCAAGGGGCCGTTCGTCGCGCTCAATTGCGGCGCCCTTCCCGAGACGGTTTTCGAGAGCGAGATCTTCGGCCATGAAGCCGGCGCTTTCACCAGCGCCCAGAAGCGCCGCATCGGCAAGCTCGAGTATGCGAACGGCGGCACCGTCTTCCTCGACGAGATCGAGACCATGCCCCTGCCGCTGCAGGTGAAACTGCTGCGCGTGCTTCAGGAGCGGAAGCTGGAGCGCCTCGGCGCCAATGTTCCGATCGACATCGATTGCCGCGTGATCGCGGCCAGCAAGGCGGATCTGCTGGCGCTCAGCGCGGAAGGAAGGTTTCGCGAGGATCTGTACTACCGCATCGGCGTGGTCAGCATCGACTTGCCGCGCCTCGCGGAACGGCGCGAAGACATACCCTTGCTGCTCGCCCATTTCCTGGAAGGCGCGGCCCTGCGTTTCCAGCGCCCCGTGCCGGTGTGGAACGCGGCCGAGATCGCGCAATGGCAAACGCGGGAGTGGCCTGGAAATGTGCGCGAACTGCGCAATTTCGCCGACAGGCTGGTGCTCGGCGTGATCGAACGCGATGGGATCATGCCGCACGCGAATGATGCCGGCACGCTGACGCTGCCGCAACAGATCGATGCCTACGAGCGCCTGCTGATCACGCAGGCATTGACTGCGCACGAGGGAAACGTCGCCATCGCTGCGGCACACCTTGGCATACCCAAGAAAACCCTGTACGACAAGCTGAAAAAGCACAACCTCGGCCTTGGCCGGGCAGTCGATCGTGAATGACCATTCCGAGCCGCCGGCATGCAATCGGCTCATATAACCAAAATGTATAGCTCTTATTACGAAAATAAAGAGGACAACTATGATGCGGCGCAGTAAAGTAGCACCTGTCTCCTCCAACTCTTCTTGAATTGGATTGAACCCGCAAGCTGCAAAGCCTGCGGGTTTTTTTTCGCCTTTGAAAATGTCCTGTAAAGGCGGAGAATGCCGGATTGCTTTTCGGCGCACCTCGGAAGAACGCCGCCTCCCTCATGCAAATTCAACATATCCGCGAGCGTCTTCGCGCGCTAGGCGCCAAGCCTACCCATGAACAACGCGTCCTGCGCGACTGGCTGCAGGCGCGGCCCTATGATCACGGCCGCCGGCGGCCGAAGGATTTCCTGCCGCAGCCGGTGCGCGATGCATTGCCGCAACTCGATGCCGAACTGCGCGGCATGGCACGCCTGCTCTCGACCCATCCGGCGGACGACGGTTCGGCGCGCCTGCTGGTCGGGCTGGCGGACGGGCAGACCGCCGAAAGCGTGCTGCTGCCGCGCGGCGGACTGTGCGTTTCCAGCCAGCTCGGCTGCGCGGTCGGCTGCCAGTTCTGCATGACAGGACGCGACGGCCTGCTGCGCCAGCTGACCAGCGGCGAAATTCTCGCTCAGGTGGCGCTGGCGCGCACCCAGCGCGCGGTAAAGAAGGTGGTGTTCATGGGCATGGGCGAGCCGGCGCATAACCTCGACAACGTGATGGAGGCCATCGAGCTGCTCGGCACCGAGGGCAATGTCGGACACAAGAACCTGGTGTTTTCGACGGTCGGTGATCCGCGCGTCTTCGAAAGGCTGCCGCAAGGGCCGGTCAAGCCGGCGCTGGCGCTGTCGCTGCACACGACCAGGCCAGACCTGCGGCAGCGGCTGCTGCCGCGGGCGCCGCGCCTGACGCCGAGGGAACTGGTGGAGCTGAGCGAGGAATATGGCCGCTCGACCGATTATCCGGTCCAGTATCAATGGACCCTGCTGGAAGGCGTCAATGACGGCGAAGACGAGCTGCACGGCATTGTTGCCCTGCTCAAGGGGAAATTCGCCGTCCTCAACATGATCCCCTACAACACCAATCCCGGCCTTCCTTTCAAGCGCCCCTCATGGGACAAGGCACGCGACATCGCCCGCTGGCTGCATCGCCACGGCGTGCTTACCAAGCTGCGCGACTCCGCCGCTCAGGAAGTGGATGGCGGCTGCGGGCAACTGAGAGCGCGCGCAGAGGCCTTGAAGCCCCGGCCGGTGATGGTCCGGCGCCTGTCGGAGCGAAGCTGAAGCGACCTGCTCTCGCATGACGCTACCCGCCGGCGCACGGCAGCCCCGGCGGCAAATCGCGGCTTCCTCTCGTGCATTGTCGAAACATTTTGCAAGGATGGAAATCCTGCAAGAAGGACAAGTGTCATTGACACCACATTTTGGTAGCGCTACCATCTGTAAGAAATCAACAGCGCATGCCTGCCGTACCAGCGACCTGAACTTCCGGTTTTGCTCTCAGGGTCCTGCTGCTCCCGCCGTGATTTCCGCACTCGTGATATCGATGACATTGCCACCGCCATGCGCCACCACAGCACTCATTCATTCGTCCGTCCAACAAGGAGACAAGGCATGACCAGCAGCTTGAACAGCAAGCGTCGCAGTTTTCTCAAGGCAGCTTCCGGCACCGGATTGCTGGCCATCGGCGGCAGCGCCCTTTCGCAATCTTTCGAGTTCAAGCCGAATCAGCGCTATCCCGATCCTGCGGTCCTCATTCTTGATCCGAGTTTCGCGAAATACCGGATCTACAGCAGCACTGTCGAACAGCTCGGCACCGGCATGCGCTGGGCCGAAGGACCGGCATATTTTCCGAACGCGACGCCTGGCAAGCCGGGCTACCTGCTCCTGAGCGACATACCGAACAATCGCCTGATGAAGTTCGATGAAGCGACCAACAAGTTTTCGGTGCACAAGGAAAACGTGAATTACGCCAATGGCAATACGCGCGACCGCCAGGGCAGGCTCGTGAGCTGCGAGCATTCGGTGACGCGCCGCGTCGTGCGCACGGAAAAGGATGGCCGGATGACCGTGCTGGCGGATCGCTTCAAAGGCAAGCGTCTCAATGCGCCAAACGATGTGGTCGTCAAATCCGACGATTCCATCTGGTTCACCGATCCGCTGTTCGGCATCAACGGCGAATGGGAGGGCCAGCGCGCCAAGCCGGAACAGGACACGACCAACGTTTACCGCATCGGCAAGGACGGGCAGATCACCGCCGTGGTCCGCGACCTGGTCAACCCGAATGGCCTGGCTTTTTCGCCGGACGAGAAAAAACTGTACGTGGTGGAGTGGAAGGGTACGCCCCATCGCAGCATCTGGAGCTTCGATGTCAATGACGACGGCACGGTCGGCAACAAGACCAAGCTGATCGATGCGGATGGTCCCGGTGCGCTGGACGGTTTCCGCGTGGACCGCGACGGCAACCTGTGGTGCGGCTGGGGATTCACCGGCGCCTTCCAGCCGGAGGCGACCGATGTCGGCGGCGGCATGCGCGCCCACCTGCCGCTTGGGAAATCCGAGGAATTCGACGGCGTGAAAGTGTTCGACAAGGACGGCAAGCCGATCGGCTTCATCCGCCTGCCCGAGCGCTGCGCCAATCTCACCTTCGGCGGACCCAAGCGCAACAGGCTCTACATGGCGAGTTCGCATTCCTTGTATGCGCTGTACGTCGAGGCGCACGGCGCAGTGTAGATCTCCTTATTGATCCGGCCCGAAAAATGGTTCATTTTCCGGGTCGCTGATCTTACCGTCTACCTCTGGAATTCCCGTGAGGCCGGCGCCAGCTGCCCGCGGATCAGCCATGCGCGGCTATGGCTGCCCTGCAACAGGCTGGCATTGGCAATGGCGATGCGGCCGTCGCGGTCCACGGCAAGCTTTTCCATCAGCCTGCCCTGATGGCTGCCGTTGGTGCCGCCTTTCGGGTCGGCGCTATGCGGTATTGCTGCAGGCGCGGAAAAGCTGCGTCCGCCGTCCGGCGATATCACGATTCCGAGGCCGCGCGGGTCCTTGCGGACATCGGGATACTGTTCATAAACGACCACCACCCGGCCGCGGCCATCCAATGCCAATGCGGGGAAATGCATGCTCTCCCTTCCTCCCGCCGGTACGGCAATCTCCTTCGGCGGCTTGAAGCTGCGCGCGCCATCAGCAGACTGCGTGTAGCGGATCGAATACCTGCCAAACGGACCGCCGTCGCTCTGGGCATACGCCAGGTGCAGCGCGCCGCCGGCTCCCACGGCCAGCTTCGGCGCATCGGCATACCGATCGGTCGGCGCAACCACCACTGGCGTGCCGAATGATGCGCCGCCATCGGCCGACTTCGCCACCTGGATATCGGCGCCATCGTCTTCACCGGTGGTCCATGCCAGATACAGCGTGCCGTCTTCGGCGAGCGCCAGCGACGGCGCACGCACGGGCTTTTCCTGCCCGCCACCGGCAATGCGCCGAGGACGGCTGAAGCCGCGTCCGCCGTCTTGCGAGCGGCTGAACCACAGCATGCCGTCGTATTCGGTCCAGGCGAGGTACAGCAGGCCGCCCGGTCCCGCCACCAGGTCTTGGCTGCCGTTGTGCCAGACCTTCGGATTGATTCTTCCCTTGCCGTCGCCGCCGACGGAGTCGGACACATTGAACGGCGGCGAGAAGGAGCTGCCGTTGTCGTCGGACCGCGCGATCAATATGTCGCCGCCATGGGAACCGCCGGAAAATATGATTTCCTGCCACAGCACATAAATCGTGTTCTGCGCATCCGGCGCGCGTTCCATCCGGGGGAGCCAGGAAAATGTCGAAGCGCTGCGGGATATGTTGAGCGGCTCGCCCATGCTTTCGCCGGGTTTTCCGCCATTGGCCGGAATGCGCCGGAAGAATACGTCCTTGCCTGCCTGGTCGACCCAGGCCACGGCGGCATCGCCTTGCGGGTCCAGGCTGACCGTGGCGTCGTCGACATAGCGGTAGCGTGAGTCGTTCTGCTGCCAGGGCCCCTTTTCGCCCGCTCCCTGCGCCACTTCGACAGCTTCCAGCCACGCCACCTCGGCGGCCGTCGATGGCGGCGCGGCACCGGCAAGCACCATACAGGCGATCATGCCGCCCAGGGCAGCCATTCCGGCGGCGCTGCGGGTCCTGCCCTCACGCCCGCGGCAGCAATGCCAGCGTGCCGCCATCGGCGAGTCCGCCGAAAAACTCGGCAATACATGCATCGAATACATCGTCTTCTCCCGCTGCGCGCGCGAACAAGGTGACCGAGGAATGGAATTTCATGTGATCGGGATAACCGAACAGCTGCTCGACCGATCCGCCCTTGTTGCCAAGAACGAGCCGGCAGCATTCGCGCAGGCGCGCGCCCAGCAGCGGATGGGCGAGATAGGCACGGGCTTCGTCAAGCGAGCCGATCGCGTATTTCTGCGCCATGGCGCTGTGTCCGAGGCCCGCAATCTGCGGGAAGATGAACCACATCCAGTGCGTGCGCTTGCGGCCCTGCCGCAATTCCTCGAGGACATCGGCATAGACGCTTTCCTGGGCCGCAACGAATCGCTGAAGATGGTAGGGATCGTTCATGCTGCCGCCTCCTTCTTTCTTGGTCCTTCCATACCGGTCAGGCCGTCCTGACCCATCCAGAGTTTGGAACGCCCGGCGCTGAAAAAGTTGGGCGGGACCGCATCGGATTCTGCGGTCCGGCGGCCGGCGGTCCGGCGATTCATCTATCTGCCTGCCAGCCTACCCTCCACCCGGCTCCAGCGTCACCTTCCTTTGCAGTTCCAGCAGTTCCTGCGGCCAATGACTCTTGATGTAGGCCAGCACGGCTGTAATCTGTTCATCCGACAGCTGGCTCGCATAGGCCGGCATGTCGCTCTGGTAGCCGTCCGGCGCGGTCTTGCCCGGCACCAGCCCGTTCTTCACGATGTCGAAGAGCACCTTGTCCGGGTGATGCCAGGTATGGCCCGATGCATCATGCGGCGGTGCCGGCAAACGTCCGTTGGCCAGGCGCAGGCGCCACTCCGGCTGTCCTTCAAGCTTGGCGCCGTGGCAGGCGGCGCAATGCGAAACGTAAATGCCTTTGCCGCGTTCCACCAGGCTTGCGTCCGACGGGTCGATGAAGGCGGGCGAAGATGGCGCGCCGTTGCGCAGGAAAATGCCGGCCGCGGCGAGGACTGCCACCAGCGCGACACTGATCATGAGGAGTTTTCTGGTCATGCTTGCGGACCTGTTGTGGTGACCTGTTGCGATGGATTGATCATGAGAAAGAAGGGCATCCGTCGGTATAAATTGCCGCAACCTGCACTTTATTTGATGCAACAGCTGCGGTTAGGCAGCATCGATGGATACAATATGCCCGGTCGCAAGCCGCCTGCCGTAAACAGATTCCAACGGATTTCTTCCGGTTTCATCGGTTTTCATGAAACGTCCGGTAGAAGCCGGCTTGCCTTTCGGGGTTTCAGGAGCAAGTATGTCAGAACAGGGAGAAGCCCTCAGCCAGAGGCTGGGAGCCATTATCGAGAAATTGCCGCCAACCGGGGTGACCTTGAGTCATCTTCTGGATCATGTCGGCCAGGACGGGCTGATGATCCTTATCGCCCTGCTGTCCCTGGTGTTCATCATTCCCGTTTCCATCCCGGGAGTGAGCACCGTTTTCGGAGCCGCCATCCTGCTGATTGCCGTCAGCCGTCTGTTCGGACGCAATCTGTGGTTGCCGGAATCCGTTCGCGAGCGCGAGATATCGACCGAGAAACTGCGCCCGGTATTGCAGCGCGCGCTGAAATGGCTGCATCGCCTCGAGCACGTCAGCCGTTCGCAGCGCATGGTCTGGCTGACTTCGGGCAAGACCTGGAACCTGATCAACAACCTGGCACTGATTCTCGGCGCGGTCCTGCTGATGGCGCCGTTCGGCATGATCCCGTTCAGCAATACCCTGCCAGCGCTGGCGCTGCTCTGTCTCGCTGTCGGCCTGCTGCAGCGCGACGGCCTCTGTATCCTGCTCGGGCATGCCGCCAATGTGCTCTCTATCATTTATTTCGCCCTGCTGATTGCCGGCGGCGGCATGATGCTGCGCCAGGCCTGGGAGCACTTCACCCGTTGAGGGGACGATGACGCTCCAGGAATTGCCTGAAGGCGGGCAGGCCTTCCGCCCTGTATTCAGCCATGGCGGGCGCGAGCTGGTCACTTGCGGCAAGCAGCGCGTTTAACGCCACCGGATTGCTCACCAGGTCGCTCAGCTTCCACAGGTAGGTCTTGATGCCGAAGACGATGGCGCCCGAGCGCGGCAGCTTCGCAAAGGTTTCCTGTTCGGAGCGCAGATAGCCGTGGGCAGCCCATCCATCCGCATCCATCACTCTGGCCGGCCCGGTGATCACGTCGGGATGCAGGAATAATTCGCCGTCCGGCTTCATGCCCCAGTTGCGGCGCCAGGTTCTCATGCCGGGCTCCATGCGCGCGAAGAACCGGTCGACGCGGGCCGCGAACTGTTCCATGTAATGCCTGACATGGCCGTCGTGGATCTCGCGAGGCGACTTGCCGAGGCGTGCCGCCCGCTGGCTGCGCTGCCGTTGCGCATGCCAGTCGGCCGACGCAGCCGCATCGCCCTGCGGTTCCGGCTTGTCGAACTGGCTGCGCAATGACCAACCGTTCGGAAACAGCAGCGCGCCCGATTGCAGGATGTAGCCTGCATTCGCTTCCCGCTGCGCCGGCAGCAACAACAGCATGTCTTCGCTTGCCAGCAGGGCCACGGCCACCAGCGGATCCGCGCCGCGCGGACTTACATCGATCGCCAGTCCGGTCAATGGCGACAGGACAAGATCGCCATCCCGCTGAAAATAGCCGGGATAGGTATCGAGCAGATAGGCGACCACCTCATCCCTCAGTTCCAGCTCGGCCTGTCGCACGGTATCGCCGGGAAGACGATCGATCACATGGCGCAAGCGCTGGCCGAGCAGGTGATGGCGAAGCCGGATCTGTGCCGGATAGGTGCGATCGAGCAGCAGCCATTGCAGCCCGGGCTGCCAGGCATTGATCATTACGGTATGGGGAACGGCCCGGAAGCGTTCCATGTCGTCGTTGCGCAGGCTCTCGATCAGTTCCGTGCTGACGGGCAGCCTGTCCGGATACACGCCATGCAGCGTCATGCTCTTCCTTTCCCTGCGTCATTGTCCACTGCCTCGCCGGCAGGCCTCCATACTGAGCATAGCGCTGCGCAGGCGGCGGCGCCATGTTTGCCCTGTTCCGCGCTGGCACGGTGGCACGGTGGCAGGGTGGCATGGCGGCTTGGCAGCCTGGCGCAAGGCAGCGGGCGCAATCTCCCTCATAATGAAGCGGCTTTCCTTGTCGCAGGATACCGACGCATGCATACAGGCAAACCTACCATTCTCTTGTTTGACGTCCCGGCCGCATGCCGGCGCCGCGGATATGCGGACCTGGTCCGCGCCGGCCTGGTCCTGATGGCGGCATGGCTTCTTTTCGCATGTGGCACCGTCGGGGCCGCCGACACGCTGAAGGTGGGCTCGAAACGCTTCACCGAATCCTACATCCTCGGTGAAGTCCTGATGCAGGCCGGCGCGCCGCATGCGCGGTCCGAGCACAGGCAAGGCCTGGGCAATACGGCGATCGTGTTCGAAGCGCTCAGGACAGGAAGCATCGATATGTATCCGGAATACACGGGCACGATCGAACGCGAAATCCTGAAGCAGGAAGCGCCGGTCTCGGCGGAAGAAGTGCGGCGGCGGCTGGCCGAACTCGGCATCGGCATCGGCGTGCCGCTGGGCTTCAACAACAGCTATGCGCTCGCCATGCGCGCGGACGATGCGAAGCGCCACGGCATCCGCACATTGAGCGACCTGGCGAGCCATCCGCAACTGCGCCTCGGCCTGTCGCACGAGTTTCTCGGCAGGGCCGACGGCTGGCCGGGCCTGTCACGGCGCTACGCATTCCGCCATGCCGCCATCGGCATGGATCACGGCATTGCCTACGACGCCCTGTCGCACCGCCAGGTCGATGTCATCGACATCTATGCGACCGATGCGAAGATCGAACAGCTTGGCCTGCAGGTGCTGGCCGACGACCTGCGCTACTTTCCCCGCTACGATGCGGTGCTCCTCTACCGGCTCGATGTCGAGCGCCGCTTTCCCGCCGCCTGGCAAGCGATACAGGCGCTGCAAGGCCGTATCCGGGCCGAGGACATGATACGGATGAACGCCGCGGCGGAAATCGGCGGCAGGAGCTTTGCCGCCATCGCCGGCGGCTTTCTCGGCCACGGCGTCTCCGGCACAGGCGGGAAGGAGGCCGCATCCGCTCCCGGCCTGCGCGGCAAGCTGTTCGACGGCGATCTCTGGCGGCTCACCCGGCAGCATGTCTTTCTGGTGGCCGCATCGGTAGGCGTTGCGGTGCTGATCGGCATTCCGCTCGGTATCGCCGCCGCATTCCTGCCCGTCCTGAGGCATGCGATCATGGCCCTGGTCGGCGTGCTGCAGACCGTTCCTTCGCTGGCCCTGCTGGCGATGCTGATTCCGGTGCTCGGCACGATCGGCATGCTGCCGGCGCTGATTGCGCTCTTCCTGTATGCCTTGCTGCCCATCGTGCGCAATACCTGCATCGGCCTGCAGCAAGTGCCCGCTGGGCTGAGGCAGGCGGCCCTCGCGCTGGGCCTGTCGCGCCGGCAGCGCCTGCTGCATGTCGATCTGCCGCTATGCATGCCGGTCATTCTCGCCGGCGTGAAGACCGCCGCCGTGGTGAATGTGGGCACGGCGACCATCGCCGCCTTCATCGGCGCCGGCGGCTACGGCGAACGCATCGCCACCGGCCTGGCGCTGAACGACAACACCATGCTGCTGGCCGGCGCCATCCCCGCCGCGGTCCTCGCGCTGCTGACGCAATGGCTGTTCGATCTCGCGGAACATGCCTATCGGCGCATTCAATCCTTTCCCCCGGCATCCGGCGCAACGGACAAGTGATCCGGCCGCAACTGCGGCGTTGTCATCGACGCCATGGGTTCCGAAGGCGCTTGCCCGCCGTCGCGGCGACAGGCCGCAAGCATGTCCAGTTCAGGCCGGTAAAGCCGGTTCCTTGTTGCCATCGCGCCTTGCAGCGTGTGATACAGGTTGTCGTGGCTGTAGCGGTTCGGTGACTGGCGCCGCAGGCAGGCGACATCCATCCCGAATCGCTCGCGGTATCCGTCCGACATCCACAGGATGAAAGGAATCCGCTTCTGTTCCTCCGGCGCCAGCGCATAGGTCGCGCCGTGCAGGTGAATGCCGTTCTCTCCCAGCGATTCGCCATGGTCGGACACATAGAGGAGAAGCGTGTCGAAGCGGTCAGAAAGACGCTCGAGGAGGGCAATCTTCTCGGCCAGCAGCCAGTCGGTGTAGACGATGGTGTTGTCATAGGCATTGCGCACTTCTTCCAGGCTGCAGCGCGGCAGTTCATTGGTGCGGCAAGTTGGCGTGAAGGTCTCCATCGTCCGCGGATAGCGCTTGTAATATGCCGGCCCATGACTTCCCATCTGATGGAATGCCAACAGCATGTCGCCGGCCGACTGCCGCAACTCCCGCTCAAGTCCGTGAAGCAGTATCTCGTCCAGGCAGGATTCGGCATCGCAAAGCGCTGCCGAATCGCGCTGGCGGAATTCGATGGTCTTGATGCGCGCGCTCACGCCCTTGCTGCCGGCGTTGTTGTCACGCCATTCCACCCTGATGCCCGCTTTCGCGAGGGTGTCGAGGACATTCGCCTGGCGCCGCGCCTGCGCCAGGCTGAACTCCTCGCGGCCGAGATGGGAAAACATGCAGGGCAGCGAAATTGCCGTGGTGGTGCCGCAAGACACCACATGGCTGAAATAGTGGAGAGAGGCGATCCGGCTCAGGCGCGGATTGGTGGGTCTTGCGTATCCGCCGAGCTGGAAGTTGGCGTGACGCGCGGTCTCTCCGACCACAAGGAACATCAGCAGTGGCTTGCCGCCCGCTGCCGGGCCTGCCTGCGTCAGGCGATAGGGCTGGCCGCCCGGTTCCGCGATGTCTTCGGCCGGCCGGCCGGCGATGGTCTCGGCAGCGAAGCGGGCCGTGCCATCAATCGCCGCTCCCGGCACGGAGAGATAGCGCAGATGCGCGCTGCGTTGCAGTGTCTCGAAGTGCGAGGGAAACGCCTGCCAGGCCAGCGCGGCCAGCGCCAGTCCGCCGCCGAAGAATGCGGCGCGATGCCGCAGATGGCGGCCCGGACTCATGGGCGCAATGCTCGCCCGTCCCACCAGGAACAAGGGCAGCACGCCGAAACCGATGGCATAGAACAGCAGGCGCGGACTGAACAGGCCGACCGCTTCCCGCCGGTCGGTTTCCATGAGGCTGCGGATCATCTCCTGATCGATGGCCAGTCCGAAGCTGTCCGCGCAGAAGGACGCCATCGAGCAGACGGGGAACAGGAATACGACAACTCCCTTGAGCAGCCTGCGCCCCGGCACAAGAAGCAGCGCGGCGGCATAGCCGAAAAGAAGCACCAGCAGCAGCAGCACGAGGAACAGCAGGTCCGCCAATCTGCCCTGCCAGAAGACGGCCGCCGTCTCCTGCCAGA
The DNA here is from genome assembly GCF_008929045.1 of Noviherbaspirillum aerium. GTDB lineage: Bacteria > Pseudomonadota > Gammaproteobacteria > Burkholderiales > Burkholderiaceae_D > Noviherbaspirillum > Noviherbaspirillum aerium. Next base: position 63,068 of record NZ_VFAH01000018.1, on the reverse strand, counting down.
AGCGCATGTTGAAAGTGGCCAGGAAAAAGCCGGCAACGGTCAGTGCAAACGTGACGGGCGAGCGGAAATGCCAGAAACCGCCCCTGCCCTCGCCATCATTCGGGGCATCGTGCACGGGATCGCTGGATGCGGGTACCTGCGGCATACCTGAAGGGCAGTTCCGCCGGAAAAAGTTAGCCGAGAATGGTGGGCGTGCCGATTTCAGGCATGGGAGTCTTTCCGTAGGAATGAATGAGGTTGAGCACCCGCATCAGTTCCTCCGGACTGCTCGGATTGAAATCACCCAGATGGTCGTTGGTGAGGGAATACAGCTTCAGCGTGGTGCCAATCCCGCCCTGGTCAACCACGTGCACTTTCGCCACATGCGCCAGGTTGATATGCCAGCCGTCGCCAATCTCGATAAACATGCTTTCTCCTGTACAGGTTGATCATGGTTTGACTGGGTAGACATCCGTACAGGAAAACAATTCTCCGGTTCGGCATCCCGATGCAGCGTCCTGCCAACGGGGCCCGCAGCAGCTATTGCATTACGGAAGTTAGAATGAAGGCTCATTTATTGACTGGTATGCCCGATGATGTCATCTCCATTGTGTCGGCTGCTGTGGTGCGCCGCAGGAACCGCCGGCGCGGTCATGCTGGCACTGCTGCTGGTCGCTCCACCGGCCTCGCCCTTCCTGCTGGCCTCCCTCGGCGGTTCGGCGATCTTCCTGTTCGGACTGACGCGCGCACCGGCGGTGCAGCCGCGCGCCTTGTTCGGCGGACACCTGGGCGTGGCGCTGATCGGGATTCTCTGCTACCAGCTGTTAGGGGATGCGCCCTGGGTCTATGCATTGGCGCAGGTGATAGGCCTGTGGTACATGCTGCTGACGAGGACAGTCCATCCGCCGGCCGGCGCCAATGCAATGATCATGATTCACAGCCATGCCGGCTTCGGTGCGCTCTGGAATCCGGTGCTGCTGGGTGTCGCCTCGATGGCACTGGTGGCTGTTGCGTGGAGCCGCCTCTATCCGGGGCTGGTCCACTATCCGGTGGAATGGAAGGCACCGTCGCCGCCACGAATCTTCTGGGGCGGCTGGGACGACTGATGCCGGGGTGAAGATGCCCTAAAGTCGGCGCACCCGGGTTGCACCCACGTCAACCGTCGTGGACGAATGGCTATGACAAGGAGGCTTCGCTCGCCCGCTGCATTGACTGTAGGAAAACCCCGAATGGGGTAAAGGATTTCTGTAAACCTTTGTTACGAAAGCGTTTTTCCTCTAATCCACATTCCCTGTGGAAAACTTTGTGGGTAACTCTTCCAAGCGGCGAAAAAGCCTTGAATTCATGCGGTTCCAAACAGATTGCCTGTTTCTTGAGCAAAAAATAGAACTGATAAAAATCAATGACTTAGGAGACACGGATATCGACAACTGTTGGAGCTTTCGCAAAGCTTCCGCACATCCGGCATGACATTTTTCCATGTGCACAACTCCGGCATTTTTCTTCCTGTCAAGAGGCCGTGTACGTTTTTTCTGATTGCCTTGACAATGGCTGCAGGTTTCATCCGGCGGCCTCTACAGTAACGATACGAGAGGCTGTCATTGAAAATCCAGGGAAATGGCTTGGCTGTGTTTGCCCAGCTGCGCGCGGTCCGGATTCGCACCTGTGGTGCTCGACGTAAGTCCATACGCATGCGCTCCCGCTCATCAACGCAATGCAACTCCGAATTGCCCCTGGCACTTGCCAAGTACAGCTAGAACGCTTCCGTGACAAATCCTCAGGGATCGTCAGTCTGGTCATCACGAAGCGCTCGCAATGCGAAGGCGGGACGGAACCGGCTCTCCCGCCGGCTCCGTCCCGCCTTTGCTTGCCGTTCTGTTTTTAGCGCAGGCGAGCTACGGCGCCAGCTTCTCCTGCCTGCGACTCATCCAGCTTGAAGACGCTGACCACGCGCGCAAGATTGCCTGCCTGGTCCTGCAGCGATCGGGCAGCGGCAGCCGCCTCTTCCACCAGGGCCGCATTCTGCTGGGTCGCATTGTCCATCTGCGTGATCGCCAGATTGACCTGACCGATGCCATCGCTTTGCTCGTGGCTTGCCGTGCTGATTTCGCTCATGATGCCGGTCACGTTTTTCACCGACGCGACAATCTGCTTCATGGTCGATCCGGCTTCATCGACCAGCGTGCTGCCGGCTTCCACCTTCTCGACCGAGTCGTCGATCAATCCCTTGATCTCCTTTGCCGCCTGCGCGGACCGTTGGGCCAGGGTCCGCACTTCGGAGGCGACGACGGCAAAGCCGCGTCCCTGTTCGCCGGCACGCGCCGCCTCCACCGCCGCATTCAAGGCGAGGATGTTGGTCTGGAAGGCGATGCCGTCGATGACGCCGATGATATCCACGATCTTGCGCGAGCTTTCCTTGATGGAGCCCATGGTCTGCACCACCTGGTCGACCACCTGTCCGCCCCTGGTCGCCTGGCTCGACGCCTCCACCGCCAGACGGTTGGCCTGATTGGCGCTCTCGGCATTCTGCCTGACCGTCGCCGTCAACTCTTCCATCGCCGACGCGGTTTCCTCGAGGCTGGACGCCTGCGCCTCGGTGCGTGAAGACAGGTCCAGGTTGCCGGCGGCGATCTGCGTCGTGGCGGCGGCAATGGTTTGCGTGCTGTTGCGGATGTCTCCCACGGTTCGGTTGAGCGACGAGATGAAACGGTTGAAACCGCTGGCCAGCTCACCCACTTCGTCCTCGGATTCCACGGTCATGCGCCGGCTGAGGTCGCCGTTGCCGTCCGCGATTTCGCCGAGCATCCTGGCGGCGCGGCTGACCGGCGCGGCGATGGCACGGCTGATGAAAAAGATCATCAGCAGCCCCAGCCCGCCGCCGACCAGCGCCGCGACGATGGCCGAGATCGTGGCGGAGCGGGCGACGTTGCCGAGCACTTCGACTTCCGGCACTTCCGCAATCACATACAGGTTCAGCTCGGGCACATAGGAAGAAGCGACGAAACGGGTGCCATCCGACTCGAAGGTGGCATGAACGAACTTCTTGCCGTCGAGGAGCTGCCGGCTCAGTTCGGCCGAGAAGCCCGGACTGTCCTTGAGAAAGTGCTTGCCGTCGGCCAGCGCCGAATTGCGGTGGATGAGATAACTGCCGTCCGCGCGCACCAGATAAACGAATCCCGATTCGCCGACGCGATAGCTGCGGATCGCATCGGCCATCGCATCAACGGACAATCCCAGACCGGCAACCACCGGCTTGTCGGGGGCGGCGTCCGCACGCACATTAATGAACAGCATGTATTTGTCGGCGCCGGCGTCCTTGTCGATATCCAGCGTGTACGGCTTTCCGCTGGCCAGAAAGCCGTACAGCCACTGATCGCCGGCGGCCGCCTTGTCGAGTGTCCGGTTGAGTCCGGTGTCGGTGAAGTATTTGCCGGTCGCGCCCGACACCCAGAATATGGAAGCCGCCTTGCTCTTTTCCTTCATCTGCGCGGCATAACGCTGCCAGCCGTCGATGCCCGTATCGGCCAGGCCCTGCTGTTCCCACTGCTGCAGGAAGCTGTTGTTGGCAATCGCCTGCGATGCTGCCAGCGGCTGCGCAATCTGACGCAAGATGTCGTTGCGGATTTCACCCACCGTGGCCGGCAGCTCCTGATTGACAACGCGTTCCTTCGCATTGCGGCCGGTCAGCGTAATGCTGAGAACGGAAGACACCAGTGCGAACAGCAGCAGGCAGGAAGCCATGCTGAACAACAATTTCTGCTTGATCGAGAGACGACGTATGAAGCGCACGAGGAACTCCTTGGTGGAGATGGCGGATGACGGAAAACGCGCAAAGAAACATGACGATTTGTGTAAATAAATCGTTACACATGTTGCCCGAGCGTTTCCGCTAGGTATACCCCGCGCCCAACTTGATATCGGCAATGTTGCGTGATAGCCACTATAAGAAACACCATATGAAGACCGGTAGGTTGTTTGCGATTTTCATATGCCGTCTCGCGCCAAGCGCGCAGCGTATTGCGCAGACTCGACGTCTTGACCGACTTGCAGTCGCCGCACTGCTGGCGGCAAGGCGCCGACAAAAACCGTACAGACGTACGGCAAGGAGGTGCGACTGGCAAGCGGCATGCTGATCGACACGCTTATATTGAAATGACATCTCCGGTCCATCCCTGGAGATACGCAGGCATATAAGCCTGGCGCATGGCGTTTATGAAGTTGCCCTGATAGATGAAGCCGTCACAGTCTTTACAGTATTGGTGTGAGTTGAAAATGTGTTGGCAGCCAATGTGGCGGGGTCATGCCGCGATAAGGAACCAAGCAACAAGGCATGGCAAGGCCGAGGCCTTGCGCATTGTTGACGCGGTATCGGTGTGAATCTCGTTCACCATGTGCTCAGCAGATTGTTAACTCGCAAACAGGCTCTGGCTTCACATCAATCAATGTCGTTAGGAGAAATTACCATGACTGCCATAACGATCGGTTCTTCACGTTCCTATATCCGGAACGTTCATGCTGCCGTTCATGATCTCATCGTCGCCCTGCTCGCCCTGGAACGCGGATGGCCGGCAGAGCCAAGGGGCAGGCGTCGCCGGCCTGAAGGCGTGTCCCTGCACCAGGCCTATGCGGATGTGCTGGCGGCACATGCCCTGCCCAAGGAAGCGGCCCCGGCGCGCGGGACGGGCCGGGGCATTTCGCACGCAATGCTTCCCTACCACTTGTGGTCGGCGCGCGCATTGCATGACTGACCACGACTGGCCATGACTAGCGCCGGAATGCGACGCCAGGCCAGGAAGGATGCAGACGCATTCCGCGATTACTTCAGCAATGCCGTCCGGCTTGCAATGATTGCCATCACGAGGCTCAGCGAACCGATGAAGCCCATCGCCGCCTGCATGCCGACGATCTCGGCCAGCGTGCCGACGATAGGCGGACCCATCAGGCTGCCGCTGTAGGACATGGTCGCGACACCGGCGAATGCCATCGGGCCTTCCTTGCCGGCGGCGCTGTAGACGAAGGGGAACAGCAGCGACAGGCCCATGCCTGCAGCGGCAAAGCCGGCGAGCGCGCAATACGGATTGGGTGCGAATACGGCAAAGAACAATCCGCAGGCCGAAAGCAGAGCGCCGCAGCCTACCAGCCTGCGCGCGCCGAAGCACGCCTTCATGCGATCGCCGCAAAGGCGCGCGACCAGCATCATGACGGAAAAGGCGGTCAGGGCCAGCGGCGCGAAGCCGTCGGTGACCTGGAAATGGTCTTTCAGGTAAACGCCGCTCCAGTCGGCGATGCTGCCTTCGGACATCGAGCCGAGAAAGCCGAGCGCGCCCAGCCAGACCAGCGGTCCGCGCGGCAGGCAGAATATCTTTTCCTCAACGGCTTGTGCCTTGTCGTCGCCGTCAAGGGCATCACAGGCCAGCTTGAGCATCAGCGAAACCGGAATGCCGATGAGCAGATAGTGCATGAAAGGCTTTACCTGCATTCCCGCCATCGCGCTGCCGAGCGCGGCGCCGATCAGGCCGCCTGCGCATCCCCAGGCATGCAGTTTCGACATCTCGGAACGGCCCGTCGTCTTTTCCAGCTCGGTGGCAATGGACTGCACCGAGACATTCATGCAGCTGGCCGCCACGCCCAGCAACAGCACCGCCAACATCAGCGCCAGCACATTGGGCGCGGCGCCGATGCCGAGCAAAACCGCCAGCAGTGACTGTCCGGCGATCAGGGCGGTCTTGCGGGCGCCGAACCGTGCCATCAGGCGCGATGACACCGGATGCGACAGCAGGGCTCCCAGTCCGCCGCAGAGCAATACCATGGACAAAGTGGAATGAGAAATACCCAAGCCTTCACGCAAGGCGGGAATGCGGCCTGCCCATGAACCCATGATCAGTCCGAACTGGGTGAATATCGCGGGCAGCGCGAATGCTTGAAAGGAAACCGAGGGAAGACGTTGTAACGTGGCGCTGGAATGCATCATTGATCGTATTGTTGAGTATCAGCAATACGCCTGTGATGTATTCCTTGGGGAAATAGTTTCTCAAATGAAGCTTATATCAGTCATTCAGGAAACAAATGAGAAGGTCCTGAATGTTTGAGAAACTCGCCCAATTCGATTTTACTCAATTGAATTGGGCTTCTTTCATCGTTCCTCTTTGAGATGGTGAGCGGGAAGGCCAATGGCTAATGGTCAACGGCCACCGCGCAGGCCCGGTCATGCGCGCATCTTGAAACGATGGCGATGATGCCGGATCCCTATCCTTTCCGGAGATTGGCAGGTGCTATCCGCCCCGACGTCGGAGCGACGTCTTCCGGCACTGGAAGTCAGCCATGAAAGACCTATACTTTAAAAGTCCTTCTCACCGTGATGGAGGCGATGATGTACCGCAAGATCCTGATAGCCTATAACGGCACACCCGAAAGCGCGTCCGCATTGCAGGAATGCATTCGTCTGAGACCCGATCCGGACGTCGAAATCCATCTACTGGGTGTGATCGATGATCCAACCCCTCCCATCGTGGGCGACTTCGGGACACCGATTCACTTCAATCCGGACGAGCAGATCGCAGAGGACAGGAAGAAGATGGACCGCGAGCTGACTCATGGACTGAAGATACTGAGAGATGCCGGTCTGAATCCGGTCGTTCATCTCGAGGTCGGTGAACCGGTGGCCGTGATTGATGAAGTGGCACGAAAACTGGGTGTGGAGCTGGTCATCGTGGGTCATGGTCGCCATCGTTCCTGGGCCACACGGTGGTGGCGCGGATCAACCGATGCATCATTGATCGAGAAGATTTCCTGCTCGCTGCTGGTTGCGCCCGAGCGGCACCGGCCATCGACATTAGGCTATAGAGGCTTCGGACTATAAGCTATAAGCCGGCCGCTGCGGCTTCTGTCATGTCCATCTGCGTCGCTGCCGGCCTTGTTGCCGAAGCGCCTGCGTCGCGTCCCCGAGGAGGAAGGCACTACAGCGATGGCGCGGGCGGCAGGCCTGTGACCGCCAGGATTTCCTGTTCATCGAGGGTTTCCCGGTCCAGCAGCGCACGGACCAGTGCATCAAGCTCTCTTCGATGCTCACGCAGCAGGCGCGTGGCGTCCTGGTGGCTTTCATGAATGATGCGATGGACTTCGATATCGATGAGCCGCGCGGTTTCCTCGCTGAACGGTTTCTCGCCGCCGAATCCTGCTGAGCCGCCGAGAAAGGCATTCTGGCGCGGCGCAAGCTGCACCATGCCGAGCTTGTCGCTCATGCCCCAGCGCGTCACCATGTTGCGAGCCAGATTGGTGGCTTGCTCGATGTCGTTTTCCGCACCCGTGGTACGGGTGCCGTAGACAACTTCCTCGGCCACGCGGCCGCCGAGCATGCCGATGATCCTCGCCCGCAGATAGGCTTCGGGATAGTTGTAGCGGTCGGTCTGCGGCCGCTGGTAAGTCACGCCAAGCGCCTGCCCGCGCGGCACGATGGTGACGCGATGCACCGGGTCCGCGCCCGGCACCAGCAAGCCGAGGATCGCATGCCCGCTCTCGTGGTAAGCGATGCGTTCCCGATCCGCTTCGCTCAGCAATATGGGCCGCTCGGGTCCGAGCACGATCTTTTCCAAGGCGTCCAGGAAGTCCTTGTGGCGCACATCGGTCTGCTCGCGCCGGGCGGCAAGCAAGGCGGCTTCATTGACCAGGTTCTTCAGGTCGGCGCCGGAAAGCCCGGGCGTGGCGGCGGCCAGTTCCGACAGATTCACGTCCTTGGCCAGCGGCACCTTGCGGGTATGCACCAGCAGGATGGCTTCGCGCCCGTTCTTGTCGGGAAGATTGACGACCACGCGGCGGTCGAAGCGACCGGGCCTGAGCAGCGCCTTGTCCAGCACATCGGGCTGATTGGTGGCCGCCAGCACGATGATGCCTTCGCGGCTGGAGAAGCCATCCATTTCGGTCAGGATCTGGTTGAGCGTCTGTTCCTGTTCGCTGGACCCGCCGATGGCTGTCTGCCCGCGCGCACGGCCGATGGAATCGAGCTCGTCGATGAAGATGATGGCGGGTGCATGTTCGCGCGCCTGCTTGAACAGGTCGCGCACCCGGGCCGCGCCCACGCCCACGATCATTTCCACGAACTCGGCCGCGCTCATCGAAAAGAACGGCACGCCCGCTTCCCCGGCGACCGCTCTTGCCAGCAGCGTCTTGCCGGTACCCGGCGAACCGACCAGCAGGACCCCCTTCGGCGCGGCGCCGCCCAGGCGCGTGTACTTGTCGGGATCCTTCAGAAAGTCGACCACTTCGACCAGTTCGTTTTCCGCCTCGTCGATGCCGGCCACATCATTGAAGGTCACGCGCGAGTCCTGTTCCTGATCGTAGCGGCGTGCCTTGCTCTTGCCAATGCCGAACAGCGATCCGCCCATGCCGCCGCCCTGCTGCGCGGCGCGGCGATAGAGCCAGACATAGAAACCGATGAGCAGCAGCGCCGGACCGAAGCCGTAGAGCAAGGTGGCAAGCGCACTGCTGTTCTTGATGGGCACCGCGCTGATCTCGACCTTGTTGGCAATCAGGAATTGCTCGAGGCCGGAATCGACGAATGCCGGCAAGGTGGTGGTGAAGGTGGGCGCAGTGCGGCTGGGCGTTTCCGGCAGCGGCCCGGGACGTTGCTCCCCGGCCTTGCCTTCCGGCGGCCAGGTCACCGGCGCATTGAATCGGCCTTCAATGCTTGCGCCCTGGCTATAGATGGACTTGACGTTGCCTCTGGCCACTTCCTGCTTGAAGACGGTGTAAGGCACCGTCACCGGTGCGTCGCCGTCCGGAAAGAAGGTGCGCATGATGAAGTAATTGGTGAACAGGATGGCCAGGAATATTAGCCAGGCCTTGCGCGGAGGCATCTTGGGGGATCCGGCGGCCGGACCGCCGGGCCGCTGGCCGCTTGGCGGAACGGGTTTCCTGTACAGGGGAGAATTGTCTTCGCGTTTCATATGACAATTCGTCCGGCGTGGCACCGCGATAGTTTCTCTCCCATGGCGGGCCGCAGTTGTTTTATCTCAAGCTCCGTGATCGTTGCAGGCTTGTTGACCGCAACCGGCTGCGAACGCCGCTTAGCGCGGTGACCCGGGACGCTCGATCAATCTGCTGACCGACTGCACCGTCTCATGCCGCTTGCGCACTGCCTTGCGTTGCGGACCGAGGGTACGCAGCCGCGCATAAGTGTGGTTAGCCATCTTGATGTAGACATCCCCGAGGTTTTCGAGGGCGACCGAATAGCCGGCATCGGCGCGCAGCGCGTTTTCCAGCAGCACGCGGGCGTCGCCGTAACGGCCGTTGGCCGCCTGGATCACCGCCATATTGTTGAAGGGTTCAGGCATGTTGGGATGCTCGGCCGCAAGCGCTTCGAAGGAATGGAAGGCCTCGTTCCGCCTGTCGAGCGCCATCAGCGACATGCCGCGATAAAGCCGTATCTGCGGCTGGGCGCCCACGTCGCGCGGCAGCGCGTCGATCCGGCTCAGCGCTTCCTGGTAACGGCCCGCCTGCAGCAATCCGGCAACATCCTCGGCCTCGCCCGCCGCCGCCATTGCCGCGGCCGACAGGCTGACCGCTGCCAGGCAAAGGGACGCAATGCGTTTGCTGATCAAGATGTTCAATGGTTTCATGGCTTGCGCCTCCTATGATGTTTTCATTCCCTCGCTTAAAGGTTGATGTCAGGAGCGAGGCTTGTTAATGACGAGAACGTCCCTGGCGCAGCAATCCACGAGCTGGCGGTACACCTCCGGCGCGACATTGATGCATCCCTTGGTGACATAGCGCCGCATGTCGGCACGCCCGCCCTGCAGGCGCTCGAGGCGCCGTTCTCCCGGATTGAGGAGATAAACGCGATGGATGGCCCAGAGGTATTTTTCGTTTTCCTTGAAGACGAGCACGCTGCCGTCATAGCCGGGATCCTCGACACGCCGATGCGACAGGGAATAGGTCCCTGTCGGCGTGTCCTGCCCTACCAGCGCGGGATGGCATGCGCCGGCAAAGCAGATGGTTGCGGCAAGAAGATCGACGATCACCATGCAGGTCTTCAGCCCAGCGGCTTCTTGTGCGTGACCGGGGGCGGGGCCGGCGGCGGCTCCGGCACGACCACCTCCGGCGGCGGCGGCACCACCTTCGCAACAGGGCGCACGAACAGGTATTCCCCCCGCCCCACCGCCGGATGGACGCGATAACCGCTGCACATCGCTTCATTCAATGTACTGGCGGGTCCGCATTCCACCGGCACCTCGCGCGGCCAGATGATGGCAGCGGTCGGATGCCCGGGAAGGTAATTCGGCACATGGTACAAGCCGTCCGTCACATGCAGTGCGGATTCCGAACCGACTGCTGCGCCGTTGGACGGTGTGCCCGAACCGAAGGGAAGGCGTTCGACCTGGAAACTGAAATCGCCGGCCACAGCGGCACAGGTACTGGCGGCAGCGGCGAGCAGAACGGCGTGGAATATCGCTTTCACGTTATCGTCTCCAGTGCTGGTCAGTAACGATAAAGATCGTCGGTCCGGTTTGCCGTACGCGAACCGCCGTCGGCAAGCGTACTGTCGCTGCCGCCACGTGCTTCACGCGAGGTCACCGGGCAGTTGATGCCGGTCAGCTCGAATGCCTCGCGATTGCGCTTGTCCATGCACAGACGAGCGAGTGCCGCGCCCCTGAAGCCCATATTCCATATTTCGCGTGCGTTCTTGAGCATGACGCAATTCTCATCCGTCCAGGTCGTGCCGGCGCTGAATCCGAACGACACGGCGCTACCGCCGATGGAAGTCGAACCCATGCAGGTATCGTTGCTGCTGGTGAGCGGCGTCGAGACCGCAGTCGCAACAGGGTTACGCGCCTGCGCGTGATAGACCGCATGACTGTCGATCGACAGCGACTGCCCCTGGCTGCCGACGCCGATGCCGCCACGGCTATGGGAACTGGCCGTGGACGTGGAATTGGACTGCGTCGTCGCATTTGCGGGGCCGGTGCTGGGGCTAGCTCCGCGCGTCTGCACCGGGCTTGAGCGCAGCGCCATCCCCTGTGCCGAAACCGAACCGGCGGCCACCATGGCGGCCAGCAAAACAAGTGTATTGAACTTCATGATCTCTCTCGCCTGTGATGGGGGTGGTGATTACGGGGCGCTGGCGTAACCGGTCGAGCCCGACAGGTTCGTCTTGCCGAAGAAGTAGCCGGTCGAATTGATGTTGGCGATGCCGGCGGCGTTCATCTGGTTCAGCGCTGCAGTCGTATTGGCGCCGCTTGCATAGCCTTCATTGCTGCCTGCGACGTTGACCGACTTTGTAGTGGTAGTACCGACGGACGGCGGCGTGGTGGGCGCCGTCGGGGCCGGGATAGGCGTTACGCTATAGGTCTTGCCATACTTGACTTCAGCCTGGAATCCCGACACGGTCTGGCCCGTGACATAGCTGCCCTGATTGGTGCCGGCCTTGATCAGGCTGTCGGTATGGGTGCCGGAGCCGCCGCCGTTGTAGCCCTGGGTGACCCCGGGGATATTGAGCTTGCCGCGGACTGCGGTATCGGCGAAACCGGAAGACATGGCGGAGCCTGTGCCCGAACCGGTGCTGACGTTATACGCCTTGCCCAGGCTTTCCGTCTTGGTTTCGCCGGAGACGGTTGCAGTGGTGAGGTTCTGGGACGGCGTATAGGCCCGTGTCGCATTGACGGTAGCGCTTGCCGACTGGCTGTTATGCGCATAGGAGGAGGATGTGCCGTTCGCGCCGAGCGAGAACTTGCCGTTGATGGCCGTGCCGGCGGAGACATTGCCCGATGCGGTTGCATTCGGGGGCACGAAGTTCGTGGCATGCGCCCCCGTTTGTGCAAGCAGGACTGCAAGGCCTGTGCCGAATGTTGCGATGAAATGTGTTGTTTTCATGTAGTTTCCTTTAATGTCTATTTGTGATGAACGGACGTGACCCGCTCAGGCAATAGGTGTGCGCGGCCATGGTCGGGGTTCCAGCGCTTCGTACTGGCCGGACGCGGCCAGGCGAACGGCATAAGGCGTTTGCTGTTCATGCGGCACGCGGCACGAGCCGGGAAAATCCGCGCTCCCGCTTCGTGCGGGAGGGACTTTTATCAGTGCATGGCGATGCGGCTTCCCCAAGGCAATGGGCTGGCGCAAAAAGCTCAATAATTATCAAGGTGGAGAGAAACATGGCGGCGGCTATCCCGTCGCGGCTCCCCGGAGCAAGTGCAGCGGAGACCGCATGCTCGGCTGCAGTAACTTCATGCGGTATTGCAGGGTTGAATCGAATCCGGGCATGGCGCCCGCCAGCGTGGCGGCACATGCCTGAGCATGCCGTGCCGGCGCCCGCACATGGTTTGCAAAAGACCGTTATAGTCCTTGTTCCCCGGATCGCCTTCATGCTGGCTGAAAGCGGACCGGCCCGCATGCCAGCCACTCCGCGAACGAATCGATGAACGACTATATCCGCGTACTTGAAACCTATATGCAGGCCCTCGGCGCAAGCGATTATTCCGCCATCAAGGCCCTCTTTGCCCCGGACGGCCGGGTCTGTTCGCCCTTTCTCGGAGAAATGGATGCCGGCCCGTTCTTCGACCGCCTGTCTTCAGCCTCGGCAAAGAATGTCATCACTCCCATCGACATCTTTACGAGTGCAGGCAACAAGAACCAGGCGGTTGCCTATTTCAGGTATGACTGGACCGTCAATGACGGCACCCTGATCAGTTTCAAGGTCATGGACCTGTTCGCCTTCGAGGAAGAAACGGACAAGATTCTCAGACTCGACCTGATCTACGATACGCATCCCATCCGATCGACGGCGGGAAACAAGTATGAATCCGGGACAACCTGATGTTTATGATGCTTGTGATGCCTGATATGCGACGCTGAACAAGCGCAGCATGCCGAGGCGACCGATACGCTTCAGCCGCAGCAGAACAGGCGGCAAACCCTTTGGTCAAGACGCTGCGCCATGTCTCGCAACCGCTTCATGGCAAGCCGTCCTCCGCGGGAAGCGCTCCAGCAGTACCGTCTCCCTGTCCGGCGAATGATAGAGTCAGATGGCAGGAAGGCCTCAGGCACGGCGTAGCAATACATCGCAGCGACTTCTCCATAGAGCAATGCGAGCGTTCCGCCGGGCTGCGGTGCGATGGTACGGGCCAGCATGAAGGAGCGCTTCTCGTCGACTTGATCTCCGACGCAGGCGGCGACATCGGCGTAGCTTTCCGTTTGCAAGAATGCGCTTGGCGAGCGGCTGCACAGATGCTGATTGCCGTCGCATTTCCTGGCCGGATGCGGGACGATGCAAGCCGTCCCGGAGCGCATCAATTATTTCGCCGGTAATCGCAGGCTTCTCCGTCCGCATGATCGCGGTATGCTGTCGAAACAGTCCCATCGCATGTTGCACGAAACCAATGAAAAGATTTCGCTCGCTTCATACTCTCCTGCTCCGCGCCGACAGCCATGAACTGCCCGCCGTGCTGTCCGGATTCCTGATGCTGTTTTCGCTGTTCGCAAGCTATTTCATGCTGCGCCCCGTACGGGAAGCGATGGGAATTGCCGGCGGCGTGGATCAGCTTCAGTGGTTGTTCACCGGTACATTCGTCGTCACGCTGGCGGCGACGCCGGCTATCGGCTGGGCAGTCTCGAAGATCAGGCGCCGCTATATCTGCCACTGCATCCTCGGCTTCTTTGCATCCAACATCATTGCATTCGGCATCGCCTTTGCCGTGACCGGCGACACGCCATGGCTGGCGCGCGGCTTTTTCATCTGGCTTTCCGTCTTCAACCTGGCGGCGATCTCGATCGCATGGAGCGTCCTGGCGGATATTTTCTCTGCCGAACAGGCAAGGCGCCTGTTCGCCCTCATGGCCGCCGGTGCAAGCCTGGGCGGCCTCGCCGGTCCGCTCGCCGGCGCCTTGCTGGTCACACGCATCGGCAATGAAGGCTTGCTCATGCTTGCGGCCATCCTGCTGCTCGTCACCATCCTTTGCTCGGAATTCCTGCAGCGCTGGCGTGACCGATCTCCGCTTGCAAAGATCGGCAACGTATCGGTGAAGCCTGACGGCTCGCGCGACTCCCGCCTCGGAGGCAGCGCCCTCGCCGGCGCAGCGGACGTGGTGCGATCGCCATTCCTGCTCGGCGTCGCGCTGTTCGTCGTCATGCTGGCCAGCGTCAATACCTTTCTTTATCTCGAACAGGCAAGGCTGGTGGCGGAACGGTTTTCCAGCCGCACCGAACAGACGCAGTTTTTCGCTACGCTGGACACTGTCGTGCAACTGCTCTCGCTGCTGACGCAATTCTTCCTGACAGCGCGCATCGCCACCTCGTTCGGGGTACGCGCATTGCTGGTCAGCCTGCCGCTGGCCATGGTTGCAGGGTTTCTTCTGCTGAGCATGTCTCCGCTCTTCGGACTGTTCATCGTGGTTCTTGTATTGCGCAGGGTCGGCGAATATGCATTGGTCAGGCCGGGAAGAGAAATGCTGTTCACCGTCCTGCCGCCGCATATCAAGTACAAGGCAAAGAACTTTATCGACACGGTGGTCTATCGCGGCGCCGATGCGGTCAGCGCCTGGCTGAAGTCCCTGGCCGACATGATGCTTGTGCCCGCTGCCGTGCCGCTGCTGGGTGCCGGCATCGCGGTGGTATGGGCGGCTTCAGCCATATCGATTTCCCGCACTTATCGCCGCCTCGATGCACTCGACGACAGGCCGCCGGTGCCATCCCCAATGGAAAGATTCAGATGAGTGGTGCGCTCGACCGAAGCGCGGCGTGATACGGAAGGGTACACGCTGGAAAAGACAACGGCCCCGCAGGGCCGCCGTGGATGCATGCTCGCATCAAGCTTGAGGGTTGCAAACGGAATGTTCAGGCTTAGCGCTTGAAGGTGTCCTTGACGTTGCCAACCACCCTTTGCACGGTACCTTCAGCCTGCTTTTCCACGCCCTTGGCTTGCTGATCCCGATTGTCGAAGACCTGGCCGACCTTTTCCTGCACCTTGCCGGCTGCATCCTTGATATTGCCCTTCACTTGGTCCTGGTTCATTTCATCCTCCAGCAAGAGTTGATGTTATTGGTAATGACAAAAAAGAATGAAAATGGTTCATCGACAGCAACTGCGTGCATGTGAAGTCATTGCCGACGTGCATCACTGTAATTGCCGATAGGCCAGGCTGCGCACGCGTTTTCCCGAAAAATGCTATGGTCTGCAGTCATTAGAGACAACTTCACAATAACGGCACGATGGCCGATCATGAGACACGCGGCGCGGATCCCGTCGCCGCCCTTCCAATGCACGAGACAAAAGAACAAGATGCCGTCGAGGCGGCCAAGCCGATCCCGGTCGTACTGCCGGTCCTGACAGGCATGATGGTCACATTGGTGACCGTGGCTTTCGCCAGGCTGGCATTCGGATTGATCCTGCCATCGATGCGCACGGACCTCGGCTTAAGTTACCAGCAGGCCGGAACCCTGGTGACCGCCGCCGCTCTCGGTTATCTTTTCCTGGTCATGGTGGCCGGCGTCTTCGCCTCCCGCCGGGGCGGCCGTGCCGCCGTCATGCTCGGTCTGTCACTGACGACCGCCGGATTCATCCTTCTCGGTGCCGGATCTCATTTTGGCTTGCTGTTGCTCGCGATGCTGATGCTGGGATGCGGAACGGCATTTGCCTACACCCCGGTCATCTCGCTGCTTGCGGGTTATTACCCTCATCGCCGCGGCTCGGTGATCGGCGTGACCAACAGTGGCATCGGCATCGGCATGCTGATGGCGAGCCTGCTCATTCCCTCGCTTGTCGAACTGACAGGCAATTCCGCCTGGCGCTGGGCCTGGGGGGTATTTGCCGTGGCCAGCATGATTGCATTGGCCTGCAGCCTGGCATTCCTTCCCAATCCGAAGATCGCCGTCCCCGCTTCCACGGCGGGCGGATCGGCATCGGTTTATCGCGACAAGCGCCTGATCCTTACCGGCCTGCTCTATGGCGTCGTCGGCACCACCTACATCGCGCAGACCACCTTCATGTTCAGCTATGCGCTTGAGTCTGGCATATCTGCATCGACGGCCGGGCACCTGTCCGCACTGCTTGGCGTGCTGTCGATTTTCGCCGGTCCATGCTGGGGACTGTTTTCGGATCGTTTCGGCCGCCCCGCGGCACTGCTGATTTCCGTCGCGCTCAATGTGGTCGCGACCATACTGCCCGTGCTACTTCCCACCATCACCGGCTTCACATTGCACTACCTGATACTTGGCTGCACGGTGTCAGGCATGTTTACCTCCATCCTGACCATCGCGGCCGAGTCGGTAGAACCGAGACTGGCGCCGCGCGCGACCAGTTACGTTACCCTGTTCTATGCGGTCGGCCAGCTCGCCGGCCCTGCGCTGGCCGGCTTGCTGATCGAGTACGCGGGGGGCTTCAGGACCGCCTTTACTGCCAGCACCCTCGTGCTGGCGCTCGGCTTCGTATTGGGCTGCAGGCTGGTGCGACTGTCGCGGCGGCCTGCTTGATCGGTCGCGCCGCCATCCCGTGCAATTGGCGCGAATCATGCAGTGCGGTCGGTGCGCAGGAAATCGACAAACAGGCGTGATGGCAGCGGCAAGGCTTCATAATCGCGCATGCAGATGACAAAGCGGCGGAAGGCCCATGGGTCGGCAAGCGGAATCATCTTCAAGCCAAGCTGGGCGTGATAGGGCTGCAGTGCCTCGGCGGGAATGATGCTCATGCCGAGATTGGCCCGCACGATCCTGCATGCCGCCTCGAAGGTCGCGACATGGATGCGGTTGATGACCGACTTGCCTGACTTGGCGGCCAGCCGTCGCAGAAACAGGTTCATCATGCTGTCCGGGTGCTGGCCGACCTGATCGAATTCCAGGGTCTCTTCGAAAAACACCGACTCGCGTGCCGCAAGCGGGTGATCCGGATGGACGACGGCCGTCAGGTGATCGCACTTGTAGGGCAGCACCTGCAGGTCGCGTGTGTCGGCGAAGTCCCAGCATACGCCGATGGCGGTGGCATTCTCCTCGATGGTCCTGACAATGTCACTGCTCACCTTTTCTTCCATGTCCACCTTGATACCGTCATGCATGGCAAGGAAAGCGCTGATGTCGTCGGGCAGAAATTCCACCACTGCCGACACGCTCGCATAGATATGAATATGGCCGCGTACGCCGATGGCATATTCACTAAGTTCCGCCTGCATTCTTTCGACGTTGCGCAGTACGATGCGGGCATGCTGCAGCAGCGACTGTCCGGCGGGGGTTGGCGACACACCCGCACGATGACGCAACAGCAGGGGTGTGCCAATGGAATATTCAAGATCGGCGATGCGTTTGCTGACGGCTGATGCTGCTATCGATTCGCGTTCCGCCGCATGAGCAATGTTGGCCTCTTCGCATACGGCGACAAACAGGCGCAGAGAAACAAAGTCAACCTGCCACATCCTTTTCTTGATGCTTTTCATTACCGCGCTTCCGTTAATTTCCCGATATCAATTTTTCCTGCGCAGATGCTGCGCGCGGTACGTTTTCGCATGACATACCGCTTTCCAAACTGCATGAAGTATATAGCCACGGCATGACAGCTTAGCCATTGGCGGAGGTGATGCATACAGCCGGCTGTCATTAAGAAATAAACCAGCCATGCACTGTGCTTCCATTTTGTCATTCATGGAGCAATAGTGATTTTCAGTGGCGAGACAGCAAGTCTGTCGTCGAGCATAGTCGCCTGGGCTGTACGCTTGCTTATCGAACATAGACAGGCAACGTGCGTATGCCGAAGCTTCAGGAAAGCGAAGCCACCTGCCGAGGAGAATCGATGTCGCAAGATGCGCGAAATAACGATGACTTCAGAGCGCGGGATTTTACCGGCGGTGGTTTGTTGTGCTGAGCTGAGCAGATGAGGCAAGAAATCCATGAACAGACACCGCGGAAATGACATGTTCACCCAGGTAAGCGGGCATCCGAGAGCAGGAATAACCTGTCTCTTCACTTTCCTTGCTTGTGTTTTCCTGCTTCAAAAAAATCACCGCTAGGGCGCGTTCGTCCAGACTGGACTGGCTGATTGATAAACGTAGCGTGCGGTTCGGAGTTGCGTTGCGTTCAGGTGCGGGAGCGCACGCGTACGGACGTACGCCGAGAACCGCGTATTTGGATCCGGCCCGGACCGAACAGCAGCTTCTCAAACACAGCCTAAAGCTGCGTTAAACAGCCAAGTGACCCGAAATCAGGACTAAACGCTTGGCTTGCTCTGTATCGGTGTAGGGTTGGCGTTCCATGAACGCTCTTCATTATACCAATCTCAAGTCATAACATACCACCGTCGGCAGCCAGGTTGACCCAAGTACGCGTGCATAATGAACCGATAGCACCGGGTATTTGAGTGAAGGCGTTCCAGGCATCTCAGCAGACATCGACGATCTGCTTATAGCTGTCGTAACATCGATTAGCCACGCTGCGGTCACGCAACTGCTGCCACACTTGCTCGGTCGGATTAAGCTCAGGCGAGCCGGTGGGAAGCGGCAACAGCGTTACGTTGTACAAGCGCGGCAGCTTTGTTGTCGTATGCCAGCCAGCACGATCGAGTAACACCACAGCATGACGACCTTCTGGGACAGCGGCACTGATCGCTTGTAAATAATGCGCCATGGTTTGGGCGTCGGCGTGGGGCAGTACCAGACCGACGGCAGTGTCTCTCTCGGCACAGACAGCGCCAAAGATATACGCCGACTCCGATAGCTGTTCTCGCACGACTCGTGGTCGTGTCCCTTTACGGGCCCACAGCCGTGTTTGTGTGCCGCGCTGGCCGATGCGCATCTCGTCCTGGAACCAGATATCGACTTGGGCTAGGCCGACCTCAGCGGGCAGAACTGCCTGCACTCTCCGTGAGGTCACGACGAAGAAAGCTGCTCGGAATATCGACTTGTACCAAATCCCAAACCATTCTATACCATCAGATTGCGTCTTTTTCGCCTGCCCACGTTGCGCCAGTCGAAAAAATCTAACGATCTCATGACAGGTTATGACTCGGGATTTGGTATAGAAGCGGACGAGGCCAAGACACTTGGTCGGGTCGTCTCATCCGATGGATCAGGCAGGCTTTGAATCAGTCCGCGACAATGGACGTCGAGCATGGTCATGCTGACCACTCTGCTTGACTGGTCAGCATGACGGTGCCCTCTCGCTCCTGTCTTGCCTCACCTTGCGGCGCTTCCTCGGACCGTTCGCAATTCTCAAAAAAAGGCCGGCGATGAGCTCACGCTTCATCACCGGCCTATTCCGGAACCGGGTTCCGGGCACTAATTACGCGGCGTCATGCTCTGTCTGGTGCACGCGTGAAGGTCTGCTTATTCGACAAATGCTTCCTCGCGCTTCTTTCTCAACGCCGGCATGAGCACTACGGCCATCGCAACCGCAGACAGGATCAACATCGTTGCGCTGATCGGACGCTGCAGGAAAACCATCGGATCGCTGCGTGACAGCAGCAGCGCACGGCGCAGATACTCTTCCATCATCGGACCGATGATGAAGCCGAGCAGCATTGGGGCCGGCTCTGCTCCGATCTTCGAGCAGATATACCCGAAAACACCGAATCCAGCCATCATGAACACATCGAATTCCGTGTTGTTCAGGCTGAACACGCCGATGGCACAGAACACCAGGATACCCGGGAACAGGAAGTGGTACGGCACCATGATCATTCGCACCCACAGGCCGATCATCGGCAGGTTCAGCACCACCAGCATGAAGTTGCCGATCCACATCGAGGCGATCAGGCCCCAGAACAGCGCCGGCTGCTCGGTCATCACTGCCGGTCCGGGCTGGATGCCCTGGATGATCATGGCGCCGATCATCAGCGCCATCACCGGGTTCGACGGAATGCCGAGGGTCAGCATCGGGATGAAGGAAGTCTGCGCACCGGCATTGTTGGCCGACTCGGGAGCCGCCACGCCTTCGATGGCGCCCTTGCCGAACTGGGCCGCGTTCTTCGAGACTTTCTTTTCCACCGAATAGGCTGCGAACGACGCCAGCATCGCGCCGCCGCCCGGCAGAATGCCCAGCATCGAGCCGAGCGCCGTACCACGCAATACCGGAGCTACCATGCGCTTGAAGTCTTCCTTGTCAGGCATCAGCCTGCCGACTTTCATGGAAAGCAGCGATCTGGTTTCTTCATGCTCGAGGTTGGCGATGATTTCACCCAGGCCGAACATGCCCATGGCCACCACCACGAAGTTGATGCCGTCGGCCAGCTGCGGCATATCGAAGGTGTAGCGCGGCGTGCCGGAGTTGACGTCGGTACCAACCAGACCCAGCAACAGGCCGACGATGATCATGCCGATGGCGCGCAGCAGCGAGCCGTGCGCCAGCACCACCGACGCCACCAGGCCGAGCACCATCAGCGAGAAGTATTCGGCGGGACCGAACTTCAGCGCCAGTTCGGCCAGTGGCGGCGCGAACAGCGCCAGCAGCACCGTGGCCACCGTGCCGGCGAAGAAGGAACCGAGCGCCGCAGTGGCAAGCGCCTTGCCGGCTTGGCCATTGCGCGCCATCTGGTAGCCGTCGATGGCGGTGACCACCGAGGACGATTCGCCGGGCAGGTTGACCAGGATGGCGGTGGTGGAGCCGCCGTACTGGGCGCCGTAATAGATGCCGGCCAGCATGATCAGCGACGAGATCGGCGGCAGCGAGAAGGTTGCCGGCAGCAGCATGGCGATGGTGGCCACCGGGCCGAGGCCGGGCAGCACGCCGATGGCGGTGCCGAGGAATACACCGACCAAGCAATAGAACAAATTGTTGATCGACAGCGCGGTATCAAATCCCAATGCCAGGAATTGCAAAATTTCCATGTCGGGATCTCCTTAGAACTGGAACCAGGAACCGAACATCGGCATCGGCAAGCCGAGCCCGACCACGAACACCAGCGCGCAGAACACCGCCATGCCGACTGCAACGGCAAAGAATGGCAATGCCTTGAACTTGATGCTGGCGTAGCCGCTGATCATCACCAATACCAGAATGGCAAGGATGAGGCCGGCGCCACGCATGAGGAAACCGAACAGCAAGACGGCAACCGTGATCAGAAGGAGGCTTTTGATGGAGAATTTTCCGATCGGCTCACCATGGCGTATGAATGACCGGACCAATGAGACCGCGCCTATGACGGCAAGAAGACCGCCAAGCGCCGTCGGAAAATAAGCGGGACCCATCCTGCCTGCGCTGCCCATTGCATAGTCGCGGCCGATGATGACCGCTGCCAGTCCAAGTACAAGAAATATCACCCCCGACCAGAAATCCTGAGGGTTGCGTATGAATGATGGCAAGTTCGTCTCCTTTACTTTCTAATGCCTCGACGGATGTGGCCAAGGGGGGTTTTAACAGAGCTTGCACTTTAATTATCGCGCCTGTCAGGAAGCTGAATGGAACCTGACAGAAAGCTGACAGCCGCAATCGGAATGCAAGGCAAACCAGCTGTCCCATACCCACTACGGCGCTTTTCCAATACTATTGGGCCAGATGTATGACTCGCGTGCACAATCACGCCGCATATCGGTTTCAACAATCCCTTTTTAGAAAAAATGCACGTTCTACTGGTAGAAGACGATGTTGTCCTGGCTGACGGGATCTCCCGCATTCTCAAAGGCTACGGCATGGTCGTCGACGTGACGTCAAGCGGCACTGAGGCGGACGAATTGCTCAAGCGCAGAGAGGTGGCGGTCCTCGTTCTCGATATCGGCTTGCCCGGCATCGACGGTTTCGAGGTGGTTCGGCGTTTGCGCGCGCGCGGCAGCAATTTGCCGGTGCTATTGCTGACGGCACGGGACTCCGTTGAAGACCGGGTTCGCGGGCTCGAAACCGGAGCAGATGATTATCTCGTCAAGCCATTTGCGGCGCCGGAGCTGGCTGCCCGTATTCGGGCACTGGTACGGCGCAGCGGCGCACGACCGGCCGAGCTGACAATGATGGGACTGTCACTGGATACTCATGCCAAGCGGGCGCGCGTCAATGGCGAGGTCGTGGAATTGTCGGCACGAGAATGGGCTGTTCTTGAGTATCTGATGCAACAGGCCGCGCGCGTCGTGTCGAAGGAGCAGATACTCGACGCGATTCTGCCATGGGGCGAGGGCCTGACGCTCAATGCGGTCGAGGTATATGTTTCTCGCATACGTACGAAGATTGCGGGCGCGGGCATTGTCATCCGGACGATTCGCGGTTTCGGCTACATGCTCGAAGCGAGCAAAGAGTGACGGCAAGCATCCGGTCGGATCTGCTGAAGTGGCTGATCACGCCGCTGGTCGTCATCAATTTCATTGGCGCGCTGCTGATCTACATGCTGGCGTGGGGACCGGCGCAGGATGCGCTTGACGACAATCTCGCCGAAGCCGCATACGACCTGCAGGCCCATGTCAGGCTCAACGGCAATCGGATCGAACTTGACTTGAGCGATCAGGCGGAACGGATGCTTCGCGTGAACCGGACCGACTCGTTGTTCTATGTAGTCAGGGACATCTCGGGAAACACCATTGCCGGCGATGCCGACTTTCCTCCATTTGCCCCTTATACCGCAAGCCAGAAGGCCGTTCCGTTCATGTCGAATATCGGCTACATGCATATCCGTGCCGTAGCATTGAGGGCAGAGATCGGAGGACATCCGATCTGGATAGGTGTCGCGGAAACGCTAACCAAGAGGCGCCAGATCCAGTCACGTATTCTGTTCGCCCTGATAGGCCTTGAAACCCTGTTGGTTGTTGCGTCACTGGCCATCGTATGGTTCGCCGTTTCGGAGGGCCTGTTTCCATTGCAGCGCGTGCGCCAAATGCTCGACAAGCGCAGTGCCGACGACCTGTCCGCCGTCGACGAGAAAGACATGCCAGCGGAATTGCGCCCGCTGTTGGACGCCATCAATGGACTTCTCGGGCGGGTCCACAAATTCGGCCGGGAACGGCAAGCCTTTCTTGCAGATATTGCGCATCAGTTGCGTACGCCGCTGGCAGGCTTCAAGACCCAACTGGAGGTATTGTCCGCAAGGCAGCACCACGATCCGGATGTGGCTAGATCGACCGGTCTCATGATGGCATCCGCCGATCGCATGATACGCCAGACCAACCAGCTACTCTCGCTGGCGCGCGCCGAGCCAAGCCAGTTCGAACAGAGAACGATGGCACTGGTCGAACTTGACAAGCTGATGATTGAGTCCATTCAACACTTCGTGCAGGAAGCAGACAAGAAGGCGATCGATATCGGATTCGAGTTGCAACCGGCCAGCGTAATGGGTAACCGTTTTTTGTTGCAGGACATGATCGATAATCTGGTCGACAATGCGATCCGCTATAGCGGTCCGTCATCGCGGATCACCGTGGCATGCGTGAATGACAAAAGCGACGGCGACGTGCGCATCATCGTTGAAGACAATGGACCGGGAATACCGGCAGCAGACCGAGAGAAGGTGTTTGATCGTTTCTTCCGGCTGAGCGACAAGACGCAGGGTAGTGGATTGGGTCTGGCCATAGTGAAAGATATTGCCAACGCTCATCACGCCGCGGTTGTCCTCGATACGGGCGCGTGCGGAAAAGGCACAAGAGTGACAATACGCTTTACACGCGAGAATGCCGGGATGTCGGATGCGCTTTCTAATCGCCATCATCCCTAGCGATTATTTCTTTTTGGAACGTCACGAAATGATACAAATTCAATCATGAACTTCTTTGCCTGACATCTTCTAACTTGTCTGGCAACTGCGCGGAAACGCGGTCCGTGGCGCAGTTTGTTTGTATCGCTTATCACGTTCAACGATGGAGGCAACATATGAAGAAGCTTTTGATGGCACTACTGATTTCCGCCTTGGGCAGCAGCATGGCAATTGCGCAAAGTTCGTCGACAGGCACAGGTTCCGGCTCGTCCGGTTCCTCGACATCAAGCGGCGCTGGCATGACCGGCGCAACTGATTCATCCGGCACTTCCGGAACGAAATCCAGTGCGAAGTCCAGTGACAAGACCAAAGCTAAAAAATCGACTTCCGACACGAGCACGAGCGGCGCGTCCGGCGCTTCGGGCACTTCCCGCAGCAGCGCGGCAGGCACCAGTGCACCCTCGACCGGTGGTACCGGCGCAGGAGCCATGGGCAGCGCGGGTGGTGAAGGTGGCGGTGGCGCTGGCGGCGGCAGCAAGTAAGTAGGCCTGCAAGCGAGTTTCACTCGTATCATAGGAAAGCCGAGCCGCACTTCGCTCGGCTTTTTCATCTAGTGATGCGAGTTGAAAATTTGTTGCTCCGATGGCGCCGATCATCGCACCGATATCTTGTAAACCATGCCCTACACCACAATCCACAGAGAAGCGCCGACAGAACACGATATGTATCACTTTTTCCGCATCACACCTCCCAGCGTTCACGATATGGTCAAGGCTTTTGAGCGACTCAGATTCATCGATCGGCAACCTGGTATGGCACGTTCCATATGCCTCTTTGCATCGCAGGACTAATTATCCATCCTCAATCGATCGGAATGAACTTCCGGACCCTTCAAATTCTCTAGGACAACGTACTCAAACGTTTTCGTCCTGACCATACTGACGATCCCGAATATTTTACCTGCGGCATTTCCTTGTGCCTCCTTGCTATAGTCCGGGGGCGCCAAACTCGCCATGTCGCATTCCCGCGCCTTCGTCCGCGGCCCGGCTACGGCAGCGCCAAGCCAAAGTTGGTGAAACCCTGCTTCCACCCACTGGCAAATCTTCGTGGCCTCGCCTAGTCCAGTCAGGACGAAAACGCCTTAGAGCGGCTTGCAGGTAGATGGTCGGTCGCCTCGGCTTGTCTTGGGCGCATGGTGGCGTTGTTTGTCGCTGGTGTGGCTCGCCGCACATGGCGCTTCTCCTGCCTTGCCCTGCATCCCAAGGCAAAGCGAATCTTCCGTACACTCGCTCGCAATCCGCACTAGGCTTTGTTTAAGAGGGGTATATGCTGGTCATGTGAGGTACAAATCATCGAGCACGGTATGCCATGGTGCCACATCGACATGATCTCTCTGGTGAAGAATGGAGGTTGCTGCAACCTTTGTTGCCTGCTATTCAGACCTGTGACCGGTATTAACTGAGCATAGCCTCGTGTTAAACGGCATGCTGTTTGGCGCCAATACCGGCATCGCGTGGCGCGACTTTCCTAAGCGCTATGGGCCATGGCAAACAGTCTACTGGCGCTATAGGCGCTGGACGCGTACCGGCTTGGGGGATCGTATTCTGGTTGCCTTGCAACGTAAACTTGATGCCACCGGACAGATTGTTTAGTACAAGCACACCAGAATACCAAACGCCACTGGCACACCTTCTGATTACGCAGCAAATTTTTTAAGGCTAATCATACGATGGTCTAATTACGGCAGAGACTGGTTTCTTTTCATCTATGTCTCCACCTTTCAACAGAGAGAGGCTTTATCCCTGTTTAATTTCCAACAGCAACTTTTTGTTTACTACTGAAATCCAACCTCTCTACTCCGTGCTCGCTTAGGTTGTGTTTGGTAAGCATCGCGTGCGGTTCGGAGCTGTGGGTTGACAATTACCGTTACTACTTCGCAGTTCTCTCTTTTCCAGCAATCAGCAAGCTGTTCCCGGGCACAACAGAGGAAAAAGGAAAAAGCGCAGGAACCTCCCAGCGCTTATGCCATTACTGTCATTGACGCATTCGGCCAAACAGTAGAGGATGAGCCAAGAAGCTGGGGCAGCGGGAATTTGGCTCAAGCCGGGTTCCGATACGAGTCCGGCCGAGGAGCTGAAGGAAGCTTAGAACGGATTGCGGGTGAGTGTACGGAAGAACCGGGTTGACTTGGGATGCTAGGCAAGGCGAGAGAAGCGCCGCGTATGGCAGGCCGCGGCGACCGTACATCCATCCGCAACTTATCCTAAGTATTGGCTGCCTCGGATTCACCCTCCTCTCCCACCGCCGCCGCGCCGCTATTGGCCAACGTATGGGTCAGAATGCCCAGCTTGGCCTGACGCTGCAGTTCGGCATAGGGACTTGAACGTTTTATGGAAACGCCGACAACAAGCATATCGATCAGCAGCAGCAGCAATATGCGTGACACCATCGGTATGTGACTGCCGCTGGCCTCGTCATGCTCCACTGCAAGTGTCAGATGCGCACGCTTGGCCAGTTGGGAATTGCCTGGCGTGAGCGCGATAACGCGCGCGCCGGCGCCGATGGCAGCCTCCACGGCAGGCGCCAGGTGCCTCAAGCGTCCTGAACTGGAAATCGCAACGACGACATCGCCGGACCTCAACATGGAAGCCGAGACCTCCTGCACTTGGGGATCGCTGCTGGCAAATACGTTCATGCCCAGCCTGGCAAACTTTTGCTGGGCGTCTGCAGCCACCAGGCCGCAGCTTCCGAACCCGTAGAAATCGATCCGCGGCGCCTGCGTCAGGATATCGATCGCCCGTGACAGCAGTTCCGCATTCAAGGTATCGCGTACTCCCACCATTGCAGAAATGGTGTTGTCGGCCACCTTGACGCCGACTTCCACCGGGGAGTCGCCCGCGTGAACCTGGCTGTGTGCAACCGGCACGTTGCCGGAGACGCCGGATGCCAGCTTCAACTTGAAATCCGCCAATCCCTGACATCCAAGCGTGCGGCAAAAACGGATGACCGTAGGCTGGCTGACATCGGCCTTGCGGGCAATGTCTGCGATGGGATCATTCATTACGCTGCGCGGATGCGAAAGAATGAGGCTGGCAACCTTCTGCTCGGCCGGCGACAGCTGCGGCTTGAGCTTGCGGATGCGCTCGAGGATGGGAATCGCATTGCCCCCGTCGCCCAGGTGCTCGGTCAGGATGGCCGATACGCCGGTGAACGCGGGATACGGGGCGGTAATGACGAAGGTCGGAATCTGCGACACATAATCGGTAAAGCGTCCCTTGCTTTCGAAGCGGGCGCGGAAGGGCGAGCGGGCGAAGTAGTCGCCGAGACGGGGAACGATCCCGCCGCCGATATAGAGGCCTCCCAGCGTGCCCAGCGTGACGGCGACGTTTGCCGCTACCGTGCCGAGCATGGCGCAAAAGCATTCGAGCACTTCCATGCATAGCTCATCGGTTTCGGCGAGTGCGCGCGTCACGATTTCTGGCGCTACCAGCGATTCCGCCTCATGCCTGCCGTTCCGGTCGGCCAATGCCTGATAGATGAGCTCGATTCCCGGACCCGAAACCAGCCGTTCCGCCGAGACATGCGCATAGGTTTTCCAGCAGAACTGCAGGATGGCGGCTTCACGCTCGTCCGCCGGCGAGAAAGAGACATGGCCGCCTTCACTGTTGAGCGCAATCCAGCGGCCATCGCTGGCGATCAGGCCCCCCACACCAAGGCCGGTTCCGGCACCCACCAGGCCGATCACGCTGGCCGGCCGCGCCTTGCCGCCGCCGACCTGCCGGATCTGGGAAGGGTCAAGCCGCGGCAGCGCCATGGCAAGCGCCGTGAAATCATTGACGATCAGCAGCGTATCGAGCTTCAGCCGACGGCGCGTGGCTTCGATCGAAAACGACCAGGAGTGGTTGGTCATTTTCACTTCATCGCCCTGGACCGGATTGGCGATATCGATGGCTGCATGCCGGATGGCCGGCCGGCCGCATTCCGCAAGATAGGCTTCGACCGCATCGGAGAATTCTGGGAAATCCGCGCAGCGGAACACCCGGATCATGTCTATCTTCCCGGGCGCAAGCTGCAATGCGAAGCGCGCATTGGTGCCTCCTACGTCACCCAGGAGACGAGGGCCATCAATGAAGGGAGCTAGCTGCGCATCCTGCGGAAACATCATCGTTGTGGAAGACATAAAGGTTTCATTGAGTTTGTTACGGCAACATGGCGCGCCATGTGCTGCGGCTGCCGGCTCGCCGCCTATGCGGCATTGTTAGGCGACATCTTAGCTTGAATTATTCAGAAAGGCGTGGCTTGGCTGCGGTCCCTGACCACATTAGCCTCGATACCACTTCGTGGTACGCCTTTGGCTGTCTATCCCGTCTTACAGTTTGACCATCTTGCCAGCGCGTTCCATAATTTTGCGCTATGTTCTGTCTCGCAGAACATGTTTTCAAGAATTCAGGATGCTTTACAAGAAGCTTTATGGCAGCCACCAAAACCTCACCCCATCCAGCAAATGCCCCCGCCGATGCGCTCGACATGTCGCGCATGGATGATGTGGGTGTCGCCGCAGTCAATCGGGCGCTTGCCATTCTCGACAGCTTTACCGAGGATGCAGCGGTATTGACGCTGGCCCAGATCAGCATGAAGACCGGACTCTACAAAAGTACGATCCTGCGGCTGATGCAGTCGCTTGACGCTTTCGGCTACGTCAACAAGCTCGACAGCGGCGCTTATGTGCTCGGCCCCAGGCCAATGCAATTGGCGGCGCTGGCAGCAAAGGCGCTGCATCCTGCCGAAGTCGTCATGCCGGCGCTGCGGGAACTGGTGCAGGCTGCCGGTGAGAGTGCGTCTTTTTACGTGCGCTCGGGTCCGCTGCGCCTGTGCTCCTACCGTGTCGATTCACCGCGCTCGATACGTGACAACGTGCAGGTAGGCCAGCTTCTGCCGCTGGACAAGGGAGCCGCCGGCCATGTGCTGGTAGATTTCGAGCATCAGGTCCCTGCGAACGCCGGCGGAGGCCCGCGCGCCGACATGCTGGTCCGGATTTCCCGTGGCGAACGCGATCCGGAAACGGCGGCCATTGCTTGTCCGGTATTCGGTGCCGGCAACCGGCTGCAAGGCGCGCTCACCTTGTCCGGCCCGCTGACGCGTTTCAGCGAGGCGCAAACCCGGGCCATGGTGGCGCCATTGATCGCGGCCGCCCGCAAACTCACCATCGGCTTCATGGGCGATGCGGGCATCTTCGCCCATGCGTCCTGACAGGACCTCATAGACACCGACATTTCAAGGGATCTCCATGTCAGCATTACTTGAAGGAATCAGGGTGCTGGACCTGACCAATGTATTGGCCGGGCCTTTCACTGGATATCAAATGGCGCTTCTCGGCGCCGACGTCGTCAAGGTGGAAACACCCGGATCCGGCGACCTGGCCCGTCAACTCGGCGCCGATGCGGCGCTCAACCGGCGGAAAATGGGAGCCTCCTTCCTGGCTCAGAACGGCGGCAAGCGCTCGCTGACGCTCAACCTCAAATCGGAAGAAGGCAAGGAAGTGTTCCGCCGCCTGGTTGCGGGAGCGGACGTGGTGCTGGAAAACTACCGTCCCGGCGTGATGGACCGGCTCGGACTTGGCTATGAGGCATTGAAGTCGGTCAATTCAAAGATCATCTACTGCGCCATTTCCGGTTTCGGGCAGACCGGCCCGCTGGCGGCGGCGCCAGCCTATGATCAGATCATCCAGGGCCGCTCGGGCGTCATGAGCATCACCGGTGATGCCGAGTCGGCGCCGTTGCGGGTAGGCTACCCGGTATGCGACACGATCGGCGGCATGACGGCGGCATTCGCGGTGGCGTCAGCGCTGGTGCGGCGGGAACGAAGCGGCCAGGGTGCCTTCATCGACGTCGCCATGCTTGACTCCGCAATCGTCACCATGGGATGGATTGTGTCGAACCAGCTGATCGCGGAACGCGCGCCCGTGCCGATGGGGAACGACAATTTCACCGCCAGCCCTTCAGGCACGTTCCGCACCGGCGACGGCCTGCTCAACATCGCCGCCAACAAGCAGGAACAATTTGAAGCGCTGTGCCGCTGCATCGCCCGCCCGGAACTGGTTTCCGATCCGCGTTTCGCCGAGCGCGAGGCGCGCAAGCAGCATCGCGCCGCACTCACGGCCGCGCTTGAAGATGCGCTGGCAACAAACAGTGCCGTGTTCTGGGAAGGGCGGCTGAATGCCGACGGCGTGCCGGCCGGCCAGGTCCTGACAGTGGCACAGGCGCTTGAACAGGAACAGGTTGTGCATCGGGAACTGCTGATGCCGTTGCCCTTCCCTGATGACGAGCGGCCCGAAATCAAGGTGACGCGTAGCGGTTTCACGGTCGACGGCGAGCCGACGTCGGTCGACCGCCCTCCTCCGCTCTTGGGCGAGCATGCCGAAATGATCCTGAAAGAGCTCGGTTACGACGACGGACAGATTGCACAACTGCGTGAAAAGGGTGCCATATGACGATGAATGAACAGGCAGAGGCATTGCTGAACAAGGCCAAGGCATGGTGGACCACCAGGCTCATCGATATCCGTCCGGGAATCATTCGCATCAAGGGGGAGCCGATCGAGAACCTGATCGGCAATGTCGGCTACGCCCACATGGTGTGGCTGATGCTGCGCGACGATGCGCCGACGCCTGCGCAGACGCGCCTGCTGGAAGCTGCGCTGGTAGCCGCGGTCGACCATGGCCCGCAGGCGCCGTCGATCGCCATTTCACGGATGGCAGTGACCTGCGGGGCGCCGCTGAACGGCGCCATGGCCTCGGCGATCAATGTGCTCGACGATATCCACGGCGGCGCAGGACAGCAGTGCCTGTCCCTGTTCCAGGCGATCGATTTCCATGCGCAGGACGGCACACCCGAGGCGGCGGTACAGCTTGGGCTCGATGAGTTCATTGCTGAACATGGAAAGGTTGTTCCAGGGTATGGCCATCGCTTTCATCCGGTCGATCCGCGTGCCGTCAGGCTGCTCAACCTGATCGATACCGCGCAGGCCAACGGCGAAGTGGAGGGCCGTTTCGCCCGGATCGGACGGCTGGTGGAAAAGGCGCTGGCCGACCGTACCGGCAAACAGATTCCGATGAACATCGACGGCGCCACTGCCGTCGTCTACGGCGAACTCGGCTTTGCGCCCGAGCTCGCGCGCGGCCTGTTCATCCTCTCGCGTTCGGTGGGCATACTTGCCCATGCCTGGGAACAAAAGAACCAGGGCGGCCGCATCAAGGGTCCGATGCCTCCGGACCTGGGTTATACCTATGTAGAGGATAAGTGACTGCCGCCTTTAACTTTTGCGCCGCAGCCTTCACGATGCCTGCGGGTAATCATGCACGAGCACTACCTCGTTCATGGTATGGTAATGCCAGGTGCAACAGCGCATCATTGCGGAAGCAGTTTGCTCATCCAATCCAGTTCAATGAAGGTCATGCAAACCGGTTAGCATGACCGGTCCGGCCGCCGCCATCATGCGCCATGATGCGCCGTCGGAGGAGATGCAGGGGCAGCGTCAAGCCGCGCTTGATCTGATTCTAGATCATGCAGGTCAATCGGCGCCGCTGCGGTTTGCATTGAAACGGGCGAACGGGTTCAATGGCGTCATTGAAGTGCTGCAATTCATCCAGGCGTTACATCCGCATACTCTCTTTCCAGGGGTATCACCGTGAGCATCAAGATACGAAGCGAGCGACTGTCAGACCCGCCGGCGATAGAAAGCCTGATTGCTGCAGCGTTTCATGATGCCCCGCATGCCAGCCACACCGAACAATTCATTGTCAACGCATTGCGACGTGCCGAACAATTGTCCGTATCGCTGATCGCGACGGACAGGGACAGCATTGTCGGCCATGTCTGCGTGTCGCCGATTATCATCTCGGACGGCAGCAGGGCATGGTATGGCCTCGGTCCCCTGGCAGTGGCGCCGGCCTACCAGGGAAGGAAAATAGGATCACGCCTCGTCGAACAGGCGCTGCTGAAATTGCGCGGACTGCATGCCTGCGGATGCGTTGTGCTGGGCGAGCCCGATTATTACCGCCGCTTCGGATTTGAAGCTTTGCCCGGGCTGACCTTTCCCGGCGCTCCTTCCCGCTACTTCCAAGCCATCATCTTCGCGAACGATTTGCCATCCGGTATCGTGTCTTATCACGAGGCTTTCAACGCCCGAAGCTGATCATGATAAGCACTGACCGAGGCGGTCCGCCTGGCCCGCGGGCGGGAAGAAGCGTGCCGGATTTACAATGCCTTCTTCGCTCAAGGAAAAGACATGGCCATACGGATCGTAAGACTGGGCAGTCCGCGCAGCAAGGATAAGGGGCTGCGCATCGGGACGGTGCGGCGCCCGCCGCGGGGTGTCAGGAAGGAAGACTATGCACGGAAGGATATCTACGATGTCTGGTATCCGAATCTTGCTCCCAGCGAAGCATTGCTGAAAGAGGCGCAAGCGGCCGAAGATGATCCTTCCTGGTCCCGCTTCCAACGAAAATACATCGCAGAAATGAAAAAGCCGGAGGCAAGCCGATCGCTCGACCTGCTCGCGGCGCTATCGCATCACGCGGAGATGGCGGTGGGCTGCTACTGCGAGAATGAGAGCCGTTGCCATCGATCGATACTGCGTGCCTTGTTGCTGCAACGGGGGGCCGACCTCGCCTGATCCCGGAGACCGCTGCAAAAGGCCATAATGCCTCGCATTGGTGTCCGGGACAGAAGGGTCAGCGCTTGCCGTTGAGCATGTCGTGCAGTTCAAGCCGATTGTAGGTCGCCCGCATCGCATCCTTGGCACTGATGGTCTTCTTTGCCACCATCTGCATCAGGCTTTCATTGAGGCTGCGGGACATGTTGTCGGCCTTACGCTTGATGAAGTCCGCCATCAGGTGCATCTTTTGGATATCGACGATATACGGCGCAACCTGCTGGTTGTTGTTGAAGATCATTTCGCTGGCCAGCGCATACTCCGTTCCGCTCTCGGTAGGCAGGAGATTCTGGTAAATACCCCCAACCAGCGCCTTGGACAGAGACCCGCGCTGATTCCGCTGTTCCGAAGAAAAGAAGTCGAGCAACTTGGTTATGGCGCTCTGCGCGCTGTTGGTATGCATGCTGGTCAGCGCCAGATGTCCGGACTCGCCAGCATGCAGCACCGTATCGGGTGTATGGAAATCGCGTTATATTCAGGAGCGGGAGCGCACACATATGGGCAGTATGCAGAGCACCGCAGGTATCGATCCGTATCGCGCAGCAGCTTATCAAACACATCCTACTGTAGCGTTGCGCAAATAACTTAATGAAGTCGCTCAATCTTTTGCAGTATGGAGTTGGCGGTTGCGGTCCAGACGAATGGTCGGGAGTAGGCGTTATACTGCTCAACAAAGCAGTCGATCTTGCGTGTCAACTCAGTGATAGTCTTAAATGAATTGCGTTTCAATGCTCTTTGCCTGCGCAAGCTAAATCAACGCTAGACTTGATTAAGTCAGGAACTGTAGGTAGGTGTGTAGTGGACATGATACCGAAGGTGTTGGGCTAGCCAAGTTCGGACCTTCGGGTGTTTTTGCGTGGCATATTTATCGATGACCAAGTCACATCCAGTGCCGCTGGAACGTTGTCATCAACATGGCGCAAGACTGATAGAAATTCCTGATGCCGGTGACGTGCCTTGCGTGCCCGATCACTTCGCCGCTAGAGCGTTTTCGGCTTGACTGTACTAGACGAGACGGAGAAGATTTGATCGCAGGACAAGGCGTGGTGACGCGACATGGCGAGCTCGGCGCCCCTGGGCCATGACAAGGAAGCGCACCGCGGTACTGCGGGCAAATGTTCCGGCATCGTCAGTACAGCTAAGCCGAAAACGCTTTAACCGCCATGACATGAAGCTGGCGCAGCCGACTCTCGAATCACTAGCAGCAAAGCGCCCTCCTTGTTGGTAGTGTGACCGCAACTTTTGTGCAGGGACAAAGGGTACGACTATCCGCGGATCCGGCAGCTGGCAGCAGGCTTGGGCTTTCAATCTCACATTGGCTCACGTGGTGAAGAGTAGCAGGAACACAAAGCAGGGCAACGTGCGCGCCGCTGGGTAGTCGAACGATCGCATAGCTGGCTGAATCAATTTCGTGGCTTGCTGATTCGATGGGCAAAGAAGGCAAAGAACTATCTCGTCTTCTTGCACCTGACTTGTCGCATCATCACTTGGCGAATTATAGGCTTACTGGAATAAACACTTAATCGCTTGTGCAAAAGTCGGCAGCACGAAATCAGTCATCGCTTCTTTAGCTCGCACTTAGCAGCAACACAAGGGTGTTACGCATTCCCCACAAGTGAAGCAACTTATTCGCGATTTTTTATTGCTTCGGTAGAATAGGCACCCAACGATGGACAGATCTTTACTTCAAGGTTATCTGCCGTATCATTTATAGGTAAAAAGGACATCATCTTGCCGCACATTGTTCCAGGTACAACCAAAGCGCTCGACGGCTCCATTGCTGCAATGGACCGGCTGCTGCGCGAACTGGCTGAAATCACTGCGCAAGATGATAATGATCATGCTGCACCGGTGCTTGAACTGCAGTTCGGCGATATCGCAACCAAGACCACATTGTTAACCAACAAGGGCATGCATTGCCTGTCAATTATTGCGCTGCTACCTCGCAGTGGGCGAGTGAATTATTCTTCGCGCGCGCATACCTCGCTTTCGGATGTCGTTACACCGACTGATGATATGGAGTTATTGTGGCATGCTGATGAAGGTCGCTACATCCTGCTGCGTCATATGCCGATCAGCGACTTCACGGACGATATCAGTGTCCTCGATGCGATCCTGGATACCGCGGACAGAAGCAGGGCATGGTACATATCTGCGCTTCAGTTGCGCGCAACTGCAAGCTGATTGCGGACTTTTCTAATCATAGTCTACTTGTTAAGCTTTGTATGCGATTTGATCGCAAGTAATGGAACCTGTGTCGATTATTAAGCATTAATCTACAAGATAGCGATGTAGTTAATTTCATATCCCATTGCTCACCGCATAGCTGAGAAGGCTGCTTTCATGCCGTCTATCCCAGTAGGCCTATAGTTCGCCAAGTGATGATGCCGCAAACCAGGTGCAAGAAGGCGAGGTAATTCTTTGCCTTCTTCTAGTGTGGCGTCCCGCAAATAACTTTATATAAACTGTGTTGTCGATTGGTTATGCTGCTGAAACAGGAGTATGCCATGGAACCCGGACGTCCGAAGAAAGCGGAGATCACGCTGTCGGAGCAGGAACATGCCGACCTGCAAGTATTAGCGCACTCAGGTTCCCTGCCACATAGCGTGGTACGGCGAGCTCAGATGATTCTGATGTCCGCTCAAGGCCATTCCAATACCGCCATAGCTCAGCACTTTGACCTGACCCTTCCAAGCGTTAGTCATTGGAGAAAGCGCTATCTCAGCCAAGGTATTGCAGGGCTGTATGATGTGGCGCGTCCTGGTCGGCCTCGCAGCCATGACGATGACCAGATTGCCACCCTGCTCAACAAGGTGCTCAAGGACAAACCAAAGCGAGCGACCCATTGGAGCACCCGCTTGGCTGGCGAAGAAACAGGTATTTCCAAGAGTACGGTACAGCGCTACCTGGATCTGTTCGGCGTGCAACCTCATCGCAGCAAATCATTCAAGCTCTCCACCGATCCTATCTTCGGCGAGAAGCTACGCGCCATTGTTGACCTGTATCTGACCCATCCTGACAAGGCATTAGTACTGTGCGTGGATGAGAGGAGCCAAATCTAGGCTATCGAACACAGTCAGCCTGCAATGCCAATGGGTATAGGAGAGGTTGACGGTATTGCACATGACTACTTCCTGCACGGCACGACAACTCTGTTTGCCGCATTGGACGTGGCGAGCGGCGAAGTGATCGGACAATGCAAGGCACGCCACCGGCATCAGGATTCAATTTCACCGTAGTACGGTGGGGCGACCGTATGCCGTGTATGGCTATGGCTATAAGATCCCCCGGTCTCGGTTGCGGAAACCTCTGTGCCTTCCGTCTGTGAGACTTGGATAGGATTTCGGTTTTAGATGGTTGATTATTCGACACTTTCTTACCCTTTCGCTTCGAATGAAAACTATCTTAGTGTGATGCCGGCAGTGCCTGCACTCTTCTTGTGACGTGTATTGCAGCGGCCTCTAATGCTTGCCGAATTCCTGTTTCCAAAGGAGCCCAATCCAGCCCGAAGCGGGCGCTATGGACCTTCCATAACTGATATACCTTGGCTAACGAAATTTCCACATTGTCTTCAGTGGCCAGCAGATCGGCCAGCACGAGCACGTCCACCCGGCATTCTTGCGGTGGTTGTTCATTAGCTCCTTGCTCCTGTAATGAGTGAACGCCGGCAGCAATCACGGTCCTGAATCGAGCCTGCTCATTGCTGCTTTGTTTGCGAATGAGACTTCCGTAATATGCCGCCGTGATGATGTCGCGGTTATGCCCAAGCATGAGCGAGACCTCTGCCTGTCTAAATTTAAGCTCTTCCTTCGGAAGATTTGAAGTGGTGCCTCCCAAGGTCGCGGGAACAAACGCTTTGAACAGCGCCTGATTCTCTGCAAATTGCGCTCGCAGTCCATGAGGCGTAACTCCGAGCTAGGCCTTGGTAAGGCCGAGCCGATGAGCAAGGTTCTCGTATCGTTTCAGATTCTTTTCTAAGTTTGTTGGCCTTCCGTTACCATCGTATTCCCACCCGAGATGCTTGGTTTTGCCAATCTTGGTCTGGACATATTTCAGAATCTGCCTTTGATGGTCAGATTCAATTGGTATATCACGTGAGCGTCCACTCTTACCTTCGCCAGGGTACACCCTCAGGTCGGTTCCGCGGTCCGCAATCCATGGTCGGCAGTGGAGAACTTCTTCT
The DNA here is from genome assembly GCF_008929045.1 of Noviherbaspirillum aerium. Taxonomy (GTDB): domain Bacteria; phylum Pseudomonadota; class Gammaproteobacteria; order Burkholderiales; family Burkholderiaceae_D; genus Noviherbaspirillum; species Noviherbaspirillum aerium. The sequence continues at coordinate 26,626 of NZ_VFAH01000018.1, read as the reverse complement.
CTGCGAAGACCGAATGCAAGTTCAAGTCGCAGCATTAGGCCAAACCTGTCGTTTAACCTATCCGCCTCTGCGATAATCTTTGCAACGTCCACGCCATTTGCCGTGAACCCTTTACTCTTTACTGCCGAGGTCTTAACCACTAACAAATCTGGCGACACGTCTGGCAAATATTCCTGCCATCCGTGAACGAGATTTGGCTTGCCCATTTGGCTAAACACTACCTTAAGACGAGACACATAGTTCTGGATCGTTTTTGGGTTTAGACCCCGCTCAAGATACCAATTACGTACAACTAGCCTGATGTGGCGGTCACCTACATTGGTCAACTTCTGAACCGGATGTCCAAGTTCACGCAACCGACGCATAAAGGCACGGAACGCCTCTTCGGTCGCATCCTTTGTTCGTTCAGAGGCTATGCCGCCGTCAACTCGGCGAAGCTCTGCCAGTAACGTGTTCAATTGGCCTTCCCAAACTTCCATTACGTTTCTCCTTAAAAACAATAAAGGACTATCTCTACGGCACCTTCAACAAGGGAGCCTGATGGCCAAGCTGCCTTCCTGAAGGTGCAGTCGTAATTCCGCGTTCATTAGCTTCTAACAACAAGCGGGGAGAAGGACCCGTCTTAAGTATCCTAATTTCGTGTCGTTGCACCTTCTTGCTTACTACAACAACGCGCCGCTACCTTACGAATAGCGATTACCTGACCAACTGCCGTCAGGCGCTGAACATTCACGGAGTTTCTCCCGTTGCGTATCCTGTCCACTCAGGGACCGGTATGGGTGGCGCAATCACCCTTTAAGTTGCCTTGCTGTGCACGCAGGAATTCCTGCGAAGAGTCTGATGGGAGCCGGCCAGGTCTCAATGCCTGGAGCGCTACCCATCCCGCTACGAGCGGTCGTCTATCGTTGTCGTTTAGTCGTTTTGCAATCGCCAATGCTGGTCGATGCTTTGATAACCCGTGCGGGTTTTCCTAAAATTTCCGCAATTGCGGGGGTAGGGTTTTGAATATGTGTTCGGGATCGGTACTTTATTTGGCCGGAAACCCGCATAAACACTGGTGTGGCGCGACACTCTGTCCCTGTCTTAGCTCTACACCGGTAGGTGTAAAAAAGGCCAAGATCTAGCTTAAGTCCGATGGACGAAAGCGAACCGAGGCAGAGGTCGACGCTTGATAGCCGTTAGGCTTTTCGAGGTGTGGATAGGGCGTGCGCCCTAGCTCAGAGAGATGCCGAACACCGGCGTTGGGAAATCTGGGGAATGGTTAGATCACCATACCGCAGATTAGACGTGATTGTAGTGGGATACTGCTATTGATGGACACCAGGCCGCAGAGCGACAAGAAGCAGTATAGACGAAATTAAGAAGTCTTATCAACATCCAAAGAGGAGTTTTTAACAAAATTGAAAAGCAAGCCTTAATACGTTGGCATTTGCGGACGCAGGGCGCTTTTCATCCTTTACTGTACCTTAGATGTGTCGATGTGCAGGCCACTATTAATCGTTCGGGATCTATTGATCTATTGAGGTAGTTTTAAAGGGAATCAGTTATACGGAAGATCAAACAATTGTTGCACTCGATGCTGGATGCAGCGCTATGAAGGCTATTGCCTATGACGGTGGGATTAAGAAGGAAGCGGTCATCCCATCCATTGTCGCCCCATGGGGGTTGATCTCTGACGATGCGCAAGCCGAGAAAGCAGAAACTGAAACTGTCGAGGTATGTGGGAAAAATTACTTCTGTGGTGACACACCCTGGATCGTTTCGGGAAGCAGCATGACGACTGACCTGGACGATAACTGGCATACAACAAAAGAGTATAGTGCCCTGTGCCTTGCGGCTATAAAGAAGCTAGTCCACATGGGTGTGCCAAGTTTGACAAATCCGCTGGTCATAGTGGTAACCTCGGCAGGGCAATTTCAAGTCCATCGCTCCAAGCGCCCGGAAGTTACGGTGCAAACCATCAATGGCACTGTGAGGGCGATAAGCCATCCAATGGGCGCATACTTTTCTTATTTTCTTGACGATCGGGGAGTGCCGAGCCGCGAACGTCTATATCGGACGAATGGTAAGAAACGTTCCTTTGGCATCATCGAGATTGGCCATTGCACGACGGCCTTCGTACTCATTCGTGAAGGCGCCCCGATCGATAATAGCTTCAGGTCTTGTGAAGGTATGTCGCTTGCCTCCGACAGGTTGATGTAGATTCTTACCAATAAAGGTTATAACAACCAGACCCCGCTTAAGAATAGCCGACCATAGCTCCTCGACCGTGCTTTTGGCTGCTCCAGCTGCGTTCCTAAGATAGGTTTTCATCCCCGAGAACACCTGTTCAATGGGATTGAGGACCAGACTGTACGGCGGCAGGAAGCGCAATTGTGCCCCATCCCCGTCATTTCTTCTGCAATGCCCGCTACTTTGTGTGAGCCCAGATTGTCCAGCACCACGATGTCACTAGGGTGCAGCACCGGCACTAGCATTTCTTCGACCCAGGTACGGAACGTCTGGCCGTTAATAGGAACATCGATTACCTAAGGCGCCACCAACCCCTCGCAGCGCATGGCGCACACCACCGTTGTCGTTTTCTAGTGACCATAAGGAGCATGTCCAACATAGCGCGTGCCCACTTGGGATCGTCCTCGGGTCGGCGTCATGTTGGTACTTGCCCAGGTTTCATCGAAAAACACCAGGCGCTTGACCGCTAGTTAGGCTGTGTTGTTTGTCGGGCCAGCGCCACGTCCGGGTGTGTTTGCTCGGTTGCATGGACCGTCTTTATTTAAGCTGATGGCCAGCCGAGCGAGCGTATTCGTAAGCGTAGAGATACCAACCCGCACGACATGCTCAGCTTCGAGCCAGGCACAGAGTTGCTCAATGGATGAGGCTTGCGAGGTAGTAAAAGCCGCTCCATCTGCGCCCCACAGCCGGTCTGGCAAGCGCCAGTCATTGTCTTCTTTGATTATGCCAATGTTCCAACTCCTGAAGCAACATGGGCTTGGACGGCTCGCTAAGCCGAAATTTTCTTCATCTTATGTCTACTGGGATACGCTCTAAATTACAACTCTGACAGTCGAACTTCAAACTCTAAGCTTGGCCTGCTATGCGAAGGGGCTTCTGGCATCTGATGACTGGCGACATGCATTGATAGCGTTACGGTACGTCATGCGTTCGACGTAACCACCGAGTACTGGCTGCGGCGAACTGCTTTGCCGCTTCGGCATCCCGTTGGGCAATCGCTTGCGCACAATTCTTGAAGAACGCTTTTATTTGAAGATATAGGGTATTCGCACTGATGCCGGCGGCATTATCAGGATGGCGGATACCTTCCGGTGACCATGGTGCCCGTTGAACAATATCAGTGGCTTTACCAAGTACGTACACCTGTTGATTGCTTGGATGGGTGATCTCGGGATGAAGGCCGCGCGATGCCAGATAATCGGAAAGCTCCTTCGCAAGATGGGACGACAGAACGATGCCGCCTTGCGCTTCCTGATGTACCGATTCGTCGCCTGAGGCGCCTGACCGATGAGTCGCACGCTGTTTCCCATTTTCTGAAGCAGACACCTGCAACTGCCCTACGCGCGCGTTGAGTACTTTGTTAAGTGGCAAGCCGGTCTCGTAAAACAAGTGCAGGGTAAAGCGAAGCCGGCGGTGTGCAGATGTGTTCGGGACCAGGTGCAGTTGCTGTTCCAGAACGCCCCATTGCTCCACGGTGAAACTGCGAGATCTGACCTCAGTGGTTTCCCGCTCAGGTAGCCGGATTTCGTGCCAGGGATCATTGGCAAGATAATGGTTGTCTACCATGAATCGGTATAAATTCTTCAGGATGACCACGGCCTGCCGGCGAGCTGACGGTGCAAGCGGCCCTTCGAATGGCCGCCACAGCGGGCTCCATCTTTCTCTGCTGCGCGGGCCGCACCACTGTTCGCGGGGCATGGGATTTTCCAGGAAAGCGACGTAGGCTGCGCAATCCTGTGCATCCATGGACGACAAGGCGATTTTGCGGGTGATCACCGCCCACAACAAAAACCGTTCGGCTTCCTTCCAGTATGCCCGCTGTGTATGTGTGAGCGGCTCGTTTTTCAACGTGTCGGTCGGCGTATCAACCGCATCCGGTCTTGCTGAAAAAAGGCGACTGAGACTGAACGGCCTGCCTCCGTTTTTCGAGCTGAGCCACAAAACAATGGCGTCCAGATCATGTTCCGCGGAGATCTTGCATTGAGCCTGCGAGCGGCGGTTCTTGCCATGCCGGCCATCCAGATCGTCTGGAATGATCAGTTTATCGAGGGGCACAATGGCGGTAGCCGGCGCTACGACCTTAGCAAGCTTGGTTTTCTCCACACTCTTCAGGGGACTGTCCGTATGCTCGCCGATCATCAGCCCCGTAGTTGGCGCATGCACACGAAGCCAATCAACAATCCGTTCCGCCTTGGTTTTGCCAATGGCCGGGATTCCGGTCGACCATTTCTGGCCCAAGCCGTTGATACGGTCGGCAAGTTGCTTCAGTGTTCTGATGCGTACCGATCGAAGGTGTGCGGCGAGGTCGGGATGAAGCCAGGCATCCACAGGATCATTTGCGTTGGGCGGCTCCGCGATAAGTTGTTCGAGCCAGTCTAGCGCTGCAAGCTGTTTTTCAATAAGCCGGCCGCGACGCGTTTGGCGCGTAGACTGCCGGCCGTAGCGGGCGATGAAATGCTCGAGTTGTTCCGCTTCCGAGAATTCCGTCAGTCCGTGATCGTTTGCGAACTCTTCCAGCGTTGGCATCTTTGGCTGGCGTATGTCCGACCTGTGCGGGTCTATCCGTACTAGCCGGGCCGTACCTGGTCGCGCATGTCGCCTTGCTGCGGCTGCGAATTCATCCCTGATCCACTGGACGGTGCGATGCACCAGCTTTCTATCCTGGTGTTCGCCTTCGATGCGCAGATAGCGGTTCCAGCTTTCGTAGGTATCAATCCCCTGGACGACTGCTCGCATGAAGGCGATATGCCCACGGTGGAGTTTGCGGTTCGCATGGAGGCGAGACTTTTGACGATTACTGATTGTCATGGATCAAGGCTTTATCAGGCGTGACGAAACTCTTTTGGCGACTACAGGAAGATAGCTCGAAATTCGATCGACATAATTTGGATGATTTGCGTAAGTACCTGCGTCTCTCAATAATGCTCGTCGCCATTGCTGAAAAGTCGAGCAGGAAGGCCGCTAAGGCATTGATTCTATAGTGCATTTATTGAGGTCGTGAAATTATGGATCCGTTTGACATACATTTTTACGCATGTTGATTATATGGTTTCTTGATGCCGTTAAACAGATTGCCTTTCTGGTTAGAGCGGATTCCGGGTAAGTGTACGGAAGAATCGGCTTGCCTTGAGATGCAGGGCAAGGCTGGAGAAGCGCCATGTGGCGTGCCAAACCAGCGGCGAACAACGCTACCGTTCGCCTAAGACAAACCGACCTTACATCCACCTGCACTCTGCTCTAGTTCTTGGCAGGGTTTGAATCTCAACACCTTCCAATAACCCGGGTACACCGCGGAATGACGATGCTAAAACAGTCGTGCGATCACTTGGCAATTCAATCTTCCTGTCGTAGCTAAATTCAGCGTGCCTGTTCCACCCATTTACCGGCGCGAATTTCGGCATAGAGGCGTGGCATATCCGATTTCGCAAGTGTGACGAAGCTTCCGTCAGCCAGTATCGCAATCGCTCCATCGCCATCTGCGAAGATGTCGACGCGCTTTCCGGCTTTCGTGAACCGCTTGCCACGATATTCGTCCACATCCGTTCTATGGCTTGCCTGCGTCTGCTCCTGGCTCACCTGACGGTCGAGCTGGGCTGCCCTGGCAGCATAGTCCGACTGTTTTTGGATCATGCTCAGCAAGTAACGGTACACGCGTTGTCCACTTGCGCCAATGGTTTTCAGCCGTGTCTGGGCAAGCTTGAAGATGTCTTCCAGCCGATATCCGGCATGATGTGCCAGACCGCGCAATTTGCAGACTCCTGTGTCTTTCACTCCCATATCGACAATCGCCTTTAGCTCTTGTGGCAGTTGTATCGGGTTTGTTTCCCGATTTTTGATTGAAATCTCCCGTAGATCTTTTTTATAACTAAGGTCTATGTATATAGGACCAGCGGACATTTCTGTCTCTTGTTTGTGCATTTCTGTCGGTTTTGATTCTTCATGTGGCAATTCGACCAGTTCGCACAGTTCGTTGGTAAAGCAATACTGCCTTGTCGTGAAGAGTCCATATTCGGACCGCTTGGAATCAAGTTGCTTCATCCATCCCAGTTGACGAAACGCTGCGACCGCCCGTTGCACAGTCTTTTCGCTCACGCCGGCTTCTTCGGCCACACGGTCGATCCTCGCCTTGATGGGATGCGAGCCATTCTTCTGGGAGGCCCGCGTCAGTAAAGCACACAGTACCTTTCTCATACTCTTCGTCAGTATGAGAAAGGTTGGATGTGTATGCGCACGGAGAATGGCTTGCTGAATTATTTTCGGGTAACGCTGATAAGGTTGAACGATGTCTTCTAATGTATAGGCGCGCACGATCTCGCTCCGCTGACCTGAAGGCCGCAAAGTGTGAAAGGGGCACGTGTTTCGGAAGAGTGGGGACGAGTTATGTCCCGGTGATTTCGTCTTTGACGAAAAAATCTCCGTAAGCGTGCAAGAAAATGGCTGTGGCGTCTTGCACTCAGATGAACTTACGGATAGACTTTGAATTGTCGAGATTCGGTTGCCTACCCGGGTAAATCGAGTACAGCAAAGGCCCGCTCCCCAGCGGGCTTTTTGCTTTTTTCAGCCACTAATGCGTGACTCTAAGTCTTCATCTCTGTCTCCATACGCAATAAAAACATAAGTCTTTGTTTCTTATAGGGTTTCTAGTGGAAACCGCCTATTTTTGAGCTTTCAGGCTTTCCGCATGTCGCTCAAGTACCTGCCGGATCTCGTCAGCTACCGCTTGGGCCTGCTCTGCACTTTTGAAGTCGAGCCGAATCGTTGTGTCAGTCTTTCGATAATTGCAGAAAGTCGCTTTCCCGACCTTTATCTGAACAATCTCTGCCTTTGGCGGTTTAGGCTTGGCCGAAGGCAACTGAGTTTGCTGCTCGGAAAAAATTCCTGGTGTCAGTAAACTGACCTCGCCGTTAAGCAAACGAATAGCCTGGCCTTGATCGAGTTCGCCGCTCGCAATACGATTGAGTGCATCAATGACCTGCTCGTCCTTGCCTTTCTTCGCATGCGATGCCAACGCGAGCGCAGCATTGGCACCGAGAAGGTCTGGACGGGAATTCAGGATTTGGTGCGCCTCTTCCGGCAACTCTTCAAAAGACATGAGTTTTGAGATTTGCGCCTTCGATACACCAGCCATTTCCGCAAGCTGGTCCTGATGCAATTCCGGCTTCATCTTGCGGATCATGCGAAAGCCGAGATACTTCTCATAATCTGGCAAACTTGGCTGAAGCAGGTTGGCATAAAACGCATTGATATTGGCCTGTACCGCGTCACTGTCGCGCACGACCGCAGGAATTTTCTGTCGGCCAAGCTCGCGAAAGGCAGCTACGCGATTGTGTCCCGATACGATTTCATAGCCGCGATCATTTCGGCTGCGTACTGTAATCGGCGTAACCAAATCATTGTTGCGAAGATTTTCGCGCAGCTCGCTAAATTCCTCTTCGCTGAGTTTGCGTCTTCTGCCTTCCACTTCATATAACTCATCGAGCGGAATCTCGAGGTTGACCGCTCGCGATTCCGCTTCCCGCAACTGAGATTCCAGTTCTTCCACTCGAGCTTCCGCCGCATCCATTCGTTGTGCGGCGTTCAAAAACATCGCAGGCGCCGTTCGAGGCGCCCGCTCACCAGCCTTATCGACAGTGCGGGCTTTTACACCCGCAGTCTTGGCACCAAGCTTGTCATAAATACTCATGCCTTGCTCCATGAGACGGCGAGCTGATCAAGGACGTAATCCGCCAGCCGGTCAAGAGGTTCCTTGTAGCGGCGATAGGCTTCAATACTTCCGTCCGGCTTGCTCAGGTCGTAAATCGTTTTCAACTGTGCGGAAGCAGTACGTGCGGCCGTACTGTCAGGAATCTCAATGCCATTAATATGAGCACCATAGGCCTGCTTCATCCATGTCTTGACCAGGCGGGAAATTTCATTGGCCTGCACTTTTGTGTACACAATGGAAATGAAGTCGTAGCGCTTCTGCTTGGCGTTAGGCAATCCGTCGATCAATTCGGAAAAGATTCCCCAGAACTGCACGCTGGATGCAAAATCCAGTGCATCCGGAGGACATGGCATCAGCAAACCATCCGCTGCGATCATGGCATTGACGGTGAGATGCGAAAGGCTCGGCGATGTGTCAATAACAATTAGGTCGAACTCTTTGCGCAGTGGCTCAATGCCGTTCTTCAGCACTTCCCAAAACTTGAATCCGCGCTGCTCCATCGCCTTTGCCGGCAAGGCGAACTCAGCCGCAAGCAAGCCGCTGGAAGCAGGGATCACTGAAAGGTTATGCCAGTAGGTGGTTTGCACCGCATATTGCAGATCAGGATAATCGCCATAGATATAAGGCATGATGGTCTGCTCTATGTCGACATCCTGTTCCGGACTGATGCCAGCCAGTTGCGTTGCCGTACCCTGTCCGTCACAATCAATGATCAAGACTTTCAGTCCGCGCAAGGTCAAGGCCTGCGCAAGCGCCATGGACGTACTGGTCTTGGCGACGCCGCCCTTGTAATTACACACTGCAAGCACCTTGCCCGGCGTGTCCGGTGCACGGCGGGGTCGGCCGCCAATTTTCTGTACCCACTGAATTGCATCTTCCAGTGTGTATTCCTTGGCTTTCGACCCTTCGATTTTCCTGCCGGAAGGTAACTCGTGCTTCTGAGTAAGATACTTCACCTGGCTCTTGTCGATGCTGCAAAGATCAGCGATTGCCACGCTTGTGAAAGTGGGCGCTAACTTCCTTGGATGGGGTTCAACCATCGCATCACGCACCTGTGCGAGTACATCTGCAGCAGTTGCTGCGAGATGATCAAGATCCTCCATGCTGACTTGCTGCAACGTCATAGTAGCTCCCTTTTTGACGGGTAATTCCATATTTCATGAATGTTACTATGAAATATGGAAGTGCACCATGTTTACAGCAGCTTTCTGCCGTCATAATCAAAGGGAATTCCGACAGGTAACGCAGTCGAAACATGAACCGTCAGTGGAATTCGTCACCAACAGGCATCACAAAATACAGAATTCGGCTATGCAGCCGGGTTTCACTTTCGGATCGAGGGTGAAACAGGTGAACGTGTGTTTTACGCAACTTAAACGCGGTGTCTTTTAGGAAGTTGAAACCAGCAACACCTATTAGGACCAAGCGCACGTTCGTCTCAAGTTAAGAACTGGACTTTGTCGGATAACGTCGTTCGGCGGATGCCCGTAGCTTACCCACTGCCATGTCTAGCGTACCGCCGCAAGATATTTTTCAAGAGAAATGTTGCGTCCGCAAAGCACGACGCCGACTTTCTTGCCGCGATAATCCGGGGCATATTGCAACATACCCGCCAGGGCAACGCCGGCGGCACCTTCTACCATCCATCTGTCCGTCTCGACCAGCAGCTTCATCGCCGCTTTGATATCGTTTTCGCTGACAAGGGCGAAACGGTCAATCAGTTGCTGACAGAGGGTGAATGTCATTGCTCCAGGTTCTATGCCTCCAGCCGTGCCATCGGAAATCGTTTCACTTTCCTCGATTTGAATGACTTCGCCAGCAAGCAGGCTTGCGTGCATGCTGGCTGCATTGGATGGCCAGCAGCCAACCACCTCGGTTTGGGGAGAGCAAGCCTTGAATACCGATCCAATTCCGGAAATCAGTCCGCCACCACCGACGGCGACAAATATCGCATCGAATTCGCCGCCCTGTTCAAGCATCTCCATGGCGATCGTACCTTGACCGGCGATCACGTCAGCGTCGTTGTATGGAGGTATATAAGGCATGCCAGTAAGTTTCGATTGGCGCATGGCTTCCATTTCCGAAGCAAGCGCATCTCCCGCGACTTGCACAACTTGCGCATCCATGGAACGAATTGCCTCAATTTTGGCCGGTGAAGCGCCGACAGGAATATATACGGTTACTGCTATGCCCAGGGTTTTGCCGGCCAATGCCACTGCAAGTCCATGATTGCCGGAAGATGCGGTAATCACTGCGGTCCTCTGTAGCGACTCATGATGCCGGATTAATTTGTTGCTTGCTCCTCGGAATTTGAACGAACCCGTTCGTTGAAGATGTTCGCATTTCAAATAAACTTCGCAACCGCTGAGTCTGGACAGGAGAGGGCTATATTCCAAGGGGGTTTCAAGCACTTGTGGTCGGATCAAGTGATGAGCTTCAACAATATTTGCAAACAGGCTAGTCATGGAAGTGTTTTTATCAGTTGCGGCTTTGCCAGCGTCAACATACTAAAAAGTTAGCAACCCAGGGCAACGATAGACGGTTATTTTTTCAAGCCCATCTCGAAGTTAGTTCGCTTTTGGTTTTAAACGAACCAGCAGAATTAGGAAGTCTTGTTTTTACCCCGTTATATGTCACTAAACCCTGCATATGCAAAGAAGCTCAATATGCTAAAGTAATTTCCAAAAGGAAACTTGAATCTTCCCTGTGTTTTTATTTGTAGAGGGACACATGAACAAGCACCCTGGAATTAGAGCGGTTTCATTCTGACCGGCCTGCCGATCCTAAACAGGATGCCACCGGCACCGCGTTGTGATTCCTGGCCATGTCACGACCTCGTGCCTTGTTCCATCGGCAATCTGCCTCGGCCTCGACTAAGCCGGTAAGTCCGAAAACGCTCCAGTACCGGCAAATGGGCTTGATCCCTTAGGTTGATAGACATCGTGACAACGTTATTCCTTTTACGGCACGTCGTACAGGAGATGGCAATATGTGGATAGAACGCTGCAGCAACTGGAGGTGCCGCCGACCATATCAGGTCAATGAGTTCAAGGGTGAAGATGGCAATCTTTTCGGCGATGAGCTCAGGCCCGAACAGGTCACCTGTCCCCATTGCGGCCAAAGCGAAACCCGCTGGACAACCAGTATCTTCATCTCACATGCACTATCCTTCGAAGAAGAAGAGCATTTCCAGCAAACGCGGCATGATGCCTGAATGTGTGAGGCATCACTATCTGGTCGTAGGCTTTCTAGCCTTTTATGAGGCATGCTCGGCTTTACATATCGTGCTCCGGCAAGGTAATTGAAACCAGGCATGGCTTTCGCTAGTTCATCATGGACAGCGCATTACAATATCCCTGACACAGCGTGATCAAGCCATAAAGCCTTCAGGAGCCTCACATTGTTTACTCCCCAATTCACTCCATCAGCCAGTTTCGATGATCCCAAGGCCGCATTTGAGCAGGCGCGCACCATCTATGAGCGCAGCATCATGCACCTGCGGGAGTCTCTGCACCGGTTCGTTGCCGGCGAAACTTTCCCGGAGCGCGTGCGCGCCTGCTATCCGTTCGTGCGCGTTCATACCGACACCGTTGCTCGCGCCGATTCCCGACTCTCCTATGGATTCGTTGCCGGGCCAGGCACTTACGAGACCACGATTACCCGGCCCGATCTGTTTGCCAATTATTACCGTGAACAGTTTGCGCTGCTGCTGAAGAACCATGGCGCAAAGCATCAGGTGCAAATCGAGATCGGCACCAGCACCCAGCCCATTCCGGTGCATTTCTCCTTCGCGGAAAACGACCACATCGAAGGCAGCATGACCCCCGAACGGCGCCTGATGATGCGCGACCTGTTCGATCTTCCGGATCTGGCGGCCATGGACGATGGTATCGCCAACGGAACATATGATCCTCTGCCGGGGGAAGCCAAGCCGCTGTCGCTGTTTACCGCACCGCGTGTGGATTATTCGCTGCAGCGCCTGCGGCATTACACCGGTACTGCCCCGGTGCATTTCCAGAATTTCGTGCTGTTTACCAATTACCAGTTCTACATCGACGAGTTCATCAAGCTCGGCCATGAAATCATGGGCCGTCAACACGAGGCCGTGACCGGGCTCACATCGAACACGGACCAGTATGTCGCCTTCGTCGAACCCGGCAATGTGATTACCCGCCGCGTCGGCGAGAGCGTGCAGGTAGGTGACGAATTCGGTGTTCCGCCGCCGCGTCTGCCGCAGATGCCCGCTTACCATTTGGTCCGGGAGGACGGTTGCGGCATCACCATGGTCAACATCGGCGTCGGGCCGGCCAACGCCAAGACCATTACCGATCATATCGCCGTGCTCCGCCCGCATGCGTGGCTGATGCTCGGCCACTGCGCCGGCTTGAGGAATACGCAGGAACTCGGCGACTATGTGCTGGCTCACGGCTACGTACGCGAGGATCATGTCCTTGACGAAGACTTGCCGCTATGGGTACCGATCCCGGCGCTGGCCGAGGTGCAATTGGCCATTGAAGCTGCAGTGGCGGAAGTGACGCAGCTTTCCGGCTATGAACTCAAGCGCATCCTGCGTACCGGCACCGTGGCCAGTACTGACAACCGCAACTGGGAATTGCTGCCGCAACTTACTCCTGTACGGCGCTTCAGCCAGAGCAGGGCGGTTGCGCTCGACATGGAAAGTGCCACGATAGCAGCCAACGGTTTCCGTTTCCGTGTTCCTTACGGCACGCTCCTTTGCGTAAGCGACAAACCGCTGCACGGCGAAATCAAGCTGCCGGGCATGGCCAACCATTTCTACCGCGAACGCGTCGATCAGCATTTGCGCATTGGTATTCGCGCGCTGGAATTGTTGAGAGGGCAGGGCATCGACAGGCTGCACAGCCGCAAGCTGCGCAGCTTCGCCGAAGTCGCCTTTCAATGAGTGGCCAGGGGGTGAACGGAACCGGTCGCCTGGTCCGATTCATCCTGTTCACTGGTATGCCGCTGTGCCAGACAGTACGCCGATCCTTGTGGCCGGCGAGCCCGCGCGCGACGGCATGGACGATCGTTCCTCTCGCAATCCAACTATGACGGTATTTCGAACAATGACACAAGCCGATGTGCCGGCCGTGATGCGGTTGCAGGCCCGCTGCTATCACCCATCGATGCTGGAGGACGAAGCAGTGTTCCGAACGCGGCTGGACACAGTGCCTGATCTGTCTTGGGTGGTTGATGCAAACAAAGGAATCAGTGCCTATCTCGTCGCCTACCGCTCCCGGCTCGGCAAGCCGGGAGCGCTCGGTGCGTCATTCAACAACGCAGAAGATGCGGACACCCTGTATCTCCATGATCTTGCCGTCGATCCGACCTGCAAGGGAAAGGGGCTGGGACCTTCACTTGTCCGGATGGCGCTGGACCGGGCAGTCGAGGAGAGGTTCGCTTATTCGTCGCTGGTATCGGTCCAGGCCTCCAGCGATTTCTGGATGCGGCAGGGCTACGCCGTCTGGACCAAACTCGACGAGCAGCAGGCCGCGGTCCTGCATACCTATCCCGGACCGGCCTGTTATATGGTGAACACACTGGTAAACAAATGTCCTGACTGATCGTGCCGCGTCAGAAATGCATGTTCATCGTGAGCCGGAATGAACGCGATTCGATGGGATGGAAATGAATGTCGCCGGTGGCGCTTCCGGCTGGTTCGTCGGCGAGGCGCGAGGCATAGTAGTAATCAATCGCGGAATGCCTGCGGTTAGTGAGATTGAATCCTTCCAGTTCGACGCGCACCTTCTTGCTGAACTTGTAACCGATGCGTCCATTGATGGTCGCAGTGCTTTTCGAACGTACGCTATTGTCTTCGATCAGTGGCCGGGGGCCGAAGTAGCGTAACTGGAGGGCGCCGAAATACGGGCCGAGATTGTCCAGCGCGAGTGCCAGCGAGGCGACGCCTTCCAGCGCTCCTGGTATGCGTCTTCCGGCCGGATCGCTGTCGCGGAAGCGCGCTCGCGCGAAGGCGAGATCGGCATCAATGGTCAGCCAGCGGGTAGGCTTGTAGTAATTATTGAATTCAATGCCGATGCGCCGGCTCGGTCGTCCGGCTTCCGTGGTGCCTGCATCGCCGACGAAGATCAGCTCGGAATCGAAATCAAGCTGGTAAAGGGAGAGCGAACTCTGCAGGCCCGGAATAAATTCAGTGCGTACGCCAATTTCGGCGCCTTTCGAACGTACCAGCCCCGGCACCCGGTCGGCCGTGGTCCCGGTTGCGGGATCGACGGTGATCGTCGTGCCGCGTGCATCATTGCTGTGAAAACCCGTGCCAAAGTTGAAGTAATACTCGGTTTTTGCCCAGGGACCGAAGATCAGGCCGAGCTTGGGACTGGTAATGCGGTCATTGACCTTGCCCGAATTGAGCGGATTGTCGCTATCCACATCGAAGCGGTAGAAATCATGGCGCAAGCCTGCGACTGATCTGAAGCTGTCTGTCCAGCGCGTCGTATTTTCGAAATGGATGCCGGTGCTGAACTCCGCGATCCGGTCGGCTCGTGTCGTCGCCAGACGCCGGCGTGCCACCGTATGGAAAAGGCCGTTGCCGATGTTGTCATTCTGCAGCTGGATGCCGACCGTATTTTCCGAATCCTTGCCCATCAGCATGGCAGGCCAGCTATGGCTTGCATTGACGCCCGCCGTGGTGCGCTTGTCGCGCTGGTTGAACTGGTCGCCGTTGACAGGATCATTCAGGAAATAAGAGAAATTGGAGTACAGGTCCATTTCGTTGCGAACCAGATAGGCAGTCGCCTGCGTCTGACCGGCGGCAGTGGTCTTGCGCCAGGCGCCCGACAGGCTGTATCGGCTGGCGTCGCCGCCGTCGGTGGTATCGATGGTGCCGAATCGGTCGAGCCGACCGCTTTCCACCGCGCGCAATGGAATTTGATCGGTTGCATTCCACTTGCCGCGATACGCCATTGCCGTCACATTGAAGCCATTGCCCGCGCTGCCTTCGGCATAACGCAGCAAGCCGTTCAGCCGGCGATAGTCGTCGGGCTGAATGAATGGGCCATCGTTGCGGAACAGTTCGAGCGCATAGAGCAAGTTGCCGTTTCCCGACTGCGGCGAATCAGCCAGCAGGGTGCGACGGTAACCGTTCTGGCCGATGCCTATGCTGGCAATGCCTTGTTCCAACCTCTCGGCATAGCGCACATTGACCGCGCCGGCCGAAGCAAAGTCTCCTTCCGCCGCGTAATAGGGACCTTTCCGGTATTCAAGCAGGGTGGTCAGCTCAGGAACCAGGAAGTTCAGGTCAGTCCATCCCTGCCCATGGCCATGACTGCGCTGGTTGACCGGCATGCCATCGATCGTCGTGCGCAAGTCGGTACCGTGATCAAGATTGAATCCCCGCAGGTAAAACTGATTGGCCTTGCCCTCGCCGCTATGCTGACTGACGATCAAGCCGGGTGTCGCCTCGAGCAGCTCGCCGGTGCGATAGACCGTGCGGGCTTCCAGCTGCTGCTGTGTAACGATGCCGGTATTGGCAGATTCGGCAATGCCCAGCTGGCTGGTGCGCGAAGTTTCCACCACAACGGCCGGCAATTCCTTTTCCTGGGCTGACGCCAGGCCGTGGTGCATGCCAAGCAAGACAAATCCTAGCAGTGGCATCGGCAGGCGGCTGGTCAACTGCGTCTTCACTCTGTTTTGCATACGCGGCATAACGGCGGACTTGGTTATCAAAGGCATGGGTTTCCAGAAAAGGTGAATGGATGCCAAGTTGCGGAACGGACAATGATGATACGTAAAGAAGAGGGAATCGGATGCAATCTGCACGACATTTTGGCAAGCCGGCGGCTGAATATTTCGGAGTGCCATTCAAACAATGGCCCGAGCCGACGCCTTTAGGGAACCGACATTGATAAGAGCGAAGGCCGGCATCGGTCTGTGCAAAGTGGCGCTGGCCCGGCGCGGGTAGCCGCACTTGCGTCTCCTCCCCGGGAAATTCGCGCCGTAGCTCGAAACGTATAACCTGCGGCCAGGCGGAAAAGGAGGCGATCGCATGGCTTGACTTGGGATTGGTATTGCATCGCCATGCATGGGATCTGCGAAACAGTAGGACCTGCCGCGCGGCATTCGATGCATTGACCGAGGGACTTGAGCAGCATGGGAACTAAGTGCTGGGCGGTTTGTAGATGAATGTGATCGTTTCGAAATCAGGCGGCGCCCACAAGTATTGCTGTCGTGAATAACGCAAAATAAACCCGTCTGCAGCGTCTTGCTCTTGCCGCTGGATGGTTCGCAGCACGGGCGTGGAAACGCTTAACTCGGCGACAAATTGACAAGTCGTCGCGCCCGGCGTCAATCAGATATATCAAGTGTGAATGCTCTACATCATGAAGCAAAATTGGGAATATGTCTGAAAGTCTCCATACTGTTATCAACCCCGATTGAACCGCAGTACAGGAGCACTGACATGACGACATCCACATTTTCCACCTATCCCGCATCGCAGGGCGCAAGTAATTACACCGGCAACCTCGGCCGCGCATTCGCCGCTCTGATCGGCGCCTTGTTGGCTGCACGGCCTCAAGCTTCGGCGATGCCGAAAGCTGCACAGACTGAAGTGGCTGATTCCGTTAATCTGGCGAAGCTGTATCGCCTCTCCAGCGGGCGCGATTCCCTGAACCCGGCCCTGCTCGCTGAACTGAAAGCCATTTTGGAGCGCAATTCCGCCGTCTGAAGCATCATGTGATTCTGGGCTGCATACCTCCGTGCATACCCCAAGCAGCAGACCGAAAAGAAACAAGCCCCCTCCGGCAAAGCCGGCAGGGGGCTTGTTATTTCGTACCGCGATATTCGACGGACTGCTTACGACCCAGTCCGCCGGCAACCAATTGCGTTAGGCGTTCATCACCGCCACCGAACGCACATTCAGATAAGCCTCCACGGCTTCCGGGCCGCCTTCGGAACCATAGCCCGAATCCTTCACCCCGCCAAACGGCATTTCCGCCGACGGCAAGGCCGGCATGTTCACCCACAGCATGCCCACTTCCACCCGGCGCGCCAGCAGGTCCGCATTCTTCAGTGAACGCGTGAACGCATAACCGGCCAGACCGTAGGGCAGGCGGTTCGATTCGGCAATCGCTTCCTCCAGCGTATTGAAGCTGCGGATCGCCGCCATCGGGCCGAACGGCTCGTCATTGAACACCTTTGCTTCCACCGGCACATCCGACAGGATCGTCGGCTGCCAGAAGTTGCCGGCGTCGCCGATGCGCTCGCCGCCAGCCAGCACCTTCGCCCCGCGCTCCACCGCATCCTTGGTGAACTCCGCCATGGCGGTGAGGCGGCGCGGATTGGCCAAGGGGCCCATCTGCGTGCCTTCGGCCAGACCGTCGCCGATCTTGAGCGCCTGCGCATGCTTGACCAGCGCCTGCTCGAACTCGCCGCGGATGCTTTCATGCACCAGGAAGCGGGTCGGCGAAATGCAGACCTGGCCGGCGTTGCGGAACTTGGCCGCACCGGCCGACTTCACCGCCAGCGCGATGTCGGCATCTTCGGCCACGATCACCGGCGCATGGCCGCCCAGTTCCATGGTCACGCGCTTCATGTGCTGGCCGGCCATTGCAGCGAGCTGCTTGCCCACCGGCGTCGAGCCGGTGAAGGTGATCTTGCGGATCACGGGATGGGCGATCAGGTAGCTGGAGATCTCGGCCGGATTGCCGTAGACCAGGCCGAGCACGCCGGGCGGCAGGCCGGCATCGGCGAAGGCCTGGATCAGTGCGGCGGGGCCGGCCGGGGTTTCTTCCGGCGCCTTGACCAGCATCGAGCAGCCGGCGGCCAGCGCGGCGCCGACCTTGCGCACCACCTGGTTGATGGGGAAGTTCCAGGGCGTGAAGGCGGCGACCGGGCCGACCGGGTCCTTGAGCACCATCTGGCGCACGGCGATGCTGGTGCGCGAGGGGACGATGCGGCCGTAGACGCGGAAGCCTTCTTCGGCGAACCATTCGATGATGTCGGCGGCGGCTAGCGCCTCGCCCTTGGCTTCGACCAGCGGCTTGCCCTGTTCCTGGGTCAGCACGCGGCCGATGTTTTCAGCGCGCTCGCGCATGA
The DNA here is from genome assembly GCF_008929045.1 of Noviherbaspirillum aerium. Lineage (GTDB taxonomy): Bacteria > Pseudomonadota > Gammaproteobacteria > Burkholderiales > Burkholderiaceae_D > Noviherbaspirillum > Noviherbaspirillum aerium. The sequence goes on along the minus strand of NZ_VFAH01000018.1, from coordinate 8,619 downwards.
AGGCGGCGGCGCGGCGCATGATCTTGCTGCGCTCGGCGGGCAGCATGTCGCGCCAGGTTTCGAAGCCTTTCTGGGCGGCTTCGAGGGCGCGGTCGAGGTCGGCGCGGCCGGCATGGGCGACACGGCCGATTTCCTGGCCGGTGGCGGGATTGTGAATGGCCAGCGTGCGGCCGTCGGCGGCATCCTGCCACTGGCCGTTGATGAACAGTTGTGTATTCGGATAAGTCATGGTGTGCTCGCTTTGCCCAGCGCAGGACGAGTGGATCAAGCCGTAACACGCTGCTCGTCAGGCCTGCGCGAACTGACGGGACATGGGCGCGTACGGGGTTTTAGCGCATGGCAGGCAATACTGGAACCTGCCTACATTAAATATTGTTGCCAATTTGGCTTGGCAGGGCTCTAGTGTACCAGCGATGGTGGAAAGGCATCTGACATGGTAAATTGGATATCTGACAACTCTGCCAACAGGGTTCTTTGATAATGGGATTTTCTCCTCATTTTATTGCGCGTGAAGACGAACGGATCCGGCCGTGAAATTATTGTTGAATATGATCGGCCTTATTGCCATCGCGCTTGGCATTCTGGGCATATTCCTGCCGCTTCTGCCGACCACCCCTTTTCTTTTGCTGGCCTCCGCCTGCTTCATGCGAAGCTCGCCGCGTCTACATCAATGGATGCTGAACAATCCGCTATTCGGCGAGTATCTGAAGAATATTCAGGAGAAAAGAGGCATACCGCTCAAGGGCAAGCTCATTACGCTGATCGTGCTCTGGACATCAATGGGATATTCCATCTATATCGTGCGCCCGCTTATGCTCAAGGGCCTGTTGACCGCGCTCGGCCTGGCGGTGACTGCCTGGATCCTGCATATGAAGACATTGCGCCGTGAGCCTGATCAGAAGTCGTAACGGCGACATCATTGCATAATCGGATGCAACGTCCCCTTGTCAATCGCCTCGATGAAGGCAAGATACTGGCGATTGAACTGGATGGCGCTTTTCGCACGGGTCATCGCCACATAGAGCAGATTGACCTCCTGTTCAAATTCGGCCGCATCGACGACGGTGCGCCGTCCCCGCTTGTCCACCAGTTCCTGGTAATCGTCGTCAAGCAGCACCTGATCGAACTGCAATCCCTTTGAACGGTGCGCCGTCAGCAGCAGCACATCTGCGTCGGCCGCGTTCGCGCAGGCCTGGCTGACCACTTTGTCCATCAGCTCCGGCAATGCGCTCCGGTATTGATTGACCACTGACACCAGGGAAAGGATTTCCTTGTCGGAGGTTTCGCGTCCATAGGATGCCAGCGTCTCGAAGTCGCCGAACTCCCGATAGAACGCATCCTGCACCAGCTCGTTCTGATCCGACCACAGGCCGTAAATGTCGCGCAGCTTGCCGAAGAGGGAATTGTGCAATCCGCCGATGAAGTGTACACGGCGCTGGCCGAGCAGATTGACGGCCTGATTGAATACGCCGGCATTGGTGCGGCTGATGATTGCGAAAGGACGGGCATGGTCGATCCGGTCCGGATGCCCGGCCATCGCACCGCCGCCCACGATCACATGCGTTTCCGCTTTCATGTATCGCAGCAGGGTCGTCGCGGCATTGGCGACCAGGCTGCCGAAGCGCATCGACCGCGCCAGATAATGCACCTCCGCTGCGGGCAGCATGTCCATGACATTGACATTGCCGCGAAAGCCATAGATTGATTGATGCCGGTCACCCACCAGCACCTTGCCGCAGTGTTGGCGGAACACCACGTCGGCAGTCACGAGATTCGTGTCCTGCGCTTCATCAAGCAGGATGATGTCGTAACGCTTCGACAGCACCGGCAGGGAAAGCTGGTACAGCTTCAGATAGGCGTCATGTGGAAGAGGCAATGGTTTGGTGTCATCGATGATGTCGCGCCATACCTGCTGCGCGGCGGCGGCAATGCGCAAGCGGTCGGACATGGGCAATTCTTCAGGAACGTTGTTTTCCGAAATCACCGGACTCGCGGAATACATGAAATGTTCCAGTGTCTTCACCAGCACATCCGCTACCACCAGCGAGACATCGCTGTAATGACGGAGCAGGTCGTTCGGCCGCAGCGAGCCCAGCTTGTGACGGTAGCGGTGCCCGACTGCGAGGTAAGCCAGCGAGTGAATGGTGCGACAGTCGACATTTTCGGGAAATGAGCCCGCCGCTTCCTGAGCCATGGCCTTGTTGAACGCAAGGTACAGAATCCGTGCCCGTGGGCGTGCCAGCGCGTAGCCGCGCAGCGTCGTGGTCTTTCCGGTGCCTGCGAAGGCATTGACGACGATGTTTGCGGAGCGGCTGTTGATGACTCCGGTCTGCTCGGCGGTAAAGTGCATATTCATGCTTCCACAACTGCGGCTGCCATCCCGCGGCCCAACATGGGCATGCGGTGAGCGGCGGACGAAGCCATTTCACCGATGCCCTGCCGAATGATATCTTCCAGCCGCCGGCATGCGGCGGATTCCGCTTCGGCTTTGTACATGGCAAGTTCCAGCGAAGGCAGGGGCGGCAAGCCACAGTCTTCCAGTCTGAGCGCCCGCAACCCGGAGGGCAGGCCGAGCCGGGTGCGCACGGTCACGCCGAGTCCGGCCGCCACCGCGGCCCAGACACCGGCCAGGCTCGGGCTGGTGAACACCAGCCGCCAGGGAATGCCGGCCCGGTCCAGCGCTTCGGTTGCCTGTGTGCGCATCAGGCACGGCGATTCGAGCGCAACCAGCGGCACAGGCTCGGCCTCGCGCCGTGCACGCGCGCTCCACTCATCCGGCGCCTGGCCGGCCCGACCTATCCATTGCAGCGGATAGCTTCCCATCGTTTCCCTATGCGCAGTCTCGCCGCCGGTATGCCATGCGAGTGCCAGATCAAGCTGCGCTGAGCATACCTGCGTGAGCAGCTCCGCGTTGCGGGCGATCCTCGCCTCGATGCGTACGCCGGGATGGCTGCGGGCGAAGCGGCCAAGGATCTCCGGCAGCAGAAGTTCGCCGAAATCTTCCTGCAAGCCGAGCCTTACCCAGCCTTCCAGTTCCAGTCCGCGCATGGCCATCGTGGCTTCGTCATTCAGTTCCAGGATGCGCCGGGCGTAACTCAACAGGACTTCCCCGGCATCCGTGAGGATCATGCCGCGGCCTGACCTCGTCAGGATTTGCCTCCCCGCCTGCTCCTCCAGTTTTTTCATCTGTGCGCTGACTGCGGACGTGGACCGTCCCAACCTGTCTGCCGCCTTGGCAAAGCTGCCCAGTTCCATCCCGACGCTGAAGCTGCGCAATGCGTCCAGATCGAAATTGATTTTCCGCATGGAATCGTCCTGATTTTTTGAACGGTGTGTTTCAAACAATTTGATTTTCGTAACTATCGTCTGCCTTTACGCTTAGCGTCAAGTTGTCGATGACTTCACCTCTTCTTCAGAGAAAACGCCAATGAGTCAGCTCGCGCAAGTCATCGACTCTGTCCCGCTTGGAGGTATCCGGGAGCGAAGGCAACCGGTGCACCGGAACACAACTACACCACAGGAGAAAACTGCATGATCGCGATGCAATATGGATTCACTTTCCCCGCCGACTACGATATGTCGATCATCGACCGGCGCATTGCGGAAAAAGGCCACATGATGGACGGCTTCCCAGGTCTGGTGTTCAAGTCTTACCTGACTGGACGCACCACATCTTCGCAAGCAGGGATCGCGGAAAATACCTATGCGCCGTTCTATCTGTGGCAAAACGCCGAAGCGATGAATACTTTCCTGTGCGGAGCGGGTTTCGCCGGCCTGACGCAGGCATTCGGATGGCCGTCGGTAAAAACCTGGCCGGTATGGCGTGCAAGAATCTCCGCGACCATATCCAAGGCTCGCTTCGCCACTTGCGCTTCCGTTCCTATTGCTCCTTATACGAACCTGGATGCCTTGCGCATCCAGGAGACCAAGCGTGCCGACGCAATCTTGGAACGTGAATATGGGCTCGCCGCGTTGGTCGGATTCGATCCGACCAACTGGACGCTGGTGCGCTTCCAGTTATGGGAGTCGGCCCCAACGCGCTTGTTTGCCGAAGAAAGGCGATATAAAGTCGGGCATGTGTCGGCAGGATGAAAAGGAATCGCATCAATGCAGCGCATCAATGCAGCATCGGAGCAAGGTTTGCGCAGTCGCGATGCCGGCATCGGAACCCACCTATATGATGTCTGCGAATGCTTGCGCACAGGCGCTGTAGCCGCACGATCCGGTACCTTGATGCCTGCGCAGGCATGCGAACATTAAGTGACGCGCCAGACAACGAGCGGAATGCATATCTACATCGGCACCAGCGGCTTTCAATACAAGCATTGGAACAACGGCGTCTTTTATCCGCGCGGGGTGAAGGACAGGCTGCGCTTTGCATTGAGCCGGATGACGGCCATTGAAATCAATTCCAGCTTTTATCGCATCCCTCCGCCGGAAACTGTCGAATCATGGACTCACGGTCTGCCTGAGGGCGTAAAGCTGGTGCTGAAGGCGCCTCAATCCGTGTCTCATCGACGCAGACTGAAGCGGCAAAGCGAAGGCAATGTCCGGCAAGGCAGGGATTTGCTGAATTATTTCATTGACGGCGTGCTGCGCATCCCCGAGATCAACCGTGGCCCCGTTCTGCTTCAGCTACCTGAAAGCATGGCAATCGATCTGACTCGCCTTGAGCCGGTATTGGGGCTGTTCGCGGACCGCGGTCTGCAGGTGGCCCTAGAGGTCAGGCATGCATCATGGTGTATTTCCGATACGTTTGCACTGCTCGAACGCTACCGTGCAACGCTCGTGGCATCGGACTGGCCGGAATTCCGTGCTCCCCTTATTCCCACCAGTCAGGTGATCTATCTGCGCCGCCATGGCCCGGGTGCCTTGTATGCAAGCAGTTATGACGATGACGCACTGGATGCCGATCTGGAGTCGGTTCTGCGGCTAGGAGAGTCCTGGCAATCTCTGCCATCAGTGAAGGAATGTTCTGTCGATACGGCCTATGTCTTCTTCAACAATGACATACACGGGCATGCGCCGCATGATGCAATGCGCATGTTAGCCTTGCTCAAGGAAAGATCTCCCTAAAGGCGTCAGTTCCAATCAACGCGGCAGCACTCGCTTCCTAGTTATTCCCGTACTGCAACTTCCGTGCATGTCCACAGGCACAATGGTAGAGAAGGTTTAGAATGCATTTTCGCTCCGTTGATACGCCGCAGCCTAATCTATGGAAGAAAGACCAGTCCCCCGCCCTTGGCAACCAAAACCCTTTTCGGTCGCCGTTCTGGACAGTGACGAATATCTTGCTGACAGACTCTGTGAGCGCCTACGCAGCACAGCAGCATTCAACGCAAGCGTGTTCTATGACATCGCGGTACTGACCAAGGCACAACGGCAAGACGGGTTTGATGCGTATGTACTGGATTATTTGGCGGATTGGCCACCTCCCTCTGCTGCTCTTGAAACACTCATCGCTTCGATTCGCAATGGCCCCAGCAGCAATAGCAGCAATAGCAACGGCAGCGATATTCCGATCTTCGTACTAGGTAACCAAACAGTGCCTGAACGTATAGAGGGCCTTGGCGACATTCTCATGAAATACAAGGTCCGGTATGTGTTGAAACCAGTTCAAGTGGAATATCTTGCCAAGCGGGTTGCCGAAGCAGTGGCAAAACGGGCAGGGCTTTGAATACAAAATCCAATAGCGGATGTGAAACTGCCGGGAACTTGAATGGGATGTTGTTATCCAACCACGAAACCAATACGAGCTTTGCGTTTCTTCAAACCTTAATCACCGTTTTCATGATGACTAACTTTCGAAACAGAGCGGACAATGCGTATCTGGGCACCGTCGAAGACAAAATAATGGGTATAGGCTGCGTCTTTGCATCAGCGAGTGTAAGTCTCGCCATGATGTTCTGGACTGCCCGCCTGCTGCTCAATAAAAGCATGGTGCTGTTAGGCTAAACCCGCATTCGGATGCGGAAGCGCGGAAACAGAAATGTGACTACCGCGATTTGTCGAGTGGATATGATGAAGTCATTCCTATCCACTCGCGCAAGGTTACGGCGCGCGAAGCTTCTTGGCCAGATCCGACAACCGATATGGCTTGTTCAGGAAGACGAAATCGTCGATTGCCTTATTCTGCGTCTTCAGTGCTGGAAGCGGATAACCGGAAGCGAGCAGTATCTTGATATCGGGCCGCAAGTCGCGAACATGCTCTGCCAGCTCGATGCCGTTCATGCCCGGCATCATCACATCGGAGAACAATACCGAGATGTCTTTGCTGCGATGGAGAATTTCCAGTGCGGCTTTCGCATTATTGGCAGTATAAACTTCGTAGCCGATGCTGCGAAAGAGCGCCGCCGCCAGATCCATTACGTCCTGCTCGTCGTCAACTACCAAGACTTTGTCTACACTGCTCTCGGCATTTTCATAATCATCGGCTGATGCATCAATGGCGGGTAGGTACAAATCGATCGTGGTACCGGCGCCTAATGACGACGACACCGCGATGCCACCCCCGGACTGCTTCATGAACCCATACACCTGGCTCAGTCCCAGACCTGTCCCTTTCCCAACCTCTTTTGTTGTAAAGAAAGGTTCGAATGCGCGTGAGATGACTTCCTTTGTCATTCCAGAGCCAGTGTCGGCGACCGCGACCTTCACGTAACGTCCTGCTGCAACCCCTGTTACCTGTCCTTCCGCCATATCAACGTTCATCGTGCCAATCGTGATCGTGCCGCCGACAGGCATCGCATCGCGTGCGTTGACGACAAGATTAAGCAGGGCGGTTTCGAACCGCGCGGGATCGACCAGGACCGGACGGAGATCAGGCGCCAACTCAGCGTTGAAGCCGATGCTGGAATTTCCTGCACGTCGGAGAACTGATTCGAAGCCAATGATGAGACTGTTCAGATTATGCTTTTCCTGCTTCAAGGGCTGCTGCCGTGCAAAGGAAAGCAATTGCTGGGTCAAGCTTGCACCACGCTCCACTGCGCGGCGCATGCTTTCAACAATTTTCATGCTGCTCGGGTTGTCCATGTCGAAAGGAAGGACTTGAAGACCATTGCTGAGCACAGACAGCAAGTTGTTGAAGTCATGCGCAATGCCTCCCGTCAACTGTCCGATTGCTTCCATTTTCTGGGACTGGAATAACGCGGCATTGGCGCGTTCAAGCGCTTCGGACGCCTCTTTCTTTTCCGTAATATCACGAGTGATTTTGGCGAACCCGACCAGTACGCCGTCATCATTGCGAATTGCATCAATAATGACGTGTGCCCAAAACCTTGAGCCATCCTTGCGAACTCGCCAAGCTTCGCGTTCAAACCGCCCCTCTTTTCTTGCCGTTTCCAATGCAACTGCAGGCAAACCCGCCTCGCGGTCCTCTGGGGTATGAAAGCGGGCGAACGACGTGCCAATGACTTCGTTGGCCGTGTAGCCTTTGATACGTTCAGCGCCCGCATTCCAGTTAGTGACTTCTCCGGTAGGAGACAGCATGTAAATGGCGTAATCAGTCACGCCCTGCACCAGCATCCGGAAACGCTGTTCACTTTCGTGCAAGGCCTCCTGGGCACGCTTACGTTCGGTAATATCCCGCGTTACCTTTGCAAATCCGATGTGCTCGCCTTCCGTGTCGAAGATCGCGTCAATCACAACACTGGTCCAGAAGGTCGTGCCGTCCTTTCGTACGCGCCAGCCTTCCGCTTCAAACTTGCCATGTTCTAAGGCGATGTCGAGCGCTCTCTGCGGTAAGCCGGATTCCTGATCTTCACGCGTATAGAAACGGGAAAAGTGATGGCCTATGATTTCATCGGCACGGTAGCCTTTGAAACGCTCGGCGCCAGCATTCCAGCTGGTGACAATTCCGCCGGGGTCGAGCATGTAAATGGCATAGTCACTAATCCCGGAGACGAGGAGCTCGAATCGACGTTCCGCCGTCATTTTTTGGGACGGAGAAGCAGACAGCTGATTCATATTATGTAATTCCTTTATAGCTACGAAGCCACGCATCGTTGGGTGCAATGGTACACCCATACACCTAGGCATATTCCGCGACACAAGAAGTGAAGGATCAGTGCTGCACGAATAAGTTCTTTTCCATAAAGCCACTGAACCATATGAGCATCAAACGTCCGGACTTGCACTGACGAAGGCAATCATGACCATGATGATGCTCCTGTGCGCCTCGGCAGGACCTTATACAAGGCGAATAACATTTTTCATGGAAGGACTGGAAAGATACCCAGGACTCTACAGGCGCGCTCAATCGTGTTGCAAATTTATCATGCTGGAGCCTGCAGAACTTTAATTAACGTACATGCCTGTACGAACTGCAACTCCCATCTTCAAAAAAGATTTGCAGACTCACGAAGGCTTTGCTATAGTTCGGCTCCCGTCGCGAAACGCAGCAAACAAAGCGCACGGCGACAGACACGACGCTCTGTCAGGCAACAGGTCTTTAACAACCAACAACCGATAAGTGTGGGCGCTTGATGAAGCGGGCCGGCGGCGCAAGCTGCAAGCTCAAACAACATGAAGTGCTCACAAGAGAAACAAATAGGAAGTATCGCAAGATATTTTTCTGTCAGTATTTTGAGTGAGCGACACCTCGCAAGAGGTTGCCCGCAA
>NZ_VFAH01000017.1 GCF_008929045.1 Noviherbaspirillum aerium | reverse complement strand
ACAGGACCGTGAAACGACTTTGCGCCGATGATAGTGCTGCAACCAGTGTGAAAGTAGGTCATCGTCAGGCTAGTTCTACCGCATCAGCCCTGCCTCCTCATGGACGCAGGGCTGTTTGCTTTGCGCGTGCGCAATGCATGCCTATTGGCTTGGCTGATGTGGCCACAGCAGTCGGTGCAAGCGCAGTCTCTGCGCACGACGTGCCAGATTGAAATCGCGCCACGGTTTCCTTGCTCGTCAACTTCGTCATCCGCTGTCTTGCCTTAAAGTATTTCCAGCCTCTCCGTGCTGTGTGACACTTGCCAAGCCGGCCAAGCTCGGTAATTTGCTTGCACGCTTTGCTGCGAGGTACATCATCATGTTACCTCGTGCCGATTCATCGCATGCCATGCGTCACCTGAGTTCACAGTCGTTGCCATTTCTATTTCCTATTCACCAAGTGCCCAGTTGCGCTGCCTCCACTGGTGGATTGCGAATGAGAATACGGCAGCCCTGATCCGCCTTGGGCGCATGGCCGCGTCGTTCGTTGCCGGTGTGGCCCGCCACACGGCCGTCCTCTCGATCACACCGTTATCACGTCAATGGCTATTTGCTGAAGTCGTAGCCTGCCGATTTCCTGAGTGCGTTTGTTGCCTTCGCTTCCTGAACTTGGTACGGATTGTCGTGACTGTGTCATGTGGGGTGCTTATGTACTTCTAATCTCAATAAAAGAGTCATGTTGTTTCCCGCAGCACCTTGTTATTAACGGAAGGTTTTCTACACTTCTACCTCTAGCCACCGATGACAGTAAGGAGCTTTGAATGGATATTGACCCGAATGAGCATCGCAGCCAAGCCGGATTTCCCGTCGACCAACCACTGGAGGCATTGAAAGCGGACCATGCATTCGTAAGGCAGCTTTTCGAGCGTTACACGACAACGCAGGATATGAAAGTCAAAGAAGAAGCCGGACCGCGGATTCTAGAACTGCTGGAGATGCATGCGAATCTTGAGGAAACGGTTTTTTATCCTGCCGTGCATCAAATCGATCCCTCCCTCGTGGATCACGCGGAGCAGGAGCATCAGGAAGCCAGGCAGATGATGGAGCAGCTTAAAGGCATGCAGGCAGGCACTGCTCAATATGACCAGATGATGGTGCAGCTGCGGGATTCGGTCATGCATCATGTACAGAGCGAGGAGCAGAGCCTGTTTCCCAAGGTACAGCAAGCCGGCATGGACATGACCCAACTGGGCGTCCAGATGCAGGCGTATGAAGCAAGCATGGTAACTGCCCAGGCTCGCGCATCGGACAAGCACGCTACCTGATACGGCACCCTGTTCATTCCTGTTTGGCCAACGCAGATCAAGCCTTCTTCCTGCACATCCGGAAGAAGGCTGACTTGCGTCCAGTCGTCCGGGCTTTCGGAAACGCTGGATTTGGCAACGGCATATATCGGACTAATGCCGGCGCACGTTTTTCACAAATGGTTTCTGCAAGAATGCATCGTCCGATAGATCAATAGAGCAATGAACCGCGCGATCAAATCCGTGAAAGGAAATGAATATTTCCCTGGATCGAACAGGACCATTCCGGGCCTATTCCAGGCGCATGCCAGTCCTATTCTTCCTTGGCGTATATCGCGATCAGTTCCTGCAGCGCCTTGATGGTCGAGGCATGATCTCCTTTGTGAAGGATGCCGTAGCCTCCCCGGGCAATCCACTGCTCGATATTTTCGGGGGTATCGTCAATCAAGACCTTATGCGGTCCGCTGAAGTCCTGCTTCAGCTTTTTCGGTACGACGTGCACGATGAATTCGGGACCGAAGATGCGCGCAACCCATTCCCGCTTTTGTTGCTGGAAAGTCTTGTTGCTGGGCGCTCCCGTAAGAAAAATCGGTTCAAGATCCTTCGTGGCTTCCCACAGTGCCATGCATCCTTCGATAAGTTCCAGTTCGGCGAAGAAACGCTTGTCGGAATTAATCATCTTCCACAGCAGGGGACGGTCGAGCTGGCTCGGGTGTTTGCCGGTGAGGTGTTTGACGCGGGCATCGAAGTCGGCAAACACACCGTCGAGGTCCAGAAATACCTGAAGTTTGGGTTTGTGGTGCATGGTTTCGGAAAAAAATCGGGCTGCAAGCCGGCTGGCAACTCAGGCCATTCCAAGATGATGCTTCCCTGAAACGATACTGCGTTGCTGCCTGTTGCCATCTTGCCGATAGACAGGCGAAACGCGTCAAGGGTTCTCCAATGAATTTCGAGTAGCATGTTCAGAAATATCATCCTTCTAAGGAATACCATGCGCTCATTGACTGCTTCCCTGTTGCTCGCCAGCTTTGCGCTACCGGCCTTCGCCGAGCAGATTGGTGAAGTCGATACCGTATTCAAGTTCATCGGCCCTAATCACAAGATCGTGGTTGATGTATTTGATGATCCGAAAGTGGCGGGCGTAAGCTGTTTCATGTCACGCGCACGTACCGGCGGCATCAAGGGCGCCATCGGTGTGGCGGAAGACAAGTCGGAAGCGTCGGTCGCCTGCCGCCAGGTCGGCGAGATCCGCTTCAACGGCAAGGTGCCGCGCCAGGAGGAAGTGTTTTCCGAACGGGCATCGATACTGTTCAAGCGCGTCCGTGTGGTACGCATGGCAGATCCGAAGCGCAATACGCTGGTCTATCTCGTGTATTCCGACAGGGTCATCGAAGGCAGTCCGCAAAACAGCGTCACGGCAGTCCCGGTGCCGGCGAATATGCCCCTGCCCATCGAGTGAGGGTCAGATGTCGGCAGTCGCTGATACCTTCGCCGAATATCCAGCAGTCGCAGGCTTGCGATGCTCCTTCTCAACTTTCCACCAGGCAGGCAGCAGTTCCTGCACCTCGCCGCGTCCGAATCGATCATCGATCAGGAATACGACGCCGCGGTCCGTCGGCGTCCGGATCACGCGTCCGGCCGCTTGCACCACCTTCTGTATGCCGGGATAGAGATAGGCATAGTCGTAGCCGGAACCGAACACGGCATCCATGCGCTTGCGGACCTGTTCGTTGACCGGATTGTATTGCGGCAGGCCGAGGGTAGCGATGAAGGCTCCGACCAGCCGGTCGCCGGGCAGGTCCACACCTTCGGCAAATGCGCCGCCGAGGACCGCAAAGCCTATGCCGATTCCTCCCGGCGCAAACCGCGCAAGAAAGGCTTCCTTTTCGATTTCCTGCATCTGCCGCTCCTGCGACCATATCGGTATGCCGGGATGTTCCTGCCGCATCAGGTCTGCGACTTTCTGCATGTAGTCGAAGCTGCTGAAAAAAGCGAGGTAGTTGCCGGGATGCTCGGCGTACCGGTCCGCTATCAGGGAAGCAATCGGTGCGACCGATTGTTCCCGGTGCTGATAACGCGTCGATATGCGGCTGACGATCTGCACCGATAGCTGCTCTGCCTTGAATGGCGCATCGACGTCGATGCATACCGTCGATGCGGGCATGCCGAGCATGTCGCTATAGAAGTACCACGGGCTCAGCGTGGCGGAAAACAGCGTGGTGGAGCGGCTTGCCGAAAAGCGTGCATCGAGAAACGGCGCCGGAATGATATTGCGCAGGCACAGCAGGGAATTATCCGTGGGGCCGACGGCGGGCGATGTCTTGGCAATGTCGAACAGGGAATGCTTGTCGAATGCCTCCAGCAGACGGGAAAAGTGCAGCGCATCGAAATAGAAGCGCTGCAGCGCGTGGTCGACCTCAGCCGGATGCTCGATGAAGTACTCGGTAATATCAGTGATGGCTTGCTGCAACGCACTGGAAAACTTATCCGGCATGTCCGCGTAAACCCGGTAAGGCTCGGTTTGTTCCTTGTGCAAGGCGCTCCACTGCCTGTTGAGACGGTCCAGGGATTTTTTCAGGATGGCAGGCGCATGGCTGCGCAACTGCTGAAGCGTTGCCTGATCGAGTTCCGCGCTGTACATCTTGCGGGCGCGGTCGACCAGATTATGCGCCTCGTCCACGAGGACGCCGATCTGCCACTGATTGGAAACCGTCATGCCATGCAGCATCGCCGTGGCGTCGAAATAATAGTTGTAGTCGCCCACGACGACGTCCGACCAGCGCGCGAGGTCCTGTGCCAGATAGTATGGACAGACCTGATGTGCGGCAGCGACTTCGCGCAGCCGGTTCTTGTCCAGAAACCTCGCGTCGACCGCGGACTGGCGTGCCATCGGAAGGCGGTCGTAGAAACCCTGTGCGAGCGGGCAGGATTCGCCATGGCAGGCTTTGTCAGGATGTTCGCATGCCTTGTCGCGCGCGGTCAGTTCCAGTATGCGCAGCGGCATGGCGGGCGCCGACTCGCCGATACGCGCGAGCGCGTCTAGCGCCAGGCCGCGGCCCGACGTCTTCGCCGATAAATAGAAGACTTTGTCGAGCTTTTGCGATGGGCAGGCCTTGAGCATCGGAAACAGCGTACCTACCGTCTTGCCGATGCCGGTCGGCGCCTGCGCCAGCAGGCAGCGCCCCTCCGATGCCGCGCGATACACGGCCGCCGCAAGCTGCCGCTGGCCGGGCCGGAAGCCGGAATGCGGAAAAGGCAGTTCGGTCAATGCCGCATCGCGCAGCGCGCGGTGTTCAAGTTCCTGGCTGGACCAGGCAAGGAAGCACTCGCACTGTTCTTCGAAAAACGCACGCAGGTCGGCTGCGGCGTATGGCTCGGAAAGTTCGGTCTCCTTTTGCGTGCCGATATCAAAATAGACGAGTGCCAGATGCACTTCCTGCAAGCCGCGTTCCTGGCATAGCAGCCATCCATAGACCTTCAGCTGCGCCCAGTGAAGGAATCGGTGATTGGCCGGCATGCGGTCGAGATCGCCGCGATGCGTCTTCACTTCTTCCAGCCGGTTGAGCGCCGGGTCGTAGCCGTCGGCGCGGCCTCGTACCAGCAGGTGCTTGTATTCGGCGCTGAGCATGATTTCGCTCTCGTAGCCCATCGGGCGCCGGCCGGCGACCACCGCATGGCCGGCGATGCCTTCCTGCGCCGTTGGCGCCGGCGTGAAACGCAAGTCCAGATCGCCGCGCTTGGCGGTGAATTCGCACATGGCGCGCACGGCCACCGCGTACTTCAACAAGTGGCCTCCTCATTCCGCCATTGCACATAGCAGACGGTGACGGGCATGTCGTGCTGTGCGCAGAATTCCAGCCAGCGCACCTGATTGTCCTGGAGCCGGTCGCCCGGTCCCTTCACCTCAATCATGCGGTAGCGCTTGTCCTGCGGCCAGAACTGGATCAGGTCGGGAAAGCCGTTGCGGTTGGAGCGGATGTCCGCGAGGATGCGCCGGAACCATTTCTTCAGGTGCGCCGGCGGAATGCAGTCGAGCGCCTGTTCCACCAGGTCGGGGGTAATGAAGCCCCAGGCGACGAACGGCGACTGGATATAGGCCTTGGCATCGAGATTGTTGCGTATCGTTTGGCGGTATTCCTCCGTGTCGAGCTGAGTCAGACATTGTTCGAACTCGGCTTCGCGGCGGCGATGAAAATCCGGCGCCATCAGGTCGGCCGGTCCGCTGTGGAATGGATGAAAGAACGCTCCCGGCACCGGATGGAAGATCGCTTGCCAGCAAAGCAGGCCGAACAGGGAATTGATCAGCGTATTCTCGACGTAGTATGCCGGCGCCGACTCCGAACTCAGGTGCATGCGAACCGCATGCTCGACATGAATGTCCGGATTCGGTTGCGGCAGGATCAGGTCGATATTGGGAACCGGACCTGCTTTCGCGCGCGTGATCTTTTCGATGATGCCCAGCTTGCGCTGCAACCGCGGCAGGATGCGCGTCAGTTGCTGATGTTCCGCGTCGTCTTCCGGATGCGCTGCGGCTTCAACTGCCAGCGCATGGGCCGCCTCGAACTGCTCGCAGCGTTCCATGACGCGGATCGCGCGGAGGCGGGCGCCGGCATAGGTGCTGCGGGCATAGATTGCCAGCGCCTCTTCCAGCATGCCGCTCTTCTCGCATTGCTGACCCATCTGGAAAAGCAGCTTTGCGCGGCGTCCTTCCAGCCAGATATTCTCGTAGGGCAGCGATGGAATCGCCTGCATGACATCGGCGACGGCTTCGCCTTCATGAAAGCGCGTGCGGCAGCGATGCAGATGCAGGTAGTGATCGACATCGTCGCGCGTACGAAAGGCCAGGGATGCCGAGGACAGCGGCACTTGTTCGTACTTGAAGATGCCCAGGTCGGCCAGCACGAATTCGGTCCAGTCCTGCCGGAGGTTGCCAAAGAACATCAGGCGGAAACGGTCGCACATTTCCCCGATCAGCAAGCGGTACACGCATTCATCGAGCTCCGGGCACCACTCCGGGAAAATCCGCTCGCCCGCATATTGCTCACGCAAGGCTGCGAGCTGGTCGGCCTTGCGCGCACTGGCCCGCAGTTCCTTGAAGACGCCGCTCAGTTCAGGCTTGGTCAGTATCGCAAACAGGCTTTCGATGGACAATGGCGGAGCGGCATCGACCCAGCCCTGCTCGACAAGCGGCAGGACCGCGGAGCGGATGCAACCGATTTCCTCGTAATGCAATTTGGTCAGCCGGAACAGATCTCCCTTGCGCATGATCATCCGTACCAGCAGCGACTGAGACGCTTGCGGCAGGAGGCGGAATCCCTGAACGAACCGACTTTCCTCGGCGTTCATCAGGCCACGGTAATGCCGGTCTATCCATTCCATGACACGATGGAAATTGTCCAGATAGTAGAGCGGATTGTCGAGAGTCCTGATCATCCTGAAATTGATGATGCCGCGATGAAAGCTACGCGGCTTGGCCGGTCCGGCGAAGAAAGATTGCGGTGCAAGGCGGTTGCGGAAGATAACTGCGAATGGCAATTATGCGTGGGCCGGCATGCTTCCGCAATACAAGAAAGGCAAGCTTGGAACCGGTATCGCAGTCAGGGCCTGCGAACGTGAATGGGTCTGCCTTCCCCCAGCGGGCTGAAGCAGCCCGAAGTGTTAAAGTAGCGAAAGTTGCAAGATGCCGGGGAGCAGTTGAACCTGTTTCCCGTGACGCATGCCAAAGTGATAAGGGTGTGGCATTGCCATGCTGCAAGCATATCAACGCGGTGATGGTGCTCGCAAAACAAACACCCGAGGCCATTTCAATTTTCAGGCCTTTTCAATAAGAACCCGTCCTGTTATTTCGATCCGGAAGACATAGATGAGCAATCGTTTCCTTAATCTCTATTCGCACGGCTTTGCCCGTGTTGCAGTCGGCATTCCAGTCTGCAAGGTCGCCGTTCCCGCCTACAACGCCGAGCGCACGCTCGAGCTTGCCCGCAAGGCTGCCGAGGCCGGCACCGCCCTTATCGTGTTTCCCGAGCTGGGCCTGTCGGCCTATACCTGCGACGACCTTTTCCATCAGGATGCCTTGCTCGATGCCTGCAAGACGGCGCTGGCTTCGATTGTCGAGGCTTCACGCCAGCTTCCCCTGGCCATGGTGGTGGGCATGCCGTTGCGGGTTGATCATCTGCTATTCAACTGCGCGGTGGTGGTTGCCGACGGCCGCATCCTTGGCGTGGTGCCGAAGAGCTACCTGCCGAACTATGGCGAGTTTTACGAGGCGCGCCAGTTCAATGCCGCCGATTCCGCGACTTCCGACCAGGTTGAGCTGCTGGGGCGGGTGGTTCCCTTCAGCCCGAC
This sequence comes from Noviherbaspirillum aerium, assembly GCF_008929045.1. Classification (GTDB taxonomy): domain Bacteria; phylum Pseudomonadota; class Gammaproteobacteria; order Burkholderiales; family Burkholderiaceae_D; genus Noviherbaspirillum; species Noviherbaspirillum aerium. Next base: position 115,719 of record NZ_VFAH01000017.1, on the reverse strand, counting down.
GACATTGTTCTCGGCGGCCAATCTTCCCTTGCTTCGCTTTCATGTCGAGATCTGCGAAGACCTGTGGGTACCGATTCCGCCATCCTCGTTCGCCACCCTGGCCGGCGCCACGGTGCTGATCAATCTGTCAGCGTCCAACATCGTCGTGGGCAAATCGGGCTACCGCCATCAGCTGGTGTCGCAGCAGTCGGCGCGCTGCCTTTCCGCCTATCTGTACACATCGGCAGGCAAGGGCGAGTCATCGACCGACATGGCCTGGGACGGCCAGGCGCTGATCTATGAAAACGGTTCGCTGCTGGCGGAGTCGGAGCGCTTTTCGGATGATCCGCATCTGATCTACGCCGATGTCGACCTGGAGCGCCTCTCGCGCGAACGCATGCGCGCCTCCACCTTCGGCGATTCGGTACGCCGGCATCGTGATGAAGTGAGCCGGTTCCGCACCGTGTCCTATGCGGTGAATCTGCCATTCGACCGGGTGCTGCCGCTGGCGCGCAATGTCGAGCGTTTTCCCTATGTGCCTTCGGATCAGAAGCGGCGCGACGAGCGCTGCTCCGAGGTCTACAACATCCAGGTGCAGGCACTGGTGCAGCGCCTGTCGGCATCCGGCATCAAAAAGGTGGTCATCGGCGTCTCGGGTGGGCTCGATTCCACGCATGCGCTGCTGGTATGCGCCAAGGCAATGGACAGGCTGGGCCTGCCGCGCACCAATATCATCGGAATCACGATGCCAGGCTTCGCCACCAGCGACCGTACGCTGAAACAGGCGCGCCAGCTGATGGAAGTCGTCGGCTGCTCGGCAAGCGAAGTGGATATCCGTCCCAGCTGCCTGCAGATGCTCAAGGATATCGGTCATCCCTATGCCGAAGGCCAGGAAAACTATGATGTGACGTTCGAGAATGTGCAGGCGGGCGAACGCACCAGCCATCTGTTCCGCATCGCCAACTTCCGCGGCGGCATCGTGATCGGCACCGGAGATCTGAGTGAACTCGCGCTGGGCTGGTGCACCTACGGCGTGGGCGACCAGATGTCGCATTACAACGTCAATGCCAGCGTGCCGAAAACCCTGATTTCCCATCTTGTACGCTGGGTGGCCGAAACCGGCCAGATCGGAGAATCCGGTTCCGACGTTCTTCAGGGCGTCCTCGACACCGAGATCAGCCCCGAACTCGTGCCAGGCAAATCGAAGAATCAACCGGAGCAGAAGACCGAAAGCGTGATCGGTCCTTACGAGCTGCAGGATTTCAACCTGTACTACACGCTGCGTTTCGGGTTCTCGCCCTCGAAAGTGGCTTTCCTGTCGCTGGCGGCATGGGGAGACCGGGACGCAGGGAACTGGCCGGAGGGGCCGCACGTTGCACGCAATGAATACGATCTCGCGGCCATCAAGCACAATCTTGGCATCTTCCTGTACCGCTTCTTCAAGCTGAGCCAGTTCAAGCGCACCTGCATGCCGAACGCGCCGAAGGTGGGTTCCGGCGGTTCGCTGTCGCCGCGCGGCGACTGGCGGGCGCCGAGCGATTCGGAGGCAACGGTCTGGATGGAAAATCTGAAGACGATTCCGGATCAGGCCGAGCAGTAGCGCGGTTGAAAAACCGGGCGCCGGCATGAAGCCGCCGATGCTGCCTGCCTTGCCGGGAATGGCAGCGGCAATGGCAGCATCGGCCATGGCCGCACGTCATGCCTGCACATTCATGAGCAGGTACACCGCCGCGCTGGCCAGCGTGCCGGAAAAGGCCAGCGAGACTGCAAGGGCGGTGGCCAGGGAAAGTTTCTCGTTGAACGCCAGCGAAGGTGGCGCCTCCTGGTACAGGTCGATATCGCAATAAGCTGTTTGCATGGTTGTTCTCCTCATAGGTAATTAGGGCGGATTGCAGTTGGAGAGGTAGATGAACGGTCGCCTCGGCGCTGATTTAAACCGATGCCTTCGTCCCGCTTTGTCCGGGAACCACCGCGCCCGGCAATGCGTAATGAGCAATGCCGTTGCCGAACGACCAGTTTTCCTTTTTCGTTTCCAGCAGGCTGATGAGAACGTCGGCGCGCGAGATCCCGGTGCGCTCGGCAATGCCATCCGACATGTGCCGGTACAGCGCCTGCTTCATCTCCAGGCTGCGGCCTTCGTTGCAAGTGATCTGGATGAAGACGGCGTCCGCGGCAATATGGCGGATGCCGAGGTATTCCGGCGCGCAGACGAAGTCTTCCGGGAGGTGCTCGCCGATGACATGAAAACGGTCATCGGCAGGCACGTTGAATGTATCGACCAGCGCCTGATGAATGGCATCGGAGATATGTTTTTTCACTGCGGCGGACTTGCCCTGGGCAAGCGAGATGCGAACGAGCGGCATGGTGGTGCTCCTTTCATGAATTGAGTAAAACAGCACTGCGGTAGATTGAATTCGTGTCGACACCCAAACTATAGGGGCGTAAAATACATTTGTAAAATTGGAATAACTGTTCAATTGCTTTTGTAAAACTCATATATGAGCCTTCCCTTGCTTGAGCTGGATGTACTGAGAACCTTCGCCGCCGGGGTGGATATCGGCAACTTCGCGCGGGCGGCGGAAAAAATAGGACGGTCGCAGTCGGCGGTCAGCCTGCAGATGAAAAAGCTGGAAGAGCAGCTCGATATCGCCATTTTCGAAAAGCAAGGCCGCTCGCTGGCACTGACTGGCGCGGGCAGGGCGCTGTACGACTATGCGAAGCGCATGCTGGAATTGAACGAGGAAGCCGTCGGTGCGGTGCGCGGCATTGCGGTGGACGGCGAAGTGCGCTTCGGCATGTCGGTCGATTTCGAGAATACCTGGCTGCCCGCGACGTTGGCCCGCTTCACCCGCTCCCATGGCAATGTAACGGTGGAAATCCGGATGGACCGCAACGCGGTACTGGCTGCACGCGTCGACCGGGGCGAAGTGGATATCGCCTTGCTGTTTGCGCACGACGCCGGATTGAACAGCGAACGCGTTGCCGACGTCGGGATGATCTGGATAGGCCGGCCGGATCTGGCATGGAAACCGGAACAGCCGCTGCCCCTGCTGTTGCTGGAGCAACCTTGCCTGTTCACCCAGGCCGCGCTGCAGGCGCTGGATGCGGCGCGGATCAAGTGGCGCGTCGCGGTGACGAGTCCCAGCCTGGGCGGTTTATGGGCCGCCGCCGAGGCAGGCATGGGCATCACGGTGAGATCGGCGGTGTCGATGCCGCGCGGGCTCGCCGATCTTGGAAGCACGCTCGCGTTGCCATCGCTGCCTGGCATCGGCCTGTGCATCAAGCAGTCGGAAAAAGCCGGCAGCCAGGCTGTCATGCGGCTGCGGCAGGCGTTGCTCGATGTGCTGCAAGAACAACTCTGATTCCGCGTCGGGGCCCTGCGGGCGTCAGCGCGCCGACCAGACTGCCTTGCGTACCCCGGCCGCGCCGAACAAGCCGTAAGCCGCCAGACCGAGCGCGACGCCAAGGAAATGTCCGCTCATCCCCATGCCGGCGACATTGGCAAGCAGCCAGCCGCCGCCGACCGCCAGCACAATCCGCGACAAGGCCGCCAGCACCGGCCATTTCATGCGGCCCGCGCCCATCGAAGCGAAATACAGCGCCATGCCCAGACCAAGCCCGCCGAAGGCCGGGCCGATGAAGCCGAGTGCGGCCGCGGCGATGGCGGCCACTTGCGCGTCCTGCGTGAAGAACGCGGTGAACCGGTCCGAGCCTAGCGCGACACCGATGCCGAGCAGTGCGGTCGCGGCGAAGGTGACCGCGCCGCCCAGCCATGCAAGGCGGCGCGCGGTAGGCCAGTCGTTGCCGCCGGCCGCCTTGCCGACCAGCGCCGTCAATGCCGAACCCACGCCGAACGCCAGCGGAATGATCAAGAATTCGAGGCGTGCGGAGATGCCGTAGGCGGCAACCGCCGCCGTGCCATATTCCCGCAGCTGGCGCGTGACCAGGATCGTGGTCAGATTGGCGATGGCGGCGAGTCCGCAGGCGGTGGCGCCTATCGAGAGAATCCGCCTGAACAGGTCTGCCTTCAGGCGCTGCCTGAATACCGGCATGAAGCCGGCGCCGCCGCGCAACACGACGATGGCCATGGACAGCGCGGCCGCAATGAAGACCAGTGAAAACGCGGCGCCGATGCCGCCCAGCCCCATGCCGGCGGGCTCGCACAATACCCATGCCAGCAGCGGAAAGGCAATCCAGGTCAGCGTCAGGGTGCGCGCGGCAAGGGCATGACGCCCGCCGCCGCGCAGCACCGAAGCGAAGGTATTGGCCAGCCAGGACGGCACCGCCCCCAGCCCGAACAGCAACAGCACATAGCCATGCGCCGCTTGCGCGGCTTCCGCTCCGGCCACCGATTCCAGGATGGTCGCGCCGAACAGGCACAGCCCGATGGTGAAGGCCAGGCCGGCCGCGAGGGCAATCGTCAATGCATGCATCACCAGCGAAGAAGCCTCATCGATCCTCGCTGCGCCGAGCGCTCTCGCAATGGCCGAGACCACGCCGCCGCCCATGGCGCCGGTGGACATCTGCTGCATCAGCAGCGCGAAGGGCAGCATCACCGCCCAGCCGGCCAGCGCCGCCGTACCCTGGCGGGCAGCAAGCCAGGTTTCCACCAGTTGAGCGGCGACCTGCAGCAGTGCCACGAGCGTGGTCGGCGCGGCCAGCGCAAAGACATTGCGCAGCAAGGCGGCATTGGCGAGCGGAGGTGCGTGAGGCGTGGCGGCGGGTGAATTCATTTCAAGTTTGCAGCCCCGGCAGTCTTGCGCCTGCCTTTCGCACCTGAAGTTTCAGTGTCAGTGTCAGGCGCTGCCGCCATGCAGGCAACCGCTTTCTGCAGGAAGCCCTTGCTCGATTCGATGACGGCACGCTGCGACTTCTGGTTCGGCATGGTCCTCGCCATCAGTATCGCGCCCACCATCTGGCACAGGAATGCCCATGCCAGGTCCTGGCTGCCCAGGCGCTGCTCCAGAATCTCGATGCCCCTTGCCAGTTCCTGCGCGCAGGCCGCCCTGACTTCTTCGCCGGCGCGGGCGATTTCCGCTCCGAGTGCCGGCAGCACGCAACCTGCCTCCGGATGCCGCACGTGGCTCATGCTGAGATAGCGGTCGAGCTCGAAGCCTATCCAGTCTTCGGCGGTCTGGTGCGGATTGCCTGCCCACATCTCGCGGCTGCTCTGAAGTTCGCTTTCGATCAGGGCTTTCAGCAAGTCGTTCTTCGAAGCGAAATGGCTGTAGAAGGCGCCGCTGGTCACGCCGGCGGCTTCGGTCAGCGCATCGACGCCGGAAGCGGCGAAGCCGCGGTCTTTCACCAATGCGCCGCTCGCCTTGAGCAACTCCTTGCGTTTTTCTTCCTTGTGTCCTGGAGGATATCTCATCGTATTGCGGTCAATGGTCTGGTTAAAACAGGCTTGACAATGCGACCGATCATAACATAACGTCCGTTATCACAACGATCGTTATCCAATCAGAAAACGGAGACCTGTCATGCATCAGGAAACGGCTCAGGAGAGGGCTGCGCGCGCGGCGCTGGTAGTGGGAGCAGGGGACGCCACCGGCGGCGCCATTGCGAAACGTTTCGCCAGGGAAGGCCTGGTCGTCTGCGCAACCCGGCGCAGCGCGGACAAGCTGCAGCCGCTGATCGACGAGATCCGGAGGGCCGGCGGGCAGGCGCATGGTTACGCTTCGGATGCCCGCAAGGAGGAAGACGTCGTCAAGCTGGTCGACGATATCGAGCGCGACATCGGTTCCATCGAGGTCATGGTGTTCAACATCGGCGCCAACGTCCCGTGCAGCATTCTAGATGAAACCGCCCGCAAGTATTTCAAGATCTGGGAAATGGCCTGCTTCAGCGGCTTCCTGGTTGGCCGCGAAGTGGCGCGTCGCATGGTGACGCGAGAGCGCGGCACGATCATCTTCACCGGCGCAACCGCAGCCTTGCGCGGTTCTGCCAATTTTGCGGCGTTTGCCGGCGCCAAGCATGCCTTGCGCGCGCTTGCCCAGAGCATGGCGCGCGAACTCGGTCCGAAAAACATCCATGTCGCCCATGTCGTGATCGATGGTGCCATCGATACCGAATTCATCCGCGAGAATTTTCCCGATCGCTACGCGCTGAAGGACAGCGGCGGCATTCTCGATCCTGCGCATATCGCGGACAATTACTGGCATCTGCATACCCAGCCGCGGGATGCCTGGACACATGAACTGGACCTGCGTCCCTGGTCGGAACGCTGGTAAGCATTTTCCCTGCGGCATTGCCTAGCCGCCGCATCCCCGAATCGCCGCATCAACGCATCAACGCATCAACGCATCAACGCATCAACGCATCAACGCATCAATGCATGCGCATATCCCGAATCTTCGAACCCGGAGGTCTTCATGAGCAGGAAAGTCGAGTTCTTCTTCGATGTGGGCAGTCCCTACAGTTACCTTGCCTATCACCAGTTGCCGAAAATAGCGCAGGCAACAGGCGCTGAAGTGACCTGGAAGCCGATGCTGCTCGGCGCGGTACTGAAGGCGACCGCCAACCAGAGCCCGATGGCGGTGCCGCTGAAGGGGCAGCATCTTCTGACCGATCTGCAGCGCTGGGCAGATCACTTCGGGGTGGTATTCGTGCAGAATCCGCATTTCCCGATCAACACCCTGCATCTGATGCGCGGCGCGATCGGCATGCAGATGGCCGGTGAGGCCGAATTCCGGCGCTATCTCGACGCCGTGTTCCATGCGATGTTCGGAGAGCCGCGCAATCTCAATGAGATTGGCGAGGTCATCGCGTTGTTAACTGAAAACGGCTTCGATCCGCAGCGTTTCCAGGCGATGATCAACGACCCGGCGGTGAAGGATGCCCTGAAGCGCAACACCGATGACGCTGTCGAACGCGGCGTGTTTGGCGCACCGACCTTTTTCGTCGGCAACGAGATGTACTGGGGACAGGACCGCCTGCATTTCGTCGAGGCGGCATTGCGCTGAATTTTCTTCTCTTACCCTCTTCGTTCCCCATGCCGGCCCGCCGAAGGCGGGCCACGCTCCGCACCCTGTTCCTCATTCCGTAAAACTTGATGTGAAACGCGATCTCCCTCGCGAATTCCGCATTTCAGCTTGAGAGAGTGGCCTCTGATCCTACTTTGGTTTCGCTCTGCAAAACTTCATTCCAAATTAATTGACACGACCGTTCGCTTTCGGTAGCTTTCGTACAACTAGAAAGCGGACAAAAAGTCCGTTCGGTGCCTTCGGTTTACTGGCTGCATGGCAATTCTTTTGGAGACGACAATTTGGAACTCATACTTCAACAGGTCCTTAACGGACTCACGCTTGGGGGTGTCTACAGTCTGGTGGCGCTAGGACTGACCCTCGTCTACGGCATTCTTCACGTTCCCAATTTTGCACACGGCGCCTTTTATATGGCGGGCGCCTACGCCGCTTTCATGCTGATGAGCAAATTCGGCGTCAACTATTGGCTCGCAATGGCTGGCGCCGCCGTGGTGGTTGCCCTGCTGGCCGTCATTGCCGAACGACTGGTGTTTCATCCGTTGCGAAATTCTCCCGGCCTGCACCACATGATCGCGGCCATCGGCATCCTGCTGTTTCTCGAATCGAGCGCGCAGGCGATCTGGGGCGCCGACTTCCATCGCATGCAGACGCCCTACAACGGCATCATGAATTTTGCCGGCCTGGTAATGCCGGTCCAGCGCCTGCTGATCATCGCCGCCGCCTTCGGCCTGATGGTGCTGCTGCACCTGTTCCTGAAGAAGACCACCACCGGAGCCACCATCATCGCCATGGCGCAAAACCGTGACGGCGCCGCGCTGGTGGGAATCGATCCCAACCGCGTCGCCATGCTCACGTTCGCGATTTCCGGCGTGCTCGCGGCGGTTGCAGCGACGCTGTACGCGCCGATCAACCTGGTGTATCCGGCGATGGGACACCTCGTCATTACCAAGGCCTTCGTGATCATCGTGCTCGGCGGCATGGGCAGCGTGCCCGGCGCCATCATCGGCGGCCTGATCATCGGCTTTGCCGAAGCCTTCGGCGCCTTCTACATCTCGACCGATTACAAGGACATCATCGCCTTCGTCCTGCTGGTTGCCATCCTCTCGGTTCGTCCGGAAGGCCTGTTCACGAAAGGAGTGCGGTAAGCATGAACTATCTCGAAGGCAAACTCGGCTGGACGCTGCTGCTCATCCTCGGCCTGCTCTTTCCGCTGGTCGCAAGCAATGACTACCTGCTGACGGTGATGTCGCTGGCCTACATTTATGCGATCGCCACCATCGGCCTCAACCTGATCACCGGCTATACCGGCCAGTTCAACCTGGCGCATGCCGGCTTCATGGCGATCGGCGCCTACACCGTCGGCATCCTGACCGTGGACCACAAGGTCTCTTTCTGGCTGGCTTTCGCCTTGTCGGGCTTCGTGTCGGCGGGCGTCGGCGTGGTGGTGGGCATCATTTCCCTGCGCTTGAAGGGTCACTTCTTTTCGATCTTCACGCTGTGCGTCGGCTACATCATGTATCTGCTGATCGAGAAATGGGAAAGCCTCACGCACGGCACCGTGGGCATCATCGGCATTCCCGCGCCGGAATCGATCTTCGGCATCGACTTCGAAACGCCGCGCGCCCAGTATTACATGGTGCTGTTCTTCCTGGTGCTGAGCGTGTGGATCATGCACCGCATCGTCACCTCGCTGCTCGGCCGCACCTTCATGGCGATCCGCAACAGCGACGACCTGGCGGAAGCGCTCGGCATCAACCTGATGCGCAACAAGGTGCTGGCCTTCGTGCTGTCCGTGTTCTATGCCGGATTCGCCGGCGGCCTGTACGCGGGTTCGGTGCGTTTCCTCGGCCCCGGCCTGGCGGGCGTGGAGCATACCTTCGACATGACGATGTTCATGCTGGTGGGCGGCATCGGCACGCTGTTCGGTCCGCTGCTCGGCTCCATCTCCATGCCCTGGCTGACCCAGTATCTGCAGTTCCTGCAGGATTACCGCTTCATCGTGTTCGGACCGATCCTGGTCGCGCTGGTGATCTTCCTGCCCAACGGCATCGTCGGCACCTATCTCGCCTGGAAGGCGCGCAATGCGTCCCGCAAGGCAAGCGCGGCCGCGCCGCTCAAGCGCCCGACCGTGATGGCAACCGCAAAACAGGAAGGATGAGCCATGCTGCAGATTGAACAACTCAACAAGCGTTTCGGCGGCCTGCATGCGGTGCGCGATGTGTCGACCACCATCGAGAAGGGTAAGATCAACGCCATCATCGGACCCAACGGCGCGGGTAAGACCACGTTTTTCAACCTCATCAGCGGCGCCATCAAGCCGACTTCCGGCCGCATCGTCTTCGATGGCCAGGACGTGACCGGCATGCGCGCCGACCAGGTGGCGCAGCTCGGCGTGTCGCGCACCTTCCAGGCAACCAGCCTGTTCGAGCGCGCGACCGTGCTCGACAACCTGATCGTCGGTCACCGGCTGCGCACGCGTTCCGGGCTGATGGATGTTCTGCTCGGCAGCAAGCGCTTGAAAGAGGAAGAGGCGAGGTGCCGCGAGAAAGCCCGCGAGGCACTGGATTTCGTCGGCCTGTCGCATGTGGCCCACCGCATTGCCGCCGATATCTCGCAGGAGGAGCGCAAGCGGGTCGCTTTCGCTCTGGCGCTGTCGACGGAACCCAAGCTGGTGCTGCTGGATGAACCTGCCGGCGGCGTCAATCCGGAGGAGACGGTCGGCCTGGCCGAGCTCATTCGCAAGATGGTCAGGAGCGGCCTGACGGTCTGCCTGATCGAACACAAGATGAACATGATCATGAACCTGGCCGACAAGATCATGGTGCTGAGCTACGGCGAAAAGATCGCCGAAGGCACGCCGGCCGAGATCCGTTCGAATCCGGTCGTCATCGAAGCTTATCTCGGGAGTGAACATGCTGCGGCTTGAAAACGTTTCGGTCAATTACGGCAGCTTCCGCGCGCTGGACAACGTGAATATCCATGCGAAGGAGGGGGAGCTGGTGGTGCTGCTCGGCGCCAACGGCGCCGGCAAGAGTTCCATCTTCCTGACCGTCAGCGGCCTGAACAAGGCAGCCAGCGGTAGCATCAAGTTCGGCAGCAAGGAACTGGTCGGCATGCAGCCGTCGCAGATCGTGCATGACGGCGTGGTGCATTGTCCCGAGGGTCGCAAGCTGTTTCCGGGCATGTCGGTGCTGAAGAACCTCATTCTGGGCGCCTACGTGCACCGCAAGGACAAGGCCGGCGTGCAAAAGACGCTCGATGAAGTGTTTGAACTCTTCCCCATCCTGCATGAAAAGCGCGAGTCCAATGCCGGTTCGCTGTCCGGCGGCCAGCAGCAGATGGTGGCCATCGGCCGTGCGCTGATGGGCCGGCCCAAGGCGCTGCTGCTGGACGAGCCGTCGCTCGGCCTGGCGCCGCTGGTGGTGAAGCAGGTGTTCGATGTGATCCAGAAAATCAACCGCAGCGGCACCACGGTGCTGCTCGCGGAACAGAACGCTTTCGCCGCATTGAAGATCGCCAGCCGCGCGTATGTGATCGAAAACGGCCACATCGTGATGGAAGGCTCGCAGGAAGAGCTGTTGAACAACGAGCAGGTGCGCAAGGCGTATATCGGCGCCTAGTGGTACGAGTTGGAAATTTGTTGAAGGCAAATCTGACCGGAATCCAACCGGCAGGACTATCCACAAGGAGACAGGAATGTACATGCAGTCTGGAATCAAGCTTACCCGCATTGCAGCGGCCACCGCAGCCGCAGTCACCATGAGCCTGACCATGGCCGGCGCCGCGACGGCGCAGGAAGTGGTCAAGATCGGCTACTCCGGTCCGCTGAGCGGCGGCGCCGCGCTGTACGGCAAGAACGTGCTCTCCGGCATGGAGATGGCGGTCAATGAAATCAATGCGAAAGGCCTGGAAGTCGGCGGCAAGAAATACAAGCTGGAAATCGTCTCGCTCGACGACCAGTACAACCCGAGCCAGACGGGCATCAACGTGCAGCGCCTGATCCAGCAGCACAAGACGCCGGCGGTGCTGGTGCCTCACTCGGGCGGCATCTTCGCGGTGCAGGCTTTCAACGAGAAATCCAACGTGCTGCTGCTGGCCTATACCAGCCTGCCGCAGGTCACCGCGCGCGGCAACAAGCTGACCGTGCGCATTCCGCCGGAATTCACCGGCTATGTCGATCCCTTCGTCAAGCATGCGATGAGCAAGTACGGCAAGAATGCCGCCATCGCCAATGCCGACCATGATTATGCGAAGGCATGGACCGCTGCCTTCAAGCCGGCATGGGAAGCGGCCGGCGGCAAGATCGTGGCCGAGAATCCGATGTCCTACAACAAGGCCACCGACTTCTACAGCGGCGTGTCGCGCGTGATGCAGGCCAAGCCGGATGTGCTGTTCATCGGCGGCGCATCCGAGCCGACGGCGCTGGTGGCCAAGCAGGCGCGCGAACTGGGATTCAAGGGCGGCTTCATCGTGATCGACCAGGCAAAGATGGATGAAATGGCCAAGGTCATCGGCGGCTACCAACCGCTGGAAGGCGCGATCGGCGTGCTGCCGCTGGTCGAGGATACGCGTCCTGATGCGAAGTCTTTCGTCGAGCGCTACCGCAAGTCGCATGACAACCGCGACCCGAGCTCGGAAGTCTCGCTCAACTACACCGCCGTGCATGCAACCGCGATCGCCATGAAACTGGCCAATTCGGTTTCCGATCCGGCAGCGATCCGCGCGCAGATGGACAAGGCGGTCAAGCAGCTGCCCAACGAGTCCAATCCCAACGACCTGGACGGCGTCAATGAAGCGGGCGGCATGCTGGCCAATACCTATGTCGGCACGGTGGAGGGCGGCAAGGTGAAGTCGCTGAACCTGCGCAGCCTGGCCGCATCGAAGTAAACGGGCCGGGAAACGCATAGCAGGCATTACGACAGGCCGGCGATCATGCCGGCTTGTTTTCATCCAATTCAGGCAGGGAACAGGGTATGGAGCAACGAGCGAAGGCGGTGATCTGCCGCGAAATCAATCAGCCGGTGGTGGTCGAGGAAGTCATCGTCGAGGCCCCGCGCCGCGGTGAAGTGATGATCAAGCTGGCAGCCTGCGGCGTCTGCCACAGCGATCTGTCGGCGACCAACGGCACGATTCCTTTTCCGCCGCCGGTGATCCTCGGACATGAAGGCGCCGGCCGCATTGTTGCCGTTGGCGAAGGCGTCACCGATTTCAAGGTGGGCGACCATGTGGTGAGTTCGTTCGTCAGCATGTGCGGCAAGTGCCGCTATTGCCAGACCGGGCGCCCGCAATTGTGCGACCAGGCCGGCAAGGCCATGTTTACCCTGCCCGACGGCACGGTGCGTACGCGCGACCTGTCGGGCAATGCGCTCAATGTATTTTCCGGATGCGGCGTGATGGCGGAATACGCCACGCTGCATACCGATAACGTGGTGAAGATCGACCAGCAGGTGCCGCTCGACAAGGCGGCGCTGATCGGCTGCGGCGTGATGACGGGCGTAGGCGCGGCGGTGAATACGGCGAAGGTGGAACCGGGTTCGGTGACGGTCGTGTTCGGTTGCGGCGGCGTCGGGCTCAATGCGATTCAGGGTTGCGCCATCGCCGGCGCCCGGATGATCGTCGCGGTCGATACCTCGGATGCCAAGCTGGAGATGGCGAAACAGTTCGGCGCCACCCATGTGGTCAACAGCAAGACCGAAGACAATGTGGTCAAGACCATCCTGAAGCTGACCGGCGGCGCCGATTATGCGTTCGAGTGCGTCGGCCTCGGCGATATCGCCGCGCAGGCTTACGGCGTGCTCGGCAAGGGCGGCACGGCGGTGGTGGTCGGCGTGGCCAACCAGAAGGACACGACCACCGTCAAGACCGCGTCGCTCACCTTCGGCGAAAAGACGCTGACCGGCAGCTACTTCGGCTCGGCGCGCCCGACCGAGGATTTCCCGCGGCTCATCGGCCTGTACCGGGCGCAGCGCCTGAAACTCGACGAGCTGATCAGCCGCACCTATACCGTCGACGAAGCACCGCAGGCATTCGCCGACCTCAGCGCCGGCCGCAATGCGCGCGGCGTGATCCTGTTCGAATAAACCGGGCCTTGCACGGAGAGACAGCATGCAGAACCGAGACAAGCTTTACATCAACGGCCAGTGGGTGACTCCCTCGGGCCGCAACACCATCGACGTGATCAACTCCTCCACCGAGGAAGTGATGGCGACCATCCCCGACGGCGACGAAAACGATGCCGCTGCCGCCGTGGCGGCCGCGCGCGCCGCATTCGACGCCTGGAGCGCCACGCCGCCGGCGGCCCGCGCGGATTACCTGCGCAAGATTCACGAGGGCCTGAAGGCGCGCAGCCAGGAACTGGCGGAAGTCATCGCCGGCGAAGTCGGCATGCCGGTCAAGCTGTCGGCCGCGATCCAGGTCGGATCGCCGGTCGCCAATTTCGGCTACTACGCCAAGCTCGCCAATGAATTCGAATGGGAAGAAGTGGCGGGCAACTCGCGGGTGGTGCGCGAGCCGGTCGGCGTGGTGGTCTGCATCACGCCATGGAATTATCCCTTGCACCAGATTGCCGCCAAGGTGGCCGCGGCCATGGCGGCCGGCTGCACCATCGTGCTCAAGCCGTCCGAAGTGGCGCCGCTCAACGCCTTCGTCCTGGCCGAGGTGATCGATGCCGCGGGCGTGCCGGCCGGCGTGTTCAATCTCGTCAGCGGCACCGGCCCGGTGCTGGGCGAGGCGCTGGTGCGCCATCCGGACGTGGACATGGTGTCGTTCACCGGATCGACCCGCGCCGGAAAACGCATTTCGGAAGTGGCCGCCGCCACGGTCAAGCGGGTGGCGCTGGAACTCGGCGGCAAGTCCGCGTCCGTGATCCTCGACGATGCCGACCTCGCGGCCGCGGTGAAGGGCACGGTCAACGCCTGCTTCCTCAACAGCGGCCAGACCTGCTCCGCGCATACCCGCATGCTGGTGCCGGAGTCGCGCTATGAAGAGGCGGCGAAGATCGCGGCCGAGGTGGCTTCCAAGTTCACCGTGGGCGATCCCTTCGGCGGCACCGCCAAACTCGGCCCGCTCGTGTCCGAAGCGCAGCGCGAGCGGGTGCGCAGCTACATTCGCAAGGGCATGGAAGAGGGCGCCGAACTCCTGTGCGGCGGGCCGGATGCACCGGCCGACCTGCCGAAAGGCTATTACGTCCAGCCCACCGTGTTCGGCCGCGTCAAGCCGGACAGCACCATCGCGCAGGAAGAAATCTTCGGGCCGGTCCTGTCCATCATCACCTACAAGGACGAGGATGAGGCGGTGCGCATCGCCAACGGCACGCTCTACGGGCTTGCCGGCGGCGTATGGGCCGGCTCGGATGAGCGGGCGCAACAGGTGGCGCGGCGGCTGCGCACCGGGCAGGTGGATATCAATGGCGGCACCTTCAACCTGTTCGCGCCCTTCGGCGGCTACAAGCAGTCGGGGCGCGGCCGCGAAATGGGCAAGTATGGAATGGAGGAATTCCTGGAATACAAATCGCTGCAGTTCAAGCCGGGGGCTCCCGTACTGAGCGAGAAGGCGCCTTACTGAATACCGATCGGCATGCGCTGCAGGCCTTGGCGCCTGCGCATTGCCGGTTTTCGAAGCAGCGGTTCGCCGGTCGGCAAAACATGACAACACGACGGCAAGGAGCAGTTCAACATAGCAAGATCAGCAAGATCAGCAACACCCACACAACAAGGCAGGAGACATCATGCTTAGCAAACTGGCAGCAAGCTTCACCCTCGCATTCGCAGCCGTGGCCGCTGCGCCCGCATTTGCGCAATCCCCGGCGCAGAACTTCCCCAACAAGCCGATGCGCATCATCGTCACCTTCACGCCCGGCGGCGCTCCCGACATCCTCGGCCGCCTGCTGGCCGACCGCATGCAGGCCGCGTGGGGCCAGCCGGTGATCGTGGAAAACAAGCCCGGCGCCGGCGGCAACATCGGCGCCGACGTGGCGGCCAAAGCCGCGCCGGACGGCTATACGCTGCTGGTCGGCACCGTGGGCACGCATGCGATCAACGGCGCGCTGTATGAAAAAATGCCGTACGACATGGTCAAGGATTTCAGCCCGATCAGCCTGCTCGCCACCACGCCCAACATGCTGGTCGTGCACAACAGCGTGCCGGCCAAGAACCTGCAGGAGTTCATCGCGCTCGGCAAGAAGGAGGGCAAGATGACCTTCGCGTCCTCCGGCTCCGGCACTTCCATCCATGTATCCGGCGAATTGTTCAAGACCCAGACCGGCATCGACATGCAGCACATCCCGTACAAGGGCCGCGCCAGTGCGATTCCCGACCTGCTCGGCGGTCGCGTGACGATGATGTTCGATAACATGCCGTCCAGCCTGCCGCTGGTCAGGGAAGGCAAGCTGCGCGCGCTCGGCGTCACCAGCGCCAAGCGCTCCCCGGCGGCGCCGGATATTCCCACCATTGCCGAACAGGGATTGCCGGGTTTCGAAGCGGTCTCTTGGTTTGCCTTGTTCACATCGCCCGGCGTGCCCAAGCCGATCGTCGACAAGCTGCAGGCGGAAGTGCAGAAGATACTGAAGTCGCCGGAGGCATCCAAGAAGCTGCTCGATATCGGCCTGGAACCGGTCGGGTCGAGCGCCGAGGAACTGGTGACTTACCAGCGCGCCGAGATCGCCAAATGGAGCAAGGTGGTCAAGGACTCGGGCGCCAAGGCGGAATAATCCGAGTTTGGGGCGTTCCGAAAGGCTGATATGCGCCGCATGTTGATTGCTTGATTGAAGTCTGCCGGGGCATCCTGTAAAGTTTCCCGGCATGCAAGCAACGATAGCGGCGCATCTCCGGCTTTCCGGTTCGAGTCCGTCCGCTGTCTCCAAGGTTACCCAAATGAATTCCCGCGACAACGATATTGAAGACCTGGCTTCCGCCGAGGAGCCCAAGACGGGCGAAGACCGTTATTTCATCACCGCGCTTTCGCGCGGGCTGGACGTGCTGTCCTGTTTCCGTTCCGGCGACGTCTCGCTGAGCAATCAGCAGATATCCGAGCGCTGCGGCCTGCCCAAATCGACGGTGACCCGCATTGTCTACACCCTGTCCAAGCGCGGCTACCTGATCCAGGTCGAGCCGGGCGGCCGTTATGCGCTGGGCACAGCCACGCTGGCGCTGGGCAGTTCGATGCTGGCGCGCATGGACATCCGCCAGATAGCGCGGCCGCTGATGCAGGAACTGGCCGACTATGCCGGCGCGACGCTGGCGTTGGGCGTGCGCGACCGCCTGTCGATCATCTATACCGAAGTGGTGCGCAGCACCGCAACGCTGGCGCTGACCCTGCAGGTCGGTTCGCGCCTGCCGCTGGCGTCGTCGGCCATCGGCCGCGCCTATCTCGCCAATGCCTCGCTGCAGGAACGCAATGCCATCGTCAAGCTGGCGACCGAGCTCGACGACTCCGCCGGCGAAGCCATGCGCGAAGGCATAGCGCGCGGCCTGCAGGATTACCAGGAATACGGCTGCGCTACTTCGTTCTGCGACTGGCAGAAGGATGTGAACGGCATCGCGGTGGCATTCCGTTCCAGCGGTACCATCCCGGCGATGGTGATGAATTGCGGCGGTCCTTCGTCGAGCCTGTCCAGGGAATTCCTGATCGATGAAGTCAGGCCGCGGCTGCTGGAACTGGTACGCCGGCTCGAATCCTCAAACTTTGGCTGACATCGCAAACACGCCGCTCGCACGCAGGATGCGGCGTTCTCCCACTTGCAGGAAGCAGGCGGCGAATGCCAGCCGGCTGCCGCTGCGATGAATCTCCACGTGCGCCTCGACCCAGTCGCCCGGGCGCGCGGCTTCCATGAAGTCGGTCGTGAGATTGACGGTGGCGATGCGCTTGTCCGCATGGGCGCGCAGGATGGCGATGCCGAGCACGCTGTCGGCGAGGGTCGCCAGCATGCCGCCGTGGGCCACGCCATTGCCGTTGAGATGTCCTGAACTGATCCGCACCCCGAATATCGCCTCGCGTTCCCCGATTCTCTTCTCATAGACCGGACCCAGCGCGCCGAAATAAGGCCCGCCCCGATTCAGTTTCTCGAAACCTTCCGGCACGGGAAGGGACTCTGCCGATACTTGCTCTGCCATGATTTTTCTATCGAGGGTGGATGCACGCATTGTAAATGCCATTCCTCGCCATGGCTATCCAAACAGTTCTGCAGAGTAAAACTTATCAGCGAAAATCAAAATGGATTTGATGCCGCGCAGGCGCGCTTGGAGGCATTTCCACTCTATCGCTCGCTTTACACTGGGTAAGTCACCTGCTAACATCGACGGGACTTAAGTGGAACATTGTTTTGCTATGCAAAACAGCGAATGTAATCATAAGCGTGCCGGCGACCCGGTCGGCATGAAAAACAAATGAACAGGACAGGAGCCGCAAGCATGGAGACCACGCAGTATGAGATCAAGGGAGACATCGCCGTCATCAGTCTCAACAATCCGCCCGTCAATGGTCTCGGGCTGAGTCTGCGGCGGGGCATCATCGCGGGTGTCGAGCGTGCGCAGGAAGACGCCGCGGTGCGCGCCATTGTCCTGATCGGCACCGACAGGGCATTTTCCGGCGGCGCCGACATCAAGGAATTCGGCACGCCCAAAGCGAGCCAGGAACCCAACCTGCTGACCGTGATCCGCATTGTCGAAGCATCGGCCAAGCCGGTCATCGCCGCCATCGGCGGCGCCTGCATGGGCGGCGGGCTGGAGCTGGCGCTGGGCTGTCATTTCCGCATCGGCCGGCCGGATGCGCAGATTGCGCTGCCCGAGGTCAAGCTCGGCATCCTGCCCGGCGCCGGCGGCACGCAGCGCCTGCCGCGCCTGGTCGGCCTGGATACCGCGCTCAACATGATCGTGTCCGGCAATCCCGTGCCCGCGGCGAAGCTGGAAGACACTGCCTTGTTCGACGAAATGGTGGACGGCGACCTGCGCGAAGCGGCGCTGGCGTTTGCGCGCAAGGTGGTGGATGAGAACCGGCCGCTCAAGCGCGTGCGCGATCTCCGCATCAGCGAGCCGCTCGGTGAAGCCTATCTGGCATTCGCCCGCAATACCGTGGCCGCCAGTACGAAACATTTTCCGGCCCCGCTGAAATGCGTGGAAGCGGTGACCGCCGCCTTTACCAAGCCTTTCGACGAAGGCATGAAGATCGAGCGGGAAGCCTTTCTCTGGTTGATGAACACCCCCGAGTCGCGGGCATTGCGCCATGCCTTCATCGGCGAGCGCGCCGCGGCGAAAATTCCCGATGTGCCGGCCGATACGCCCACCCGCAAGATCGAACGCGTCGCCGTGATCGGCGCCGGCACCATGGGCGGCGGCATCGCGATGAACTTCCTCAATGCCGGCATCCCTGTGGTGCTGCTGGAGATGAAGCAGGAAGCGCTCGACCGCGGCATCGCGACCATACGCAAGAATTATGAAAACTCGGTCAAGAAAGGCAAGCTGAGCAGCGAGAGCCTGGAACAGCGCATGGGGCTGCTGACATCGACGTTGTCATACGAGGATATCGGCTCCGCCGACCTGGTGATCGAGGCGGTGTTCGAGGACATGGGCGTCAAGGAGCAGGTGTTCGGCAAGCTCGACGAAGTCATGAAGCCTGGCGCCATCCTTGCCAGCAATACCTCGACGCTGGACATGAACCGGATCGCCGGTTTCACCAAGCGCCCGCAGGATGTGGTCGGCCTGCATTTCTTCAGCCCTGCCAATGTGATGCGCCTGCTGGAAATCGTGCGCGCCGAGCACACCGGCAAGGACGTGCTGGCCACCGTGATGCAGCTGGCCAAGACCATCAGAAAGGTCGGCGTCGTGTCGGGGGTCTGCGACGGCTTCATCGGCAATCGCATGCTCAAGTATTACCGCAACCAGGCCAATGCGCTGCTCGATGAAGGCGCGTCGCCGCAGCAGATCGACCGCGCGCTGGAAAAATGGGGCATGGCCATGGGGCCGTTCCGCATGGGCGATCTCGCCGGTCTCGATATCGGATGGGCGGTGCGCAAGCGCCAGTATGCGGAGAATCCCGACATGAAGCGCTCGGTGATCGCCGACCGCCTGTGCGAACTCGGCCGCTTCGGCCAGAAGACCGGCAAGGGCTGGTATCGCTACGAAGCCGGCAAGCGCGATGCGCTGCCGGATGCGGAAGTCGATGACATCATCAAGGCGGCCCGCGCCGAAGCGGGCGTCGCGCCGCGCAAGATCAGCGACGAGGAAATCGTCGAACGCTGCATGTTCGCGCTGGTCAACGAAGGCGCGCGCATCCTCGAGGAAGGCATTGCGGCGCGCGCCTCCGATATCGACATGGTGTATCTCACCGGCTACGGCTTCCCGGCGCACCGCGGCGGACCGATGCTGTATGCGGAAACCGTGGGCCTGCCGAATGTGGTCGAGAAGATGCGGCGGTTCGCGGCGATGCCCAACGGCGACAAGGCATTCTGGACGCCGGCGTCCTCGCTGGTGTGCATGGCCAACAGCGGCGAATCGTTCAGCTGACAAGGCTGCATGATCCGCTGCCGCGCATGCAGGCCGTTCAAACCATTCAGAAAACTTAAAGGAATCCAACGTGAATGATGCAGTCATCGTCTCCACCGCCCGCACCGGACTTGCCAAGTCGTGGAAGGGCGCCTTCAACATGACCTATGGCGCCACCCTCGGCGCCCATGCGGTACGTGCCGCGGTAGAGCGCGCCGGCATCGATCCGGCGGAGGTGGAAGATGTGCTGATGGGCGGCTCCCTGTCCGAAGGCACCACCGGCGGCAACGTGGCCCGCGCCATCGCATTGCGCGCCGGCTTGCCGGTGACGGCTGCCGGCGCGACCATCAACCGCTTCTGTTCTTCCGGCCTGCAGGCCATCGCCATGGCGGCCCAGCGCGTCATGGTCGACCGCGTGCCGGTGATGGTGGCCGGCGGCGTGGAATCGATTTCCTGCGTGCAGAACGAGACCAATCGCCACATGCGCCAGGATCCATGGCTGATCGAGCACAAGCCGGAAATCTACTGGAGCATGCTGCAGACGGCCGAGCAGGTGGCCAAGCGCTACAACATCTCCAAGGAAGCCCAGGACGAGTATGGCGTGCGCAGCCAGCTGCGCGCGGCGGCAGCCCAGGCTGCCGGCAAGTTCGACGACGAGATCGTGCCGATGACCACCGTCATGGGCGTGGCCGACAAGGAAACGGGCCGCATCACCACCCGCGAAGTCACCATTTCCGCCGACGAAGGCATTCGTGCCGATACCACGCTTGAAGGCGTATCGAAGATCCGCTCGGCGCTGCCGGGCGGCGTCATCACCGCCGGCAATGCCAGCCAGTTTTCCGACGGTTCGTCGGCCTGCGTGGTGATGAGCGCCAAGCTGGCCGAGCGCCGCGGCATCCAGCCGCTCGGCATCTTCCGCGGCTTCACGGTTGCCGGCTGCGAGCCGGACGAGATGGGCATCGGCCCGGTATATGCGATTCCGCGCCTGCTGGAACGCAACGGCCTCAAGATGGAAGACATCGGCCTGTGGGAACTGAATGAAGCCTTTGCCTGCCAGGTGCTGTATTGCCGCGACAAGCTGGGCATTCCGGATGAACTGCTCAACGTCAATGGCGGCGCAATCGCGGTCGGCCATCCGTATGGCGTCACCGGCTCGCGCCTGACCGGCCATGCGCTGATCGAAGGCAAGCGCCGCGGCGCGAAGTA
Source organism: Noviherbaspirillum aerium (assembly GCF_008929045.1). Lineage (GTDB taxonomy): Bacteria > Pseudomonadota > Gammaproteobacteria > Burkholderiales > Burkholderiaceae_D > Noviherbaspirillum > Noviherbaspirillum aerium. Next base: position 95,075 of record NZ_VFAH01000017.1, on the reverse strand, counting down.
TGTGGTGGTCACCATGTGCGTCGGCGGCGGGCAGGGCGCGGCGGGCCTGTTCGAGGTCTGCTGAACAAACAACGATAGAAGGAGACAAGCGATGGGCGTCAAACAATTATTCCAGCTCGACGGCAAGATCGCGCTGATCACCGGCGGCTCGCGCGGGCTGGGCCTGCAGATGGCCGAGGCGCTCGGCGAGATGGGCTGCAGGCTCGCCATCAGTGCGCGCAAGGCCGATGAGCTGGCCGAAGCGAAACAGCATCTCGAAGGCATGGGTTATGAAGTGCTCACCGTGACGAACGATCTGTCCAAGAGCGAGCAGATTCCCGCGCTGGTGGACGAGGTGGTGCAGCGTTTCGGCACCATCGACATCCTCGTCAATAATGCCGGCGCCACCTGGAGCGCACCGGCGGAAGAGTATCCCGATGAAGCCTGGCACAAGGTGCTGGGGCTGAATGTCGATTCGCTGTTCTTCCTGGCCAGGGAAGTCGCGCGGCGCTGCATGATTCCGCAGAAGTCGGGCAAGATCATCAATATCGCCTCGGTGGCAGGCCTGCGCGGCAGCGCCACCAACGTCACGACGATCGCCTACCACACCTCCAAGGGCGCAGCGGTCAATTTCACGCGCGCGCTGGCATCCGAATGGGGCAAGTACAACATCAACGTGAACGCCATCTGCCCCGGCTTCTTTCCGTCCAAGATGTCTGCCGGCCTGCTGGAAAAGGTGGGCGATGCGATCATTGCCCGCGCGCCGCTGCATCGCATCGGCGGCGACGAGGATCTGAAGGGTGTCGTGGTGTTCCTGGCATCCGAGGCATCGCGCCACATCACCGGCCAGGCGATCGCGGTCGACGGCGGTGTCAGCGCGGTTTGAATCCGCACGCTGCCGAACCGAACCCGAAAATCCAACCCTGAGCCGCTCCCAACTCCGACCAGACTGACATCATGACTCTCGATCCCCAAGACCGCTTCGTCGGCACCCGCCCGGTGGCGCCGCAGCATGCGTTCGATATCGACCGGCTGGCTGCTTTCATGCGGCAGCACGTCGACGACTTCCGCGGTGAACTGCAGGTGGAGCAATTCAAGGGCGGGCAATCCAATCCTACCTTTCTGCTGACCGCGGGCGGGCACCAGTATGTGATGCGGCGCAAGCCGCCCGGCACGCTGCTGCCGTCGGCCCATGCGGTCGACCGCGAGTACCGGGTCATCAGCGCGCTGGCCAATACCGATGTGCCGGTCGCCAAAGCCCATGCGCTGTGCGAGGACGATTCCGTCATCGGCAGCGCGTTTTACATCATGGACTACGTGCAGGGCCGCATCCTCTGGAATTCGGCATTGCCCGGCTTTGAAGCCGGCGAGCGGCGCGCGCTGTTCAACGAAATGAATCGCGTCATTGCCGCGCTGCACAGCGTGGATTACGAAGCGGTCGGCCTCGCCAGCTACGGCAAGCCCGGCAGCTATATCGAGCGGCAGGTGGCGCGCTGGACCAAGCAGTATCGCGCTTCCGAGACCGAGCGCATCGAGGCGGTGGAAAACCTGATCGAGTGGCTGCCCCGGCATATTCCTTCCGGCGATGAGACACGCATCGTGCACGGCGATTTCCGCATCGACAACGTGATCTTTCATCCGACCGAGCCGCGCATTCTCGCCGTGCTGGACTGGGAGCTGTCGACGCTCGGCCACCCGCTGGCTGATTTCGCCTATCACTGCATGACCTGGCGCATGCCGCAAGGGCGTGCGCGCGGACTGGGCGGCGTGCCGCTGACGGAACTGGGGATTCCGACCGAAGAAGAGTACGTGCGGATGTATTGCGAGCGCACCGGCCGTGCGGACCTGCCGACGAGCGACTGGGAGTACTACATGGTGTTCAACATGTTCCGGCTGGTCGGCATTCTGCAAGGCATCGTCAAGCGCGCGCAACTCGGCAATGCGGCCAGCGCCGATGCCGTGGAAACCGGCAAGCGCACCCGTCCGCTTGCGGAGCAGGCCTGGGCGCTGGTGGAGCAGATAGAACGGCGCAACTGACAGCGGCCGCAGGTCGGCGGCGAATCATGCCGCCGATGCCGGCAGCCCGAAGAGGCGGTCGAATGCCCAGCCGAATACAAAGGTATAGACCAGGAAAAAAATGGACAGGCCGATGTCCATCAACAAGGACTGGAGCAGGCTCACCTCCAGCCACCATGCAATGATCGGCACCAGCATGACGATCAGTCCTCCTTCGAATCCCACCGCATGCGCGGCACGGCGGGCGAGACTGCGGCCGCGCACGGTCTGCCGCGATTCCCAGCGTTCGAACAAGGCATTGAATGCCAGATTCCACATCACGGCGATGGCCGAACACGCGATTGACAGAGCGGTCGCATGTTCCAGGCCCTTGTCCGACAGTGCGGAAAAACTGACGCTGCAGATGGTGATGGCGATGGCCTCGTACAGGCAGACGTAGACGACCTTGCGCTTGATTCCTTGCAAAACGGTTCCTGTTTTCTGGTTGACGCGAGCCAGCCGAAAATAATTTCCAGGTGGCGAAACAGGCATTGTAAGCAATTCGGCGCAACACCATCGCCGGCCGCGTCGGCCTCTTCCGGCACGGCGCTCACCAGCGTTCACCAGCGCTTCCCCGAATGTCCGCGACAATCTGCCGCCGCGGCATTGATACATGGCGCATACATTAGGGTACATACATCCGGTAACTCTCCTTACGCTTTTCGCGTAGGCGGAAAGCATGCTTCGGCATTTAATACAGGCATGGAACAGCGCATCGCCGGACTGGCTGGCGACAGGCGGTTTCCAGCTGCGTGCCGCGCCTCGGGTGCAAGCCGCATCGAAGCATCGTTCAGTGCATTTCAAGTGCATCGTCAAACAAGGAGAAATGATGAAAGCATTCCTGTTGCCCGCGGCCGCGGTCTGCACCATGCTCGGCGGCTGCGTCGCGGTGCCGGTCAGCGATCCCGGTGTCCATGTGAGCGGAAGCGCCCGCGTATACAACCATCCGGGTTACGGGCCGCCGCGCCATGCCCATCCGCATTATCCGCGCGGACAGGTTTATGACCGGGATGGCGATGGCGTGCCGAACCGGCATGACCGCCGTCCGAACAATCCCTATCGTTACTGATCTGCAGCACGAATCCACTCGTTCGTCTTGAAAGGATAAGCAGCCATGAATGCAAAATCACTTGTTTCCACGATCGCGTCGGCACTGGCGCTGACGTTGTCACTGGCTGGCGCAGGCCTGTCCCCGGCCGGCGCGCAGGACATGCATACCCCGGGGATCGATCATGCGCAGGCACAGATCCGGCTGCGCATCGAGCAGGGGATTGCCAGCGGACGGATCACCCCGCGCGAAGCCGACGCCCTGTACCAGCGCGAGCGCGAACTGCAGGCACGTGAAATGCGCATGAAGCGCGACGGCCACGCCTCGCCCGGCGAGCGGCAGGCGCTCCGGCAGGACATGGAGTCCATGCGCGCCGATGTCGAGCGTGCGATTGCCCGCCAGTCCGCCTCGGCAAGCCATCCCGACCATCGCCCGGGCGTGCTTGATTCGCATGCGCACATCCGGGCGCGCATAGACCAGGGCATCCGCAGCGGCCATCTGACCCCGCGCGAAGCCGGCAGGCTGCGCATGCAGGAGCGGGATTTATATCGGCTTGAAGCGCAGTTCAATGCCGACGGCTATCTGTCGCGCGGTGAACGGCGGCAGTTGCGGGAAGAGCTGGCCATGCTCGATCGCGATATCGACAGGCTGATGGCAAATCATCGATATCGCTGAGTGGCAGGCTGCTGGTCCGGTGCCCGGGTGGAGCGATCCGCTTCGATTCCACCCGGCAGCACATCAGGCCATGCCGTTTGCGCTGCCTCTTTCGGAGGCAAGACTGATGGAACCTAAGGAAAGGCCCGGTGCTCCAAGCTGAGCAATTTAACAATCTTTAGGAGAGGAAACATGGGCATCCTGAGCAATATCTTCGGCAAGATTTTCCCTTCGTCGCATGCTGCCAATGCGCAGGGGCAGCAGACTTCCGGACAGGCAGCAACGCAGGCGGCACCACAAGCGGCACCACAAGCAGCGCCAGCCGCCGTCCCGGGTCAGCAGGGCCAGGCCTCGCAAGCTGCTCCTGCCGCCATGGAGCAGGTTGATGTCGAGCAAGTGTTGAATGACATGGCCCAGAAGAATTCGCAGAAGCTGAACTGGCGCACCTCGATCGTGGATCTGCTCAAGCTGCTCGACCTCGACAGCAGCCTTGCGGCCCGCAAGGAACTGGCGCAGGAACTGCAATACTCGGGCGACATGAACGATTCCGCCGCGATGAACATCTGGCTGCACAAGCAGGTCATGAACAAACTGGCGGCCAATGGCGGCAAGGTACCGGCCGATCTGAAGGATTGATGCCTGGCCTGGTTTGTCCGTCCTCCGCACGCACCGGACAAACCGGACGGCAGGGAACATGTCCCTCCCCGCACGGCCAGGTCTGCAGTCGCATTACGCCTGCAGACCGGCATGCCAGTCCGCATAGGGCGTATTTTTTGCCATGCGCCGGTTGTAATCCGGCGCGCCATCCTTCCACCACACCGGGCCGCGCTCCCCCAGGGCGAGCTTCGCCGCATGCACGGCGGCCCGTGCCGCGGCGAGCTGTCCCGGATTCCCGGCCTTCTGCGCCGCGGCGACCGCCCGCCGCGCCGCCATCAGCTCCGAGGTAAGAGCCTGTCTGCGGCTGTCGGGCAGGGCGGGATCGGACATCCGCCACAGGCGTCCGCGTACCACGAAATAGCGTCCATCCGGAGTCACGGGATAATTGATAAGCGCCTCCCTGCAATATTCATGAGTTGCCTGCCATCGGCGAGCAAAGCCCTCGCCGGCCCCATCAGTATTGACCACTTTTGACCGCTTTTGTCCGTTCGGCACCGGAAAATATCTCTCCTCCCGCGGACCTGGCAGTGACCGCTTCGCGCAGGCACCCATGACAATTCCAAGCGCATGAAGTCGTGTTTCTCCGGCATTTAGGGATTTTGTAACGCAATATGTTGCCTTAAGGAAATATAATGCGTTACTCTTTCGGCTGTCCCAGTCATGACCGCCCATTCATGCATTTTGATTCCCTTAAACGTTCGATCAGGCTCACGCCGGAGAAACAGAGATTTATTCGTCAGCATGGACGGCTGATTTGTGCCTGGCCGGCCCTGTGCCTGATTCTTGGCGCGGTACTGTGGGCCTTGCTCGCCTCCCTGCTGGACAGCGATCGCCAGCATCTGGAGAAGGAAGCGCGTGTTGACGCCAGCATGCTGTCGGCGACGTATGCAAGACAGATCTCCCACACCATCGGCGAGCTTGATCACATTACTGCATTGTTGAAGAGCAATTGGGAGCGGTCGCAAGGGCATTTCAGGCTGGAACAGATACGAAGCCGCGCCAGTTTCATCGACCCGACCCTGGTTGCCATTTCGATCAGCAACCGCGACGGCGTCATCGTCTCCAGCACCCTGTACAACGCGGTCGGCATGTCGATCACCGGGCGCGACTATTTCAAGCATCATACGGCCAATCCGTCGCCCGCCCTTTACATCGGCGCGCCGCTTGTCGGACGTTTCAATGACAAGGAGATCGTCACTTTCACCCGCCGGCTCGACCGGGACGATGGACAATTCGACGGCATCATCACCGCTTCGACCGGTACGCCTTTCCTGGCCGCCTCCGCCAACAAATCCACCCTCGGCGCAACGGGGATTCTCGCGCTGGTGGGGCAGGACGGCATCCTGCGCGCGGCCAAGGTCGGCAGTGAAACTGACAGCCTGCTCCAGCCATCGGTCATCACGCGCGACATGCTTGCCTCCGGCCCCGACTACAGCGATGTGAGCCGCCCCGGTTGGTTCGCCGATGGCGTGCTGCGCTACCTCGCATCCGTACCCGTGCCCGGCTATCCGCTGCATGCGGTGGTCGGCCTGGGCCAGCCCGACGTACTGGAGCCGCTGCAGAATGCGCGGGCGACGTACGTCAAGATCGGTCTGGGAGGAACCTGCATGCTGGTGCTGTTTGCCGTCATCGCCACCGTCATGTCGCTGCGCCTGGCATGGCGCCGGCACCGGGAAGAACTCGTGCGCCAGACCTATCGGGTCGCGACAGAGGGCGCCAACGAGGGTTTCTACATGTGGCGGCCGATCTACGGCAGCAGCGACGACGTGCTCGATTACGAATTGGTGGATTGCAATGAGCGCGGCGCCGAACTGTACGGCTCCCAGCGCACCCGGATTCTCGGCGGACGCCTGAAGACCCTGTACAGCGATCCGATGCTGGAACAGTTGCTGGCGACCGCCCAACATGTGATGCGGAGCGGGTATTACGAGGATGAATTCCAGACCACGGGGAAAAGCCTGGTGAAGTCGGCATGGCTTCATCGGAAATTCGTCCGCGCCGAGGATGGCATCGCTGTCACGCTGCGCGATATCAGCGAGCGCAAACGGCTGGAACAGGAGCGAGACAGGATGTCGGAGCAGGACAGTCTCACCGGCCTGCCCAACCGTCACTGGCTCGCCGGCTATATGCCGGTGGCCCTGGCCCAGGCTGCCGTGCGCAATGGCCTGCTCGCCATACTGTTCGTCGATCTCGACAAGTTCAAGGCCGTCAATGACACCTGGGGCCATTCCACCGGCGACCAGCTGCTGCAGGCGGTGGTCCGGCGCCTGCGCGGCGTGCTCAGGCCGTCGGACAGAATCACCCGTTTCGGCGGCGATGAATTCATCATTGTTCTCGAGGGGATCGCACGGGACGACGATGCCGCCGAAGTCGCGCACCGCATCAACGCCGCGCTCGAAGAACCGTTCCAGGTCGGGTCGCGCGAATGCCAGGTCGGTGCTTCCATCGGCATCAGCCTGTTCCCCAAGGACGGCGGCGATGCCGAGACCCTGATCCGGAATGCGGACATCGCGATGTACACGGTCAAGTCGGGCAGCAAGGGGCACTATCGTTTCTACGACCAGGAATTTTATGCCCGCATCCAGACCCGGCGCGAAATGGAAGCCGAACTGGTGCAGGCGCTGGAACAGGACCAGTTCGTCCTTCATTACCAGCCGCGCGTCGACGCCCGTTCGGGCAGGCTGCTGGGACTGGAAGCGCTGGTGCGCTGGCAGCATCCTTTGCGGGGGCTGGTGTATCCGGGCGACTTCATTCCTATCGCCGAGGGCTCCGGTCTCATCCTGCAGCTTGGCGCCATGGTGATGGACAAGGTCTGCGCGCAGCTCGTGCAATGGCGGGAAGGCGGACTGGACGTGGTGCCGGTATCGGTGAACGCGTCGGCCCGCCAGTTCAACGAAGGCAGCGTGGACGAAATGCTGGCGGCGCATGTGGAGCGTCATGGACTTCCCGCCAGCCTGATCGAAATCGAACTCACGGAATCGATCATGGTGAGCAATGCCGAACAGGTGTACGACCAGCTCACCGCGCTGCATGCGATGGGCGTATCGGTGCATCTCGACGATTTCGGCACCGGCTATTCTTCGCTGTCCATCCTGCACAAGCTGGATGTCGACGTGCTCAAGATCGACCGTGCCTTCACCGCTCAGCTGGGTACCGGAAAGGAAGGCGAGATCCTGTTCAAGGCCATCATCTCCATGGCCAAGGCGCTCGACATGCGCGTGGTTGCCGAAGGCGTAGAACATGCGGAGCAACTGAGCGTGCTGCAACAGTTGGGATGCGACGAGATTCAGGGTTATCTGGTCTCGCGACCCTTGCCGGCGGCAGAGGTGCAGCGGTTCCTGCGCCCGGAGATGACACTTCTCGATGCGGCAGCGATGCTCCATTGATGCACACCTTGCTATCGAACACGGCAAAACTCCTTGATGGCGGGCGGCACAGGGCGCCATCGGTATCAATTCATTCATGAGACAAGCATGTCATTGGAAAACCTGAAGATTACCCACCGGATTGCCATCGGTTTCACCGCCGTATTGATGCTGATGACGGCAGCCATCACCGTATCCGATCGGCAGTTGAGCGTCATGGAAGACGCCGGTCGTCACATGAGCAGGACCGAGTGGAGCAGAATCGAGGCTGTCATGGGAATGCAGTCGGCGGCGGGCGCGAGTGCCGCCCGGACGGCAGCCCTCTTCGGACTGGCAGACAAGGCCGCTACTGGAGCCGATACCTTGAACAATGAGATATCAGGCATGCGGGCCTTGCTGTCATCACTGCAATCCGTGGCCGACTCCAGTGATGACGCCGCTGCAGTGGCCAGGATCGAGGAAGCCTTGGCAGCCTATGCCGCGGCACTGCGAAAGACGGAAAATCTGCTCAAGCAGGACAGCCGCGATGAAGCCGCGAAGGCGATGGCAAGCGAAATGGCGCCGGCATTGCAGGCCCTGCAGAAACAGCTTGCCAGCCTGGGCGCGATGCAAAAGAAGCGTGTGCAGGCCGCAGCCGACGCCGCAGCGAAAAGCAGTTGGGAAACCCGTTTGGCAGCCTATGGCCTGGGAGCGGCGGCATTGATCGCGGCGGCCGGATTGGGTGTCTGGCTTGCCAGTGGAATCATTACACCGCTGCAGGAAGCCATTTACATTGCCGAAACAGTCAGTTCCGGCGACCTCAGCCAGGAGTTCAATACCGAGCGGGGAGGCGATTTCGGCCGCCTGCTGTCTTCCCTGGGTGACATGGAGGACCGGCTGACCGACCTGGTCGGCAAGATCAAGGAGTCGAGCGACTCCATCATGGCGGCGTCGAAGCAGATCGCTTCCGGCAATCAGGATTTTTCGGAGCGCAACAGAGAGCAGCTCGCTTCGCTCGTCGGCACGACCGCCACCATGCAGGAACTGACCTTGAACGTCAAGAAGAATGCTGACAGCGCCACTCGCGCCAACGAACTTGCGGTTTCGACTTCCACGCTGGCAAGCAAGGGCGGAGGCAGCGTGACGCAGCTGGTCGGCACGATGAATTCCATCAGCGCCTCTTCCCAGCGCATCGTGGACATCATCGGCGTCATCGACGGCATCGCGTTTCAGACTAACATCCTCGCGCTCAATGCGTCGGTGGAAGCGGCGCGCGCCGGCGAGCAGGGCAGGGGATTCGCGGTGGTGGCGGGCGAGGTGCGTAATCTCGCGCAGCGCGCCGCCAATGCCGCCCGCGAGATCAAGGGGCTGATTGATGACTCGGTTGAAAAAGTGGATGAGGGCAGCAAGCGCGTGGCCGAAGCCGGCGCCACCATGCAGGAAATCGTGGCCAGCGCAAACCGTGTGACCGACATCATGGCCGAGATCAGTGCCGCAAGCCGGGAGCAGGCGGCGGATATTGAACAGATCAACCGCAGCATGGCAGGGATGGATGACGCCGCCAGGCAGAACTCCAGCCTGGTGGAAGATGCCGCTGCGGCAGCCGCCTCGCTGCAGCGGCAGGCCGGCACGCTGGTTGAAGTCGTGTCCTCCTTCAAGCTTGACGACGAGCCGGCTTCGGCTTGACCGACGTCGCGTCGGCCGAGAGCTAAATGAATCGCAAGGGAAGACGGCGTGCTTCCCGGAGAGCATGGACGATGCGTACCGCGTGTATTGCGGGTATACCGTGTTCGTCTCTGCGGCAATGCGCGCAACCTGTACCGGATCGGCACGAATACGCCGGAGGAAAGCGGCGCTGCCGCAATTGTTATTGCCTGGACCAGTTCAATGACCGTGACAATCTCGATCACATGCGCGTGTTCATTGCGAATGACAGCGTCACGAACTTGCCGTCCCTGCATGCCTGCATTCTTATAACGCCTGAAGCGTCTTCGCAACCTCTTCCGTGAACACCGACAATGCAAACGGTTTTACCAGCAGTTTCGTGTCGCCTGCCATGATGTCATTGCGAACTTCGGCATCCTGCACATAGCCAGTGATGAGTATTGTCTTCAATTCCGGACGAAGCCGCTTGGCGACCTTTGCAAGCTGGCGTCCATTCATGTCGCCGGGCAGGCCAATATCGGTCACAAGCAAGTCGATGTTCGGCGTTTGATCGAGGGCAGCCAGGGCCTGCGCACCGGTTTCGGCCTGCACCACGATATGGCCTTCATTTTCCAGTACTTCAGCAAGTAGCATTCGCAGCGGCGCTTCGTCGTCAACCATAAGGATGGTTGACGACATTGATGACTTGGCAGATCGTCCTTCCAAGGAAGCCGATGATTTCAGGTCTGCCGGCTCGCCAACGTGCCTTGGAAACCGAAGACTGACCGTCGTTCCGGTGCCAACCTCCGAGCGGATTTCCACATGCCCGCCGGACTGTTTCACGAATCCGAAAATCATGGAAAGACCCAGGCCGGTGCCTTGGCCGATCGGCTTGGTGGTGAAGAAAGGCTCGAACGCACGCGAAGCCACATCGGGGCTCATTCCGCTGCCTGTATCCCTGACGCTGATGGTGACGAATTCCTGCGGGGATGGCAGCGGCGTTTCCGCCAACCCCGCCGGGCTATCCATCACGCTTTTCTTCGTCTCGATGACTATGGTTCCGCCATCGGGCATGGCATCCCGGGCGTTGATGACCAGATTCAGCAGGGCGCTCTCGAGCTGATTGCGGTCGGTCTTCACCAGGCCCAGGTCGTTTTCCAGCGCGGTGTGAATCCGAATGTCGGGGCCAACCGTCTGCGCGAACATGTCGACCATCGACTCTATGAGCTGAGTGACATCCAGGGCGACATTTGACAAGGTCTGCCTGCGGGCAAACGAGAGCATGCGGTGGGTCAGCGCGGATGCGCGCCCCGCCACGGTTTCGGCCGCGTCGATATAGCGAAGCAGATCGTCCTTGTGGCCGAGCGTGAAGCGAAGCCGCATCAGTTGCAGATTGCCCACGATGCCTGCCAGGAGATTATTGAAGTCGTGGGCAAGACCTCCCGTCAGTTGGCCGACGGCTTCCATCTTTTGCGCCTGCTGCAGGCTTTCCTCCATCTGCCGAAGATACTCGGCCTGGCGCCTCTCTTCGGTGATATCCCGGCCGACGAAGTAGAGCGAGCCGGCATCCGGAACGATGTTCCAGGATATCCACCGATAGCTTCCATCCTTGTGCCGCCGACGCCCGGTGCGGTTGCTCAGAGCCTCGCCGGCGCGCAACCTGTCCATCGCCTCCAGAAATGCTCCCGTATCTTCCGGATGAATCAGCTCGCTGAAAGGAAAGGAACACACTTCAGCATCGGTCCATCCGAGAACCGCGGTAAAGGCCGGGTTGACCCGGGTAAAGTATCCTTCAGTCGAGCCGACAGCGAGAAGGTCCTGCGAGAGACGCCAGAGCTGGTCGCGCTCGGCGGTACGCTTCGCCACCTCGGCTTCCAAGGTATTGTTAAGCGTGCGCAAGGCGCTCTCGGCATCCTCCGCTCTACGCTTGGCGGCAAGAAGTTCCTGCTCGTAGGCGCGTCGGCCTCGCGCATCCACCAGCGTGGTTTTGATCAGCAGGGGCTGGCCGTCTTCGTTTCTTTTCAGTATGGCGCTGAGAAAGACGGGAAGCCTGTTTCCGTCCTTGCACTTCACATCGAAGGCAAGCTCATTAACGTATCCCTGCATTAACAGCAGCGGGCCGTAATGGGTATCGTGATAAATGCGCCCGGCTATCGCAAGGAGATCCTGGAAACGGACTTTTCCATCGAGAGCACCCTGGTCATATCCGGTCCAGCGAAAGAAGGTGGCGTTCGCTCTGATGATGGTTCCGTCAGGCAGAGTCAGCAGATAAGCACACGGTGCATTTTCGTAGAGATCCTGTATGTCCTCTACCTGAACCAGACTCTCCAGATCGGGCTTGCTATGTTCCATGGGTCGCGAGATATTCTTTTATCGCGCCAATTGTTTCTTCCGGCGCGCTGAGATTCGGGCAGTGCCCGGTCGCCTTCATCAAATATAGCTCGCTTTCGCGCAATTCGCGGTGCATGAATTCGCCGACCGTACGCGGGGCAATGACATCATCCGCGCACTGCAGAATGAGGGCGGGCACGTTGCATTTCAACAGGTCGCTTCGATTATCGGAGAGGAAGGTTGTCCGGGCAAAATGCTTGGCAATCTCAGGGTCCGTGCGGCAAAAGCTGTTTTCCAGTTCCTGAGCAACCTCGGGCCGGTCCGGATTTCCAACGATGGTTGGAGCCAGGGCATGTGACCACCCCAGATAATTGGCATCCATGAATTCCAGAAGCTCTTCAATGTCGCTTTTATTGAACCCGCCGATGTAATCACCGTCATTGATATAACAAGGCGAAGGCGCGACAAGAATCAGGTGTTCAAACAATGCAGGCTGCCGGATCGCCGCAAGCACGCCAATCATCGCACTGACCGAATGTCCCACATAGATCGTACCCGGTCCGGCGACCTCGTTGCAGATGCCGAGGACATCTTCGGCATAACCCTCCAGGGAGGCATATTTGCTTTGGTCGAACCGGGTAAGGTCCGATGCGCCCGCACCCACATGATCGAAAGCGATGACTTTATAGTCGTCCAGAAAAGCGGGTATGACATGCCGCCACATGTTTTGGTCACAACCAAATCCATGGGCAAGAATCATGGGCTTTGTGCCACGGCCCAAAACCTTAACGTTGTTTTGTTCAATGATGAAATTGGTTTCTTGGTCCATCTTGCACCCGTTGATTTCTCTGATGGAACAGTTAGAGCCGGCAACAGCTTTTCCGCATTCCGAGCCCGACTGACCGGAGGCTCTTCCCGATCCGCGAAATGGCAATAATGGTACTGCCTGTGTCTCTGCGAAAATTCCTTGCAACATTATCAGCCATTGACAGGAACTGTGCAGGAGCTTGATCAGCTTCCGTGTGCATTAATTACGGGGAAGCGGGCGCATTAATCATGTGGTGGTGAATCACTTGCGTTTGCAATCGTCCTTTGATGCGCAAGCTTATGCGTTAATGCACACGGCTCGCCCAATGCAGTGATGAGTATATTGCTCCCTTGAATGAGCACGACATGCTTGAATGAATAAGGATGGATGCGAAAAGACCGTTGCAGGCGCCGAGCAGGTTCCGGGCTTCCCGCGTCCTGTCAGGCGCCAGCGACTTTACCTGTAGAATGTTCAGTATGACTTGGTCATGGCTTGCAGGACTAACGGTGGGCTAGATTGAGCCAGCGTTCATGTATCGCGGTAAATCATCTAACCTTCGCGAATATCCAATGCTTTCACAACAGAATAATTCCAGTCAGGCATTCATTTCCACCGGCGTTCCCGGCCTCGACAACATACTCGGCGGCGGCCTTACCAAAGAACGTCTGTATCTGCTGGAAGGCGATCCGGGAGCCGGCAAGACGACGATTGCACTGCAGTTTCTCATCGAGGGAGCAAAACGGGGAGAATCCGTTCTTTATATCACCCTTGCCGAAAACAATATCGAACTGAGGGCGGTTGCGGCATCCCACGGATTTTCGATGGATGGCGTTACCGTGCATGAAGTCATACCCGAAGAAAGCATTCTCGATCCGGACGAGCAATATACGATTCTCCACCCGTCCGAAGTGGAACTGGGCGAAACCAACAAGCTCATCCTCGAAGTCATAGAAAGAACCAGGCCGACACGCATCGTGCTGGATTCCCTTTCGGAATTGCAACTGCTCTCCGGCAGTGCATTGAGATATCGAAGGCATGTGCTGGCGTTGAAGCAATATTTCGCCACGCGCTCATGCACGGCCTTGCTACTCGATGATAAGACTGCCATAGGCGGCGACCAGCAGGTGCGCAGCATTGCCCATGGAGTCATTTCACTGCAGCACACCGACTCGGAATATGGCGCGGAACGCCGTCTCGTGCGCATATTGAAATACCGTGGCATTTCGTTTCGCCGCGGCCCGCATGACTACTCGATCATCTCCGGCGGCATCGTCGTTTATCCCAGAATCGTGGCGGCCGAGTCGCGCGAACTGATCAAGCGCTCGCAGATACCAAGCGGTCTCGCTTCTTTTGATGCGATGCTGGGCGGCGGCATTGAAGAAGGATCCAGCACACTGATTTCCGGTCCGCCCGGCACGGGGAAATCGAGTCTGGCGGCACAGTTCATTGCCGCCGTCACCGGGCAAGGAAAACCCGCCGCGATCTTTCTGTTTGAAGAATCGCTCAACACCTTGCTGAACCGTTGCGATGGAATCGGCCTTGACTTGCGTACTCCCTATGAGTCCGGGCTGCTTGCGGTTTACCAGATCGATCCGGCGGAAATGTCGCCTGGAGAATTTACGCATACCGTGTGCAAGGCTGCGGATAATGGCGCCAGGGTCATCGTTATCGACAGCTTGAATGGCTATATGAATGCGATGCCGGAGGCAAGTTTTCTGACCACCCATCTGCATGAGGTATTAACCTATCTTGGACAACGGGGAGTTGTCACGTTCCTGGTCGGTGTGCAGCAGGGAATAGTCGGCGCGATGTCGACCAGCCTCGACGTGAGCTACATGGCCGACAATGTGCTGATCCTGCGGTATTTTGAAGCGAGAGGCGCGGTGGAAAAAGCGATCTCGGTATTCAAGAAACGCGGCAGCGCCCATGAAACCACTTTACGCCGCTTCTGCATCACGGCGCACGGAATCGAGGTTGGCCGGGTGCTTGAAAACTTCCAGGGCATCTTGACTGGCGTGCCGACGCTGGTGGCAGGTCCCGGCGGCAATGACTTTTTGCCGACTTGACGTACCTGGCAACGGCTTTCGATAATCGCATCGGATGACAACACGTATGGAACAGCGAATTCTCATCCTCGCTCCCACGGGAAAAGACGCCCGGCTGGTATCCCAGGTCTTTGACCGCGCCGGTCTCACGTGCTTCGTATGCTCCCCCGCTGTCGACATTCTTGCCGAGCTTGATAAAGGAGCGGGCGCGCTTTTCATCGTGGACGAAGCTCTTACGGTCGACTTTCTCAAGTCGTTCACCCAGTTCCTCAATCAGCAGCAGACCTGGTCCGATTTGCCTGTCATCGTTCTCAGCAAGAGAGGGCTTGATGCGCAGGGCATGAGAAAGATTTACCAGGAGCTTGGAAACGTGACCATCCTGGAGCGTCCTGTTCAAAGCATCACGCTGCTGACCGCCGCCAATGCCGCGCTGCGGGCACGCAAGCGCCAGTATGAAATGCGTGAAATCGATCGCCGCAAGGATGAATTCCTTGCCATGCTTGCGCATGAACTGCGCAATCCCCTGGCGCCGATCAGTGCGGCCGCGGAACTGTTAAAGATGGTGGATCTCGATCCGGACCGCATGAAAAAAACCAGCGACATCATCTCGCGCCAGGTTGAGCACATGACGGGCCTGATCGATGACTTGCTTGATGTGTCGCGCGTGTCCAGGGGGCTGGTCGAGCTGGATCAGGGGCTGGTCGATGCAAGGAAGATCGTGGCGAATGCGGTCGAACAGGTGCGGCCACTGATCGATCTGCGCAGGCACCATCTGTCGGTGCATACGCCGCCCGTGTCGGCCCTCGTGCAAGGCGATCAGAAACGCCTGATCCAGATTATTTCGAACCTGTTGAATAATGCGGCGAAATACACTCTGGAAGGCGGCACCATTACCCTGACAATGGAGGTCGATAGCAAGAACATTGTCCTGAGCGTGACGGATAATGGCATCGGCATGGCGCCGGAGGTAATCGAGCATGTCTTCGAGATGTTTACGCAGGCCGAAAGAACGCCGGACCGGTCGCAGGGAGGTTTGGGAATCGGCTTGTCACTCGTAAAAAGCCTGGTCGAGCTGCACCATGGTTCGGTCAAGGCGACCAGTCCCGGCATCGGAAAGGGAAGCACCTTCTCCGTCCTGCTGCCGCGGGCCATGGCGCCCGGGAATGCCTCCGAGCATGATGAGCCCCGCATGATGTCGCCATCCCCGAGACGGCAACGTCTGCTCGTGGTTGACGATAATGTCGATGCGGCGCGCATGCTGGGCATGTTTCTGGAATCGGCCGGCCACGAAATCATGATCGAGCACAGTGCCAGAAATGCGCTGGAGCGGGCGCGCAAGGACTTGCCGGACGTTTGCCTGCTCGATATCGGCCTTCCGGACATGGATGGCAATGAACTTGCAAGGTGCCTTCGCGCGCAGGCGCAAACAAAAAATCTGACCTTGATCGCCATTACCGGCTACGGCCAGGAACAGGACAGGAGGAATACCGCCGACGCGGGATTTCTCCATCACTTCGTCAAGCCTGTGGACATGGAGCGGCTGCTTGCCATCCTGGCAACGCCGGTGTCTTTGCAATAACCGGCTCGACAGCCGGCGCGGATGATGCCGATCATACGGATGGCGCGATGCCGGAACGTCGATGACATGCATCTTTTCCCGACCGTTTCCTTCCCTATACGATAGGGACCGGCTTCGCATTGACCGAGGCCTCCCGATTCATCCCATGTTTCCAGGTTGAGGAAGATGCGTCTTGCCCCCTGTCATTGACGCTCTCCAAGACTGTACCCGCCGACTTCTGATGGGGTCAATTCGGTGCCGATCCGGCGCCGATCCGAGCGTGAACATATTTGAATCCAGATTCCGTACTCCTCCGTACAACGAAGGCGGGCACAGATTCCGTTGTTCTATCAATCAAGGAGAGAGTCATGTTAATGCGAACCAACAGGCGCCAGCTCGGCGTCAGTCTCATTGCCGGAGCGTTGGCCGGCCTTGCCGCACTGCCGGCCGCCGCTTCCAGCCACCGGGAAGCTCCCTTCATTACCCGGCAGCCCACCGTCGACGCCACCGATTTCTACATGTTCCGCAGCTACGAGGCCAACCGATCCGGCTACGTGACGCTGATCGCCAACTATATTCCGCTTCAGGATCCAGGCGCCGGCCCGAATTATTTCGCGATGGATCCCGACGCGCTCTATGAAATCCACATTGACAACAATAGCGATGCCAAGGAAGACCTGACTTTCCAGTTCCGCTTCAACAATGAAAATCGGGACACCAAGCTTACCGTGGGCGGCAAGCAGGTATCGATTCCGCTGGTCATCAATGGCGCATCCGACATCAACACCCCGGGATCGGCGGCATTGAACCGGAGGGAAACCTATTCCATCAATGTCGTGCGCGGGGACCGCCGCACCGGCACGCGCCAAGCGGTGGCCAATGCCGCCGGCGGCGGGACTACCTTCGACAAGCCGGTTGACAACATCGGCAACAAGTCGATCGCCGACTACGCCTCCTATGCCGCCAGGCATCTCTACAACGTCAGCATCCCCGGCTGCGCCGCGCCAGGACGCGTGTTTGTCGGCCAGCGGAAGGATCCGTTCGTGGTGAATCTGGGCGAAACCTTCGACCTCATCAATATCAAGGCGCCGGCCACCGCCTTCGATCCGAATGCGGAACGTGCGGCGCAGGACTCGCTCGCCGGCAAGAACGTGACCTCGATCGCCATGGAAGTGCCGATCGCCTGTCTGACCAATGGCGCCGAACCGGTCGTCGGCGGCTGGACCACGGCCAGCCTGCGCCAGGGCCGCGTCATCAACCCGACACCGAAGAGCGGTGCGGCGACAAAGGACGGCGGCGCATGGACCCAGGTCTCGCGCCTGGGCAATCCGCTGGTCAATGAAGTCGTGATCGGACTCAAGGACAAGGACCAGTTTAACCACAGCAAGCCGAGCGGCGACGGGCAATTCATTGATTACGTCACCAATCCGACCCTGCCGGCCCTGGTTGAGGTGCTATTCGGCAGCGCCGGCGTGAAGGCGCCGACCAACTTCCCGCGCAACGACCTCGTCACCGCATTCCTCACCGGCGTCAGTGGCCTGAACCAGCCGGCCAACGTGGTCGCCTCGGAAATGCTGCGCCTGAATACCGCCACACCGGCAGCGTCCGGCACGCAGAATCGTCTTGGCGTGATTGGCGGCGACAATGCGGGCTTCCCGAACGGACGCCGTCCCGGCGATGATGTCGTCGACATCGCATTGCGCGTGGTCATGGGCCGTCTCTGCCATGTCAACATCGGATGCGCTGCCAAGGACGCGCCGGCCGGCCTGATCGATTTCACCGACGGCGCCTATGTCGACAGCACCCGGTTCGACAATGCCTTCCCCTACCTGCGCACACCGCTCGCAGGCTCGCCCAACCAGTAATCCGGCCCAAGGAGACAGCCATGAAGACGCAGTTAGCAGTGCTCGCAATGACCTTGGCATTGAGCGCATGCGGAGGAGGGGGCGGCGACAGCGGAACGGCGAGTGCGCCGGCCGACACTACGACGCCAGCGCGCGGCGACAGCTTCATCAGCAGCGTGCTTGCCTTGATCAGCGGCGGCAGCGATTCCGCCGAGCCCACGTCGGTGGATGCATTCAATGCGACCACGCCCGAGGACACGGAGCCGCAGCCGACAAGCTGATCGCCCGGCGATCCGCATCCGCAGCCCGCAGCCCGCAATCCGCACACTGCGCTCGGTCCCGATCGCATTTGCAGGTGAAGGCTGCGCAACACCGCCCCGGTCCGGTAATCTTCCGGTCCGCGGCGCGTCCTGGCCGGCGCCCCTGGCGGGTTGCCGGCCGCTCCAATGAATCGGGAGGGAAGACCCATGCGCGTTCCTCGGGCGGCGTCATTGATCGCGCCACTCAAGCTTGTCTGCCTGCTGGCAGTGCCGCCGGCGGCATTCGCCGCGCCGTATGTGCCGGCAAGCGGTGATCAGGTAATTGAACGACTGCCTTCGCGCGGCGATCCGCGGCAGCAGGAGCTGCAACGGCTCCGCGCCGATTTGTCGGCAACGCCGAACGACCTTGCCAAGGCCGCGGTCCTGGCAAGGCGCTACGTGGAAGCGGGAAGACTGGATGGCGATCCCCGTTACTTCGGCTATGCTCAGGCCGCGCTGGCGCCCTGGTGGAATCTGTCCGATCCGCCAACCGAAGTGCGCCTACTGCGGGCCACGCTGCTGCAGGGCAGGCACCAGTTCGCCGAAGCCTTGCAGGACCTCGACGCCGTCTTGCGCACCGACAGCCGCGATGCCCAGGCGTGGCTCACCCGCGCCACCATCGAGCAGGTGCAGGCCGAATACGCGAAGGCGAAAGCGAGCTGCTCCAGGCTGCAGGCCCTGGCGCCGGAACTGGTGACGGTGACCTGCATGGCGAATGCGGCAAGCCTGAGCGGCCAGGCGGAAAAAGTGTATCCGCTGCTCGAATCGACGCTGAAAAGGCATGCCGATGCCGATCCCGGCATCCGAAGCTGGGCAATGACGCTGCTGGCGGAAATGGCTGTGCGCCTGGGCCATGCCGGCGCCGCCGAAACGCATTTCCGCGGCGCGCTCGCGCTTGCTCCCCGCGATACCTATCTTCTCGGCGCCTATGCCGATTTTCTTCTGGACCAGAACCGTGCCGCCGAGGCGGAAAGCCTGCTTGCCAGGCATGGCCGGGTCGACGGTCTGCTGCTGCGCCATGCGCTTGCGCTGCGTGCGCGGAATGCGCCGCAGGCCGGCGAACAGGCCGCCACGCTGCGCACGCGCTTCACGGCTGCCGCCCAGCGCGGCAGCGACGAGCATCTGCGTGAACGGGCACGCTTCGAACTGGGACTGATGAACCATCCTGCGGAAGCACTGCGCCTGGCCAGCGAAAACTGGAAGACGCAAAAGGAACCCGCCGATGCGCGCATCCTGCTGGAAGCGGCGCTCGCCGCCGGGGATCGCGGCGCGGCCAAGCCGGTTCTGCAATGGATGCAGTCGAACGGGGTGCAGGACGTGGCCCTTGCGGCGCTTGCCGGCAAGCTGGGAGCGCGCTCATGATGCTTGCCCGCTTTCTCATGATCGTGATCTCGGCGCTGTCATGGGGACTGATGCCGTCCGCACATGCGCACAAGCCGAGCGACAGCTATCTTTCCCTCAGTACGTCGGATGCCAAGGCACATGAAGTGCGCGGCCAGTGGGATATCGCGCTGCGCGACCTGGAACATGCGGTCGGCATCGATGGTAACGGCGATGGCGAACTCACCTGGTCCGAGATCCGGGACAGGCATGCCGACATCGCAGCCTACGCGCTGTCGAGGCTGTCGCTCAAGGCCGGGGGCAGCCCATGCCGTGCGGCCCCGACCGCTCATCTGATCGATCATCACAGCGACGGCGCTTATGCGGTGCTTCGCTTCAGCGCCACTTGCGAGCAAGCCGTCAATGCGCTCGACATCGAATACCGGCTGCTGTTCGATCTCGATCCCCAGCACCGGGGCTTGCTGAAATTTGCGCAGGGCGGACAGGGCACAAGCGCGATCTTCAGTCCGGACCAGCCGAGCATTCGCGTCGATGCAGCCGGTTTCGGTCCGCTCGCCCAGTTCATCGATTACTTTGGTCACGGCGTCTGGCATATCTGGATCGGCTTCGACCATATTCTGTTCCTCATTTCCCTGCTGCTGCCGGCGGTGCTCGTATTCCATCAGCGGCAATGGCAATCGGCCGACCGCCTGAGGCCCGCGGTGACCGATGTGCTCAAGGTCGTGACGGCTTTCACGCTCGCCCACTCGATCACGTTGAGCCTCGCCGCGCTGGAACTGGTCAGTCTGCCGACGCGCTGGGTCGAATCGGCCATCGCGGCATCGGTCGTTATCGCCGCAGTGAATAATCTCGTCCCGTTTTTCCAGGGACAGCGCTGGATTGCGGCCTTCGTGTTCGGGCTGGTGCATGGCTTTGGTTTCGCCAGCGTCCTCGGCGACCTCGGCTTGCCGCAGTCCGCACTGCTGCTTTCGCTGGTGGGTTTCAATCTCGGCGTGGAAATTGGACAGCTGGCCATCGTCGCGGCATTCCTGCCGCTGGCCTACGGCTTGCGCAAGACCTGGCTTTACCGCCGTGCCATCTTCGTCGGCGGATCGGCGGCCATCGCATTGCTCGCCAGCGTATGGCTGGTGGAGCGTGCCTTTGAAGTGAATGTGGGTTGATTCGCGCGGCGATATTCATCATGCCGTGTTTTCGCACGGATATGCCTGTTGCAGACAAGGGTCGCGTTCTAGAACAGAATCTGCTGCCGGCTCGTCAATGCCGTGAAATCGTCCTGCACGAAGGGCAGGATCGCATCCGCCACCGGCTGCAGCTGGCGCGTCAGGTAATGATCGTAATCGATGGGAGACCGCCGCGTTTCGAGCGGTTCCGGGCCGGCGGTGGTCATCACATAGCGGATCCACCCGCCATTCTGGTACTGCCTGGGACGCCCCTGGCGCAGGTTGTAGTCATCGGCCATGCGCGCGGCGCGTACATGCGGCGGCACATTGCGCTCGTACTCGTCGAGCGGACGGCGCAGGCGCTTGCGGTACACCAGCAGCTCATCGAATTCGCCGCCGACGGTGCGGCTGACATAGTCGCGCACATAATCCTGATACGGCTCGCCCTTGAAGATGCGCAGGTACAGCGCTTGCTGAAACTGCTGCGCCAGGGGCGTCCAGTCGGTGCGGACCGATTCCAGTCCCTTGAAGACCGCTTCCTCGCTGCCGTCGTCTCTTGCGACCAGCCCGGCGTAGCGTTTCTTGCTGCCTTCCTCCGAACCGCGGATGGTCGGCATGAGAAAGCGCCGGTAGTGGGTATCGAATTCAAGTTCCAGCGCGCTCTCGAGATGGAGTTCCTCGCGCAGGTGGCGGTCCCACCATCGGTTGACATGGGCGACCAGTTCATCGGCGACCTCGTTTGCCTGATCATCGGAATGAGGATGCCCGAGCCAGACAAACAGGGAATCGGTGTCGCCGTAAATCACTTCGTAACCACGCTCCTCGATCAGCTTGCGCGTGCGGCGCATGATGTCGTGGCCGCGCATGGTGATCGATGATGCCAGGCGCGGATCGAAGAAACGGCAGCCGCTGGAGCCCAGCACGCCATAGAAAGCGTTCATGATGATTTTCAGGGCCTGCGACAGCGGCGCGTTGCCGTCGCGCTTGGCATTTTCCCGCTCCCGCCAGATTTGCCGCACGATGGCGGGCAGGCAATGCCTGTCGCGAGAAAAGCGTGCGCCGCGGAATCCCGGCACGCTTGCGGCATCGTCCGGATGATGCAGTCCTTCCACCAAACCTACCGGATCGATCAGGAAGGTGCGGATGATGGAGGGGTAGAGGCTTTTGTAGTCGAGGACCAGTACCGAGTCATAGAGTCCCGAGCGTGAGTCCATGACGAAGCCGCCCGGGCTGTTTTCCCCGGCGACATCGCCGAGACCGGGCGCCACATAGCCCTGGCGATGCATCATCGGCATGTACAGGTGCTCGAAGGCGGCAACGGAACCGCCGCTGCGATCGATGGCCAGCCCGGTGACGCTGGCGCGTTCCAGCAGGAAGCTCATCAGCCCGGTCTTGTCGAAGATGCGCGTGACCAGTTCGCAATCCTTCAGGTTGTAACGCGCCAGCGCAGGCTTGTCCTCGGCAAAGCGGCGGTCGATCTCCGCCATCCGCTGGTAAGGATTGTCGATGGACTTCCCTTCGCCCAGCAGCGTCTGCGACACATGCTCCAGGCTGAAGGAAGGAAAATTCCAGGAGGCCGACTTGAGTGCCTCGATGCCGTCGATGATTAGGCGGCCGGCCGCGGATGCGAAGAAGTGCTGGCTCTTGCCGCCGTGCTCGCGCCAGCCGAGCGCGCCGCCATCCCGCCCGAAGCGCAAGGGCACGCGCAGATGATCGGCATGCCGCTGCAGCACGCGCAGGTCGAACTGAACCAGGTTCCAGCCGATGATCGCATCGGGATCGTGGCATGCCAGCCATTGGTTCAATCGCTCCAGCATGAGAGAACGGCTTTCGCAGTACTCCAGCGCGAAGTCGAGCGCTTCCTGTTCGCCGTTTGCCGGTCCCAGCATGTAGACCTGGCGCTGGCCGCAGCCTTCGAGCGCAATGGAATACAGGTCGCCATGGGCATTCGTTTCAATGTCGAGCGACACGGTGCGCAGGCGGGGGCGGTATGCGGTCGCCGGCTTGATCTGGCAGTCGAGCAGCGGACCGCCATCCTGTGAAGGCCGGCCGCCAAACGTGACCGCGCCGGTGATGAAACGCTCCATCAAATAGCGCTCGGGCGGACGGATGTCCGCTTCATAGACCTCGATGCCGTTTTCGCGCAGGCGCTTTTCCAGCTTCTGCAGCTGGCGATACTGGCGGCAATACAGGCCGAGCACCGGGCGACGGTGGAAATCGCGGAGTTCGAGCGGGCGGAGTTCCCATGCGCGCTCGCCCTGCAATGCCGCTTTTGCCTGGTCTTCCTGTTCGGCGGGGATGAACGCCACCGACACTTGGTGAGGCAGTCGAAGCTGCTGCGGACCGTCATCGGTGGCGACCCAGAAATCAACCTCCGTGCCGGCGGACGTGTCGCGCCAGTGCCGGGTCAAGAGGAATCCCAGTTTCAGTTCCACCAGCGCATCACCTTCAAAGCACTCTCCCGAAGCAATCCACAATACCCTCATGCTGCTTCGCCAAGGAAACAATGCATGCAGGCAAGCATCTTAAACCATGCTTGCGGTTTGTGAGTGCCGGTGAGTGCCGGTTTAAAAAGAGCGTTATGGCGGCCCGGCGGGCAAGCAGGGAGCGTTGAAAGAACCCTTGTTGGGTGCAGCAGCTCGCGCCGGGTTTATGCTGGTTAGCAGATTGTTATTGTGCTCGGTATCGAATCTCCGCAGGAGACCGGGTGCCAAGGACCTCGAAAGCGATGACTTGCCGCTTTGCGACAGACACCGGCATCCGCCGAAGGCAGCTTTTTAGAATCCGGGCGGCAGTATCAATTGTCCAAAGGGCTTATTTTGATATAGGCATCGGTTACGCGAAACTTCTGCCGCCTGTCTCCGAGCAGCTCCCGCAGTTTCGCAATGCTGAAGTTGGTTTCCTCGTGTATCCGGATGAGCAATGAAGCGCTGACCGGCGTCCGGCGGTGCCGTATCTTGCTCAGCACGGGCGGTCGCACTTGCAGCGTTCTGGCAAGAGCGGCGTCATTTGCAAGTTGCAGCGCATCGCGCACGCTGTCGAGCAGACGGTTCGGATCATAGACACGGTAACTGGAATTGTCGTCCATCAACTGGCTCAATAAGCAGAATGAAGAAGCTTGTTGATGTGTCTATTCGGGAATTGTTCAATATAAAACGAAAATTTTTGCCGCATGATGCCGCGTAATGCACGGGCGTCAAGCTACCTCATGTCGCTGTATCCAGGAACTGCTGCGGCACGCCTGCCAGCTTGTCAGGATTGCGCACGACGAATACGCTGGCAATACGTCCGTCATCGATATGGAAGGATTGTGCCGATTCGATGCGGCCCTTGACGTAACGCAGCAATCCCGGCTCGCCATTGACCCGCGCCATCCGGTATTGCACGCACCCGGGATTCTGATGCTCGATCGACCAGAACACGCCGGCAATCCGGCCCGCCCCTTCAAGAACGCGGCCAAATGAAGGCATCTTGCCGCCGCCGTCGCTGACCAGGGTGACTTGCGGCGAGAGCAGGGCTTTCATCGCGTCCCGGTCGCCGCGGCCTGCGGCCTGCATGAAAGCACCGATCAGGGCACGGTGCGCCTCCGGCGATGACGGGAAACGCGGTCGCTCCTCGCGAATTTTTTCCTGCGCGCGATGCACCAGCTGGCGACAGCCGGCTTCACTCCTGCCCAGCAAGGCGGCGATGTCGCCATAGTCCTGGTCGAATGCCTGCCGAAGGAGAAAGGCGGCGCGTTCATCCGCGCTTAGGCGCTCTAGCGTCCAGAGCAGCGCGAGCGAAACATCGCTGGCCAGTTCAGCCGCCGTTTCCGGCGTGTTCTCGTCCATCTCGACCAGGGGCTCAGGCAGCCACCAGCCCGGATAGCTTTCCCTCTCGATCTTGCGTTCGCGCAGCCGGTCAAGCGCGAGTCGCGTCGTGACGGTCACCAGCCAGGCTTCCGCCGACTGCAGGCTGTCGTGATCGGCGGCCTGCCAGCGCAGCCAGGCGTCCTGCACCACGTCTTCGGCATCGGCGCGCGTACCAAGCATCCGGTAGGCGGTGGAGAACAACCGCGCGCGAAGTCCGGCAAACACTCCTTCGCTCCCGATGTTATTCCGTGCGTCCATCGCTGCTTCTCCTTCACGCCTCGTGTCGATATCAGGCCTCATGTTACTCATTAAAATCCAGGCGCGGGCACTTCGGGAACAGGATTGCGCAGGCTCAGATTCAGCATGTTCCAGGCCTTGATGGTGGCCACGGCATAGCCTAGTTCGACGATCTCGGTTTCAGAAAAATATTCTCGCACCCGCGCGAATTCCTCATCGCTGGCATCGGCATGCGGCTGGCTGTTGACGATCTCGGCCCAGCGCAGCGCCGCCCGCTCACGCTCGCTGAAAAAAGGGGATTCGCGCCAGGCCGCAACCGTGTTGAGATGACGCGGATCTGCGCCCTGGCGGATCAGGTCGCGCCAATGCATGTCCACGCAAAAGCCGCAGCCGTTGATTTGCGAAATGCGCAGATTGACCAGTTCCACGAGCCGCTCGCCAAGCGAGCTTTGCTTGACCGAGCCCGACAGGTTCATCAGCGCCTTGAGGCTGGCGGGGGCGTGCTTGAGCAGGGAAATGCGTGCGTTGAGTGTCATGGCCGTCCTTCTTGGTTGTGAGGGGCGGGCGCCCAATGCGCCGCCTTCCATCATTAGACGTGCGGCCGGGAGGCGCTGTGACAGTCGCGAGGAAAATTGTTGCCCGGGATTTTGAAGGGCCAAGGCGTTCGTGTTATTGCGCAGGCAAGTCGGGGCTTCGGCATGGCAGTCCACCACGCCGCCGGAATGCTTTCCGTGTCGCGGATCAATGAGGGAACGAGTGAAGGATCTTGGAAAAGCAGGATAATCCATGTGGAATACCCATACTGGAAATGAGAAAGGCCCGCCATCCTTGCGGAATGGCGAGCCCTTCGGGTAATTCTCGGTGTCGGAGTGTCGGAGTCTTGGTGTCAGAGTGGCTGGGCGTATCGACCAGCCTGAAACCGCCAGACATCCCGGCTTGACAGCTTAATAACTGATGCCCGAATACCGGAATGTCAGATGCGGGACGCTGACTTCAGATTGTTTCCGCGATGGCGCGTACTTTCTTCATGTCGTCCGCGCTCGGGCTGTCGTGGTGAACTGCTTTTGCCATGGTGATGGCCTTGTCCAATGCATCCATGAATGTGCCCAAAAACGCGAAGGAACGGTTTGCGGCGTTGAGTGCAAGAGTTGTCATGGCTTTTCCTTTCGTACTTTCGTAATGTCTTCTGGTGTGAAGACAATATAGGCCTGACCGCGCGACATTCCCAATTTCAAGTGGTGATGGAGAGAAATAAGCTTTGTGAATTTCTCTCGCTTGTCGAATGGCGTTGCGCCGCAACCTGCACTCTGCTAGGTTTCCGTTTCCGCTTTCTTTTACCTGGAATACGATATGAAGACAATTTCTATGCTGCTTGCTGTTCTGTCCATCGCGGCCGGCGCCGCGACTGCAGCGGATGCACCCGTTGAAACGCTGGAGTCCGGCGTCAAGGTCCAGAAGATCAAGACCGCCAAAGGAGCGAGTCCGAAGGCCTCGGACGTCGTCAAGGTGCATTACCGCGGAACGCTGCAAAACGGCACGGAATTCGACAGTTCCTACAAGCGCGGGGAGCCGGCCACCTTCCCCCTGTCCGGCGTAATTCCATGCTGGACGCAAGGCGTTCAAAAGCTGAACGTGGGGGAAAAAGCGAAGCTCTTTTGTCCCGCCAAGACCGCATATGGCTCACGTGGCGCGGGCGGCGTGATCCCGCCGAACAGCGACCTCAACTTCGAGGTTGAACTGATCGCGATCCAGTAGCGGCTTGCGCGGAACTGCGCGGCAGGGCGCCACAATGAACAGGGAGGGAAGCAGAGCAAATGAGCGCGATGCCCCTCATCCGCTCATCTCATTGATCCCGCATTATCACGACGGGTTGCGCTGTTCGCCGTGGCGCCTGGTGTTCGACGCCGGCAGAAAGGTTTCGCCATGCCGGAGGACGAAGAATTCGTCTTCCGCAATGTCCTGGTCGCGGCGCGCCTGCGCAAGGTCGACGGGAGCCTGATCAAGCCTTTCCTGCCCCATGGGGAAGGTTCCCCAATGCATGCCTATGCTGCGCCGGATCTTGAGTTCGCGGTGGATCCTGACGGCCTCGTCCGGGCTGACATGAGAGTTCCGGTACCAGATCGGCTGATAGGCGCCGATGCCGATGGCGGCAAGATCGAAACCGTCGAATCGCGCGGCGATATCCCCGATGTCTTTTGAATACCCCAGATCGCCCGAAAAGAAAAAGGACGCCTTCGGCGTTTTGATCGCGAACGCGCCCCACAGGCTTTCGTCGCGGTCCCAGGGGGTACGGGAAGACCAGTGATGGACCGGAAGGAAATGGACTTCCATTCCGCGTACCGAGGTTTTGTCCCACCAATCCATCTTGACGATCCTCGACCGGTCGCCGCCGGTAATATACTTTTCCAGCCAGAGGTCGACGCCAAGCGGCGCCAGCATCATGGGCGGTCCGCCTTTCTGCCGGTAGAGTGCGCGCAGCGAGTCGACCGACAGATGATCGTAGTGAGAGTGACTGATCATCACGACATCGATATGGGGCAGGGCGGAAAGCGCCACTCCGGGTGGCTGATGCCGTTTCGGGCCTGCAAAGCCTATCGGCGATGCGCGCTCGTCGAACACGGGATCCGTAAGCACATTGAGGCCGGTGCCGGTCTGATACAGGAAGGTCGCATGTCCTATCCAGGTCAGGGCCGGCTCGCTGCGATTGCTATGAACGAAGTTCAGATCCGGCGTCACGCCGACAATCGGCGCGGCCGGATCGCGGGCATTGCTCGGGCTCGTCCAGTTCTTGATCCTTGCGACCCAGCCTTCGATGAAGCCGGTCGCCGGGCGCTGATAGGCAGGATTCGGAGGGTAATTGTTTTTGAAGCCTTCCACCGTATGATGCGGCTTCGCGGGATCATAGTGCGGATTGATGTTGGTACAGGCAGTCGTGGCCAGCACGGCCAGGAGCGCCGAGGTGAGGATGGCTGATTTCATCTTGTCGGAATGCAAAGGAGTGCATGACAGTATACGACGTCTGATGCGAGACGTTGGACATGCAGGATCCAGGGCATGAGCGAGGAGGCCGCGTCATGGGGCGGCACCGGCATGCCTGGAAGCCCGAGTTTTTCCGTTTCAAGGCTGGCGCGGCAGCACGACCTCGGCGAGCCTCCAGCTCCAGAATCCTGAGCGTACCAGTATGAAGCTGCCGTCCTTTTCCAGCGCGCCGTCGCCCCGAAAGGCCACGCGGCTCCATCCCTGATAGGCGATGTTCATTGAGGGCATGGCTTCGCCGGCCGCCGGCACCTGGGTGATCGTGCTCTTGATGACGGTTTGCGTAATTCCCGGCACGCCGCTGTTCAGCATTTCCATGACGCCGGCCGGCCCCACCGCCGCATCGATCATCGGACCCATGACGAGTCCGCCGATTTCCTGTCCGAGTCGTTTCAGCACATTGTCGGCGGAATGCGGATTGATGCCCGGTCCGGCGCCACCCGCCAGCAGCTGGCTTCGGAAACTGTCCCGCAGGGCAGGAAAGTCGGCATAGGAAGAAAAAGTCTTGTAATCGCGCTTTTCAATCGCCACGCGCATGCGGTAGACCGTCCAGTGCGGGCTGAAATAGCTGGCCGTCACCAGCACCAGCCCGAGCAACGCAACGGCAACCGCAATTTTCCTGAGTTTCATGACGCTTACAGCAATGTCCTGGCTACTTCGAATCGCTCTGACCAATACCGGTTGGTGAGCTTGTCCACCCGCACCCGGCCCCGCGCGTTGGGCGCATGGATGAATTCGCCCTTGCCAAGGTAGATACCCACATGGGAAAACGGTCGGCCCAAGGTGTTGAAGAACACCAGGTCGCCGGGCCGAAGCTGGTCTATTGCGGTTTCCCGGCCCTCGCGGGCGAGCATGGCGGCGTTTCCCGCCAGGGACATGCCCAGCGCTTCGCGGTATACGTAGGTCACCATGCCCGAACAGTCCAGCCCGGCCTCCGGATTCTTGCCGCCGAAGCGGTATCCGGTATTTAAAAGCATCAAGGCGTACATGGCAACTTCGCGCGCCGCCGGAGAAGCCTCGGGTTCATTCTGGAAGGTGTTGGGGCCGATGCGCCCTTTGGGAGCGGTAGGGGCAGTACCGCAACCGGCCAGGGTAATGGAAAGAATAAGGGCGAGCAGGGGAAGGAGGCGTTTCATGCGGTTCTGCAATGGTTGGCAGGCAATTGTATAGCCTCCCTGCAATCCCGCACAAATAATGTGAACCACACTCAAGCTTTCGCAAAAGTGCGGATGTTTCAGAGAATCAAACTCCCGCACAGGCGCAGTGTTCGACGAATGCCGTCGCCGCCCCGCAGGGATGCCGAAGGTTTCTGGTTGATGTTCCGTTCAGAAATTGTTTCGGTTGCGGGCTGGTCGAGGTTGAAGCCGGTGCCTGCGGGTGCGCCGGCATCGTCGCCGATGCTGGCCACTGATTCATCCAAGCTTCGCCATGGAATAAGCCGCATGTTCCTCCTCCTGCCGCGCCAGCTCGATCTCGCGGATCACCGCCTCGACATCCGCAGGCCGTTCAGGCGCCGCGACCTGCCCCGTGAGCGGACTGTCTGGTGTCAGCAAGCCGGCCTGAAACAAATTCCAGATTTCCTTTCCGTACTGACTCGACAGCAGCTCGGGCGCAAAATTGCCGAAGAAACCCGAGAGGCAACTTACGTCACGTTCCAGCATTGCCAATGCAACGCTGCTGGAAGCCGCGTCGATTGCCTGGGGCAAATCGATAATCACCGGGCCATTCGCATCGACAAGGATGTTGTATTCGGAGAGATCGCCGTGAATGACGCCGGCGCGAAGCATCAACACGACCTGTCGCAACAACATTGCATGCAGGCTTAATGCGCCCTCACGGTCCAGCTCCACATCACTGAGGCGCGGAGCGGCGTTGCCATCCGCATCCGTCACCAGCTCCATCAACAGCACACCTTCAAAGCAGATATAAGGCGCGGGCACGCGTACGCCTGCAGAAGCCAACCGATACAAGGCATCCACTTCGGCGTTCTGCCAAACCTCTTCCGCCATCTTGCGCCCGTATCGCGACCCTTTTTCCATCGCCCGCGCTTGCCGGCTGTTCTTCACGCGCCGGCCTTCCTGATACGCCACCGCTTGATGGAAGCTGCGTTGCGTCGCCTCCTTATATACCTTTGCGCATCGGATCTCGTCTCCGCAACGTACGACATAAACAGTCGCTTCCTTGCCGCTCCTTAGCTGACGCAACACCTCGTCGACCAAGCCTTCCTCAATCAAGGGCTGGATTCTTTTTGGTGTCTTCATGGCGACCGCCGATCAGGCCCCAGCCTTCGCAAGGCGTAGCGAGGATAAAGGCGCACCTCAATCAATCCGGCTCCGCGGATTGCCGGCACGGTCCGTATGGCGTCGCTGTCCGGAGGTGACGGGTGCGGGCCTGCCGGTTTGTGGCCCGCGTTGTTGCGGCTTGTGCTGGCCGGTACGCGCCGCGTTGCGCGGCGCCTGGCTGTGGCGCCCATTCTCGATCGGCTCAGCCTTGATCCGTGGATCAACCTCGAAGCCGGGCAAGGTTTTGACTTCAATCTCTCGCTTGAGCAAGCGCTCGATATCCCGCAACAGCTTGTGCTCGTCCACGCATACAAGCGAGACCGCCTGGCCAACGCTGCCGGCACGTCCGGTACGTCCGATACGGTGCACATAATCTTCCGGCACGTTGGGCAATTCATAGTTGACCACGTGCGGCAGCATGTCGATGTCGATGCCGCGTGCGGCAATGTCTGTCGCGACGAGCACGTGCAGCTTCAAACTCTTGAAATCGGCCAGCGCTCGGGTGCGCGCACCCTGGCTCTTGTTGCCGTGGATTGCCGAGGAGCGGATGCCTGCCTTGTCAAGTTTTTCGGCCAGGGCATTGGCGCCGTGCTTCGTGCGCGCAAACACCAGCACCTGGTGCCATCCGTTGTCGTCGATCAGTTTAACGAGCAGATCGCGTTTCCTTGCCTTGTCCACGTGATAGACGCTTTGCGTGACCATATCGGCCGCCGCATTACGTCGCGCCACTTCGATCCGTTGCGGATTGTGAAGATAGCTTGACGCGAGGGCGCGAATCTCGTCGGAAAACGTCGCGGAAAACATCAGGGTCTGTTTCTTCTTCGGCAGCCGGGCAACGACGCGGCGGATATCGTGAATGAAGCCCATGTCGAGCATGCGGTCGGCTTCATCCAGAATGAAAATTTCAATGCCGGACAGATCGACGTTGCCTTGATTGACGTGATCGAGCAGGCGACCCGGCGTGGCGACGATGATGTCGACGCCAGAACGCAAAGCCCTGGTTTGCGGCACCATGCCGACGCCGCCGTAAATCACGGCGGATTTAAGCGGCAGATACTTGCCGTAGGTTCGAACGCTGTCCTCGACCTGGGCAGCGAGTTCGCGTGTCGGGGTCAGTACCAGAACGCGGGGCTTGGTGTGCGCGGAGTTGCTGCGGCTGCTGAGCAGTTGCAGGACAGGCAAGGTAAAGCCGGCAGTCTTGCCGGTGCCGGTCTGGGCAGCGGCCATCAAGTCATGCCCTTCAAGCACGACGGGAATCGCCTGTGCCTGAATAGGGGTAGGCGTGCTGTAGCCTTGTTCGGAAATGGCGCGCAAAATGTCGGCGGACAAGCCGAGTTCAGTGAAATGCATAGGGAATTGCTCCAAGAATCTACCTGCGTGCAAAGGCACGAACCAGTCTAGGCGGAATCGCTTAAGGGAATGAAACGCGGAAAGAGGATCTGATCGCGAGCGTCGACAAACAGGCTGATAGGAGAACCAACGCGGGGACAAGTGTAACACTAACCGCAGAAGCGGATTGATTCAGTGATGCGCGGGCAAATATGCGGCAGCATATTCAATGTGAGATTTGTGATTTCACGGGCTTTGGAAAAATGGATTCGTCCATAAGTGTTTTCCTTCTGCCATTGGATACTGGGATACTGCGATACTGGCCAGTTCGTGAGCAGCATCAACCGGATGGCGGCATCCATATATCACCCCGTCCGTAATGAATCCTTCATTAATGCCAGAAGAACCGTGCCGCCAAATCTCATGTTTCAGGTGGTGAGCAGGCGTTTGAACACTAAACGAAGCCATTGAAGCTTGCTGGCGTTATATTTTTTTATAAGGTATCTTGTAACCTTCCAGTGGAACTCATTCTCTTTTGATAAACCGGTTCGTGTATTGACACAGTTGCCCTTGCTGCAAGAACGTGCCATGTTGCCGAAGGGGCGGAAGTAACAAGACTTTTCCCGACAGGATGAGAGAAAATTGTACCCAGACCGAGCAGAGGAGCCGAAAGATAGTCATACACGCTCGTTCTTACGGAACATCTCTCCGCCACTTCTTGCGTTGCTGGCCTTATCGCTGGTTCTGCCCTGGCT
This sequence comes from Noviherbaspirillum aerium, assembly GCF_008929045.1. Lineage (GTDB taxonomy): Bacteria > Pseudomonadota > Gammaproteobacteria > Burkholderiales > Burkholderiaceae_D > Noviherbaspirillum > Noviherbaspirillum aerium. The sequence continues at coordinate 62,818 of NZ_VFAH01000017.1, read as the reverse complement.
TTTAACAGCCTGGTTTAGCTGGTATCACTACGGTTCCGTCATGCGGGAGACGGAAAACACCGCACAGCGTTCCGTGATTGCGCTTCAGGAGCATGCGGCCAATGTGCTGGAGACGCATATCCTGATCCTTCATCAGGTAGCAGCATTGGCGGATCAGCAGCCGTGGCACGAGATCGCTTCGGATATCCGCCTGGAAAGAACGCTTGCCCAACTGGTTAACAAATTTCCGCAGCTTTCAGCGGTCGGTCTGGTGGATGGCGCCGGCCAAATACAAATGAGCAACCATGGCCGACAGCCGGGTGTCTCGATAGCTGAGCGCGAGTACTTCACCGCCCATAAAAACCGTATTGTTCAAGGGATTTTCTTTAGCGAGCCCGAGCCTGGCCGGTTGGCCAGTGAGTCCGGGTTCACGATCAGCATTCCGAAGCATGACGCGAAGGGCCAGTTTGACGGCATCGTCTTCGTCAGCGTCCCGGTCCGGTATTTTACGGAATTCTGGAGACAGTTCGTGCCTTCGGAAGGCTATCTGGTGCCCATGGTGCGTGGGGACGGCATGCTGCTGACCCGCTATCCGGCGGCGAACAATCCCGCAAAACTTGACGTGAACGGTCCATTTCTAAGCCATATCCGCAAGTCTTCTCATGGCATCTATACAGCGATATCTCAGGTTGACCAGGTTGAACGCATCAATGCCTATGCACAGGTGAAGGACTACCCGCTTTTCATCAGCTACAGTATCGAACGAAAAGTGGTCTGGAATAAATGGCGGGCCGACATGTTGCCCGGACTGCTGATTACCGTCTTTATGACGATGGCATTGATCGGCCTCTGGGGCCTTGTCGCAAGACGTGTTCAACTCCAGCATATTGCGCTGACGCGATGGCAGAACACGGCCAGCGTGCTTGAATCCGAGATCCGGCGGCGCGAGCGCGCCGAAGCGGCGTTGCGTCAGGGACAGAAGATGGAAGCGCTCGGACAGCTGGCTGGCGGCATCGCTCATGATTTCAATAATCTGCTTAGCGGCGTCATTGGCAATCTTGAGATGATGCGCGTGCATCTGGAACAGGGGCGTCTTGATGCGGTATCACGATCAATGAATGCTGCACAGTCAATCGCCGGCACGGCAACCGCCATCACCAGGCGCTTACTGATGTTTTCGCGACGTGAAGTGCCGACAGTAAGCAGGACCAACTTCAATGATCGCATCATTATCATGCAGCCTTTGATTGCCAATGCGGTGGGTGTACGAATTGCGGTGCGCACGGAACTGGCAGAGGATTTGTGGGACATCTCATGTGACCCGAATCAGCTGGATACCTTGCTTCTGAACCTGGCAATCAATGCACGGGACGCAATGGCTCACAGCGGGGTGCTCAGCCTGGAGACCGAAAACGTGGAATTGCGGCCTGCGGAGTTTGACGAGCACCATACCATCGCCGCCGGTCAGTATGCTGTACTGCGTGTCATCGATACGGGGACCGGAATGTCGCCGGAAACGCTCTCCCGGGCGTTCGACCCGTTCTTTACAACGAAACCGGCGGGGCAGGGAACTGGACTCGGATTGCCAATGGTGTACGCCTTCGTCAAGGAATCCCTGGGAGATATTCGAATCGATTCAACACAGGGAGTGGGAACGACCGTGACCATCTTCCTCCCCCGGTGCCCGCTTGCCGATAAACAGCTTCCTGATCTGAAAAAGGCATTGCCAAGGGACCAACCTTAACAACTCTTCCGTGGCGCTTGAATAACAGATGCAAATATCGCGGATGAAACTGAAGCCAGTCTCGGGTTGATGATGCAGGTCAAAGGATTCTTCATACATGACGCCGAGCTGGCATGGACGCACGCAAAGTTTGCGTCATTCGATATCCTGGATATTGCGCGGTATTAAGATTGTCTGTCCTACTACATTAAACCAGACCGGGAGAACAACAATGCGCGCAACGGCTACATCGAACCCATCGACTACATCGGCTACCGCAAGAACCAGGACGGCATCCAAGGCTGCCACCAAGACACCGGCCAAGGCCGCCAAGCCAGTCAAAGTGCCTGACGCGATCGGCTTACTTAAAGACGACCATAAAGCAGTAAAGAAGCTTTTCAAGGATTTTGAAAAGCTCAAGGAAAAAGGCAGCGAAGCCGACAAGCAGGCACTCGTTCAGCGCATCTGTACCGAGCTGACGATACACGCACAGATTGAGGAAGAAATTTTCTACCCCGCGGTTCGCAAGGCGATCGATGACGGCGATCTCATCAATGAAGCAGAGGTTGAGCATGCGAGTGCGAAAGATCTGATCCGGCAGCTCGAGACGATGCCGGTGTCAGACGCCTATTACGACGCCAAAGTCACCGTCCTCGGCGAGTATGTCAATCACCACGTCGAAGAGGAACAAACCGAAATGTTCAAAAAGGCCCGCAAGGCAAAGGTAGACATGGAGAAGCTGGGCAAGAAGATGGCTACCCGCAGGCGTGCTCTGCTTCGCGAGCTCGCAGAGAAAGCCTGATCGATGCCGCGGCGCCTTTGGCTCGCACCATAAGCGCCGCCCGCATTTTTCCTGGCGGTCCATGCCGTATTTGCCAACTGCCGCGAGCGGTTCGCCGTTGCATTGAGGGTCGGGAGTGCACGCGTACGGATGTACGCCGAGCACGATAGCGGTGGTTTGTTGAACTGAGCAGATAAGGCATGAAATGAATGAACGGACTCTGCGGAAACGACATATTCACCCAGGCAAGCGGGTGTCCGAGAGGAGCAATAACCTGTCTCTTCACTTTCATTGCTTCTGTTTTTCCTTCCTCAACAAATCACCGCTACGAGGTGGGCTTAAACAATTCAGCTTAGTCAAGCGTGGTGCTGAGCCAGGAAAACGCCTTCAGGCGGTTCGAGATACACAAAGTGGTCCGCAGTCTTCCGTTGCTCCGATTTGGCAGAATAGCGACGCACTTTTTGCGTTGTGACGCTCCTTAATCGGTTCGCAGGGATTTTTCGAGGACCACTGGGATCACTGACTGACATCACACCGCCGGATGAAATTCGGAGCTCTATCGAGCTTGTATTGAACATTTCAACGTAAGCGCGATATTGTGTTCCAATCCGTTCGAATTCTTTATAAAGATAGCAGTATTAGTCGTAAGCCCGATGTTGGCTTCAATGGCATGGATTACGACTTGTCGCCAGTAAAGTGGACAGTATGGTGAAGAGATAAGCTGATTCTTCAACCATGGTTTGCGTACATTCGTAGTTAATCTGGAACTGAGGTATCTCCGAGCCATGGCCTGTCCATAAGCTCCTGCAATAACGCAACATGTACTTTCACATGCCAAATGTATCGCTTGCGTCATCGAATGCTATCAACGCACCCGGGGTTCAACTACAATCCAGCCACCTTCAATGCTTCGATACAGGAACTAGGCATGAAACCGATTCGGATACTGACTGCCTCCATCCCTGAAGCATTATCTGTGCTGGGCGAAGCGTATCCCGCACCTGACTTTGAATACACAGCGGTATTGACCCTGGCTGAAGCTACGAGTCAGTTAGACCAGCCATACGATCTGATCGCTTGCAGCGTGCATTTCAACGATGGTCAATTTTATGACTTCTTGCGGATCGCGAAGGCGCACCCTATCGCCAGGGATGTTCCATTTCTCGTGCATTTTACGGGCATGGAAAATAAGCGGCATTATGTATCGCAAAGCGTCGAAATTGCCTCTAAGGCATTAGGCGCGGCTGAAATCATACCGATCTATCAATGGCGCAACGAGCTTGGGAACGAAGAGGCCTTCAGAAAATACCGGGAAGTGATACACAAGTGGGTCGGGCGCTAGCTCTCTACCTTTGGTTCGCTCCAACACTCGAGGCAATGAAGGTCGATGACGAGTATAGACTGGAAGGTAGTGACGAATCGCGCACTCCATGTCGCTGATGAGACTCCGCAGACGCGACGGTAATGTTCCAGATTGCGCAAAGCCGGTGAAAAGTCGGTTTTCTGTGGTGCGCATGGGTAGCCGCCGGTTTTTATACTTTGCCGATGTGATGGACTACCAAGCATGGTCGGGACGGCCGCAATGCCCGATATTGTTGAACTAGCCGCCTCCTGGTTGATCCATTCATGTATCCGGCCCGCCCGCCGGCCCGCATTTCCCACATGAGCTGCAATATCAGTTAGAACAACGGGTAGGCGATGTCAAATGTTTAAATGGGAAACTGTTTCTCATCAGTCGAGCGATATATTTGCACGCTTGCCGAGCGCACTATATTTAGCGACTTCGGTTTGAATCTTCGATGCAAAGGCCTGGCTATCGAGCATGACCGGTTCAAGGCTGCTGGCCTGCAGCTTCTCGATCACATCCGGCATGGCAAGAATGGTGCTCAAGTCTTTCTTGAGCACTTGCAGCACAGGAGCGGGGGTGCCATTGGGCGCGGCAATCCCATACCACGCTTCGAATGTGGCCCTGGGATAGTTGAGCTCGGCCATCGTGGGAACATCCGGAAGGGCAGTCGAGCGTGTGGAGTGCAAAACAGCCAAGGCTTTCAGCTTTCCTGATTTGATATGCGGCTTCACCGCGCTGATGGACTCGACGGCCATGTTGATCTCGCCGCTCAACACCGCCATCACGGCGGGAGCGCATCCTTTATAAGGAATCGCTGTCAACTTGATGCCTGCTTCTTGCGACAGCATTTCCGTGGCGATGTGCGGCGCCGAGCCCGGGCCGAACGTCGAATAGGTCAGAGTCTCCGGTTTAGCCTTTGCTAGGCCTACCAGGTCCGCCAGGCTGCTGGCCGGCGTTTCCGCGCCTGTGACGAGCACCAGCGGCGCATTGGCCACGATGGCGACAGGTACCAGATCTTTCTTGTAGTCGTAAGGTAATCCGGTTTTCAGGGCGGGGAGCACGCTGTAGGTGGACGAGCCTGACAAGAGCAAGGTGTATCCGTCCGCGGCTGACTTGGCAACCGTGTTGGCTCCAATCATGGTGCTGGCCCCAGGTTTATTTTCCGTCAATACTGGCTGCCCGAGCCGCGTCTGCAGTCTGTCTGCAAGCGTACGCGCGACGAGGTCGGTGGCACCGCCCGGCGCGAAGGGCACGACGAATTTGATGGGCCTGGTTGGAAATGTCTGCACCTGCGCCATGGCAGCTGGTGCAGCGGCCGATCCAAGCATCGACATAAATTGGGGTGAGCCGGGACTATCCCCGGCTGAACGCGTTATCGGCTGGAACTCGCTCGAGGTGCTTGCTTTCAAGACCGGGAACCCCGAAGCGCCGGTCAATGCGATTCCCGGAACTGCGATTTCCCATTGCCAGTTGCGCTATGTCGTTGGGACCGACAGCAGCCGCTTGCTGGAACACCTGCGTGCGCATCTGGACAGGAACGGCTTCACCGATGTTGAAGTGGCGCAGAACGGACCGCTGATGGAGGCAAGCCGGCTTGATGTCGACGATCCTTGGGTCACCTGGGCACTGGATTCCATCAGAACCAGCACTGGAAAAGAGCCGGCATTGCTGCCTAATCTGGGGGGCACGCTGCCGAACGACATTTTCGCAGGCATCCTCGGCCTTCCGACACTCTGGGTTCCGCATTCGCATCCATCGTGCGCGCAGCATGCTCCCGACGAACATATTCTCGGCAGTGTCGCGCGCGAGTCGCTGAAATTAATGGCCGGCCTGTTCTGGGACTTGGGTGATGAGAAAGCCAGAAGGACGGCCAGGCGCCGGATCACTCAGCAAGCCGAGCTGCGATGACTTGTCACGCCGAACGGACGCCCACGCGATTTATCTGCATCACAAGTTGAGCAATCGAGGTAGAGCAGGCTGCTTTGGTCTAGAGCAGATTGCAGGTGGATGTACGGTCGCCTCGGCCTGCCTTGGGCGCATGGCGGCGTTGGTCGTCGCTGGTGTGGCCCGCCACATGGCGCTCCTCCCGCCTTGCCCTGCATCCCAAGGCGAACCGATTCTTCCGTACACTCACCTGCAATCCGCTCTAGGCGTCCGACACCGTTTCCGATTGTCCGTCGACAGGAAGCATGGACAAGCCGACGTTGGTATAAAGCCCGGACATGCTTGGTGAAAGTGCATGACGTGCTTCCGCTAGGTTTGCTGCGGCTTCCGAGCCTCGCATGCACACCATGATGATCAGGTGTAATGGCGACAAACACTTCCCAGTCTTAATGACAAAACTTGTCTCCAGGATAACGCGGCTGTATAGGCAACACAATCATTACAGATGCATCATCCTGCATGCCGTGCGTAGGGATTGCGCGAACTCGTCCTCCACCCGCAGCGGTACTTCCCGTGAACGACGCATCAGCGTGATTGGCGGCAGCTCCCAGTCCAGGGCATGAGGCACGACCGTCACACCAAATGTTTGTCGCAGTTCTTCCGCAATGTCCGCCGGCACAATTGACAGTGCAGTTTCGCTGCCTGCAAGCATTCCGCCAATTACCTTGAGTGAATAGCTTTCAATGAACGGCGTTGGTGGCTTAACTCCGGACCGTAAGAAGAGATCGATCAACATTGCGCCAATCGGTGTGTTTGGAGATGGCATGATCCAGTCGAGCTGCACCAGCTTCGCCCAGTCGAGCGGGCGCTTTCCAAGTCTTGACCCGAGCGGCTGGCCTGCAACCAGCTTCGGTCGCTGGTGATAAAGCACGTCACTCGTAATCCCCGGCTGGCCCATACGCGCCGACGCCCTGCCAATCACGCAATCCAGTTCATGTGCCTGCAGCGCTTGTATAAGCTGGTCACTGGTCGCCTCATGAATAGTGATCGATATCTTGCCCATCTCTTTCATGGTCATCCTGATCGCGTCGCACACGAGCTTTCCCGAGACGAAGGGAATCAGGCCGACCTGCAGATGTGATGCAAAGCCGCTGGATGATGCCGTCATTTCACGTGCCCAGTGATCAAGGTCCAACAGCATCGCGCGGGCGCGCGTCAATGCGATGTCGCCAAGCGCAGTCGGTGTCATCCCGCGTGCGCTGCGGACAAAGAGTTGGCCTCCAAAGATATCCTCCAGTTCGCGTAACGCCTGCGTCACCGCGGGTTGGCTGGTCGACAGCTCACTGGCAACGCGAGTGAGCGAGCCGTGGCGCTGGATATGTATCAGCATCTGCAGGTGGCGCATCTTCAGGCGCGACACCAGGCGTTCAGAGAGATTGTCGCGAATCAAGGTCAGGGGGTATAAGTAAAGGCTTATGGAATTATAACAAACGCCAAGTGGGCGGTTATGGCGGCACCTTATACTCGTTCATTGTCATCACAGCGCCATTGATCAGAGAAATCATGTCATCTTTCACCACGCGGCCCGAAATCAAAGGCACCTTTGGCGTCGTCTCATCAACGCACTGGCTTGCTTCACAAACTGCCATGGGCGTGCTCGAGCGCGGCGGCAATGCATTCGATGCCGCAGTCGCGGGCGGCTTCGTCCTGCAAGTCGTTGAGCCGCATCTCAACGGCCCGGGCGGCGAGGTGCCGATCATGCTGTGGAGTGAACGCGAACAACGCATGCGCGCCCTCTGCGGACAGGGGCCGGCCCCCGAACTCGCTACGCCGGAGTACTTCCGCAAGCTCGGTGTAGAGCTGGTGCCCGGCATCGGCCTGCTACCCGCTACCGTTCCCGGTGCATTCGGCGCCTGGTTGACCATGCTGCGCGATTACGGAACCTGGTCACTGGCCGACGTCTTGCAGCCGGCGATAGAGTATGCAAGTAACGGATTTCCGATGGTGCCCCGTGCGGTGCAGGCCATCATCGCCGTGCAGGAATTGTTTCGCAGTGAATGGAAGACATCGGCCGATGTATGGCTGCCCGATGGAAAAGCGCCGGAGCCAAATGCACTGTTCCGCACGCCTGGCCTTGCCCGCACTTACGAACGCCTGGTGCAGCACGCGGCCAAAGCGGGCGGCGATCGCGAGCAACAGATTGATGCGGCGCTGCATGCGTGGTATCGCGGCTTCGTCGCCACGGAAGTTGATCGCTTCTATAGAAACGAGGCAGTGCGCGACACGACGGGCAATCGCAACACCGGCCTGCTGCGTTACGAAGACATGGCAAGGTGGCAGGCAACCTATGATGAACCGGCAATACTCGACTTCGGCCGCTATACGGTTGCCAAGTGCGGCCCTTGGTCTCAAGGACCGGTTCTCCTGCAGCAACTGGCTATCCTGCGCCACGCCGGGGTCGAAAATCTCGATCCGCATTCGGCTGCATTCGTGCATGCTCTGGCCGAAGCAACGAAGCTCGCAATGGCCGACCGTCTGGCATGGTATGGCGATCCTGATCATGTCGACGTGCCGCTACCAGACTTGCTGTCGGACGAGTACGCGCGCTCGCGCTATAGCCGCATCGGCGTGCTCGCCGCAGCAGTGCTGGAACCGGGGCAGCCCGGAGACAGGATGCCTCGTCTGCCTGACCTGGGTGTCGGCGAACGCACGCTGGCAAGTTCCGACACGCGTTTCGGCGTCGGCGAACCGACCTTTGCCGCGTTGCCGCCCGTCACGGAATGGGCGAAGCGCGAAATCTTCGTCGGCGACACCTGCCATATCGACGTTATCGACCGTGACGGCAACATGGTCTCTGCGACGCCGTCCGGCGGATGGCTGTCGTCGAGCCCAGTGGTCCCTGCGCTGGGATTCTCGATCAATACGCGCCTGCAGATGACGTGGCTGGATGACGGCGTTCCCGGCCAGCTGAAGCCGGGCAAGCGACCGTCGACCACGTTGTCGCCAGGCATGGCACTGCGGGATGGCAAGCCCTACATGGCTTTCGGCACGCCTGGCGGCGACCAGCAGGATCAGTGGACGGTAGCCTTCTTCCTGCGCCATGCGGTCCATGGCATGAACCTGCAGGAGGCAATCGACGCGCCGTCGTGGCACGTCGATCATTTCCCTTCGTCGTTCTGGCCGCGCGGGCTGCAGCTAAACAGGATCACGGTCGAATCGCGTATCGGGGAGGAGACGATCGCCGCCTTGCGTGCCTCCGGGCATCAGGTGGTCGTCGGCGGCGCCTGGTCAGAGGGACGGATCTGTGCGTGCACGCAGGAGCGTTACGCCGATGGAAAACTGCTGCTGCGCGCCGGAGCCAACCCGCGCGGCATGCAAGGCTATGCCGTGGGGCGTTAAGCAGCATTCTTTCGCAGTCAACATTCAACCTGGAGGGCGTCATGCGTCGTTTTGCAAAACTGTTCACCTCTGCCGCGGTCGGCCTGGTCGCCCTCACGGCACTCTCCGCACAGGCACAGGAAAGCTGGCCTGAAAAGCAGATCACGATCATCGTGCCATGGGCGCCGGGCGGGTCTACTGACATTCTTGCGCGTGCGGTTGCCTCATACATGGCGCAAACATTCGGCAAGCCGGTGATTGTGGAGAACAAGCCAGGCGCCTCAGGCAATATCGGTTCCAACTATGTCGCCAAGTCTGCAGCGGATGGCCACACGCTGTTGATGGGATCGATGAGCACGCATGCGATGAACCCTGCGATGATGTCCAGTATGCCCTTTGATGGCGTCAAGAGTTTCGCGCCGATCGCCTTGGTGGGCTATGTCACCAACACCATGGTCGTGCATCCGTCGGTACCGGCGAAGAACGTCAAGGAATTCATCGCCTATGTGAAAGCCAATCCCGGCAAGATCGCCTATGCTACTGCAGGCAATGGTTCGACCAACCACCTGAGCGCCGCTTTGTTCCAGAAAGCGACCGGGATCGACATGTTGCATGTGCCGTACAAGGGAGGGCAGCCTGCGGTAACCGATACGGTCGCAGGACATACGCAACTGCTGTTTAGCGCCGGCACGCAAACCTTATCACATGTAAAGGCGGGCAAACTCAACCTGCTTGCGGTCACCGAGAGCAAGCGTTCGCCGCTGCTGCCCAACGTGCCGACCGTCGGCGAAACCGTGCCCGGCTACGAACTCGCCGTGTGGTACGGCGCCTTCGGCCCCGCAGGCATGCCGCCTAAGGTTGTGGCGCGCCTGAATACCGAGATCAACCGTATCCTGGCCCTGCCGGAAGTGCGCGAAAAAATGGCCGGCATCGGCGTCGAAGTCGTCCAGTCCACGCCCGACCAGTTCGCGAATGTGCTGAAGGCGGATGCGGAAAAATACGCCAAGGTGATCCGCGAGCTCGACATCAAAGCCGAGTAACGCCGTGCTTGCCGCCCGCCTGCGTTGCAGGCGGCGCTATCCTATGGCCATTGCCACCTTTGCTTATGACATTTTTCGAATTGAATATCGACGCGCTTGTTCACGCTGCGCGCGCAGACCAGCAGCCATCGCGCCTGTTCTCGGCCGCGGAGGCCATCGCTGAGCAAGTGATCGGCTTCAGGCTGTTCACAATCATGCTGTTCGACTCGCAGCGCTTTGAAGTGCAGCGGCTACACTCAAGCATGCCCGCCGTCTACCCGCTCGGCGGACGCAAGAAGAAGGCGGCGACCCCATGGGGCGAGCACGTGCTCATGCAACGCAAGGTGTACCGTGCAGAGCGTTTCGACGAAATCCTTATGATGTTCGACGACCATGAGACACTGCGTTCGCTCAATATTGGCTCGATGCTCAACATTCCAATTGCTTATGACGGTAAATGCATCGGCACGATGAATCTCAGCCATGAGGAGGGCTGGTTCACGCCTGACCACGAACGCCTTGGATTGCTCATCGGCGCCTTCCTCGTTGCGCCCTTGATGCAGTTGCAACAGCAGTCTGACTGTGATCTGACAAAGAAATAAACCACATGCCATTAATCCGCGTCGACATTGGTGAAGGACGTACGCTCGAACGGAAGCGGTCACAGCCACAGCGCCCGACGAAAGGGTTGAATTCAGTCACCGGCGCACGAAGTGATCGCGTGCAGCTGATCTTCGCCGATGTGGCAAAGGGAAATTGGTCGTATGCCGGCATACTCCATCGCGACAACAATCCGTGGTCACCGGCACCTGCCCAGACTATCCAGGTCTAGGCTGTGTTTGATAAGCGTTGCGAGCGGTTCGGATCGGCGCCGAGGAGCGCACGCGTACGCAGGGTACGCCGAGCACCGCAGGTGCCAATCGGGATCGCGCAGCAGCTTATCAAACACAGCCTAGAGCGGTTTCACCCTGACCTGCCTGCCGATCCCGGAAAGGTTGCTGCCGGCACCGCGTTGTGACTCCTTGCCATGGCTTGGCCATGTCGCGTCGTCACGCCTTGTTCCAGTTGCAATCTGCCTCGGCCTCGACTAGGCCGGTCAGGGTGAAAACGCTCTAGGGCTGCTCCCGGCCATGCTTATGTGTCGAGCCCCATCGAGAATTAGGCTGCGCGTTCAGTAGCGATGCGGATTATGGACTGATTGGTTTTCCGGTTAGACCGCCATTTATACATCGGCCTTGAATTAAAGGGATGTAATCGCCTGGCGGACCCTCGCCGCAAGGTCCATCAACTGGTCGCTTAATTCGTTACTGATCATCTCAGGCGCCAGTTGGGTCGAGACGCTCACATTCAGTACATAGACTGGGTGGCCTTCTACTACAATGGGCGTTGCCAATGCAACGACTTCCGGCTGCCAGGAAGCCACACAGTAGCCGTGCCGGCGCACGCTTTCGATTGCCTGGACAATCTCTCGTTCAAGAGAGCGCCATCCGGTCGGCCGTCGGCCCTTGAACTGCAATAGGAGTGCCTTCCGATCTGCCTCCGGTGCGGCCGCCAGATAGGCACGTCCCAGTGAAGTCAACTCCATGGGAACGCGCTGACCCGCTACGACATTGCGCAGCGTCGGCTTGCGGTTGTATCGCACCGATTCCAGATACACCATTTCCTCACGATCGGCTACTGCCAAGCCAACATTAATCTTCTTCCGTTCGGCGATGGCGCGCATCATGGGGCCGACCGCCTGCAGCACCGGCGAGCCGGAGCGCATTGCATGGGCAAAGCTCAGTACTGGAGCGGCGAGACGATAGGCGCGACGGCTGCGGTCGTATTCAAGCAGGCCGGTTCCCACAAGGGTCTGCGTCAGGCGGCTCACCGTTGCTCGCGACAACCCCGTACGCTCGGCCAACTCTCCATTGCCTAGCAGACTCGCTCCCGGCCGAAAGGCACGCAATATCTCGACACCCCGCTCAAGCGAACGATTCTGGGGCGGCTGTTCGAGCCTGGTTCGCTTCATCGATAGAACGGACATCTTATCCACTGGCAACTTCCCTTCAACTTGCAATTCCACTAGGTGGAAATCGTGGCCTCCATTGACCAATCTTACCGCATACACTGCCTGCATGGACAAAGAGCAGGGCTGCAGGTTGTTCACCACTGCACCTTTCTCCAATCCCATATCATTGAGGAGACATTCCGTGCAAACGCCATTGAACTTGAAGTCGTCGCTACGCAAATTTGGCCTGACTGTTACGCTCGCCGCCGCAGCGGCTGCCAGTGGCATTGCGGTTCCGTCCGCATTGGCCGCCTATCCTGAAAAGCTGGTACGCATCATCGTACCGTTCGCGCCCGGCGGGGGAACCGACCTGATTGCGCGAATCCTCGGTAGCGAGATGTCCAAGGATCTGGGGCAGTCAGTCATCATCGAGAACAAGCCGGGTGCCGGCACAATCATTGGAACCGATTCCGTGGCCAAGAGCGCCCCGGATGGCTACACGCTATTGCTGGCGACGTTCGCCCATGCCGTTAATCCTAGCCTGCAGCCGAAATTGCCCTACGTGACAGACAAGGCTTTTGCGCCAGTCATACTGATTGGGCGCTCCCCTAACGTTCTGGTCGTAAAGCCGGACAGCCCTTACAAAAGCGTCCAGGATATCATCGTCGCAGCGAAGGCTAAACCGGGCGGCCTCACCTTCGCTTCGCAAGGCAACGGCACATCGGCTCATCTTGCGGGCGAGCTATTCAAGAATCTCGCCAAGCTGGACCTGACACATGTTCCCTATAAGGGCGCCGGTCCGGCTCTGACCGATTTGATCGGCGGGCAGGTCGATATGATGTTCGGCACCGCCGCCGCGGTAGCGCCTTTCCTTCAAAGCGGGAAGCTGCGCGCCCTAGGCGTAACCACGACCCAGCGATCGCAGGCAATGCCAAACGTCCCCGCGATAGCCGAGAGCAGCGTGCCCGGATACGCTGCTGAGAGCTGGTATGGGTTGTATGCACCGGTCGGCACCCCGCCAGAGATCATCGCCAAGCTCAATGCAGCTGCCAAGAAGGCGATCCTTACCGAAACCTTCCGCAAGCAGGCCAAGGACGAAGGGGTGATCATTGCCGCTGGCGAGCCTGCGGAACTCGATACCTACGTGCGTGGCGAGGAAATCCGGTGGAGAAAGATCATCAAGGAAAACAGCATCACCGCCAACTGATTCTACCGATATTGCAAGGAATACCAACATGACCACCGATCTCATTGATCTGCAGATTCAATCCGGAATTGCCACCATTCATTTCAACCGCCCGGAAAAACGCAACGCGATGAGCGACGAGATGCGCACGCAATTCATCGTGGCGCTGGAGCGCGTTGCCACCGACAAGGCGATCCGCGCGCTGGTACTGACCGGCAACGGCAAGGGATTCTGCGCCGGCGGCGACGTCGCCGGCATGGAGCGCCGCATGCAGGCACCCGCCGGCGAAGTGGCGTTCAACGGCTGGAGCCGCCAGCAGCGTGTGCACTATACGATTTCGCTGTTGCACACCATGCCCAAGCCGACCATTGCCGCCGTCAATGGCGCGGCTTCCGGACTCGGTGCAGATACGGCGTTGGCTTGCGACTTCATCATTGCCAGCGACGCCGCTAGCTTTACGTGGTCTTATATCAACCGCGGCCTGATCCCCGACGGCGGAGGCATGTATTTCCTGCCCCGCCGCGTTGGCTTGGTCAAGGCGAAGGAACTGATCTTCAGCGGCCGCAAGGTGGAAGCCGAGGAAGCCCTGCGGATTGGCATCGCCGACCGGATGGCCGCTGCCGATACGCTGGTGGACGACGCCAAGGCTTGGGCATTGGAATTGAGCAAGGGCTCGGCCACCGCGCTGGCACTGGGCAAAACCATCCTGAATCAAAGCTTCGAGCTGCCGGCAGATCAGGTCTTCGCGCAGGGCAGTCAGGCGCAAGGTATTTGCTATACCAGCACCGAGCACCGCGAGGCGGTGATGGCATTCCTGGAAAAGAACGCTGCACGGTCGAGCAAGGAGTAAAGCACATGAGCGCCATTTCCTATCTGCTAAAACCACGCAGCGTTGCCGTGATTGGCGCATCTGCGGATGTGAACAAGACTGCAGGGCGGCCGGTATCGTATCTGCTCAAGCATGGGTTCAGGGGCAATATATTTCCGGTTAATCCAAGGGCCGACACCATCGCTGGCCTGCGCTGTTATCCAGATATTGCATCGTTGCCTGAAGTGCCCGACGTGGGTATCGTGCTGCTCGGTGCGGAGCGCGCGCACCTGGCGGTGCGCGACCTGGCCGCACGTGGCACGGCGGCAGCCATTGTGCTCGCCAGCGGCTATACTGAAACCGGTGAAGAGGGCATGCGCCGTCAGCGCGAATTGATTGAAGCCGCCGGCAAGATGCGGCTACTCGGCCCCAATACCATTGGCCTGGTCAATCTCACCGACGATATCGTCTTGTCTGCCAGCGGGGCCCTGGAAATGGATCATTTTCCGGCTGGCGCCATCGGCGTGGTGTCGCAGAGCGGCGGTATCCTGGGCGCCTTGCTGTCGCGCGCAGCGGCGCGCGGGATTGGTTTGTCCAAGCTTGTGTCCACCAGCAACGAGGCGGACCTTGACCTTTCCGACTTCGTCGATTATTTGGCCGATGATGATGCGACCCGGGTCATTGCCCTGTATATCGAGAGCGTTCGCAATCCGGACAAGTTCCGCGCCGCAGCGCTGAAGGCGGCGCGCGCCGGCAAGCCGGTCGTCGCCTTCAAAATCGGCCGGTCCGAAGCGGGTGCCAAGGCTGCGGTTTCGCATACCGGCGCATTGGCCGGAGCGGACCGCATGTATGACGCCCTGTTCAGGCAAGTCGGTATTATCCGGGCGCACACCTTCGGCGACTTGCTCGATATTCCAGCCGCTCTGGCGACCGGCCGCGTCCTGCGCGGCAATCGTGTGGCCATCCTGACCTCGACCGGCGGCGCGGGAACGCTGGTGTCCGACAGCCTGGGCGTGTCCGGCTTCGAGACCCCGGCTCCGGACGAGACAACTGCCGCCCGCCTGGGTGCGTTGCAAAGCGGGGATCAAGCTGCGCTCGACCGCAACCCGATCGACGTGACACTGGCGGGCCTGCAACCGGATCTGCTGCGCGGCGCAATCCAGACGCTGCTGGACAGCCCAAGCTATGACGCCTTGACTGTCATTGTCGGGTCTTCCGGCTTGGCGATGCCCGAACTGATGGCTGGCGCCATCCATGACTGTCTGCACACCAGCGACAAGCCAGTATTGGCATACGTCAGTCCACATGCGCCCGATGTGGCCGCTCTCCTGACTCAGCGCGGCGTGCCGGCTTTCATGGCGCCAGAGAGTTGCACGGCAGCGCTGGATGGGATGCTAAGGGCCGCTCGCTGGATAGCTCCGGCTGAGGATGCGGCCATGCCGGCGCAGGTGTCAACATCGGACTTTTCAGCGGGACCGCTGGATGAAGCCCAAGCCAAGCAATTGTTTGCACGATTCGGCGTGCCAGGCGTCCGTGAAGAGGTGGTGACGACGCCGGCCGAAGCCGAGAGGACTGCACGAGAGTTGAGTGACTGCGTGGTGCTGAAGATTCTTTCAAACACGATTACGCATAAAAGCGACGTCGGTGGCGTCGCTGTCAACCTTGCAGCGGAACGGGTTGGCGCACGCCTGACTGCGATGGCCGCCGAAGTCAAGGCCAACACCGGTATTGCGCCAGATCGTTTTTTGATTCAAGAGATGGTGACGGGCGGCATCGAGCTCATCTTAGGTTTCCATCGCGACCCGCTGGGGTCGGCGATCTTACTTGGCATGGGCGGCGTTACGGCGGAACTTTTCAAGGACACTACGATGCGACTGTTGCCGCAAACGGGTGGACTGAGCCGCACGGAAGCACTGGAGTTGGCACGAGAGCTCAAGACCTGGCCGCTTCTCGACGGCTTTCGCGGGCGGCCCAAGACCGATATCGATGCGCTCGTTTCTGCCATCGTTGCCTTTTCGGAGATGGCTGCGCACATGGGAGAACGTCTTATCGAAGCCGAGATCAATCCGCTGTTCGTTCTGCCACAAGGGCAGGGAGTGCGCGCGGCTGACGGCGTCGTTGTGCTCGGCAAGTGAGCAGGAAGCAGGGATGGCGGCCATAAATAGCCTTCAATCAGAGGTGACATTTTCCAGCGCGGCGGAAGTCGCGCAATACCTTGACAGCTTGGATGAGCTGTCACAGCGCTACGTTTCCCAGTTCGAAGGCCGCCGCATGGTTTGGCGCAGGTTTGGCGATGGGCCGTCTCTCGTCCTGCTGCATGGCGGTCATGGCAGCTGGCTCCACTGGGTGCGCAACATTGAAGCGCTGGCTGCCCGGTCTTCCGTCTGGGTCCCCGATCTTCCCGGTTATGGAGACTCGGATGCTGCCGCATCAGCCGAATTGGCCGCCATGGTGGAGCAGGCCATCGCTGGACTTGATTCGCTCCTCGGTGAGAAACGCAAGATCGATCTGGTTGGTTTTTCATTCGGCGGCTTGGTCGCTACGCAGATTGCCGCCCGGCGCGGCCAGGTTCGCCGGCTGGCGTTGCTGGGAGCGGCCGGACACGGCGGGCCGCGTCGTCCGCGCGGCAAGCTGTTGGCGTGGAGAGACGCGGCAGAGGCCCAAGACCAAACGAGGCTAAGCGCAACCATGCGTCACAATCTGGCAATGCACATGCTGCATGACGCTAGTCGCATCGATCTTCTGGCCACCCAGGTTCACACCAATGCCTGTATTCAGGCTCGCTTTCGCAGCAAGGAGCTTTCACGGGCGGGCGGTTTATGCGCCGCGCTTGAACAGGTCGATGCCAGAGTGCTTGCTATCTGGGGCGAACACGACGTGACAGCGGACCCTGAAGCGGCTATTCACATATTGACGGAAGTCTGTCCCGACATTCAGACACATATCGTGCCAGGCGCAGGCCACTGGGTGCAATACGATAGTGCGAATGAGGTCAATCACTTGCTGTTAGCCTGGCAGGACCAATAAGCAAATGGGAATCAGCAATGACTGGTCGTGCCGTAACAACGGACATGATTGGATAGGCGTAAGCGGGAGACGGGCGACAGTTCGCTCGGCACGGCGGTTCAGTTGCAAGGGGACTGCAAGTTCTGCCGATCCGATGCACTTTCAAAGCAATCTTCACTTGTGTTGACTATGTGCCATTGCTCCATCGGCCAGTACTGTTTCATAGAACTTGGAATTTCATTATCTATGTGCCATCTAATACGTTACGAAGAATGGGAAACCCACAGCTACCGTTCTTATTTAAGACATTCTGGCGATAATGTCACAAAACCAGTCGCCTAACGAAATTCGATACTGTACCAAGGCAGCATTGAGCGTTCTTTAGCAAAGTGGGTGCCGGGGATCGTTTTTCTTGGTGATACATCGAGAACTGTTTTCCGAACGTGCGCTGCACTCGCGCTCCAGGTCCCGATTTCTTTCAGCCTTTCCAAAGCGTATCTCGGCAGCCTTGCCTACCTTGTCCTTGCTGCATCGGTGTGTGCGTTTTTGCTCTACTTCGAGCTGATTCGACGCATTGGTCCTGCACGTGCGTCATTCTCGTTTGTCCTGGTACCCATCGTCGCCATCGCGATATCCGTCATGTTTGAAGGGCTGCCTTTGTCAGGTTATTTGATTATCGGCGCCATAACAGCCTTGGTGGGCAACTTGTTCATCTTGTCTCAACGCGTCAAACCCAGTGAGGTGAAAAAGACGGTGTAAGTGCCGAACGACCGGTATAGGCTCAGACATTCTCAACCCGAAAGACTCTGTCAGATCGGATCACAACGGAAACATATTGGGTATTTGTGCGGTACGAAATATGCGGTAGTCAAATCAAATGGCACCATCTGGCGCGGCCGGAGCGGAATTGCAGTCAACGTTTCGTTGCCGCGCTTTGATCACGGAGAGCGACAATCGTTGCAACAAGGTCGGATAGCTTGACAGGTTTGACAAGGTGACGATCGAACCCGGAATTCGCTGACTGCCACAGGTCGTTTTCGGTGCCATATCCACTTAGTGCAACCAGCGATATTGATTTTGTAATTGGACTGTTTCGAATCTGTTCAGCAACTTGATACCCATTCATACCGGGCAAGCCAATGTCGATGAATGCGATTTCCGGAAGCTCTTCTGCGGCAATACGCACTCCGGTCGCGCCATTATCTGCTTGCAGCACATTGTAACCGCTCGACTCAAGCATCATCGCGAAAAGCTCGCGTGCATCGTCATTGTCTTCGACAAGCAGCACTGATCCCGGTTTGAATCCATTCGTCTCTTCAGGCTCCAACACCTCATCATGCGGAGCTTCTTGCAGGGGAAAACGTAGGGTAAACGTGCTGCCGCTACCCAAACCGTTGCTCTCCGCTTCGATCGTGCCGCCATGCATGCCCACAAGTCCCTTCACTAACGATAGACCGATGCCAAGTCCACCACGAGATCGGTCAAGCGAACTGTCTGCTTGCACAAAGACATCAAATATCTTCGGCAGCAGTTCGGGCGATATGCCTATCCCATTGTCGCGCACGGTCAGTACCGCATGCTGCTCAATAGCTTGCAGCGATACCTGTATTTGTCCGCCGGACGGGGTGTATTTGACGGCATTGTCAAGAAGATTGGTCAAGATTTGTTCTGCGCGTACTGGATCTACGTCTGCCCATGCGTGCACTGTCGAGACAGTGAGTTCATGATCGCTGAGTCTGCCTGCGGCTTGAAGTGAGGCGACGCTATTTGCAACCAGGCGGCTCAGATCAAAACGTTGCGTTTTAAGAGAGAGCCGTCCAGTCAAGGCACGGCTAACATCCAGCAGGTCGTCGAGGATGCGTTGCAGGTGCGTCCCCTGTCGCTGCATCACCTTGACGGCCTTTGCCACTGCCTCACGTCCGAGGTTCAGTTCAAATACTGAAATTCCTGCTGTGATGGCATTGATGGGATTGCGCAGTTCGTGACTAAGCATGGCGAGGAAATGGTCTTTCGCCTTGTTCATCTCATCAGCAGTCAGGCGCGCCTGCTTCTCCGACTTCAACAGATGTTCGCGCTCTGCTTCCGCAGCTGTGCGAGATGCCCGCTCTTCGTCAAGGAGTGCGGCAGTATCGTTGAGCGCGGAATTCAAGCGGTCTACTTCCATGATGCGTGTCATCGCTGACCTAGTCGGCCGCAGGCCTTTTCCAAGCATGACGGCTGATTCGGCGGAATCGGTGATGGCGCGTACCAGACGGCGGCTGAAGTGTGCTGCAAAACCGACTCCGACTACCGAAGCAATGATCAGCCCACCGATCCACAGGAAAAGTGCGTGGTTGGTCGCTTTTTCTATGATGGCCACAGGCGCTCCGACGGCTACCGTCCACCCTGACACTTTTGACTGCGTGAATACGTCGAACACTTCAATGCCGTCGCTTGTGTGATGGTGCAAAGTGCCTTCGCGTTGTGCCGATATTGCAGCTTTCATTGAGGCGATCACCGGTTTTCCGATGTACTTCTCTGCTCGATGACTACGGCCGATGATCGTCCCGTTGCGATCAAACACGCCGACTAACCAGTCGGCAGAAATTTGTCGTGCGGCGAACGCTAAATGAAAGTGCTCCGGTAAAAAGACTTGTGACAGCACATATTTTTTCCCCGAAGGCAGAATAACCGGCATTTCCAGTGTGAGGACGTGCTGCTTGGCTCCTTGGCCGAAAAACAGGTTGGATGCCGTTATCTCTGTCGTTTCTAGTACCCTGAGAAGCTCACGCCGATCCCTGGCCGTGGAAATGGGGGTCCCATAGGGAACGCGCGTGTTGATGACCTGGTCGCCCTTGGCATCATAGAGAATGACCCAACCCGTCTCCCCGATATTCGCGACCTTCGCATGCTGGTAAAAAGCTGAAAAATCTTCCGCTTCCAGAAAGCTGGATGCAGCAAGCACCCGTAAAGCAGACTTGGCACTCGTCAGTTCCTGGTCAATGGCCAACGCGATGGAGCGGGCAATTTCCATCTGGTTTTCTTCTGACGACCGATGAAAAGCGTCGTGGAGGCGCGCGACCGCAAGTCCGGAGAAGACTACCACGGGAATCAGAATGATCAGTGCAAGCGACAGCAAGTAGCTACGGACTTTCATTGCAATTTTGTAATGTTGTTGGGCTGGGCAGATATGCGCGTTTTATGAGGCCCCTGATTGTATGTGAATTTCCATTCCTGCAATTTCTTTCATGTAAATGTAAAGGGCATGTTTCATGCCTTTGGCGATACGTCAGGCGGTCCGCGATCATTCAGGCATAGCTGGATGGTGCATCAATGCAGTGACAAAGCGATGGCATTCTTCTGACAGCACCCCAAAGCGGAGTGGAACGCGAAGTAGCAGCCAAGCCACTGATAATGGTGGTGGACGCCGCCGCTGACAGTGTCTACGCCCTTGCCACAATTTAAGAGATGTGGGGCTATCGGTCCGTTGTCGCGACTGTTCCGTACACAGCAATCGCACTAGCCAAGGGCGAACCGGTCGACCTGTTCAAACTGGACATCGGGATGCCCGGGATGGATGGCTATGAACTCGGCGCGGCCCTCAAGGAGGAATACCCCGTTGCAGGTTTTATTGGCAAAAGCGCCTGGCCCAGAAACTTGAGGAGGGAAGCAGCGCGAGCATTTGCCTTCCATGCCCACGTCCAAAAGCCGATCGGCTTCACGACCCTTGAAAAACTGATACCAGTCATACTGGCCAGAAAAACTGGGTTAGGCACATGCCGGGCTAGACTTGAAATCCTACGCCGACCCGGTCGAGTATAACTTCGTGAATCAACCAAGGCTCCATCAAGAATCGGAGCCGATGCAGCGTACCTCATTCATCGTGCAGTCGCCTAGCGGCCTGGCATGGCATGTCAAACGTTGACCGTCGGTTTTCTGGAAGAACGACTGGAGGTTAAGGGTTAATTTTTGACGGCCAGAACTTGGCAACCACGGTCTGCTTCAACTGATATCAAACATCATAAAAGGATGGTGCCGGCCTCGCAGGAAGCGCATTAAAAAGCCACCCATCAAGATGGGTGGCCGATTGTTCCAAACCTTATGAAATCGCGGAAAGTTACCCTTGGCCATCCAGGTAGAGTGGACAAGCCTGCTTGAATTTCAAAGTTCTTAAGTTCTTAATTTGTTAAATTCTTGGGCCTATCTCTCCTACGGTACGGGCAGAAGTTGCACGCTGAGGCGCTGTTCCTGGTTCGTGGCGTCGAACACCACGCCGGAGGGCCAGTTCGGCCAGGCTGCGATGCCCAATTGCGGGTTATGCGGATTTCCTGTGGCAGCGAAGCTCCTGATTGTCGTCATCATGGAAGCCGACAGTTGTTCCCGGCCGGGACGGTTCACGTCGTTAAAAGCGAAAGAAAAGAAGCTGCGCCCGAAATTGCCAAACCAGAAGGGCAGGTCCAGTGCATGCACCGCGCCATAGACGTTCCTGAACGGCGCGGGCTCGTTTCGCCAATCGAAGCGGTAGTACCAGGTCTGGCTGGGCTGCTGAGTTGCAAGGGTGTTCAGTGAAGCCAGCGTCAAGGAGGTAAATACTCCTGTGGTCAATCCATACGCGACACTGTTCCATCCGGTGCCGGGCTGCTCGACAGGCAGGTGCTGCGGCTGGATGAAGTCCGCATCCCTCAAGGCGGTCGCCACGTTCGGATCGAAGTTATACATCATCGTGAACCGGTCATAGTCAGTTGGCTTATAGGCGCCGACCAGTCCGCCGAACAGTTTGCCCTCCTCAAGCGTATTGCCGGCCAGCATAGGCACCCGGTTGTAGCGGCCCGCGGCGATGGCAGTATGCGGAGCCCAGGGGATGACGTAGTTGTCGGTCAGCACCGCAGGCGCATCAGGCAGTTTGCTGGCGATGGCGACCCGGATCATCTCGTCCGGTGTCTTGGAACGCAGGTATGTAGCGATCTGCGAAGCGGTATGCGTCGCGACGTAGAGATCCGCACTGACATCGTCCGAGGCTCTTCCGTCCGCAATCAGAAGTGCGCGCAGCAGTTTCTGGGCATAATCGCGCGAGTCCGAAGGCGTCTTGACCGACAGGCCGCCGCTCATCGATACGGCTTTGTGCATGAGTCCGCTGGCAAGCGGCGAAACCAGCAATGCCCAGACATTCACCGCTCCTGCTGATTCGCCCATGACGGTGACGTTCGCGGGATCGCCGCCGAAGGAAGCAATGTTATTTTGAATGAATCTCAACGCCTGGATCTGGTCGAGAGTGCCGAAGTTGGCTGAATCCGATGCGGGTTCGCCCGTTTTGAGCTGCGCCAGGTCGAACCATCCAAGCAGGCCCAACCGGTAGTTCAATGTCACGACAACCGCACCTGTCCTGTTTGCCAGGGCAGCGCCGTTGTACATGGGGTCCGCCGAGTAGCCCACCACGTTACTGCCGCCGTGGATGAACACGATGACCGGAAGCGGCCCTTCAGCAGCGTCAGGCCGCCAGATGTTGATCGTCAGGCAGTCCTCGGCGCCGACCGGCTTGCCAAGGCCGTCACGCACCGACAGGCTATATGTTCCGGTGTCGGGAGCGGGACTGAACATTCTTCCGCCCTGGCTGCATGAGGGGCCGAAGGCTTTCGCCTGGCGCGGGCTGGACCATGCATCGGGTTCTACAGGCGCCTGCCAGCGCAGCGACCCCGTCGGTGGCTTTGCATAGGGGATGCCCAGCCATTGCAGTGAACCCGTCGCCTCGTCGTGCGTGCCGATCACGTCTCCATACCTTGTTGCGCGGCGAAGCCCATTGTCGCTGGTCACAGAGGACACCGGCATCAGCCTGGTGCCCTGGCCCGGTGTGCCCGTAGCCGATTTCGAGTCACCGCCGCAGCCCTGGAGCATCAACAAGAGAACAGAGGCAATACCGACCGAACGCGTCATGCAACGAATCATCATGCTAACTCCAGTTCATTTAATGGTTGGAATCCTGCTACTGGTCGATTCTGACAACATGAAACGACGGGTTGTATGTCGTACGTCGAACCGGAAGTCCGCAGCAGTTGCTATTTCTTAAGTCGTCTAGGTCATCTGATCTGCTCCGCGTTACCAATCCGGCCATGGCGCCATGGTGCCGCATCTTCAGGCGATGATATGACTTAACAATACTTCGCAGGCCAGGGTAATTCCATGTGCATATCGCACATCATTCACCGGGCGCATGTGTGGTGAAGTGCTATCGCTCCTGCCTGCCCCAGGGTTCGAGCTATGCGCTGCCGGCACAAGCAATATTCATGATCCAACCCGTGCCTGTGGTTGAAACGCTTTATCGCGTTGACCCATAGTCGTTCCTCATGCTGATATCTGGTGCCGACAGCGTATGACCCAGCTGCAGGAGTGACCAGCAGAGAAATCAAACTGTGGAATCAAGTGCCATGCCCATCACCGGGGGGATGAGCCCACCCCGGAATGATCAATGGTTGAGCACTGCCGCCCTTAGGTCATCATCTTCGGCAGAGTAGCCGCCAGCGCATCCACTGTCACGTGGATACGGCGCGCCACGTGGGATGTTTGCAGCCAGCATGGACTTGGTCGGCCGCCAAGGCATCCGCCGCATGCGCTTCCGTCAGGATTGCCCGGCAGCGCTCGTGGTAAGTGCGGCCGAATTCCGTCAGCGTCCGGCGCCGCGTCGCGCGATTGATCAGTTGCGCGCAGACGATGCTCCAGAAAGCGGACATGCTAGTCAGTCGGTCGTTTCAAAATTCCTGGTTTATTCTGATGGTCAAAATGCGCAGCTTATTTCGTAAATCGCCTGTTGTTGTAGTCGATCCCAAATTATTGATGCTCGTGGTCGCGATTGATACATGTCCGAGGTTGTCCCGTGCATAACGCAGGTCGATAGCACTGTTTGCCATATGCCAGCCAGCGGTATGCCGCAACCAATGAGCCGACGCCACCTTCACCCTCACAGCCATGCCTTTGTAAGACGGGTCCGTAAGTGTCCGGACGCGTACCAGTGTTCGCAAAAACGCACTTTACTATTCCATGAACTGCACTACATGTCAGTGGGCGATGTATGGCTCCGGTAGGTAGCATTAAGGGTGTTCCTTCCGCGAGGATCGGAAGCGGCTTGCGTCCCTTCTCAGTTCGATACCGGCCAAGCTCCGTCATCAATTCTGTCGTGGCCGGGACCATGCGTGTCTTGCGACCTTTGCCGATAACTTCCAGCCACCAGCAATCTTTGCCATCCCTATCTCCCCGGCGGAAGAAGTCCCCCATTGTGTTTTCAACGACTTCTGAGATCCGTAATCCACATGGATAAAGCAGGGGAAAAAGCCATCTGGTACGTCAATAGTGCTCGCGGTCTCGTTCGGTTTCCTTTGGCATCGTTTCTATGGTTTTCTTGACTTCAACCCACAAATCTTTTTTCAATACCGTGTCAACCGTGGTCGAGCCTTTCCTGATCTTCGCCTGGACAGAGATAGTGGGTTACCCGCCAGGTAGCCTGCATTGACGAGTCATGAAAACAGTGTGTTGAGGATGATGGCCGATTGTCGTTGGCTGGCAGAGGAGAGCGGACTTATTAACGTACGCCATTCCGGATGTGAGCGAGCGAACCTACGGCCGCTTCGCATTACCCAAAACTTGTACAGATCACTAAGCCCATTGAATGACTACTATCGAGAAATGCGTATGACCATTGTGGTGCCGCTCGCCAGTCCGCAGCTACTCAATAACTATCGTTGAAACAAGGTTTGCAGAAATTCCACGAATACCTTGATCTTTGCCGCCTGAAGGTTCTTCTGCTGGTAGAGCGCCGCAACGGTCGGGCCAGGTGCCGCCCAATCTTCGAGTACCGGGACTAGCTGGCCAGTTTGCACGAAAGGCTGCACGCTAACCGACAGCAGCTGCACGATGCCGCCACCCGCAATGGTGGCTTCGATCAGCGATTCCGGATGGTCGATGCCAATCCGGGGGTCTGGCGAGTACAGCAGCTGCTCGCCGTTTTTCTCAAAGGCCCAGGGGCGCGGCTGACGCGAATGCAGCTTTAGAAAGCTTAGGCAGGGAAAAAGATCCAGATCTTCTGGCGAAGAAGGAAGCCCATGTTTGCGAATGAACGCTGGTGAGGCGCAGCATAGGTAGCTAGTCTTGCATAACGGCTTGGCGATCAGGTTGGAATCGGCCAACTCGCCGATGCGTACCGAAACGTCGACACCTTCGTCCACTATGTCGGTCATGCGATCATTAATGGTTACCTTGATGCGGATATCGGGATATTGAGCGAGAAAGCGTGGAAGAGCAGGGGCAACATACAAACGGCTAATGATGGTCGACATGTCGATACGTAAGATACCAGATGGTGTCGCATGCGATTGTTGGAGACTGTCTTCCAACTCAGCCATACCGTTGAGCAATTGCAGCGCCTGTTCATAGCATCGACGGCCTTCGTCAGTAAGCGACATGCGTCGCGTAGTCCTATTGAGTAACTTCACATTGAAGTGATTTTCCAGCGCTGCGACCTGTTTGGTGGTTGAGGGCGTAGATATGCCCAGCCTGTCGGCGGCTTTACTGAATCCGCCATACTCGACAACCCGACAAAATACTCTCAAGGCTTCAAGACGATCCATGTGGTAATTCCTGTAGCAGGGGTCCAATACCGATAAGACGTTGTCGCACTGTATCATGGGCGCTTCCCTGCTACGGCAGCTGCACCTGGCGCTTATTCCGCGATATCCACCACGATCTTGCCATGCGCACTGCGGTTCTCAATGGCAGTATGCGCGGCTTGTGCGTCAACGAGAGTAAAACTGCGTGGATCAAGCAAAGGAATGAGGTTCCCTGCTTCTACCAGCTTCGTCGCCTCGCGCATAATGTCGCCATGGTGCGCCCGGCCCTCTCCGGTGAGTAACGGCAGCAGTGTAAAGACACCAGAGTACGTTGCTGCACGGAACGACAACGGTGCTAGCTTATGCGTGCCCCAGCCGAGGCAACTTACCACATGTCCCTGGTAGCGGCGCACCGCTTCAAAGGAAGCATCTAGCGTGGTGCCCCCAACGGTGTCATACACGATATCGAAACCCTCGCCATCGGTATGCTTGGCGACATACGTCTCCACGGATTCAATGCTGTAATTGATCGCCGTTGCACCGAGTCGTTCGACCAGTTCCTGCTTACCGGGTCCTTCCGTGGCGAACACCTTGGCACCGAAGGCTTTTGCAATCTGTATCGCGACGTGGCCGACTCCGCCAGCGCCGCCGTGGATAAGCACTTTTTGACCGGCGCGCACGTTGGCACGATCAACCAGTCCTTCCCATGCAGTAATAAATACCAATGGCAGCGCGGCCGCTTCGCGCATGCTGAGGTTGCTCGGCTTGATGGCGAGCAACCGGGCATCGACCGCCGCATATTCTGCTAACGAGCCCTGTACCCCACCAACCCCGCCGGTCATGCCATACACTTCGTCGCCCGGCTTAAAACCGCTCACGCCCGTACCTACCTCGCGCACCACGCCGGCCAGGTCGATGCCGAGGACAGCAGGTAATACCGGCTTGGCGTGCGCGGCACTTCCCGCGCGAATCTTCGTGTCAAGCGGATTGACGCCGCTGGCCTTGACTTCAACAAGGACCTGTCCAGGACCTGCTGACGGGCGCGGTATCTCGCGATGGACGAGTTGAGTGCCAAAGCTGTCGAGGACGAGGGCATGCATGGTTGATTGGGTAGTCATGATAGAGATCCTTGGCTGGATTAGTGTCGGTCTGTTTACCGGGCCGCCTTAACGTAACGGTGGCTTCACCGGTAAGAAACAGTGTAGGCACAGTCCGACCCTAGATAAACGGGGCGCAGGGCAATGGACTTTTTATGGATTGGAAAGAGTCCAGATTATCGGCGGTCACCTGCGGAATGCATATACGACTTCCATACGCATCCAAAATTGAATGGAAACATCGCTAGCGGCCCCTGTTCGATGACACTGTCAATCGCTATTGTGTGTATGGTTAACAGCCTGTAAGAAAGTAAAGTGCTTTCACGCTTGACTACTGCCGAACAGGTGAATGATGAAATTCAAGCTCCGAATGCAACGGCGTCCCTGTATCAACTTTCAGTTGACTGTGAAACAGTCTTGGCTCATAACTCAGGTTATGAAGTGACGAAACCATCTACGAGAGATTTGCTTTTATACGCGACCTATTGTGGCGAGAGCAACAAAGTTTCATCAACGCCGGAGCGCCTTTCATGATAACGGCACACGATATTGAACAGGGTTTACGCAATCGACAATTCTTGCTCCATTACCAGCCAAAGGTTTCTCTTATTACGGGGCAGATTGTTGGGGCAGAAGCCTTGGTACGTTGGAGTAAGGACGGTACGCTTATAGCCCCAAGCGCCTTCATTCCTTTAGCCGAGCGATCATCGCAAATCAAGGCTGTTACAACGCAGATCTTTTATCGTCTAGCAAGAGATCTGGTGCTTTTAAACCATAACAACGAGCTCACAGTCTCCTTTAACGTTACGGCTCAGGATTTTGAGGATCCTGTGCTGACCAAGCGAATTCTTGCTTCTATCGCTCATTCCCAAATGCCTCCCGCAGCACTCGAAGTCGAAATCACGGAAACGCAAGCGTTACATGCCGATGACGAATGTATTCAGAATGTCCTATTACTCTGCAATGCAGGAGTGGGTCTGGCAATGGACGATTACGGCACCGGCTATTCATCAATAGATACGCTTAGTCGCTGGCCATTCAGCACCATAAAAATTGATCAGGGGATTGTCAGTCGCATGCTTGGATCGGAAAAGAGCGCAACCATCGTCCGTTCAGCAATACGTCTTGGCCATGAATTGAAAATCAATGTTGTTGCTGAAGGGGTCGAAACGCCGGAAGAGTACCAGTTCCTCCTCGAATCAGGTTGCAAAACTGTCCAAGGTTACTTGGTCAGCAGGCCGCTGCCACCGGAACAATTTGTCACCTTCCTCCAAACCAGGACACGCTGCCCTGGCGTACCGGTTGGTCTAATACATATGGCAATTGTCGACCATATGCAATGGCGTCGGCAACTCGCCAGCTATGCAATTCGCCGCGCCAACTTGCCGCCCGATGCACCTCTGCGCCAAACTGATGGCTATCCCCCCTTGTCATGCCGCGAATGCAGTTTGGGCCGTTGGTACTTCGGGCCAGGCCAACTGTTTGCCGATCGGCCTGGCTTCGCTGCACTCGATGCTCCTCATTGCGCGATGCATGACGTCGGACACGCGCTCGTTCGACAGATTCAGTCGGGTGCATCGCTCTCGGAAATCCAATCGCTTCTAGACGATTTAAAGCTGTGGTCCATGCAATTGGTGAGCCATCTCGAGGTTTTAGAAGACGTTGGATTAGCCGAACTCTATCGTCTACACTAATTCGCATGACAGGCGGGACGCGAGCGGAGGCAATGCTGCCGCTATCATGCGTTTCCTGACCAGATGATGACTTCCGGTCGCGCTCGGGAGGGCTATGGTGTTGACAACCTGATGCAACGCCACGGCGTCGTGAAACTTTGGCGCCATATTTATGCCGCTGCTCCAGTGAACTCCTGTTGTTTAAATGCGGTCGCCCGGTTGAGTTGCGAGGCTGGACCGCCTAAACGCACCTGGTGTCATGCCGGTAACGCGCTTGAAGACGCGATTGAAGGAAGTTTCTGACTCGTATCCGACCTTATGTGCAACCTCGCCCATGGACTGGCGCGTGTTTCGGATCAACAGCTTCGCACGGTGGACACGCCAGTGCGTAAGGTACTCGAGGGGAGTTTGGCCGACTACCGCTTTGAATTTCGATGCGAATGCCGATCTAGACATGTACGCCTTTGCAGCAAGTGATTCAAGTGTCCAGTCCTCTGCCAAGCGTTCATGCATTGCGATAGCGGCTGGGGCTAGCTGCTTGTCGGAGATCGCCGAGAGCCATCCAATCCGTGGAATGGCACCGCTATTGACGTAGGCGCGGACCGCATACACCAACAAGATTTCGTACAGTCGCGCAATCGTTGCATCCGATGCGAGCCCGGGCTGCTGAAGCTCGATTGCTAACAAATTTAGGGCAGACTGGAAGGCATGAGTGCGGTTGTGCTCGAGTCTCAAATGCAGAAAAGAGGGCAGCACTGACAAAATCGGCGTGGCCTCCAGTTCATCGATGGCAAATGATCCGCTCACGAAAGTGGTAAGCGCACCGTCACCCCCAAACTTGATCACATCATCGACCCGATTTTCGTCTACGACTCTGCAATCCACAACGACGGAGCTTGGATGATCGACCAACGTATAGGGATCGCTATCGAAGGTGATAAATACGTCGCCTGCCGCCAAGTAAACAGGATTCGGTTGGCTATGCATGGTCAGAATGCCTGACCCGTGTTGGACCAACACGAAGTTCACACTGTTTTCGCCATTGCCGGCAGAGCGCCAGCCCCAGGGAGCAGTTGCTTCCAGCCGGGTAGTGACCGCCTTGTTGATCCTTAACGCGCTGAATACTTCTGAAAGTGGATCCATTCAACTGTCTGTAGAAAAATACTATCGGATAAGGAATCTGGCTTTTTCGCACTGTTGAGTACAAATTATGGCAGCTATGATGGATTCATGTGAAAGGAGGAAGACTCATGAATATTGAGCAACTCGTGGCGTCGGAAGCTATCTGTACCACAAAAGCCCGTTACTGCCACTTCATTGACCTTAAGCGATGGGATGACCTGCGTCAGCTCTGTGTGCCGGACGCACGGCTAACGTTTCGCGGCATCGATGGACAAGTGCTCTACTAGTTCGATGATCTCCACGCGTTCATTGAGACAACTGCAATCGCCCTGCTGGACGCGCAAACCATTCATCAGGTGCATAGCCCGGAAATTACATTGACGTCGCCGACAACAGCAACCGCCATCTGGTCCATGGAAGATCACGTTCTCTCCTCGTCCAATCAGGACGGACCGTTTAACACCCTGCATGGTTATGGTCACTATTAAGAGACCTTTCAGCGGACCGATGGGACGTGGCGCATTAAGACGATCGATGTACGACGGACCATTTTGAATATCACTTGATGCACGACAGAGAACAGACATGACACGTAAAATGAAGGCTGTCATCGTGACAACAGCGGGCGGCCCGGAGGTGTTGAAATACACGGAGGTCGATATGCCCTCTATCCAGCATGCTACCGATATCCTGATACGCGTCATCGCTGCTGGCATGAATCCGGGTGATTGTCAGAACCGGGCATCCGGGGCTCCGTCCTATGCTGCAGGTGACGGGCAATCCACCTTCAGCATCTTGGGCATGGATGGAGTTGGCATTGTAGAGCAGACAGGCCAGGCGATCACGCACCTGCGGCCCGGCGACGAGGTGTGGTATTACGATGGTGGCTATTCGGACAAACCCGGTAGTTATGCCGAATTTAAAGTTGTCAGCGGCCACTATGTCACTCTCAAACCCAAGTCAATTAATTTTACTGAGGCTGCGGCCTTTCCCACAGTTTGCCTGACGAGCTGGGAAGCTGTTGTCGAGCGTGCCAGAGTTCGCGAAGGAAACTTTGTGCTGGTCCATGGCGGTGCAGGAGGTCTTGGTCATATCAGCATACAGCTGGCGCACGCCCGCGGTGCGCGGGTTGCAACGACTGTATCAAGCCTTGAGAAGGGGAAATTGGCCCGGGAGTTAGGTGCTGAGCTGCTCATCGACTATAAGCGGGACAATGTCAAACAGGCTGTTGCCAGATGGACTGGCAAGGACGGTGCCGATATTATCCTTGACTATGTCGGCAGGGAGAATTTTTCCGGAAGTATGGACTTGGTTGCACCTTATGGAACTCTAGTCAATACAGTAGTAGCGCCATGGCCCGAGGGAAACAACATGCTGGCCGAGTATAAGAACTTGAACATCAAGTTTATCAATATCGGTCTTCCGCAGGTATCGGCAAATCATGAATACCGACTGCGCCAGACCCGAGTCTTACGACACATCGCTGAACTGGTCGACGCGGGCACCCTTCAGGTGCATCTGCACCGCGTGTATCAGTTGCGCGACGTCAAAGAAGCGCATCGCGCGCTTGAGGCCGGCGAAGTTATTGGCCGGATTGTCATCACTATTTAAAGCAGAGAGGTTTGCATGGAAAACGGCAAAATTGGCGTCGGCATTATCGGTGTTCATCCCGATAAGGGTTGGGCCTCCATCGCTCACATTCCGGCACTTAAATCGCTGCCGGACTATCAAATTACCGCCATCAGCCACCATCAGCTGGAGGTGGCGCAAGCGGCGGCCGCGAAGTTCGGGATTCCCAATGCGGTAGGTTCTACTAATGAACTTGTTAACCATCCCGACGTTGACCTCGTTGTTGTTACTGTAAAGGTGACCCAGCACCGTCAACTGGTCGAATCAGCGATCAACGCGGGCAAGTCGGTGTTTTGCGAATGGCCATTAGGCATGAACCTTGATGACGCCATCGCGATGCGCGACCTCGCCAAAGCAAAGGAGGTTCATACAGTAATGGGCGCACAAACGCGCGCAGCACCCGCATTCAATTTTGTGCGCGATCTGATCCATGATGGCTATGTGGGGCGCGTTGTCTCATCGACACTGGTCGGCTCCGGGATCCTCTGGGGCGATACACTGCCGGAAACTTATCGCTATACGCTCGACCCGACGAACGGCGCAAGTATGATCAATGTGCCGTTCGGCCATTCGGTCGACGCCGTACTCTATGCGCTCGATAGCCGGTTTGGGGATTTGGTTGCAAAACAGGCGAGTATCCGAAAGACGGTCAAGATTATTGAAACTGGCGATGATGTGCCAATCGGGATCCCCGATCAGGTGGCGGTCTCTGGTCTGCTTGAGAGCGGCGTTTTTATGAACATCCACTTTCGCGGCGGCCTTTCGCGCGGTACCAATTTCCGGTGGGAAGTCAACGGTACCGGGGGCGACATCATCGTCACGACATCGATTGGCTACATCGGTGATGGCGGCTTCCGGGTAGAAGGAGCCACAGGCGATGAGACGCTCCATGAATTGAAGATTCCAACTACCTACGCGAGGGAGTTTGATCCTGGGATTTCCCAGAGCATGGCAATTGCATACCAGCGCCTTGCGTCGGATCTGCTAAACGGAACACACCTCAGCCCTACATTTGATGATGCAGTAGAACTACATCGTCTAATTGACAGGATCGAACGCACTGAAAAGGCGTTGAACAATTCCTAAAAGATCACATGCTAGTAACATTAAGGCGGTGTGGCTCGACTTCTACCAGGTGAGAGCCTCACTCGGAACCGCTTAAACTTTTCACTGTACACCGACTGCAAGCACATCAGTCAGATCGGCATTACAGCGTCTCCTTTCGGGAAGCGCCGGAGGCGGGTAAGGGTCGAATCGAGTGCCTGACAGCTTGGATTGCATCATCCGCTTCTTGGCATACCTCGGCCGTTCCTGTTCGGCATGTGACCATTTACACAATTCCGCACTTCTGTCGCAGCGCAAAACATTTCGGGATTGATTGACAGAATCGCCAGTCCCACTTGAGTCGTCCCATCCGTTCCAGATCGAAAATCAACCGGGATGGGGGTTTTGGCGCGCGGGATTGTTCGCCGTGCGCCATGTGACGAGTCGGACCAGGATCAGCGTAGGAATCAGCCGGACCAGGAAGCAGGTCTTTTCAGCCCTTCGCTCATGGCTTGCTTTCCCGCGATTCAATATCCGCCAGCGATTCGCGTCCGCGTGCCGTCAGTTCGAAACCTTCGCCCGCTGCATGTGGCGCGATCAACCCCTTCTTGCTGAGGAAGGCGGCAACATCACCCTCCAGCTTCGCGGGTGCAGCGGCAGCCACGGCACTAGCCGCCATCGTGCGCAAGCCGTCGATGCAACGCTTGACGAACAAAGTCTGCTGTCCCTTCTCGGTCAGCATGAATGCGCCGTCTTTTCCGCGCGTGACATATTTCAGGCCGATCAGTGCCTTTGCATTTCGCGCAACGCAAGCGCTTGGTCGTTCTCCCTTGCGGGCCTTCCCGATCTGCGCCAGCGCTTCGTATTCGTCCTTCGTCAAACTGTCGTCCATGGGGTTTTCTGCTGCTTTCATGGTGTTGGGAAAGTCAGAAATGATCATTTTAACGGAATTATCACCATGCGCGGTTGCTGGTCGAGACGCCTGTTCTCCTTGTGGCGATATCACTTCGTACCGCTACTGTCTGCCGCGGCTCTGCCGCACAGAACAGACGCTTGCTGTAACGGGCATTTTTCCTCTGTCGGCCAAGAACGGACGTTTGTGAAGTGCCGCAAGTCATGAGGAAACGACTAGTCGCATGCGGCAGGAAACGAATGGCCGAAGAACCTGTGACCACACTGCAGTCCACAGACATTTGCACCTCGATTAGTCGCGCGGCCCTATTAGGTTCCGCGCATTCGATTTTGGAGGAAATATTTTTCCGGAGGCGTGTCGATTTTGTGCGTCGTCATCCGTCGCATGGGCGAAGCACCGATTGACCATTCCATCTTTACCATGGAGACGTAAAGGACAAACAGATCGTCCCCAATCTGCCAGTAAAGGACCAAAATAAGTCCAAGGCTTTCTTTTCTGCGCTTGGACTTATCTTCAGTGACCGATTCAGCGGCGAGAACGCAGCATTCATGAACATCGTCGGCGACACCATCCAGGCCATGCTGACGACCGAGCCTTTCCTTCAGCCCTTGATCAACAAGTCCGTTACGCAGGCAAAGGAAGCAAATGAAGTCGTTATCTGCCTGAGCTGCGAAAGCCGGAAAGAAGTCGGCACTCTCATCGCCAAGGCCATTGCTGCCGGTGGCCGCACGCCGTACTCGACGGAGGACCATGGCTTTATGTATGAGCAGGGTTTCGAGGACGTTGATGGTCAGCTGTGGAACCTGGTCTGAACGGCGCCAGAGGCCTGATCTTCTTGGCTGACTCACCGGTGCAAGGTTGTCCAAGCCCCGTAGACCATACTAAAGCAGTTTGCAACTGCGGACTTTCTTTAACCCGACGAGCCCCTTTGTGTCGCGTACGGAAATGAGTCGGTTAAACACCAATGCTTGGGATTGAACGGTTAGCAGCCGTATTTAAGGGTTTTGTGCCGGGAGGGCGGCCTGAGAGCGCGATTGGCAACATTGTTGTTAAAAGGGGAAGCTTTCGCCGTTATGGCAAGTCTTAAAAACAGGGTCGCGTTTCGGTCCTCGGTTCCGTAGATGAGTTCTTGTCCGTGGAAACAACCGGACTTGTCCAAGATCACTGAGACGGCAGGGTGTGACGAAGCATAGCTCATCTCCTGCACAGTTCTTGGATGTCCGTTCCAATCTGTCTTTGCAGGTCGTGGAGTGCGGCTTCGAACACGGCTTGGATCTCTGCTTCAGAGTTCCACCAATTGGCGTTCGAACCCACGCCTCGATACATCTTTTCCGTTGCAATGCCTCCCGAGCCGCTCGCATATACCTTAACGAGAATATTGGCGGACAATAGCTGCGCGAGACCTTGGATGTACGCCTTGTTCACCTCGATACGCAGGCTAACCGGCGCCGAGTCCCGGTTGTGTCCGGGCATCGCAGCAAGCCCTTCGGTGAACCAGCGAAGGAAATCCCTCCCGTCGACCTGCGTCCGCATGACGGATCCCAGGTCGTCGCTGCTGCGCAGATCCTTGATCGCTGCAATATGAAATGGGCATGTAATGGCCTGGCGTGCTTTCGCCGGTATTTCCCGGGGCGTTGTGCTGACTCCCGATACGCGATCGGAGGCGCATCCAGCGAGTGTGGCGCATGCCAGGGCCATGGCTGTGGTGAAAGCACGCCGGGATGTCATTGGACGACCTTGGTACCTGCAGTGGCCTGCTGCAGCGGTGCAGAAACAGTGGTGCTATAGACGAAGGCACCGGACGGTATCCGAATCAACTGCGCGCCTTCGTTCGTGGCGAGCAGTTCACCCTTTGTCCCCTTGCCTGCGTCTGCGGTGCCGAGCACAACACGCTCTGCGCCAGGAGCACGCTGGATGTCATCTGCCAACAGCCGTCCGACCTGGGTGGCGCCGTCGCTGATAGCCTTCCGCAGCAAGCTCGCATTGTTCGCTTTCCACATCTCGATGTTGCCTTCCGGGGTAGGTGCAACAGATGGAAGGACGCCGCGATAGGTTACCTCCACGCGATACGCAGCCTGGTCAGCCCGTAGTACGCGCCCTTTGTCTTCTTCTGCCGACTGCGCTGAGAGACCGGCAGCAGTGCGGGCCGAAGTACTGCGCGGGTACAAAAAGCCATTTGCAGAAACTTCCACAGAGGAGAAGTCGCGGGAAAGGTGGTAATCGAGGATAACGAACATCACGGCATTCGAGGTCGATGCACGGAAAGTCTGCTCAATGGTTTTGTCATCCACCGACTTCGTCAGCGCGACGTGAGCAAATTGCATTTTGGGGACGCCCTGAAGTGATTTCGAGATGGTGTCATGCAGAAGCTGGTCAAATCTGGCGTCGACTGTCATGTCCTTCAGCGGTCGGACCATCTCGTCTGCCACCTTGGCGCGGTCCGCATTGATGCTTGTGTCCATCGCACCCAGCGCGCCCCCGCATGCCGCCGCCAGCAGCAAACCCAGTCCCGGCACTGCACCACAAGCGACAGCGCCAGCACCAAGGTTGGAGTGCTCGAATTCGGCATAAACTTCATGCTGCTTGATACCGACGTGCAGGTCCAGCGGCTGAATTGCGGAGGCAAGCTGCGCGTTGAGCGTACGGTTCATGGGCGCGCTAGCGCACCCGACGAGGACGATTGGTATCAATGCCGCCAACACGGCACGACGAAATGTATTCATTGGTTTCCTACAGTCTGAGATTTACGCGGCAAACTAGGAAAGGTGGCACTTGTAATTTCTGGTCCAACCTTTCATGTTTTCCACGGCTACTATAGGTATCTGAAGAGTTGGCGAAAAGAAGTTTCTAACGGAGCGTTGGAAGGTGTTGCCGATCGACGACAGGTGTTGTCAATAACTCTTTTCGGATTAAGAACACATGAACCACTTAAGGTAAATAAATGGCAAAGCCTTCTATCCTGGCACGTTCGGCTCAAACCTTCCTGTTCTGCTCCAAAAGGAGGACACTGCAATGTACAGTACGAAGTCCCGCAGCAAGAACCTGTTCTGCTACTTCGCGAAGTCGATGAATGAAAGAGCCCTCGGCCGGCGCAAAGCACAGAAGAGATCTATCGTATATCAGCAAACCTGGTCCAGCCCTGACTAAACCTGTACGACTACGGCGTGCTCGACCTGGTAAAAAACCATGCGTTCAAAATCCAGGAGCGTCGATGGCCGAGGACAAGTTCTTCCACGGATTCGTCCTGGCCGCGGACAAAGAGATCGTGCAGGGCCCGTTCATCCCAACCTATATTTCCGATTTAAGGAGCTAAAGATTGAGAAGAAAATGTATGGACCTCGCCCTAACGCGGTGTACTCGTTGAATAGCTTCGGCACAGGTTAACCGGTAGGCCCCCACCCCAATACACTGTGGGTTGGTAAACGCGGTCAGGGAGGTGATAGGTGTACGTAACTGACCTACCGGCATTTGTCCCGCCGGTACTGCTATAGCGGAGCGGCATGCCCATATTTGCGATCATGCTGCGTAGTGCGCCAGAGCAGATACTCGGTTCGTCGGCGCCTAGACCTGGCAAGACATCAGTTGGCTTTCGCACTTCCCAAATTCGGTAATCCATGGCGACGACTTCTCTGGCTCCGGGAGTACCTGCAGGCCTGTCATAGGCACTGATCTTCAATACGTAGACCCCTGAAGCCATCGCATTGGCATTCAGGTCAAAGGTGGCGTGCGTTTTGTCTGGCGAAATCAAGAAAGAGCCATAACGCTCCGAACCAGTAACAGGTACCAATTCGACGTTCTCCATGCCCGAGCCCCTTACTTCCAGACGCACTGTGCCATTTAGTAATGCAACCATGGGCGGTGCCACTGTTACGGTAGCAGCCAGCGGCACCGGTGGTTGCGGCTGGACAGGAGCATTGCGTATATTCCAGCGGCGCGCGGGCATCGCGACAAGTTCCGTGGCGTCGGGGCGGCCAGCCGGCCGATTGAAGGCGCTGATGCGCACATCAATCGGCCCGTCCGGTTGAGTCCTTGTGTCGAAATCAAGCCACGCTCTTGTCCGGTCTTCCGACAGATTGAACACTCCCAAGCGCGGTGTGTACCCGTTCGGCGGCAAAAGCTCGACGTTTTGCATGCCCTGGCCGCGTACCTCCAGCCGGATGATGCCTGCCACTGTCGCGCCGTTTTCTGCGAAGGAAGCTTGGGTGGGCTCGATACGAAACTGATCCTCTACGACTGGTGGAAGTTCGTTTCCATAGGGGGTATATACGAAACCATTCGTGATGTCACTTAGGACACGGCTCTTGTTTTCAGGGCTTTCGCTGAACGCCGCAAGTACTTGTGCGGGTGTCAGAATACGCCGGTTTAGAATGTCGAGCCAATATGCAAAGCCACCCGCATCCGGTTCACGTTGCAAGGCATTCCGGTAATACCTGGTAATGAGGTCAGGGTAAGACGGGGCAGTCCCATAGATCCGCCTGAATTCTTCAGAATGGTAAAAGTGGTGGGCTACATCATTAAGCGTCCGTACAGCACCGGTATCCATCATCCGTATCCAGTAGCCTAAACCTTCAAGGTCGGGCTTTCGGTTGAAGGCCGCTTGGTACAGTCGGTATGCCTGGCCAGCGTTACCGTCCAAATCTAACGCGACGACGCCGTCGGAAAAGTGAAGGCGGGTGACGGTGGATGGTGCCGTCAGTGTTGCCGTCGGCGTGGTAATGACAGTTCCACTCGCGGTCCGTTCTATGGAAGCCTGACGATAGCTTCCATTGACAACCAGCGCTTGGCCTGTGCATCTTGGATCGACGCTGCAACTGTTGACGACTCTGCCATCGTCCAGATAGACGGTAGGCATTAGGCGCGCCGGACTTGCGCTGTCGAGTTCACTGCCGCCGCCGCAGGCAGCAAGGGCCAGCGCGGACGCCAGCGTAGAGACCCCTTTCGTCAAATTTCGCATTATTCCCTTTGGAAAGCATAAGGCGGTGCACACCTACCTGCCGGTGCCTCATAAATGATGACTGTTTGTTAATTGTTATTATCGTTGAAACGTTTTCCCAAGGGCTGAAGGCTGCAAAACTTTTGCGGACGCTCAATGAAGATCAAGGACGGGAGCTTGATGGTGATAGTTAAGGTCGAAGCGATAATCTAATGCCCGACTGGCATCCGCTTAACCGGCACCTCGCGGCGCAGGGGTAAGGAAAGATATGCGGCTTCTCATTGCACTGATACTGCCATGGCTAACGTTTTTTACCATCGGCCGGCCCATCGCTGGCGTCATCTGCCTGGTGTTGCAGCTCACGCTGGTTGGCTGGCTACCGGCAGCGATCTGGGCGGTGTATGCGCTGAGCCAGTACAAGACGGACAAAAAGATCCGGGAGGCGCTGCATAAACGCGGGCCATAAACTGCTGATTCCGGCATCGCAATTCCGGTACGCGATAACCGTACCCGTGGGTTGCCGCCGATGCATTGCCGGATTTTTGACTTTACTCAGCAACGGCATGTCCCTCGTCCATGGTTCCCTATGTTTTTGGGAAAGCGCATTTCTTTTGGGAATGATTGGAAATCATGCGTATAAAGATAGTATTCAGCGCGTGGCGGCTACTGGCCACCATTGTCGGATGTCATGTGTTTCTACGGTGCCCGAAGGCCTATCATTGACTCTGCAGCGTTGAATGTGCGGCACCCAAACGGCTTCGCGATGCTGCCCGTCCCGCAAGACGATCATGCCAGCTTGATCATCCTTGAGTCGAGAGAGCGCAACGTCCATTGCTTTTCTTCGTCAGTGTCCATTCATCATGCTTTCTCCAGCGGCTTCAAGTGCCGTGGTCGACACGATTTGGAGTGACCCAAAGCGTCCCCGCTTAGCTACACCCGTTCATTCATCTTCCTTTCGCCCAGATTCTTCCCACTCGGCGCATATTGTTCAATGACGGCATTCACCTCAGCTCCAAAGAGCACGACAACCGAGGATAGGAAGACGTACCACAGTAAGACAATGATAGTTCCAACATTTCCGTAGACTTCATCAATGAGCCTGACGTGCTGCAGATAAAAGTTAAGAAGCAGTGACACGCCAATCCACGCGATGACTGCCAGGAATGCCCCTGGTGTGACGAAACGAAAGCGTTGCTCAACGTCTGGGCAGATTCCATAGACGATGGCCACTGTCGCCGTCAACAGGAGGATGACTGCTGGCCAACGTAACCACCATGCCCAAAGGATGGCAATGCTGCGTTCGAAACCGATGTATTGGGCAATGACCTGCATTGCTTGTCCACTGACAATCATCAAGGTGATGGCGATGGACAGCATCAGTCCGACTACCAGTGTATAGGCGATAGACAGCACATATCGTTTTAGTATCGAGCGCCGTTCCGATACGCCGTACACGATATTTAATGCGTTCATCATGGCTCGCATGCCGGAGGACGCCGCCCACACGGCAAGACCGGCAGCAAAAGAGAGGATTCCAACGCGACGTTGCTGCAGCTGGTCAAGCACACCGTTTATCTGGGGGATTGTCTGTTGGAGAAAAAATGATTCGGAGCGCCTTCTCATCCAATCAAACAAATCCGATATTTCAAGGAAGCCGAGTAAGGCAATAAAGACGATGAGAAACGGAAGAGTGGAAAAAAGCACATGGTATGTCACCGCGGCGGCATAACTTGCCGAATCATGCGCAGCAAACTGCCGAACTGCGGACCGCAGCATCTGACTGATGGTCAGATCATGGGAAACGAAAAGTGGCATAGGAGACTGATCATCGGCAAACCCAACCCTTAGGTGCGAAAGAAGCTATTGCAAGCCAGTAACGATGCAGAATACTGTCCAGTCGCTACCACTGTACGGTGCTTGACAATAAGCATCAGACCAATATTGTCAATATACTACTGCAAGCGTCGTTTCAGCTTCAAGATGATTTCCGACAACGTTGCGCAACGCTGTCGTTCGAACCTGAGACAATCGTACTCAACCTTACCAGCATCATTTCCCCTGAGTGCCTTGAAATGCAAAACATCGAGACTGCAATTGGCAATGCCGAGGCAATCCTTAACAGCATCACTGATGCGTTCTACTTTCTGGATAGGGAGTGGCGTTTTGCCTACGTCAACCGCCGGGCCAGCGAACTTCTTGATCGGCAACCTCAGGAATTACTCGGCAAGACTATTTGGGACGAATATCCGCTTCTCATTGGCACTGACCTCGAAAAGACTTACCGTAAGGTCGCAGCCGAGAAGACGAACGAGTCTGTGACCTTCTTTTACCCCGAGCACCAGAGATGGTACGAAGTTCACTGTAACCCAGTACCGCAAGGTATTTCCGTCTACTTCCGAGATGCGACGACAAGGGTGCTGGCTGGCGAGCGTTTGCGCGAGAGCGAGGTTCATTTCCGGACCATGGCCAACGCCATTCCACAAATCGTATGGATCACAGATGCGGAAGGAAATGTTCAATTCTTCAACCAGCAGTGGTACGACTATACCGGGAATCGACACGAATTAGAGGATGCAGGACAGGTCAGCGCAGACTACGTCCATCCGGAAGATCATGCGTCAACGATGACCGCATGGGAGAATGCAAAGCGTGATGGCAAGACCTACCTGATTGAGCATCGCATTCGTTCTGCAGCCGGGCAGTACCGCTGGTTTCTTGTCAGGGGCGAGCCATATCATGATCCCATGACCGGCAATGTGATACGTTGGTACGGGACCTCAACCGATATTCACGACAAGCGATTGGCAGAGGCCGCACTCCGGCAAAGCGAAGAGCGCTACCGCACCTTGGTGACCGCTTCTGCACAGATGGTATGGCGCGCCGAACCGAATGGAGAGATCTTTGCCGACTCTCCTTCCTGGCGGGCATACACCGGTCAATCCTACGACGAATGGAAAGGATTCGGTTGGACAAGCGCGCTACATCCTGAAGATACCCAGCGCATCATGCCGATATGGCAACAATGTCTGATAGAGCGCAAAATTTGCGAGGTGGAATATCGAGTCCGTCGAGTCGATGGCGAATACCGGTGGACTGCCGTACGTGCGGTGCCAGTGCTCAACGCGGATAACTCCGTGCGCGAATGGATTGGCACGAATACTGATATTCACGAAGTAAAGCTAGCGGCAACAGAGCTAGAGGCTAGCCAGGAGCGACTCAAGCTGGCAACGGAAGGGGGCAAAGTCGGCATTTGGGATTGGGACATGGTTGCCGGCAAGGTGGACTGGTCCAGGCAGGTTTATGACATCCATGGCTTGTCGCCAGACGACTTCGGCGGAACAGCGGAGGATTTCAAAAGGACGGTGCATCCAGACGATCTGCCAGAGCTATGGCACATCATTGAGGAGGCGTTACAGGACAAGGATGTGTTTGCACGCGACTTTCGAATAGTGCGGCCAGATGGAAGCATTCGCTGGGTTTCAAACTGGGGCAACATCTATCGTAACGACGATCATGTTGCGGTCCGGGTGGTAGGTACCCTGGTTGATATCACTGACCGAAAGAACGCTGAATTTGCATTACAGGAGCAGAATCGCCGCAAAGACGAATTTCTGGCAATGCTGGCCCATGAACTCAGGAACCCGTTGGCGCCCATCAGCGCCGCCGCGGCCCTGATGGGGATGATCCAGCCCGATGCCGGCCAGCTAAAGCAAACCAGCGAGATCATCAATCGTCAAGTCCAGCATATGACTGGAATGATCGACGATTTGATGGACGTATCCAGAGTGACTCGAGGCCTCGTCGCCTTGGAAAAAAGAGAGCTGAGTGTCAAACGTGTCATTTATGATGCGGTCGAACAGGTAGGGCCGCTGATTCGAACCAAGCGTCATCACTTGAGCATGGAACTCGCCCCGGAACCTGCGATCGTTCTCGGCGACGAGAAGCGACTGGTGCAGATCCTGACCAACCTGCTCAACAATGCCGCCAAATACACTCCAGACGAAGGCACGCTTCAGCTGCGTATGGATGTGCAGGATGGAAGCGTTCTGCTGAGCGTTGTCGACAACGGGATTGGCATTGCGCCCGAGCTGCAACCACATATCTTTGACTTATTCATCCAG
Source organism: Noviherbaspirillum aerium (assembly GCF_008929045.1). Lineage (GTDB taxonomy): Bacteria > Pseudomonadota > Gammaproteobacteria > Burkholderiales > Burkholderiaceae_D > Noviherbaspirillum > Noviherbaspirillum aerium. The sequence continues at coordinate 20,611 of NZ_VFAH01000017.1, read as the reverse complement.
GCTGAGCGGTCGCCTGATCGCTCCCAAGGCGGTCTTGGCCTTGGCTTGGCATTAGTGAAAAGCCTGGTTGAGCTCCACCATGGAACAATCACTTGCGCAAGCGCGGGTGCGGGCCTTGGCAGTGTTTTTACTATTCGTTTGCCGCGAGTTGCTTTGAAAGACGATAGGAAAAATAGCTTCTATCAAAATCAAGCAGATGGTCTGCAGACAAAGAGGAAACTGCGCATTCTGGTGGTGGACGACAATATGGATGCAGCGCAGATGCAATCGCTTTACCTCCAAGCCGCAGGACATGAAGTCGCGACGGAATATGGTTCGAAACAGGCGTTGATGCGAGCGAAAGTAGAAAAGCCCGACTTATGCATGCTTGATATAGGATTGCCGGAGATGGACGGCAATGAACTGGCACGGCAACTAAGGCAGCACCCGGAGACGAAACAAATCTGGCTGATCGCTATTACCGGCTATGGACAGGAACATGACCGACGAGCGTCTCTCGACGCCGGGTTTGACTACCATCTTGTGAAGCCAGTGAACGCATCAGAGTTGATAACGCTGATTGGACAGCTTGACGAGGGCAGGAAAAGGCATTAACTGAAAAATCCAACGGTATCGTCTCTGCGTCTTGGGCATTCGTGCGCTCGCAGGACCTTGGCGGGTAATCGCAACATTATGGCCGTAAAGCCAAACAAACAACTAATTAATAATTAGCGGCCGGCCAGTGCACTGAGTGCATCCTCGATCCGATAGGGCTTAGCTAGCAAGCAGCACCGGCACGTCTGAACAGCGAGCGTTCAAGAAACGAGCCAGATCCACGCCCGAGATCGGTCCGGGCATCACGACATCCGAAAACAGGCGGTTAATATGCGTACTGGACTCGATAATGTGCACTGCCTGCTCCGCATTCTTGGCCACTACGACCTCGAAGCCGGCCGCACGCAGCGCCGGGACCACCGCTTCGCGTACGAGTGGATCGTCTTCCACGAATAATCTTGCGAGGAGTCATCGTGAAAAAATCCAGGTTCAAGATCGCTATCCGAAGGTTCCTAAAGCTTTTCTGACTGGCGCTATCTTCTCTGTATGCGCGCCGCCTCAGGGCCTGTTTGAAAACGGGTCGAAGGAGGAGCAAGTTGGTAATTTGAAGTGGTGGAAGTGCACGGAGAATTACCATGTGGACAGAACCGCAGTGGGCCGGACAGGCCGAGCGCGAGCGCAAAGTCAAGAGCTATCCAAGCGATCTGAGCGATCAGGAATGGCAAGCCATTGAGCCATTGTTACCGTCACCAGCGAGAACCGGCCGCCGCCGCATCACGGACCTGCGCGAAGTGCTCAATGCCATTCGTTACGTGGTACGTTCCGGATGTGAATGGCGCATGTTGCCTGCCGGTGCCGCGAGCAGAGCCTCCAGCAGTTCGTCGAGGGTTAATGCCACCGCCTTGCTAATGGGCAATGGAAGCTCTGGCAGAAGTTCAAGCTGGCGCATCCATCTGGTCAAAGAGGCGTGCATCCCAGATCGTGTTTGTGGTGCCGTCGCAATTTGGTTGCGGGCATATGCGAGAGCTTCCGCATCTGTAAGCTGGTCTTGCAGCCACAGCTGCTGATACTCGTAAATTCTCTTCTGTGTGGACGGTCGGACTGCGTCTAGGTTGCCATTGGCGATGCGCGCTTTCGACAGGCCGGTTATGTCATGCAGCAAGCTGGGGATACTCTGCTTGCGGCCTTCCGCCATCACGTGTAGGGGCAAGTAAACGCACTCAGCAACTGCATCACGGCTGCAGCACCTTGTGCGGGCGGCCTCCTTAATTTCCCGGTCTTGGTAGCTTTCGGATCCTCGGTCAACGTCTTCATGACATTCTCATTCTAAATCAGGAGTGCACAACGCCGTCGTCCTCGAAAGTGAGCAATAGCCTCGCCATACAGTACTCATGCAGGATTCAACCGAACAACGAATTTAGGCAGTTCCAACAGAGCAGACGAAGTCCCGCAATGGCTACCCTCCTGAAATTATCCGACTGCACTCCAGTGTCCAGATCTAAGTAAGAAAGTAGCGGTTGGAGGCGCATACAGGCGCTGCTCGAGCCAGCCATGGAACCAAATAGACATTATGGCAATTACGCAGGCTATAACTATCGTGTCATTGCTAGGGGCGCAGAAGCTCCAATAGTAAAAATTGCTACTGCCTGGCTGAGGTGCTTGGCTTGTTCATGCAATGTGCCTGACGCTGCCGCAGCTTGTTCGACTAGCGCCGCATTCTGCTGGGTTACTTCATCCATGTGACCAACGGCGGTATTGACCTGCTGCACCCCCAACGCCTGTTCACTGCTTGCCGCAGCAATTTCATCCACTACACTTGACATGCGCGAGACGGCTTCAACAACTTGATTCATGGTGGATCTGGCGTCAGTGACCAAGCTACGGCCTGCGCTTACCTTTTCGACCGAGTCGTCAATCAGGTGTTTGATCTCTCTCGCGGCCGAAGCCGAACGTTGTGCAAGCCCACGCACCTCGGCAGCTACCACTGCGAAGCCGCGACCGGAATCTCCCGCACGGGCTGCCTCGACCGCTGCGTTCAATGCCAGGATATTCGTTTGAAACGCAATAGCGTCGATGGTGCTGGTGATTTCAGCAACCCGTTTGGCGGAATCCGAAATGGCATTCATGGTCGTGCCCACGTCAGCAACGGCAGCATCGCCGCGACGTGCGATGGCACGAGCCTCTCCCGCCAACAGGCTGGCATGCTGCGCATTATTCGCATTCTGGCTGACTGTTGCGGCGAATTGCTCCATGCTCGATGCCGTTTCTTCCAAGCTTGCCGCCTGGGTTTCGGTACGCCCTGAAAGATCCATGTTGCCTGCGGCGATTTCTCCAGTAGCCCGGTTGATGGAAGTGACGTTGTCGCGGATGTCGCCGATTGCAGCAAGCAGGTTGACATGCATCTGACTCAAAGCTCTTAGCAGTTTCCCGCCTTCGCCAATGTGGTGAGGGATGTCTCGTTGTGTCAAGTCTCCGCCGGCGAAGGACTTCGCCAGGCAGGTTGCCTCCGACATCGGCAGCACAACAACGCGGTTTATGTACACGTAGAGTGCAAGGTTAAGCATTCCACCTGCTACCGAGGCATACGACAACCATTGGGGCAGGGCGATAGTACTAAACAGAAGATGTAAAAGGGTATATGCAGCGACCATCACCTGTGGCAGCGATGCCAATGCAAGCCGTAGCCGTAAGGAGAGGTAGTCACCGCGCAGTAATGTTGCAAGAGCCGATTTCCGGATCAAGCGGCCTTGAGCTAAGGTAAGCGTGCTGTGGTTACCTTGATTGATATTCGCGTATGCAGCTACGGCGGCATCGATCTGGTGTCCTGCTGGCTTGGTGCGCACGGACATGTAGCCAACAATTTGCCTTCTTTCGGTGATTGGTGTGACATGGGCGATCACCCAATAGTATCCGCCATCCTTCCGCCGATTTTTGACAGGTGCGCTCCATATCTCCCCGGCCTTGAGCGTTTTCCACAAATCGCCAAAGGCGGCCTCAGGCATGTCTGGATGTCTAACAATATTGTGCGGTGCTCCTATCAATTCGTCTTCGCTGAAGCCGCTGACTTCGACAAAGTAGGGATTGACATAGGTTATGCGGCCCTTGAGATCAGTTTTGGAGACAATCGGACGATCGTCTTGCAGTACGTATTCGCTGCCATTGACGGGGAAATTTTTTCGCATTGTCGCTCTCTTTCATGCATCAAACCAGCTTGAAAAGATGTGTCGCCAGTCTGCAGTTGTCGTGCAGTGATGCGGCTATTACATAGATGTTGCACCAAGGAAACTTTGATCTATGTCAAAATTACCCAGGCGTTATTTGAGAGTTGCGGCAACGCTACGTTTTCTCTTCTTGCCGGTATGTGTTGGTTTATTTAAGAAGAGGATTGGAAGAGTCTCTAGACCGCAGGAGCCCGCTATCTATGAGCGCGAATTTAAACCTTTAGCGTATCCCGTTATTCCCTACTATAGGGCGAATGTGCTGGTAAGGTGCTTTAAAGCCCCGTTGGAAAGACCCATGGCTAGAGCAGGGCGCTGCCATAACTGAACTTTCAACACACGTATTTTCACTTGAGTCGAAACTACTCAATCGAAACGTTATTGACCAGACGTTCCAAAACTCGCATAATGGCGTTATTGAACAGTCGTTCCATAACTGATAGATGGGTTGCGCATGGCTAGGCCAAGGACGTTCGATGAAGACGTTGTTATCGCCCGCGCGGCAGAGGTTTTCGGGCGCCTTGGCTACAACGCCTGCTCGGTCGATGACCTGGTGGAGGCAACGGCGCTACAGCGAGGCAGTCTGTACAAGGCATTCGGTTCCAAACGCGGTCTATTCGAAAAGGTGCTGAACCGGGTCTTGGTCGGCGAATGGTACCGTGAGCCGGCCGTGCTCGACCTCCTAATTACCGCTCTGCGCGAACTGGCGCAAACAGACCTGCAGATCGCCGCCCTTTGCCGCGACGTCCTGCATGCCTATGGAGAAGGCGCCGCCGAACTGCTCGGCTCGCGTCTGCTAGATCACTTGCCTGCACACGAACTCAACAAGGAGTAGCGATGCCTCGACTCGAATTAACCGCCCGAGAACTTGTCGTCCACCTGACAGCGTGGGAATCGATCTGGTCGCTGCGGCGGAGCTTTCGCGTGCCGCTTGCGCATGTTCGCGGCGCTACCGAAGACAATGGCTTCGGTGGCAGAGCGCTAGGCCTGCGCATTCCGGGCACCTACTTCCCGGGCCTGATCGCCGCCGGCACCTTCATCAAAGGGGGCGACAAACAGTTCGTCTATACCTCGCGCAAGTTGCAGACCATCGTGATTGAACTGGCCGGTAATGACTGGGCCCGCTTGGTGATCGGAGTGCTGGACGCGCGCGCCGAGGCAGCGCGAATCAACGCTGCTGTCGTCAGCCGCCACTAGCTTCCGGAGCAGAATATAGGACTAATGCAAGGTTCAAGTGTCGGCAAAGAGTTGCTGGATGCTGTCCCGGGTCGACCCCTGAAGTTGACTAGGTAAGCAGCGGTGTCCGGACTGATGTAAGAAAGCGCTCGTTCAGAGAAACTCGAACGCCGGTGGGGCCATTCATACGGTCAAAACCTAGACATTATGGCCGGAACGCCTGGTCCATCCGTTCCGGGAATTATCTGGGTATTCTTCTAACATTATGCTTACTCGATACCAATTTCCTGGGTTTCATACATGTTCTCTCGAGCCGTCTAGCGGAAGACAAGGATGGGCACTGGTGAGTCTGCCAGTACACGCTGGGTCTCACTGCCTAGCAAAAGTTTACTTATGCCCCTTCGTCCATGAGAAGCAATAAAAATGACATCGCAGCCATAGCGTTCTGCTGCTGCGACGATCTCTCCAGCAGGGTCTACAGAGCATGGCGTTGTAGTTTCGCATTGCACACCTTGTTTCTTCGCCTCGTCGGCAAGGCGCTGGACATGTTGTTTTGCAAGACGCAACGCATCGTGCTCATACTCTTTCCTGTAATTGGGGATGTCCATTCCTTCTGATGGACGCGGATACACAAAGGGATGCGCTACCGAAATTCCAACAATTCTTCCATTATTCGTCTTGGCTGCTTCAATCGCAGGAGCGAAGGTCTTCTCGGCCAATGGCGACCCATCGGTCGGAACGAGAATAGATTTGAACATGATTACTGCCTCCTATATAGCAAAAAGGAATTCTTGATCCCATACCGTCCGTGCAGATCCATGTCTTAGGTTGGAGAAATCTGATCTGTAAAGACACAATCCATCATCTCACCGCCATCGTTTGCCTCACCTATGTAGATAGGGCGCTCTGGTTTATTACGGTCTCAATTCCAGCTTCATAAACATTGTTCCACTCTCTGCCGAGGGCGAAATTTCAAACCCAAGGGTGCTAGCCATATTGAGGATTCCATGGTTATAACTGAGCGCCTCGCCAACAACACGCTGCGTACCGCGGCTGGTGCAATATGCAATCAGTTTCTTCATTAGTGCATAGCCAAGTCCTTGCCCCTTGAGATCGGAACGGACAATCACAGCAAATTCTGCTTCCACGTTGTCTGGATCGGCGACGACACGGGCAACACCGAGGGTTTCCCATGCGCCAGTGGCAAGCCGGCGCGTGGCTATGAACGCCATTTCCCGGTCGTAGTCGATCTGTGTCAGTCGAGCCAGCTGTGAAGGTGATAGCTCACGCATGCGGATGAACATTCGGTAGCGCACATCTTCTGGATCCAGGGCATTGAAAAAAGCCACGTGTGCGGCGCCATCCTCTGGGCGGATCGGACGCAACAACAGATCAGACCCTCGCCACTGAACCCATTCTTCCAGATCTGCCGGATAGGGACGAATGGCCAGTCGCTCCAATCCATCACCTTTTATCGGCCTCACGCAGATACGCGCGTCAAGCGCAATCACGCCATCGGCGTCCGCGAACAGCGGATTGATATCGAGTTCCCGCAGTTCCGGCAGGTCGATCACCATGTCGGATACCTGCACCAGTGTGCGGCTGATCGCTTCGATATCAGCTGGACGACGATTTCGGTATCCACCAAGAAGCCGCGCAATGCGCGTACGCGAAATCAGTTCGCGGGCCAACACACCGTTAAGGGGCGGCAATGCAATTGCACGGTCGGCCGTGACTTCGACGGCAATGCCGCCTTGGCCGAACAATATGACAGGTCCGAACACCGGGTCAGTCGCAACTCCCACAATGAGTTCCCGTCCTTCCGGCCGTCTTGCCATCGCCTGTACCGTGAAGCCTGCCAGGCGCGCATCCGGGTACAGTTCGCAGAGTCGTGCATGCATCCTCTCTGCAGCCGCTGTAACTGCCTCTGCGCTTTCCAGATCGAGCACGACACCGCCTACATCGGACTTATGAGTGATATCCGGAGAGAGGATTTTCAGGGCAACTGGAAAGCCAATGTCTCGTGCTTCGCGTCCGGCAGCAACAGGATCCGTCACCCTGCGCGTTTCCACGATTGGAACGCCATAAGCTGCCAATACCTGTTTGGCTTCCCATTCCGAAAGCAATTCCCGGCCATCGGCTATTACTTGATCAATAATTGCGCGTGCAGTTTTTTTATCTCCAAGGTGCGCCTGCGATATGGCGGACGGTACTTCCATTAGCAGTTGCTGGTTTCTCTGATAGCGGACCATCTGCATGAAGCCGCCAACTGCCTTTTCAGGAGTATCGTAAGTCGGGACGCCGATGTCTGCGAAGGTGCGCCGTGCGGCCGCTACAGAGTCGCCACCCAGCCAGCATGCCAACAGATTACGATGCGACTGCTGGACGATTGGAGCAAGTATCGCTGCAATTTCCAGGCTTGGCACAATTGCTGTCGGAGCATGAATAAATAGAATTGCATCGACATTCTTGTCGCCTAGAAGGATCTGCAGGGTTTGGGCATACCGCTCAGGTGGTGCATCGCCCACGATATCGATCGGATTAGCCTTGGACCAATTGTCTGGTAAAACGCCATTAAGACGGTCCAACGTCGCAGCAGAAAGGGGCGCGAGCTTGCCACCGGACGAGATAAGCGTATCAGTTGCCATCACGCCCGGACCGCCCCCATTGGTCAGAATTGCCAGTCGCTCGCCGCATAGCGGACGCAATCGGGCGAGAGTTTCTACCGCGTCGAACAATTCTTCGGTCGAGTAGACTCGCAGCATGCCCGCACGCCGGATAGCCGCGTCGTAGACGTCGTCAGCGCCAGCTAGTGCGCCTGTGTGGGACGTCGCTGCTTTCGCACCTTCAGCTACCCGGCCGGCCTTGATGACGAGAGTCGGCTTGCTGCGCGCAGCAGCACGGGCGGCCGACATGAATTTGCGTGCTGAACTGACCGCTTCAATGTACAGCAAAATGGCTTGCGTATCGGGGTCACTTGCCAGGTAGTCGATGACGTCGCCGAAATCCACATCGGCACTATCGCCAAGGGAAATAAACTTTGAAAAGCCGATGTTACGCGACTTGGCCCAGTCGAGTACGCCAGTGACCATGGCTCCGGATTGGGAAACGAACGCGATCTTGCCAGGAGCGGCATCAATATGAGCAAAGCTGGCATTGAGGCCAATGGCAGGCACCAGCATGCCGACACAGTTAGGCCCCAAAATGCGCAATAGATATGGCTTGGCGGCGGCCAGCATTAACTCTTTCATCGTCTTGCCTCGCCAGTCCCGGTGGGTCGACAATCCTGCGGTGAGCACAATGGCGGCACGGGTGCCACGCTCGCCGAGTTGGTGAATTAACTCTGGAACACTGGCCGGCGGCGTACAAATGACTGCCAGATCGGGAACGCACGGCAGGGATGCAACGTCCGGGTATGTCCGCAGGCCGCACAGCGTTTCATATTTTGGATTGACAGGATAGATTTCTCCGTGAAAGCCGGCATGGACGACATTCTCCAGGACAGTCGTACCAACGCCTCGTGGCTTACTGGAGGCACCGATAATCGCGACCGACTTGGGATGAAACAGATAATTCAGATTGCGAACCGTCATGCGTGCCTCAGATGAGAGAATGTCGTCTGCCTGTTGGAAATCTACGCCGATGTGATGCGACCAGTATCTCGCTCAATGCGAAATGAGTACGGGTACCGTCATCGACTGCAACACCGTGCGTGTTGTCCCCCCAAGCAGAATTTCACTCAGGCGGGAACGGCCATACCCGCCCATGACTATCAAGCCGGCGCCGTAATCGGCCACATGAGACAGTAACGCATTGGCGACATCGATATCTGGTGTGGTCTTCTGTCTGGACACATCGACGTTGATACCATGGCGTACGAGGTAGGCTGCGATATCAGCCCCTGGTTCTTCTCCATGTGCACGCAACGATATTTCCGGATTGAAGAGTACAACTTGTACCTGGCGCGTTGCCCTCAGCAGTGGAAGAGCGCCGTTGACCGCCCGTGCTGCAGCCAGACTGCCATCCCATGCGATGACTGCGCGCGACCCGAAATTGGAATGGTCATCGACATACGGCGCCACGAGTATCGGACGCCCGCTATTGAGCAGTACGTATTCAGCAACATCACTACGTTCGCTGCTCAAGGGTTCTGCAGGGTCCGATTGACCGACTATGACGAGATCGCTATAGCGCGCCTGAAGGGAAAGTGCTTCCCCCGCTTCATCTTCGATCAGCCGCTTCTCGAAGGAACGGACGTTATTGCGGTCGGCGATCTGTTCGAAGTCCGCCAGCGCTTTCTCTGCATGCTCCTTCATGTAAGTCAAGCATGCATCGAGCACCGGCGCTGCGCCGGGAACCATGCCCCCTGAATATAGTATGGGCAGCACACCGGTTGGCGCCACACCAATGAGATGCGCATCATTTTCGACGGCTATCCGCGCAGCCAGCACAATACGCTCTCTGGTATGGCGGGATGCATTGACATGAACGGCTATTGTACGGTATGGCATATCGCGACTCCCATGATGAGGTACGGAGAGACGGAAACAACCGAGTCTCCGGCACAGTTGGCCGTTTGATGGCCAGTGTTAAAGAACAGGCGTGCCCATGGTAGAAGTGTGGATTGAAAGTTTGATTGATTCAGATCAAAGTGCCATGTGCCTTCCAAAATTCATGCAAGGCCTTTTCTCTCTGCCTGGATTTTTTGACTCAAGTCAAGGTAATACCCGCATCATGCGTCGCATAGTGACGTCGGTCTGCCGGTGCGATATGCATTGATATCGGCGTCACCTTAATCGCTGGAGGATGTTGACATGGACAAATCAACAGAGCAGTTCATACTGGACATCATCAATCATGGCAAGGACTTAACGCTTGCCACTATAAGGCCGGACGGATATCCACAGGCCACTACGGTCAGCTACGCAAACGATGGCATGAACATCTATGTTGGCATTGGCAAGGACAGTCAGAAGGCACATAACCTGCGTCGCAACAACAAGGTTTCCCTGACAATAAACGCGCCGTACAAAGAATGGAACGAAATCAAGGGCCTGTCTATCAGTGGCACTGCGGAGTTTCTCAACGACACACAGGAGCTTAAACATGCAGCCGACTGCATGATCAAACGCTTCCCGCAACTGTTGGAATGGACCCGGTCTAACCAAACAAACGATGTACTGTTGCTAAAAATTCGACCCCAGTTCTTATCGGTCCTTGACTATCAGAAGGGGTTTGGCCATACCGAGCTGGTGCAAGTCTAATCTCGAAACCAGCGTTCATGCCTTGATGGCACCGGTCAAAGAATGTGTCTGGTGGCATCGGGTAGGGCGCCGCCAAGAGAGGGCTACGGTCGAGACATCGTTCTTATAGCCTCACCGAGGAAGAAATTCGCAGGCATCGGTCTTATATTTGGCTAGTTTGCGCTGCGGTGTTGAAATACGCCGGTCGTATCCGCATTCTGCACCACAGATGCTACTGACTAACAGTCTTGTCTACTGCATAGAACTTGCTTCATGACTGAGGCTTTTCCACACCTAATGGAATGTTCAATGTCTTATAAAACCATCCTCGTCCATGTCGATCATTCACGTCACATGGTCCAACGTGTACGTGCCGCCTCCTTGGCTCGTAATAACGTGAACACCCACATAGTAGGTGTTGCGGTCACTGGAATCTCTCGCCACCTGCGTCTTTCAGAGCGGGTCCGGGAACAAGGGGGGCAAAGCACGGATGCATTGCAGGAAGAAGTCAGTCGCCTGCACAAGTCGGCAGAGTCGGCGCTGGCCTGCTTTGAAGAAACCGCGAGGGCGGCCGGCCTCCATTCTTTTGAATGCAGGCTGGTAGCAGACGAAGAACTTGGAGGCTTGAGTTTGCAAGCCCAGTACAGCGATCTGACGGTTCTTACTCAATTGGATCCGGATGAGCCTGCCAATGCAATGGCTGACGATCTTCCCGAATATGTTGCAGTGTACAGTGGACGGCCCGTCCTGGTGCTTCCCTATGGCTATGAACTCGCGGCACTCGCCGCCAACCCATGTCTGGCATGGGATGGCAGCATCGAAGCCACACGGGCCGTGCATCATGCCTTGCCGCTGCTGGAACAGGCCGGCAAGGTCGACATACTGAATCTGTGCCATGGCAGAAAACAGCCAGAAAAGAATGATGTCGCAGGAGCCGATATTGTTCGGTACTTCGCTCATCATGAGATCGAGGCAAATGTAATCCAGGACCATTATATGCACGGCGATATTGGCGCGGCCCTGCTCGCATATTGCAATACAGCGCACAGTGATTTGCTTATCATGGGCTGCTATGGCCATTCCCGCTTCCAGGAAATGCTGCGCGGCGGCGCGACACATACTGTGCTTGAGAAGATGACGATTCCAGTGCTGTTAGCCCACTAACCGGTCAGTCGATGCTGCCTTGGCCGAAACAACCTCGTGCCACTAACGTCTTATACAGAAGTCAGATGCGGCTCTAGGTTAGCGGCTTTTGCCGGATGGCACTTATCTTTGCATAGGAATTCAACAGGTCCATTTACTGGGCAAACTCATAGACAATTTCGTCAATATGGCCACGCCAGTATGGCTTGGGACCATCCGGCAGCAACCAGATCACTTCACCGTCAAGCGGTATCGTCATGCCTGCGCGTTGTGTATAGTTCCAGAATCGCCCTTGCCAGGGCGTCGGTATGATTGTCCCTTCCACAGCGCGACCGCGTGCCTCGGCACGGACAGTATCGATCAATCCGGCCTCGGTAAAGGTAAACAACATGGTCAGCTTGGTGTCGCCGTCTTCAAGCGTAGCCGCTGCTGAGTTTTCATCTACGGCATGCCAGCGTACTCCTTGGCTGGGCAGCAACGCAGTCGGATACCAGGCCGCTTCTGCAAAAAAGCGCATGAGTTCTCCTTTCGCCACTTCGCTATTGCCATGCAGGTGCGCAACGGTAAACAAGCCAAGCAGCGAAGCGTGAAGAATGCCATCACCAGCCACATAAGCATCGTGCACATGCACGTTCAAACCCGGCATAACTTCAATACGGGCGTCCCAGTCAAACCCCGGTCGTTGGGTAACTACTCTCTGGTCCGAGATGAACGGATACCATTTTTCACCTGACTCGCTCATATTGAACATGCCTTGGTGTTTGACATGGGCACCTGTCACGATGGGTTGGCCGTCTTTAAGAACGGCTCGAAAGAATCGATGTACCGGCAGCGGCAGAGCCGCGAGCGTATTGAAGTCAACTGTCTTTGATGTTATTGGGCGCCGTGCAGCATCAAGACGGGCACGCAGTTCACGAGTTTCGGCATTCCATACCATTTTCCCGATACCGACTGCTGCGACAGCAATGCCGGCGAAAATGAGCGACGCTGTCATCAGCGATGCCGTCGAGATTCGTATTTTCATGGCGGTAGCAAGACAGTAAGACGTTGAGTTATTCGATAGAGATGCCTACTTTGAGAATGTTGCATTCATTGGCTTCAGCAAGTGGTTTTTACTTGTGCGTCGCACCAGCTTGCGGAGTTCATTGCTCCATAACACCGTACTGGCGACGCCACCGCAGAACAGCCATTGGTCGAGGCTAAGCGGCGTGGTATTGAATGCCATGTTGAGCATGCTGACATGGACGACAGCAATCTGCAGCAGCAGCGACAAGGCAATCGCGCCCCATAGCCACTTGTTGGCAAACAAGTGATGAAATGCGCTGGTCAAGTCCGATCTGGCATTGAAACAGTTGTAAAGCTGGGCAAGCACTAACACCGTAAAGCCAGCAGTGCGCGCATTGTCGAGGTCTCGCGAACCTTCGATCAAACCGCCGGGCAAATAAAAATCGATGGTCAGCAGCGTGACAAGCGCCATCACGATCCCGGTCTGGAAGACACTCGCCCACATCTGTGCATCAATAATCCGGTCGGTCAGTCGGCGCGGCGGGCGCGCCATGACATCATCGGTTTCTGGATCAATACCCATCGCTAGGGCCGGTCCAGAATCGGTCAGCAGATTGATCCACAGAATGTGGGTTGCCAGCAGCGGCAACACAAGCCCTCCGGCGGCATCGGACAACCCGAACATATCTGCCATGACCACGCCGAGGAAGATCGTTAATACTTCTCCGATGTTGGAAGACAACAGGTAGCGCAAGAACTTCCTGATGTTGTCGAAGATATGCCGTCCCTCGCGCACCGCGCGAACGATTGTCGCGAAATTGTCATCAGCGAGGATCATTCGGGCCGCTTGCTTGGTTACCTCCGTGCCGGTGATCCCCATCGCGATGCCAATGTCTGCTGACTTCAATGCAGGTGCATCGTTGACGCCGTCACCGGTCATTGCGACGATATTGCCATCGGCCTGTAACGCATCGACGATCCGCAATTTATGCTCCGGAGCGACCCGGGCGAACACGGATGTCGATCTGACCGCATTGGAAAAAGCAATCCGGTCCATCTTTTCCAGTTCCAAGCCTGTCAACGCTGGCAGCGTAGCGGTGGTAATGCCAAGGTCAGCCGCGATACGCGCTGCGGTCCGTGGATGGTCACCAGTAATCATCACCACTCGGATACCGGCCTGGCGCGCTTCGTGGATTGCCAAGGCGGCTTCTTCGCGCGCGGGATCAATGATGCCTACCGTACCGGCATAGATCAGATCCTGTTCCAATTCCTCGCCTGCATGCGCTTCTTCTCCCGGATTTAAACGACGGTAGGCCACTGCCAGGGTACGCAGAGCCGCGTCGGTGAGGTTATCGACGTCGGCTGCGATGCGTTGCCGTCTGGCGTCGTCCAGCAAGACGGTTTCGGAGCCGATGCGGATCCTGCTGCATCGATGAAGCAGTACGTCAGGCGCACCTTTTGTCATGATGACAATGTTGTCGCTGTCTTCATGATCGACCTGCAGGGTCGACATCAGCTTGCGTTCGGAGGAGAACGGGATTTCACCGATGCGCTCGAAACGCCGCTTACGCCGTGAGGCAGCACCGAGCTTCTCCTCAGCGACCAGAAATGCCGCCTCGGTCGGGTCGCCCTGGATTTCCCATTGACCGATGTTGTTTTTGCGAAGCTCGGCGTTACTAGCCAGGCTGCCGCCACACAGGACAAGGACATGCTCGGCGTGCAGCGGTCCTGGTAGGAGCGGGTCGCCCAAGTGCAGGATTTTACCTTCCGGTGCATAACCGATGCCGGTGACATGGGTCGATCCTGAGGCTGTGATAATACGCTCGATTGTCATTTCCGCCCGGGTCAGCGTACCGGTCTTGTCTGAGGCAATCACCGTGGCCGCCCCCAGTGCCTCCACGGACGACAATTTTTTTACGATCGCATTTTGCTTTGCCATGCGCTGAACGCCCAGGGCAAGCACAATCGAAAGGATTGCGGGAAGCCCTTCCGGCACTGCGGCAACCGCAAGAGACACGCCAAGCAAGAGCACTTCGACGATTTCAGCCATCCCGTGAATTGGCGTGACGGACAGCACCGTGGCCACGACGAGCGCAGCAATGAGCGTCACAACCGCACCTAGCATCTTGCCTACCTTGCCGATTTCCTTTTGCAACGGTGTCTGAGACTCCACAGTACGGTCGAGCATACTGGCGATGGCGCCGATCTCCGTTGCCATTCCGGTCGCGGTCACAATAGCCAGGCCATTGCCCTGGACAACTATGGTTCCCTTGAAAACCATGTTCATGCGGTCGGCAAGCGGGACGGGATTCTGCAGTACCGCCGTATCCTTGAGTACTGCTTCACTTTCCCCGGTCAACGAGGCTTCCTGTACCCGCAATGCCGCTGCCTGCACCAGGCGTGCATCGGCGCCGACAATATCGCCCTCACTCAATGAGAGCAGGTCGCCACAGACCAGTTCGTGCGTTGGTATGCGAACTAGCTGTCCATCACGTAGCGCCGACGACATGGCTGCCGTCATGCTGGTCAATGCGGCAACAGCATTTTCCGCCTTGATTTCCTGTGCATAACCCAGGATGGCGTTCAGGACAATGATTGCTGTAATGACGATTGCATCAATGGGAAGGCCTGCGCGGCCTTCCATGAACCAGGCAATCAACCCAATGGCTGCAGCGGCGACCAGGAGGTAGACCAGCGGGTCCTGGAAGTGCATCAGGAATTGGCGCCAGGCAGGTGAACGAGGCGCGGCGCGCAATGCGTTGGGTCCGTCATCACGAAGCCGCTGTAACGCTTCAGACGAGGACAAACCTGCATGAACATTTGTCCCGAGAGCAGCGGCGACGCGGCTGCTGTCCAGCGCGTAGGCGCTATCAAGGCTTACAGACTGTTTCATCGCGCTTTTATGGTCGATCTTGTCAATGCCGTGATCCCGTGATGCCTTGAACGAAGTCGCATGGAAACGGACACGCTGACGCGCGGTGGACGCTTGTTTATGGTTGCCTGCGTATGGCTGGCAAGCCCAGAATTTTTATCGCTGAAAGACATAGGTGCCCGGTGCATCGGCTATGCCAGGGGGCATGGAGGGTGGCTCTTTCCGGTTTGGCGAATGGCTCGATAACCAGCTTTCCCACGCAGGCCACCATGATCCTTCCTGCAATGGCGTCATGCGATGCCAATCCTCGGGGTTGATATAGGGATCGGTAGGCATGTGCCGGGAAATCTGGTATTGCCGATTGGGATGACCTGGTGGCGAAACCACGCCGGCGTTATGTCCGCCGCTGGTCAGGCAATAAGTCACTTCAGTGTCGGTGAGCAGATGGATCTTGAAAGTCGATCGCCATGGCGCGACATGGTCAGCGATCGTGCCCACCGAAAAGATCGGCACGCGAATATCTGAAAGTGCAATCGGCTGTCCATTGACGCTATAACGGCCTTCGGCCAAATCGTTGTGAAGGAACAGGTCGCGCAGATACTGGATATGCATCCGGTAAGGCATGCGGGTCGTATCCATATTCCATGCCATCAGGTCTGTAACCTTTTCCGGCAGGCCGAGCAGGTAGTGATTCAGCCTGCGCGACCAGATAAGGTCATTGGACCGGAGCATCTGGAACGCACCGGCCATCTGGCGGCTGTCGAGATATCCTTGTTCCCACATCAATGCTTCAAGCAATGCCACCTGGCTTTCATCGATAAACAGTGACAGCTCGCCTGGTTCCTTGAAGTCTACTTGCGATGCGAACAAGGTCATGCTCGCCAGGCGCTTGTCACCATCACGTGCCATGGTTGCTGCAGCAATCGACAGCAGGGTACCGCCAAGACAATAACCGACGGCATGGAGCGCGGGAGACTGCGTCGCATTGCAGATAGTCTCGATGGCGTCCATGATGCCCAATGTACGGTAGTCCTCCATGGTCAGGTCACGATCTGCGGCGTTCGGATTCTTCCAAGAGATCATGAATACGGTGTGACCTTGCTCCACCAGATAGCGTACGAGTGAATTATGCGGTGACAAGTCGAGAATGTAGTATTTCATGATCCACGCCGGCACGATCAGAACTGGAGTCGTATGGACAGTCGATGAGGCTGGCGTGTACTGAATCAGTTCAATCAAGCGGTTTCGGAAGATGACTTTGCCGGGTGTGGTTGCGAGTGTCTCACCGACCTTGAATGCATGATCGCGCGGTTCGGATGCAAAGTCATGCAGCCAGTCGCTGGCAGCATTGGCAGCGCCGCGAATGAAATTCCTGCCTTGGCTCCGGATTGCCGCATTCATCACTACGGGGTTTGTGCCAGTAAAGTTCGACGGCGACAACATGTCGAGCAACTGACGGGCAGCAAACGTCACGACCTCCTCATGATGTTCTGATACGCCGCTGATTCCTGTTGTCGCGCGATGCCACCATTGCTGGGACATCAGAAAGCCTTGGTACATCAAGTTGAATGGATACTTTTGCCACGCTGAATCGGCAAAACGCTTGTCCTGAGGCAGCGGATCCACACACGGTGCGGTCTCGGCACTTGCGTGACGTAAGGCATCAAAGGCATATCCGTGCCACCTTGCTATTTTGTGCCAGCCGTCAATCAATAATTCCTGCTGCTTGGATGGCGACAGCTGAAGATGCGTAATCCAGTCAACATAGGCGATCCATAGGGCAGTCGGCGATATACCGCCCGTAAGTCTGCCAACCGATGCCATCAGAATCCGGTCTAGATCCTTGTTGCCATCATCATATTGGCGCGGCTCCCGGGAAGGGGCGCCAAGCCAGGCGCTGGCGAGCCGTTCAGGATGGCGAAGCATGTTCGGGAAAGCGTGGTCCATTGCCTAAGTATTTGAGAAGCTGATGAGGCGAAGATAAACAAACGTTTGCCCAAAAAAACTGACCTGGATCAAGTACATAAGGAATGGCGAAATTTATCCTGTCGCCTCGCTTAATGAATGCCAGGACACTTGAATGAATTCCAGAGTAGTTGAGAACCGAACGTTCGATGAGATTGTCATTGGGGACCACGCGCAACTCGTACGCACGCTATTGCCGGAAGACATTGAGCTGTTTGCAGCAGTATCTGGTGATGTCAATCCGGCCCACCTTGATCCGGTCTATGCGGCAGGAAATCGCTTTCACAAGGTGGTCGGACATGGCATGTGGGCCGGCGCCCTGATCTCCGCAGTGCTGGGGACAAAATTGCCGGGCGCCGGGACGATCTACCTGGGGCAGGATTTACGTTTCAAGCGTCCGGTCGGGATCGGTGACACCGTCACCGTCACGGTGACTGCCAAAGAAAAGGACGCGGCCCGCAAGGCGATCTACTTTGATTGCCGCTGTACCAATCAGCAAGGTGAAGACGTTGTCACTGGCACGGCAGAAGTGCTTGCGCCAACAGAGAAACTGCGGCAGCCTGTTATCGAGGTGCCGGAAGTATCGGTTGTACACCGCCATCGTTACCGGGAGCGGCTTGGAATGGGGAAAGCGCCTTCATCTTCCGAAAAAGCTCGCACGTCAACAGCGCCTCTTGCAGGACTGGTTTCCCCGACGCCGGTTGTTGAGAGTTCGGTTAGAGCGCCGTTTAGCTTGCACGGTCGACGCGGGTTGATACTCGGGATTGCGAATGAACATTCCATTGCCTATGGCTGTGCTCGCGCCGTTCGGGCAGCCGGTGCCGAACTGGCAGTGACTTACGTAAATGACAAGGCTAAGCCTTTTGTGACACCGTTGGCGGAAGGGCTTGGATGCGCCATTACTGCACCATGTGATGTGCGCATACCTGGCCAACTCGAAGCGCTGTTCGAACGTATCGAACGGGAATGGGGCAGGCTGGACTTCGTATTGCATTCGATTGCCTATGCACCTAAGGAGGATTTGCACGGCCGTGTCACCGATTGCTCAGCAGCGGGCTTTGCAATGGCCATGGATGTGTCATGCCATTCCTTCATTCGCATTGCACGCTTGGCCGAACCGTTGATGCACCAGGGAGGTTGCTTGCTGACGGTGAGCTTCTATGGTTCGGAGCGGGTTGTCGAGCACTACAATCTAATGGGGCCGGTCAAGGCTGCCCTTGAGAGCACGACACGCTACCTTGCGGCGGAATTGGGGCCGCAAGATATACGTGTGCATGCAATTTCCCCTGGGCCGATGCACACGCGAGCCGCCAGTGGTCTTGATCGTTTTGATGAACTGCTGGAGCGAGCGGCGGCACAGGCTCCACAGAAGCGCCTGGCCAGTATCGATGATGTTGGCGCGCTGGCAGCTTACTTGGTCGGCGACGGCGCGAAAATGGTAACTGGCACTGTGATACCAGTGGATGGAGGGCAGCACGTGATGGCCGGATGACCCACTGACCATGTGTATTGAGTTCGCTATTTGAGGAAACATACAAAAGGCGTTTTTCAACTGGCAGACGCAATAAAGCAGGTCTCGTTACGCGCGGGATAAAGGAGGTATGAGGAACCGTTCAACATCCAGAATTAAAACGCGTCCGTATTCGGCATTGAAAATCCCATGGATTGGGTTTCCGGTATCAATATGCGTTTCACGTAGGACCTCGATTTCCTGCGCTGATAGCCCGACCGATCCTTTGACTTTATCAACGATGAAAGCACCATAAGGCCGCTTTAATTTCAATATCAACATCGAACGTGACTGTGTGCCATGGTTATCCTGTTTGCCAAATTCCAGGAACTGCCAGAGAACCTCTATTTCTTCCTGTTCCGGCTCGAACTCCTCCGCGATCTTTCCCGCTGCCGCACTGCTGGGTCCATTCTTCTCTGATTGTCTGGTTGAGGATGCTTTCAGGTTGATCTCGGGTGCGCCATCCAGCCCGAAGTGGCGTCAGAGCGACAAGCCAATACTTCACTTGTTAAATATAAAGCAATGAGCCAAAAGAAAAAACTGACCTAGGTCAGGAATGCCATAGTGACAACGTCAAGTGCTGAACTGACCGTCTTTTGGACAAGGACACGGAAAACGAAATTATTTATACCAATTTGGTTGGCAGTTCGACCTAAAACGTTTTTTAGCTCGATCTTGAATATATGTCGGTAGTCATCTATTATTGTTGCAAAGGAGAAAACAAGTGCCGAAGTCGAATAAAGTTACGGCAGATTGCAACCGGCAGAGGATTGTCGAGAAGGCGTCATCCCTTTTTCGAGAAAAGGGGATCGAGAATGTGACCGTGGCAGAGGTAATGCAGGGTGCATCAATGACTCATGGGGGCTTTTACAAGCACTTCGCGTCTAAAGCGGCACTCGCCGCAGAAGCATGTGCTGGCGCGTATGGTCAAGTTGAGAAAGCACGCAAGACTTGGCTGGATGGAGAGGGGCGTCATACGCTCACAACGTTCATCGAAAACTATCTTTCGGTACGCCACTGCGACAATCCCGGGCATGGCTGTCCCATTGCGGCATTGGCAAGTGATGTAGCTCGCGCGCCTGAGAACGCACAATTACATATGGAATATCTGGCGGGTTTAGAGGCTGTTGTCGCTGAGCTTAATACACGTATTGAGCATTCACATCCTGAAAAGGAGCATTCGGCCCTTGGGATTCTGGCGACACTTGTAGGCGCCTTGGTGATTTCGAGAGCGACGAAAGGGAGTCCCATTTCGGAGCAAGTACTACTCGAGGCCGTCAGTTTTCTGAAAAGACGTCCCTCGGCTAGTTCAACCATGTGAGCATGACTCCAATGCCGCAGTCGCTCTACCGCTGAACTCTCCACTTAATTTGAAAGACTCGTTGGATCTCCATACAATGCAATAATTAACAATAAATAATTGTAGCCGCCGACATTTCCACAACTGGGGATATCGTCCCGAAACCCGACGAATCCGATCCAATGAAGTTGTTCCGGCTTATTCACGCTTGGTCTAGGCGTCAATGGCTTTCTGCAACTTCAATGAAAAAGAATAATATATTCATCTACCGACATTGGTTTGTCGATATCCGTAAACGTTTCGGACTAAGCAAACAGGTATTCCTGTTCACGCTTATCGCCATCATCGGTCTATGGGCCGCGATCGGTATTGGGTTATCCCAGCTATACAACCTTGCTGAGACGGAAAGCAAGACTGAACTCGAGAATCTCACCCTCGCATTCTCCGAAGAGGTCAACTCATCGGTCAATACCATTGATCTCTCATTGATTGGCCTACGCTCTCATTGGATACGCGATGAGTTAAAGTCGGAAGTGGTGTACGGCAGGGAACTGAGGCGGGAGTAAGGCGGTAGAGGTTTTTGTTGGACAATTTGATTGTCGAAGTCAAAACCAACCAACAAAGGAAACCTCCACCATGCGTAAG
>NZ_VFAH01000016.1 GCF_008929045.1 Noviherbaspirillum aerium | reverse complement strand
GACCTGCCGAACGGGCAGGGCGGCATCCTGGTGGTCAAGCGGCCATGGCCGTCGATGATCCGCACCATCTGGAACGACCCGGAGCGCTTCAAGAAGAGCTACTTCCCGGAAGAACTGGGCGGCAAGATCTACCTGGCCGGCGACGGCGCGGTGCGCAACGAGCAGACCGGTTACTTCACGATTACCGGCCGCATCGATGACGTGCTGAACGTCTCGGGCCACCGCATGGGCACGATGGAAATCGAATCGGCGCTGGTGGCCAATCCGCTGGTGGCGGAAGCGGCGGTGGTGGGCAAGCCGGACGAGACGACGGGCGAGTCGATCTGCGCGTTCGTGGTGCTGAAGCAGGCCAGGCCGAGCGGCGACGAGGCGAAGCGGATTGCCAAGGAGTTGCGCGACTGGGTGGGCAAGGAGATCGGCCCGATCGCCAAGCCGAAGGAAATCCGGTTCGGCGACAACCTGCCGAAGACGCGCTCGGGCAAGATCATGCGGCGCCTGCTGCGCGTACTGGCCAAGGGCGAACAGATCACCCAGGATGTCTCCACGCTGGAAAATCCGGCCATCCTGGATCAGATGCGGCAGGTGCAATAGGCTTGCGGGCTTGCGGGCTTGTGGGCTCGCGGATCTGCGGACCTCAGGCATGACCGGGGAAGCCTGCGCCGCCGCAAGCGGCGCAGGCTGCATGTTAGTGGTGCGAGTTGACAATCTGCTGGTCAAATGATGGACGAGAATCACGCCGGTACTGCGCCAACAATGCCCGCAACGAATGACAAAGGCGCAGCCTTGCTGTGCTTGTTTCCTTGTCTCGTCATGATTTCGCCACATTTGCCTTCAACAAGTTTCCGACTCACACCACTAATAGGGGCCGAAGCCGGTGTCGTGGGTTGTCGGAATGGGAAAGGATTCCTCGCCGCTCGCCAGCGACTGGCCCATCATCACGATATGGGAGAGCTGCGCGAAATCGCCGTCGTCCGATCGGGGACGGGCCTGAGACGCCGCATTGGGGGCGGACTCCACATTCGTGCCGCTGGCGGCGCCGGTACCGGCCCCGCCAGCGGCCCCACTGCCGCAGCTTGCCGGCAAGGCGGTCAGCGCAAAGGAAACACCAGTTGCGCCGGTGAAGCGTACAAGTGAATGCTGCATGGAATTGCTATAAAAAAGACAGCTCGGGACATTGCGATGTGGAAATACAAGTGATGGCGGAACGGATAGCCGCAATGGATAGAGGCAATGGCATCGCGGCCGGGATGGAATGAACGGGCGCGAGCTTCCGGATCATGCATTGGGAGTCATGCATGATCCGGGTGTGATGGGAGAGCGGAATTGGCTTGTCAGGCCGGGCGCGTTCCTGCGGCGCCCGGCGTAGGTCGGTGCCCGTGCACGCCCGAAGGCAGGGGCAAGCCGCTCTACGTGCCTTGCGCCCTGACGCGGCTCGTTTCGAGCCACCAGTCGGCAAAGGCGGGAAGATCCTCGTGCCGCGAATCGATGCTCTGCAAATCCGGTCCGACATTCGGGCTGCCATTGGGCTCCCGCAGGATGAGCGCGGCATGCACTTGCCGGGGAATGCCGGCGAAGTAAGGCAGGTAATCATCGACGAAGGCAACCGGCTTGAGCTCCGTGAGCGCCGCAACCTTCGGGCTGTCGCCGTAGAGGGCCATGGGAGTGGCGATGACGCGTTCGATGGGAAAACCGGCGGTGCGCAGGTTCGCCAGCCGGGCTTCCTGGAATTCCAGCCCGATGGCCGTGACGCAGACCAGTTCGTATCCGGCGTCGTGCAATCGGTGGCATGCCTCGACGGTGCCGGGCAAGGCCGGCAGCGACGACCAGTGCACATGGTCGAAGCACTGGCGGAAGCGCTCCCGCTCTCCGCCTTCCAGGCGACGTACCGCGTAGCGGTCCATTGCCCAGTAAGCCTTCGGGTCGACGATGTCCGGCAGCACGCCGAAGGCGCGTTCCCAGGCGAAACGGTAAGCGGTATGGTAGTCCAGCAGAACGCCGTCGCCGTCGAGTGCAATGATCTCCTTCTTTGCCATGAGTCAGTTTCCTTTGATGAACTTGGTTTTGCTTGCGCGCTATTTTCCATCGGCTATTTGAACAGAGAAAGAGGTTCGGTGCTTTGCCTCTTCGGATGTGTGAATGCAGCCCGGATCTTGAAGCCCGGTTTGACCATCGACATGCTGCATCCGGTTTCCTTCTTGATGCAATGGCAATGGCAATGACAATGGCGCCGCGCGTCGCGACGGAACGTGCCGGCATGAAGTGCCACGACGGTGAGCGGGAGATGTGCGAAATCGCCCCCGCTTGATGCTTGCGCATTCCCGCGAGCGGCCGGGTTATGGCGGGAAGGGACGCCTTGCTGTGTACAAACCATCCAGGCACCAATTACGCGGAACCTTGTGAAAAAGCAGCGATCCATTTTGGTGCGCTATCGATGCCAGAATGCTTATTCAAAAAAACACTTCGTCTTCTTCCTTCATCCTCTCTTTCTAGGACTCCACATATGAAGTACACGTCCGTACATCAGTTCGTGCAACATGTTGCCGACCGCAATCCCGGTCAGCCTGAATTCCTGCAGGCCGTCACCGAAGTGATGGAAAGCCTCTGGCCTTACATCGCAGACCATCCGAAATATGCGGAACATGGCTTGCTCGACCGCTTGGTGGAGCCCGAGCGGATAGTGATGTTCCGCGTCTCCTGGATAGATGATCGTGGCCAGGTGCATGTCAACCGCGGGTATCGCATCCAGCACAGCATGGCGATCGGCCCCTACAAGGGCGGCTTGCGCTTCCATCCCTCGGTCAATCTTTCGGTGCTGAAATTCCTGGCTTTCGAGCAAACCTTCAAGAACGCGCTGACCACGCTGCCCATGGGCGGCGGCAAGGGCGGATCGGACTTCGATCCCAAGGGCAAGAGCGGCACCGAGGTCATGCGCTTCTGCCAGGCCTTCGCGAGCGAACTGTTCCGCCATGTGGGCGCCGATACCGATGTACCAGCCGGCGACATCGGCGTGGGCGGGCGCGAGGTCGGTTACATGAACGGCATGATGAAGAAGCTGACCAACCGGGCCGATTGCGTACTCACCGGCAAGGGCCTGAGCTACGGCGGGTCGCTGATCCGTCCCGAAGCCACCGGATACGGGACCGTCTATTTCGCGCAGGAGATGCTCAAGACGCGCGGGCGCTCGTTCGACGGCCTGCGCGTCAGCGTTTCCGGCTCCGGCAACGTGGCCCAGTATGCGGTGGAAAAGGCCATGGCGCTCGGCGCCAGGGTGGTGACGGTATCGGATTCGAGCGGCACGGTGATCGACATGGACGGCTTCACCCCGGAAAAGCTCGCCATCCTGATGGACGTGAAAAACCATCATTATGGCCGCGTCAGCGACTATGCCCAGCGCATCGGCGCCCGCTTCGAAGCCGATGTGCGTCCATGGCATGTTCCGGTGGACGTGGCATTGCCATGCGCGACCCAGAACGAGCTGGATGCCAACGACGCCGCCACCCTGATCAAGAACGGCGTGGCCTGCGTGGCCGAAGGCGCCAACATGCCATCGACGATCGAGGCCGCAAAGGCATTCGAGGCGGCCGGCGTGCTGTATGCGCCCGGCAAGGCCAGCAATGCCGGCGGCGTCGCCACCTCCGGCCTGGAGATGAGCCAGAACGCGGAACGCATGTCATGGCCGCGCGAGGAAGTGGATGCCCGCCTGCTGCAGATCATGCAAGGCATCCACGCGGCCTGCCTGCACTACGGCCGGCGTGCCGACGGCAACCTGAGCTATGTCGATGGCGCCAACATTGCCGGTTTCGTGAAGGTGGCGGATGCCATGCTGGCGCAGGGCGTGACCTGAATCCGGTCTCGCCTGTACCCGACACCTGTCAACCGGTGTCGGGCACGCGGCGCGGCGCACCTCCATGCAACAGGCAGCCGCGCCGCATTCCGCTCACATGGCCGTCATGCCGATTCTTGGTGCTGCGGGCGGAAGATGTGCGCGTCGAACGCGGAGCGCGCATTGCACCGCTGCCGCGTCAACAATGCGGCCAAGGCAGCGGCTCGATTCACGCCCGCACTGAACCAGCAGATTGCTGACTCGCCCCGCCAGGGCGCGGCGGGAAACCATCCGCCCATTGCTGCCGCCGGTCCCCCCGCTGTTGCAGTTTGAGACACCTCTCTTCCCGCTGTTCGAAAACAGAACACTTCCACCGGCGCAGGGCATTGCTCCCGGCTCTCATGAGTCGGCAACAACCCTGTAAAAGCCCGCGAAATCAGGCGCCCTCGCTGTTCTTCCGCTGAACTCCTCCGCATGGCACGCCAATTGCCAATACCAGTTCATCCCGGCAACCCCTGGATCACACACTTCCCACATACGCCATTCGGAGGACGACATGAATCTGGCAGACATCAGCAAACTCGGCATCAAGAACCCGTTCAAGCAGCGCTACGACAATTTCATCGGCGGCAAATTCGTCCCGCCGGTCAAGGGTCAGTACTTCGAGAACGTCAGTCCCGTCATCGGCAAGACCTTCTGCGAAGTGGCGCGCTCGACATCGGAAGACATCGAGCTTGCTCTCGACGCCGCCCATGCCGCGAAAAAGGAATGGGGCAAGACCTCGCCCGCCGCGCGCGCCATCATCCTCAACAAGATCGCCGACCGCATGGAAGCGAATCTGGAACTGCTGGCCACCGCCGAGACCATCGACAACGGCAAGCCCATCCGCGAAACCACGGCCGCCGACATTCCGCTGGCCATCGATCACTTCCGCTACTTCGCCGGCGCGGTGCGCGCGCAAGAGGGAAGCGTTGCCACCATCGATGCCGAGACCTATGCGTATCATTTCCATGAGCCGCTCGGCGTGGTCGGCCAGATCATCCCCTGGAACTTCCCGATCCTGATGGCGGTATGGAAGCTTGCGCCCGCGCTGGCCGCCGGCAACTGCGTGGTTATGAAACCTGCGGAGCAGACACCGGCCTCCATCATGGTGCTGCTGGAACTGATCCAGGACCTGTTGCCGCCGGGCGTGGTCAACATCGTCAACGGCTTCGGCCTGGAAGCCGGCAAGCCGCTGGCCACCAGCAAGCGCATCGCCAAGATCGCCTTCACCGGCGAGACCGGCACCGGCCGCCTGATCATGCAATACGCATCGCAGAACCTCATTCCGGTGACGCTGGAACTGGGCGGCAAGTCGCCCAACGTGTTCTTCGCCGATGTGATGGACAGGGACGACGATTTCTTCGACAAGGCGCTGGAAGGCTTCGCGATGTTCGCGCTGAACCAGGGCGAGGTCTGCACCTGCCCGTCGCGCGTGCTGGTGCAGGAATCGATCTACGACCGCTTCATCGAACGCGCCATTGCCCGCGTGGAGAAGATCAAGCAGGGCAACCCGCTCGATTCGGCCACCATGATCGGTGCCCAGGCCTCGCAGGAGCAGCTGGAAAAGATCATGTCGTATATCGACATCGGCAAGCAGGAAGGCGCGCAGGTGCTGACCGGCGGCGAGCGCAAGACGCAGGACGGCGATCTCGCCGGCGGCTACTACGTCAAGCCGACCGTGTTCCGCGGCCATAACAAGATGCGCATCTTCCAGGAAGAGATCTTCGGACCGGTGGTATCGGTCACCACCTTCAAGGATGAGGAAGAAGCTCTGTCCATCGCCAACGACACGCTGTACGGCCTCGGCGCAGGCGTGTGGACGCGCGACGGCAGCCGCGCCTTCCGCATGGGCCGCGGCATCGAGGCGGGCCGCGTGTGGACCAATTGCTACCACCTGTATCCGGCGCATGCCGCGTTCGGCGGTTACAAGCAGTCGGGCATCGGCCGCGAAAACCACAAGATGATGCTCGAGCATTACCAGCAGACCAAGAACCTGCTGGTGAGCTACAGCCCGAAGGCGCTCGGCTTTTTCTGATCCGCGCCAGGAAGTATCCGGCCCGCCGGCGGTACATTCGCCGCACATTGCGCACGTTGCATACATTGCCGCGGCGGGCAATTCAAGACAGCGAAACAGGATAAGACATGGCCTATTCAGCACCGCCAAGAGTGGTCGCCACCGAGACCGCGACGCAACTGATCGACACCCTGACCAGGCGTTACGGGCCGCTGATGTTTTTTCAGTCCGGCGGATGCTGCGACGGCAGCTCGCCGATGTGCTATGCCGCGGGGGACTTCAACATCAGCCAGACCGATGTCCTGCTCGGCACCTTGCACGGAGCGCCGTTTTACATCGGCCGCGACCAGTTCGAATATTGGCAGCACACGCAGCTGATCATCGATGTGGTCGATGGCATGGGCGGCATGTTCTCGCTGGAGAACGGCACGGGAAAACGGTTCTTCACCCGTTCGCGGCTGTTCACCGACGAAGAGTGCGACAAGCTGGCGCGCCAGGCGGCCCGCGAATGCGTACGGCAGGCCGCGCCCGACATCAGGGCGTGAGGGCATGAGGATGTCCGCAGGATGACATTTCAAAATAACAGGAGGAGTACATGAAAACCAATCTGAGAAGGCTGCCGCTCGCAGGCGCCATAGCCGCAGCTGCCATGCTCGCCGCCGGCTCTTTCGGCGCGCATGCCGCCGGCGTCACCGACGCGATGATCGAAGCCGATGCCAAGTCGACCAAGGACGTGCTGTCCTGGGGCATGGGTCCGCAGGGACAGCGTTACTCGACGCTGTCGCAGATCAATACCAGGACCGTGTCGAAGCTGGTGCCGGCATGGTCGTTTTCCTTCGGCGGCGAAAAGCAGCGCGGCCAGGAATCGCAGCCGCTGATCCATGACGGCAAGATGTTCGTCACCGCATCCTATTCCCGAATCTATGCGCTCGACGCCAAGACCGGCGAGAAGCTCTGGAAATACGAGCATCGCCTGCCCGACGGCATCATGCCTTGCTGCGATGTGGTCAACCGCGGCGCGGCGCTATTTGAAAACCTGGTCATCTTCAGCACGCTGGATGCGCAGCTGGTGGCACTCGACCAGAAAACCGGCGACGTGGTGTGGAAGGAAAAGGTGGATGATTATGCCGCCGGCTATTCCAACACCGCCGCCCCGCTGATCGCAAAGGGCTTGCTGCTGACCGGCGTGTCGGGCGGCGAGTTCGGCATCGTCGGCCGCGTCGAGGCGCGCGATCCGCGCACCGGTCAGCTGGTCTGGATGCGCCCGACCGTCGAAGGCCACATGGGCTACAAGTACGACAAGGACGGCAAGCAGATCGACAACGGCATTTCCGGCACCACCAACAAGACCTGGCCCGGCGAACTCTGGAAGACCGGCGGCGCGGCCACCTGGCTGGGCGGCACCTATGATCCGACTACCGGCCTGGCGTATTTCGGCACCGGCAATCCGGCGCCCTGGAACAGCCACCTGCGCCCCGGCGACAACCTGTATTCGGCGGCCACGGTGGCCATCGATGTCGCCACCGGCCAGATCAAGTGGCATTACCAGACCACGCCCCACGACGGCTGGGATTTCGACGGCGTCAATGAATTCATCACCTTCGACATGGGCGGCAAGCGACTCGGCGGCAAGGCCGACCGCAACGGCTTCTTCTATGTGATCGATGCCAAGAACGGCAAGCTGGAAAACGCCTTTCCGTTCGTGAAGAAGATCACCTGGGCCACCGGCATCGACCTCAAGACCGGCCGTCCGAACTTCACGCCGAACGGCCGTCCGGGCGATCCGACCAAGGGCGCCGACAGCAAGAAGGGCGAGACGGTATTTTCCGCGCCGTCCTTCCTCGGCGGCAAGAACCAGCAGCCGATGGCTTACAGCCCGAAGACCAACTACTTCTATGTGCCCGCCAATGAATGGGGCATGGATATCTGGAACGAGCCGATCAGCTACAAGAAGGGCGCGGCCTTCCTCGGCGCCGGCTTCACCATCAAGCCGCTCAGCGAGGAATACATCGGCGCGCTGCGCGCCATCGATCCGAAGACCGGCAAGATCGTCTGGGAAGCGAAGAACAATGCGCCGCTGTGGGGCGGCGTGATGACCACCGCCGGCGACCTGGTGTTCTACGGCACGCCGGAAGGCTTCCTGAAAGCGCTCGACGCGAAGACGGGCAAGGAGCTGTGGAAGTTCCAGACCGGTTCCGGCGTGGTCGCGCCGCCGATCACCTGGCAGGAAGGCAATACGCAGTATGTGGCGGTAGTGTCCGGCTGGGGCGGCGCGGTGCCGCTGTGGGGCGGCGAGGTCGCCAAGCGTGTGAACTTCCTGGAGCAGGGCGGCTCGGTCTGGGTATTCAAGCTGTCGTCGATTTAATGAGCGCTTAAGGGTCGTTGTCTCCGCTTTCGCTCAGACGCCGGACTGTCCGCCGGCACATTATTCTGACGATTGCATTTTGCCGGTGGCGCTTGCCACCGGTTTTTTTGTTTGCGCGCACTGCTTTCGCGCACTGCTTTCGCGCGGGGCTTGTGCGAGCCTGTTGTGCTTCCTATATCCGGCACATGGCGCAAAGCCGTGCCGCCCGGGTGCCGCTTATGCCAATTCCCTGTCAACACATGCCCGATGAGATCGATGGATGTCTTTAGACGGGGTCTCCCTGCATGGAATGATGTCGGATCAGGCTTCGGATGAGGCGATGAAGATCCTTGTCATGTCAATCGAACTCAAGCCCTGCCGGCCAGTTCGCTCCACAGGCAATCCCTTCACTTATTCCTTCATGAAGGAGTATGTTGCGATACAGGCCTTGAACAAAATCTCTTAAGGAATGGCTGCTCATCGTCTTTGGTACAGGATGCCGCTATCGCCATGATGCTTCGCACTCGGCGGGCATGCTGAATCCGGCTTGTCGCTTTATTATTGAATGCAGCGGCGTTCCTTAAGCCTGGGACCTATGTCTGATGTATATATTCAAAATATTGCGATAGGGAAGCCTGCTTGAATTCCGGCTCGCTGTTCCCGTGCAGCGGCAGCCAAGGTCCGGCGCCGCGAATGCCATCAGCTCGGCGCAGAACCTGCGCCAGATTGCCACAGCGGTGTCCCTAAATGAAACAGAGCGGTGTTCGTGTAGCATTCCCTGTCTTGCTCACTATGGAAAGCATTCGCTGTCACCCCGCACATCTCTCACACTCAATAAAATCACCTCTGCACATTTCCAGTGGCATGCAACTTGCTGACAGGAAGTCAGCGGCGGTCACGATAACTACAACTTCGAAATCACGAGACATCATGGACACATCCAATCCTAACAAGCGCATGCTGACGGCGATATCGGCCGGTGTGCTGCTCCTCATCGCCGCAACCGAAGCCGCGGCCCAGCAGCTCAATCAGGGACAGCAGGGGCAGCAGGAACAGCAACTCGGCGAAGTCGTGGTCTCCGCCAGCCGCAGCGAGCAGAAGCGCTTCGACGCCGCAGCATCCATCGACGCGGTGCAGGTCGATCCGCTGCGCGCCGCTTCTCCGCTGGTCAATCTCTCCGAACTGCTCGGCACGGTGCCGGGCATCCAGATCCGCGAACGGCAAAACTATGCGCAGGACCTGCAGCTGTCGGTGCGCGGTTTCGGCACCCGCTCGACTTTCGGCGTGCGCGGCGTGCGCATTCTCATCGACGGCATCCCCGCCACCATGCCCGACGGCCAGGGCCAGGCAGCTACTGCCACCCTGACCTCGGCGCGCCGCATCGAGATCCTGCGCGGCCCGGTCGCCCAGCTTTACGGCAATGCCGCCGGCGGCGTGGTGCAGGTGTTCACCGCCGAGCCGCCGCTGGCGCCGCAGAAACCCTACGCCAGCGCTTCCGTCGGCGCCGGCAGCGACGGCCAGCGCCAGCTCGGATTCACACTGGCCGGCGGCGGCGAATCGCTCGGCGGCCTGATCGATGTCTCGCGCTATGAAACGGATGGCTACCGCGACCACAGCGCCGCCGAACGCACCCAGGTCAATGCCAAGGTGCTGTGGCGGCCCTCGTCATCCACCAAGGTGACCGGCATCGTCAACATCTTCGACCAGCCGCTGGCGCAGGACCCGCTCGGCCTGACGCGCGCGCAGTTCGAGCAGAACCCGCGCCAGGTCGCGCCGGTCGCGCTGAGCTTCGACACCCGCAAGACCATCGAGCAGCAGCAGGCCGGCTTGCTGGTCGAGCACAAGTTCGACCGCAGCAACACCCTCAATGCCCGCCTGTACGCCGGCACCCGCGAAGTGTTCCAGACGCTGTCGTTCTCCGGCGCCGCCGCCAACTCCTCGGGCGGCGTGGTGGACCTCGACAACCACTACCGCGGCGCCGGCATCAGCTGGACACATGCGACCCAGGCCGGCGGCATGCCGCTCAACTGGACGGTCGGCATCGAAGCCGACGACCTCGACCAGACCCGGCGCGGCTTCGTCAACAACAACGGCACGCCCGGCGCATTGCGCCGCGACGAACTCGACAATGCCAACAATGTCGATGTCTTCGGCCAGGTGGACTGGACCTTCGCCGAGCAGTGGAAGGCCACCGCCGGCCTGCGCTCCAGCCGCGTGCGGCTGTCGGTGGATGACCGCTATGTCACCGCCGCCAGCCCCAATGACAGCGGCAGCGTCGAATACCGCAACACCAGTCCGGTGCTCGGCCTGGTCTGGTATGCGAATGACAAGCTGAACTTCTACGGCAATATCGGCCGCGGCTTCGAGACGCCGACATTGGCCGAGTCCGCCTATCGCGCCGGCGCCACCGGCCCCAATCTTTCGCTGCAGCCGTCGAAGAGCCGGCAGGGAGAGGTCGGCATGAAATGGCGCTCCGGCGGGCAGAGCGTGGACCTGGCGGTCTTCACCGCGCGCAGCCGGGATGAAATCGTGCCGCGCACCACCGAGAACGGCCGCTCGATTTTCCAGAACATCGACAGCGTCGAGCGGCGCGGCATCGAAGCGAGCTGGCGCAATGACATGGGCCGCTTCGGCACGCAGCTTGCATACACGCTGCTCGATGCGCGCTTCAAGCAGAGCTTCACCAGCGGAGGCGGCACGGTCGCCGCCGGCAACCGGCTGCCGGGCGCGCCGATGCACAGCCTGTTCGCCCAGGTCGAATATCGGCCGCTGCAGGGGCTGAGCACCGCGCTGGAAATGCGGGCCGAGGGCAAGACCCATGTCGACGACATCAACAGCGATACGGCGCCCGGCTATGCGGTCTTCAATCTGCGCGCGGCACAGGATTTCCGTGCCGGGGCAACGACCTGGACATTGTTCGGCCGCATAGACAATGTGTTCGACCGCGACTATGCCGGTTCGGTCATCGTCAATGACGGCAACCGGCGCTTTTTCGAGCCGGCGCCCGGACGGCGCTTCTTTGTCGGCCTGTGGGCTTCGCTCTGACGCTTGGAGCATATCG
Source organism: Noviherbaspirillum aerium (assembly GCF_008929045.1). Classification (GTDB taxonomy): domain Bacteria; phylum Pseudomonadota; class Gammaproteobacteria; order Burkholderiales; family Burkholderiaceae_D; genus Noviherbaspirillum; species Noviherbaspirillum aerium. The sequence goes on along the minus strand of NZ_VFAH01000016.1, from coordinate 116,336 downwards.
CCGGCCATCCACTAAAAATACGAGGAGAGAGACCATGAAGCTGCTTGCAAGAGGAACCCTGACACTCGCGGTCGCGGTTCTTGCACCAATGATGGATGCCGGGCTGGCGCTGGCTGCGCCGTTCGCCTATGTGCCAAACGAAAAGTCGGGCACGGTATCGGTGATCGATGCGGCGACCGATGCCGTGGTCGGCACCATCAAGACCGGCGGCAAGCCGCGCGGCCTGGCGATCGGCAACGGCGGCAAGGTCTTGTATGTCAGCGATCAGAGCAGCAATTCGCTCATCGTCATCAATCTCGAAAAGCGGGAAGTGGCTGAACGCATCAAGCTGCAGGAATCGCCGGAAGGCGTCGGCATCTCGCCCAAGGGCGACTGGGTGGTGGTGGCGAGCGAGGTCAGCAACAGCATCAATTTCGTCTCGCCGGAAACCCGCAAGGCGGTATTCAGCGTGGCCACCAAGGGCAAGAATCCCGAGCATGCGCATTTCAGCCCTGACGGCAAGTGGCTGTACGTAAGCGCCGAGGATGCCGACATGGTCGACATCGTCGATGTGGAAAAGCGCGCGCAGGTGAATGCGATCAAGGTCGGCGACCGGCCGCGCGGCATCGGTTTCCTGCCTGACGGCAGCCGCGCCTACGTGGCGGCGGAAATCGCCAACACCGTGTATGCGATCGACACCGCCACGCAGAAGGTACTGGCGCGCATCCCGGCCGGCAATTTCTCCAATGGCGTGACCGTGCACCCCGACGGCAAGACCGTCTACATATCCAACGGCAGGGACGGCACGGTCAGTGTCATCGATGTCGCGGAAAACAAGATCAGCGCCACCATCCCCGTCGGCAAGCGCCCCTGGAACATGGCCATCACGCCGGATGGCAGGAAGCTGTACGTGGCCAATGGCCGTTCGGGCTCGGTGTCGGTGATCGACACCGCCAGCCGCCAGGTGACCAGGGAAATCAGCGTGGGAGAGCTGCCATGGGGCGTAGTCATTCAATAAGCGAACCGATGGATGCGGCATGCAGCGCTCCCTCCGCCGTTGCTCCAGGCGAGCCTTGCGAGCGTTATACGCGGCCTGCGGCCGTCCTGCACTGGCTGATGGCGGTACTGCTCATCGGCCAGTTCGCCGTCGGCCTGTACATGGTGGAGCTGCCCAAGCGCACGCCGGAAGTGGCCTATTTCTATAACCTGCACAAGTCTTTCGGGTTGATTGCACTGATGCTGATCACGGTGCGCCTCGCCTGGCGCTGGCGCAATCCGCCGCCGCCATCGAGGGCGCTGCATCGTTCGGCCATGCAGGAAAAGGCGTCGCGCATCTCGCATCGATTGCTCTACCTCTGCATGCTGCTGATGCCGCTGTTTGGTTTTGCGGGATCGAGTTTCGGCAAATATCCGGTGAAGTTCTTCGGCTATGCGCTGCCCCGACTGGGATGGGAAAGCCCTGTGCTGCAGTCCTTCTTCCGGCAGGCGCATTCGGTGGTGGCGTGGCTGCTCTGCGCGCTGATCGTGCTGCATCTGCTGGCGGTGGCGTATCACCTGGCCACGTCGGGCAGGACGATCCTGCAGCGCATGTCGTTGAAGTAAGGGTGAACGCAGCAGGGGTTTCGCAATGCCTGCGTTGCGGCTGCGAAGTCAGAACCGCCTACGAGCGGCGAGGTGGACGCAGCAGGGGTTTCGCAACGCAAGCGTTGCGCCTGCGGAGTCGGAGCCGCCTGCAAGCGGCGACGTGGACGCGGTCTCAAGCATAGAAGAAACTTCTCTGCTTTAAGGAGAAAGGTGAGGAGGATGGGTTGGATTGCTCCAACGAGCATCAAGCCAGTCCCGCCTCCCTCAACAGATCTTCCGATAAATCGTATTGCGCGAAATTCCCAATGCCCGCGCGGTCGCGGAAACATTCCCGCCGTGCGCCTGCAATGCCTTCTGGATCACCGACAGTTCCACGTCCTCCAGCGTTGCATGACCCGGCGCCGGACCGGCGGTGGCAGCGATGGCCGGCTGCACGTTGCCTTCCTTTTGCATGCTTTGCACATCGTCGAGGAAATCGTCGGGCAGGTGCTCCGCGCGGATCTCGCCGTCGTCGGCGGTCATTACCATGGCGGTGCGCAGCAGATTGGTCAGCTGGCGGAAGTTGCCCGGCCAGTTGTGCTGCTTGAACAGCTGCATCACCTCCGGCGCCACTGAAAAACGCTGTCCGTTGCCTTCGGCCGCGAGCAGCTTGTTGACCACGATTTCGAAATCGGTGCGCTCGCGCAGCGGCGGCAGCTTGACCACCAGGCCGTTGAGCCGGTAGTAGAGGTCTTCGCGGAATTCGCCCCTGGCAATCATTTCGCGCAAGTTGCGGTGGGTCGCGCAGATCAGCGAGACATTGACCGGGATCGACTTGGCGCTGCCCAGCGGCGTCACCATGCGTTCCTGCAGCACCCGCAGCAGCCTTGCCTGCAGGTTCAATGGCATGTCGCCGATCTCGTCGAGGAACAGCGTGCCGCCGTTGGCCTGCAGGATGCGGCCGGTGCTGCCCTTCTTGCGCGCGCCGGTGAAGGCGCCGTCTTCGTAGCCGAACAGTTCGGATTCGATCAGGGTCTCGGGAATCGATGCGCAGTTGACCGCGACGAAAGGCCCGTGCGCACGCGGCGAATCATTGTGCACCGCCTGCGCCAGCAGCTCCTTGCCGGTGCCTGTCTCGCCGGTGATCAGGATGGGTATGTCCCGTCCGTTCACCTTGTTGAGCTTGGTGATGATGGCGGCGACCTGCGGATCGCCGGTGTTGAGATAACGCAGGCTGGAGAGCCTGTGCGATGCATCGCCGTCGATCGCGGTCTGCTGTCCCGCCGGCGCGTTCCTATCGGCAGGAACCGCTCCTGCGGGCGGCATGGAAGGAACATGATCGGCGCCGTGGATCATGCTGTTGCTCAGTCTGACCGATGCGCGCGCATAGACGCGCACGCCGCTCGGCAGGCACATGTTGAGCAGGCCGGGCGCGGCGGTCCGGTAATGGTCGAACAGCGCCGAGACGCCGAGGCCGAACAGGGAATTGAGCGTATGCACGCTAAGCGCCTGCGGCGACAGGCCAAGCTGGAACATGGCGCTGCGGTTGGCGGAAATGAAGCGGCCTCCCGGCGTGAAGGAAGCGATGCCCTCCATCAGCGTGCCGATGAATTCCGGACGGCTGTGGAAATGCAGCGTGATGCCGTCCTGGTAGGCGGCGGCGAACAGCTGGTTCTCGATCATCTGCGCGGACATGCGCACCAGCGCCATCGTGTGGCGATGAAAGGTATTGCAGTCGCCGGTGACATCGAGCACGCCGATCACGGCGCCGCGCGGATCGAAGATGGGCGCGGCCGAACAGGTGAGGATGTGATTGGCGCGCAGGTAATGTTCATCGGCATTGACCAGCGTCGGCACGCCTTCGGCGATCGCGGTGCCGATCGCATTGGTGCCGCGCCGCTGTTCCGACCAGGCCACGCCCGGCGTCAGCGCGACGCGGTTGGCCTTTTCCAGAAAGTCGTCGTCGCCCAGCGTGTGCATGATGACGCCCTGCGCATCGGTCAGGATCACCATGTTATGGGTATTGACGATCTGCTCGTACAGCGTTTCCATGACCGGCAGCGCATAGGTATGCAATGCCTGGTTCTGCTCGATCACGACCGACAGATCGGATTTGTTCAGTGGATTGAAGTCGGGCTTGTCTACCGTGCTTAGTCCGTACGCAGCGGAACGCTCGTGTGATTTTTCTACCATGATGCCGTGGTCTTCAGCAGGAAGCATGCCAATTCCCGCTGCTGTGCCCCCGACGCGACGCGCCGGTCGCGCACCGTGTCCGGGGTGCGCAACGATATCGCCGGCCGCCATCGGCATTTCCGCATTTTTGTATTCCACCGTTGTCTCCTTCGCAGGATCGCATGCGCTGGTGTCTGCTTACCCGTTGTTCCAAATTGTGACGCTGTGCCAATTTGGAGCAGTCTTGCTGTTACACAATCCGCTGCCGGATGCAGACGTTTCTCATTAATACGCATGCGAAATAGATCATACACCGCACATTGCCGTTGAAACCGTCGAATTGTGCTCGCTGATTACGGTCTTCGGCCGATTGCGGGTGCGAATCATCCTTGTCTCTCTACCTGATGGTGTCGCAGCGGCAGATACGCGCCATGGATCATTGGAAAGCGTATCGTCCGTATCCGCTTGTGGAGCAAAACCCGTTCCTTCCTGGTTCCCCGGTTAAATCTTGCAAGAATGAAAATGCGGTCCGCTGTCCGTTGCTGCGGCTTGCGTTATGATCAAGCTCCCTTGCCAGCTGGCCTGCAGGACGATCGGCGGCTGGCTCGTGCTTTCACCATCCACGCCAGCGTGGCGGGTGGATCCAGATTCACTTCAAATCGTTCGTCATGGAAGACCAAACAATCCGATGCTGAGCTTTACCAAGACCATCCAGACCATCGACGCGCACACCGGCGGAGAGCCGCTGCGCATCCTGACCACGCCGATGCCGCCGGTGCCCGGCACTACCATTCTCGAAAAGCGCGCCTGGCTCAAGGCGCAGCGCGACGACCTGCGCCAGTTCCTGATGAACGAGCCGCGCGGGCACGCCGACATGTACGGCGCCTACCTGCTGCCGCCGGTCAGCGCGGGGGCAGACTTCGGCGTGATCTTCATTCACAACGAAGGCTACAGCGACATGTGCGGGCACGGCATCATCGCGCTCGGCAAGGTGCTGGTCGAGATGGGCTATGTGGAAAGGCAGGCGCCGCTGACCCGCATCGGCTTCGATGCGCCGGCCGGCTTCATCGAAGCCTTCGTGGAATGGGACGGCAGGCGCGCCGGCAAGGTCACCTTCAGGAACGTGCCTTCCTTCATCTATCGGCGCGATGTCGAAGTGGACACGCCATCCTTCGGCAGGCTGACTGGCGACATCGTGTTCGGCGGCGCTTTCTATTACTACATCAATGCCGCGCAGACCGGATTGCGCATCGTGCCCGAGCAGGTGCGTTCACTGATCCAGCTCGGCGCGGAAAGCAAGGCGGCGGTCAAGGCCGCCGTCGACATCGTCCATCCGCTCAACCCGGGCCTGAATGAACTTTACGGCACCATCATCGATGGCGAACCCAACCGCGCGGGCGTCGACCAGTCGAATGTCTGCATCTTCGCCGACCGCGAAGTCGACCGCTCGCCGACCGGCACCGGCACCTCGGGACGCGCCGCCCAGCTGTTCCTGCGCGGCAGGCTGGCGCTGAACCAGCCCTATGTCAACGGCAGCATCGTCGGCAGCAGCTTCACGGTGCGCGTCGTGGATACGCTGAAAGTCGGCGAGCTCGATGCGTTGCATACCGAAGTGTCGGGGTCGGCACACATCATGGGCATCAACCAGTGGGTGCTCGAAGAAGATGATCCTTTTCCCGCCGGTTTTTTCCTGCGATAGATACGGTAGACACCATGAAGATATTCGATGCAACCCGGACCGCGCAGGCCTTGCCTTATGCGCAACTTGTTCCCGCCGTCGCCCGCGCCGCCCGCGAGCTGGCCGCCGGCCTGATCCGCGCGCCGGAGCGGCAGGTGGTGCCGATCGACGGCGACAGCGTGCTGCTCAGCATGCCTGCCATTGGCAGCGATCTCGGCGTGACCAAGCTGATCACCGTTCATGCCCGCAACGGCGCGCATGGACTGCCGGCAATACAGGGCGAGGTGATCGTGTTCGATACCGCGACCGGCCTCAGGCGCGCCTTGCTGCATGGCCCCACCGTTACCGCCCGCCGTACCGCCGCCGTGACATTGCTTGGAATCGAGACGCTGGCGCCGCGCAAACCGGCGTCGGCCGTCATCATCGGCAGCGGCATCCAGGCCGAGGCGCATATTGAAGCCTTGTCCGATTACTTCGGCATCCGGGATTTCCGGGTAGCCGGGCGCAACCAGGAGCGTACGTCGGAATTCTGCAAGCGCCTGAGCGGCCGACTGCCCGGCATCAGCGCGTTGCCGATCGACATGGCCGCAGTGTTGCCGGCGGCCGAGCAAGCCGGCCTGGTGATTGCCCTGACCACCTCCCGCAGCCCGGTGATTCCGGCCGATCTGCCGCCGGATGTGCTGGCGGTCGGCGTCGGCGCGTTCAAGCCCGACATGGCCGAATTCCCGCCGGAGCTGCTGCACCGGCGCCGCATCGTCGTCGATGACATCGACGGCGCGCGGCACGAGGCGGGCGACCTGCTGCAGGCAGGCATTGACTGGAATCGGGTAACGCCTATTGCCGGCAATCTGGAACGCAAGGACGCGACAGAAGGGAGCGTGCCGGTGTTCAAGACCGTGGGGCAGGCGGCCTGGGATCTTGCAGCGGCACGTGTTGCCTCCATATTGTTCTGAACGAACCGGTTGCAACATCCGAAAGGCAATGTCCGGCCAAGTGTTGAAAAAGCCATCGTCGGGCAGGGAATTCGCTCCGCCAAACATGGACTAAATGCACACCGCGGCCAGGCATGGCTGCCGGCGGCCCGATTAGGCAAGTGGTACCATGGCGAGCCAATTTGGCAATATAGCTTGCCTATCAGTCTGATTCAGACTATTAATTTCACGCCGTGATTGATTCCGGCTATCATACAGCTACCTTAACTTCTTCAACCAAGAGAGAAAAACCATGTCTCTGATCAATACACAAGTCAAACCGTTCAACGCGACTGCTTACCACAATGGCAAGTTCGTACCGGTTTCCGATGCAGATCTGAAGGGCAAATGGTCCGTGGTGGTGTTCTATCCGGCCGACTTCACTTTCGTCTGCCCGACCGAACTCGGCGACCTGGCCGACAACTATGACACCTTCAAGTCCCTGGGCGTGGAAGTTTACGGCGTGTCCACCGACACCCACTTCACCCACAAGGCATGGCACGACACTTCGGAAACCATCGCCAAGATCCGCTATCCGCTGATCGGCGACCCGACCGGCGCCATCACCCGCAACTTCGACGTCATGATCGAGGAAGAAGGCCTGGCACTGCGCGGCACTTTCGTCATCAATCCGGAAGGCCAGATCAAGCTGTGCGAAATCCATGACAACGGCATCGGCCGCGACGCCAAGGAACTGCTGCGCAAGGTTCAGGCAGCCCAGTACGTTGCATCCCACCCGGGCGAAGTCTGCCCCGCCAAGTGGACACCGGGCGCAGAAACGCTGGCACCGTCGCTCGACCTCGTCGGCAAGATCTAAATTGTCACCGGCTGCGTCGAACCGGCGCAGCTTCTTCCGGGGCGCAGAGCACCGCGCCCCGCGGCAGTACCACTCCCCGATCAGCCTGATTGATCCGGAAAGCCCCAGGCTGATCCGGCGGTGGGACTGCACCCGAAAAAATCTACGTACTCACAAAGTACCTACGTAACGTACATACAAAGTACAAACACCCTGAGAGGCCAAGATGCTGGACACCAATCTGAAAAATCAACTGAAGGCATATCTCGAAAAAGTCACGCAGCCGATCGACATCACCGCGTCGCTGGACGACAGCGACAAGTCGCGCGAAATGCAGGAGCTGCTCAAGGAGATAGCGGAACTGTCGCCCCGCATCACGCTGACCGAGCGCCGCGGCGACGGCGAGCGTGCACCCTCGTTCGCGCTCAACCGCACCGGCAGCGACATGGGCATCCGTTTCGCCGGCATCCCGATGGGCCATGAATTCACCTCGCTGGTGCTGGCGCTGCTGCAGGTTGGCGGCCATCCGCCGAAGGCCGACGCCGACGTGCTGGAGCAGATCCGCAATCTCGACGGCGAATACCTGTTCGAAACCTATATCTCGCTGTCTTGCCAGAACTGCCCGGAAGTCGTGCAGTCGCTGAACCTGATGGCGGTGATCAACCCGAAGATCCGCCACGTGATGATCGACGGCGCGCTGTTCCAGGATGAAGTCAATGCCCGCCAGATCATGGCGGTGCCGACTGTCTTCCTCAATGGCGAAACCTTCGGCCAGGGCCGCATGGGCCTGGAAGAAATCCTGGCCAAGCTCGACACCGGCGCCGCCGAACGCGAAGCCGCCAAGATCGGCCAGAAGGACGTGTTCGACCTGCTGGTGGTCGGCGGCGGCCCTGCCGGCGCATCGGCCGCGATCTACTCGGCGCGCAAGGGCATTCGCACCGGCGTGGTCGCCGAGCGTTTCGGCGGCCAGGTGCTGGACACCATGGGCATCGAAAACTTCATCTCGGTGAAGGAAACCGAAGGACCGAAGCTGGCTGCGGCACTGGAGCAGCACGTCAAGACCTATGACGTCGACGTGATGAACCTGCAGCGCGCTGCGGCGCTGGTGCCTGGCGACATCATCGAAATCAAGCTGGCCAGCGGCGCAAGCCTGAAGGCCAGGAGCGTGGTGCTGGCGACCGGCGCGCGCTGGCGTGAAATGAACGTGCCCGGCGAGAAGGAATACCGGAACAAGGGCGTGGCTTACTGCCCGCACTGCGACGGCCCGCTGTTCAAGGGCAAGCGCGTGGCGGTCATCGGCGGTGGCAACTCGGGTGTGGAAGCGGCAATCGACCTGGCCGGCATCGTCGCCCATGTGACGCTGCTGGAATTCGACAGCAAGCTGCGCGCCGACGCGGTGCTGCAGCGCAAGCTGCACAGCCTGCCCAACGTCAAGGTCATCCTGAATGCGCAGACCACCGAAGTGACCGGCGACAGCGCCAAGGTCAACGGCCTGCGCTACAAGGACCGCAACAGCGGCGAAGAGCAGAAGGTCGAGCTCGAGGGCATCTTCGTGCAGATCGGCCTGCTGCCGAACACCGACTGGCTCAAGGGCACGGTCGCGCTGAGCAGCCGCGGCGAAATCGAAGTCGATGCGCGCGGCCAGACTTCGGTGCCGGGCGTGTTCGCAGCCGGCGACGTGACCACGGTGCCGTACAAGCAGATCGTGATCGCGATGGGTGAGGGTTCCAAGGCGGCACTGAGCGCCTTCGATCACCTGATCCGCAGTTCGGCGCCGGTTGAGGACGCAGTCGCGGTAGCGGCCTGATCGAGTTTGCCCTGTCACGCAAGTGGCATGGCAGGCAGCCGCGCCGCAGCAGATAAAGCGTGCAACAAAAAACGCCCCGTACCTTGTACGGGGCGTTTTTATTTTCGGAGCGCATTCATCCTGACCGGGCTCGGCGGGACCGGGAAGATCTGTCCGTGGGCGAAGGCATGGTCATGCGACATGGCAGGCGCGGTGTCCCCTGGCCATGGCAAGGAAAACGCCGGCGTCCCCACACACGCAGACCTGTGCGCTACTTTTCCGGCATCGTCAATAGAGTCTGGACGACAACGGCCTGGCACTACGGTATGACGAACCTGGGCTTGTCTGAAGGCGCATGAAAAATCATGGTTGATGGTTTCAAAGTGACTTGCGCAGTTGTTCAGTCCACCAGTTTGTAATCAAACCTGATGCGTACCACTCCGCTCGCCCTTTTAGCAAGCAGCCTTGCCACAATTCAATCGAAATGCCATGTCGGCATCATGCATCCCGACACGGCATTTCTTAATTCGTGCCCCTGCCGGCACGTCATTTGCGACTCGTATGTCAGCCACATGACATTAAGCAAAGCAAGATCAACATCGGGCAACAAAGAGTGGCCTTTCGTTGTCAGCATCGAAATACTCCTGCTCGTGAACAGCAAGCAGGGACGTTATTTCCATTGCCCAGAACACGCTTGCAGTATCACGAAGGAGAGCCGGATGAATCGCCGCTGGGACCTCGACATGCTCCGAGGCCTGATGTTGATCCTGATGTTCGTCACACACCTGCCGACACGATTTTCCAGCATGCTGAGCCAGCCGTTCGGCTTCGTTTCAGCGGCGGAAGGTTTTGTCATGCTATCGGCCTTCATGGCGGGCATGATCTATACCGGCAAGGGCTTGCGTGACGGCATTCCCTCGATGCGCAACGCGTTCATCGCGCGGGCGCTCAAAATTTATGCATGCCACGCCGCCTTGCTGCTGTTCCTGTTTACGGTAATTGCGGCGGTCGGCATCTTGCGGGACCAGCATGCGCTGACCGACCTGCTCGGTTTCTACCTGAGCCAGCCGCTGGCCGGACTCTGGGGCGGGCTGCTGCTGATCTACAACCCGCCGCTGCTTGACATCCTGCCGCTGTACATCATGTTCATGCTGCTCAGTCCCCTGATACTGGAGGTCGGACTGCGCCGCGGCTGGCAGGGTATTTTTGCCATCAGCATCGCGCTGTGGATCATGGCGCAGACAAAAATTTCCGAGACGCTCTACGATCTTTTCGTCATCCTCACGGACTTCCAGGTGCCATACCGCGAAACCGGCTCCTTCGAAACCTATGCATGGCAATTCCTCTGGGTGCTCGGCCTGTGGATGGGCGCGCTGACGGCCAAGGGGGAATTGAAGAACCGCAAGCCTTTCCCGAAAGCCTTGGTGGCGTTCTGCCTGATCTATGCGGCCGTCATGCTGGTTTGGCGCTATGTTGCGGGACAGGTGCCGATCCACGGCGAGAGCGTGATCAATCATCTGTTCGACAAATGGCATCTCGGCCCATTCCGGCTGATCAACTTCTTCGCCATGGTCATTCTGCTCATGCATTTCAGCGAATGGCTGAAGGCGCGCATACCGCGCATCGGTGTGCTGGAAACACTTGGCGCCGCATCCCTGCCGGTGTTTTGTGTCCACCTCGTGCTGGTGCTGCTGGCGCTCTCCATCTATGGGCAGAGTACGCCCGAGCGCAGCCTCATGACCGACGTGATGCTGATGGCCGTCGGACTGGCGCTGCTTTATGTCACCGCGGTGATCACCTTGATGATCGACAAGGAAAGCAATCCGAAGCGCCGTCCCGAAACGGATGCGCCGAAAGTGCCGAAGCCCAAGCCCAATCCTTTAGCGTAAATGCGCGGGCAGATGGGCGGAGATCACTGTGCGCCACAGTGCATAGCCGGTAGCGTTGAGATGCAGCGCATCTTCGCGGAACAGTTCCTCGCGCGGAGTGCCGGCCGTGCTGAGCATCGGTGAAAAGATATCGATGTAATCGGCATTGTCGGTATTGTCGACGTAATCCTTGATCAGCGAATTGGCTTCGCGAATGCTTGGAAGCAAGGCGGCGCGCGAGGGACTTGGCTTGATGGAAATATAGGCAATGCGCGTATCAGGCAATTCCTGGCGGACGCCCTTGACGAAAGACTTGAAACTGTCGAGCACCTGCTGCGGCGTGCGGCCTTCGGCAAGATCGTTGTCGCCGGCATAGACCAGCACCATGCGCGGCTTGTAAGGCACCACCAGGCGGCTCAGGTAAGTCTTGCAGTCTTCCATGCGCGACCCGCCGAAGCCGCGCTTGACGACCACAGGCAGGGCTTCAAACTGCGTTTCCAATCCATCCCACATGCGAATCGATGAACTGCCGACAAACAGGACTCCTCCCGGAGCCGGGGCCTGCAGCTTGTCGGCCTCATCGAAGGCCGCGAAGCTGGATGCCCATTTGGCATCGACAGCCGCGAGGGTGGCGGGAGCACTTGCGAGAGTTTGGCTGAACACGGGAGCGGCCGCTACGCAAAGCAAACCGGAAAGCAGGACGGAGTGGATTTTTTTCACTGGATGCAAGCTCGGTAAGTGCAGCGGCGCAAAGGTGCAGGGGTGCAAAGATGCAGTGGCGCAAGGGCTTGGAAGCTCAAGCGCTGAAGGCGCTGCTGGATGTAATCGGGATGTGCCTATGATAGGGGCGGACTATGCGGATGAAAAGCCCCTGCATGTAAATTGGCCAAAAAAATGCATGTATTCGGTCCGCAAACAACATCACGGCCGAATAACATTGCCCGCGATAAAAGCTTTGTATTAATTTGCGAAATCCATTACCGGGCTGCTTATGGACTTGGCTTGCCGCAACGTTTGCCGCCGAGTACCGAGCGCAAATTCCTGCCATGTGTTTTAATGCACGCCAGCAATCCCTTCGAGGTTCTTTCCATGCCCGTATTTTCGGCGTGCGAGCATACAGCAATGCGAGAAAGCCGCATCATGACGCAGTTAATCCAAAGCACCATACCGGTATTGGCATCGCTCGATCTCGACGCCACCATCGCGTTCTATGCCGAGCGCCTGGGCTTCGCCACTGCGGCTCGCCACGATGACTATGCGATCGTGCGGCGCGACGGTTGCGAAATTCATTTCTGGGCATGCAAGGAGAGACGCATTGCGGAACATACTTCCTGCTATGTGCGCGTGGCCGATGCGCAGAAGCTGTATGAAGAATTCTCGCGCAACGGCGTGCAGATGCCGCCGCCGGTGGCACAGCCCTGGGGCATGAAGGAATGCCATGTCATCGACCTGCATGGCAACTTGCTGAAGTTTGGCGAAGACATCTCGCAACCATCATCAATGACAGTTCTGGAATAGAAACAGCATGCAGATCCGCAAAGCCATGGAATCCGACTTCACTTCAATGTGGGCCATCTTTCATGCTGTCGTGTCGGAAGGAAGCACCTATGTGTTTGCCGCCGACGCCAGCCGCCAGACAGCATTCGATTACTGGTTCGGCAAGGACATCAAATCCTATGTCGCCGAAGACGGCGGCAAGATCATCGGCATGTACAAGCTCGTCGCCAACCAGCGTGATCGGGGAGCGCATGTCGCCAATGCGTCTTTCATGGTCGATCCGGCCGCAGCGGGCAAGGGCGCGGGCAGGGCGATGGGCGAACATTGCCTGCGCGAGGCGAAGGCGGCAGGATTTCTGGCAATGCAGTTCAATTTCGTCGTCAGCACCAATGAACGCGCGGTCCGCCTGTGGCAAGGCCTCGGTTTTCAAATTGCCGGTACCCTGCCGAAGGCTTTCAGGCATCCATCGCTCGGGTATGTCGACGCTTATGTGATGCATCGGTTTCTCGATGATATCGCCAGCTAGCAGGCAAGAAATTTTCACGCCTCGGTGAATTCGGCTACTCTTGTGCATTGAGCGCCGCACGGCAGCATGCGGAGAACACGCATGTTGCAGGGCCCTCGTTATTCTTTCCGGATTTCAATGCCGATGCCGCAAACGATCTGTCCTCTCGAAGAACTCAGCCTGTTCCTGCAACGCCATGACCGCCTCTACATCCTGACCGGAGCAGGCATGAGCACGGCTTCCGGCATTCCCGATTATCGCGACAGGGACGGCGTGCGTAGAGGACGGGCACCGATACAGGGCCCCGAGTTCCGCAACTACGATGCGATGCGCCGGCGCTACTGGGCGCGCAGCATGATAGGCTGGCCGGTGTTATCGAAGGCGCAGCCGAATGCGGGGCACGGCAGCATCGCGCGGCTGGAAGCCGCCGGCCGACTGGCCGGCCTCGTCACCCAGAATGTGGATGGCCTGCACCAGCGCGCGGGCAGCCGCGATGTGGTCGAGCTGCATGGCAGCATTCATCGGGTACGCTGCCTCGCATGCGATGCGCGCTTCGAGCGCGCTGCCATCCAGACCGCGCTCGAAGCGCTCAACCCCTACATGTCGGAAGCCACGGCGGTGGCGGCGCCCGATGGCGATGCGCACCTGGAACCGCATTGTCTGGAGAATTTCACCGTGCCCGCATGCATGCGTTGCGGCGGCATGCTGATGCCCGACGTCGTGTTCTTCGGCGACGGCGTTCCCCGTACTTGCGCGGAGCAGGCCGAAGCCCGTTTGCGGGAAGCCGACGGCATGCTGATCATCGGCTCGTCGCTGATGGTCCTGTCAAGCTTTCGGCTTTGCAGAATGGCGGCGGAAGCGGGCATGCCGATCGCGGCAATCAATCTTGGCAGGACGCGTGCCGATCATATGCTGTCATTGAAGGTGGATGCACAGGCCGAACAGATATTGCCGGGGCTTGTCGATCAACTGCAATGACATCGGTGGCACGCCATGCGGCGTTCCTTCCGCCTTGCCCTGCAGCGCGCTGTCGGCCGATTCCTCCATGCATCCGCCGGGGCTCCAATCTATGCGAGCAGCGCGATCGCGGGATACAGTTCGATGTTCTCCTGCTGTATGCGCTGATGCAATGCCTTGAACACGATATTGGCTTCGGCGCGAAATCCTTCCGGGTCGGAATGAATTTCTCTCGCGGTATTCCACTTGCGGGAGAAGTCCATATAGGCGCCGGCGATACCACCCATCTCATGCTGATAGCGCGAGCCGAGTGCGGCAAGCTGCTGCCCGCCCGACGCCAGCGCCGGATAGAGATGGGAGTCCTCGCGCGCCAGGTGCAGCTTGATGATCCCGCTGATCGAGATCACCAGCCGGGAAATCGTTTCGGCATTCTCGGCAATGCCGCTCCTGACCAGCTTGCGCATCTGAGACACTGCACCGAGTATTTCCACATGCTGGTCTCTCAGCTTGTCGATGTTCATGGTGATTCCTCCCTTGATTTATTAACGCAAAACCCGGATGGCTCGCTCTCTGCGAGGCGGCCTGTCAGCTCTATATTTAATCGGTGTTCAATGACGGTGAAGCTTTAACGCAGGTATTTCACCGAATTCTTTTCCATCCTACATAAGATGCATTTCAAATGCAACTTATATGCTTTGAATAAACAAGACGCATTGTCCGCACGTGTCTGCATGTGTCTGCATGTGCGCCTCGAGCGGAATGCATGTTGTGTTTTGCAGTGCAGTGCAGTGCAGAGCCCAAGCGTCTGAAATCGATTTTCAGTTCAAGAGACAAAGGGGCGGGGCAGGGATGCGACTGGCAGCGTCCGTCAGACGAAATACCAGGCAAGAGTGCAGGCCAGGAGCGCCGTCGTCATGCCTGTTGCGCCGAACACGATCTTGGCTTTGCGCCTGCGTGCATTGTCCTCTTCGATGCGCCGCGACTCTGCAGCGGCCCGGCGGGCGGCCAATTCGGCCTGCTTGCGGTCCCAGAGCTGGCGCTTGTCGTCAACGCCTCTCTGGGGCTTGCGGCGTGCCTGTGGGTGCTGCGTTGACGTTTCCTTTTGCTGGGATCTTGTTCCTTGCTGGTCTCCCGCCTGTCCGGAACCTGCCCGCGCTGTTTTCTGTTCGGTCTTGCGAGGCGCCTGCCCCATTCGATCCGCCTGCCCGTTTCCCTGCTGACGGCGGTTTTTTCCACCGCTGGACTTCTTCTGTTTTTTCATAAAGCGAATTTCCGGATCGGCCGCACGCATGGCCGGTTTTGAAAGAAACGCTTATGACCGCCGATGCGACCGGACAGTTCCTCCTGGCAAGGCGATTTTGCTCCCGCCGCGATGAGCAAATGCGCAACTCCGCAACGCCGCTGCTCCGGGCATGCCGGAAGCTCAATTCAGATAAACGTTGTCCTGCTTGGCGCGGGCCTGGTGGACAAAGGACTTGGGCGGCTGGCCGAGAGTCCTGATGAAGGCGCGCCGCATGCGTTCTTCATCGCCGAATCCGGTGATGGCGGCGATTTTCGCGATCGAGGAATGCCCGTCCTCGATCATCGCCCGCGCCGTTTCGAGGCGCAGCTTTTCAATCGCCTTGGCCGGGGCCATGCCGGTCTGTGCCTGGAACATGCGGCTGAAATGCCGTGGACTCCAGTGCACATGCTCGGCAAGCTGCTCCACGCTCAGGCTTTCATGCAGATGCTCTCTCGCAAATCTCAGCGCCTCGCGGACGCGATCGGAATTCGGCTCCAGTTCCGACAATGCGGAAAACTGCGACTGCCCGCCGGAGCGGCGATGATAAATCACCAGCTTGCGTGCCACCGCCTTCGCGAGTTCAATGCCCAGATCGGCTTCCACCAGGGCGACAGCGAGGTCCAGGCAGGCCGTCATGCCGGCGGAAGTCCATACCGGCCCATCCTTGATGAAGATCTTGTCTTCGTCGACCTTGATCCTGGGATAACGCGATTGCAGTTCCCTTGCCAGAGCCCAATGGGTGGTGGCGCGGCGCTCGTCGAGCAGGCCGGCTTCGGCAAGGATGAAGGCGCCGGTGCAGGTGCTGGCGATGCGGCGCGTCGCCGGCGACGCTTTGCGAAGCGACTCGATCAGGGCCGGCTCGGGATCTTCGAGGATGGTGGCGCCGGCAATGACCAGGGTGTCGCACTGCCCCTCGCACATCGCCCGGGTCGCCACGTCGATGCCCGACGAACTCCTTACCATGCCGCCCGAATGCGATATCACGGCAACTTCATAATGCGCGGGCTGATGGATCAGGTTTGCCGCTTCGAAAACGGTCAGCACCGCCAGGTCAAGCACCTGAAATCCGGGAAAGACGACGAGTCCGATACGTGCGGTCATGATGTCCTGAATCGAGGGTTTTGCTGCAGGTACTGTACCACACGCACGTTCCCGGCTCGTGCGTTACGATGGGCGCGGCTGGCGGGATCGCGTAGTCATGATGCTCGATGAAATGATCTTTAATGCAAGGCTTTGGGTTGTGCCTGCCAAGCGGCGGTGCGGTCCGTGCCGCCACTGGCCGGCAGCGCCCGCAAAAAAGCCGCCCCTGGGGCGGCTTTCGGGATAGGACTCCCGCACGCAATCAGTTGCGGATGATCCACTGCCTGGTCGGCATGGCAATGATCTCGCGCGCCCCGGGCTGCCCCGGCGCGACGCTGAATGCGCTGATGCGCAGATCGATCGGTCCGTTCGGCAGGTTGCGGGTATCGAAGTTGTAATAGCCAATGGCGTATTGCGGCGACCATACCGAGAAGGTGCCGAGGATCGGGGTATAGCCCTGCGCCGGCAGCAATTCGATATTGCGCAGCCCGGCGCCGCGAACCTCGAGGACGACAATGCCAGAGAGGGTCGATCCATGCAGCGGCGCCACAGTCACGGAGCCGTGGAAATCCGCGCCGACGCCGTTGCGGAAGTCCCAGCGCCGCGGCGAAATCGCCACCACTTCCTGCGCGCCGGCCTGTCCCTGCGTCACGTTGAAGACGCTTACCCGGATATCCCGCACGCCGTCAGGGATGGTGCGGGTGTCCAGGTCGAGCCATGCATAGGTACGATCGGCCGACACATTGAACTGGCCGAGACGCGGCGTATAGCCGACGCCGGGCAGCAACTCGGCATTGGCAATGCCGGTACCGCGCAATTCAAGCCGTATCGTGCCGGCCACGACGGCGCCATCGCCCGGCGCCGAGGCTGCCGTCACCGACAATGCCTGCACTGGCGGATTCGTGTTGCTGACCATCCAGGTGCGCGGCGACATCGCGGTCAGTTCGACGGCATCGGGCTGACCTGCCGGCTTATTGAACGCGGCGGCGCGCACGGCAATCGGGCCGTTGGGGAGCTTGGTCGTGTCAAGGTCCAGCCAGGCATGGGTCTTGTCATTGGACAATTGGAACACGCCGTAACGCGGGACATAGCCGGAGGCCGGGACGAGCTCGACATTTTCCAGCGCAAGGCCAGATACCTGGAGCCGGACCATGCCGGAAATGGTTGCGCCATCAGCCGGGAAGCCGACGTTGGCATAGGTACCGCTATGCACATTGAAGGGTGCATAGGGATTATTCGAGCAACGTGGATCGTAGGAACAGGAATTGGTGCCCCGGCCGTCCGACGTCCAAACGGTCGGCGCGAGTTTTGTGCCCGAACCTGCCATGTCCATGTCCGCGCCACCGCCGCATGCCGCGAGCATGGCCGCGAGGGCACAGGCGCCGAGCGTCTTCAAAGCTTGAAACTTCATTTTCTTCTGCTCCAATGGCGCCCAACCAAAACGTCATCCGGGATGCCGCGCAGTAGAGGGTTTTCGCGAGGCATGGTCGGGCAAGTGAACGCGCATCATCCCGTCACGTTTCGACCGGCCGCTATTCGGGACGGTTGCGCCGGCCTCATTGGGACTGCTGATCAAGATCAAGAACGAAATGTCTTGTGCTCGGCTCGGCATCGCGCTTCAGCATGACCGTTGCGCGCAATCTCATTGCGATTGCATCGCTCTCATCGGCAAGGTGACCGGGCCGCATGCTTTCCGGAGATGACGGCGGCCAGCATGAAACACCTGCGCTGATCGGCTGGTCATCCTTTTTTCAGGCGGGCAGACGGTGACGACTGGGAAATACGCGGCGATTCGGCGTTGCTGCCGATGGCTCGGTCGGGCGGTTGGAATTCACTGCGACAGGCTTGTCAGGCAGCTATGCGAACGCTGCCGGTGCGCGCCATGGGCACGGTAACGTCGCGAGCCTTTCCGACGTTGAAACTTGGGGATGCCGCCGGCAAGAATGATCGTGCCGGTGGCGTGAGCTGGAAGTGTGTTGATCAAATGATGGACGAGTATCATCTGATACCGCGCCTTCAACGAATGAAGCGTCCGTCCTTCCCGATCATGGTCAGCTCGACGAATTCGCTGCCGGTATGGTCGTTCGGACCATAGGTCACCATCAGGCCGCCCAGGTCCACCCGCTGCATGGTTTCCAGCGCGCGTACGAACCCCTCCCGCGTCAAACGCGGGCCGGCACGCTTGAGTCCTTCCACCAGCACCTTGGCGTTGACATATCCTTCCATCGCCGCATAGGAAATGGTCGCGCCGGCCGCCTTCGCAGCGACATTGAATTCCTGTCCGAGCGGCGTGGAGATCAGGTGCGGAGCCGGCGTGACCTGCGATACGATGACTCCGGTTCCCGCCGCGCCCAGCTCCTTGACGAACGCCTGGGAGGAATTGTTCGACAGCGTCATGATCTGCGTCTGGCTGCCGGCCGCGCGGATAGCCTTGATGACATCGATTGTGTTCTTGGCGGAACTGACGACGATCAGCGCGGCCGGATTGGCCTTGACGACCTCGGCCGCGGCGGCCTTGTTGTCGGGACTGACGCGCGCAAACTTGATGACAGCGGCAGGCGCAAGCTTGCGCGCTTCCATTGCCTTCATGAAGCCCTCCAGCCCATCCTGGCCAAAGGCATCGTCGACATGCAGAATGCCGATCGCCCGTATCCCGACGGTCGTGAAGTGCTCGACCGCACGCACCACCTCATCCTGATATTTGGCGCGAATATTGAACAGCATGCGATGCACCGGCTGGTGGAATGCCGCCGCGCCCGTGCTGGGCGCGATCAGCGGAATATTGTTGCCCTCGAGCAGAGGCAGGATGCCCTGGGTATGCGGCGTGCCGCGCCCCTGGAACAAGGCGAAGACGCGTTCCTTCCTGATCAGCGTCTCCGCATTGGCACGGGTGAGCGCCGGATCGAACTTGTCGTCGAGGACGCGCATTTCGATCTTGCGCCCGTGAATGCCGCCCTGCTTGTTGACCTGCCTGAAATAGGCTTCCGCGCCTTCGTTCATTTCCTTGACCGGTCCCGCGACCGTGCCGGTTATCCCCACCGTCTGTCCGATCAGGATGGCGGTGTCGGTAACGCCATCTTCCGCCGCCGCGGGAAGCACGCATACGCCAGACAGCGCCGCAAGCAGGGTGAGGCGCAGACTTGCGCGTCGCATTGGGTTCATCATGTCATCCTCCGACTTCATTCCGGGTATGAGCGCTTGTCAACCTGTCGTCTCCAGGGTTGCGCCAGCATGGGCATGCCGCGTCTCTGCGACATGTGTTCCGTGTTATCGAGCTTATCGGTGTCATTGTGCTGGAGGCTGCGGACCGATGTAGTTGCCCTGAGGCAAATAAAAGAGTATTTGTTGCTTTTGCGTAACAAATCGAGGGAAGGCACCCGCAGTGGCGCATCAAGATCTTTCATTCCGAGGGATGCGGGATGAATCTTTGTCAACCTCCGACCCGCAATGCGCAAGCTTGTCTTGAAAGCCTGATCAAGCAAAAAGCCCGCACGGCATACTCCGGTGCGGGCTTTTTCGGTCTACAGTCTACAGCGAGGACTTCCGGCGAGCGCCGGCTCCCTGCTGGTTATCGCGGCGTCTCGGGAGGCTCGGCCTCGGTATTGGGAATGCGTGAGACGAGCAGTCGATCGATACGCTGGCGATCCATGTCCATCACTTCAAAGCGAAACTCGTCCCATTCGAAATGTTCCGATGCCTCCGGAATATGTCCCAGCTGCGTGAGGACGAAGCCCGCGAGCGTGTGATACATGCCGTTCGCCTCTTCCGGGAAACGGACGTCGGTTTCCAGGATGTCGCGGAAGCGGTCAAGCGATACGCCGCCGTCGACCAGCCACGAACCATCTTCCCGCTGCACGGCATCGGATTCATGGCCGCCATCGTCGATCACCGCGACGTCGCCGACGAGCGCTCCCATCACGTCGCTCATTGTCACCATGCCGCCGAGTTCGCCGTACTCGTCAACGATGAGGGCAACTTCCGTACGATGCTTCTTGAGCGTTTCCAGCAAATCCATTGCGCTTAGCGATTCAGGCACATAGAGAGGCGACTTTACCGCCTCTTGGAAATCGATCTGGGAAACGGAGTTTCTGCGGATGGCCTGTTCGAACAAGTCGCCGGCGTGGATGATGCCGAGCACTTCCGAACGGTTGCCGCGGCAAACCGGGAAGCGGCTGAAAGGGCTCTCCGCAATCTTTGCCAGGATCTGTTCGACAGGATCGTTCAGGTCAATGAACTCCAGGTCCGTGCGTGGCGTCATCACGGCGCCCAGGCGCAGGTCATCAAGGCGCAGCGCCCGCGTGACAATGTCATGCTCGGTCTTTTCGAAGACCCCCGCGTGCGTTCCTTCCTTGATCAGGCCGGTGATTTCTTCTTCCGTCATGGTCGCCTCCTGGTGCTTGTGCAGACCAAGCAAGCGCATGAGGGCTTCGGTCGCCACCGAAAGAATCTTCACGAAAGGCGAAACGATGCGGGAAAGCCATTGCATGGGCGTCGCAATCATGGTTGCGACGGTTTCCGGATACTGCATCGCGATCCGCTTGGGCACCAGTTCGCCCAGCACGATCGAGGCAAAGGTAATTCCCACCACGACGATTGCCAAAGCGACTTCCCGTGCATACTCGGCAAACAGTGCAAGGCTTTCGATCTGGGGTGTCAGCCGGGCGACAAGTGAAGCTTCGCCAAAGGCGCCGTTGAAGATGCCGATCAGCGTGATGCCGACTTGTACTGTTGAAAGGAAGCTGCTCGGGTTATCGGCAAGATGCAGTGCCGCTCTTGCTCCACGGCTGCCGTTTTCAGAAAGCTTTTCCAGGCGGATGCGCTTGGAGGAGACGACAGCTAGTTCAGACATGGCAAAAACGCCATTGAGAAGAATAAGTCCAAGGATAATCAATATATCCACTGAGGTAGGACTGCACGGTTATCCCGTTGGTCCCGGCTGTTAAGGAACCGCTATTGTACAGGCGCCAATAACAATGGGCAGGTCATCTGCCGTACCGAAAGCCAAGGCATGTCGTGCCAGCGGCCGGTTTCCGTGAAATTCAGTCCTCAAGCTTCTGTTCGCGGCCAGCTAAACCTGTTTGGCCGAAAAAGAGGGTTTCCTGTCATACAGGACAATCCAGGTCGGCGCACAATGCATCTCCGTCACCACCGCGTTTCAAGCAGCAGGCAGCCTGATCGCTTAACTCACCGCGTACTTAAAGGAGATTCCTCATGCGCATGACAGACAACACCATTTTCATCACGGGCGGCACTTCCGGCATCGGCAGGGCACTGGCTGAAGCTTTCCACAAGCTGGGCAATACGGTCATCATCGGCGGCCGCCGCAAGGCGCTGCTCGACGAAGTCACCGCCGGCAGGCCGGGCATGCATGGCGTGGAACTGGACATTACCGACCCCTTGCATGTCGACAATGTGGCCAGGCAGCTTGTCAGGGACTTTCCCCGATTGAACGTGCTCATCAATAACGCCGGCATCATGCCCTTCGATGATGCCGCCGGCCGGATCGATGAAGGCGTGATGCACGCCACGATCGCAACCAACCTGCTCGGGCCCATCCGCATGACGTCTGCGCTGATCGAACACCTGAAGGCGCAGCCCGATGCGGTGATCATCAACAATACCTCGGTGCTGGCGTTCGTGCCGCTGGCGTCGACCGCAGTCTATTCCGCCACCAAGGCGGCGCTGCATTCCTATTCGCTGTCGCAGCGTTTCATGCTGCGCGATACCAGCGTGCGCGTGCGCGAAATCGCCCCGCCGTGGGTGAACACCGACCTGATCTACAAGAGCGGCGACCCGCGCGCCATGCCGCTGGATGCCTTCATCGCGGAAACCATGGCCGGGCTGGCTACGGATGCGGATGAAGTGGTGGTGGAAAGCATCAAGCCCATGCGCGACAACCCGGGCGCGGGCGAACATGCGCTGGTGCACGGCTTCAATCAGGCGCTGGTGGAAAATCCCATTCCCGTCGGCTGACGAGTGATGCGGCGGCGGAGCAGGGCTATCGCCGCCACCGCCGCCGCCACCACAGGGCAAGGCATCACGGCACGTTCAGCCATCGGCTCCCAAGCTGCAGCGAAACCTCGATCAGCTCATCGATCGAGGGGCTATAGCCTTGCTGTATCCATTGCAGCGCTATCAGGCTGATGCCGCCCACCACGCCCAGCGCAAACAGATCGTGCACCGTTTCGCCATCGGTCGAAAAGATATTGCCGACCATGCGCGCGATGCCGCGCAGGGTTTCGGTATAGGCGTCGGCCGCCGCCTGGCTGACGCCGCGAATTTCCACCAGGATCAGCCGGGCCGAGGCAGGGTTGCGCTTGAGGGCGGAAAAGTAGGCATGCAGCATCGCATGCGCCCGCTTGACCCGATCCTGGCCCGCCGCCCGCGCCGCCTGCGTCATCTCTCCCACCAGTTCCTCGATGGCTGCGGTGTACGCCGCCAGAAGCAGTTCCTCGCTGTTGCCGAAGGATTCATAGAAATAACGCTCTGTCAGGCCGGCTTCCGCACACACGGCTTTCACCGGCGACTGCCGATAGCCTTGCCTTCCATAAATCTCCATTGCCGCCGCGATAAGGCGCCGCCGCCGTTCCGTGCGGCGTTCTTCCTGCGACAGCCCGCGGTAAGGGCGTGATGAAGTCAGTTTCAAAGTCATGCCGCTATTTTGACATGAGCGATTGTCAAATCAAAACTGACAATGTAGAGTGTCAGAATTGACCGGGAGGCCCGATTCCATGCCGCATACTGTTTCCGCTACCGAACACGATATTCTCGACGTACTGATCATCGGCGCCGGCCTTTCCGGTATCGGGGCCGCCTGGCAGTTGCGCAAGCAGTGCCCCGGCAAGCGCTTTGCCATCCTGGAAGCGCGGGATGCCATCGGCGGCACCTGGGACCTGTTCCGCTACCCCGGCATCCGCTCCGACTCGGACATGTACACCCTGGGCTACCGCTTCAGGCCATGGACCAATCCGAAGGCGATTGCCGACGGCCCCTCGATCCGCGCCTACATCAGGGAAACCGCGGAAGAGGGCGGCATCACCCCGCATATCCGTTTCCGACAAAAGGCGGTCAGCGCCGCCTGGTCAAGCAGCGAGGCCTGCTGGAGCGTCGTCGTCGACAAGGCGGATTCCGGCGAACGCGGCATCGTTAAGGCGCGCTTTCTTTACAGCTGCAGCGGCTATTACAGCTACGACGAAGCCTACCGGCCGCTATTCGACGGCGAAGCCGACTTCGGCGGAACCCTGGTGGTGCCGCAGTTCTGGCCGGAAGGGCTGGACTATGCCGGCAAGCGCGTCGTCGTCATCGGCAGCGGCGCCACCGCCGTCACCGTCGTGCCTTCCATGGCGGAAAAAGCGGCCCACGTGACCATGCTGCAGCGTTCGCCTTCCTATGTCGTGACCCGTCCCGCCGAAGACCGGATCGCCCACGGCCTGCGCCGCATCCTGCCAGAGCAGGCCGCCTATGCGCTCACGCGCTGGAAAAACGTCTTCGTCGGCATGTTCTTCTACAAGCTCGCGCGCAGCCGCCCGGAACCGGTCAAGCAGCACATCGTGAGGATGGCGGCGCGGCAGCTGGGCCGGGATGCCGATGTAGATGCCGCCACCCATTTCACGCCGAACTACAAGCCATGGGACCAGCGCGTGTGCGCGGTGCCGGACGGCGACCTGTTCCGCGCCATCCGCAAGGGCCAGGCATCGGTGGTGACCGATACCATAGACCGCTTCACCGCCGGCGGCATCCGCCTCGCTTCGGGCAAGGAACTGCCGGCCGACATCGTGGTGGTCGCGACCGGATTGAAACTCAATGTGATGGGCGGCATGACGCTCACGGTCGACGGCCGTCCGGTGGAACCCAATGCGCACATGGCCTACAAGGGCATGATGCTCAGCGACGTGCCCAACCTGGCGATGGCCTTCGGCTACACCAATGCTTCCTGGACGCTGAAGGCGGACCTGACGGCCGAGTATGTCTGCCGGCTGCTGCGCTACATGGACCGCCACGGCAAGCCGATCGCGGTGCCGAGGCGCGAGCCGGGGGTGGAGCCCGTGCCGTTCCTCAGTTTCACCTCGGGCTATGTGCAGCGCGCGCAGCATCTGCTGCCGCAGCAGGGCGCACGCGCGCCATGGCAGGTGTACCAGAATTATCTGAAGGACTTGCTCACCATACGCTTCGGCCGCATTGCCGACGGCGTGATGCGCTTCGGCGCCAAGGGAGCGCTGCCATGATCCTGGCGAGCCGGGTGGCTGTCGTCACGGGAGCTGGCAGCGGCATCGGGCGTGCGATCGCCGTAGCCCTCGCACGGCGCGGCTGCCATCTTGCGCTGGCCGACATCAACGAGGCAGGGCTTGAGCAGACGGCCGTCATGGCAAGGGCGCTGCACGTGCGGGTCAGCTGCCACCGCCTGGATGTGGCCGACAGGGCGATGGTGCAGGCCTTGCCGGCACAGGTGAACGCAAGCCATGGCCGCATCGACCTGCTGATCAACAATGCCGGCGTGGCGCTCGGCGGCAGTTTCGAACAGGTCAGCGAAGCCGACTTCGACTGGCTGATGGACATCAATTTCCATGGCGTGGTGCGGATGACGCGCGCCTTCCTGCCTTACCTGCGTGCCGGCGACGATGCGCGCCTGGTCAACGTTTCCAGTCTTTACGGACTGGTTTCCCCCGCGGGCCAGGCCGCCTATTCCGCCAGCAAGTTCGCGGTGCGCGGCTTTTCCAACGCCCTGCGCCATGAATTGCAGGGCTCGAACGTGAGCGTGACGGTGGTGCATCCCGGAGGCATCGCGACATCGATCGCGAGGAATGCCCGCGCACCCGCCGGCATTCCCGAGGAAGAGGTCCTGCGCCGCAAGGCGCTCAGCGAAAAGCTGCTGCGCATGCCGGCCGAGAGGGCGGGAGAAATCATCGTGCGCGGCATCGAGCGGCGCAAGGCAAGAATTCTGGTCGGCATGGATGCGAAGATCGTGTCCATCATCGAGCGTATCGCTCCCGTGCGGTACTGGTCACTGCTCAAGAAGGGAGTACAACAATGATGGCAATACGAATCGCGGTGGCGGCGATGCTTTTTCTCCTGGTTGCCGGCGCGATGCTGGCCATGTTCGCCTGGTGGACGTCGCGCGGTATCAGGGCGGCGCTGCCGCCGCAGGGGCGGTTCATCATTGCCGGCGACGTGCGTTTCCATGTCCACGAGGAAGGCGAGGGACCCACGCTGCTGCTGATCCACGGTCTGGCCGGGCAGATGCGGCATTACACCTATGGCGTGAGCAGGCGCCTGTCGTCGCAATTCCGCGTGGTGAGCATCGACCGCCCCGGCTCGGGCTATTCGTCTCGACCCGCGTCCATGTCCGCCGATCTGTCGGCGCAGGCGGCTGCCGTCGCCAGCCTCATCGATGCAATGCAGCTCGGACCGGTGTTCGTGGCCGGCCATTCGCTGGGCGGTGCGCTGGCCCTGACGCTGGCGGTCGAGCATCCGCGCTGCGTATCCGGCCTGGCGCTGATCGCGCCGCTGACCCACCTGCCCGAGGGCGGCGAGGTGCCCCCGGCATTCCGCGCGCTGACCATATCCTCCTCCTGGATCCGTACGCTGTTCGCCTGGACCGTGGCGGTTCCCGCCTCCATTGCCGGAAGCCGCGCCGTGCTCGAACAGGTGTTCGGGCCGGAACCCGTGCCGAAGGATTTCGGCACCCGCGGCGGCGGCCTCATGTCGCTGTTCCCGCACCAGTTCATCGCCGCCTCGCGCGACATGCAGGCGGTGCCCGGGCGGCTGCCCGCCATCGCCGCGCGCTATGAAGAGCTGCGCCTTCCGGTCCGCATCCTGTTCGGCCGCGGCGACCGCATCCTTGACTGGAAAATCAATGGCCAGGCACTGGCGGACAAGGTGGCGGATGCCAGGCTTGAACTGGTGGACGGCGGACATATGCTGCCGGTCACCAGGCCGGAACTCACCGCGGGATTCATCCGGGAGTCGGCGCTGGAGACGCATGCTCGCCAGGCGATGTGAGGACCATCCGGCAATGCTCTGTCGTGGCTAGAGCGCTTTCACCCTGACCGGCCTGCCGGTCGCGGACAGACTGCCGCCGGTTACCCCGGCATCATCAGGCGATCGAGGCTTGCCGGGTGTTCGCGATTGACCTTATCAGACACAACCTGGTCATGGAAGGGTGATCTTTATGCCCCTTGCAGTGAGATGCTCAACCTGATTCCGTATTTCAGGGACAAATCTTTCTGCGCCGGTCACGCCGGAGAAATCGAGTTCTTTCAGCGGAGAATCATTGTTACCTGCCACATCCAGGAGCGGTTCTGCGTCAACCGTTCCCCATGGTCCATCCAGCTGAATCCTTTTCACGGGACTTGCCGGATTTTCCAGCATGGGCGTCAAATTCGCGATACCTGGACTCCAATAATCGTTTGCTTTCTTTCCCAGATTCAGGGTATTCAATTTACAGCCAGGCGCGAGCAAGACTTCACTCAAGCCCTGCAGATCTTCAGTAGATACGCGTTGAAGCGTAAGCTCATTGATGGAAGACGAAGGCAGAAACGAGAAAAATTGAGCGGGGCTTGCACCATGAGAGTGAAGAAGACGAAATATCTTTAGTCCCTTGATATTCTCGTTTTCCGAGAGCGCGGCCGCCAGGTCTGGAGGCGGAAGCACAGATCCCGGCTCGGTTCTCTCAGGGAATGCGACGTGAATTGCCAAGTCCGGATTTGCCTGATGAATCTGTGCGATCTTCTCTTTGACTTTATCCCATTCGTTTGACTTGCTGATATGAAGAATCGCCGTTTTCAGATTGCTGGCCGACGTAGCCGCCAGCTGCTCGATAATGAATGCCAATCTTTCCGAAGACAGGGTAAATGCAACAGAGCGATGCGACAGGTCAATGTACGAGGCACTTTTGAGAAAGTGTTTCATGACATCCTCAAATGCTTTCGGAGTGCGCTTTCGCAGAATGGAATTGAGCGCTACCGCAGTCAAGGATTGTGTGATTTTCGGGTCGGGGTTCCTGCGCAAATCATTCAGCACCAGAGTCATGAATTCGGTATTGACATTCATCAGGGTGAACAGCCGG
The DNA here is from genome assembly GCF_008929045.1 of Noviherbaspirillum aerium. Classification (GTDB taxonomy): domain Bacteria; phylum Pseudomonadota; class Gammaproteobacteria; order Burkholderiales; family Burkholderiaceae_D; genus Noviherbaspirillum; species Noviherbaspirillum aerium. The sequence continues at coordinate 89,137 of NZ_VFAH01000016.1, read as the reverse complement.
CTACTCTGATTTCTTAGTATCTCCTTAGACGACAGACTGTTCGATGTGGTCGAGGTCTGCGGAGCTCCCTGCGAACCCTTGTCCGAAGAAGTGATTGCATTCACCGTTTCGTGAATAATCTTCTCTTTTATTTCAAGGGGAAGGTGTGGATAGTTGGTCGGACCCGCTGGAAAGGAAATCGATGGCATGGTGTGCGCCTCATCATAACGTATTAAAGATTGCTACATGTATAACCGCGCGATTGAGTGAAATTGTTCAGACGATAGTTCCATCTTTAAATAATTAATTGCGTGCGGCCTTCGCCAACACGGCGCTGAAGGTGCTGCAGCGATGGCACCGGTACATGACCTTCTTCATGAATGGATCAAATGTGGCAAGCAAGCCTCTGGAATTCAGACGCTCGAGATCGACGCGGTGGTGGTGCGCAGCACGCGCCGGGCAGACGTGCTGATCTCATGGCCGGCCTCAGTGCCGGCCTCAGTGCTGCTCCCGGCACGCTCACCGGGAATGGGAGCAGGAGGAATCGGAATGGCATACGCAGGCAGGGCATACAGGCAAGGCGGAAACAATGCCGGCGTAAATGATGACCAGGAATGACTGCTGCCTTCCTCCCCGATACCCCGAGAATCGGTTGGCCGCGCAATCAGAAATTTAAAGAACCACGTTCACAAGCCCCGCTGCCAGGGCCAGGAATGCTGCGACATTGATAAGCACGGTGCCCCAGAACGTTGCCCTGAAAGCCGCCTTCACCGTTTTATGCCTCAGGAACTGTTGCGCAAGGAGAGCTCCGGGCCAGCCGCCCAGCAGGCCAAGCATGTGCAGCGTGCCTTCGGAGGTTCGCCAGGCGCCTTTTTGAGCTGCGGCCTTGTCCCAGGCGTAGGCAAGGAAGGTGATGATGCTGGCGACAAAGTAGAATGCGAAACTCCAGCGTGGCGGATTGCCGAGGAAATGGGCAAGCAGGACAACGGCAGAGAATACCGGAATGACAAATAGCGTTGCGGTGCCCCACTGGGCGGGAGAATCCCTGCGCGGGACGGACGCTGCCGAGCGCGTCCGAACGAGCTCGACCCTGGTTGCGCGCTTCTTGCCCTCAGGCCCCGATTCCACTTCGAAGGTGACTCGCTGTTCAGCCTGAGGACGTTCTCGGAGCTTGCTGAATGCCTTGATGTGGACGAAAATTTCCTGCCCGCCGCGGGCCGGCTCGATAAAGCCGAAACCTCGCTCGTCGTTCCAGGTCTTGATGATGCCGTCGTAGCGCATGATGGGAATGGGTTGCCTGATGAAGTGCTTGCACGGACGACGGAAGTTCGGTACGCACCGAAACGATCCGCATCCGCGAGCTTTAAATGGTCTGAAGTATGTCGAACCTGGCCGTGATTATACGGGGCCGACTTCAATGGCAGCGCATCGCATCAAAAAATTTCGCCGGCTGCCGGTGTTGCGGGAGGCGGCTTTCAAGCGCGTTGACATGCTCGTCAGCGACGAAGCCCGAGCGGCCCGCGACGCGAGGGCAGGGAGCCGGCATCAACCCGGCGGCGCCGGCATGGTGCGCATGTTGTCCGGCACTTCGCCGCACCACACGCCCAGCGCGGTGTAGTTGTCCGAACCGCGGTGCACCCGCGGCGTGATCAGTTCCTCCAGGTACACCAGCCATTCTTCCGATGACGCCGCGCGACCGAGGCTCTGTTCGAAGGCGATGTCTTCCAGCAGGCCCCAGACGCCGTCGCTGCAGAGCAGGAAGGCATCGCCGTCGTTGAGCTTGCAGGGCGCGCCGAGCACGCTCGGCTGGAAGGCTTCGGCCGAGCCGATGGAGGCCACCAGCACATTGCGCTCGGCATGGGTCTGCGCCTCTTCCTCGGTCAGCAGGCCGCCATCGATCATGGTCTGCACCAGGCTGTGGTCGCGCGTGCGGGCGGCGATCGCCCCGTTGCGGAAATAATAGAGCCGGCTGTCGCCGACATGGCCCCATACCGCCGCCTGCGAGAGCGGATCGAATACCAGCACCACCAGCGTCGAACGCATGTCGCCCACGGCGGGATCGCGCTCCTGCTCGCGCAGCACCGCCTCGTTGGCCAGATGCAGCAGCGTGCCCAGGGCGATGGTGGAAACTTCCGGCGCCCGGCCGAATTCCTCCAGCACGGTCTGTATGCAGATGCGCGAGGCCACATCGCCGCCGCGATGGCCGCCCGCGCCGTCGGCCAGGGCGCAGCAAATGATGCCGTCCTTCTCGATGTAGGCGCAGGCATCCTCGTTGCGTTCGCGTCCGCCTACGCGGGAGAATGCGGAGACTCGACATTCCATGGAATTCACCTTTCGCCGGGATTGTCCGTGTTATCCAAATTGCCGATGTTGCCTGTGGTGCCCGTGGTGCCTGTGGTGCCTATGGTGCCCGTGGTGCCTGTGCCGGCCGTACTGCCCGCAGCGGCGGGCCGGTTCTTCAATGCCGCGGTCCGCTCCTGGTAGGCGCGCACGAAGGCTTCGCTGAACAAGGATTCGAAGTCGTCTTCGGTTTCCCTGGCCAGCGCGTCGTACTGCGCCTCGAACTGTTCCCAGAGCCTGGCCTTGCGGTTCATCGGCAGCAAGCCGCCCAGCAGGGACTTCGGCCCGAGCCGCGTTTCCAGTTGCTGCGGTTCGAAGCGCAGCAGCACGCTGGCCATCGCCGCCCGCATGCCGTCGAGCACGCCGGCCTCGTGGGCAAGCAGATCGCGCATCGCGTCCTCGACTGCCGCCTCGGGCGCCATGAAGCCGCGCGGCGTATCGGCCGCCAGCAGGAAAGCGAGCGCGGCGCTGGCGTCCGGCGAAAACTTGAGCGGATTGTTGCCTTGCGCGGCAATGAACGTGACGGGCGCATGCATTTCCGACTTCATCATGCTGCGCGCCGCCAGCAGATCGATCACGCCCTGGGCCAACAGCCGCAACAGGCTGCCGAGACGTTCCATGGTCTGCTCATCGAGCTCGAAGCGCTTGCCGCTGAGGGGATCGCATGGCGCGTCCCGCAGTCCGGCGCCGGACAGGAGGGCTGCGAGGAAGGGGGATGAGGAGGCGGGCCGGTTTTCGGATGGCTCGGCCGGACTTGCCGGTGCCTGTGCCTGCGACGTGCGCGGGGGAGTTTCCCGATGGCGGCCGGGATTGATCGCGGTGCTGGCCACGCCGTCCGAACTCTCCCAGGAACGGAAGGCGACATCGCCTTCGGCATTCGCGGTTTTGCCGGGTTCAAGCCGAACTGACGGCAAGGGCACCGGCGCGGGTATTTCCGGCGGGTGGTCGAGCATTGCGGTATCGCTGTGCCGCGGCGCGGGCTGCAGCGGAACTGACGGATCGAAGGAGGCGGCGGTATTCGGCGGCGCGGCGGGCGAGCCCGGGCCGGACAGCGCACCGATGCCTTCCCCGGAATGCGCCGGCGGCAGGCGGGATTTTCCGACGGCATCGAAATCATGCGGCATCACTCCATCGTTGCGGCCCGCCGCCGGGCCGCCGTCCTGCGCCAGCAGCAGATTGCGCGCGGTCGGGCCCAGTTCCGGGAAGGGGCCGGTGCGATCGCCGCGCGGCGCCGGCAGTTCCACCCGCAGCACATAGTCGCCGATGTGCAGTTCGTCGCCATCGGCCAGGGGCACCGTATGGCCCCTGCCTATTGCCTCGCCATTGTGAAGGGTGGGGTTGCCGCTGCCCAGGTCGGTCAGCATGAAGGCAGTGCCGGTCCAGCCGATTTCCGCCTGGACGCGCGAGATATGGCGGTCCGCATCAGGCAGCGGCAGCGTGCACTGGCTGCTGCGGCCGATGGTGCCCCCGGCTTCGTTGAATACCGCCTCGGCGGCGATATCCGGCGTGCGTCCCTTGCAGCGCATGACCCGAACCAGCACTTCATCCCCCTATCTGCACGATGAGTGCGCCGGTCGCCTGGTCGGCCATGCGCGCGGCGTTGGGCATGTTGCATTCTCCTTGTGGCCTGGCTCCGACGCTTGAGCTTGGCCACGTCCGCGACAGGGTTGTGTGCCGAAGCACCGCAGGCCGATGCTTCAATGCTTCGCTGCATCAGCGCCCGAGCGCCATGCCCGCCTGTGTCCGAGCTTGAGCATCTCAATAAATGCCTGCTTAGGCCATACGACTGAAGTACAGCGCTGCATGCGCCCGCCGGTGGCTTGTGACGGCCGGTGGCGCCTGGCGATGTCAGGCCTGGTCCGTTGATGGCTATTGACCATGCGCAAGATGATATCGCGCGCTTAAGGCTTAATAGGCACTCGACGCCGCACGCAAGCACGGCCTGGCGCGCACGGGCCAGGCGGATGACGATGAGCGCATCGAATATCGAAGATACGAACGTACCCCCATCACCCCTGCCATGTCCAATACGAAGCACGACCTTCCCTCTGCGCAAGAAGAAACATGTCAGTCAACATCGCAAGGCCGGCGCAGGCTTCCCGCGCCGGGCAGGTGCGCAGCATGGCGCCGTCGGTAAGCGCAATCCGCTGTTACCACATCATCCTCAACGCCCGTTCCGGCAGGAGGGATGCGGACGGCAAGTGCGCGGTCATACGCGAGGTGCTCGAGGCGGCCGGCCGCAAGTATTTTCTGCATGTGGTGCAGGATGCGCGCAAGCTGCGCGATACCGCCGTGAGCGTCGTGCAGGAAGCGCTGCGCGATGGCGGCGCGGTGGTGATCGCCGGCGGCGACGGCAGCATCAATACCGTGGCGCAGGCGGTACTGGGCAGCGGCTGCCCGTTTGGCGTCTTGCCGCAAGGCACATTCAACTATTTCGGCCGCACCCACGGCATACCCGAGGATCTTGAGGAAGCGACGCGGGCCTTGCTGCGCGCCGAGATTTCCCCGGTGCAGGTCGGCACGCTCAACAACCGCATCTTTCTCGTCAACGCCAGCCTCGGCCTCTATCCGAAGCTGCTCGAAGACCGCGAATTCTACAAGCGGCAGCTTGGCCGCAGCCGGCTCGTGGCGCTATGGTCGGCGCTGGTGACCCTGTGGCGCAGCCATCGCATCCTGCGGGTGCGCATCGAAGGCGACAGCGGCAGCGGCAGCCGCGACCTGCTCACGCAAACGGTGTTCGTCGGCAACAACGCCCTGCAGCTGGAACAGGTCGGCATACCGCTCGCCTCCCATCTCGACAAGGGATGTCTCGCGGTGGTGACCCTCAAGCCGGTCGGCCCGGTCGCCATGATCGGCCTGATGCTGCGCGGCGCCTTCGGCAGGCTTGACGACGCCGACAGCGTGGTCAGCTTCGCGGCAAGGGAACTGACGGTCAAACCGAAGTTCGTACTGTCGGCATGGACCAAGGTGGCGACCGACGGCGAAATCTTCTGGTTGCGCGCCCCGCTGCGGTTCAAGGTCGCATCCGAACCGCTGTACCTGCTCAAGCCGCCCGCATGAGCGGAACGAAAGATGGAGGACTGACACGCTGATGGCACTGAAGGCAGAGACATTCCGGAAATTGCTGCGCTATCTGAGCCTGGTGCCGCGCCGCCGCTGGCTCGACACGCTTCTCCTGTTCGTCGGCGTGCTCGGGCCGCTCTACCTGTTCGGCGAACTGGCGGAAGAGGTATTGGAAAAGGAGCCCTTCGCGATTGACCAGCCCATTCTGCTGTTCATGAAGGAAAACGCCACGCCGCTGCTCGACCGCGCCATGGTGTTCATGTCGGAGATAGGCTCCATCCGCGTGCTCGGACCGTGCGCACTGCTGATTGCGGTCGTCTTCATCATCCGCCAGCAATGGGCGCGGCTGGTGTACTGGGTCCTGGGTTTCGGCGGCGCCATCCTCCTCAACATGGGAGCGAAACAGCTCTTCAGCCGCACCCGCCCCGACTTGTGGATATCGATCGCGCCTGAAACCTCGTACAGCTTTCCGAGCGGCCATTCAATGCAATCCATGGCCTTCGTCGCCGCCCTGCTCATGCTGGCCTGGCATAGGCCATCGATGCGGCCATGGATTCTTCCCGGCGCGCTGTTCGTGGCCCTGGTCGGCACTTCGCGCGTGTATCTCGGCGTGCACTTTCCCACCGACGTGCTGGCCGGCTGGACAGCCGCGCTTGCCTGGTGCGTCGGGCTTGCCTTCGTATTGCGGAGGCGGCTGTCGTCGGAACGCGGCATGGGCAGCCTGAAAAGACCGCGCTGACGGCGCGGCCCGCTTCCTGTCGCTCCCTGCCGCTCTTTCCCGCTTGTTGCGCTTGCCTTACTTTACTGCCCGCCCGTATTTCCCGTATTGCCTGCACTGGCCGCATCGCGTCCGCCGCTCGCGCCGCCTCCGGTCAGCGCGGTGCCCGAGCCGGAAGACGTTCCTGTTCCGGTGCGCGTGTCATCCGCGCTTGCGGCCGAACCCAGGCCTGTGCCGCCGGCCGCGTCGGCTCCCGCAGCGGGGCTCACCTGTTCTCCGCCCAGCGAGCCTCCCGCCGTACCCGGCACGCCCGAGGCATCCGATAAATCCCGCGCTCCGTCGCCGCCCGGACCGCCGCTTTTACTGCCGGCAAGACGAGCGCCCGCCGCCGCATCGGTTCCGCCGCCGGCGCCGACGACAGCAGCGTTGCCGCCATGGTGCACCTGGTCCGCGGGAGACGAATGGCGTTCCTCCTGCCTGGCCGCCCTGGCGGTGCCGGTTTCCGTCACCGGCACCGGGTTGTCCGGCGGCAGGCGGCTTTCGGATTGCCGGCTCGCATCGCCGTTCAATGCATTCGGGACGGCGCTTCCCGGATTGCCTGGAGTTGACTGGTTGGTTTGATTGGGATTCATGGATCTCTGGCTCCGAATCGATGGAATGGACCGGTTCGATTCCGTCATCGCGGCAAAGTTGCCGTTCATGCCGTCATGTCGCGCAAGGCTCCGGCCGACTGAACTTCATGATGCAGGCGCCCCTCTTGTCTTGTTTGTCTTGTTTGTCTTGTTTGTCTTGTTCATGTGGCGATGCCGGTAAGATCGCCGCATCATCATCATCATCGAAGAAGGAGCAATGCCGTCGTGCAATCCCAGGCCAGTATCGCCACACCGGCAAATACAATGCAGGCGCCTGTCCGCCATGCGCATATCGATGTCTTGCGCGGCGTGGCCGTGTTCGGCATTCTCGTGGTCAATATCTGGTCGTTTGCATGGGGTTTCGGCAGCCTGCGCTACGGCGTGCTGCCCGATGCGGCGACGCTGGCGGACCGGGCCACGGTGTTCGGCATTGCCTTCCTCGCGGAGCAGAAGTTCTATCCGATCTTCGCTTTCCTGTTCGGCGCGAGCTTCGCATTGCAGACCGCCTCGTTCAGAAGCCGTCTGCCCGACTGGAGCAGCGTGCGCGGCCGCTATCGCCGCCGGCTTGCAGCCCTGCTCCTGCTCGGCATCATGCACGGCACTCTTGTCTGGGCCGGCGATATCCTCACCATCTACGGCAGTGTCGGCTTCCTGATTGTCGGCCTGGCCGGTGCCCGGCGGAGCAGTGTCGGCATCCATCTGTGGAACTGGTCGGTGGTGTGGCTGGTGCTGATTGCCTGCAACGCCGCCATGGCGCTCACCGCCTATGCCGACAGCGATCCCTATACCCTGGGCGCGCGGCTGGCCGGCGAAGCGCGTTCGGCGCATGTTGCGTATGCCTATGGTTCGCTGGGCCAGCATTTCATTCAGCGGCTCATCGACTATCTCGCCGTCAGCATGAATTCCCTGTTCATGGTGCCGCATGTGCTGGTGCTTTTCCTGCTCGGCATCTTCGCGGTCCGCGCCGGCTGGCTGACCGAACCGCTGCGCCATGCAGACCTGTGGCGCAGGGTGCGCGCAAGCGGCTATGCCGTCGGCATTCCGTTCAACCTGCTATGGGCCTGGGTTGTATTGACCGAGACCGCCAATCCCTTCAATGCCGATGCATTCGGCCTGACGGTGTACTCCCTGCTGCCGCTCGGCGGCTCCTTTCTCGCCGCAGCTTATGTGGCAAGCATCATGCTGGCGGCCGCTGGCCGGCCCGCATGGCCGCAGCGCTGGCTCGCACCGGTGGGCCGCATGGCGCTGACCAGTTATCTGACGCAGTCGGTGATCGGCGTGGTGCTCCTGCAAGGCATCGGGCTCGGCTGGGCAAGGCATGTCGCCGCCGCGCCGGCGCTGCTGCTGCCGGTGCTTGCGCTCATCATGCTGTGCCAGGTGCTGTTCAGCCGCTGGTGGCTGTCGGGGCATGCGCAAGGACCGGTGGAATCGATGATGTCGCGGTATGTGGGACGCGGGCCGTCCTGAGTATGGGAACTTGTTTCGGACCGCCGGACCGCCGGCGGGTAAGGACATTGAAAGGAACATTGAGAGGAACGAAGGCGCTCATCCAGGCGGAGACGCCTGCGCCTCGCCCGTCGTGCCGCTGAATTTCGTATGTTCCGTCGCCCAGTCGATCAGCGCCTTGGCCGGGCCGGCAAACGACTTTCCATGGTCGGTCAGTGCATACGTCACCTTGACGGGCTTGCCGGCATCCACGGTTCTCACCACCAGCCCCTCGCGCTCCAGCGCCCGCAGGGAGACGGCAAGCATGCGCTGCGAGATGCCATCGATAGTGCGCTTGAGTTCCGTGAAACGCATCGGTCCGCCGTCCAGATTGCCGATAACGAAAATGCACCACGGCGTACCGATCTCGCCAAGAATGTCGCGGGGCGTCATGCCGGCTCCGTGGCCGGCATCCTGAAGTAGTTCGGCTGCGTTCATGCTGTCCATGTTCTTTCCACTCCTGTTCTTTGCCCGGCGCATTCGGACCGGCCTTCCCGGTAACTTCCCGGTAACTTCGCGGACCGCCATCAGGGCGGCACTTGCGCCGCCGTCTTATATAAGTGACATCGTGGCGGCGCAGGTTCCTGCGCCTGTCGCCGATTTCCATCCGAGCCCTTTCGTCCTGACCGGACTGACGATCCCGCAGGATTTGCCGGCGGCGCCGCGAAAGCGCGCTAACGCGTAATCCTCAGGATCTCCGCCCGCATGTTGGCAAAGCACGGCTGCAAGTCGTCCGCCGTGCGGGCGTGGCAATAGACGCCCACCGGCTGGTCCGCGCCGGCCGCGCGGCAGCGCGGCAAGGCGTCCGGCGTATTGGCCATGCACTTCATGATGTTCTCGCCGGTGTCGTCGGACGACAGCTCGGGGCCGATGGCCTGCTGCAGCAGCGGACCGAGGCCGAGCGTAAAGACGTGGATGCCTTCGGCGCGGGCGCGCGCCGCCAGCGCCTCGACCATGTTCCTGGCCGCGTGATTGATGTTGACGAACGCCCGCTCCGGCGTGCTCGTATCGTTCTGAACGAGGCGCGGACCGCCGCCCACGATGGGAAACTCGCGGTCATTGATGCCATGGGCGTTGTACCAGTCGGGCAGGGCGTTGGGCGTGAGGATGGATGCCAGGTTGCGGTTCTGCCCGCATCCGCCGCCCACCAGTTCCTGCGTCCTGTCCTGATCCCAGAGGCCGCGCGGCGCTTCCCGCATGAGCACATCGTCGGTGGTGCTGATCACGCCGGAAGCGGTGCAGTTGGCCCAGGGCTGGAACTTGAAGACCGAGGCCAGCGAATTGGGCGTGCCGTCGGAGAACAGGACGATCACCCGCAGGCTGGAGCGGTCGGGCGCCGTCACCCGGTTGAGCTGCTGGCGCGCATGCCACAAGCCTTCCACGGAATTGGTCGCTCCCTTGAATTGCAGGCCGGCGATCTGCTGCACGATGCGGCGCTTGTCGAAGCCGCGCATCGGGCCGGTGCGGATCGGTTCGTCGACCTCGGCGCCGTTGGAGAAGTGGATCAGCGACATCCTGTCGGTGCTGCTGCTGAAGCCGCTCATGAAGGTGGCCGCATGCTGCCGGATTTCGGCCGCAACCGGGACGAGGGAACTCGAGGTATCCATGACGAAGGCCATGTCGATATCGCGCCGGGTGGTATGCGCCGTGGCCTCGATATCGAGCGTATTGAATCCGAAGACGCGCATGAAGCTGACCGCGGTATTGGCGTGCGCCTGCACCTTCACGGTGATCTGCCCGCGTGCCGGCGAGTTGAACTCCACCTGCGTGCCGGTGATCCCGGCGGTCGAGCCGAGATAGCCGGCCGGGTAGTTCGCCGCGAAGAAATTGCGGGCCGCCGTCTCCGCCTGCTGGCGCTGCTCCGCTTCATTGTCGCCGTGCACGACGGCGCGGGCGCCCGCGACCGCCGCCGCATCGACCGCCGCATTGAGCCTGGCCTTGATCAGGTAGCCCAGGCCGGAATCGACCGCCAGTCCGAGCGCGCCGACCAGCACCACCAGGGACAGCGCGAGAATGATGAAGACCTGCCCGCCCTGTGCTTTTCGTGTGAACTTGTTCATGCTGTTTTTCCGTGCGAAAGAGTCAAAACACCGTCATTGCGTAAAGGTCGGGATTCAGTGCGGGCAAGCGGAAATCGCCCAGGTCGAGGCTGCCGAACAGCAGCGGGAAGCGATAGAACACTTCAACCTGATAGACCACATCGCCGTCGTTCAGGCTTCCGGACAGGACATCGGTTTCCGGGGCGCCGGACAGTGGCGGAAATCCGGCGCAGTTGCCTTCCGCATCCCAGTAGGTGCCGGCGCCGCCGCAGGACCAGGCGCCTGCCGACGGCGCATGCGTGCCGCCGTTCCAGCGGACCTGTCCGATCACCGCATTGCTGCTGACGCCGTTCTTGCGCGAAGCGAGAATCCTGGTGATGTGGATCATGCCGTTGGCGCGCATGTCGAGCGGCTGCGCGGTGGCGGCCAGCGCGTCCATCAGTTCCTGCGGATTCATCGCGGTGCGCGATGCCAGGTTGGCGCCCTCGCGCGACAGGTTGGTGATGATCATGTTGGCCTGGATCACACGGGCGAAATCGACCACCGGGATCAGCAGCAGAAGCAGCAGCGGCAGGCAGAACATGAACTCGATGGCGGCGCCGCCGCGAATGAAATGGCGTGGTAGATGGCGTCGATCGCGTTTCATCGGAATTCCTCGTTTCGCATGGTGGCGGCGACGGTGAAGCGGTAGATCCCGTCGTCGAAGAAGGGCTGCACGACCGGACTCATCAGCGGCCAGGCGCCTTCGAGCCGCAGAACGAAGACCTGGCCGGGTGCGCCGAACATGCCGGCGTGGTACTGGCTGTCGTTGCCGGCATAGTTCACGCCGTTGATCCGCGGCGATATCCGGTCGTACAAACCCATCGAGCTGTCCTTGATCTTTTCAATCACGGCCAGGTGACGCTGCGGGTTGCCTTGCGGACCGAGATCGCTGAGGCCCGTGACGGCGTAGCGGGCGCCTTCGCGCACCGCATACTGCATGGTCAGGTTGACCCAGAACATGACGCACAGGTCGATCACGGCAAACAACAGGAAAAACACCAGCGGCGCGACGATGGCGAACTCAACCGCCGAGGCGCCGCGCTGGCGACGCTTGTATCTGTTCCGAAAGGCTGCTTGCATGCTTGTCTCCTGCCTTCCCGTGTCTTAGCGCGCCGCCAGCTGCATCTCGGACGAACGGATGCTTGCCAGGACAGACCTCTTGCCGAGGACTAGGCGCACCGCGGAATGGTCGCCGGCGTCGCGGGTACGGGTGTTGTTGACGACGGCCGGCGGCACCGCGAACATGCTGCTCAGCTGCAGGGCCTGCTTGCGATAACCGTCGCGGTAGAGAATGACGGTGCGCTGCTGCGTATAGGGAGCAAGGGCGGTCGTGCGGCTTACGACGATGCCATTGCCGCCAAGGCCGCTTGCGATCCTGTCTGCCAGCGCATCATCGCGCGTGCCGTTGGCGATCTCGATGACGATGCCTTTTGCGCCCGCCGCTGCCGATACCGCCGCGACTTGCAACTCCTTCATCGGGACCGCTTGCGCCTTGCCTGCCGGCGGCTGATCGGCGAGAGTCGTTTCCATGGCAAGCTCGGCTGCCGGCGCCGGCGCCGGTGCATGTGCATGTACCGTTGTCTCTGTCTGTGCCGGTGCCGGTTCGGCGACGCCTGCGGGTGCATCCGCAAGTTCAGGTGCAGGTGCAGGTGCAGGTGCGAAGGCCGATGCCGGTGCGGCTTCCGCCGAAGGTTCGGCCACCGCTTGCGCGCGCCTGTCGTTGACGATGGCGCCCACGCGCTCGTAGGCGAGGGTGAGATTGCCGAATGCGCGCGTGTTCGACGGATCGAGCATGATGGCCTGCACCAGTTCGGGCATGGCGGCGGAGTAGTTTTCTTCCAGCATGTAGGCGTATCCCAGGTTGCTGCGCACATGGGAAAGTGCCGGCTGCTGCTGCAGGATGGTCTTGAATTCCGCCATGGCCGAGATCATGTCCTTTTGCGCGAAGTAGATGGTGGCCAGGCCATTGCGGGCTTCGAGATGGTTTTCATTCTTTGCCAGCGCCGCGCGGTAGGCGCTGGCGGCTTCATCCAGGCGGTTTTCCTGCTGGTGATGGCGTCCGAGCTGATACAGCGACTCGGCGCTGTCGTCCGAATGGCGGATGGCGACGATCGGCTGAATGCGCAGTTCGTTCTGTTCGTTGAGTTCATGCTGTTCGCTGCTGCCGGCATGCGCCGGCGCAGCCATGGAAAGCGCGGCGAGAGTGGAAAGGGCGCATGCGAGCGGGACGGAGAGCTTGGCGAATTTCATGGCGGTCATCCTTGGATTGAGTGTGTCGTTACGGTGTCTGCTGGGTTGGATATGTCTGCTGCATCTACTGCGCGCCGAGGGAAGGCATCAGCACGCGGGTGATCTGGATGAAGGACGGGCCCACCATGATCAGGATCAGCGCCGGGAAGATGCAGAAGATCAGCGGCATCAGCAGCTTCAGCGCGATCTTGGCCGCGCGCTCCTCGGCCTGCTGGCGCCGCTTGGTGCGCAGGTGGTCGGCATGCACGCGCAGCGAGTCGGCGATGCTGGTGCCGAACTGCTCGGCCTGGATCAGCATGGTCACCAGCGAATCGACTTCGCCCACGCCGGAACGCAGCGCCAGGTTGCGCAGCGCCATTTCCTTGCTGCTGCCTGCGCGCAGTTCCAGCGTCGTGAGGTGCAGCTCGCTGCTCAGCACCGGCGAAGCCGAAGTCATTTCGGCGGCGATGCGGCCGATGGCCATGTCGGTGTTCAGGCCGGCTTCCACGCAGACCGTCATCAGGTCGAGCGCATTGGGCAGGTTCTCGAAGATCTCGCGCTGGCGGCGGGCAATCGCAAGCTTCAGGAACAGGTTCGGAAGAACATAGCCGACCGCGGCGGCGGCCGCGATGGCCACCAGCAGGCCAGTCGTCTTGAGGCTGGCGCCGGCCAGGGTGAACGAGAGCCATGCCAGCACCGGCAGCGCGACGGCCAGCACTACCTTGAGCGCGAAATAAATCGTCGGCGCATGCTCGCTGCGATAGCCGGCCTGCATGAAACGGCTGCGCAGAGCGGAAATCTTTTCCTGCTGCTCCGGCGCGGAGAGGCGGGCCAGCGGGCCGGACATGCGGACCACCTGGGCCACCCATTCGGCGGCGGCGGGTGACGCCGGGGAAGCGTCTTCCGTGGCGAGGGCGCGCACGCGCCTGCGCGCCTTGACGGTGGAGACCGCCTGGGCCAGCAGCATGCAGCCGGCAAACACCGCCAGGAATACGATGGCGAGAATCAGTGTGGATTTGGTAATCATGTGGTTTTCCTTCCTGCGCTCATACACGAATGCGGATGACCGAACGCATCCAGAGAACGCCGACCCCCATCAGGGCGGCGACGATGACCAGCATCTTCGCGCCGGCGGGATCATTCCACAGCGGTTCCATGAAGGTCGGATTGACCAGGTACAGCACCGCGCCCAGGGCGAACGGCAGCAGGCCGAGGATCCAGGCGGAGAGGCGTCCTTCCGCCGAATACACCTTGATCTGGCTGGCGAGCTTGAGACGTTCGCGGATGATCCTGGCGATGACATCGAGAAGCTGCGTCAGGTTGCCGCCCACTTCGCGCTGGATCAGGGTGGCGACCACGAAGTAACCGACGTCGCTGCCGGGGATGCGGGAGGACAGGCCCTTGAGCGCTTCCTGCATGGGGATGCCGTAGGTCACCTCGTCGTGCACGATGCGGAATTGTCCGGCCAGCGGCTCCGGCATTTCATCGGCCACGATCTTGATCGCCGTCGGCAGCGCATGACCGGCGCGCAAGGCCCGGCTCATCAGTTCCAGCGCCTCGGGCAGCTGCTGCTCCATGGTCGCCAGGCGGCTGGTGCGGCGGCGCAGCAGCAGGACCAGCGGAACGGCGCCCGCGGCCAGGCCGGCCGGGATGCTCGCCAGCGGCGAGGCGCCCCTGAGGCCGAGCAAGGCGAGCACGGCAAGGAAGACGCCGCCGCACAGCAGGAGGAAACGCGCCACCGTCATCGGCGAGCCGGCCTGTTCCAGCAGGCGCGCCAGGACGTCGGCCATCTTGAAAGCGCCGAGGAACCGTTCCACGCGCGCATTGCCGCTGAGGCGGCGGCGTTTCTGCAGCGTGACTTCGGCCGGGGCTTCCATGCGGTCTTCGCGCAGGCGGCGGGCGAGGCGGCGCGCGCCCTTGCTGTAGAAGGCGTTCCACCAGAGATAGAGACCTTCCACCAGCAAGGCCGCCGACACGAAGACGGCGAATGCCACGGCAATATGCAGGATATCCATGTCGCTTCCCTATGCTTTCACGTCATACTGGCGCTGCGGATCGAAGATTCCCTCCGGCAGCGTGATGCCCTTCAGCTGCAGGCGTTCGCAGAAACGCGGACGCGTGCCGGTGGCGCAGAAATGGCCGCGCACGCCGCCGTCCGGCGCCACGCCGGTCTGGCGGAAGGAAAAGATTTCCTGCATGGTGATGACATCGCCCTCCATGCCCGTCACTTCCTGCACGCTGAGCACGCGGCGCCTGCCGTCCGACAGGCGGCCGACCTGCAGCACGACAGATACCGCCGAAGCGATCATCTGGCGCGTGGTGCGCGCCGGCAGCGACATGCCGGTCAGCGCGATCATGTTTTCCAGGCGCAGCAGGGCGTCGCGCGGCGTGTTGGCATGCAGCGTCGCCAGCGAGCCGTCGTGGCCGGTGTTCATCGCCTGCAGCATGTCGATCGCTTCGGCGCCGCGCACTTCGCCCACCACGATGCGGTCGGGGCGCATGCGCAGCGCATTCTTGACCAGCGCGCGCTGCGAGATTTCGCCCTTGCCTTCGATATTGGCCGGGCGCGATTCCAGGCGCACCACGTGCGGCTGCTGCAGCCGCAGCTCGGCGGTGTCTTCGATGGTGACCACCCGCTCGTCGGCGCCGATGCAGCCGGAAAGAATGTTCAGCATGGTGGTCTTGCCGCTGCCGGTGCCGCCCGAAACGAGGATGTTCAGGCGCGCCTTCACCATGCCTTCGAGCAGATGGGCCATCGGCGGCGTCAGGCTTTGCAGGCCGATCAGGTCCTGCATGCCGAGGGCCTTGGCGCCGAAGCGGCGGATCGACATGACCGGCCCGTCGACGGCCAGTGGCGGAATGATCACATTGACGCGCGAACCGTCGGCGAGACGGGCGTCGACCATGGGGCTGGATTCGTCCACGCGGCGTCCGGCGCCGGACACGATCTTGTCGATGATCTTCATCAGGTGGCCGTTGCTGCTGAAGCGGATTCCGGTTTCCTCCAGCTTGCCCATGCGCTCCACATAGACATGGTCGCAGGTATTGACCAGGATGTCGGACACCGCGGGATCGGCCAGCAGCGGCTCGAGCGGGCCGAGGCCGAGGACTTCGTCGAGGACATCGCGCACGACGTTCCTGCGCTCGGTATCGTTGAGCGCGACGTTCTCGGCGACGAGCACCTTTTCCGCCAGGGATTTCAGCTCGTCGCGGCGTTGCGTCGGCGGCAGCTTCTCGACCAGCTTCAGGTCGATCTGGTCCAGCAGGGCCAGGTGGGCGCGCAGCTTGATATCCTGGTAGACCTGCTGGTCACGCGTGTTCCTGTGCGATGCGGCCGGTTCTTCCTGTACGGCGGCTTCTTCATAATGCATCTGCAGGCGGTTTCGTAGCGACATGTTGTTCCCCTTATCCGATGATGTTCCCGATACCGCGTTCAGGCGCGCTTCAGGATCCGATTGAACCAGCTGGTTTCTTCCGCGGGCGCCTTGCCGAGCAGGTCGGCGGCCCAGGCCTCCAGGCTCCTGGCGATGGGGCTGCCTCCCGCCAGCTTCATCACCGCGATCCCCTGGTTGGCCGCCGCCTCGGCGGCTTCCGCGTGGTGCGCCACGGTACGGCGGATCGCGGTCTTGCATGCCGCTTCCAGATCCTTGATGCCCAGTGCGCCGTCCTTCTGGAAACGGTTGACCACGAGTTCGATTTTCTGCGCCGGATATTCCAGCGAGCCGAAGATGCCGAGCATGCGCTTGGCGCCGCGCACGAAGGGCAGGGATGCCTGCATGACCGCGAAGATCGTGTCGGCATGGTCCAGCGCGCGGATCGTCAAAGCGTCGAGATTGCGGCCGGTGTCGAGGATCACGTAGTCGTAATGGCGGCTGGCCAGCGTGATCAGCGCATCGACATGTTCCGGCTTGATCTCCAGGCCGAACGCCGGGTCGGCCGGCGCCGCGAGGATGTCGAAGCCGGGGCGAGCCTGCATCATGTTCGCCTTCAGAAAGGCTTCGTCAAGGCGGGAGATGTTCTGCACCACGTCGGCGATGGTGGCGGCCGGCTTGTCATCCGAGAGGTACAGGGCCGCATCGCCGAACTGCAGGTTGAGGTCGAACAGCGCTACCCGCGCATTGCCCTGAGCGGCGAGCGCATAGCCGAGATTGGCCGCGAGGAAGGTTGCGCCGCTTCCGCCCTTGCAGGAGGCGAAGGCAAGCACCTTGCCGGAGTTGCCGTTCTGCGTTCCCGTCTTGCCGGCCTTGGCGGCAATGCGCCCGATGGCCGCGTCGAGCGCCGCGATGTCGGCGTCCGGCGCCAGCACTTCGCGCACGCCGGCACGCATGGCCCGGATCAGGAAGTCGGGCGACTGGCCATGATGGAGGAGGACGATGGCCATGCCCGGATGCTGCATGCCGATCTGTTCCAGCGCCAGGAGCGCCGCCGACAGCGCGGCCTCGTCGTTATCCTGGCAGTCGACGATCAGAATGTCGGCCGACAGTTGCGTAGTGATGGCGCCGAGGCGTTGCGGCGCGCACTCGATCGCCGTCACTTGCAGGCGGCGGTTGGTCGATGCCAGGATGCGTCCGAAGGCATCGAGGCGATGCTTGCCGGCGGACACGATGGCGAGGTTCAGGTCGTTCATGCTTTCCCCTGTTTCAAATCTGGTCGCTGTCTGTTGTCGCCGCCCTTAGCGGGCGCTGCCCGTGCCGGTGCCGAGCACGCTCTGGTGCGGTGTCGGCGCGGCAAAGGATTTCACATAGCGGCTGGTGGCTTCCATCGCGGACTTGCCGTCCTGCGCCGGGTTGTCGGTCCTGGCCGACGCGGCGCGATTGATGGTCTGGGCATCCTTGAGCGTGCCGAGCGCGTTGCCGAACTGGCTGTCCAGGTTCGGCGTGAGCGGCGTGCAGCTTGCGGATGCCGTGACCGCGATGGCGACTGCGGCGGCGAGTGCGATCGGGCGAGCCGTGTTTCTTGCGGATTTCATGGTCTTCTCCTGACTTGCTTGGGTGCTTACTTGATTTCAAAACCGGTGGGGTGCGATTGGGCCTTTGCCGGTCGTGCCGCCGGCGCCTGGGCTTTTTGTCCTTCCATCTTTCCCTGAATGAAAAACTCTTCGCGGCTGGGTTCGACCAGATGGTCGGTGGGCAGCGGGAAGGTCTGCGGCAGGGGCTTGACCAGGCGCGGGGTGACGATGAAGACCAGTTCGGTCTTGTCGGTCTGGAAGTCGCTGCTGCGGAACAGCGGGCCGAGCACCGGCAGTTCGCCCAGCACCGGCAGGGCCTTCATGCTGGTGACCATGTTGCTCTTGATCAGGCCGCCGATCGCAAAGCTTTGGCCGTCGAACAATTGCACCGTGGTGGCGGCGCGGCGGGTGGTGATCAGCGGCAGGACGGCATTGCCGCCGGTGCCGGAAGAAGAGATGCCGACGCCTTCGCGCGACAGCTCGGAAACTTCCGGTGACACCTTCAGGTTGATGCGGCCGCCTTCCAGCACGGTCGGCGTGAAGCGCAGGCCGACGCCGAACTCCTTCTCTTCCAGCGTCACCTTGCCGTTCGCGTCCTGCGCCACCGGGATGAAGATGCGGCCGCCGGCGAGGAAGCTGCCGTCCTGGCCGCTGATGGCCATCACGGTCGGCTCGGCGAGAATCTTCACCAGGCCGTTCCTGCGTTCGGCATCGATCTGCAGGAAGCCGTCGCCGCCCTTGTCCAGGCGTACGCCGCCGTTGCCGTTGCCGCCGAATTTCGACAGCAGGCCGAGCGTCCAGCTGCCCTTGTTCGCGGTGGCGTTCAGGCCGACGCCCATGTGGTCGAGCAGGGTCTTGGAAATCTCCGCGACCTTCACTTCCAGCATCACCTGCTGCGGCGCGCCCACCGACATCATGTTGACGATGCGCTCGTAGCCGGTGCCTGCCGCGCCGGCGCCGCTCCCGCCGGCACCGCCCTTGCGCACGAAGGCGCTGGCGATCGTCAGGATGCGCTCGACTGCCGCCGCGTCGCTGGCGGTTCCGCTGATGACCAGGGAATCGGCGGCGGCGCTGACCTTGATATCCTTCTCGGCCGGCATCAGTTCGCGCAGGCTGTCGCGCACGGCGGCGGTGTCCACACCCACGGCGACTTCCACCATCGCGCAGCGGCCGTCCTTGTCCTGGAACATCAGGTTGGTGGAGCCGACCTTCTTGCCGAACACGAAGAACATGCCGCGCGGCTTTGCGGAAGTCAGCGGTTCGATCTGGACGATCTCGGGATCGGCCACGGCGCGCAGCCAGGCCGGCGACGGCAGCTTCAGCGAGGAAAGATCGATGCGGGCGGACTTGCCTTCGGCCACGCGCAGGTTGGCGGCGTGCGGAAATTCGCCGGTGCATACCGGCACCGCCGCGGCCTTGGCGGGAGCGGACTCCGCGCGTTTTGCCTTGTCGTTGTCGGCGGCAGCCTGGGTTGGCGCGGCATGGGCCAGGCCGGCGATGGCGGTGGCGGCGACGGCCGCGATGCAGTGCCTGAGCAGCCTGCCACCCTGATGCGGCAGCGGCCGCGCGAGCATGTGGTTGGTATTCATGATGTTCCCCTTGTCGAATCCTTGAATTCCTGAAATCCGCGTTGAACCGGCCCGGCTCAGCGGCACTGTGTGATCTGTCCGGAGCCGGTCAATATCGACTGGCATTCCTGCCTGGCCGCCGGCTGCGTGTTGGCGGTGTTTTTCCTGGCGGGCCTGGGTGCTTCGGCGGCAGATGCGGCGGGCGCGGCAGGCTTGGCCTTGGCAGTCTCCGGCTTGGCCTGCGACAGCAGCGTGGCCTTGGTGGCGCCGGCGGTCTCGGCCGGTTGCTGGTCGATCTGGTTGCGCAGTACCAGGGAGAGCTGGCCGACGCTGCGCGCCAGGTCCAGCTTTTCAGCCTGTTCCGGAGTCACTTCGAGCGTGACGGCATTGACGACCTTGGGCTTGGTGTCGTTCTGGCTGGCTTCCTGCGCCACGGCCAGCACCAGGATCCGCTCCAGGACCAGCTTGGAAATGTTCTGGTCGCTGATGTCGGACGGCTTGCGCTCGCCCTGGGTGCTGACCAGGATGTCGACATAGTTTCCCGGCAGGGCGAAGCCGGCGACGCCGATGACGTCATTGACGCGCACGGTCATCGCGCGCTTGCCTTCGGCCACCACCGCGGAAAGTCCGCCGGTCGCGCCGGGCAGGGCGAGCTTCGATTCCAGGATGGGTTCGCCGCGCTGCACCGCCACGCGCGTGACGCGGCTGTCGATCTGCTTGCTGTCGCTGAAGGCGCCGGCGGGCACGCTGTCGGCCGGCCAGTCGGCCAGGCGTACCACATCGCCGTTGAGGCGCGTGCCAAGATTGATATCCGTCGACGCGACCATGACCTTGCGCGTATTGCCGCCGGCCTCCTGGTTCATCCACTGCGACGAGAGCGCGACGGCGCCCGCGGCTGCGGCGAAGGACACGCCGATCATTACCATGGCTTTTGAGCCTTTCATACTTCCTCCCTTGTTCATCTAAAGATTGCCCTGAACCGCTTGTGCGCCGCCAGATGGCCGGCTGTCATTGAAATACGCTTGCAAACCACGGAAGCTCGACGCCGCCGCGCCTGATGGCGATGCAGATCAGCGTTCCCGCCGCAATCGCCACGCCGTAGGGCATCTTTCCCGCCGGCTCGGGCATCGCGGAAAACGCCGGCATCTCATTCATCGCCAGCTTGAAATAACTGGCCAGCAGCATCGTGCGCAGGTTGTCCGCGAGACGGCGCAGCCTGTCGGCGTGGATGGCCACGACCAGCGACAGCGCGCCGCCCGCGATCAGGGTCGCCAGCACGACGGGCAGCATGGCCTCGGCGCCCAGGAACGCGCCTGTCATCGCGAAGAGTTTTACGTCCCCGGCTCCGAGTGCGCGCAGCAGATACATCGGCAGCATGAGACAGAATCCGGTAGCCAGTCCCGCCAGCGCGGCGCCGATGCCAGCCGCGCCCGGCAGGGCGCTGAGGAAGCCGTTCCCCTCGGGCAGGACGCTGTTGAGCGCGCATCCGGCGCCGATGCCGGCGAGGACAAGCTTGTTGGGAATGCGGCGGGACTTCAGATCGCTGCACACCGCAGCGACCAGGAATGCGCCCAGCAGAAACAGCACACCGTCGGCGATCAGCGCTGGGGTAAGTTGATGCATCGTTTGCCTCCGGCGGATTGATTAAAGTGACTTGCTTGCCACCGCCCGGCATGGCACCGCCATGCCGGATCGGGGACTGGGTTTTAAGACAGGATCGCCGCGCACGTGGTACCGGTGCCGCCGAGCTTGGTGGCGATGGTGTTGAAGGTGTTGCAGAGTCTGCTGCCCACGCTCGACACCGCGATGACGATGACCACCGCGATGAGCGCGGCCAGCAGGCCGTACTCGACGGCGGCAGCGCCCTCTTCGTCACGCAGAAAACGCACTGCACCGGAGAAAAATTGGTTCTTCATACAAGCTTCCTTTCATCACAAATGACAAGTTTGAATTTGACGGAGAGGCCGGAAGCGACGCATGCTTACGAGGCACTTGCCAACTTCCGGTGCGGCCCCTGAACGACGCCGCTCCCCTGGTTCGACCCAAGTAACCGTCTGCGAATGGGCCTCGGCTTCGAAGCGTCATGCAGTTCAGATCGATTACTTAGTTATGTGTGGTAACTGCAAGAAACATGGTTCAGCCCGCCGGGGACTGTTGAGGTTTGTTGAGAATCGGGGGTGAACCGAGGACGCGGGAAGAGATTGTCGTATTTGCCACGGGCATGAGGATGCCGTTCCCGACACCCGCGAGGGCATGGAGCGTACGCGATGGGCAAGGGATGGAAAGGAAAGCAGGGAGCGAATGCCAGGCATGGCGACGCGCCATCGCCAACACGCGTTATGATGCGAACGCATCTCCCGAACGAAGTGGGAACAGGCCCTGGCGTTGCTTGTTTTTCATCACTGTTCCGAAGTGCGGCCACCGTGGCTCATGCCCGTGGCAATCGGGGGCTTTCCGATGGATGGAAGCACGACCGCCGCGGCGGCTTATCCTTTCAGGAAAGGCTCCATCAGGATTTTGTCCCGGACGCCATCGTCCCGATGCCGGCAAGAATCGCAACGAGTTTCTGGGTATCGACCGGCTTGACGAGAAGATGATCGAAGCCGGCCGCCAGCGCGCTTTCCCGGTCGTTCTGCTGGCCGTATCCCGTCACGGCAATCAGCACGGCGTCCCTGGTTTCCGGCATGTCGTGCAGGCGCCTGGCGAGTTCATTGCCGTCCATTTCGGGCAGGCCGATATCGAGCAGGCATACCTGCGGCCTGCTTTCCCTGGCCCGTTGCAGCGCCCGATGCGGGCCATGTTCGACCAGCACCTGGTGGCCCAGTGCTTCCAGCAGCATCGCCAGCATGGCGGCGGCGTCCATGTTGTCGTCGACGATCAGGATGCGCAACGAATCCGCGCAGATCCGCGGATCGGTTTCGGCGATGCCGCGGTCGCCGGGCTGCTGGTTGTCTTTCAGGCGCGGCAGGCACACACGGAAGGTGCTGCCCTTGCCGACGCCGTCGCTTGAGCAGGTCACGGCGCCGCCGTGCAATTCCACCAGGCTCTTGACCAGCGCCAGGCCCAGCCCGAGTCCCCCCGAGGATCGGTCCGATGTGCGTTCCGCCTGAGCGAAGAGGTCGAATACCCGCGTGACCAGGTCGGCCGCCATGCCGATGCCGTCATCGCTCACCTCGATGATCACCTGCGCTTCCGTCAGCTCGGTCTTGATCGCGATATGGCCGCCGTCGCGAGTGTACTTGGCGGCATTGTTGAGGATGTTTACGACCACCTGCACCAGCCGCTTGCGGTCTCCTTCCACCCTCAGGGGGCGCGGCGCCAGGTGCAGGACAAGCTGATGTCCGCGCGCCTGTATCAGGGGACCGACCTGCTACATCGCATCCGAAACGATATCGCGTACGTCCAGCGGCATGTTGTCCAGCTTGACCAGGCCGCGCGTCACCCGCGACACATCCAGCAGGTCATCGATCAGGCCGGTCATGTGATGTACCTGGCGGCCGATCACCTCGCTGGTTTGCCGCAGGCGATGTTCATCGAGCTTGACCAGCTGCAGCAGCTCTGCGGCGGCGCCGATGGGCGCAAGCGGATTTCTCAGTTCGTGCGCGAGCATGGCCAGGAATTCATCCTTGCGTCTGTCGCTGTCGCGCAGCGCGAGCAGGGCGCGCGCGCGTTCCACCGCTTCCCAGGTCCGGTCCGCGGTCTGGTACATCAGCTCCACGTCATCGTTCGACCAGCGCCGCGCCGTATCATCATGCGCAAACATGAACGCAACGGACCTGCCATGCCGGCGTATCGGGACCGCCAGCGACGCCCTGGCGCCAATGGCGGCATGCGCCCGCGCGGCGGCCCCCGCTGTGCGCGGGTCATTCTCTATGTCGTCGACGATGATGGTGCGGCCGGCCCTGAGTTCATTCATCACCGACTGACCGTATTCATCCGGCTCCTCTACAACGGAAGGCAGGGGCGGCACGCGGCTGAGGTCCGCAAAGGTATTGATCACGACCGCCTTGCTGGAATGTTCTTCGAACGTGACATAGCCGGCACGCGGCACATTCAGGAACGTGGCAAGCTCCTGATTGGCTGCCGTCATCATCGCTTCCGGGTTGTCGGCAACGCCGCGCAGCCGGTCTCCCAGCCGCAGCAGCATCGTCTGCCGCGCCTTGGCCTGTTCAAGCTGGCGGATCTTTTCCTCGAGCGTCAGGCTGGCGGAGTATGCTCTCGTCACATCATGGCCTTGCATCAGGATGCCCGACACGACGCCATCGGCATCCACGATAGGCTGAAACACCAGCTCAACATAGCGCTCGGACAGCGGTCCATGCGGTTCCTGCTGCACCGCCAGCTTCCGGTTGCGCAGCACGATTGGCCTGCCGGATCGGTAAGCGTCGTCGAGCGTGCGCTCGAATCCCTGTTCGGCCACATCGGGCAGTGCCTCCCGAATGGCCCTGCCAATCAGGTCGCGTTGTCCGACCAATTGGTAGAACGCATCGTTTGCCATTTCGAAAGTATGCTGTTCACCCGTCAGCACGGCGATGAAACCGGGCGCCTGGTCAAACAGGGTCTGCAGCTGGGTACGCTGCGCATTCAGGATGCGCGTCATGGCCTCGTGCAGCTGCGGGCGGGTGCGTTCCGTGATGTCGGGCACGGCAATGAGGTTTTGCTTCAGGAAATAACGCTTCGTCGGCTCGTCGAAGCGGTACAGGTCCGTCACATCGATGGCGTTCTGCGCAACGAACATGACCTTGCCCTGCTTGTCGAGCACCGGCGTATGAATCGCGCTCCAGAAGCGCTCCTCGAAAATGGTGCCTTCCGGCGATTGCCGGGGCACGGCGTAGCGCAGGAGCGCGCTGGTATGCGGTTTGCGCGTGGCAATGGCGTTCTCGATCGAGGTGCGTATTTCGTTGAGATTCGTGGATTCGGGGGCCGTGGGACTTGCGGGAAAGGCGTCAAAGATATGTCTCCCCAGGATGGCCCCGGCCGTTGTGCCGGTTACCTTCAGATAAGCCGGATTTGCGCCGATCAGGGTCAGATCGGGCGCGATGAGCAGATAGGGATAGGGAGACGCTTCGAACAGCGCGGCAAAGTCGGGCTCTTTGGTCATGACGCAATTTTTACCGATATCGGAGAAATGCGGGTCGTTCCGTTTGCCTGTGCGGCTGCTTTTTCGCGACAGGGCCATTCCCGATTTACCTGCAGAAACATGCGAGCCCCTTTACCGCGCTTACTGCCTTTGCCACGGTTGCGGCGGGGTGGAAGTGGAACCAGTGTTCCCTCCGCTTCCACTCATCATTGCAAGCTAAAAACTTGGTCCGGCATGCTGCGCAATGCCTGGCAGCTCCGGTTTGTTCTGTCGTTTCGAGGAGGCTGCAATGTGTCGCAAAACCAGAGTGACGATACGCAATGAACGCCGCGAAATGCAGCGGCTGATGCAGGAGCGTGCAATGCGCAACCCGGTAAGGCAGGAGCCGGCCTGGATTCTCGACTTCTGGGCCGAGCGCAGGAGGATGCTGACATGAGCGCCGAACATGACAGGATGCGCCGCATCCTTGGCATCGAGCTTGCGGAAGCCGGGCGCATGGCCGGGGTGACCGGTCCGATAGCGCGCAAGCCGCCGCAGAAAGAGAGCGATGCCGAATCCGGCGCTGAAGACCTGCTCAACTTCACGAGCTTCGAGCAATACCTGACGTGGCTGGCTGCGGGGAAGCGCGACTCGTAGAATGAGCATGCACCGGGAACCGGCCGGTTCCCGGAGATTGAAGCAATGCGCCTCGGTCGGGCAAACACGCCAGCATGATCCCGCAGAGCCGCGCCGGCAAACGGCCGCGCCATCACGCTTATTACGCCATCACGCCGTATCACCGCCGCCGGATTGCGGCTTGCACTCATGCTGCATCCAGTGCGCGAAGGATCGCCATCCTGGCCAATGCCGATCGACGGCCTGACCGTGTCTTCGGTCGCACCGGCCTTGCCCCTTCTTCCTTGTTCGCCTGCCGGTCCCGCACGATATTGCGCCTGGGGATGAATGGCTCCAGCGCTTCTTGAAGGCTGCCGTGTCTCCGCCATGGACTGCGTTCTCCCGGGCAATCGCTTTCATGCATGCACCGGATGGGATTGAGATCCCATTGTGGGCTTCCCCGGCAAGTTCATACATTGTTGACACCGTCTTTAGGCGGCAAAGTCTCGGCCCTGCATCGCCTGCCACGGTGAAAATTCCAACATCAACGGGCCATATTGCCGATATGCATGATTGTTTTGTTTCGTTCGCTTTCGTTTCGGTAAATAAGCGGGTTAATATGACAACAAGAGAACAGTTTCGAAACCAGCAATGGCCAGTCATTGCGGTAAAACAAGAAACGGGCTCTTTACCGTCGCGATACTTTTGCAGTTCCAGACATGCATTTCCCGTTCGGAAAAAGCCGGCTCCGGAAGGAATCCAAGGTCTGCAGACTGTACGAGAATCGCGGCGCGGCGCTTACCCGATGCAGGCATGCACGGGTCCTTTACTACTACGGAGACAGTAACGATGAAACTTCCCATGAAGCGGACAACCAGCCTCGCAGTGCTCAGCGCGCTCCTGCTCGCCGCCTGCGGCGGCAGCGACGACGGGGATGACCGCGGCAACCTGCTCGAAACACCCCAGCTTCTCACGACATTGACCGCAACGCAGATCAATGCGGGAGCGTCGGCGAGCGGGCTGCAGGCGATCGCCGGCCCCGCGAGATGCGATGTACAGGTGGTGGCGCTGAACTATTCCACCGTCGGCGTCAATGCCGAGAAGACCAATGCCTCGGGCGTCATGCTGGTGCCCGCGGGAAGCTGCCCGAACAGCAACCTGCCGCTGGTCGCCTATGCCAAGGGCACCGATGTGCAGAAACCGCGCACGCTGGCCAATCCCACCGATGGCGAAACCTTCCTGCTGGCGGCCATGTATGCCGCCCAAGGCTATGCGGTGGTGGCCACCGACTACCTGGGCTTCGCCAAGTCCACCTATGCCTATCATCCCTACCTGCACGCCGATTCCGAAGCCACGTCCGTCATCGACTCGATCCGTGCCGCACGCAAGGCGGCGGCGGCGCGCAACGTCAACCTGTCCGGCAAGGTCATGCTGACCGGGTATTCCCAGGGCGGGCATTCCTCGGCCGCGGCGCATCGCGCAATCGAGCGCGACCTGTCCAATGAGATCGGCGTGGCGGCCGCCGCGCACCTTGCCGGACCCTACAACCTGTCGGGCTCCTTCAAGCTGACCGAGGCGATCGCCGGCTACCAGTTCTTCGTGCCTTACCTTGTCACCTCATGGCAGAAGGTCTACGGCAACATCTACAGCAACGTCAACCAGGCCTTCAAGGCGCCGTATGCGGGCTATGTCGAGAACCTGCTGCCGAATGCGACGCTCAATTACACCACCCTGGTCACTTCCGGCTTGCTGCCCGGCGGACCGGGCGTCACGCCGAACCAGGCGCGCGACGCGGTCTTCCAGCCGGCGTTCATCAGCGATTCGCAGACCAATCCGAACAACGCCCTGTTCCTGGCCGCGAAGCGCAATGACCTGCTCGGCTGGAATCCGAGGGCGCGCACGCTGCTCTGCGGAGGCGCGGGCGACCCCACCGTGCCGCCGGCCGTACACCGCGACGTGGCGCAGGCCGACTTCGCAAGCCGCGGCCTGACCAATGTGACTTCGGTGGATGTCGATCCGCAGGTGCAGGCCGCGTTCGGCATCGGAGGGCGCGCGCCGACCGATCCGGCCAGCGCCGCCTTTGCCACTTACTACGGCAACTACCACGGAACCTACGAACCGCCGTTCTGCCATGCGGCAGCCCGCGCGCTGTTCGATGCGTTCAAGTAATTCATCCCTGTAGGCGAAGCAGGTACGACAAGGGCCCGTTCGGGCCCTTGTCGTTTTCAGCCGCCGTTAGGACGAAGCCGTTCTCCTTGCCCGGGCCTGTGGCTAGTGCTAGTGCTAGTGCTAGTGTCTATCCCAGTCACGACGCACCATCGGATCGACGGGTTTTTTGAATGGCGAGGCCGAAGTGCACTATCGGCAATCCATGGCGAGGCTTGTCCAATGCTGGCGAAAACAACGCAGGCAGGCGGAAAAAGATGCACTCCCATGGAATGGTTTGGGATCGGTATTACATTCCGGCCTGGCATCGAGAATGCGGGACAGGGAGGCTTGTCTTATTTGTTTAACGCACTTTCATTGCATTGAACTTGGCACCCTGCTGCCTCAGCATAGGTGCGACGGCAGGGACCTTTTCGGATAGGTGATGAAGGATGAAGCCGGCATCGCAAGCATCTGGAACCTTTTCATTGCAGATTCCACATAAAAGAACGCGGGCCTCTTAAGCTTGCGGAATTAAGCTCCTGTCCGTGCGTAGAGCAAGCCGGCAGGATTGAATTTAAAACCAAGGTGCCTTGCCGGCTTAAACAGGAGGCAAGCGGAATAAATCATCCGGCCAATATTCATTAAGGAAATTTGAAATGCGACCCATATCCCTTCACCAATCCGTTCCACTTCAGTCCCAAGCGTCCGCTCCTGGTGGAATTGATCAACCTCGGAACCAGAACCCACCCCCTAATGAAGAACTTCATGACGCCAAAAAATCCATGCTCGAGATGTTCAAGCGCCTCGATACCGATAAGGCAAATTCAATGGGCTTTAATGACGAATTCCTCAGGAGCTTGGCAAAAAATCCGGGCTGGGAAGTGAAAGACGACGATGGCAAGAAGCATACCGTCTCTCCTGAATTGAGCAAGGCGGCGCAGACCATCCTGAACAATGGTGGAACGTCTTCAATTAATCCAGGTGGGGAGCAGTTTTCGATGGAACATTTGCAGCGTTCTATTGATTCTGATCCTGCCCCCCTTCATCATAGCGGTCTTAAGCCCGTCCAGCCAGGCGAGCCCGTCCAGCCAAGCGAGCCTGGCCGGCCGGCCGAGTCTGGTGAAATCAGGAATTAACATCGGTAATGGGGCGATCTGTCTTATGACACATGCATTCCGTTCGTGCCAGGTTGAAGTCAGCATAGGCTGCTTCGGCGTGGCACCTCGTTAACATTCATCTCGCGGTCGCCCGTTCAGGCGCTGATCAGCGTAAGCGAGGATACAGCTTGCGGGGTAATCCATGACATGAGACCGCAGGAGTTATCGCGTTGCGGCTCGAGGCCGGGATTGCGCTGAAGCTTCGGCCAGCCACAAGCCGTAAATACATCAGGCAGGGTTCGACGGCGAGGCCTTCGGTGTCTTCCCGGAGGGTTCGCACCATAACGTGCCAGCGCCAACATGCGTTGTGATGCGAACGTATATCCCAAATCAAGTGTGAATAGGCCCTAGACTTCGTCCTTTTTTCGATGAGGCTCGCCCTCTTTCGACATATCGAGGTCGGTCCCGAGCATATTCTCCAATTTCTTCTGCCGGCCGGGGCTGAGGGATTGGTCAAAATAATCTTCGAGCAGATTAGTCAGTTCCTTTTTTGTATTGTTCTTATCTGGTTCCCGCTGTAGATTTTCCATGACATTCTGCAGAAATTCTCTTTTTTCCTCCGGCGTCACATTCTTGGCCTTGAGCGGTTGTCTTACATCAGTGTCCAAGTTCATTTTGGAACCGTCCGGAGGATTCCGTATTGGCAGATCTACCGGCACGCTTGGGGGCTGCGCCTCTATTGGTGGCTTTAAGGGAACGGGCATTGCCATAGGATTCTCCAATCAAGTGTTTAAGAAATTTCGGGCGTTACACTGGTGAGTAAAAACCGCATGCGGTTGGTTCCTGCCGGGCCGCAATTTGAAATGCACGGATCTGGTCGGAATTTCTCAGGCGGGATCGAATATCGCGGATATCTCAAGCTACCCGAACCGCGATGCGTCGAGGCGGCGTGCTCCATATCCTGGTCCGTTCTTACACTCTTAAATTAGCCACTGAACGAAGTGCTATTGAAAACGGCAGATGCAAAAAGAGGGAAACAAGGTTTGTGCTTGCCGATGCATCAAGCTTCGGATCCAACTCTGGCAGGCTGTTGGAAAACTCCTTTGTCTCCCTTTTTTGCGTTCCTATGGATGCCTAAATCATTGAAGCGGTTTGAACTTCATGGCTGCGCGGACCTGCCCTGGCACCGGGTGTATCCTGCGGTGCATCAGTATTACATTCGTCCTGCGGGAGATGAATTTCTCCCCAGCTTACTGTGCTGGCCAATCGACTTACTTTTGTCCTGGCGACAGAAACTTTCGGGTGTTGGTCTTTCATCTCGCCATTCAAATTGCCTGGCAAAGCTCCGCCGCTGTCCTCTTCCTTGAACGCACGCGACGGGCGTCGCTTTTAACTTCAGTTGAAATAATTCGCCCGCAAGCGAACTTTCATCTTGGTGCCGTTACGTACTAAACGGAACTTCAGTTTTTATCCATCCGATGCTCTTTCGGGCAAAGCGGAAAAGGAGAATAGTTCACTTTTCATGGGGAATAATATGGCCACTACCAGCGTCGCAGGTTCAAATCAAACCGATTTCGTTTCACTTCTGGATTCCGACGCTTCCCGGAGAATGACAAAAGAAGAATTAATCAAAAAATCGTCATCGGTTCTTGGCGATACGATGGGGCGCCTTGCCCCCGAAGGCAATTACACGCTCAACGATAAGAACCTGAAATACATGTCTGAACATGGCAAGTTTACAAATAGAGGCGGTGAGCTCGTTCAACTCACGCAGGAGGAGCAGCACGCGGCCCGCGATCTTTTGTCGGCCGGCGGTATAACGAATATTGATGACGACAAAGATGGCTGGATCGGTGAAGGGGATTTTCGCCGTGTCGCTGAAAACGGCGCTTCAAATCAAACCAATGCCGTGCAAGATTTTGCAAAATGGATGAACATTTAGAATTGGATTCTGCGAAGGGAAATCAGAATGAATACTGCACTATCCTCCTCTCAGAAACAAGGAAGCTCTGTGTGAAGGAGATGTGTGTTCCGACCTTCCAATCCCTTTGATACGCATGTAGGCAAAAGCCCGGGCTCCAGTTCACCAACGGCATCAGAGCCTGTTCGGTATCTTTTGGCATGGTTGCAGCTCCGAAGCCCCGCAACACCGCAGGCGACCGGTTTGCGGGGCTCCCCGGAGGGTTCGGGCGGGAAGGAAGCGGCCTCGACTGGGCCGCTGCCGGTCAAGGCGAAAACGCTCCGATAAAATTCCGAACAGCCACTCAGGAAGACGGAATGGACTCCGCGCTGCGAAAATCCGGGCAATCCGTCCAGGCCTCGAAATGCCGGGTCTCTGTTCGTGCGACTCACTTCACCGCAAAGCAATACAGCAATCCATCGCCGCCGGTGCTCTTGATTCCTTCAGGATGGCAGCCGCGTGTGGGATGAGCGGAATTCCAGGAAGTGGCCCATGGGGTATTGATCGGACCCACTCGGTCATGATGTCCCGTCATGGCCGAGCCTTCGGTGCCGCTCCTGGTCCAGTTGCCGCAAGTCATGTCCCCGAAAGGCGCGCCGGGAAATGCCGTACCGTCGGGACGGGAACCGGTGAGGATGTCATGCTTGTTGGGTTTGTCCGTGCGGCCGTTGACAGGCTGGCCCTTCTCATCGATCGCAGTGTCTTTCGTCAGGTTATTCGCAGGCGAATGCAGGTGCTCGACATTCTTTGCAATGACCTCGCCCTTCGCATTCTGCCAGGGACCGGAACCAATGCGGTCGCGCGCATTGACGAAATTCGGGTCATTCAGCGCCGACGCCTGCGTGCTCAGATAGGCGCGCCATGTGCGCTGGCCGGCGCCGGCGGCTGTCGCTAGCGACTGGCAATGCCGATCGGCTCCTTCCAGTCCACCCAGATCGGCTCCCTTGCCCGGGCCGGTGCTGGTGACGAAGAAGCTCATATCGCCGGGTCCCTGCCTCGATCCCTGCATGCCCGCGCATCCCGCCAGCAGAATCGCGCAGGCAGCCGCCGCGCAGCTCGTCTTTAATCCATGGTTCATCGCTGTCTCCTTGTTATTGATTGTTGATTTTGCTTGTTGGTCGATGCAGCCTTCCTACCTTTAAATTATCTCGGCAAGTTTAAATAAATCTCCTTCCTTAATATCCAGCCTTTCACGCAGGCGAGCCCTCGGCCAGATCCGGTCATCACAGGAATCGGCATGGTTCCGCCGCGCCGCTTCAACCCGGCTTGTTGATGACGCTCAGCGCATGATGCCAATTGGCATTCAGCGCCCACCAGACCGTCTCGACATACTCGGGATCTTCATTGTCTGCCGTCACTTCCGGACGCCAGTCCAGATAGGAACCGCTGCCCGCATGCTTGAACAATTCCATGACGCCCATGACCCGCTCCTTGTCCTTGTTCTCGAGCGCGGCAAGGCAATCGCCGAGCTTTTCCACGAACAGGGGATTGTGCCGGTGATCACGGCAGAATTTCATCAGTGCCCGCGTCGCCCTCAATTGCCCCGCGGTTCCGATCGTCGATATGTTTCCCATGTCGCCGCCTTGTCTTGTCCGGCGTGAGCGGATGCGCGTTGCGCGGCACGCTGCCCGGATCATGCATGCATACTAGCATTCATGACCTGAACGGCCATGCGGGGAGGGCATGGAACCTGCTCCATTTTTTGATTCGCCTCAGATATTGCGGAAGTCGGACCGGCGATGGATAACGCATGGAAAGCATCGCGCCGGGTAATGCAAAGCCGCTATGGCGTCTTCCGCCGCGAGCGCGGAACAGGTCCTCGATTCGTTGCGACGGACTGGCGATGCTGCCGTCCGGCTTGAAGGTCATCGCCTATTTGATGACGTCATGCTCGGGACGCCGTTGCGTGCGGCGCCGCTTCCCGCGGCCGCATGCCTTGCTTGAGGAGTCGATCGGGGTTGGTATCCGCAAGGAAGAGCCCTCGGATGATGGCGTTGTCAGGCCGGTGATGTTCATGATGACAGCCTCTGCAGGAAGGAAATTCCTGCAGAGAGTGCGCGCGGCCGGCGTATGGTGCCAATTGATGCGGAGCTCAGCGCCTTCTGCCGCCGACCTGGTTGCCAATCACGCCACCCACCGCCGCGCCGCCGACAGTGCCGATGCCGCTGCCGTTGGTCAGCACCGAGCCGGCCACCGCGCCGATGCCGGCTCCCATGGCGGTGTTTTTGTCACGCTGGGACATGCCGGCGCATCCGGTCAGCATCAGCATTGCGGCAAGCGATGTCGCGGCAATCAAAGATCCTTTCTTCATTTCATCCACCCATAAAAATTTAAGACACGGTCATTCGGGTGCCAGAGGCACCAGTGTCGCAAAGCATAGGATAGGAAGCGGCGAGGTTTTGCGCGTGTTGCCAATTGTTACCAATGCGACGGTGCCAATGGACATGCCCGCAACAAAACAAGCGCTGCAGTCACTGCAATTGCTGTCTTGCCTGAGTGCCGGGCATGTCCGCAAGACCGGAAGGTTTTATCCCGGACCGCGATGTGGAACTGGAAGACGGCTCATGCAACTTAAGAAATATAGTTAATTGTTATTTTTGTCAGAACCTTTGTTAAGGAGAGAACAACATGAATCCAGTCGCAAATTTCGCAACTCAAATGAAACTTCAGGGTGGCAAGGGCGGCGCTGAAGATTTGAGCGAAAAAGACTTAAGGTCAATGCTGGCCCAGCCAAAGCTTGGTGACAAAGTACAAGAGAAACTGATTAATGAATTAGCCAAGCGTCTTGAGGCAAAGCTCAACTCGGGGAAAGGCACATCCGATGACATGCGTCAGCTGGAGCTGTTGTCCAGGTTAAAAGAGGGGACGATCACTGAATCAGAAAATGACGACCTCGGCCAACTCATGGGAGTGAAGCTTCCTGACGTGACGAACAGGCAAGGTTCACACACCGTTTGATTCGCGCCCATGCGGCAGGCATGAGCGCGCGCCGGCTTATCTGCCGGCGCCCTCCGCGTCATGCCCTTCGCGCGTGCCCTCGCCGCCGCTGGCTGTTGCCGGCACGGTGCCGGGGCTGCTTTCGGCGCGTACCAGCTGGCCGTTCGAAGTCTGACTGCCGTCGCGGAATTCTCCTTCCCAGTAATTGCCGCTCTGCCAGGTATAGCGGCCTTGCCCGTGGTGCTTGCCGCGCGCCCACTGGCCGACATAGACGTCTCCCGAGCGGAAGCGCGTCTTGCCCTGCCCATCCGGCTCGCCGTTGCGCAGCTCGCCTTCGTAACGGTCGCCGGTGGCGAATTGCAGCACGCCGCGTCCGTTGAGCACGCCGCGCACCCAGTTGCCGCTATAGACATCGCCGCTCTGGAAACGTGTCGTGCCCTGTCCATGCGGCTGGCCGTCGCGCACTTCGCCGTCATAGCGGTTACCGTTGGCGAACTTGAGCACGCCTCTTCCGTTAGGCTTGTCGGCGGACCAGTCGCCGCTGTATTCCTGGCCATTGGCCCAGACGAAACGGCCCTTGCCTTCCTTGACACCCTTCACCAGCCGGCCTTCGAATCGATCGCCGTTGTCCCAGCGGATCTGGCCGCTGCCGGATACCAGGCCGCTGACGGGATCGGCGCTGAAGTTGCCCACCATGGTCTGCCCCGGGAAAGTGTAGGTGCGCTGAGGGCCTGCCGCGGCGGGCAGTGAATTCTCTTCTTTCGGTTCGGCGGGAAGCGGTGCTTCCCTGCGCGCTTGTTCGGATTGTGCCGCAGGCGCCGTATTTTTTGCGATCGTATCCGCCGGCGTTGCGGCTGGGGCGCTGGCCGGGGTATCGGCCTTCTGCGGCGGCTGCACCGGCTGCGGCTGCTCGACTTGTCTGGAGCGCTGGGACAACGTCGTCGCGGCGGCGGTCTCGCTGCGCTCCCTGGGAGCGCCGTCCGCCGTTTTCGCCGTATCGCGTCCGTTGCCGCTACGGCTGGTGCCGCTGGTACCACTAGTGCCACTCATACTGCTGGTGCTGGTGCCGGTGCTGCTTCGGGACACGGCCGCATCGCCTTTCGCCTGCCGTTCCGACGGCTCGCCAAGCATCGCAAGTTCCGAATGCTGTTTTTCCTGCGCGAGGATGCGCGCCACCGCCGCATATTTTCCTTCCGGATATCGCTTCAGGTAAGCCTTGTATCCCTCGGCGGTATCGGTGTTCTTCGCGCCGTTCCACAGCCTTTCTTCCGCCGCCTCGGTGGCCGGTGCGGCAGGCGCGGTTGCCTTGGCCTGCGGCGGCAATTCGCGTGTCGCCCCCTTGTCCTTGGCTGCGGAAGAACGCTCGGCCTGGATGGGCGGCGGAATGATGTCGCGCGTGCGCGTCGCATCGCTGGCCGTGGGTGGTGCCGGCGGTGCCGGTGCCACCGGTGCCATGGGCGGCGTCGCCGCCGTTGGCGCCGGCCTTGGTGCGGGCACGCGCGCCGTACCCTGGACCGTTCCGCCACTGCCGTCGCCTGAATCCATGCCCCTGGCGGTGTCTGGCGTTCCCGTACTTGCCGCCGGCATCGCTCCGGCACTGCCGCGCCGGGTATCCTCGGCCTGCGCGAGAACGTCTTGCCCCTGTCCGGGCGTTATCAGCTGATAGGCGATCAGGGCCGAACCGGCGCCCGCTGCCAGCAATACCGCTGCAATAACTCCCGCCTTCCTGCGGCTGCGTTCCTGCGGGTAGTAGCGCTGCTCGCCGACCATGGATTTCTTCCAGTCGACCTCGGTGGCATCGGCGTCAGCATCGGCATCGGCCGCATCTTTCGGCATCGTGGACGGCGGCATGCTGCGCGCAGCCTGGCGTGTCTCTTGGCGTGCCGCCTGGTTGACATGCTTGCCCGCCATGCCGGTCATTCCGGCGGCGCCCGACTCCGGGGCGGCGCCCGCTTTCGGCTTGCCGGCGCGAGCGGCGCCGGCCGTGCCCGGCAGCGGCCTCGCTTCGACGCCTTCCATGTCCAGCGCCAGACGCATGGCCGGCACCGACTGGATGCGGTGTTCCGGCTTGACGGCGAGCGCATGGTCGATCGCCGCGAGGAAGGCATCGCTGAACCTGCCGCGCCCCGCTGCGCGGGCCGGCACCATGTCGTCATGCACGACCCGCGAGACGGCCGGCGAGGGCGCCTTGCCCGTGATCAGGTAATACACCACCGCGCCCAGCGCATAGATGTCGGTCCACGCACCCTGGCGCAAGCCGGGAATGTCGGCATACTGCTCGATCGGCGCGAAGCCGGGCTTGAGAATGACGGTCGGCCCCTGGGTCAGGTCGCCGATCACGCGGCGCGCCGCGCCGAAGTCGAGCAGCAGCGGCCGCCCGTCCTTGAGCAGCAGGATATTGTCCGGCGCCACGTCGCGATGGAAGCATTGTTCGCGGTGGATGGTTTCGAGCGCGTCGAACATGTTGGCCAGCAGCGCGCGTATCCATTCCTCGTCGGGCGAAATGCGCTTTTCCTTGTAAGCCTGCTTGAGCGTGACGCCGTCATAGAAAGGCATGGCCATGTAGGCGGTGCCGTTTTCCTCCCAGAACCGGTAGACCTTCACCAGCGAAGGAGAATCGAAGCGCGCCAGCAGGCGGGCTTCATTGATGAAGCTTTTCAGGCCGGTAACAAAGGTGTCTTCATACTGGCGCGAGCGCACCGTCACCTGCCGCATCTGCGTGCGTGCCGCCATTCCCGAAGGCATGTATTCCTTGAGCGCCACATGGCGGTCGAGGGAATGGTCATAGGCCAGGTAGACGATGCCGAAGCCGCCCTCGCCGATCAGGTCCATGATTTCGAATTCCCCGAGGCGGGTGCCGATAGGCAGGGTATTCATTGCGCCGCTCATCGCGTTCATGTCGTCGCCCGGAGCGCGTGAGGTTCGGTGTCCGGTGCGTACTACGGTTCTGTCGTTGTCGAATTCCATGTCGTTGAGCCAGTAGGGATGTGATGGGGGCTCCGGCCTTCAGAAACTGTCTGCCCGGGGCGCCGCCGGCGTATCGATGCGGCCGGTCGGCATTAACGCGGAAATGTTCCGGCCGCGAGTCGCCGGATGACGGGTCTTCCGATCGGGAAGACCATCAAGGTCTCTTTCCTGCTGCTCAAAATGCGGGGTCTGAAGAAAGATGTCTTCCGGCCAGATCACCTTGTTTTTCCACATGGGCATGGACTCGCGGTGGGATGTGAGTGAGGCGGCATGCTGCGCGCCATGACGAGCGCGCCCCGCGCGGCTTCTGCCGCAGGGCGCGAACTTGACAACTGCGTTCCGGTCAGAACGGGCAGCGAACCGCGGCGCGGTCAAACACGGACAGGCGGGCGCCTGCCTCGCGCACGCGACAGCCTGGCCATGTCTGGCTACGATACGCCAACGCCGCGCCGGATTCGATAATACTCAAGTAGTAAAGACAGCTTCACCCATGCCATGTAGGCTTTTTTCAAACTGCAACAGAAGCGAAGAAAACATTCACGAAAGAATTTACAAGAGAGGCCGGAGGAAAGGCGACGCATGCGATGAATGTCCTGATAATCGACGATCATGCGCTGATACGCGAAGGCATCGCGATGATGGTCAAGAGCATCCGGCCCGAGGCCGGCGTCTGGCTGGCCGATACCGCATCCGCCGGCGCCGAGATCGCCAGCCGCCAGAACATCGACTTCGCCTTCCTCGACTTGCAGCTTCCCGATGGCTCCGGCTTCGATGCGCTGCAAAGCATGAAACGAAGAAACGAGATGATGTCGGTGGTTGTCGTATCCGCACAGGAAGACCGGCCCACGGTGCTGCGCG
Source organism: Noviherbaspirillum aerium (assembly GCF_008929045.1). Classification (GTDB taxonomy): domain Bacteria; phylum Pseudomonadota; class Gammaproteobacteria; order Burkholderiales; family Burkholderiaceae_D; genus Noviherbaspirillum; species Noviherbaspirillum aerium. Next base: position 52,453 of record NZ_VFAH01000016.1, on the reverse strand, counting down.
CCCTGGAAATGGGTGCCAAGGCTTTTGTTCCGAAGTCGGCCAATTCCGCGGAGATCAGGAATGTCGTGCGGAACCTGTTCGAGGGCAAGGTTTGCCTGCCCGACAGCGTGCTTGCTCCGGATGCGGGCGCGGGCGCGGCGCAAACGCGTTTCGCCGAACCCGAGTGGAACCTGACCGAGCGCCAGAAGGAAGTGCTGGCGCTGCTGGTGCTGGGCCTGTCGAACAAGATGATCGCCCGCAAGCTCGACATCGTCGAATCCACCGTGAAGATTCATGTCAGCGCGATCCTGCGCGAGATGAAGGTGGCCACGCGCACCCAGGCGCTGCTGGAAGTGGCGCGCCGGGGAATTTCGCTGCCGATGTTTTAAATGCCGCTTTCGAGCGCCGTGCCGCCGCCGGCATCGCATGCGGCGTTGCCGGTCGGCCATGCGGCCCGCCGCAAGTGCCTACGCCGCCTTCTCCATCGCCGCCGCCGTCTTCGCCAGCGCCTCTTCAAGGGCGCGATGCAGGCGCGGCGCATTGACCGGCTTGCTGATGAAGGCGTAGCCCATCTCCTGCGCTTCCTTTTCCAGGCCGGGCGAACACTCGCCGGTGATCATGATGACCGGCACTTCATAGGGCAGCATGGGAGAAACTGCCGAGACCACATCGAAACTGGTCAGGTGATGGTTTAGCCGGTGATCGGTGATGATGACATCCGGGAAGCGCGGGTTGTCGTCGATGTAGCGCGCCGCTTCGCCCGGGGAGCGGGCGGTGATGCAGTAACATCCCCATGAGCTCAGGATCGCTTCCATTGCCGCGAGGATGTCGGTTTCATCGTCGACCACCAGCACCAGCGCGCCGTTGAGTATGGAGGCCGGCACCTTTGCAAACGGTTCGCACATGTCGACGGCTTCCGCCGGCGCGCCCTGCAGCTGCAGCTCGAAACAGGAGCCGCGGCCCACCCGCGAACGCAGCCGGAGGCGGTGATCCAGCACATTGGCCAGCCGCTTCACGATGGCCAGCCCCAGTCCCGAACCCTTGCGGCGATCCCGCGACGGATTGTTCAGCTGCACGAACTCGTCGAAGATCGCGTCGAAGTATTGCGCGGGAATGCCGCAGCCGGTATCGATTACCTGGATCAGCACCTGCCCATGACGTTCGCGCAGGGACAGCAGCACGCCGCCGCGCTGTGTGTTGCGGAAGGCGTTCGACAGCAGATTGCTCAGCAGTTCATCCAGCAGGACAGGATCGCTGCGCAGCCGCAGGCCCTCGCGGCAGCGTATGCGGAAGTCGAGCGACTTGCTGGCCGCCACCGCAGCGAAGCGCGATTCCAGCGTGTCGGTGATGGCTCTTGCGTCGAAGGTCTTGAATGCCGGCGTGATGACGCCGGCGTCGAGCCGGCGCAGATCGAGCAGGCGGTTGTACAGTTCGTCGAGTCCCGCGATCGAGCGGTCGAGGCGGTCCAGAAGATAGCGCGGGCGGCCCTCGAAATTTTCTGCCTTGAGCGCGGCCACGAACAGCGTGATCGCATGCATGGGCTGGCGCAGGTCATGGCTCGCCGCGGCAAGGAAGCGGGTCTTGTCCAGACAGGCCTGCTCGGCGACGTCGAGCGCCTTCCGCATGTTTTCCAGGGCCATGCTCTGCTGCGACAACTGTTCGCGCAGCGCGGCGAGATCGCGCCGGTATTCGGATTCGGCGTCTGCCGCATGGCCGAGCCTTGCGGCAAGACGGTGGCGGATGCAGCCGTTGACTACCGTCCAGACTGCCAGGGCATAGCCCATCCAGGCCATGAATGAAAAAGGCTTGCCGCCTGCCAAGGACAGCCAGAGCAGGCAGGCGGCGCCTGCCCCCGGCAGCGCGACAAGACCTGCGAGGCGCATCGCATGCCGCAGCGGCGACGGCTTGCGAGGGGGAATCTCCGGGTGAGGCAGGGAAGCAGGATGGTTCGCAATGCGCATGTCAGACCTCGTCGGTGATGAGTGCCATGCCTGAGATGCGTATGGTACCGACAGCTGCCTGGTAAAACATCGAACCGCCGGTGCGCCGGTTTGAGCGACATTAAGCTCGCGCCAGATATCATGCCGCCGGCGCCGCGACGGCGCCGGCATGGGTATGGAGCCGATAAACGATGGCCTGCGGGGCTTGCTCAGGGCTTGCGTGTGTTCGAGACCTGGCGCGTGACAAGCCAGATGCCGCTGCACACCAGCAACAGCGCCAGCAGGTTCTTCCATTCGAGAATGCTTTCATCGAGGAAGAATGCCGACAGCGCGCTGCCGAAGACCGGCACCAGGAAATTGAAGACGCTGATCGTGCCCACCGGGTTGTACTTGAGCAGCAGGCTCCAGATGCTGAATGCCGCCGCCGACAGCACCGCCAGATACAGCAGCAGCGTCGTCGACATCGGCGTGAAGCCGCTCAGCGTGCCGCCGGTGGCATAGCCGGCGAGCAGCAGGAACACGCCGCCGATGCCGAGCTGCCAGCCGGTCATCACCATTACATCCATGCCCTGCGACAAGCGCTTGCCATAGATCGACGCGGCCGACAGCACGAAGGCGGCGATCACGATGAAGCCTTCGCCCAGCAGCGTGAATTCGAAATCGAGCAGGCCCTGGCCGAAATTGACGACCAGCACGCCGGCGAAACCGGTGAGGCAGCCGAGCGCCTTGCGCCCAGTGATCCTGTCATTGTGAAAGATGAAGTGCGCCAGCAGCACGCTGAAGAAGGTGGTGGTGGCATTCAGGATGGAGCCGCGCACGCCGGTGGTGTAGGCGAGGCCGATGTAGAAGAACACATACTGGATGGCCGTCTGCGTGAGTCCGAGCAGGGAAAGCCGCGCCATGGTGCGCGCATTCATGCCGAACGCCGGCTTGCCGGACGCAACCGCGATGGCCAGCAGCAGCGCGCCGGCGAGCACGAAGCGGTAACCCGCGAACACCAGCTTGCCCGGGATATCGCCCTGGGCGATATGGAACAGCGCATAGCCGTTCTTGATGGCCGGATAGGAACTGCCCCACAGCAGGCAGCACAGGGTGGCAAGCAGAATCACCACCTTGGGCCGGGAGAAGAATTGCTGGACGGAGAACAGGGAAGCGGGAGTTGATTTTGAACTGGCGGACATGCGTGGGAAAACCTGTAAACGGAAATGATGGAAGCCTGAGCCCGGGCATTTCCATTGGTGAATGGCGAAATGCCTGTGGCGGCGAATGGCTGCCATCATAGCAGTCATCGTACAAGTTTGCTTTGATGTCTTACAACAGGGTCGGAATGGTTGATGCCCGGCAAAAACCGGGAAGGGCATGGAACCATTCCTTTTCCGTGGTCACTCAGGAGCGGCGTTTTAATTTGACAAATTAAAGCAAAGGTATCCGCCTTAAACAACAAGCGTTTTTCTTAACCATTAATTTCTTCGGACTGACATGTCATTCTCCCCATTCCGCACTCCGCCTTTACCTGCAACTGTTCCTCTTCCAGATTCTCTGAGTCCTACCAGAGCGCCTTCCGACGCCGGAAGCTCGAGCCGTGGCTCGAATGCTTCCTCGACAGAGGCTGGACGATTGCGTTTCGCCGCTCATCTTGGCGGATTGGTTACCGCATACGAACAGGTAATGAACCACGATCCGATCAGGGATGCCGCCACTGAATTCCAATCGAATATCGCCAGTTATTACAAACGCCGTCAAGGTAAGGAGGCCAATAGCGAGGAACTTTTAAGATCATTCGGCTATGCGCGAGGGCTGCTGCAAAATATGGCAGCATCTCGCGATGCTTCCCCCGTAATGAATGACATGTCCACGATCGTCGCCGACTTTCAGAACCTGAACCTATCCGACACAGCCCGCGCTCGCCCTGGGGGCGATCTGAAGAGACGCGCAGAGCTTCTCAACGTATTGCATGGAAAAATCGGCGACCTCGACCAGGGAAAGACTTCGGGTAATCTGCTGCAAGCTATTGTTTCGCTGCACGCATATGTATCGGAACTGCAGACAGCAGCGCAGACCGCTGCTGCTAGCCATCCCGCCGGATCAAGTATGCCGGTTGCCGGGCCATCGAATGCATCGGAGCGCCAAGAAACATCGATAGCGTCTTTGCATGAACAAACAAGAAGCGCAATATCGCAGCCTGCGCGGAGTCGAAGCTCTTTGATTCCCCAAAACCCCCGGGTCAAGCGTTCACCTGAAGATGCAGGGCAACAAGCCGGCTTCAGGGAGGAGGATGTGCAAAAGGAGACAAGCCGCAGCCCGGATGCGGCGCCCACTAATCCACAATTAGCCCGCGCAACTCGTCCCACGCCCCAGACGCCGGCCGCTCCTGTCGCCCCGTCCATTCCTCCAATGAGCGCCGAAGAGGAAAGGCAAGCAGATGCATTGCTGGAGAAGGCAGCCAGTCGCATAACCAAAATCGGTGATGAGAACACCGGATCTACGGTTAATTTTAAAGTTATGTACCATTCCAGAAAGCTCTCTGCGGCATTTTCTGATCTCAAGACCTTGATGGGAAGGTATTCTGCCGGAGATGATTTGAATACCCGTCAAGCGCTGAGGGAGCATGTACTACTCGGACTTTCACAACTTTGCAGGCATGACAATTTTCCACGGCTTCCCAATGATTTGAAAACCCAGTATGTAAGGCTCTTTCAACGAATCATGCTGCCCAGCAGCCTGGAAGCAGGGCGTCACCGACTCTTTCACAAGAAACCCTATGCTCCTGTGGTGGCCGGTCTGATGCAAAACAATAATGCCGACGTGGGCAGCCTGAAGCTGATTTCGGCTGAGACGGCTCGGACGATCCTGGAAAGACTCGCACCTCTGACAGAACGGTCTTTGATCCGCGCTGAGATTGAACGAATGCTCACTCAAGACCACTCACAAGGAAGCGATCCCACTGATATCACGCACCGTGGCGTTCTTTTCCTTCAAGCGCATCTCATTGCCGCAATACGCCGGCATTGGTTGGAGGAGACGGCTGCGCCAAATCCATCTCAGCCAAATCCATCCGGGCGATAAGACAGTAAGCTGATGCGGCACCCACTTCATTGGCAAATTGGCCGTGGGTGCCGATCAGGCCCGGCGCAGCCTTTTCATGCCTGTCAGGCTCATCAGATATGCGGCTGCCGACAATAATGGGCACCCCCCTCCGGTTAGCGTAATGGCGGCCGAGTCGCCTGACCTGATGCCAGTCCCATGTCATTCCATGCCATGAGCCCGCGTCACTATCCATGTGGTCGCATTGCGCTCCTCATCCATCGCCCTCGCCAGCGAAAAAATCCCGCGATCCCGTTCGGCATGTGATGACCCGGGACGGTTATCACCCGGAGCCGCCGTCATTCCCGCATGGCATGTAGACGAATAGACATGTTCTCGAACGCCGAGTTATAAATCGCGGCGCACAACCGGTTTTGATTGTCGAACGGAAATTTAGTGTGATTTAATAAGACGTTGATGCCCATTGATCAAGGCATTGATCAATGCATCGATCAACGCACAGGCCATATGCCGACTGCGTGAAGTGACGAGATCGCGCCGAGCGTCTTGCCCTGTATTCCGAGGCTGACCCGGACTCCGCCCCGGCAAGGGCGCCATGACTATCGCAACGGCCGGACTGCATGGAAGATCAGACATGAACACAGGCGGTTCCCTGATTTCACATCGGCTTTTGCCGCTGATCCAGCGCGTCGTGCCGGAGCACCTGCGCGGCGATGTCCGGCTCATGTCGCGCACCGAAAATCTGCTGGTGGCGATGGCGCTGTCGACGCTGGTCATCCCAGGCTATGCGGTGTTCTATCAATGGCATGGCCATTCTGTCAACGCGACGTTCTGCTTGCTGGCATGCATCCCTCTCTTCACCAGTCCGGTACTGCTGCGTGTCACCGGACGTCTCGGCCTCGCGCGGGAAGTGTTCGTCGCCGGCATCTTCGGCTTGTTGCTGGCGCTCACTTACGAACTCGACGGCATCATGGCGCCCACCGTGATCTGGCTGGCGGTGTGCCCGCTCATCGCCACGGCGGCGGGCGGCCGCATGCCCGGCTATATCTGGTCGGCCATCAGCATGAGCGCCGTGGCCGGCATCTATGCCTGCGACCGGCTCGGCCTGATTCCGCCCACCACGTTCGGCGACATCCGCCTGCTGCAAGCGGTTTCCACGGTGAGCTTCGTGACGATTGTCGCCTGTTTCCTGATGGTCTACGAACGCATCACCGCCATGGCCATTGTCAGGCTGGATCAGGCGCTAGTGAAGATCAATGAACTTGCCATCCGCGATGAACTGACCGGCGCGTTCAACCGGCGCGAACTGCTGCGTCTGGCCGAGCGGGAAAGGCAGCGGGCGGCGCGAAGCGGCGCCGGTTTCTGCCTGTGCCTGATCGACATCGACCACTTCAAGGAGATCAACGACAGACATGGCCACGCGGCCGGAGACCTGGCCCTCAAACAGGTGGTTCGGCAGGTGCAGGGCGAAATTCGCAGGATCGACATGTTCGGCCGCTACGGCGGCGAGGAATTCCTGCTGTTGCTGGTCGACGCCGAAATGGAAGATGCGCGCGTGCTGGTCGAGCGGGTCCGGCAGAGCATCGAAGGCATGATGCTGCCCGGATCGATGGCCGGCGAGCGCCTCACGGTATCGATCGGCATCGTCCGGTACCGGATGCCGGAAGCCATCGATCAGACCGTTTCCCGCGCGGATGCCGCGCTGTATCACGCCAAGCATACGGGGCGCAATCGGGTGGTGCTGGGCGATGAACCGGAACGGTGGGAAGCGAAGGCGAGGGCGTAACGGGCCGAAAGCAGCGCATAGCAGCTCTGCCTCCGATCCACCCGAAGTCAGCCCCGGAACGCCGCCCAGGCCAGGCACAGCCAGCCCGCCAGCATCGCCAGTCCGCCCAGCGGCGTGATCGCGCCCAGCCAGCGGATACCGCTCAGGCTCAACAGATACAGACTGCCGGAAAATACCAGGATGCCCGCGATGAACAGCATGCCGCTCGCGGTCACCAGCGTTCCCGGCCAGCGCGTATGCGCCCAGGACACGGCCAGCAGGGCCAGCGCGTGATACATCTGATAGCGCACCGCGGTTTCGAAGACCGCCAGCATGTTGGCATCGAGCCTGGTTTTCAGGGCGTGCGCCCCGAATGCGCCGGCGCCGACGGCAATGAAAGCGAAGAGCGCGCCGAGCGCGAAGAATGTTCTGTCCATGTGTGATTAGAAGCCTGAAAGAAGGTTGACCCGGTCGCCGGCAAGCATAACCCGCTTTCAGTGCCGGCGTTCATCCTTGCCAAGTTCCGAACGTATCTTCGATCTGCGTTTCTTCAGCAGGCCGAGGAAGGCTTCCGCCGCGACCGACAGCGGCCGGTCGCCCTGCCGCACCACATAGATGGTGCGCACGATCTTCGGTTCCTTCAGCGGCCGTATCACCAGGTCGGGATGCGAGAACTGGAACAGCGCGAGGAAGGGAATCACGCTGATGCCGATATTGTTGCCGACCAGCGAAGCGACCGAGGCCAGGTGGGCCACTTCCATGATGCCGGCGATGCGGCCCGGATGCAGCGCCGCGTCCAGCAGCTGGCGCACGCTGCTGGTGTGCGACAGGTGAATGAAGGGCTGATGCTGCAGGTCGTGCGCCGACAGCGTCTTCCTGCGCGCCAGCGCATGTTCGCGGTGCATGACGACATAGAATTCGTCGGTGCACAGCGGCTCCGCTTCCAGCCCCGCCATGTCGGCGCCCGCCGCGCACAGTGCAAAATCCGCGCGCCCGGCCCGCACCAGTTCCAGGCATTCATCCGACAGCGTGTCCGCCAGCTCGGTGCTCACGCCCGGATAGCTGGCGCGGAATTCCTTGATCACGACGGGCAGCCAGCCGGCGGCCAGCGAGGGCAGGGCGGCCACCGAGACCCGTCCCTTGCGCTTTTCCACATGGTCTTTCATCTCGCTTTGCACCAGCGCGAATTCGCCGAGCAGGCGGTTGGCCGAGTCGGCAAATACCTTGCCTTCCGCCGTCATCTCGACGCGCCGCGTGCTGCGTGCAAACAGCTTCACGCCGAGCTCATCTTCCAGCCCCTGGATCAGGGCGCTGAAAGCCGACTGCGACAGATGGCATTGCTCGGCGGCACGGGTGAAATTCCTTTGTTCCGCCAATGCAACAAAGGCACGCAGGTCGCGCATGGAGATGTTCATCATTAATTCTAAAAACAGGTTAATTGATCGAAATAATCCGTAAATCGAATGACTAGGCTGCCTATAATTTCCCAGGCAGTCAAGCTATTCGCATACATACATACCTCAGCGAGGAGACAATGCAGAACAGAACCATTACCCTGGCCGCGGCAGCCGCCACCCTGTCGATGCTGTCGGCCTGCGGATCGGGCAACGACCAGGCGTCCGTCAGCGCGCCTTCGGTCACCGCCAATACACCCAGGCAGACCCTTAACATCGCATCGACCCAGGACTTCACGCCGGGTACAAGCTATGGCGCCGCCGGCGCCTATGAGCAGGTGACGGGCACCATCAAGGGAGAAGTCGACCCGAAGGACCCGAAGAACGCCATCATCCAGGACCTGGCACTGGCGCCGGTGAATGCCAACGGCATGGTGGAATACACCGCCGACTTCGTCATGCTCAAGCCCAAGGACATGAGCAAGGCCAGCGGCGTGCTGCGTTACGACGCGCCCAACCGCGGCAACATCCTCACCATGGTCAACCCGACGGCGTCCCCGAGCGATGCCGTCTATCTCGAGCGCGGCTATGTGATTCTGTATTCCGCATGGCAGGGCGATGTGCCGAAGAGCAATCCGAACCGTTTGACGGTCAGCGTGCCGGTCGCGAAAAACGCCGACGGATCGTCCATTACCGGACCCTACCGGGCGGAACTCGTGCCGTCCGCCGCCACGCCCGTCATGACCCTCCCAGGCGGCGTGTTCAACGGCAGCATGATTCCGTATGCGCCGGCCTCGCTCGACAATACCCAGCCCGGCTATGCGCTGACGCGGCGCGCCAACGAAACCGACCCGCGCACGCCGATTCCGGCAAGCGACTGGAAGTTCGCCAATTGCGGCAGCAGCGACAATGCCTTCCCGGGAACGCCGGACCCGACGCGCATCTGCCTCAGGGGCGGCTTCGATCCGAAATACCTCTACGAAATCGTCTACGTCGCCAAGGACCCGCTGGTGATGGGCGTCGGCCTGGCCGCGCTGCGCGATACCGTCAGCTTCTTCCGTTCGAAAGCCGCCGATGCGGCAGGCAAGCCCAACCCGCTGGCCGGGCGCATCACGCACACGATAGGCCAGGGCACATCGCAGTCCGGCAATGCGATGAAAACCTTCCTGCACCTCGGCTTCAACCAGGCGCTCGACGGCGGCAAGGTGTTCGACGGCATGTATGCGCACGTGGCCGCGCGCCAGACCAATGTCAACACGCGCTTCGCCGTGCCCGGCGGCGGCGGCGGGCTGCGCACCGACCACACCGCCTTCGGCCAGACCGCGCCGCGCGGACTCGACAAGGACTATGTCGATGAGCTGAGCGGACGCAAGGGCGGCGTGATGGCCCGCTGCGCGGCAAGCAATACCTGCCCGAAATTCTTCCTCGGCCTGTCGGGAACGGAGTTCTGGCAGTTGCAGGGGTCGCCGGTGCTCACCGATACCTACGGCTTCCGCGATCTCGCGCAGCCGGAGAATGCGCGCATCTATTATTACGCCAGCACGCAGCATGGCGGCCCGGGCGGCACGGCGAGCATCAGCTATGATCCGACGCGCGATATCTATCCGCGCGGCACCGTGGTGCACTTCAACGACACGTTCCGCGCGCTCTTCCTTGACCTCGAGGACTGGGTCACGAAGAACACCGCGCCGCCGGCGAGCCAGGTGCCGAAGATTGCCGACGGCACGCTGGTGCGGCCCGAACAGCTGAAGTTTCCGGTGATGAAGGGGCTGACCTGGGCAAGCGGCGGCACTCAGGGAGCACAGGGTACGCCGGGTGTGCAGACTGCGATCCCGGAGTTCAATTACCTCGCCCGCTACAACGGCTTCCCGCTGCTCGACTTCGGCCCGCAATACAAGCCGCAGGACGAGTCCGGCATCGCCACCCAGCTGCCGCCGTTCTATACCGGCAAGGATTACGCCATCCTCGTGCCGCAGGTCGATGCAAGGACAGGCCTGACGCTGGCCGGCATCCGCAGCGTCGAGGCGCAGGCGCCGCTGGGCACCAGCATCGAGTTCAACTATGTGGCCACGCCGGGCATCGTCGATCTGTCCAACCTGGGCGGTTCCTACATTCCCTTCCACCGGACGGAAGCGGCAAGGATCGCCGCCGGCGATACCCGGCCGTCGCTGGAATCCCTGTACGGCAACCAGGCGGGCTATGTGGCGGCGGTGACGCAGGCGGCCAACTCGCTGGTGGCGCAGCGGCTGCTGCTGCAGCGCGATGCCGAGCGCATCATCCGCGACGCGAACGCGGCGCCGATATTGCCTTGACCCGCATCTGAGGGAATCGCGGGAAGGGCGCCGTACTGCCCTTCCCGTCCCCGGACCATCGCATGCAGTACGATAGCCTGAACCGGCAGCCGCACCGCCGGGACAGGGACAGGCAGCAGTCCGTTTCATTTTTAATTGATCAAACCAAACGCGTGCCTCACATGAATACTTTCCTGGTCGGATCCGCAGCCGGCTTCTCGGGGGACCGCACCGACGCCGCACCTGCCGTGGTCGACACCATGATCCGGCGCGGCCGGCCCGCCGCGCTCATCTTCGAGACGCTGGCCGAACGCACGCTGGCACTGGCCCAGCTGGCGCGGCGCGAGAATCCCGATGCCGGCTATGAACCGCTGCTGGCCGACATGCTGTCGCCGGTCCTTGCGCAATGCCTGCGCCACCGCATCCGCATCGTCAGCAATTTCGGCGCAGCCAATCCCGCCGGCGCCGCGCGCCGCATTCATCAGCTCGCGGCTGAGCAGGGGCTGCCCAAGCCGAGAATCGCCATCGTGTCCGGCGACGAGATCGCCAATGCCGAAGGCAAGGCGCTGCTGCGCGCGCAGATGGGCGAAGGCTTCGATGAGACCCGCTTCGTCTGCGCCAATGCCTATATCGGCGCAGCCGCCATTGCCGGCGCGATCCGGGCCGGCGCCGATATCGTCGTCTGCGGACGCGTCGCCGATCCTTCGCTCACGCTCGGTCCGGTGCTGGCGCACTTCAACTGGCATGAACATGACTGGGACCGCCTGGCCCGCGCCACCATGGCCGGCCATCTGCTGGAATGCGGCGCCCAGGTCACCGGCGGCTACTTCGCCGATCCCGGCTACAAGGACGTGCCCGACCTTGCCCGCGTCGGTTATCCCATCGTGGAGATCGACGAGAACGGCGACTTCGACATCGGCAAGTCGGAACCGACGGGCGGCATCATCGATACCCGCACCGTCACCGAACAGCTGCTGTATGAGCTGCATGATCCCGCCGCCTATCTCACGCCCGACGTGATAGCCGACATTTCGAACGCGGAAGTGCGGCAGACCGGAAACAATCGCGTCGCCGTCACCGGCATCCGGGGGCATGCGCGTCCGGCCCGGCTCAAGGCCAATATCTTTTATGAAGGCGGCTGGTTGGCGGAAGGCGAAATCTCCTATGCCGGTCCGCGCGCCGGCGCCCGTGCCCGGCTGGCCATGGACATCCTGCGGCAGCGCCTGCCGCATTTGAAGATCCGCTTCGACCTGATCGGCGTCATGAGCGTGTTCGGCGACGACGATGGCGCGCAGTTGAACGCAATCGATGCCGGCGCGCTCGCGCAGGCAAGCGACGTGCGCCTGCGCGCCGCCTGCACGCATGAAGACAAGCACGGCGCGGCGCTGCTGCTGCGCGAAGTGGTTGCCCTTTATACCTGCGGCCCGGCCGGCGGCGGCGGCGTGCGCACCAGCCTGCGCTCCCGCCTGAATGCGACATCCTGCGAAGTGCCGCGGGAAACGGTCTCCGAACAATTCAGCTTTGTGGAGCAGGAATGAACGACCATCACAACCACACCGGGCGCAACGGCGATGACAATAAAAATAACAATAACGATGGCGAGATGCGCATTCCGCTGTACCGCCTTGCCCACGGACGCACCGGAGACAAGGGCAACCGATCCAATATCAGCATCATTGCCTATCACAAGGCGCTTTATCCGCTGCTGGAAAGCGAGCTGACCGAAAGCGTGGTGGCAGCGGTGTTCGCCGCGCGCCGGCCGCAGGCGGTCACGCGCTATCTGCTGCCGAAGCTCGGCGCAATCAACTTCGTGCTCGACGGCGTGCTCGATGGCGGCGTCAACGATTCCCTCAATCTCGATTCCCACGGCAAGGCGCTGGCCTTCCTGCTGCTGCAGGCACCGGTGGCGGTGCCCATGCATCTCCGGTCCCTGCTTGCGGGCGGCGAATAGCCGCAAGAACATCAACCACGACGCATTCGACTCATTCAAACCATTCAAATCATTCAAGGAGACACCCATGAAACTTGCCAGACTTCCATCGCTGCTGCTGTCAGCCGCCTGCCTGCTCATTTCCGGCACCGCCGCCGCCGAGTATCCCGACAAGCCGATCCGCTTCGTCGTTCCCTTCGCCTCCGGCACCGCGACCGACCAGATCGCCCGCGCACTCGGCCAGGCCATTACCGTTGAGACCAAGCAGCAGGTCATCGTCGACAACAAGCCCGGCGGCAACGGCTTCATCGGCGCCAGCGAGGCGGCCAAGGCCGCGCCCGACGGCTATACCGTCTTCATCACGACCAACACCACCCATGCGGCGGCGGAGCATCTGTACAAGAAGCTGCCCTACGATCCGGTCAAGGATTTCTCGCCCGTCACCGGGCTGGGCAAGGGCGGACAGATCATGGTGGTCAACAGCCAGTCGCCGATTGCCAGCGTCAAGGATTTCATTGCGGCGGCAAAGAAGAACCCCGGCAAGCTCACTTTCGGCAGCGGCAGTTCATCGAGCCGCATCGCCGGCGAAATGCTGCAGCAGCTGGCGGGCATACAGATCCTGCATGTGCCCTACAAGAGCAATACCTTCGCCGTCACCGACCTGCTTGGCGGCCAGATCGACATGATGATCACCGATACCGCCACCGGCCTGCCGCATATCAAGAGCGGCAAGCTGCGCGCCCTCGGCGTCTCCACCAAGAAGCGCTCGCCGCTGGCAGCCGACCTGCCCACGATTGAAGAGGCCGGCGTGCCGGGCTATGACATGGGCTACTGGTTCGCGGCCTATGCTCCGGCGAAGACGCCGCAGCCCATCGTCAACAGGCTCAATGAGCTTTTCGCGAAGGCCGCAAGCAGCCCGAGCGCGACGACCTTCTTTACCAACAGCGGCGTCGAACCCTTCATCACCAAGCCCGACGAACTGGCGAAATTCCAGGCGGCCGAATCGAAGAAGTGGGAAGAGATAGTCAGGAAGGCCGGCATCGAGAAGGAGTAAGCCTGATTCCGATGCCCGAATAAAAAGCCCACGAACGCAACTTCTGGCGATCGTGGGCATAAGGAAACCGCACTTGGGCTGCGGTTACGGAGACACGGTTGGCCGGCACGGCTTGCAGGCGCTGCGGAATGCCGCTTGCGCAAGCCGGAAATGCCGGTATTCGGTCAACTCGTCTTTATCGCTTCGTTTCAGAATCAGGCCTGCGGGGAAGCCGCCCGCAAATCAGGCGCGCGTTTCAGCGTTCTGCGTAAGCCCTGTAATGTCCCGGCATTCAATGCCGTTCAAGAATGCCGTTAAAGAATGCCGTTAAAGAATGCCGTTAAAGGAGGAGCCACATCTTCTGCCGCGTTTCTTTAAACACAGCTTAGTACAGTATTTCCCAAATTCAAGAGTGGCATGCAAGAATTTTTTCAGGCCGTCGGTGTCCCGAACGGCAGGCTGCCGTTCTACTTGCATTGCGCCCGTACCACGGCGCGAACGCGCGACACGCGTGAGCGCACCGTGCCGACCGGGATTCCCAACTTCTTGGCCGCTTCCTCATAGGTAGTGTCCCCTTCGAGCACCGCCTCGAACGTCGCGCGCAACTCCGGGTCCATTCGATCGAGAATGGCATCGACCTTGCCGACGATCTGGCGCGACTCCACCAGCGCCATCGGATCGATACGGTACTGGTCCACCACTTGCTCGAGCGCTTCCTCGTCGATGGGATCGCACAGCGAGGAGCAGGTACGGCGCACCTGGTTGCGCGCCAGGTTCAGCGCAATGCCGAACAGCCAGGTCGAAGGCTTGGACAGGCCCGAGAAGCGGTCGGCGCAGCGCAGGGCTTCGGCGAAGGTGCTCTGCACCACGTCCTCGGCATCTTCGGGATTGCGGACATAGCGCATCACGAAGCGCAGCAGCTGGGAATGATGTTTTACAAACAGGGCGCTGACATCAATGTTCGGCTGGGCGGCCGCTGTGTCGGTGGTATCGGCGCTGCGGCTGCTGGCGAGCAGGGCAGCGATCTCTGCGGAGATCTCGTTGGCGGTATCGAATGTCATGTTTGTCTCTCAGGCGGTAAGTGGCTACAGTCCCAAACGGCAGTTTTTTGTTAGCTGCCTTACAGTGACTGCAAGATACCCGCGACGAGTTTCCTCATGACAATTCGATGAGGAATGGTGAGACATTGAGACTTTTTGAGAGTGCAGTCCGTAGCGGCCGGCATCGGATGGCGGCGTGATTCCCGGAGCGCAACGCGGCCAGGCGGCAAAAGACGCAAGAGGCGTTTTCTACTTTTTATCACCCTACCAGCCGCCATTCTGGCAAGCGCGGCGCAGCAACGCAGTCGCACGCACCGAATGCATGTTCAATAAAGAGTGCGCGCGTGAGAAACCAGACCGCAACGACCGGCCGTTTGCACGAATGCGCCAGGAAGCCGCCATGCGACATGCGGCATGAACCCGTCAGATTCAGTGGGACAAGCTGCCACTTGGTTACCGGATGTTGTCGTCTTTCCAATCATGGCTTGATAGGCATACAATCGCTCCTACCTCCAACCGATGCAGGATTTTCCATGCCAGGCGACAGCGAGTTTCTTTCGGGCCTTGGCGGAATGCGCAGGCGCCTGAATGCCTACGACTGGGCGGCATTTCCCCAAGGACATCCCGAGACATGGCCGGATGCGGTGAGAACCGCGCTCCAGCTCATGCTTGATTCCCCCCAGCCGGTCGCCATGGCGTGGGGGCCTCAACTTGCGCTGTTCTATAACGATGCCTATGCGGAACTGTTGTCGCACAGGCATCCGGATGCCCTGACACGTCCTTTCCGCCATGTCTGGCCGGAACTGCAAGCCATTCTCGATCCCTTGCTGGAGCAGACCCTCGCGGGCGTCCCGGCATATCTCCAGGACAAACCCTTCCAGGTGCCGCGCAACGGAGAGCGCGAGCATGCCTTCTATCTCTGGTCCCTGCTGCCTTTGCGCGACGGCGACGGCAAGGTCATTGGCATTCTTATTCCCTGCATGGAGATCACGCGCCAGCTGGAAGCGGAGCAGCGCCTCTCCCTGCTCATCGAGCAGACCGCCCAGGCGATATGGGAAGCGGATGCCGACGGCAGGATGTGCCTGAATTCGCCCTCATGGTGCGCCAGCACCGGCCAGACGCCGGCGGAATCGATGGGCCACGGCTGGATCGATGCCATCCATCCCGACGACCGCGTCAATGCCGAACTGCAATGGCAGGAAGCCGTCGCCGGGCGGCACGCGGTCGATGCGGAGCTGCGCCTGCGCTCGGCCGGCGGCGGCTGGCGCTGGTCCAATGTGCGCGCCGCGCCGCTCCTCGATCCCGACGGCGGCATACGCAAGTGGGTTGGCATGAGCCTCGACATATCCGCGCGCAAGGCGACAGAGGAAGGATTGCGCACGCGCGAGGAGCGCTATCGCACCTTGTTCGACTCGATGGATGAAGGCTTCTGCATTGTCGAGATGATCAACGGCCCCGACGGCAAGGCCGTCGATCACCGCTTCATCGAAATCAACCCCGCTTTCGAAAAACTGACCGGCATGCAGCAGGCGGTCGGCAGGACGGCGCGCGAGGTGACGCCGCAGATCGAGCCGTACTGGTTCGATCTGTACGGCAAGGTGGCGGAAACCGGCGAGCCGGTCCGCTTCGAACACCGCTTCTCGGCCAACAACTGCTGGTTCGATGTCTACGCCACCCGCGTCGGTGGCGCCGGCAGCAGGATGGTCGCCGTACTTTTCAGCGATATCACGCAGCGCAGGCTTGCGGAAGAGGCGCTCAAGGCGAGCGAGCTGCGCTTTCGCCAGCTGACCGAACTCAGCCCCGACGGCATCCTGGTCAATGTCGAGGACCGCTTCGTCTATGCCAATCGGGCCGCGCTGCGCCTCTTCGGCGCCGACCGGATGGAACAGCTCATTGGCCTGACTCCCTTTGATCTGGTCGAGCCGGCAAGGCATGAATTCGTCAGGGAGCGCACCGCCATCGTCCGCAGGAGCGGCGATGCCCTTCCGCTGGTCGAGATGCGCTGGCGTCGTTTGGACGGCCAGTACGTGCGGCTGCAGAGCACGGCCGGAGAGATGACCTGGGAAGGGCGGCCAGCGATCCAGGTCGTGCTGCGCGACACCGCCGAGCTGCGGCAATCGCAGGACAAGCTGCGCATCATGGGCGAGCGGCTCAAGCTGGCGATCGAAGGCTCGGGGGAAGGGATCTGGGACTGGAACTTCACTGACAACTCCTACGTGCTGGCGGGCGGATTGAAAACCGTGCTCGGCCACGCCTGCGAGGAACTCGGCGGCAGCGCCGACCAGTGGCTGCAGCGCATCCATCCCGATGACCTGCCTCATGTGCGCACCGCGTTCGAAGCCTGCGCCGACGGCGACGTGCCGGTCTACGCTTCCGAATACCGGATTCGCAGCAGCGCCGGCAACTGGATCTGGGTACGCGCCCGCGGCGTGGTCGTGGAACGCGATGAAGAGCGAAAGCCGCTCGTGATGACGGGCACGCTGACCGACATCACCGCCCGCAAGGAGTCCGACGAGCTCGCGTGGCGGCATGCGAATTTCGATGCCCTGACCGGCCTGCCCGGCCGGCGCCTGTTCCGCGAACGCATGGAAGTGGAAATGCGCCGGCTAAGGCGCAGCAACGATCACCTCGCACTGCTCTTCGTCGACCTCGACGGCTTCAAGCAGGTCAATGATCTTTACGGCCATGACGCCGGCGACCGTGTGCTGGTGGAGGCGTCCCGCCGCATTTGCGCCTGCGTGCACGAGGGCGATACCGTGGCTCGTCTCGGTGGCGACGAGTTCACCATCATCCTGGCCGAGCGCGTCGATCTCGACCACATTGAATTCGTCTGCCACAAGATCCTGTCGCGGCTCGCCGATCCTTTCCGCGTCGGCAAGGAAACCGCCTATGTATCGGGCAGCATCGGCATCAGCCTGTTTCCGCATGACGCGGTCACGCCGGAAGACCTGCTGCGCAAGGCGGACCAGGCCATGTATGCGGCCAAGCGCGCCGGACGCAACCAGTTCGGTTACTTCACGAAGGAAATGGACGACCGGGCGCGCGACCGCCTGCGGATGATGCATGAACTGCGGCACGCGCTCAGGGAGGGCCAGCTCGCCGTGCACTACCAGCCGGTGGTCGACCTCGTCGATCGCCGCATCGTCAAGGCGGAAGCGCTGCTGCGCTGGCAGCATCCCACCATGGGCAATGTCAATCCGGCCGATTTCATCCCGATGGCGGAAGAGTCCGGCCTGATCAGGCAGATCGGCAACTGGGTGTTCCGCCAGGCGGCCGGCTGCTGCAAGCGCTGCACCGACCGTGCCGGCGCGCCGTTCCAGATCAGCGTCAACAAGTCGCCGGTGCAGTTCATGTCGCGCGACACCGACATGAACTGGCTGCAGTATCTGTCGGAGCAAGGCATGCCCGGCAGCAGCATCTCGGTCGAGATCACCGAGGGCGTGCTGCTGCATGCTTCCGCCCGGGTCACCGACAAGCTGCTGCAATATCGCGACGCCGGCGTGCAGGTGGCGCTCGACGATTTCGGCACCGGCTATTCCTCCATGTCCTATCTGCAGAAATTCCAGATCGACTATGTGAAGATCGACCAGTCCTTCGTTCGCAACATCAATACCGATGTGGGCAGCCGCACGATCGCCGAGACCATCATCATGATGTCGCACAAGCTGGGCAAGAAAGTCATTGCGGAAGGTATAGAGAACCAGGAGCAGCTCGACTGCCTCACCGAAGCCGGCTGCGATTTCGGCCAGGGCTATCTGTTCGCGCCGGCGCTTCCGGAAGAAGAACTGATCCGCATGGTGGCCAGAAGGGACGCAATGCGGATGCGGGTGCATTGAACGCGGCGGCCAGGCTGTGTTTAATAAGCGTCGCGAGCGGTTCAGATTGGCGCCGACCGCGCAGCAGCTTATCAAGCACAGCCTAGCCGACATCCTGCAGGCACGCATAGAATGCCGTCGCCAGCGAATGTTCGACCCGGTTCTCGGGGCGCAGCAGGTAGCTTGCAAAATCGATCGCGGGTTCGAATGGCACTGCCTTGAGCGATGGAATCTGCAGGTTGCGGATCACCAGCGGATTGATGATGCTGACACCAAGCCCGGCCGCCACCATGGTGCAGATCGCCGGCGCAAACGTCGCCTCCAGGGTGTGATTGCGGCTGTCCGGCTGAAACGCCGCATCGATCACCGCGCGGGTGGCATCTCCCTTCGGCAGCGAGATGAAGGGCTGCCCGTGCAGATCGGATTTGCGGATGCGTTTTTTCGCCGCCAGCGGATGTGCCTGCGGAACCACGCATACGCCTTTCTCGCGATGGCAGATGCTGGCGGCGACGCCGGGCGTATCGACGGTGTAGGCGACGAGTCCGAAATCAACATAGCCGGTCGCCGTCCACTTGCTGACCGTTGGCGAGTCGCTAATGCGTACGGACACCGGCACATCGGGGAAACGATCGCGGAACCTCCTGATGACCTTCGGCAGCAGGCCGATGGCAATCGAGGACACCGATCCTATCCGCAGTTCTCCGATGCCGAGCCGCCGTATCGACAATGCGGCTTCATCCAGCGTCTGCAGGCTGATGAATGAGCGTTCGACTTCCTTGAACAAGGCTTCGGCTTCCGGCGTTGCCAGAATCTTCCCGGCCTTTCTTTCGAAGAGCCGCAGGCCGGTATCCCTTTCGAGCTGGGACATCAGCCTGCTGATGTTGGGTTGCGAGGTAAAGAGCTTTTGCGCCGCAATGGTCATGGAACCAGTGAGCATGACTGTGTGGAATGCTTCGACCTGCTTGTAGTTCATGGGATTGCCTCTGCCAGCTTGGCCAACTTGTCAAGGATGCCGGTGCCGATCCGGCCTTCCGGTTTTTTAGGCCATGCGCCAGACTGCATCATTGCGATGCGTCTTCATCGATGTCCGCCGAAAACGCACCTGCGATGTGCAGGCCTTTCGCCGAAACCGGTGCGCATGGCGCCGCCGTGCGGTCTTTGCGGCTACCAACAGCCTGCATGGAAATGCCTCATTTTAGCTCATATCATTTTCGTATGGACATGGAGGAAATTGGTATTTGACGGCATGGCTTCGCGCCGCGCACACTGCAAACACCTCATTCAGGCGAGCCTGTACCATTACCCCGATAGGAGTGCTTATGATGCCGTTCCGAAAATTCGCTGTTGCGCTGACCGTCCTGACCTCCGCCGCCTGCGCGATGGCACAGGATTATCCAACCCAGCAGGCGCGCATGCTGGTCGGCTGGGCGCCCGGAGGCGCCAATGACGCCATCGGACGCATCGTTTCCCAGGGATTGCAAAACCAGTCGGGCAAGCCGGTCACCGTCTTCAACAAGCCCGGCGCGGGCAGCACGCTGGCGGCCGATGAGCTTGCCAAGGCAAAGCCGGACGGCCATACCTTGCTGATGGGCTCGACCGGCGGCCAGGCCATCGCCCCGTTGCTGTTCACGAAGCTCACCTTCGATCCCTTCAAGGACATCGTCCCGGTGACGCTGGTGGCCAGGACCGCGACTGCGCTGGTGGTGCATAGCGCCGTGCCGGCGAAGGATGTGCGCGAACTCCTGTCCTATCTGAAAGCCAATCCGGGCAAGACGATGTACGCCTCCGGAGGCAACGGGACCGGCGCGCATCTGACCGCCGAGCTGTTCAAGAGCATGGCGGGCGTCGATGTCGAACATGTGCCGTACAAGGGAGACGCTCCCGCGGTCACGGATGTGATGGCGGGCAACGTGCAGATGGCCTTCACCACCTTGCCGGCGGCGCTTGCCGGGGTCAAGACGGGAAAGATACGCATGCTTGCCGTCAGCACGGCAAGCCGGGTGAAGTCCTTGCCCGATATTCCGACCATCGCCGAATCCGGCGTGCCCGGCTTCGACATCTCGACCTGGTACGGCGTCTTCACCACGGCAAAAACCCCGCAGCCCGTGGTCGACGCCATTGCCAGGGAAGTCGCCAAGGTCGTGGCCGCGCCCGATGCACAGGCGGCGCTCATCAAGCAGGGCGTCGAGCCGGTGACCAGTACGCCGGCGGAGTTCGCCAGGTATTTCTCAAGCGAGGCCGAACGCTGGGCGAAGCTGGCGCGTTCGGTGGGACTGCAGGCGCAGTAAGCCCCTCAAGCCGTTTTCTCTTTTCTTTCGCAGCGGTCCATTGGTGAATGCCGATGGCGGATTGCTGCCGCCCATCCAAGGGAAGGCGGCAATCCGGCAGCTCCTGCGCAGATCGTCATCGCCTATTTTCAGGATGTATCCGATATGGAATCAAAAGTCAGCCGCCGGCTCAAGGAAGCCACCGCACAGGAAGTCTGCGAGCACATCTACACCCCGCGTCTCCAGCGCGATTTCGGGCCGGGCTTCCGCTATCTGAACGATATCAACCAGGCTCATCTCGTCATGCTGGCGCACGCCGGCCTGCTCGACCGCGCCACCGCGGCGACGATCGCCGCCGCCATGATGGAGATGGAGGAGGCGGGCCCGGAAGCGGTGGAACTCGACCCCGCCCGCGAGGATGCGTACTTCAATTATGAAGCGCACCTGATGCGGCTGGCAGGTCCGGAGGCCGGCGGGCGGCTGCACATGGCGCGTAGCCGCAACGACATTCTTGCAACGCAGGACAGGCTGCGAGCCCGCGATCTGACGTTTTCACTGATCGATGCGCTGTGCATGCTGCAAACCACGCTGTTGAAACAGGCGGAGGCCTATGCGGAAACGGTCATGCCGGGCTACACGCACCTGCAGCCGGCGCAGCCGGTGACTTACGGCTTCTATCTCGCCGCGGTGGCGGAAGCCGTCGCCCGTGACATCCAGCGCATCCAGCAGGTGCAGGCGCGGCTGGATGCGTGCCCGCTTGGCGCGGGCGCGCTGGCCGGCACCGCCTTTCCCATCAAGCGGGAAGAAAGCGCGCGGCTCCTCGGCTTCAGGAGCATCGTGCCGAATGCGCTCGACGCCGTCGCTTCGCGCGATTTCGCACTGGAGCTGCTGTCGGCCATGGCCATCGGCGGGGTCACCTGGAGCCGCGTGGCCCAGGACTATTTTGTCTGGTGCACGCATGAATTCGGCCTGATCGATTTCCCCGACAGCGTGGCGGGCACATCGAGCATCATGCCGCAGAAGAAGAACCCGGTGGTGCTTGAACATCTGAAGGGCAAGGCCGGCCACCTGGTAGGCCTGCTGATGGCGGCAATGACTACCGTCAAGGGCGTCAATTTCACCCACACCGGCGATGGCAATCGCGAAAGCGTGCGCAGCCTGTGGGAAGCCGGGGACGAGTGCCTGCGGATCATCAAGCTGCTTGAACTCGTGGTTCGCACGGCCCGCCCGGTGGAGACCGTGATGCTGCGCCGGGTCTCGGAAGACTTCAGCTCCGCGACCGATCTGGCCGATACCCTGGTGCGTGAAGCGGATCTGTCCTTCCGCGAGGCGCATCACGTCGTCGGCGCCGTCGTCAGGAGCGCCATGGATGCCGCCATTCCCGCCCACTCGATCACCAGCCTCATGGTCGATGCCGCCGCCATGGAACAGCTCGGACGCCCGGTGCATCTCGGCGAGGACACGGTGCGCCGCTGCGTTGATCCGAAGGCGGGCGTGCAATCGCGCATCGTGCCCGGGGGGCCGGCGCCGGTGCGGGTGCGCGAGCATATCGACGTCGCCGCCGCCTCCTGCAGGAACGTCATGGCAGACAACGAGCAGCGCAGAAAGCAATCGGCGGAAGCGCGTTCCGCGCTGAAGATGGAGGTCGGGAAACTGGCGGCGGATGCGCTGCAGGCGGTTCGCATGGCCAGGCGATAGTAACGGACCAACGGACCAACGGGCACGCGGCTTGTCAATGAAACGAGCCTGCCCACTGTTTGAAACGCAGCGGCCATGGCGAGTGTTACCTCGAGCCGTTACCCGTTTTCATGTCATCAAGCATCCGGGCGAAGTAGCGGTCGGTGAGCGGGTAGAACAGCATGATCGCAAATGCTGCTGAAAAGGAAAGCGCCGGCAACAGCGCGACCGCCTGCACGATTCCGTGCATGACGGCGTCATTCTGATCCGCGGCATTCGGCACATAGCCGCCTGCCGAAAGCAGGAAAGCGGGAATGGAGCCGCCAAGCGCATATCCGCACTTGCGCGTAAAGGAAAAGATCGAATAGGTCAGTCCTTCGATGCGGACGCCGGTGGTCCATTCTCCATATTCAACGGTATCCGCTTCAAGCGCCCACATGATCGACATGATGAGCCGCACGCCGAGAGACGCAATGACCATGGCAAGGAGTATCCAGGACTGATTGGTTTCGGCGACGGACAGCAGGACAACATAGCCGGCAATGCCGATGACGAGGCCGAGCAGCAGCGTATGTTTCTTGCCGATGTAGAAGACCAGATGCGGGACGAGGAATGCGGAAACCAGGGCGGTACCCACGGTCATGGCGCCCATGAACATCATGAACTGCTTCAGATCGCCATAGATGTCTCGCGCAAAGTACACCATCGCCGCACCGGATGACGCGTATCCCAGCAGGATGCACAATGCGCTGAGGCATAACATCTGCAAGGGCCTGTTGCGCGCCAGCGTGCGCAGGCTGTCGCCGAATGGCGGACGCTCGGGCTTTCGATGAACGACTTCGGATGTCGTCTTGAAGCAGATGGCATGGAACGCCATGCCGACGATAGCCAGAATCATCGTGACGTCCGCAAGCTTTTCCTGGATCAGGGCCGCGTTCACTTCCGACGCGGTTCGTCCGAGGATGGCAGTGAGGATGCCGAACGTAAGCACTGCCATCAATGACCTCGACGCGCCCAGGCGAGCGCGGTCGCGGGGGTCCTGGGTCATTGCCGTTGCCAGCGAGCCGTAAGGAATGTTCACAAAGGAATACGCGGTGCCAAACAGGACGTAGGTCACGCACGCGTACGCCAGTTTTTCATTTTCACTCCAGGCAAGCGGTACGGAAAATACGGCTACGCTCAGCAGCATGAGCGGTGGCGATCCCCATAAAAGAAACGGCCGGAACCGGCCCCAGCGGGTGGAAGTGCGGTCGACGACATGGCCGGCCAGCAGGTCCATGAAAGCGTCATAGATTCTCACCGTGACAAGTATCGTCCCGGCGATTCCGGCTTCGATCCCGGCAACGTCCGTATAGTAGCTGAGCAGGAAAAGCGTGCTTATTGCAAAGGCAAGATTGTTCGCGGCATCGCCGAGACCGTATCCCACGATGCTGTGCCATTGAAGCGGTTTGTTCGCATGCATCGGCGTTGATCACTCCGAGACGGCGCGCAATTTGCGGACCGTTTCAAGCATGGCCTGCAATACCGGAGAACTTTCGTCTTTCCGAAAAATACAATACAGGTCGCACGGCAATGGTGTGATCGCCTTGAGCGGGCGATACACCACATTCGGAACCTGCATGATCCGAAGCGATGCGGGCACCAGGGCAAGGCCGAATCCGCATCCAACCATTGCAACCGCTGAAGCCATGTCGGGCGCTCGCTGCACTACACGGGGTTCGAATCCGTAGTGCTTCAACAATTCGCGGAATTCGCGCGGATGATTATTTTCATTCTGGCGACCTATCATCGGTTCATCGCGTATGTCTTCAAAGTCGACCGCCTGCATTGCTGCAAACGGATGCGATTCCGGCACGGCAAGCACGATCGAATCCCGCAAGGCGAGTTCAATTGCGAACTCCGGAGGCGCCTGGGAAAAGCGATCGAAGCAGATCAGCGTTCGTCCCTGGTGAAGGTATTCCAGCTGCTGAGTGAACGGTGCGCTATGAAGCTGTACTTCGACTTCGGGGTAGTCGCCCGTGAAGGCTTTCAGCAGCTGCGGCACATAAGTCAGCATGGATGAGCCGGCACATCCGACATCAATCTTTTCCAGCTTGACCTGGCTGGCCCGCTGCACCGCATGCCGGGTCAGATCGAAATGGGTGCGCAGTGCCCGTGCATGCTCCAGCAAGGTTTCACCTGCCTTCGTAAGCTCAAGTCCTGACAAGGTGCGGATGAACAACGATACGCCGAGCTCTTCTTCCAGGGACTGGATCTGTCGAGAGAGTGCGGAGATGGAGAGGGGAAGGCGCTCGGCGGCACGCCCGAGATTTCTTTCCTCGGCCGTGATGATGAAGTAATTCAGCTGTCTGTCATTCATGGTGGAATTCTACGGTGCGCCTGCTGGTGTGAGTGGGAAATTTTCCGGCCGGATGATGGCCGGGCATCACGCTGATACCAATTCAGCAATGTGCGCAAGGCCTCGGGCCTTGCTGTGCTTCTTGCTTGTCCCGGCGTGATTCGCCACGTTTGCCTTCGACACATTCCCACTCGCGCCGCCAATCCACCGGATACCGATGGACGGATGTCCGCATGGGCGCAATCCGGTCGGCTGGCCAGACCCCGGCAAGGCAGGGAGCAGGACGTGTCCGTATCTATCCTGGCGCTGCGCCTGCGCCCCGGCAACCTGTTTCATCCTCTTCAGCTTATCAATACCGGGTTTGAATTGCTGCTGCGTAATTTGCAACGGGCTTTGCAAAATATGCGATGGACGATGGAGGCGGATCGTCGGGAGAATCACATCCCATTGCACCAGAAGGAATTCGCCGGGACGGTTCGTACTGGAAGTTAAACGTTTTACTGGCATTCCCGTGGTGTCGTTCGACCCAAGCAATATGCGGTTCGGCACGTTGTCCGGTTTGATGCGAAACCGCAAGCAGCCCCATGAATGTCAGGCGCAGCGACATGCGGCGCGTGCCGACAACGGTCATGCGGACCTGCCAACCATT
Source organism: Noviherbaspirillum aerium (assembly GCF_008929045.1). Lineage (GTDB taxonomy): Bacteria > Pseudomonadota > Gammaproteobacteria > Burkholderiales > Burkholderiaceae_D > Noviherbaspirillum > Noviherbaspirillum aerium. The sequence continues at coordinate 27,290 of NZ_VFAH01000016.1, read as the reverse complement.
AAAAGTTTTATAACGACAAGGAGACCCGAAACATGATTTCCCATTCAGGCATGAAACGGAATGCCCTGGCCATTGCGATCGGTCTTGCCCTGGCAACCGGACTGACGGCATGCGGCGGCAACGACAGCGATGTACAGGCGGCGGCGTCTACCGTGACTGCCGCCGAAGTACGCTCCGTGTCACTGCTGGACAAAATGGAATGGCGCTTCATTCAAAACGACAGCCTGACCGATGCGGCAGCCCTGGCCGACAGCGCCACATCCTGGACAAGAGTCAGCCTGCCGCATAGCTGGAACGAAAACGATGCCGCCACCACGGTTCAGACCAACCCTGACAGCAAGGATTACAAGCGCGGACGCGGCTGGTACCGCCTCGATTTTGATCATCCCGCCAATGGATCGACGCAATGGCTGCACTTCGATGGCGCAAGCATTGTCGCGGATGTCTGGCTCAACGGTGAAAAGCTTGGACAGCATAAGGGCGCGTTTACCGCATTTCGCTTCGATGTCACCGGAAAGCTCAAGGCGGGCAGAAACACGCTGATCGTCAAGACCGACAATTCCCAGCCAAGGACCAATACGGATCCGACCGCAATTGCGCCGCTCAGCGGCGACTTCAATATGTCGGGCGGTCTGTACCGCAGCGTGTCTCTCATTTCAACTCCCGGCGCCGCCCATTTCTCGCTTGATGACTTCGGCAGCTCGGGCATCTACGCCACGACCTCTGCGTTGAATGGCAATAACGCCGTGGTGAGCGTCCGGGCCAAGGTCAGGAATGCGACCAGCGCGGATGCCAGCTACACGGTGCAGGCATCGCTGCTCGAAGCGGATGGAGTGACGCCGAAGAAGACGGTGCAGAAAGTGGTTGCGCTCAAAGCCGGAACGACCGCCGATGTCATGAACGACATGGAGGTCAGTCAGGCGCGCTTGTGGCAAGGCCTTGCGGACCCTTACCTGTACAAGCTTGTCGTCGAATTGAAGGACGGCGCCGGCACCACGATAGACAAGGTAATCCAGGACTTCGGCATTCGCCAGATGCACTTTGATCCGAACAAGGGATTTTTCCTTAACGGAAAAGCTACCCCGCTCCATGGCGTGAACATGCACCAGGATTTCCAGGGCAAGTCTTGGGCGATCACCAAGGCCGAGACCGATGCATCATTTGCGCTGATCAAGGAAATCGGTGCGAATACCCTCAGGCTTGCGCACTATCCGCATGCGCAATACACGCTGCAGCAGGCGGACAAGCTCGGCCTCGTGGTGATGGCAGAGGTTCCTTTCGTCAATAACAGCACCATTGCCAGCGGCAGCAACTGCCCGGTCGTCGACCCCGAAACCACCGGCTTTGGCGCCAATGTGCGCCAGCAGGCGCAAGAACTGATACGGCAGCAATACAATCATGCCTCGATCGGCTTATGGTCGATCGGCAATGAAACGACGACGCTCGGAATCCGGTGCGGCAACACCGATGCCAACAACAACGTGCAATCGGTACTGCGCAGCCTGCAGGCTCTTGCAAAGCAGGAAGATCCAAGCCGCCTGACCACGCTGGCCGACCAGATCACCCGCAATGGCGATACCGTGTTGCCGTCGCCCATCAATGTCACGAACATAGCCGATACTTACAGCGTGAACCGCTATTTCCAGTGGTATTACGGCACCTCCGAAACGGCATTGGCAACCCATCTGGATGATCTGCATGCGCAGCTGCCCAGGACGCCGATAGGCGTGAGTGAATATGGCGCCGGCTCGGGCCTGACGCATCACACGGATAACCCTCATGGCGGAAGAGTCTGTTCGCGCGATGCAACGAATGCGTCCAGGATCTGCTATCAGCCCGAGGAATATGCCAATTACGTTCATGAAAAGAACTATGCCGCGATGGTCGGCAAGGAATACCTTTACGGCACCTATGTCTGGAACATGTTCGACTTCGGTTCCGGCATCCGGCATGAAGGCGATATCGGCGCGACCAATACCAAGGGCCTCGTCACGTTTGACCGAAAGACCAGGAAGGACGCCTTCTACTTCTACAAGGCCAACTGGACAAAGGAACCGGTCACCTACATCACTGCACGCCGATATACGGAGCGCGCCTATCCCGTCACCGACATCAAGGTTTATCACAATGGCGAGTCGGTCAGCCTCAACGTCAATGGCGCAACGGTGGGCACCATGACGGCGGCCCAATGCGCGCTGAAGGTATGCGAATTCAAGAACGTGCCGCTGCGGGCAGGGGCCAATGCGATCAGCGTGCAGGGTACGCATTCCGGCCGCATCGTCACCGACTCGGCGAACTGGAACCTGAATGCCGATAATGCGGAAAATATCTACATTGCGGCGGGCCAGCTTGCCAGCGGTTTCGTTTCCAATGACGCACTCCTTGGAAACCATCGATATGGCTCGGACAACTTCTTCAGCGGCGGCACGCCCGTGACGCTGAACCCGACGACGGCTATCGGCGGCATCGGCAGTACGGTGCCAGAGGAAGGGCGCGTATGGGATGCATACCGGGAAGGCGCTTCGTTCAGCTATGAAGTGCCGCTGGCCAACGGCAGTTACAGGGTAACCCTCGGACTGCTGGAACCGACCGCGACATCCGCCGGCGCACGCGTCTTCACTGTCGACGCCAACGGCGTGAAAGCAGCGGATGTCGATGTCTTTGCGAGAGCGGGCGCACGAAACACGGCAACAAGCGCGAGCTTCGCCACCACTGTCACCGGCGGAAAACTGCGCCTGGACTTCAGGGGCGTGACCGGTAATGCGATTGTTTCGAATATCGCCATCACCAGGCAATAATTGCCGGTTTTGCCTGGCTCCGTTCACGCCGGAGCCGGGCAAACCTGTGTGCCGGCAAGGAATCCGATGGTAATCAATCCCTCATCCGCTGGAAGCGGCATGCGCGGCGCACTGTTGTCCCTTCCATGTCTCCTCATCGCCTGCCAGGATCTTTCCTGCATCCGCGTGAGCTTGGCCCCAGGCTGGCTTTCCAGCCTGAGGCGCTTTTCCAAAAGCCCCTTACCATGGGACAGCTTCGCCAGAAGCGGGCCCGTTCAACTTCCCGCTGTTCCAAGAAAACAGTAGATTCAACTCGCCGCTCAGTCTAATATCACTTGCTGTTGTGACTATACCTGGTGAGTATGATGGAACTGCGGCATCTCCGCTATTTCGAAGTGGTCGGAAGAACCCTGAATTTCACCCGGGCGGCCGAGAAGCTGCACATCGCGCAGCCGCCGTTGTCGCGCCAGATCCGGGAGATCGAAGAGGAACTGGGCACCGAGCTGATCGACCGCAGTTCGCGCCCGATTGCACTGACCAAGGCCGGCGCGTTTTTTCTTGAACAATGCGTGCAGATCCTTTCGCGCCTGGACGAAGCCAGGCAGGGCACGCGGCGTATCGGGCAGGGGAAGAAGCGCTGGTTCGGCATCGGGTTCGTGCCTTCGGTGCTGTATGGCTTTCTTCCCGAACTGATCAAGGAATACCGCTCGTCGGACAGCGACGTGGAAGTGATGTTCAGCGAGCTCACGACGATACAGCAGGCGGAGGCGCTGAAAGCCGGCCGCATCGATGTCGGCTTCGGCCGGCTCCTGCTGGAGGATGCCGAGATCCGCTGCGAAGTCCTCGAGGAAGAAGCGCTGGTCGCGGCGCTTCCGGCCGGGCATGCCTTGGCCCGGAGGCAGCGCCTTGCACTCCGGCAGCTGGCGGGCGAGCCATTCATTCTTTACCCGGCACGGCCGCGGCCGAGCTATGCGGACCATGTGCTCAATCTCTTCCGCGCGCATGGCCTGCAGCTGAACGTGGCGATCGAGGCCAATGAAATGCAGACCGCCATTGGCTTCGTTGCCGCGGGAATCGGCCTCACCCTGGTTCCCCGATCGGTGCAGCGCCTGAAACGCGACGATGTCGTGTATCGCCCGGTCAGCAATGCGGATGCGACCTCGCCCGTCATCATGAATGTGAGGAGCAGCGACTCCTCGGGGGAGCTCGCCAGGTTCATGGAGTTCGTCGACCGTTACCGCTCAGGCGGCAAACGCGTCTGAGTCGCGCCGGCAATAATGCGCGGCGGCATCCCGCCGCCATCACTTCGCCATCACCTTGATGTCTTCCCGGCACCATGCCGGCAGGACTTCGCTCCACTGCAATTGCCTGAAAACCGGATTTCCGATGGCTATCGGAAGGATGCCGGTAAAAAGGCAGCCTTGCCTACGATACCTTACAGGTATAACTCTGACGCGAAATGATATTAGACGCAAGGCTGCGGACAACTTACCATTGGCTTGTCGATACCTCATTGTTTCCAACATGTCCAACGAATCCCATCAGCCCTGCATCTCGGCGATTGCAGCCATCATCGTCGACCTGCCCACCATCCGCGAGCACCGGCTGGCGATGACGACGATGAGCCGCCAGACCCTGGTGATCGTGCGCTTGCGCTGCGACGACGGCATTGAAGGCATCGGCGAAGCCACCACCATCGGCGGCTTGAGCTATGGCGAGCAAAGCCCCGAATCCATCAAGCTCGCACTCGACCACTACATCGCTCCCTTGGTTATCGGCATGAGCGCCTCAAGCGCAAATGCGGTGCTCGCCAAGGTCGACCAGTCGGTGCAGGGCAACTCGCTGGCTAAGTCGGCGCTGGAAACCGCGCTGCTCGACGCGCAGGGAAAGCGGCTGGGCGTTCCGGTGCATGCGCTGCTGGGCGGCGCCGTTCGCCATTCGCTGCCGGTATTGTGGACGCTGGCCAGCGGCGACAGCGCGCGCGATATCGAGGAGGCCAGGCATTTGCTGGAAGTGCGCCGCCACAAGGTATTCAAGCTGAAGATCGGCAAGCGCAGCCCCGAGGCGGACATCAGGCATGTGGCGGCGATCAAGGCCGGCCTCGGCGACCATGCCGACATCACCGTCGACCTCAATCAGGCCTGGAGCGAGGCGACAGCGGCGCGTTATATTCCCGAACTGCAGGCGGCAGGCGTGATGCTGGTCGAGCAGCCTATCGCGAAGGACAACCGCCGAGGTCTTGCCCGTCTCGCGCGGATGTTCACCGTTCCCATCATGGCGGACGAAGCTATCAGCTCGCCCGCAGACATGTTCGATTATGCGTGTGACGGCGCGGCCGCGATCGTTGCGCTCAAGATCGCCAAGTCGGGCGGGCCGCTCGGCGTGGTTCGTACCGCCGCGGTTGCCAATGCGGCCGGTGTCGGCTGCTATGGCGGCACGCTGCTCGAGGGCACCATCGGCAGCATCGCATCGGCGCATGCCTTTGCCGCCTGCCGCACAATGGAATGGGGCACCGAGCTGTTCGGGCCCCTGCTGCTGAAGGACGATATCGTCATCGAGCGCGCATCGGTTGTGGACTTCGAACTGGCGGTGCCCTCGGCGCCGGGACTCGGTGTTGCCATCGATGAAGATAAGCTTGCCCATTACCGGCGCGACAGGAGCCGTACCGCGGTTGCCTGAGGCCGGGCGGCCGCCACGCCGGCCACACCAGTCACGTCTGCTACGCCACTGCATTAACGACAAAAGGAAAATCATCATGTTATTTCTCGTTCGAATGGATGTGCTGTTGCCACCCGATATGCCCCCGGCGATTGCCGATGACATCAAGGCGCGTGAAAAAGCCTATGCGCAGGAATTGCAGCGCAGCGGCAAGTGGCTGCACCTGTACCGGGTAGTCGGTGAATATGCGAATTACAGCGTGTTCGATGTTGAGTCCAATGACGAACTTCACAACCTGCTGGCGGCGCTTCCCTTGTTTCCCTACATGAAAATCAAGGTGACGCCGCTGGCAAAGCATCCGTCGGCCATTGTCTGACGTCCAATTTCTAATTGAAGTGCGGGAAGAGCAGGAGCGAAAATGAAACAGTTGATGATGAAGGCCCTGTTGGGCAGTGCGGTATTGGGTGCGGCTTTCGGAGCGCTTGCCGCCGACGCGTATCCGAGCAAGCCCATCAAGTGGGTGGTGCCCTTTACGCCCGGCGGCGCCATGGACACCATGGCGCGCACGCTGGGCGAAAAAATGTCGCAGAGCATGAAGCAGCCGATCATTATCGAAAACCGGCCCGGCGCGGGCGGCGTGGTGGGATCGTCCGCCGTCGCCAAGTCCGAGCCGGACGGCTACACGATGATGATCGTGTCGATCGGTCATGCGGTGAACCCGAGCCTGTACGCCAAACTCGCCTACGATCCGGTCAAGGATTTCGAGCCGGTCAGCCTGGTAGGCATCGTGCCCAACGTCTTGGTGGTCAATCCATCGGTAAAGGCGAACAACGTCGCCGAACTGGTCGACCTCGCAAAGCAGCAGCCCGGCAAACTCACGTTTGCGTCCGCCGGCAGCGGCACGACCATTCATCTGGCCGGCGAACTGTTTGCCTCCATGGCCAACGTCGACATCCTCCACGTCCCCTACAAGGGAAGTGCGCCGGCGGTCACCGATCTCATGGGCCGGCAGGTCGACATGATGTTCGACTCGGTCTCATCCGCCAAGCCCTACATCGATGCCGGTCGCCTGAAACCCCTCGCCGTCACCACCAGCAAGCGTTCCAGCGTGTTGCCGAACGTGCCGACCGTTGCGGAAGCGGGCATCAAGGGTTATGAGCTCAGCGGCTGGTATGCCGTGTTCGTCCCCGCCAAGACGCCGCAGCCTGTCGTCAACCGCATCAACGAGGAATTGGTGAAGGCGCTCGGGCAGCCGGATGTGAAGGCGAGATTCGCGCAGATCGGCGCGGAGCCGGTCGGTTCTTCCCCCGCGGAACTCGGCAAATACCTGAAGTCGGAAACGGCGAAATGGTCCGAGATCGTCAAGGCCCGCAATATCAAGGCGGACTGATTGCATCGGCGAAGCGGGAGCGCGCCCGGCTTTCGCGGATCCCGGTTCGATGGCCGCCGCTGCTCTGCCACCTCTGCTGCGTCAGGCATCGAGACATCTGCAAGAACCGGGGCATGATGCATCGACATGATCCGCCGGGACCTGCAAGCCTTCGAGTCGTGTTGAGAAACTGCCGAGGGCGGCTTTCTAATCCCCAATCACGAACCGTGCTTCTTCGCGCAGGCTTTCGATCAGCAAGGCGATCGGCTCCCGCCTGAGCGCCGACACCCTGACCAGCACGCCGATGTCCCGCGTCAGCGGCCGGCCGGGCAGGGGCAGCACGGCAATGCCCCTGGTGGCCGCGAGCGGCACCAGGCTGCCGGGAATGATGGCCCACCCCAGGCCTTCGCTGACCATCTCGAGGATGACCGACGGTTCATCCAGCTCCATGCCGTCCTGCACCCAGAGGCGGTGCTGCTTCAGGTAGCGGTCGACGAGCTGGCCGCCATAGGAGTTGCGGTTGTAGCGGACGAAGGGCAGCCTGGCCGCCAGCTGCTCCAGATCCCGCGGCCAGCCGTCCGGCACAACGATCACATACGCTTCCTCCACCAGCAGAATCCACTTCAGGTCCGACGGAATGCCCAGGCGCGGCTTGATGATGACCGCGATGTCCAGCTCCCGCGCGTCGACCTGGGTCAGCAATTGGGTCGACATGCCAGGCACGATGTTGATATGCACCTGGGGAAAGTGCGAGCGGAAGCGATGCAGGGCTTTCGGCAGCAGCGCCGACTGCACGGTGGAAATGGCGCCCAGATCGATGGGCCGCCGGTCGGCCGCCCGGGCGCCGCCGCCTTTCATGCGGTCGTAGAGTTCCAGCATATGAATGGCGTCGGGCAACAATGCCTGTCCCGCATCGCTGAGGGAAACCGACTTGCCCGTTCTCTCGAACAGCACGGTGCCAAATTCCTCTTCCAGCTTGCGTATCTGGATGCTGACCGCCGATTGCGTCAGGCCGAGCTGCATGCCGGCGGCGGAAAAGGAGGAAGTGCGGGCGGCGACGACGAAGGTGCGTAGGTAGCGCAGCATGTATAAAAAAGTTTTATGCCAAGACTGAAAATGTTTCGTTTCATATTAAAGATTCGCTTTACTATAATCAATCGGCAACTTCGCGATCGCCCCTGATCTTTTCGTATCGAAGGACTCTTCATGCCAGCCATCCCGCTCTTCCATCTCGCCTTTCCGGTCAATGATCTGGCGGAAGCGCGCCGCTTCTACGGCGACCTGCTGCAATGCCCGGAAGGCCGCAGTTCGGATGAATGGGTGGATTTCAATTTCCACGGACACCAGCTTGTCGCGCATCTCGTGGAAGCCGGCAGCCGGCAGGAACCGACCAACGAGGTAGACGGCAAGCAAGTGCCGGTGCGCCATTTCGGCGCGATTCTGCCGATGGAGCAATGGGAAGCGCTGGCCGCCAGGCTGCGCAATGCCGGCATCGACTTCGTGATCGAACCCTATGTCCGCTTCCAGGGGGAAGTGGGAGAACAGGCGACCATGTTCTTTCTCGACCCGTCGGGCAATGCGCTTGAATTCAAGGCATTCGGCGATATCAGCCAGGTCTTCGCCACATAAGCATCCAACTCCTTCAAGGAACCACCCATGTCCGATTACGTCATCGCACCTCCCGCGCAGGCCTCCATTGCAGTGAGTGGCAGCCAGCAGCGCTTCCCGATCCGCCGCGTGTTCTGCGTCGGCCGCAACTATGAAGCGCATGCCCGCGAAATGGGCAATGACCCGACGCGCGAGCCGCCGTTCTTTTTCATGAAGCCGGCCGATGCCGTCGTGCCGGCGGAAGGCACGCTGCCGTATCCGCCGCTGACGGAAGACCTGCATCATGAAATCGAGATGGTGGTGGCCGTCGGCAAGGCCGGCGTCAACCTCGATGCTGCCGATGCGCTCGATGTGGTCTGGGGCTACGGCGTCGGCGTCGATCTGACGCGCCGCGACCTGCAGAACGTCGCCAAGAAAATGAGCCGGCCATGGGACTGGGCCAAGGGCTTCGATGCCTCCGGCCCGTGCGGCGCCATCGTGCCGGTCGAGCGCACCGGCCATCCGCAGGCTGGCCGCGTCTGGCTCGCCGTCAACGGCGACGTGCGCCAGGAAGGCGATCTGAACGAACTGATTTGGCCGGTGGCCGACGTGCTGGCCTACATCTCGCAAAGCGTGGCGCTGGCCCCGGGCGACCTGATCTTCACCGGCACGCCGGCCGGCGTCGGCCCGCTGCAGCCGGGCGATCGCGTCACCGGCGGCGTGGCGGGCGTCGCCGAGATCGCTTTCACGATGGGGCAGCGGCCTGCCTGATCGCCGGCCGGCATCACCGGCATCACCGGTATTGAAGGCATTCCCGCCGACATCTGCTCAACGCCCGCCATGAAGCATTCAGGCCCGGCAAGGTAATCAAGGCGAATGCAGGCACCAATGCCGCAACAAGGAGCTCACATGAAGACACTGGACACATCGGCGAAGGGCGTCTACCTGATCGCCGTCACGCCCTTCCGCGACAATGGCGAACTCGATCTGGAAAGCACCGACCGCATGGTCGATTTCTACCTCGACAAGGGTGCCACCGGACTGACCATCCTCGGCATCATGGGCGAAGCCACCAAGCTGACCGCCGATGAATCCCGCGTCTTCGTCAAGCGGGTGCTGGCTCGGGTTGGCGGCCGGGTGCCGGTGATCGTCGGCGCATCGGCGCCGGGCTTCGCGCCGATGCGCGAGCTGACGGCGAGCGTGATGGACATGGGCGCCTCGGGCGTCATGGTGGCGCCGCCTTCCACCGTGCGCACCGACGACCAGATCGCCGCCTACTTCGACATGGTCAATGAAACGCTCGGTGCCGACGTGCCCTGGTGCCTGCAGGACCATCCGGTATCGACCGGGGTGCAGATGTCGACCAGCGTGATCCTGCGCATACTGAAGAATTCCCCCAGCTGCGTCATGCTCAAGCATGAGGACATGCCGGGTCTTGCCAAGCTGAGCGCCATCCGCGCCGCGAGCGAGCGCGGCGACACCAGGCGCATCTCCATTCTCACCGGCAATGGCGGCGGCCTGTTCCTGCCGGAGGAAATGACGCGCGGCGCCGACGGCGCGATGACCGGCTTCGCCTATCCGGAAATGATGGTCGGCGTGGTCAATGCCCATGCCGCCGGCGACATCGAACGCGCGCATGACATCTTCGATGCCTACCTGCCGCTGGCGCGCTACGAACAGCAGCCCAACATCGGCCTCGCGGTGCGCAAGCACATCATGGCCGGGCGCGGCGTGATCGCCTCGGCGGCGGTGCGCAAGCCCGGACCGAAACTGTCGCCGGCCGATATCGCCGATATCGAGCGGCTGACCAGGCGCCAGGAAAAGCGGCTGCGCGACATCCAGTGACGCAGGCGCGCAGCCATGCCGATTTGGGGGAGAGGCATTACCCCGGCGGCTGCGGAGCCTTGGGCCTGTACATCTTGAACTTGGCGCTTGCGTCGATGGCGAAATAATCGGCCGGTCCGCCGCCGCGCAGGATCGGCTGTGCCGCGGCGGTGTCGTATATGCCCTCCACGAGCAGGTGCCTGGCGATATGCACGCCCACCACTTCCCCCAGCACCAGGAATGAGTCGATCGATCCGCCCTGCGCATCTTTCAGCTGGATGATCTGGGTCAGCTTGCACTCGAAGGAGACCGGGCTTTCCGCCACGCGCGGCACGGCGATGTTGCGCGAAGCCACCGGCGTCAGATCGGCCAGTGCAAACTCGTCCACTTCCGGCCCGACCGCGGTGCAACTGATGTTCATCGCTTCCGCCAGGGGCTGCGTCGCCAGGTTCCATGCGAATTCGCCGGTCTCTTCGACATTGCGCAGGCTGTCCTTGCGCCCGATGCTGGAGAAGCCGATGATGGGCGGCACATAATTGAAGCCGTTGAAGAAGCTGTACGGCGCCAGGTTGAGGTTGCCGGCGGCGCTGCGCGAGGAAATCCATCCGATCGGACGCGGCCCCACGATGGCGTTGAATGGATCATGCGGCAATCCATGACCGGCTTTCGGCTCATAGAAGTGAATATCTTCGTTCACGGTAAAGATTTCCTGAGTTAATTTATCTGCGCTTGCAGGAAGCGGCTTGCCTCACCGCGATATTTTACGGGAATGGCGTTTTTTGATTTTTTGCGGCGCTTTGGTCCATGTTGATCCAGCTCTGGACATGTGCAATTGCCGTTGGCAGGAACGTTCGCGGTGCGAGAATGGAAACCGCATTCATTCAATCCGATGTCGAAACACTCAAGGAGACTTCATGTCCGCGCATACCTACAAACTGATTGAACTGGTCGGCTCCTCTCCCAACGGTTCGGACGAGGCAATCCAGAACGCCATCGCGAAAGCATCCCAGACGATCAAGCACCTGGACTGGTTCGAGGTGGTTCAGACGCGAGGCCATATCGTCGATGGAAAGGTCGCGCATTTCCAGGTCACCCTCAAGGCGGGTTTCCGTATCGAAGACTAGCCTGTTCCGGGGCGAAGGTATTCAACAATATGCCGCAAGGAGGAACGGCGGCAAGGCAGTTGAACTCAAGCCCATGGTTGAGTGATGATTGCCTCTGCTCACTGTTTCCAGGCTGATATTCTCGCCATGGATGTCGAGGCGGCCGGTGCCCATGCATCGGCCGCTTTTTTATTCCCGCGGGAGAACAAGGCATTTATCCATTCAGCCATCGCGATCCGCGATGGACGGCATTCCCAATTACCGCTTTTTGCGCGATTGCTTAATCGATATGCTGTTTTCCATTCGAGGACGGAATGCCTCCGTTCCCGCCGCTTCATCATCCGCTCCTTCGATTCCTCGACTTAGGAAAACCCTTCGATGTCAATCCGGAAACAACATGTCACCGTTCAGGAAGTCGGCTTGCGCGACGGCCTGCAAAGCATTTCCGCCGTCATGCCCACCAGCGAAAAGAAGCGCTGGATCGATGCCGAATATGCAGCCGGCGTGCGACACATGGAAGTCGCCTCCTTCGTGCCGGCCAGGCTGCTGCCGCAAATGGCCGATGCGGCCGACGTGATCGCTCATGCGCTTAGCTATCCCGACCTCACGGTGACTGCGCTGGTGCCGAATCTCAAGGGCGCCGAAAGGGCATTCGAAGCGGGCGTGCATCGCATCGTCGCGCCGATCTCGGTCAGCTCCGCGCACAGCATGGCAAACGTGCGCAAGACGCCGCTCGACATGGTGGCCGAGTTCGCCCGCATTGCCGAATTGCGCCAAGCCATGGGCATGCAGGGCAGGACGAAGCTGATTGCCGGCCTGTCGACCGTGTTCGGCTGCACGCTGCAGGGCGACGTGCCGCTGGAGGACGTGCGCGAGATCGTGCTGCGGGTGCTCGACATCGATTGCGACATCATCGCGCTGGCCGACACCACCGGCCATGCCACGCCCGGCCAGGTCGAACGCTTCTTCGGCGCACTGAAGCCGCTCGCCGAGGACAAGCTGACCGTCGCCCATTTCCACGACACGCGCGGAATGGCGCTGCCCAATACCATGGTGGCGCTCAGGCACGGCATCTTCGAATTCGACGCATCGCTCGCCGGTCTCGGCGGCTGTCCGCATGCTCCCGGCGCGACCGGCAACGTCGCCACCGAAGACCTGGTCTTCATGCTGGAGAGCCTGGGTTACCACACCGGGATCGATGTCGAAAAACTGCTGGCCGCGCGCTCGATCATCAGGGAGTCGCTGCCGGACGAGGCGCTGTACGGCTCGCTGGCGCGCGCCGGCCTGCCCAAGGGCTACACCAAACCGACATTGGAAACAGAAGAGGTAGCAGCATGAGCAAGCAAGATAGCAAGCAAGACAGCGGGCAGCGTGGACGGCAATCCGGCGGGCGCCTGCCGCTGACCGGCATCCGCGTGGTCGAGATCACGCACATGGTGATGGGCCCGACCTGCGGCATGATCCTGGGCGATCTCGGTGCCGACGTCATCAAGGTGGAACCGCCCAAGGGCGACAATACCCGCCGCCTGCTCGGCGCCGGCGCCGGCTTCTTTCGCACCTTCAACCGCAACAAGAAGAGCGTCGCGCTCGACACCAATACCGAAGAAGGCCGCGAAGCGGTGCGCAGGCTGGTCGACACTGCCGACGTGTTCATCGAAAACTTCAAGCCGGGCCGCATGAAGGATCTGGGACTGGATTACGACACGCTGCGCAAGCGCAATCCGCGCCTGATCTACGTGTCGCACAAGGGCTTTCTGAAAGGCCCGTACGAGAACCGCCTGGCGCTGGATGAAGTCGTGCAGATGATGGCCGGTCTCGCCTACATGACCGGCCCGGTCGGCCGCCCGCTGCGCGCCGGCAGCTCGGTCAATGACATCATGGGCGGCATGTTCGGGGCCATCGGCGTGCTGGCCGCGCTCAATGAACGCTGGAGCACCAACGCCGGCAAGGAAGTGCAGAGCGCGCTGTTCGAGAACTGCGTGCTGCTGTCGGCCCAGCACATGCAGCAGTATGTGGTGACCGGCGAAGCGGCCGCGCCCATGCCGGAGCGCATCAGCGCCTGGGCGGTGTACGACGTCTTTGAACTGGCCAACCAGGAGCAGCTGTTCATTGCCGCCACCGGCGACGCGCAATGGCAGGCGCTGTGCCGCCTGATCGGCCGCGACGACCTGCTGGCCGACCCGAAGCTGGCGACCAACAACCAGCGTGTCGTGGTGCGCCCGTGGCTGCTGTCGACCTTGCGTGAAACCCTGCGCGGCTTCGATGCCGGGACGCTGGCGCCGCAACTGGAAGCGAGCAACATTCCATTCGCCTCCATCGTGCGCCCCGAACAGCTGTTCGACGACCAGCATCTGATTCAGAGCGGCGGGCTGACCAGGCTGACGCTGGAAGACGGTTCGCAGACCGACATGCCGCTGCTGCCGATCGCGCTCGATGGCGAGCGTCTCAAGCCGCGCCGCGCCATCCCGAAAATCGGCGAGCACACCGATGAAGTGCTGCGCGAGCTCGGCTTTTCGGAAGAGCAGATCGCGGCGCTGCACAGCGTGCCCGTCAAGGCCCGCGAAGCGGCCTGAACGCAGCAACAAGCAGGATGCAGCATAGGTAAAGCAAGAGGCACGCAGCCCAAGGAGCGAGACATGGCAATCTACAAGATCGGCGAGCGCACGCCGCAGATCGATGACAGCAGCTTCGTCGCGGAGAACGCGGCGGTGATCGGCGACGTCCATCTTCACGGCAACGCCAGCGTCTGGCCGGGCGCGGTGCTGCGTGGCGACAATGAGCCGATCACTGTCGGCGAGAACAGCAACATCCAGGAAGGCGCGGTACTGCATGCCGATCCCGGCTATCCGCTGAACATCGGGCGCAACGTCACCGTCGGCCACCAGGCGATGCTGCACGGCTGCACCATCGGCGAAGGATCGCTGATCGGCATCCAGGCCGTCATCCTGAACGGCGCGGTCATCGGGCGCAACTGCCTGGTCGGTGCCGGCGCGATCATCACCGAAGGCAAGCAGTTCCCGGACAATTCGCTGATCGTCGGCGCGCCGGCGAAAGTCATTCGCGAGCTGAGCGAGGGAGCCATCGCCAACATGGCGAAGAATACGGCGAGCTATGTGGAGCGCGGCGCTTACCTCAAGCAACACCTTGTCCGCATCGATTGATATCAACAAATTCCGAGCTACCAAATCAGACAGTTGGAGACAGTATCATGAACAGCATCTCATCCAGGCGCCGCGCTGTCGCGGCCATCCTTGCATTGTCGGCGGCGCTGCCTTTCCCGTCGTTTGCGCAGGGCGACAAGACGGTCCGCATGATCGTTCCGAACGCGCCGGGCTCCAGCGTCGATGCGCTCTCCCGCACCGTCGGCGACAAGCTGGCCAGGGCGGCCGGCGGCAACATCGTCATCGAGAATCTTCCCGGCGCCGGCGGCGTTCCGGGAACCGCGCAACTGACGCGCGCGGCGAAAGACGGACTGACGCTCGGCATGGTGTCCAACAACCATGTGGTCAACCCCAGCCTGTACAAGAAAATTCCTTACGATGCGATCAAGGACATCACGCCGATCACCGTCGTCGCCGGCTCGCCCTTCGTGCTGGTTGCCCATCCCTCGGTGCAAGCCAGGGATCTGAAGGAACTGGTCGCGCTGGCCAAGGCCAACAACGGCGAACTGACCATCGGCTCCTCGGGCAACGGCACCATCCTGCATCTGGCCGCGGAAGCGCTGCAGAGCGAGGCCGGCATCAAGCTGCGCCATGTCCCCTACAAGGGCACGGGCCAGCTGACCACAGACCTGCTTGGCGGCCAGATCCAGCTGGCGTTCCTCGGCGTCACGGGTGCGGCCCAGCATGTGAAGGCCGGCAAGCTGAACGCGATCGGCGTGTCGACCGCCACGCCGTCGCCCCTGCTGCCGAATGCCCTGCCGCTGGCGCAACAGGGCCTGACCAATTTCAACCTGCAGGGCTGGATCGCGCTGATCGGACCGGGCGGCCTGCCGGCGCCGATGGTGAGCAAGCTGTACAACGACACCAAGGCGCTGCTGGGCACGAAGGAAGTGCAGGACGCGCTCACTGCGCAAGGTTTCACGCCGATGGGTACCGCCCCCGACGCGACCGCCGCGCTGTTTCAGAACGAGCTGACCCGCTATGCCAAGCTCATCAAGCAGTCGGGCATGACAATTGACTGATAGTAGGCGCACGGCCTTCAACCGGTCCTCAACCAGCCTCAAGCGGTATTGAAATTATCCTCAGATAACTTTCACTTGGCGGAGTCGTGCGCCGGCGCGGCTCCGCAATTCAGTTTGCGTCTTGCCTGAGATAAGAAACGTATTTTGCAGCGCAAAAAAAATTGAGCCCAATCAAAGGCCGAACAATTCTCTGCATCGAAAAGAATCTTTGAAGCGTAGCGGGGTCTACCAGGAATTGCGGGTGTTAAGCAGTCAATAAGCTGCCTGCATTTCCGGCGGAGGCATCGCGTGAGGCCAAAGGTTTTCGAACTTCTGGTTCATCCAGCGGCTGCACGTTCTTCAAGTGCCAGCATCGCTCGGTCGAGCATTTTCCAAGACATGCCTGTTCATTCCGACAGAACGAGAAAATGTGGCCACCGCATTTCGCGTCAGGGCGAACATGGCAACGTGTTTGGCCATGCGACGACGAGAATGCCGGGACTTCATCATCGTTTCCCGTAACGGCCCCGACCATGCACACCGGATTGCCAGCTTGCCGGAAGGGCATGAGCGCAACTGCTCCCGGCAAGCCATGTCTGTCATTCACCTATGAAAGAGGGAGCTTCAATGCCGTGGCAAGACATCTGGGTCGTCCTGCAGCAGGAATTTTCCGATCTCTCGGATACCGCCGACATCACGCGGGTGACCCTGCGGCTGCTGGTCGCTACCGTCCTGGGCGGAATACTCGGTTACGAACGTGAAGCCGTTGGCGCTTCGGCGGGCCTGCGCACGCACATGATGGTGTCGCTCGGCGCGGCGCTCTTCGTGCTGGTTCCGCTGCAGACCGGCATGGCGGTCGAGGACGTGTCGCGCGTGATCCAGGGACTGGCGGCCGGCATAGGATTCCTCGGGGCGGGCGCCATCATGAAACGCTGGGAAGCCGGAGAGATCCATGGACTGACCACCGCGGCCGGCATATGGCTGACCGCGGCGGTGGGCTGTGCCGCCGGGCTGGGGCATGAAGCGACTGCGGTCCTGAGTACGGCCCTTGCGTTGATCATCTTCTCGCTGCTTCGCATCACCAAGAAGTGATCGTGCGCCGTCCGGCATGGCTCCTGGTCTTCCATCGCCATATCAGAATAAAAAGGCCCGCGTCCCCGGATGCGGGCCTCATCCAACCTCTTCAAGGACAAATCAGAAACGGTGGCGGATGCCCGCATTGATGACCTTGTCGGTCGCTCCCGGACGCGCGGCGAGATAACTGACCGCCGCCTCGTTCGAGGTGCGCGAATAGGCGTGTAGAGATTGGTTCTCTTGGACAGCGCGTAGGTATACGCGAGATTGAGCTGATCGGCATCGGCATTGGCGCGTACCCTGTCGTCCTTTTGCAGATAGGAGACCAGGATGGCATGCGGACCGAAGGGGACGGATGCGCCGATCATGGCATCGCGGGTGTCCAGCGTGCCGACGCCGCGGTTCACCGCATACGCCGCATGCAGGCGTGCCACGCCGAAGTCGTACACGCCGCCAAGCAGGGGCCGGTGAATCATGCTGCAATCCGGAGCGGAACGCGGATGAATGCGGAGATTCTCGCGAACCAATAAGGCGATGGACGGGCTGCCAGCCAATTCAGATAGAGGCGGGCTTGAGCTGCCGCTGGCGTGCGGAAGAATCTGTCCATTTTCCGGTGCGCAGGGCAATGACTTGCGCATTGTGCTGGCGCGCGAGTGCCTGCGCTTCCTCGGTAAATACAGTGCCGACGATGAGCACGCCGTCCTGCGCCGGCTCGCCCATTCTCCGCAAGGCCCGTTCCAGCGGCGCCGACATCACGACGTCCCGTTCGCCGTGGTCGCACAGGATCAGCGTGTAGACGCCGTCCGGGCGCGTTGCCTTCGCCGCGGCGTCGCGGTAGGCCGGTGGAACAGCGTCCCGTATCCGGCTGCCTGGCACCTTCGCTCGAATGTTCGCTTTCATCTGGTTCCTCCGTGTCCGGATTGGACCTCCGAAAGCCTGGGCGATTCCCTGTTCCTTGCTCGGTTGCCTGTGCCGCTGGTATGCGTTGCCAACGGGAAGCCTGGGATCGGCAGGCGCATGGCTTCGCGCTTGGAATGCGGCGAAGCCGCGCCTATGCCATGCAGGCGCCGACGATGAGCGGTTTGATTATCGTGAGGGGGAAGAAAGGCGCTGCGCCGGGCGCGCTCGGCGCCCGGCCATGACGATGACTACGAATTACTTGCAGGTCATGCAGACGATGACCTGATTGTCGACGGCAACCACGCCTGGCACCTTTTTCGCGATGGCCGCTGCTTTCTGGAATGCCGTGACCGACTTCACTTCGCCTTTCAGGCGAACCTTGCCCTGCTCGGCCTCGGGATTGACTCCTGCGGTTTCAGGATCGGCGGCCAGAGCGGTCTTGACGCTCTGGGTGATTGCGGCATCGCCGCTGGGTGTGGACGCGGTAGTCTGCGAACCTGCCTGCGTGGTGCCGGCCTTGCCTCCCATGCCGGCGCAGCCGGCGAACAGGACAGCCGACATCACCAGACCAAGTAAATTTACCGTTTTCATAGAGTTCTCCTTGCTTTGTTGATAGTTTGTCTCTACCGATAATTTACATTGGAATCTGTCTTTCTGCTCGACACGGCTGCTGCTGAAGATCAAGCGTTGTTGCAAGGTCTCACTAAGAGGCATCCTGAAACGTCGGAAATGACCGTTTTCTGGACAAGTGGATGGACCTTGGACGCTATCTAGTAGCTGCCAGATAGCCTGCTGTAGTATGAAAGTTCGATAAGGGAGGAGCGCGACGGCGCGAGTGCACCTGGCGTGATCTACGGACCTAATAAAGTTTCGAATAACCAGTTGCGCGCCGCCTGTGTTCATGGGCGTGTTAAATGAGGATTAGAAGCTGATGTAAGAGACCACAACAAATCCAAGTTTTGGAGAAGCAACGATTGCTGGCGACCCTCTATTTAAGTGAGTGTAGTATCCCCCTTCGTGCCACGCTGCATTTGTGACCGTCTCTATCAATGCACTGTTTGTCGCGCATCCCAAACCACTCCATCTGTTTTTACCCAGCTCAGCATTAGTCCAGAAGGAAGGAAGTGGAGTTTTCTTCCATGGAACATAAGCGTCACTATGGTATCGCGACACTCTTGGGCTCGCACGTTTACTGAAGAATGCGTCTTCATGTTGAAGAATACGCGTTTTTACTTCTTCATTTAGTTTGAATATGGCCACACCACATCTGCCATTGTCTTCTACAACGACCGCAGACTGTGATTCAAATTCAGCTGGCAGCATGCCTACAAAAGGAAACCTCAGCGCGTAGGAGCAACCAAAATATACTGACGTGACGATAAACAAGGCAAGCAAAAGAATCGGCTTGCCTATACTCCTCTTATCGCTTTGAGCTGATGCGGCGTCCCTTTAACGTTCAGGTCGATCCACGCGAAGCGTGGGTGTCGAATGGCGCGTTAGACAAAAGCAGCCGCAATCGCATAGCGCTCAAAGCGACATACTCTTCCGTGCGACTCCAAAACGCCATCTAAAATGTTCAATATGTTGATTACCCAAAACTCACACAGGCTTGTGAGCCGCTTGGATTTGCCAGATGCCACGGATTGCCCTTCACATTGACAAACAGTGTTACGGCCCTCATTCGGTCAGGTGGAGCGAATGCCGATTCCATAGTCGGTTGATTATCTGGTGGTAGGACTTGCACTCGGACAGTGGTATCTGTATCAGTGGTCATGACAAAGCTGAGCGATGTCTGGCCGTTGACAAGATCACTGAGGCAAAAATTATCTATTATTGCGACAAGCGAACCATCACCGGCGAAGGCAATGCGCTGTCCGGATTCCATTGTGAGAGTGGCAGTAGATCCGCCAGAAACGCGTAATGCAGGTGAACTGCTATTTGGCACATTGACTTCAACGAAAAAGGGAGAAGTTGATATCGCTTTTTCGCCATTGTCATCATTACTGCCACCGCAGCCAGCCACTGCAAGGGCTAACAAAATTGCGACTGTCTTATTCATTATGCTTTTCCGAACTACTTGTATAGATAGATGCCACGGTGACATAAGTATCGGTGTGATTAGGCTGCAACCGTTCCGTATCGAAAAGGCGTACCGATGGCGTTGTTGCAAATGAACTCTAACGTTTCGCATAACCAGCGGCCGCGCGGACTGTGTTCATCTACAAGTTAGATGTTATTCGATGGTCCATACTTCCGCTCTTTGCGGGATGGTCTGGCGATTTTCAACCGTTTTGACTCGGATGGTAAGCCGCCGACGAGGATTGAACGTTTCAGGAAGCTGAATGGACTGCACCGTCGCGCTGATGCCGGCACTATTGGGAGTACGGAATTCGGGCTTCTGGCCAAGACAAACGACCACGGGAATTTGTTCGATACTGACGCCACTAGTGACAGTCATATCTCCTTCTGCAAGCTCTGTGATTTGGGAGACATTGAATAGCAAACGTGCCATAGCAATCTAACGTTTCGGATAACCGGCGGCGACGCCGTCGGAGTTCATAACGAAGTTAGACGCACGGCCCGCTATGCTCATAGGTAATCTCCTTCGCAAACGCTGCAACCATGACTGAAATAGCAATGGTGTTTGACGCACCAGGCGGAAACAATTGGATCAGCGGTTTCCTCCGCTACCACCGCAGTTCCTTCAATAAAGCCATTGGGAAGTTCGCCGGTAAGCTTGAGCGCGTCACGATATGGTCGTGTTGATGTGAGCTGAACCTTCCGCCCCTGCGATGCCGCCTGCTTGACCAGTTGATAGATCTGGGGAAGCGGCAGAGGCATCACATCCCCAAGGTGCTGTGCAGCATCGCGGAGATTCTTCGGATCTACCTCTGCCCAAACGGAAAACAATGTTGGATCGTGAAGAATTGGTGCGTTCGTCATGGGCGTCTAACTGTTTCTTGGATGGCGCGATTGTCCGGTATGCAGGCCCGCCTGTCTGATATGCAGCGCCGTTTGATCGCGCGCAAACCGCGTGGGTGGCCAGATTGGCAGCATGGCTGTATGTATGCACAGGTATAAATAATCGTGAAAGACAGCAGCACTGCGGAGACGCCCCAGCCACCCCGGCTGCTTGATCAGTTGCGGCGTTGCATTCGTGACAGGTTTTACAGCCTGCGTACCGAGCGCGCCTATGTGTAATGGTGTCGATGGTATATCCGGTATCACGGCCTCCGCCATCCCAGGGATATGGGGGCGGACGAAATCCGCGCCTTTCTGTCGTATCTGACCAACGAACGCAACGTTTCCAGTTCCACGCACACCCAGGCACTGTGCGCGCTATTGTTTCCCTATAAACAGGTGCTGCACATCGACTTGCCCTGGATCGACGGCGTTTGCCGTCCGCACAAACCGGTGAAACGGCGGACGGTGTTTACCCAGGAAGAAGTACGCATGGTGATCCGCCATATGCAGGGGGTGCATCAACTGATCGCGCGCCTGCTCTATGGCACCGGCATGCGGCTGATGGAATGTGCGCAGTTGCGCGTCAAGGATATCGACTTCACCCGCCGCGAAATCACGGTACGCGCCAGCAAGGGCGGCAAGGACCGCCTCACCATGCCGCCCCTGTCTCTGGTTCAGCCGTTGAAGGACCAGCTCGCCCAAGCCAAATTGTTGTATGAGGCGGACCGGCGCACCGAACGTCCCGGCGTGATGCTGCCGTACGCGCTGGAGCGCAAGTATCCGCAGGACGGCACGCAATGGAAATGGTTCTGGGTGTTCCCGTCCGATCACGAATCGACCGACCCGCGCAGCGGCATCGTGCGCCGTCATCATTTGTATGAACAGACCATCCAGCGCGCGATCAAGCGCGCGGTGGAAGCAGCCACGCTGACTAAACCGGCGTCGACGCATACGTTCCGGCACAGTTTTGCGACCTACCTGCTGGAATCAGGTTATGACATTCGCACCGTGCAGGAACTGTTGGGACACACCGACGTGTCGACCACGATGGTGTTGCGCATGTGCTCAACCGGGGCGGACGCGGGGTCGTGTCGCCGCTGGACACCTTGCCGGCGTCGTGACGTTGGCGCATTCCCGACGATGGTGTGTCCGGTATCGGATTTACTATTGATAACGTGTTTTATCAAGAGTACCCATACACTTTCTCACCGTTTCCGTACGAGTGATCAGCTGCCCGTTGTTTCTCTGCGCAGGCCCTGGCCGAATGCCTTGCGTTCCCTGAGTGCCGCTATCTTTTTCGCATCCATTCCGAGTTCGCGCAGGATGTCCAGCGTATCTGCGGTGGAGGCAGGCTCCAAGTCGGACGGGAGCTGAAAGGAAGTCACGTCCGGCTCCGAGCAGGTTCTTGCCATAGCCCTTCGGACCGAGGCAGAGCGAGCCGCGTAAAGGACGAAGTATTCTTAAGGAGGCCCGGCGCATCCGATACGCAACGATACATCGCTCTGTTTCGAAAACTCTGCGGCTTTTCCGAGATGGAGTTTTTTCTTTTCCGATCGGATGAGATCGAACCGTGCCTGGAGCAACGTCATTCCATCCGTATTCAGCAAAGAATAGGCCGCTGCCGTCGACGTGCATCCGCAGTGTCCTGCCGGTTGAATTATTCTCATATCGGCATCGATGTATACCCTGCCATTGACGGTATAGGGGGCGGACGCGGTCACGGCGACGCATTCCTGGAACAAGTTCTGCACCGGCAGGACGGGAAGGCCGTGCGCATATGCCATCGGGTACAGGATCAGTCCTGCCAACAAGCATTTATGCACGCGTGCCTCCGTTTGTCGGGCGGCCCGATACATACTTTACACGCAGAACGAGATAGCTTTGCCGAGTGGCGCCTGCGTAATGTCTTAGACTATGGAAGAACGTGCCTTCTACTTCTATGCAGCCATGGCTGTATCCCTTGGTGGAATCATGCAGATAGAAACCGCCGCGTGATGGTTTGCAAGCCTGCTGCGTCTTAACGTCGGCAGGCTCCATGCGAGCGCGGTTTTGTCCCCAGTTGGCCCAGAATGGTTCGCACTTTCCGGCAGCCTCTCCGCGCGGATTTTGCTGAATACCCCAAGTCGGGGCTAGATTGCATCGATTGTTGCCGTCGTCTTTTGCTAGTCCTTTTTTCCATAGGAAGACCTTGTAGACTCCTTCCGGAATCGGGCCGTACTCAGGGGTGCATTGATGTGTCGGATGTTGGAATCCTTTGAATCCGGTTGTCGCCTTGAAGCGAACTCCATTCCAATGAAGTCGTTGTCCATCGAGATCCATATGTGCCAACATCCCATTTCCTCTCTCGCAAACGGTTATTTTATTGTATGTTTATTAATAAAATAATTGCAATATTTTATCCGTCTCCGTTGTCGGGAAAATTTCTATCTGTACGGTCCTGACAGGAAGTTCCAAACACTGTTGTGTTAAATGTTCCTGCTTTTCGAAAGCCCTGTTAAAGCCCTGTTCCCCATCAGACTGCGTCAAGGTTGGCCTTGCTGGCAGTAGGCGTCATGCTTGATACAGTTCTTCGTCTTCTTCCAAGGAAGAGGGCCAAGCCGTCTGTCTAGTTGGGCATGGGACGCATACTTCGCCGGCCCCTAACGCAGTGTCAATCGCAAACAAAAAGTGACAGTAGCCCGCCGCCCAAAGATAATTCCGATGGATGTTTGCTACCCTGGTTTGATCCCATACCGGGCCATCCCTACTTTAACTTTGACATTGGCAGTGAAGCATCCTGACTTGCAGAGGCCTTTGACATTGACTTGAACCTGTCACAGTTTCCCATCTTTTTGAACGGCGCCATTTTGCACAATCCCGGAAAATCCTGCGTAATCGGTAGCAGCGAAAAAGCGTTCTTTGCTGCGACATGCTTTTCTTCGACCAAAACGAAAAAGGCCTCAAACCTTTGATTTCATAGGTTTGAGGCCTTATACGTTACGACTGCCAAGTGTTCGGTGGTGCCGCCTGTCTGATTCGAACAGACCACCTGATGATTACAAGTCAACTGCTCTACCAAATGAGCTAAGGCGGCACGTGGCTCCCCGACCTGGACTCGAACCAGGGACCTGCGGATTAACAGTCCGTCGCTCTACCGGCTGAGCTATCAGGGAATGGAGTCGGCATTATAGCGATCATCGCGGCGCCGTCAATAGCCGATCTGACATGAACCATCACCGGCACCGCGAAGACAGGGAATGGGTTGACTGCATCGCTGTCCGCGATGCGGATTTGCGGCGGGCTTATGCGTGGCGGCAGCAGCCTGATGTTTCGCTAACAGGGCTGCTGCTCCTGTTGATGGCTGCCTGCGCAATCGTCCAATGCACTGCAGTCCATTCCCGGACTGAAAAGCATCGATCAGTGCTTGGTGCGAGTGCCCGATTTTTCCGGTTCCACCGCCACGGACGCAACCAGTTTCTCAATCAGGGGCGAGGGTTGGACTTCAGCCTCATGCGGCTTGGTAATCACCGCCGGTGTTTCCACGAAGGCTTCCGCCACCGGCACCGAGGGCTCCTCGGCGGTACTGGAGGACTCTACGGCGCCAAGCACCCGGCGCGGCGAGCCCCAGGTCTCGAGCGCAATGTTGCCCACGTTTTGCCAATATCCCGTGATTTTCTCCACGGAGGATTTGGACTGCTCGCCGATCAGTATCTGGACATCGGCAAGCGACCTTACCTGAAGCGCCTTTTGCAGATCCACTGCCGATTCTTCGACCAGGCGGCGCATCGCCTGGCGGTTCAATTCCTGCAACTGCAAAGTGGCATTCAATAACCTGCCGGTGAATGCCATGACCGGAGCCTGAGAGCCGAAGCTGGTTCGGGGCGCAGAGGAATCGGTGTTGAAAGGGAACATGAACATGATCGTAATCCTTAATCGAGAGAAGCAATGCCACGGCGGTACCGTGCCGTAAGCAGGGAGACGATTACCGACCAGGAACAGTTGAGCCGGTAATGCATGTGCGACAAGCCGTGATTCACAGGCCGACGCAGCAGGAGTAGAGATATTGACAACGGCAAAGTTCCGCCGACTGGCAAATAATTCGCTGCATCGCAGCAAACGAGTCTACAGAGCTGGAGCTGCAGAATGTGAGATGAAAAATGTTGCAGCTGCACCTGTACAACAAAACGAATATTCCGGCCGGTATGTTGGAGGAAGGCAAGGCCGGAAGGTGCGGATGGTGAAAGAGAATCATCGGATGGCATGCAGTCGGATCGCGTGCTCGCGAGGCTGCACGATGGGTAATTGATGGCGTTGGATTCCTCCATGCTGCCGGCAATTCGCCGGCGATTCGCTGACACTTTTCTAACACTTCGGTCGTATAGGCGTTTGCATGGGCGAGTGCTAAGTTAAAACTCCTACCTCACCGGAAGCCGTCATGAAGATGTTGCTATGGACTGCCGTGCCATGCGCCGCGTCATGGATGAGCACCTTCGGAGCGCCGGATGTTTTTGCCCGCACGCCGGCATTCCTGTTCTCCATTACTGTCTTCCGGAAAATCAGTGAATGCATTCTTCCACGGAAACCGTTGCTTGCCGGTGCCGGCCTGTGCATGACTATTGCCAACACACCGTGGAATCCGCTGTCCCGCTTCGGCGGTCAGCGCATATCAGCGCGCAGCAAAGCATGTTCAACCCGATCACGCAGTCGTCTTCCCTGGCCGGCGTGAACAATGAAAGGAGATATTCCAGGAATACCCGAGCGCGGCCCACCATGTTGTATTCATTGATGTTCAATTCGAACGGATGTATCGCCATGAAACTTTCCCAGCTGATGTTATGCGGCGCTGTCGCTGCAATGGTTTCTCCCTGCATTGCCCAGGTCAATACCGCGACCGTGACAAATGAGAATTCGAGCCTGGCGTTTACCCGGGGAGAATCCTCGGCAAGCTTTCCCTTCTCTCTTCCGCAGCGCCTGGAGTGGGTCGTGGATGGCCGGAGAATCCTGGTATATCCATCCAATCCTTCGGTATTCATCAATGTGAACAACCATCTGCATGGCTCCGGCCATGTGGAGCCCTATCAGCTGCATGCTCAGGGCAACGTGCTGGGATACGAAGCCTCGTCGAATCCCAAGGACGTCTCAGGACGAGTCACCGGCGCGATCGTCTACACCGTCAACGGCGGTGCCGCGGGCAGCGGCATCTCGCGAATTTCCGAAAAGGTCGACATCTTCAACAGAAGCGGCGAAGCGATACCGCTGACCCTCGGCGGCCTGGGCTGGAAACCTACCGGCACCGGCGCACATGACCGCAATCTTGAGATCCCCGACATTTCCGGCCTCGATGTCACCGGAACCACGGTCGCGTTCGTACAGGGCAACGGTTACCGTGACCCGCAGGGCGCCGCGCATTCGGGATCGATCGTCGATCGCCCCGAAGCCAACGCCAACTACAGGAATATCGCGGACAATACCAATCCGACATTCGCTTCCGTCACGGTTTATCCCGCATTGTCGTTTTCGGGATTCAATACCTTTAGCCGCAATATCACCTTGCCGGCGGGCGCCACGCTGAGCATGATCACCGAGATCAATGTGAAGAAGAGCACGATCAACGGGCCGATCTATGAGGGAGAAAGCTTCTCGACATCCCAGGGGGTCGTCGTCGAAGGTTCTCATCTTGCGAGCCTGGACAATGGAGACTGGGCCGGATATACCCAGCTGAATTTCGGAACGGGCGCGACGGTTTTCGAAGCCCTGGTTGCCGTCGATCCGCAGTTCGCGAACCAGAAGCTTGAAATCAAGCTGGGCTCGCCGACGGGAACGAAAATCGGTGAGATGATCATGCAGTCAACCGGAAGCTTCGCCAACTTCCAGTGGCAAAGCACCAACCTGAACCAGGTGGTATCGGGTATGCAGGACGTCTATTTTCTCGCGGTGGGAAGTTTCGGCGTTGGCAATGTCGATAAATTCAGGTTTACCGCCAGATGAGCAAGTTGAGGAGCGCTCGCTGCCTGCCATATGCAGCCATGGCATGACGCCGGAAGACACTGGTTTGACGCGTTTCGGGTGCTTTAAAAAAGTAGTGCAGGCACGGAGGCCTGCACTACTGATCTGATGCATTTGTTCATCCCGCCTGGTCAGGCTGAAACCTCATCTGCACGGATGGCAATGCCCCTGAGGGGACATGCGAATCGCGCCGATTACACTGCGCGACGCACCATCAGTTCCTTGATCTTGCCGATGGCGCGCGTCGGATTCAGTCCCTTCGGACAGACATCCACGCAGTTCATGATGGTATGGCAGCGGAACAGGCGGTACGGGTCCTCGAGGTTGTCGAGGCGCTCGCTGGTTGCCTGGTCGCGGCTGTCGGCAATGAAACGATATGCCTGCAGCAGACCCGCCGGTCCCACGAACTTGTCCGGATTCCACCAGAACGACGGACACGACGTCGAGCAGCATGCGCACAGGATGCACTCGTACAGCCCGTCGAGCTCTTCCCGCTCCGCCGGCGTCTGCAGACGCTCCTTCTCCGGCGGAATCGTCTCGTTGATCAGGTACGGCTTGATCGAGTGGTACTGCTTGAAGAACTGCGTCATGTCCACGATCAGGTCGCGGATCACCGGCAGCCCCGGCAGCGGACGCAGCACGATCGGCTCGGTCAGCTCGTTGAGGTTGGTGGTGCAGGCCAGCCCGTTCTTGCCGTTGATGTTCATCGCGTCCGAGCCGCAGACGCCTTCCCGGCAGGAGCGCCGCAGCGCCAGCGAGTCGTCCACGTCGGCCTTGATGCGCTGCAACGCGTCCAGCAGCATCTTGTCGGTGTCCTGCAGCGTCACCGTCAGATCCTGCATGTAAGGCTTGGCGTCCTTGTCCGGATCGTAACGGTAGATCTTGAA
>NZ_VFAH01000015.1 GCF_008929045.1 Noviherbaspirillum aerium | reverse complement strand
CGAGTTGGTCCCACCCCTTCCCATCCCGAACAGGACCGTGAAACGACTTTGCGCCGATGATAGTGCTGCAACCAGTGTGAAAGTAGGTCATCGTCAGGCTAGTTCTACCGCATCAGCCCTGCCTCCTCATGGACGCAGGGCTGTTTGCTTTGCGCGGCTAGTAAATCGCTATGCCGATGGATCGCGGACAAGGTTAAGCTCGTGCCGCATCGCTCGGCATGTCAGGGCGGTGACTATTTCAAGTCGACGAACAACGATGGGTCGGCAATTCTCATGGGTGTTCAGTCGGCTGGGCTCTTTGAGAACGATGGACGTTTCGCGATTCCTAGTTCCCCAAATTCAGTCCGAACGAACATAAACAAGCTATTGAAACATCACATCTAGAGCATCTGGAGCTGTTGGTTGTTGGTGCTGCATTCTACGAGAAGCTTCAGTGCAATCTTGAGATGTACGAAGTACCGACTTGTTTCCTGAAGAGGGAGCCAGCAACGATATGTGCGTCAATATCAGAATAAAACACGATGCAGCAGGCATCGCATCTTATTTGAATCAAGAGTGTTCCTGATGGATGCTCAAGTCTGTACAACTCGAGCATCTCCAGACACTGTCGCGATGTATGCCGTGCGATCCAGTCAACCGGGTAGGTAGGTCGCCTGGACCGCGGGGGCAATCAGGTGCCGGCAGGGGCCGTTGCGGTACTGGTGCCTGTCGTGCCTGGCCCGGTTGCTGCCGTGCCTGTTGTGCTGGCATCAGCATCAGCATCAGCATCGGTGCTTGCGTCGGTTGTGCCAGTGCCAGTGCCAGTGCTTCCGGTTGTGCCGGTATCCGCAGTTCCCGTCGTCTCAGTGTCTGCCGTACCTGTAGTTCCGGTTTCGGCCGTTCCGGTGCCCGTTGTGCCTGCGCCGGTGGTGCCAGTACCAGTAGTTCCGGTACCCGTTGTATCGGTACCTGTAGTGCCGGTGCCGGCCGGTGTGGTTGGCGTAGTCGGAGTGGTTGGGGTAGTCGTGCCGGTAGGTGTGGTTGGGGCTGGTGGCAGGCTGCTGTTGAGTTGAGTGGCTGCCTGCAGATGAGCGTTCAGTACAGGCAGACTGGATGCGGCAAATGTACGCAGCTCCGCATCAGGTTCGTTGGTCGAGCGGTCGGTGAACAGCGTAACCGCCGCTTGATGCAGCCTGACATTTTCCGCCATGAAGGAACGGTTGAAATCGTCGCCAGTCTTTGGCAGAAGCACGCGATAGGCGATAACGCCCTCGGCCGGGAGCACGTTCGGCAGCACAATATTTTCCGTGCTCGCCAACTGCGCCACCACAGTATTCTGGGCCGAATGGTCGCGGATCATGGACTGCGCAAATGTACGAACAGATTCATTGGTCGCACGCTGTGTCGTGGCCAGGCTCGACAGCAGGATTTCACTGACGTTGTTCTGATAGGCCGCCGCCAGGAACGAAGAGGGAAGGGCAGCATAGCTGTTGGTCGCACTCTCGAGATGCTCCTGCAGTCGGGGCAGGGACTCCGTTGCCAACGCGCGCACTTCAGCATCGGTCCCTTCGCTCGATTGCACCTGCGTGGCGCCGACGTCGCCAAGGTGCACCACGACGTTGTGGCTCATGTAGGCCTTGTCGAAGTCGACTCCGGTCAACTGATTGAGGCTGTCCCTGGCAATGACGTGCTCGACAGGCAGGGCAGACGGAAGCGTCACGCTTTTCGCCTGCGCAAGCGCTGCGATTTTCGTGTTCAGTTCGGTGTGATGAGTGATCATCATTTCCGCAAATGAACGCACTGCGGGGTTTTGCGCCTTCTCGCGGGCGATATTGGCGAGCGCGATCTCGCCAAGGCCATCTTCATAAGCGCCGCGCAAGTAAGCCGCCGGGTCAAAGGAAGCGCCAAGCTCCTTGGCAGTCAGCAACTGCAGTTGCAGCAGCGGCAGGGCATCCCTGGCAAACGCCTTCAGCTGCGCATTCGTTGCGCCGCTGGCCTGTTCCAGGAACCGGGCCACGTATTGACGCTGCAATTCCAGGCTTTGCTGCAGGTAGATCCGGTCAAGTTGTTCGCTGGTTTGTGTGTTGGCGGGGTTGCTCGACGGTGTGGCTCCGGTGCCGGTTGCGCCTGTACCGGTAGTACCTGTCCCCGTTGTTCCTGTACCGGTTGCGCCCGTACCGGTGGTACCTGTTCCCGTTGTTCCCGTACCGCTTGCGCTTGTACCAGTAGTACCGTTTCCAGTTGTTCCTGTTCCAGTGGTAGCCGTGCCGGTCGTTCCGGTACTTGCGGCCAATGTAACATTGTTGGCTTGCGCAATTTGTGTCAGCGAAGCATTGAGCTGAGTGTGATTATCGATCAGCAGTTGTGCAAGCCGGAGAACAGCAGGATTCGTCGAACGCTGCAGCACGGCTTGGGATTGCTGTACCGTAGTTCCCCCGCTTTGCACAATGTCGGAAAGGAAGGTGCTTTCAGACGCCGTTACCGTTGCCGACGGCGTTGTAGGTGTCGTAGGTGCCGTAGGTGTCGTAGGGGTTGTTGGTGTTGCCGTCGGCGTAGTTGCTGCCGGCGTGGTCGGTGTTGACGTTGGGGTCGATGACGGTGTTGACGATGTATCTTGAGCCGTCGGTGCAGGTGCGCTGCTTGGCGTGGAGCTTGCCGGGGCCGGGTTTGTCGGCTGCGCGTTGACTACGGTATTGTCATCGCTGTCTCCGCCGCAGGCGGCAAGAATCGCTGTCAGCAGGATTGGTAAGGCCTTCTTTTTCATTTGAAACTCCACGTCAGAATTGTTCAGGTCCGTTTCTGACGTAGAGCGGATGGCACATGTTCGCGCCCAAAATTGGGTTCTAAAGACGGCTTAATCTAAATCAAACCTTAATCAACCGGTTTGACTATTTAAAAATATAACAAGAACTTCTTCAAGGATGTGGAACCTTAGACATCTAGTTTCGGAACATCAGGCGAATGCTTGCTTATCCTGAACAGTGCAGATATGCAATCGCTTTGAGCACGCCTCATGGCGATGTCGTAGCTTTCTCATAACATTCGGCCTTGAATACCTGTTCTGTTAAGCCAGGAGAAAATAGAAAACGAGCCGCCAGCTTAATAATGTGGTTGGCTTAATGAAAAAACCGACCGAGTGAGCGGTCGGTTTTTTAATGAAGTTCAGTGCGGATCAGCTGAGCTTCCCGTCCTCGTCATGCGTCAAGAACATGACATTGTGCCGTCACCGAGACGCAAAGTCCTGCTCAACGGCGCAGGCTGCTATGTCCCTGCCCATGACCATGGCCACGCCCCTGGCTATATCCCTGGCCGTAGCCGCGGCCATGTCCATACCCCTGGTGCTGGTGATAGTGAGGCTGCGGCGACTGGTAGACCGGACCCGGCACAACGTAATGCACTGGAGGCGGCGGCTGATACTGGTAGTACACCGGCCTGTCGGGAAAGCCTGATGGCGGTGGTCCATAGATGAACTGCGGTTGTTCGTAGACCACTACCGGCGGCGGAGAGTAGACAGGTACGCCGTTGCCAACGGACACAGACCACTGCACATTACCGCCGGCATGCGCGGGGGCTGCCGTCGCCCAGAGGGCGCTGATTGCAGTCAAGAAAAGCAAAGATGTTTTCATGGCGACGACTCCTATATGCATTCATGATAATGGACAAATTTGCCGTTGCAATGCGAAATCTCCGGCGAAGGCCAAGTTGGTCGATCCGGGTTGCGCCCATGCATCATCATTTTCACGGGGACAAATTGTCGTCGTGTCTTTGTCTTGCCCGCAACTCTGTAGATTCAGTCAGACCAAAGTTTCCCGCCGGTAGCCCAGTTTTCCTTCTTGACGTCCTGGATGACGATATCTACCGACTCGGGCTTGCATTGCAGCGTGGCCACCGCCGCTTCGGTAACGGCTTTGACGAAAGCGCGCTTTTGCTCAATGGTACGGCCTTCAAACATTTCAACGTGGATGGTGGGCATGAATACTCCTTGCAGGTGATTAGTTCTTGTAAGTGGGGGAAAACTGTTCGAGTTGCCGCAGCAATGCCGGCCATTCCAGCACGCCTTCCGGCGTGCCGTCGCCGATCAGTTCGCGATGCGTCCTGGCGCAGGTCTCAGGATCCGGCATGACAAGGCGGGTAGCGCCGGACAGCGCCTTGCATTGGATTTCGCAGGCCTTGTCGAGCGTGTCCATCAGAACGAATGCTTCGGCGATCGTGCGGCCGCAGGTGAGCGTGCCGTGATTGCGCAGCAGCATGGCGGGATATTGCCCCAGCCGCTCGACCAGGCGCTGCTGTTCGCCGGGAGAAAGGGCCAGGCCTTCGTAGCCGTGATAGCCGATCTGTCCGTAGAAACGCAAGGCATGCTGGGACAGCGGAAGCAGTCCGCCTTCCTGCGCTCCGACCGCGATGCCATTGACGTTATGAAGATGCATGACGCAATGCGCATCCTCGCGGGCGGCATGGACCGCGGCATGAATCGCGAATCCGGTGACATTGATGCGGTAACCATGATCGCCGATGATATTGCCCTGAAGGTCAATCTTTACCAGGTTGGAAGCCGTGATTTCATCGAAGCGATAGCCGAAGGGATTGATCAGGAAGCGTCCGGGTTCGCCGGGAACCGCTGCCGAGATATGGGTATAGATCAGGTCATCCCAGTGTCGCAATGCGCACAGGCGGTAACAGGCGGCGAGGTCGCGGCGCACCTCCCATTCCTCGAGGCTGGTTGCGCCGGCGGCAGGGCTGCCGCCGCGATGTATCAAGTTCGAATCCGTCACTGTCCCGACATCCTTCCTTTTTCCGCGTCCTGATAGCAAAACGCCCGGCAGTGCCGGGCGGTGCGTAACGCTAATCCGTTCGCAGAGCGCTTCAGAAGCGGTGGCGCACGCCAACGCCGAAGCTGTTGCCATTGTTGGTGCGCGTGATGCGATCATTCATGTAGACCGCATACACATCCGTCCGCTTCGACAAGTCGTAATCATAGCCGACGGCGGTGGTGGTGCGCTTGACATCGGCGCCGATCGCCACGCCCTCGCGCTTGGTCTGCGCCCATGCCACCTGCACCTTGCCCGGACCTGCCGGCACGGTGGCGCCGAGCGACAGCGTCTTGTCGTCGAGGTCGATGTTGTGCGAGGTCTGCCCATAGGTGGCAAACAGCTTCGCTGCGGTCAGGTCGTAGCTGCCGCCGACCATCCATGCGGTCTGGCGCGCGGCGAACAGGCCGGAGGCGAGCGGAATATTGCCCGCCGGCTGAACGTTGCCGACCGGGGCATTGAGCGGGTTGTTGATCTCGACATTGTGATAGAACGCGGTCAGCGCAAGCGGACCTGCGAAATAGAGCGCGTTGATGCCGATGTTGTTGCGGCCGGTGCTGCCGGCGATCTCGCCGAACTGGTAATGAACGTTCGCGGTCAAGCCGCCGAAATTCGGCGTCTGGTAGCGGATCGAATTGCTCCAGCCGGTATCGCCCGCGACCGAATTGGTCCAGCCCGATGCATTGAACAGCGGCACGTCCGCATGCAGGATCAGCGGTGCGAACTGATAGGAGTCGCCGAAGGGATTGAACAGGATGGTCGGCAGGAAGTGAGGCGCCAGTTCACGGCCCAGGGAGACCGCGCCGAACCCGCCCGACAGGCCGACGTTGGCGTCGCGCGACCACAGCGTATCGCCGGGGAAGCGGCCCTGCGCACCGGTATCGGCCTGGATGAAGCTGGTCAGCAGGAAGTTGGCCTTGAGGCCGCCGCCCAGATCTTCGGAACCCTTGAAACCGAACCAGGAGGTGGTCATGCCGCCGCTGTTGACGACGGAACGCGAGCGGGCATCGCCGGCACTGCGCATTTTTCCCGCATAGACATCGACCAGTCCGGTGACGGTGACGTTGGTCTGCGCCATTACCGGCGCGGCGGCGGCGGTGGCAAGTGTTGCCCCGACCATCAATTGTTTCAGCTTGCTTCCTTGCATGACATCTCCATTTTTTGTGCAGATTTATGAACCGGGAAACCCGGTGCCTCTCTCCGCCGCCATGATTGCTTTAATGCATTAATTACGGCAGCCATTCTACTTATCATTCCTCCATGCCGGATGGAGGAATGGCACTACTTACTGGTGTTGTAGCTTTTTTGCATCAGGTCGACGCGGACTGGGAACCGACGAATGCCGTCCGCGCAAAGTCCGGGCTTCAGGATATGGGTAAGGCGATTGGTCAGGCCTCCACCGCCTCCGCCGCACGCTGGCTTTCGCCGCGTACATGTACCCGCTTGCCTGCACTGTAGGTTGCCGCGATCGCGCGGTCGTCGCCGAGCAGGGCGAAGGCGAACAGCAATTCCTCCAGGCTCTCGGTGCGCGAGGTGCGCCGGGCCAGCAGCGGCGTGGCCTCGGGATCGAGCACCACGAAATCGGCTTCGACGCCGGGCGCGAAGTTGCCGATGGTGCCTTCGAGTTGCATGCTGCGCGCGCCGCCCAGCGTGGCCATGTAGAACATGCGCAGCGCGGGCAGGTAGGTTCCGCCCATGCGGGCAACCTTGTAGACCTCGTTCATGGTTTGCAGCATGGAGAACGACGTGCCTCCGCCGACATCGGTGGCCAGCGACAGCGGCACCTGGGCGGCGTCGGCGCGGGCAAAGTCGAACAGGCCGCTGCCGAGGAATAGGTTGGAGGTGGGGCAGATGGATGCAGCGGATTGCGTCTCGCGCATGCGGGCGCGGTCATGATCGTCCAGCCAGATGCAATGCGCATACATCGCGCGCGGCCGCATCATGCCGTAATGGTCGTAGACGTCGAGATAGCTGCGGGAATTCGGAAACAGCGACTTGACCCAGGCCACCTCGTCGGTGTTCTCCGCCACATGCGTCTGCAGAAAGGTGTCCGGATAGGCTCGCGCCAGTTCGCCGGCCAGCTGCAATTGCGCTTCGGTGGAAGTCGGCGCGAAACGCGGCGTCAGCGCATAGAGCTGGCGGCCGCGCTTGTGCCACTTGTTGATCAGCTCTTCGCTTTCGCGGGCGCCGCTCTCGGCGGTATCGCTGAGGAAGTCGGGGCAGTTGCGGTCCATCATGATCTTGCCGGCCACCATGCGCAGGTTGCGCTTTTCGCTTTCGTTGAAGAAGGCATTCACCGAGGAGGGATGCACCGTGCAATAGACCATGGCCGTGGTCGTGCCGCAGCGCAGCAGTTCATCGAGGAAGAAGCTCGCCACTTCGCGCGCATGCTCGCCGTCGGCGAACTTGCGCTCGGTCGGGAAGGTATAAGTCTCCAGCCAGGGCAGCAGGCCGGGTGCCGGCGAAGCGATCATGTCGGTCTGCGGATAATGGATATGCGTATCGATGAAGCCCGGCACGATCAGTTTGCCGCGGTAATCCTGCACCCGCACGCCTTCGGGCACCGCGTCGCGCAGGCGGCTGTAGTCGCCCGCGGCCTGAACGCGGCCGTCATTGATAATCAGCAGGCCGTCCTCGTGCCATGCATAGGCCTTCTCATCAAAGGCCGGATCTGCGGTGAAGTGAAGGATGCTGGCGCGGTAGGCCTGGCAGGACGGCGATGCTTTGGTCGTGGTCATTGACTGCTTTCTCTTGCTTGTACTTGATTCAAATTGTTTCGGCTGCATCTCTACGCGCGCGGCGGCCGGCATGCATCGCTTGCTCTTCGGCTTCCCACACCTGCAGCAGCTGCGCGCAGACCGATGCGGCGATCACCGCCGGCTGTTTTCCGGCGATGCCCGGGATGCCGATCGGGCACACCATGTCGGACAGCCGTTGCGCCGGAATGCCGCGCTCGCGCAAGCGGTGTTCGAACTGCATGCGCTTGGTCATGGATCCGATGAGGCCGAACCAGCCGGCATCGTACCGGCGCAGAATGGCTTCCGCCAGGCGCTGGTCGAGCGCGTGGCTGTGCGTCAGCACCAGGTAGGACGAACCGGCCGGCACCGCGTCGACGATGGCCTCGGGGATGTCGGTGGCTTCAATCCTGACATTGGCAGGAACATCGACGGGGAACATGTCTTCGCGCTCGTCAACCCAGGTGACATGACAGGGCAGTTCCGCCAAGGCCCGCACGATCGCCGCGCCCACATGGCCGGCGCCGAACAGGACCAGGTGTGGACGGTGAGGCACGCAGGGATCGACCAGCCAGCGCTTTCCACTGTCGTCCTGCATTACATGGCAGGGGCGGGACAAGTCCGTGGCCGGCGCAATCCGCAGGCCGGAGCAAAGCGCTTGGCCGCGCTCATCCAGCAGTGCCGGCGGATGAACTTCATCCAGCGGCACCAGGCGCCAGCTGCTCAGTCTGTTGCTCCAGCGGTCGGTCAGCAGGCTACCGTATGCCGGAGAGGGAGTGACGCGCTCGAAGGCAAGGTGCACGACGCCGCCGCAGCATTGGCCAAGGCTGGGACCGAGCGGAAAACGCTCCAGCCGCCGCAGCGCGGCAAGACGTCCCGCCGGATCGGCGAGCATCTCGCGCGCCACTTCGCAGGCCCGCATTTCGAGATGGCCGCCGCCTATGGTGTCGAACTGTCCATCGCGCGTGATCAGCATTTTCGCGCCCGGCTCGCGCGGCCCGGAACCTTGCACGGCGGCGACCGTCACCAGCACCGCCGGCGTGTCTTCCCTGTGCAGCTTGTCGAGCGCTGACAGCCAGTTGATCATTGCCATCTCCGCATTCAGGCCGCAGCCGCGCCGGCGCGGCTGTGGTGCGCGGCGCGTACCGCTTCCACCGCATTGAGAATCGCTTCGCTGGTCGCGGGGGCGTTCAGCGGCGGATTGATCCTGTAGCCGCCGACGCTGGCCACCGCGTCGCGGATCGCAAAGAATACCGAGAACGGCAGCAGCAGCGGCGGTTCGCCCACCGCCTTGGAGCGGTGAATGCTGTCGGACACGTTCCGGTTCTTGAACAGCCTCACGCGGAAGTCCTCCGGGCAGTCGGAAATGCCCGGAATCTTGTAGGTCGACGGCGCATGCGTCATCAGCTTGCCGGACTTGTTCCACCACAATTCCTCGGTCGTCAGCCAGCCCATGCCCTGGATAAAGGCGCCTTCCACCTGGCCGATATCGATGGCCGGATTGAGTGAATTGCCGGCGTCATACAGCGCGTCGGCGCGCAGCAGCTTCCATTCGCCGGTCAGGGTATCGACCACCACTTCGGCGACGGCCGCGCCATAGGCGAAGTAGAAGAAGGGATTGCCGGTCATCGTCGCCGCGTCCCAGTGCAGGCCGGGAGTCGCGTAGAAACCGTCCGACCAGAGCTGGATACGGGCGTTGTAGGCCTTGCGGATCAGGGAAGGGAATTGCTCCGGGATGCCGTCGATGTACACATGGTTATTGGCGAACTCGATCTTCGACGGATCGACCTTGAAAGCCTGCGCCGCGAAAGCGGTCAGGCGTTCGCGGATCTGGCGCGCCGCATCCTGCGCCGCCTTGCCGTTAAGATCGGCGCCGGTGGAAGCCGCGGTGGCGGAAGTATTGGCAACCTTGCTGGTATCGGTGGCGGAGACGCGCACACGCGACAGGTCGAGTCCGAGTTCATGGGCAACCACCTGGGCCACCTTGGTATTGATGCCCTGGCCCATTTCGGTGCCGCCATGATTGACCAGCACCGAGCCGTCGACATACACATGCACCAGCGCGCCGGCCTGGTTCAGGTGCGTGAGGTTGAAGGCGATGCCGAACTTCACCGGCGTGATCGCCAGGCCTTTCTTCAGTACCGGGCTGCCGGCGTTGAAGGCCAGCACGTCCGCGCGGCGCTGGCGGTATTCGCTGGTCTGTTCCAGTTCCGCCACCAGTTCATGGATGACGTTGTCCGCCACCTTCTGGCCGTACTGCGTGACGTTGCGGCCTTCCGCGTCGTTGCGGCCGTAGAAGTTGGTCTTGCGCACATCGAGCGCATCCTTGCCCAGATTGCGGGCGATCTCGTCGATGATGTATTCGATGGCGATCGCGCCCTGCGGTCCGCCGAAACCGCGGAACGCCGTGTTCGACTGGGTATGCGTCTTGCCGCACATGGCGACGATGTCCACGTCCGACAGGTAATAGGCATTGTCGAAATGGCACACCGCGCGTGTGGCGACCGGTCCCGACAGGTCGGCGGAATAGCCGGCGCGAGACACCATTTCCACCTTGGCGGCGAGAATGCGGCCCTCGTCGTCGTGGCCGATTTCATATTCATAGTAGAAGCAGTGGCGCTTGCCCGTGACCATCATGTCGTCATCGCGGTCCGCGCGCAGCTTGACCGGCCGCTTGAGCAGCGCCGCGCTGATCGAGGCCGCCGCCGCCCACAGCGCCGACTGCGATTCCTTGCCGCCGAAGCCGCCGCCCATGCGGCGGCATTCCACCACGATGTTGTGCGAGTGCAGCCCCAGCGCATGCGCGACCACGTGCTGCATTTCCGATGGATGCTGGGTGGAGCAGTACACGTGCATGCCCCGGTCTTCCTTGGGCACCGCATAGGAAATCTGGCCTTCGAGGTAAAACTGCTCCTGCCCGCCGACATGCAGCTCGCCCTTGACGCGATGCGGCGCCTGCTCGAACGCGCGCTTGAAGTCGCCGCGCGCCAGGTGCATCGGCGGCAGCACGAAAGACTGCGCATCGCGCGCCGCCTGCGGTGTCAGGATCGCCGGCAGCTCTTCGTAGTCGACCTTGGCCAGGCGCGCCGCGCGGCGCGCATTGTCGTGCGTGTCGGCCACCACGATGAACAGCGGCTGGCCGACATACTGCACCAGGCCGTCTGCAAAGATCGGGTCGTCATGAATGATGGGGCCGCAGTCG
The DNA here is from genome assembly GCF_008929045.1 of Noviherbaspirillum aerium. Classification (GTDB taxonomy): domain Bacteria; phylum Pseudomonadota; class Gammaproteobacteria; order Burkholderiales; family Burkholderiaceae_D; genus Noviherbaspirillum; species Noviherbaspirillum aerium. The sequence continues at coordinate 132,440 of NZ_VFAH01000015.1, read as the reverse complement.
TTGGTGCCCGGAATATCCTTGGCGGTGTACACCGCGACCACGCCGCGGGATTTCCTCACTTCGGCAAGGTCGATGCCGTGCACTTTCGCGTGCGCCTTCTGCGACAGGCCGAGCGCCGCATGCAGCGTGCCCTGCAGTTCGGGAATGTCGTCGGTATAGGTGGCTTCGCCCAGCACATGCAGCACCGCGGATTCGTGCGGCCGCTGCTTGCCGACTTCCGCCCAGCTGGTGGCGGGAGTCGTGGCGGCGTCTTGCTTGAGGAAGGCTTCGGACTGTGTGTTCATCGTGATCTCTCTTTCGCCCGTGGTTCAGGCGCAGGCAAATGCGTTGACGGCGCCGGCGGACAGCGGCGCATCGGTTCGGGTCTCGAACCAGAAGCGGCGCAGCAGGTTCTGCGCAGCCTTCATCCGGTAGTCGCTGCTGGCGCGCATGTCGGACAGCGGCGTGTAATCCTGGGCGAGCGCGGCCACCGCTTCCTCCAGCGCCGCTTCGTTCCATTCGCGGCCGTTGAGGGCGGCTTCGGCCCTGGGTGCGCGGCGCGAGGTCGCCGCCATGCCGCCGAAGGCAATGCGGGCTTCCCGCACCATGCTGCCGTCCAGGGTGATGCAGAAGGCGGCGCATACCGCGGAAATATCCTGGTCGAAGCGCTTGGCAAGCTTGTAGGTGCGGAAGCGGCGATCGGCCTGCGGCAGCGGCACCCGCACCGCCTCCACGATCTCCTCCGGACGCAAGTCTTTCTTTTGGTAATCGAGATAGAAGGCTTCCAGCGGCATGCTGCGCTGGCCATCCTTGCCGCGCAACACGATCTGCGCCCCGAGGGCGATCAGCCATGGCGCCGAATCGCCGATGGGCGAACCGTTGGCGACATTGCCTCCCAGCGTGCCGGCATTGCGGATCGGCAGCGAGGCGAAGCGCTGCCACAATTCGGACAACTCCTGCGGATAGTGCCTTGCCAGCGCGGCGTAGGCATCGTTGAGCGTGACCGCCGCGCCGATTTCCAGTTGCCCATCCTTCTCCGCCAGGGTCTGCAGTTCGGCAACCTGGTTGATGTAGATGATGTCGCCGAGATGGCGCATCTGCTTGGTTACCCACAGGCCGACATCGGTGGAGCCAGACAGGATCGTCGCCGAAGGTTTTTCCGCGCGGATCGCAAGCAGCTGGTCGAGCGTGGTCGGCACATGGAAGGACTGGCCGTCGAAGGTATAGGTCAGCATGTCCTTGCGCTGGATGGACTCCAGCGAAGCGGCCAGCGCTTCGCGGTCGAACTGCACCTTGGGGAGTTCGAGCATGCGCTGGGCGGCGTCGATGATCGGACGGTAACCGGTGCAGCGGCACAGGTTGCCGGACAGTGTGTCGTCGATTTCCTTGCGCTGCGGCGCGCACGACTTGCCTTCCTGCTTGAGATACAAACCCCAAAGCGACATCACGAAGCCCGGCGTGCAGAAGCCGCACTGGGAGCCGTGGCATTCCACCAGGGCCTGCTGCACCGGATGCAGTTCGCCATCGGCCTGCTTCACGTCTTCCACGGTGAACAGGGCCTTGCCATCGAGTGTCGGAACGAACTGGATGCAGGAATTGACGGACTTGAGTTCCACCGTGCGGTCGCCCTTAAGTTCGCCGATCACGACCGTGCACGCGCCGCAGTCACCCTCGGCGCAACCTTCCTTGGTGCCGGTGCAGTGATGATGCTCGCGCACATGCTGCAGGATGGTCTGCGTCGGCGGCACATCCGAGATGGTCTGGACTTCACCGCGATAAAAGAAACGTATGGGTTGTGACATGCTCTCTCCGCCTTTGCGTATTGAATGCAGGATTTTGTAACGCTAGGTTAGCATCGGTCGTCCGTCAGGCTATAAGGGGATGCTGATGTTGAGTATCCGAAACCTGCAATATGATCAAGCTTGCCCTGCCGGATTGTGCCAACTACAAGCGTATGGGCAAATTTTGCCCGCTCTGCGCGCGCATGTTTCGGCTTTTATCATGCAAGAACCCGACCCGGCGATTATTCGGCGCGACGCATAGCGGGTATATCGGCGCGCGTATAGAGGGCAGCGGGTCAAGGAAGTGGAGGGGGCGCCGTGCCTGTATGCCACGCCAAGGGCGGCGGAGTTGCGTTGGAATAAGAGCAGAAGAGAACCTGGAGAGAGCCGGAACCGGTGCGCCCCACTGCACGCAAGCCGGCTCCGGCATGGATTACTCACTTGCGGCTATCCGTGACTGCTCGACATCCGCGTGCTCAGATACAGGGAATAGAGCGCCGACAGACCGACAAGGGCATAGACCACGCGGGAAATCCCGCTTCCCGGGCCGAAGATCATCGCCACCAGGTCGATATCGAACAAGCCCACCAGGCCCCAGTTGATGCCGCCGACGATCAGCAGCAGCATCGGAATCCATTCAATCGGCTTCATGCGCTTGGAACCGTGTATGTGCGTACCGCCATTGCGGCGATCGGGAATATGGCGTCTTTCGCCATGCGTTAACGTAGCCATGTTGACCTCCTAGCAAAACATTGAAGAACAAATGCATTCCCTGCAGGCATCTGCCCCGGGATGTGAGGCCATGCCGGATGCAAGCTCCATGCCGAAAAACAAAAGCCGGCACGTGGCCGGCTTTTGCAGGCGGCAGGGTATGCCGTTTTTATTCTGCACCGAGATAGACATAACGGAAGATAAAGATCGCCGCGATGATCCAGACGATGACGGGTACCTGTCTGCCGCGCCCGGTGAACAGTTTCAGGCCGGCATAGGATATGAACCCGAAGGCTACCCCGTTGGCGATCGAATAGGTAAAGGGCATGAGCAGGGCGGTGATGACCGCGGGCACGCTTTCCGTGGTGTCGTCCCAGTCGATGTCGGCCAGTTCCCGCAGCATCAGGCAGGATACATAGAACAGTGCCGGCGCGGTCGCATAGGCGGGAACCGCGCCTGCCAGCGGTGCGATGAACAGGCAGGCCAGAAACAGGACCGCCACGGCCACCGCGGTTAAGCCGGTGCGGCCGCCGGCCTGCACGCCGGCAGCGCTTTCGATATAGGCGGTGGTGCTCGACGTGCCGAGAAAGGCGCCGCCGACGATGGCGGTGCTGTCCGCCATCAAGGCCTTGTTCAGGCGGTCCATCTTGCCATCCTTGAGCAGGCCGGCGCGGTTGGCGACCCCCATCAGCGTGCCGGTGGCATCGAACAGTTCCACCAGGAAGAACACCAGCACCACGTTGAGGATGCCGATGGAGAGCGCGGCCGACAAGTCGAGCTTGAACAGGGTCGGATCGATGGACGGCGGCGCCGAGACGATGCCAGCGAAGGTGTTCCCGCCGAAGAAGAAGCTGAGCACGGTCACGGCGATGATGCCGATCAGGATGGCGCCGCGCACCTTCATGCGGTCGAGGGCGACAATCAGGAAGAAGCCGACGATGGCCATCACCGGCGGCGGCGCATGCAGGTTGCCGAGCGTGATGTAAGTGGCCGGATGGGGGGCGATGATGCCGGCGTTCTTCAGCGAAATGATGGCGAGGAACAGCCCGATGCCGGCGGTGATCGCCGTCCGGATCGAATGCGGAATGCCGTTGACGATCATTTCCCGGATGCGCAGGATGCTGATGATCAGGAACAGGATGCCGGAAATGCAGACCGCGCCGAGCGCGGCTTCCCAGGTATAGCCCATGCCCTTGACCACGCTGTAGGCGAAATAGGCATTCAAGCCCATCCCGGGCGCCAGCGCGATCGGATAATTCGCGTACAGCCCCATGATCAGCGTGCCGATCGCGGCCGCAAGGCAGGTGGCGACAAACACCGCATCCTTGGGCATGCCGGCGTCGCCGAGGATGGAAGGGTTCACGAAAATAATGTAGGCCATCGTGAGGAAGGTGGTCAGGCCGGCCAGCAGCTCCGTCTTGACGTCCGTTCCCTGTTCCTTCAGCTTAAAGAACCGCTCCATCACACTCATCTGTCTTCTCCTGTGGGTATTGCTGTTGCATTGTTGTCATTCATTCGCGCAACGCCATTAATCAGTTTGCAATGTTTCGGACAGTCTAGGCGGGACGGATTTCATTCCGGCCTGCGGCCGGCCTTGCGTCTGATCATATCCTTGCGCAAATGGACATTCATGAAGCGGTTGCAGCGCGAGCAGTAATGTCCTATAGAAAGATGCGTCCGGGATATCGCATGGCCGATATCTTGCATATCGCATTGGACATATGATCCCCCATGCCGGCCGAAATACGGCGATCGGGCTCCGCTCACGGCAATCCCCAGGATGCTTGGCTTGATAAAACGGTGCATGCAAGCATGAGTGCATACATCGCTTTATACTTCTGCGCCGCAGCGGTGCGCGAGGAATCCAACGCGCACCAGCATGGGAAATACAGACAAACTCCGTCAGCCTATATCGCCGTTTCTATAACAGCCATACACGGACCGCTATATTGACCAAACTTTTTTTCCTGTAATTTTTGTGAAGAATAAAAATATTGATAAGAGAGCTACTAACATGATGGTTTTTAGCAGCTCGCATAATGAGTGAGACATGGACACGCGCCTAACCCTAAGCGGGATCTCCAAGAGATACCCCTCCGTAGTGGCGAATGACGGCATCGATCTGAACGTTCTACCGGGGGAAATCCATTCCATCCTCGGCGAGAACGGCGCCGGCAAGTCGACCCTGATGAAAATCATTTATGGCTCGGTCAAGCCCGATGCCGGCAAGGTCTACTGGAATGGCAAGGAGGTCAATATCGCCAATCCGGCCGAGGCCCGCAAGCTGGGCATCGCCATGGTGTTCCAGCATTTCTCGCTGTTCGATACCCTGACCGTGACGGAAAACATCGCGCTCGGCCTGCCCAAGGGGACGAAGCTCGACGAACTCAGCCGCCGCATCGAATCCACCGCGCGCCAGTACGGCCTCGACCTGGAGCCGCAGCGCCATGTCCATACCCTGTCGGTTGGCGAATGCCAGCGAGTGGAAATCGTGCGCGCATTGCTCACCAGGCCGCAGCTGCTGATCCTCGACGAACCGACTTCGGTGCTGACGCCGCAGGCCGTGGAAAGACTATTCGAGACGCTGCGCAAGCTGGCGTCCGAAGGCTGCAGCATCCTCTACATCAGCCACAAGCTCGACGAGATCCGCGCCCTGTGCGACAAGTGCACCGTGATGCGAGCCGGCAAGGTGACCGGCATTTGCGATCCCCGGCAGGAAACCGCATCGAGCCTGTCGCGCATGATGATCGGCGCCGAGCCGCCGGCGATCAGGACGGTCGACCGCCTGCCCGGCGAACGCCTGCTTTCCCTGCGCAATCTCTCCCTCGACAAAAGCCATCCATTCGGAACGACACTGGACGGCATCAATCTCGACCTGCATGCCGGAGAAATCGTCGGCGTCGCGGGCGTTTCGGGCAACGGCCAGCAGGAATTGCTGGCGGCCCTGTCGGGCGAAGACCCGCGCGCGCAGCCGGGCATGATCCTGCTCAAGGATGAGCCGGTTGGCCGCATGAACGCGGCACGGCGCCGGCAGCGCGGCCTCGGCTTCGTACCGGAGGAGCGACTCGGCCGCGGCGCGGTGCCCGACCTTTCGCTCGCACAAAACATCCTGCTCTCGCACCAGAACCCGTCGACCGTCAGCCGCGGCCTGATCCGCTTCGGCGCGCTCCATGACCTTGCCGCTTCCATCATCAGCCGCTTCAAGGTCAAGGCGCCCGGGCCGCAGGCGACCGCCGGCAGCCTCTCCGGCGGCAACCTGCAGAAATACATCGTCGGCCGCGAAGTGATGCGCAATCCGAAGGTGCTGATCGTGGCCCAGCCCACCTGGGGCGTGGATGTCGGCGCGGCGGCGCAGATCCGGGCCGAACTGGTCGCCTTGCGCGATGCCGGCTGCGCGCTGCTGGTGGTCTCGGAAGAACTGGATGAACTGTTTGAAATCTCCGACCGCCTGGTCGTGATCGCGAAAGGAAAAATGTCGCCCTCGATCAAAACCACCCATGCCACGGTCGACCTGATCGGCCAGTGGATGAGCGGACTGTGGGATGCCGCGGCGCCTGCAAGGCAGGAGGTGGCCAATGCTTAAGCTGGAAAAACGGCCCAGCCCGTCGTCGCTGATGTCATGGCTGTCGCCGCTCTTCGCGGTGCTGCTGACGGTCCTGTGCGGCATCGTGCTCTTCCTTGCGCTCGGCAAGAATCCGGTCACCGGCTTGGCGGTGTTCTTCCTGGAGCCGATCAAGAACCTGCAGGGCTGGGCCGAAGTCGGCGTCAAGGTGACGCCGCTGCTGCTGGTGGCGGTGGGGCTGGCGATCTGCTTCCGCGCCAATGTCTTCAATATCGGCGCCGAAGGGCAGCTGGTGGTCGGCGCCATCGCCGGCGGCGCGGCCGGTCTCTTCTTCGACCAGGGCGAGGGCGGCGGCGCGCTGATGATCGCCATCATCATGCTGGCCGGCGCGGCGGGCGGCATGGCATGGGCGGCGATCACCGCCTTCCTGCGCGACCGGTTCAATGCCAACGAGATCTTGGTCTCGCTGATGCTGGTCTACGTCGCGCAGCTGCTGCTCAGCATGCTGGTGCACGGTGCCCTGCGCGATCCGGAAGGCTTCAACTTCCCGCAGTCGCGCATGCTCTCCGACGGCTTCCTGCTGCCCAACATCATCGACGGCACGCGGCTGCACCTTGGCATCGTGATGGCGCTGGCCGCATCGCTCCTGGGCTGGCTGTTCCTGGCGCGCAGCTTCGCCGGCTACCGGCTGCAGGTCGGCGGCATGGCGCCGGCGGCGGCGCGGTATGCGGGATTTTCCTCGCGCAAGGCACTGTGGACGTCGATGCTGGTCTGCGGCGGCCTCGCCGGGCTGGCAGGCACCGCCGAAGTGCTCGGGCCGATCGGCCAGCTCACGCCGACGGTCTCGCCCGGCTACGGCTTTGCCGCCATCATCGTTGCCTATGTCGGCCGGCTGCATCCGATCGGCGTCGTGTTCTCGAGCTTCATCATGGCGCTGTTCTACATCGGCGGCGAATTGTCGCAGTCGCGCCTGGGCATGCCCAACGCGATCACCGGCGTGTTCCAGGGCATCCTGCTGTTCTCGCTGCTGGCCTGCGACGTGCTGATCCACTATAAATTGAGCTGGAGGAAATAATGGACGCCTATGCGCCACTGATCGCCGCGTCCATCAACGCCGGCACACCGCTGATGCTGGCAGCCCTCGGACTGCTGATCAATGAAAAATCCGGCGTCGTCAATCTCGGCGCCGAAGGCATGATGCTGGTAGCCGCCGTGATCGGCTTTGCGGTCGCCGTCGATACGCAGAGTGTCGCCTTCGGCTTCGTCGCCGGCGCGGCGGCCGGCATGCTGCTGGCGGGTTTCTTCGCGCTGATGACGGTCTGGCTGGGCACCAACCAGTATGCGACCGGCCTGGCGCTGTCGCTGTTCGGCGGCGGTGCTTCAGCCTATATCGGCATCAGCTATGTCGGCAAGAGCCTGGACAACCCGAAATTCGCCATCCCCTTCCTGTCCGACATTCCCTTCGTCGGCACGGCGCTGTTCCGCCAGCATCCGATGGTCTATCTGTCGCTGCTGCTGTGCGCGGGGATCGTGGTCTTTCTCTACCGCACCCGCGCCGGACTGGTGCTGCGCGCCGTCGGAGAGTCGCCGTCCTCGGCGCATGCGCTGGGTTACAACGTGCGCCGCATCCGGCTTGCCGCGCTGCTGTTCGGCGGCGCCTGCTGCGGCCTGGCCGGGGCCTTCCTGTCATTGGTGTACACGCCCCTGTGGGTGGAGGGCATGGTGGCGGGGCGCGGCTGGATCGCGCTGGCGCTGACCACCTTTGCCACCTGGCGTCCGGCGCGCGTGCTGATCGGCGCCTACCTGTTCGGCGGCGTCACCATCATGACCTTCCATGCGCAGGGCCTGGGGGTGTCTATCGATTCGCAACTGCTGTCGATGCTGCCGTATCTTGCCACCATCCTGGTGCTGGTGCTGATCTCGACCAATGCCAACTGGATCAAGCTCAACATGCCGGCTTCGCTCGGGAAGAATTTCAATCCGGGGTAAAAAGGGGCGCATACCCCTTTGCAAGGCAGCAGGAATGCCGTGTCATTCCTGCTGCCCGGATGTTTGCCTGGCAGACAGGCTGCGTCGTGATGATTGTTGGGTAACGTTGTTTTGTCGCGCCCTCGCGTCGTGCCGACTCAATCTGAAGGATGGCCCATGCTTCCATGATGGCTGCCGTCAGTGGCAATGTATCTGCGGACTGGAAATGTACAAGTGGCGATGTCGCCGTTCGCGATGCTGTGCAAGCAGTGATGTCATGTCGCGGCAACGGGTGCCGCAGGTATTGAGATGTCAACCGCGCGAAGCTGCGTCGCCCTGCGCGCATCCGCATCACGGAATACGAAAAACTGTATGTATACTATCCGCGTATACATATAATGCTCCCCGCTGACCTGTTCATAATTCAACAAGCATTTGTACTGCAAATGCGATGTTGGCATGCGGTGCACGACACCGGCAGCGAGTTGTTTTCGAAGTTGGCATTATTGATTCCGATACCCAGGCATCTGAATCAGACCGGACTTTTGGCGCGGGACTTCCTGCGGCCTGACAATCCCGCTGTTTTACCCACACGGCGTGGCTTGGCGTCCATTCAACAGCAAGTGGGAGTCACATGTAGAGGAAAACCATGTCGAAAACCTTCATGCGGGGCGCCTTGTCCGCCATCGCTGTCCTGCCGGCACTCGCAGCCGCCCCCTCGTTTGCAGCCGATCCCGCGCCCCTGAACGTCGGTTTCGTCTATATCAGCCCGATCGGCGAGGCCGGCTGGACTACCCAGCACGACATCGCACGCAAGGAAATGGAAAAAAGCCTGGGGGGCAAGGTGACGACCAAGTTCGTCGAGAACGTGCCGGAAAGCGCCGATGCGGAACGTGTCATCCGCGATCTCGCGCAGCAGGGCAGCAAGCTTATCTTCACCACGTCGTTCGGCTACATGAACCCGACGCTCAAGGTTGCCAAGCAGTATCCCGACGTCAAGTTCGTGCACCTGACCGGTTACAAGACCGCGCCCAACGTCGCCACGACAAACGCGCGCTTTTATGAAGGCCGCTACCTCGCCGGCGTTCTTGCGGGCAAGATGACCAAGTCGAACGTGGCCGGCTATGTCGCCGCTTTCCCGATCCCCGAAGTTCTGCAAGGCATCAATGCCTTCACCCGCGGCATGCGCAGTGTGAATCCTAAAGCGGAAGTGCGGGTGGTCTGGGTCAACAGCTGGTTCGACCCGGGCAAGGAACGCGATGCCGCCATCACGCTGCTGGGCCAGAATGCCGACGTGGTGACCCACCATACCGACTCCACCGCCATCGTTCAGGCGGCGGAAGAGAAGGGCAAGTATGCGGTGGCTTACCACTCCGACATGAAGAAATTCGGTCCCAAGGCGCAGATCGGCGCGGTGACCCATCACTGGGGCAAGTACTACACCAATGCCGCGCAGCAGGTCATCGACGGCAAGTGGAAGACCAGCAGCACCTGGGGCGGCATCAAGGACGGCATGGTCAAGCTGGAAGCCATCGGCAGCGCGGTGCCCGAGGATGTGAAGCAGCTCGTTGCGGCCAAGGAAAAAGAGATCGTTTCCGGCAAGCTGACGCCGTTCGACGGCCCGGTCAAGGACAACGAAGGCAAGGTACGCCTTGAAAAGGGCGCGCTGAGCGACGAAGCGCTCAACAAGATGGATTATTACGTCGAAGGCGTGGCCGGCAAGCTGCCGGGCAAGTGATCGCGTAAGCGCAGGCTGGCGCCAAGCCTGCCTTCTTTCCATAAAAACGGCCTGCATGCGTGCAGGCCGTTTTGCGTTGTTGCCAAGGGATCCTGCCCTCGGATCAACGTCCTCAAGCCATCAGGGTCCAGTCGGTCAGACCCTCCAGTTCCGTCATGCGCTTCCAGCTCGGGCGCTGGCGAACCAGCAATGCCAGCCTGTCGAGCGCCGGCCAGCTGGTGGCCGGACGCGGCATGTTGCGCGACCAGCGCATGTACATGGCCAGCAGCAGATCGGCCGTTGAAAACCGCTCGCCGAGCAGGTAAGGCCCGTTGGCCGACAACTCGCCATCGAGGCATTCCCATGCCGCTTCTATCTTTTGCTGCAAGGCCCTGCGCACGGCATCCGGGTGCTCGTCGGCGCCAAGGTCGGAAGGATAGAACCAGAAGCGGAAGGTCGCGCCGAGATTATTGGACAGATAAACCATCCACTGATGCCAGGCCGGCCGCAACGGGCTTCCCGGCCCGGGCGCGAGATCGGCCTGCGGATGGCGCTCGGCAAGCGTCATCAGCAGCGCCGCCGATTCGAAGGCGGGTTTGCCGTCGATGAGCAAGGTCGGAACGGTTCCTTGCGGATTGAGGCGAAGGTAGGCCGAGGTGCGCTGCTCGCCATGCTGGAAGTCCAGCATTTCCAGGTCATAGGGAACACCTGCCTCGATCAGCGCAGCATGGACCGCCATGCTGGCGGAACCGGGGGAGTAATACAGGGTGTACATGAAATCTCCAGGCGTGCATGAATCCTGTCCGGGGCTTCGCGACAGGCATTGATTGAGAAGACCATAAGCATACACAAAGCCGCGCATGGGGAGAGACCATGCATTTCCCGGTCTCGCATGCGCAAGCAATCCAGGAATTTTTGATGGCGGAGCGCGAAAACGGTTTGAACCGCCGCTCGTGTTTGAGATTGGGCAAGAAAGTTGTCCGGCCTGTTGTCATGTCATTAAGCCGCAAGAATTGCTCCGTTAAAATCGCAAAAAATCTCTGCAGGCCTTATAAATAAAGGCTAGAATGCGACGTACTGTATGTAACAACAGTATGCGGCAATGAATTGCAGCTGTTCAATACCGATAGAATTAATTGCTCTGTTGCATATGTTTAAGGAAAGTAACTTTCGTGTTCTCGGCGCAGGACGTTAGCGGATTGCCGCCACTGCTTAAACAAGGAGATCAGTCATGTTCAAAACGGGTACTTGGGTTGGCGCAGGTCGTTGGCCAAATCAGCATGCCCATCCTGACCAGTGGCACAAGCCGCTGCGCGGCCAGGTGATCGACTTTTGTGACGTGCGGGCCTGGGCAAACTCGATCCAGTTTCCGGAAGACGTGCCGCATGCGGGAGATGTGATGACGGTTGCGCTGCGCATGAAGCACGAAGGCAGGCTGAACGGACTGACGCCGGTATGCTGGGATTTCGTTACTCACCGCCGGGTACTCTGGGAAAAGACTACCGCGCTGCGCAGCTATGAGGACGACGTGCTGCTGTGGAAGGCCGCAAGGGCCATGCGCACGGATGAAATCCAGCATCCGCGCCGCCGCAAACCACGCGATATCCGGGAATTCCTGCCTCAGCAGCAACAGCATCTCGCGCTGACCTGACATAGCCGCATACGCCGCACTCCACCATGGCGTTTCCGCCGACGAAGCCGGTTTTTCCGGCTTCGCTGCTTTCGGGACATGTGTCGCGAAGATAGTCTGCCGCATCCTCCATGTTGCTTTGCCCTGAAGCCTGGAGCGGCCACAGCCCTTTATGCAATGCACCCCATAAGGGGGATGGCCGCCGCCATAACAGGACGTCCGGCATGTTGTGATTCCTTGTCTTAACTCGTTACCGTCGCATCGTCACGCCTTGCGTCAAGGCCGTCCTGCCGTTATTCCTGAGACGCATTCCCCGATAAGCCTTTTGCCTTTTCTGCGCGAGAGCAATGCGTGATCTGCCGTGACCGATAGCATGTGCTGCATCAACTCGATACGCCGGGGCGAATTGCCGATGGATCGCTGGAAGGATCTGTTCGGCTTGAAATGCAGGGCAAAGCGACGGACCAAGCGACCGCAGTCCGCTCTGGGCAACGTACCTTCCCGCAATATTGTCTTTGACCGGTGTTGTTCTTGATAAAGCGGATCGCGTGAGGAATCGGCATGGATATCGAATTCGGACATCTCGACGGGATCGATACGCAAGGCACCGGCTGGTTCCTTGGATTCAGCGATTGGGTGCGGGACAGCTCAAACGAGGCAGGCGGGCTGCGTTACATGCCCAGCGACAGGAGATCGCACACGCTGGCGATGAAATGGATGCGCCATGCGGCCGGCGATCCGCGCGGCAGCGGCAAACCGGTCAGCGAAGGACGGACGATCTCCATTCTGGTCGGCATGCCGGGCCGGTTCAGGCTCCAGTTTTCGGAGTATCCGGACTTTCCGGAGGAAAGCATTGCGGAGTATCTGCTGGAGACGAACGGGCACTTCTGCCTCTGGGGTGAAGGCATTCATCACCGCTATACAGTGGAAGAGGGCTGCACCATTCTGACGCTGCGCTGGATTCCCGAGCAGCCTTCTCCAACGGCTTGATGTCTGTCGTCAATCCAGCACCGTATGTTGCGAAACCTGGAACAACCGGTCTCCATACGCTTACTTCGTCACTGTCTCGTCCCGCATGCCTGCCGATGCGTTGCCGTCGGAAGCACCACCAGGCGAGCCGGAACTCATCGCCGAACGGCTCATTGCGGTAAGGAGCTTGCCGTTTTCGGTGCGCTGTCCATCACGGAATTCGCCTTCCCATGCCGTGCCGTTGCTCCAGCTGAAGCGGCCATGTCCGTTGCTGCGGCCTTGCGCCACCGTGCCGACGTAAACATCGCCGTTCTTGAACCGGGTGACGCCTTGCCCATGAGGGACGCCATTGCGGACATCGCCTTCGTATCGGGTGCCGTCAGGGAAGGTCATGGTTCCCTTGCCGTTTGGCACACCGCTTCGCACATCGCCTTCATAACGGGTCTTGTCCGCGAATACCAGCGTGCCCCTGCCGTTGGGAAGGCCGTTCCTGACGTCGCCGTCGTAGCGGTTGCCGTTGGCAAAAACGATGGTGCCCCTGCCGTTGGGTTCATTGCCCGACCAGTCGCCGCTGTAGCGCTGACCGTTGCGCCAGACAAACTGTCCCTTGCCTTCCTTGGAACCGCGCACCAGCGTGCCGTCAAAGCGGTCGCCGTTGGACCATTCGATGCGTCCGCTGCCGGAAACCACGCCGCTGGACGGGTCGGCGGTGAAGCTGCCGGTCATGGTCTGGCCATCCAGACGGATCACCCGGGAATTTCCCGAGGCGGCCACGGGAGGCGCCGGAGAATCATCCTCGCGTGCGGCCGACGGTGCCTGCCTGTCTTCATCGCCGCCGGCGGCTGCGCGCGCTTCGGTGCGCTCAGTGCGCTCAGTGCGCTCACTGCGGCCGGGTGAGGCAGCGGCAGCCGATGATGCCGCAGCGGAAGCGACAGACTGGGACGGGCGCTCGGACGCTTCTGCAGGTGCGGCGGTTGCGGCCTGGCGCTGTTCGGGGCGCGCTTGCATTGATGCCAGCTTTTCCCGCGCCGCGTCGGCATAGCGGCCGTTGGGATAGCGTTTCAGATAAGTCTCATAGGAGACAGGCTGATCCACGTACCCGGCGATTCGCCACTGCTCCTGCTCCTGCGCAGCCAGGCGCGCGGCGTCGTTGGTGTCCGGTGTCGGGCCGGCCTTTGCGGCGCTGGCCGTGCCGGCGGGTGATGAAGGCAGTGGCAAAGGCGGTTGGGGGAGCTTGGCGGCGGGCGATACGGATGGAGCGGCCGGTGCGGTTGAAGCCGTGGGCGACGCCGGGGCTGCAGCCGGGGCCGGCGAAGCAGGTGTTGCTGGCGATGGCTTGCTTTCGCTGTTTCGTGCCGGTGCGGCCGGTTCGGTGCGCGGCGGTATCGCTGCAGGAGCCGCAGCGCCAGGCGTTACGGCCGCGACCTGCGTGTCCTGGCGTTGCTGGGCATCGAACTGCTGCGGCCTGCCTTCCGCAGCCTCGGCGGCAGGCGTATTGTCGTCGCCAATGAAATGCAGATAACCCGCGCCAAGGCCGACGCTCGCTCCTGCCATCAGCATCAGACCCGACATCCACAGTGCCGAGCGGCCCTTTTTATGCGGACGTCCGAACCGCGGCTCTTCCGCGGGCACAGCCTTGCGCCAGTTGTCCGGCAGCGCGGGCAAGGCATGCTCCTGCGCTTCGGCGAGCGGTGCATGCATCGTCCCCGGGTTGATCCGGGTAACTTGCTCTGCCTGGGTGCTGGCCGTGCCGGCAGCGGCATGAGCGGCTGATGTCATGGATTCCCGATGCGACTGCATCGCAGCCCGCCCGTTGTCGGCACGCAGGATCGAGGGTGCTTCCGGCAAGACAATTTCGCGTTCGGCGGCAAGCGCGGCGCGCATTTCCGCGATGCTTTGGAACCTGTGCTCCGGATGAATGGCGAGGGCGCGTCCGATTGCTGCAAGCAGTCCGCGTGAGCGGCTGCCGCGCGCGGCAGCCAGCGCCGGCAGCATGCCTTCATTGGAGAGCCTCTGCATGGCATAGGGCGGAGGATGCCCGGTGACCAGGAAATACGCGGTTGCTCCGATCGCGTAGATGTCTGTCCAGGCGCCGATGTTGCGTTCCCTGGCATTGAAATGCTGCTCCACGGCTGCGTACCCGGTGAGGAGTATGCCGGTAGGCGTGCGGATGATCTCGCCGATGGTCGCCTGTGCCGTATCGAACTCCAGCAGCAGCGGCGTGCCGTCGGGGCGGATCAGGATATTGCCGGGGTGGATATTGCCGTGACAGGACTGCACCCGCTGAGCCGCTTCCGCGGCATCGAGCAGGCGGGCAATCAGCATGCGTATCCAGGTTTCGTCGGGATTGAAGTCCTGCTCGGCAACGGTGCTGTCGAGCGTGCTGCCCTCATGGAAGGGCATGTATGCGTAGGCAGTGCCATGCAGTTCAATGTAGCGGTCAAAGCTCAGCAGTGACGGTACGGACAGCCGCGAAAGCACCAGCGCCTCGTTGATGAAGCTGCGCAGGCCGGCTGCGAAAACTTCCGCTTCGGTGTTGCCGGACGGGCGGACGCTGCCATCGGCCGTGCGGGCTGCAAGTCCGTGCGGCATGTATTCCCGCAGGGCGATGCGCCTGCCTGAAGAAATTTCCCTGGCCAGGTAAACGATCGCGGCCGGGCTGCTGCCAATCTGGCTCACGATCTCCGCGTTATCGATGCGTGCTCCCGCGTTCAGGGCATGGGTGCCGGACGAGCCGGCTTGACGGGCTTGATGGGATTCCTCGTGCATATCAACCGTTCTGGAAAAATGGATTCTGCCAACGCGCGATGGCACGTCTTCTGTTTCTGGATGGCCGTGTCTGGCTATGTATCGAGATAGGTATCGAGACAGGATGACGTGCACCTTTCACCGTCAAGTTTCCGGTGGCCATCTTGACCTGACACAAGACCAATTCCGGCTATCAAAGTTGCGGTCTAGGATAGACTTCGCATCCGTTGTTGCCTCGATATTGCGCAAACAAACTTCCTTAATCCAAATTTCTTACAAATGATCACAGGAAGAACAAAGTTTCGACGCGTAAAGATCGAAGATGATCAATTAAATGCCATCATGCAATGTCGCTTGCGATAACCGACTCCACTTGCACACGCGACGTCATCCCCACGGCTCTGCGCCGGCAATACGATCGGTCCCATTTTCGCGGAGGAGCGTTATCGAGGCTTTATCCGAAGACTGCGCCAGCGTGATGTGCACGCCTGGACCATCCTTGCACTTGTCATCTTCCTTGCCGCTGTGGAGGACCGATGATGCGATTCGCATCCGGCATGCATGGCTGCATGGCTGCGCTTCATTTGCGATGCGGATTTACTCACGCCGGTGCCGCATGACACGATGCCAGCCATGCCGCAGGAAGCAGCGGGCAGAGAAATCAACGCAGGATCAGACTGGCTCGACAAACTTCCATCGACCCGGCGCGAAAATAGCTTGGGTCGGCTCCGTCACCCCGACCCTCTTCCAGAAACACAGGGTGAGATCAGCGGCACGGAAGCGCAGGCTTACGGCGGATGCCGGAGTGTCGTTCCGCCGGACCAAGCCCCACTTCCGCGGCAATCATGCGGCCTTGCGCCCGGCCAGTCCCTGTTCGACAAGATGCAGCGTCTTCTCCACGCTCTCGCGGAAGCCTTGCAGGCGTTCCGGATGCGCCATGCGCGCCGCCAGCAGCGCTTCCAGTTCCGCAGCTTGTTCCGTAAGCGCTGTCGCACCCACATTGGCAACCATGCCGCGCACGGTATGCACTGCGGAACGCGCGGCATCGTTATCGGAAGCCTCCACCGCGGCGTCGAATTTTTCCAGAGTCTCGGTGAGGCTGGGAATCAGCATCTCCAGGATCTGATGATAGAGATCGACATCGCCCGATAGCCGATCGAGCGTATCGCCAGTATCAAAACCGGGAATTTCAATCGGAGCGATGTGTGCCTGCAAGGGGATCGCTGACGATACATCCGATAGATCGGACACATCCGACACCTTGAAAGCATCGGATACCGCTCCCCGCGACGCGGCAGCGGCAGCCTTGCGCCCAAGCCAGCGCGACAGCGTCGCATAGAAGACGTCGGGGTCGATCGGTTTCGTAATATGGTCCTGCATGCCGCTTAGGATGCAGGCTTCCCGTTCATCGGCGGAAGCATGCGCGGTCATCGCAATGATGGGAAGCTGCATGAACCGTTCATCCATACGGATGCGCCGGGTCGCCGCATGTCCGCCCATCTCCGGCATCTGGATATCCATCAGCACAAGGTCGTAGCCCTCGGGGCCGGTGCCGAAAACGCGCTCCAGCGCAATCCGGCCGTTGCCGGCAATTTCCACCTGCAGTCCGGTGGCGACAAGCATTTCCCGCGCGATCTGCTGGTTGACGTCGTTATCTTCCACCAGCAGCACGCGGCATCCATCAAAACGCGGCAGGGTACGCCCGTACAGTCCCGGGGCACGCACCGGCGCCTCGCTGGCCAGCACCTTGACGAAAGTGTCGTGCAGCAGCGACTGGTCGATCGGTTTGAACAGCATGGCGGCCAGCGGCGCGTTTTCCGCCTGGCGCATCACGTCGTCGCGTCCGAACGCCGTGATCAGGATGACCTTGGGCGTGCGGCGCAGGTTGCCATGAGCGATCTGTTCCGCAAGCTGCAGGCCGTTCATGCCGGGCATGCCGAAGTCGGCCAGCACCAGGTCGTAGGGTAGGGCAGCGTCCGCTCGGCGGATGGCGGCCAGCGCATCGAGCGCGGTTTCCTCGCTGTCGACATGCAGACCGAAGGCTTGGACCAGGTGGCAGATGATTTCCCGTGCCGCCGGATTGTCGTCCACCACCAGCACCCGGCTGGCGCGCAGGCGGTCGGGCAAGCTGGGCAGCGCCGACACGGTCAGCGCGCCGTATCCGAGGCGCACGGTGAAGGCAAATATGGAACCGACGCCGGGCTCGCTGTGCAGGCCGATGCTGCCCCCCATCATTTCCACCAGCCTTTGGCTGATCGCCAGGCCGAGCCCGGTACCGCCGTACTTGCGGGTTGTCGATGTATCGGCCTGATTGAATGCCTGGAACAGACGCGACTGCTGCTCGAGGGTCATGCCGATGCCGCTGTCTTCCACCTCGAACCTCAGGTCCACGCCGCCTTTGTCGATGGCATGCACCCGGCAGCGGAGCAGCACCCGTCCCGCGTGGGTGAACTTGATGGCGTTGCTCATCAGGTTGACCAGAACCTGGCCCAGCCGCAGCGGATCGCCATTCAGATGCACCGGCACGTCCTCGGCGATGTCGAAGACATAGCTGAGCTTCTTGTCGCTGGCCCGCTGGCTGGTGACCGTGTCGACGTGACCGAGCACATCATGAAGCGAAAAATCCGTGCGGTCGATGCTTAGTTTTCCAGCCTCGATCTTGGAAAAGTCGAGAATGTCATCGATGATGCCCAGGAGCGACACCGCCGCGCGGTGGATCTTTTCCACATAGTCGCGCTGCCTGCCGGTGAGATCGGTGCGCAGGGCGAGGTAGGCCATGCCGATCACGGCATTCATCGGCGTGCGTATTTCATGGCTCATGTTGGCCAGGAAGGCGGACTTCATGCGGGAGGCATCCTCGGCGCCTTCCTTGGCGACTTCCAGGGCCCGCTCGTGTTCCCGCAATTCCTGGTTGATGCGCGACAGTTCGGCGGTGCGTTCCAGCACTCGCTGCTCCAGCATGCGTTCGGAACGCTTCAGCGCATCCACCAGCTGCTGCTGCGCCTGCTCCTTTTCCCGCTTGACCTGGTTGAAGCGGTCGGCAAGTGCCAGCGACAGCAGCAGCATCTCGATGGCCGAACCGATCTGCATGCCGTAGACCGCCATGAAATTGGGTATGCCCTTGACGCCGTAGCTGCGCAGCGCGGTGAGGACGGCCGTGAAAACAAGGCAACTGAATGCAAGCAGGAAGAAGCGCGCGCTGCGCTGGCCGCGCAGCTTGCACACTACGCCCACGACCACTGCCAGCAGCATGTTTGCCGCATCCAGCGCAATCGCCATGCCAATGATGCGATGATAGGGGATGATGAAAAACCCGATCATCTGCAAGATATTGAGAACCAGAAAGGCACTCATGACCCGGTCCAGCCAAGGTACGGTGTCGTAGGTGGAGAGCAGCCGGCGCTGGAACAGCAGCAGGGTAAACCCGGTGGAGGCGAAGCCGATCATCGAGGAAATCTTTGACCATTCGGGCATGTCGGGCCAGAGAAACTGGAAACCCATGCCGCTGAAGGCCACGATCGACAGCGCGTTGGCGCAGACGAACAGCACGTAATAGAGATAGGTGCGGTCGCGCAGGGAGGCAAACAGCAGAAAGTTGTAGAGGCCGAGCGCCAGCAGCATGCCGAAATACAGCGACTGCCCGATGTACTCTTGCATGCTCTTGTGATTGAAGGTCTGCGGCTCCCACAGCTTGGTCGGGATGTCGAGGGAGGTGCCGGAAGCGACGCGCAGGTAATAGGTGCCGCCGGATTCGGCGGCGATCCGGATCGGAAAAACGAAATTGCGGTGATTGACGGGGCGCTCCGAAAACGGAAGCGAATGGCCGGTGACGATCCGGTCATAACCGCCGGGGCGCTGCGCGTAGAACTCGACTGAATGCAGGTGCGTAAAGGAGACCTCCAGCAGGCGCTCCACTTCCCGCGGGGAGGCGTTGCGCAGATGAATGCGCAGCCAGATCGCCGAGCGTCGCAAGCCGAAATTCAGGGAATCGGTGTTCATGTTGGAGGGCGCGAACCGCGCCGCGACTTCCGGCCCGGTTACGTCGTCGAGACTCAGCCGCTGTTCGCGGTCTTCCAGAACGTCCCAATAGGGCGTGAGTACGAGAGGCGTGCCTACCCCCTTGTCTTCAATGCGCAGGTCGCCGGCCCGGGCCGGCGCGCATAGCAAGACGCCCGACAAAGCAAGCAGAGCGAGCAGAGCAAGCAAGCCCTGCATCAGCGCCAGAGGGGAAAATTTCAGCCCGGCTGCCAGGCGACGGCAAAGCTGATGTCCGTCGATGGGGCTGAGAGTGGGTTCCGGGACTCGATTTGGTCCGAATCCGTTAAGTGTAGGAAACATTGCAATGCCAGCCGCTTAAATAACTAAAAAACATTCTTTTTCAAGTCATCAATTGTTACATTTTGTTATAAAGTGCGCATTTCTGTGGAGAAATAATATCTCAACATGAAGTCAACTACATATTCGGTTTCCCAAGCGGGACTATATGTCAGGAATCAGCATGAGCATAGCCGTACAGTATGACGTGCTGATTATCGGCAGCGGCTTTGGCGGCGCGGTCATGTCGGCCCGGCTGTCGCGGCGCTGGCCGGGCCGCGTGCTTTTGCTGGAACGCGGCCGCCAGTACCAGCTCGGTGCCTATCCGCGCAGTCCGAACGACCTGGCGGACAATGTCTGGTGTCCGCAGGGCGATGCGGCGCGCAGGCCGCACGCGGTGCGCAGGCGCAAGGCCCGGCTCGGCCATCTCACCGGCATGTTCGATATCCGGCACTTCGGCAAGATCGATACGGTGACGTCCGCAGTGTACGGCGGCGGATCGCAGATCTATGCGAATGTATTTCTGCGCCCGCCGGCGCCAGTCTTCGAACAGGACTGGCCCGCGAGCCTCAACCGCGACACGCTGGCACCTTATTACGACGTCGCGCAGCAGGTACTCGGCGCGCGCACGGTGCCGCCCGCCGCCGGGCCCGGCGACCGGCGCCATATCCAGCGCACGGTGCAATTCCAGTCTTTCGCACGCGAGGCGGGGCTGCCGACAAAACTGGCGGACATCTGCGTCTATTTCGGCAACGACTACAGCTACAAGCGCAACGGCGAGCCGCTGCCGCTGGGCGTGCAGCAGCCCAACCGCTACGGCGCGCTGCAGACCTCATGCACGTATTGCGGCGAATGCGATATCGGCTGCAACGTGCAGGCCAAGAATTCGGTCGATCACAATTACCTGCACGTGGCCCGCCAGCGCTATCGCCTGGAAGTGCGCACGCAGTCGCTGGTGGAACGGATCATGCCGATGAACGAGCGGCAGGCCGACGACCCGCAGGCCGACGGCACGCACGGCTACCGCGTCTATTACCGAGACCTGGAACAGGGCCGGCAATGCGAGGTAACCGCGCAGCGGGTCGTGGTCTCCGCGGGCACGCTGGGCACCAATGAGCTTCTGTTGCGCTGCCGCGACGTGCACCGCAGTCTGCCGCGCCTGTCCTCGAAGCTCGGCCGGCATTTTTCCGGCAACGGCGATTTCCTCGCCTTCGCGGTGGAGGGCAAAAAGGAACTGAATTCGACCTACGGCCCGGTCATCACCCAATACACCGATCATCACCTGTTCGATCAATTCGACCGCAAGCGGGCCTTCATTCTTGAAGATGCCAGTTACCCGACGCAGGTCGGCTGGGCTGCCGCGGCCTTCGGTCCGATGATGAATCCGCTGCAGATGTTCTGGCAAGCCTGCAAGCAGGTGCTCGGTTATAGCTTCAACCGCTACTATCCCGGGCGCAGGCAGAGCAGCGTCGGCTTCCTGGTGCAGAAACTGTTTTCCCATGACTTGTCCCAGTACAGCGCGGTGCTGCTGTGCATGGGACTGGACAATGCGCAGGGCGTGCTGCGCCTGAACCAGGACGGCTATCTCGACATCGACTGGCCGCAGGAGAGCAACCGCCCGCTGTATGACGCAATCCTGGCGCTGGGCGAACGCTTCACGCGCTTCATCGGCGGCAGCCATTTTCTGCCGATGCCGACCTGGCTATGGCCGGTAAAGAACAATGTGACCGTGCATCCGCTGGGAGGCTGCGCGCTGGCCGCATCGCCGGAGGAGGGCGTGGTCAGCGCGCTCGACGGCAGCCGCGGCCAGGTTTTCCACTACCGCAATCTGTACGTCGCCGACGGCTCCCTGATGCCAACCGCGCTGGGCGCCAACCCGGTCGCGACCATCACCGCCGTGGCCGAGTGGATCGCGCACGAGATCACCGGCGACATGCCGGATGCCGAACTGTGAAACTTCCCGGGCGGCCAGTCCGACCCGTCAATCCGAACCTGCGCCCGACTTGCCTTCCATGGCGGTGGAGCCACGCCTGCACGAAGGAGCCCATTGCATGTCCGACAAACTGAACGAACTGAGCGGCGTGAGCATCCAGTTCGCCGAAGTCATGAAAGGCTACGTCAGCGCCGAAGCCACCACTTTCGAGGACGGCCATGCCGACGGCGAGCGCGCGGGACATGCGCTGGCCCTGCATGTAACGGTGCGCATCGCCGACCTCGCCGCGTTCCTGGAGCAGGGCGGGCATGCCGGCACGCTGTCGGGCCATATCGACTGCCCGCTGCTGGGCGGTGTCTGCCCGGTGCAGTCCGGCACATTCCGGCTGATGCCGGATACCGCCGATCGCGACCGCAAGGTCATGTACTACCAGGTCTACTGCACCACGCCCCAGGGGGAGGAGTTCACCTTCGTCGGCAACAAGCAAGTGCAGCATGACGCGCCGCTCGACGCCTGGAAGGACACCACGACGCTGTTCGTCAATGTCTATCGCGGACATGCCGATCCCGATACGCCGGCGCAAGAGCGGCTGCTGGCGACCGGCATCATCAGCCTGGGACTGACCGACTTCATGCAGGTCTTGCGCGGACTGCGGGCGACCGATGCACAAGGAGGCTCCAGCGTGGCCGGGCTGCTCGCCTTCGGGCGTTTCTTCGCCGGCAAACTGTGGGATGTCTACGGACCGCATCTGCCGCCGGCGCCCAGCCAGCCGCAGCGCCGCTATGCGAAATTCACCACCGAGGGCGTCACCGGCGCGGCGGTCAGCGTGCATCCGTTTCCGACGGCCGACGGACTGCGGCTCGAACTCACCCGTTTCCGCCGCGCGCCCAGCGACGACGTGGTGCTGGTGGTGCACGGACTCACCAGTTCCTCGGACATGTTCATCATGCCCGAGCACCAGAACCTGGTGCAGACCTTGCTGGACGAGGGCTACGGCGATGTATGGACGCTCGACTATCGCGGCAGCTGCCGTTTTCCCTACAACCTGGCGCGCACCCGCTATACCTTCGATGACATCGCGCTGTTCGACCATCCGGCCGCGCTGCAGGAACTGCGCCGGCACATCGGTCCGCAGCGCCGGGTGCATGTGATCGCCCATTGCGTCGGCGCGCTGACCATGGCGATGAGCCTGTTCGGCAAGACGGTGCAGGGTATTTCCAGCGCCATTCTCAACAGCATCGCCCTCACGCCCAGGGTGCCGGAATGGTCGAAATTCAAGCTCGGCATCGCGCCCTGGGCATCGGACAACCTGCTTGGCATCGAGTATTACAACCCGTCGTGGCGGCGGGAGCCGGGTTTTTCCATGGGCAAGCTGCTGGCATGGGGCGCCGATCTGGTGCACCAGGAATGCGACTCGCCGGAATGCTACATGCTCAGCCTGATGTGGGGCAGCGGCCGGCCGGCGCTGTTCAATCATGCCAACCTGCTGCCGGTCACCCATGGCCGGCTGGGAGACCTGTTCGGCGGCGTGGCGGTTCATTATTACCGGCACGTGCACAAGATGGTGAAAAGCGGCAATCGCGCCGTCAAGTACGATACCGCCAATCCGCGCCATGCGGCGCTGCCCGACGACTATACCGCGCACATCGCGGCGCAGCCGACGCCGATCCTGCTGGTTCAGGGCCAGGACAACCGGGTATTCGCCGATTCCAACATCCGTTGCCACGAGCTGTTCCAGCGGCAGGCTCCCGGGCGCCACAGGCTGCATGTCGTGCCCGGCTACGGCCACCAGGACATCTTCATGGGCCGCAACGCGGCGCAGGATGTGTTCCCGCATCTGCTGGCATTCCTGCGGGAGCACAGCCGTGCGGATGGCGAAGACGAAAGGAACAGTCTTGGAGTGCGCCGCTATGGCTGACACAGGCATGCCGCCGCTGCCCCCCGGCCTGGTGCTCTGGCCGGCGCAGGCCGATCCGTCCAACCGGCTCTGCGTGCTGATCAGCGACATCCATTGCACCGACTGTACGGTGGGCAACCAGACCGCGGCCGAGACCGACTGGCAGCTGTTCTTCGAACAACTGGAATTCGCGGTCCGCAATCCGGGAGACAAGGCGCAGACCCCGGCGTTGCAGCGGATCGATGAACTCATCCTGATTCTCAACGGCGACATCATCGACCTGATCCGCACCAGCAAATGGGCGCAAGCCGGTGTCTATCCCTGGCAGCGCAATGATCCGCGCTTCGAGCAGATCGTACTCGACATCATGAGCGACATCATATGCATCCATGCGCGCAAGCGGCCCGACGACAGCAGCCAGCCATACTCCGGCTTCTTCTACTGGATGCGGCAGAGCATGGACAAGCTGCGCGACAGCGGCGTGAAGGTGACGATCGTCCCGATTGTCGGCAACCACGACAAGGAGCTGCAGGTGGTGCCGTCGGCCAGGCAATTGTTTTATGAGGAATGCCTTGGCCTTACGGCGCTCGATGTTTCCGACGCCTACCGTGCCTGGGTGGGCGCGCAGATGGGCGGCGACCGCGAGGAACGCTATCCGCTGCTGCCGTTTTATCTCGCCGACACCCGGCTGCGGTTGCTGGCCACGCATGGCCAATGGCGCGACGCGGACAATGCGCGTGCGACCGCGAACTGGCGTCCGGGCGACGGCTGGACGCCGAAACAATGGCAACAGGAAGGCTACCGCGCATTCAGTGATCCCTGCTTCGGCGATACCGTCGCGGCCGGCATGCTTTCGCACTTCATCTGGTGCGCCAGCAAGCGCATCGACCCCGCATTGCCGGGCGCGCGCAGGCTATGCAACCTGCTCGACGAAATGGATCTGTACCGGCCATCGGTCGCCGCCGTGGTCAGGCTGCTGTCGGAGTCGAGGCAGATCGCCAGGAAAAATCCGCAGGCCAGGGGGCTGCACGATGCGATGCTGAGCTGCTTCCGGGAAAGCCTGGTGCTGTGGCTTGGCCATCCGGAGACATGGAGCAGCGCCTGGCGCAGCACGCGGCTGGGGCTGCACCTGCTGTCGATATTGACGAAGCTGAAATGGTACTGGCTCGACGTGTCCCTGATGCGGCTGATGGCAAAAGTCCAGGAACCGGAATCCGACATCGCCGACAGGGCGCTGTTCGGGTTGCCGGCCTTCATGGCAGCCTACCGCGAACTCGGACTGCGCCTGCATGTGGAGGGGCATACGCATGTGGCGCTGGAAGCGGACCTGCAATTCCGCCAGCCGGCGCTCGGCCGCAACAATTTCACCTACATCAACCTTGGCGCCTGGCGCGACGCAGTCCTTCGCAAGCGCAACCGCGGCTTCCGCCGCCGCGCAATCGGACGGGCGCTGTTCATTTTCGATCTGGCGCGCATGGAAAAGGACCATCCCGATGCCTACCGTTTCTACACCCGCGACATGATCAGCTGGGGCGACCGGCTCGACAGCTGGTGAAGCCGCCGGCTTCCATGGTCCACCTCGGCACCGGCCCGCAAATCACTGGCGCATCCGGCGCAGGCGGCGTATCGTTGAAGAACTGCAATATCGCGCCGCGAAGCATTCGCGTCTGGCAAGGAGTCGGAAGATGAGCATCAGCGTCACTTTCAGCAGCACCCACAGGATTGCCATGGCGTCGGACTTCTACATGGCCCGCCGGCCGGTAGTGGACCGCAGCCGCAAATTGATCGCGCACGAGTTGCTCTTTCGGCAAGCGGGCGTCCCGAATGCCGCCGCATGCGCCGGATCCGCAGGCGAACTCATGGCCAGCGCTTCCGTGATTGCCGATGTGATCCAGTACGGCATGACGCGCGTGCTGGGCGATCTTCCCGGCATACTCCACATCGACAGCGCTGCCCTGACCAGCGACTTCTTTTCCTTCCTGCCCGCAGACCAGGTAACGCTGGTGCTGACCGATACGCCCCACGCCAGCGCGGCGATGCGCGAGCAGCTCGGGTCGCTGCGGCAGCGCGGCTTCCGCTTTGCCCTCGCGGTCAGCGGCCAGACGCAGGGCATTGCCGAACTGCTCGATCTGGTCGACGGCGTGCGCATCGATATCACCGGGCGCTCGACGGAAGAACTGAGCCGTTTCCGCGCCAGCTTCCGCCTTCATCACAAGACCATGCTGGCCGAACGCGTCGATACTCTCGAGCAGTACGATCTTTGCGCCAACCTCGGTTTCGACGCCTTCCAGGGATATTTTTTCACCGAGGCGCGCATGCAGGATGGCGCAACGCTGTCGCCGACCCAGGCCGCCATCATGGAATTGCTGGACCTCCTGGCGTCGGATGCCGAGGATGCGGCGATCGAGCACCGCATCAAGGCGGATATCGCACTTGGACTGAACCTGCTGCGCCTGGTCAATACGCCGGCCATCAGCATGCATCGGATCGAATCGCTGCGCCAGGCGCTGATGGTGCTGGGACGCAACCAGCTGCAGCGCTGGCTGCAGGTCCTGCTCTATGCGGACCGGGGAACCATGAACGCCGGGGCAGAGGTGCTCGCCCGGCAAGCCACCACGCGCGGCAGGCTGATGGAGCTGCTGGCGCAAAAGACACGGCCGGGCAACAGAAGCCTGGCGGACACGGCTTTCACCATCGGCATCATGTCGCTGATGGATACCCTCTTTTCCATGCCCATGCCCGAACTCCTTGAACAGATTCCGGTGGCCGATGAGGTCAGTGCCGCATTGCTCGGACGGGAAGGATATTTCGGACGCCTGCTCGATACGGCCGAACATACCGAATGGCGCGAGTCCAGCGAGGTGCCGCTCGGCGCATTGCTCGGCGAATTGCAGGTCTCGTGCAAGGACCTCTACCTGATGCAGCTGCTGGCCTTCGAATGGAGCGACCAGGTGACGGCCGGCATGCATTGAGCTGCATTAAGCTGCATTGAGCGGCGCGTCTTGCCGTCGCGAAAATCCAAACCGGTTGAATGCCCGCCGCGATGGCGGAAGCGCCGGCAGAACTATTCCTTTCGCATGTCATCCTAACAATATCGTTTTCAGGAGCAGACCATGCAAGAGACCAGCAAGCCTCGTCCGTCCGGGCCCGTGCCCGACAGGCCGGCACCCGGCAGCCTGGAAGACCTCAACCTTACCGCGCCAGCTACCGCCGACGCGGCAGGTGAGGCGGAAGCGGGCGGGGAGCAGGGACAACCGGAGCAGGACGCCAACAACCGCGACCGCCACGGCCTGGAAAACCAGAGCGTGACCAAGCCCGCGCCCATTGACGTGGAGCGGCGGCAGTAGGGAATGCGGGCACCGAACGGCGGAACACCCGCAGCATGCGGCAATCGGCAGGCGAGTGCACCGCTTATTTCTTCGACACCCAGGGATTGCCCTCGATATAAAAGCGCAGATCGGCGTCCGCCCATTCCTTTGCATAGGCAACGCCGATGCGCGGCCTCGTCGCGATGTTGAAATCCTGCGCCCCTCCGGGGTCGGCGATATAAAAATCGTCGCTCAGCAGATCGTGGCCGTTCAGGCTGCGATCGATGCCCAGCGCGCGGCACAGCAGCCCGGGTCCCTTCGTATTGCCATCGACGTGTTCGACCGGTTCCAGCGCGCGCAGCAGCACCGCCGCTCCGTTGCCCTCGGCTTCGGTCACCACGTTCATGCAGTGATGCATGCCGTAGATCAGGTACACATACGCGCGGCCGGGCGGGCCGTACATGATGGCGGTGCGCGGCGTGATGCCTTTCGATGAATGGGAGGCGAGATCATGCGCGCCGAGATACGCCTCGGTCTCGACGATGCGGCCGCGCATGGGCACGCCATCGCGCACATGCACGAGATGCATGCCGAGCAGGGCGCGCGCCACCTCGACGGTGTCGCCTGCATAAAACTCGCGCGGCAGCTTGCCGGTGCGCTTGCGGTCGGATCGAGAAGTCGGCTTCATGCAGTAATGACCGCGCCGCTTGCGCCGAGTTGTCAGAGCTGAGGTGGCGCAAAGCGCCCCTCGCCGTCCTTACCAGGTATCCGTCCTTACCATGTATCAATAAAGGACCGCTTCTTGCCGCTCCTCGCCGAAGCGGGCGGACAGGACCGCAAGCCGCGCAGCAGCCAGCGCCGCGATTCCTCGGGATCGATGACATCATCGATTTCCAGGAAGGAAGCCATGTTGATGGCCTTGCCCTGTTCATAGGATTGCGCCACCATCCTGTCGAACATGGCCTGGCGCTCGTCGAGGTCGGCGACCGCTTCGAGTTCCTTCCGGTAGCCGAGACGCACCGCGCCTTCCAGCCCCATCGCGCCGAACTCGCCGCTCGGCCAGGCAATGGTGAAGAAGGGCGCATGGAAGCTGCCGCCGGCCATGGCCTGGGCACCGAGGCCGTAGCCCTTGCGCAGCACGATGGTGAAGAAGGGCACGTCGATACTGCCGGCGGTGACGAACATGCGCGATACATGCCGCACCATCGCCGTGCTTTCCGCCTCCGGCCCTACCATGAAGCCCGGCGTGTCGCAAAGCGAGACGATGGGCAGGTCGAAGGCGTCGCACAGCTGCATGAAGCGCGCCGCCTTGTCCGCCGCATCGGCATCGATCGCGCCGCCGAGATGCATGGAATTGTTGGCGATCAGGCCGAACGGGCGGCCTTCGATGCGCACCAGCGCGGTGATGATGCCTACGCCGAACCGGCGGCGCAGTTCCAGCACGGAATCCTTGTCGGCCAGCGTCTCGATCACCTTGCGGATGTCGTAGGAACGCAGGCGGTTCTCGGGGATCAGCCTGCGCAGTTCGCGCTGGTCGGCGCATTCCCATTCACTGACCGCGCCCTGGAAGTAGGACAGATACTGCTTCGCCGCGCGCACCGCCTCTTCCTCATCCCTGACCATGATATCGATAACGCCGTTGGGCGCCTGCATGCTGACCGGGCCGACCTCTTCCGGCTGGAACACGCCGAGGCCGCCGCCTTCGATCATCGCCGGCCCGCCCATGCCGATGGTGGCGTTTTCGGTGGCAATGATCACATCGCAGCAGCCGAGGAAGGCGGCATTGCCGGCAAAGCAGCGGCCGGACACGATGCCCACGCGCGGGACGAGCCCGCTGAGGCGGGCGAAATTGATGAAAGACATCACATCGAGCCCCGCCACCAGCACCGCATCGGTATCGCCCGGACGGCCGCCGCCGCCTTCCGCGAACAGCACCACCGGCAGCTTCCATTCCTGCGCGAGCTGGAACATGCGGTCGGTCTTCTTGTGGTTCATCATGCCCTGCGTGCCGGCGAACACGGTGTAGTCATAGGACATCACCATGCAGCGCGATTTGTCGTCGCCGAACCGGGCGCCGTTGATGCTGCCAATGCCGGCCACCAGCCCGTCGGCCGGGCTGATGCGGATCAGTTCTTCGATGGAGCGCCGGCGCCGCTGCGCCGCCAAAGCCAGTGCGCCATATTCGATGAAGCTGCCGGCATCGCACAAGTCGTCGATGTTTTCGCGCGCGGTCCGCTGGCCCGTCTTGCGCCGCCTGGCGACGGCATCGGGGCGCTGCGCATCGAGTCCGATGGCATGCCGCATCCGCACTTCCTCTAGGTCGGGGCGCAGCCGGTCGAGGTCGGCTTCATCCTCGCCGGCATGATGCGCGGCGTCGACCTCCGCCGGCTCCAGGTAGAGCAGCGCCTGGCCATGCCCGAGCACATCGCCCTTCGCCGCCACGATCTTGCGGACGATGCCGCTGGTCTCGGCCTTGACGATATGTTCCATCTTCATGGCTTCCAGCACCGCGATCTGCTGGCCGGCATGCACCTGGGCGCCTTCGGCGACATCGATGCCGACCACCGAACCCTGCATCGGCGCAGCGGCCGCCACCGTGCCCGGCGGCGCGTCCGATTCGCCATGCGTGCGCCCCGCGGCACCAGAACGGCCTGCCGTCGTCCGCGTCGTCACGTACAGCGCACGGTGCGCGTTTCCCGCCGACAGCAGTTGCCGCATATTCGCCTCGACAAAACGGGTATCCACCCGATTGGCGATCACATCCGGATGTCTGAGCAGGCTTTGCAGGAAGGAGATATTCGTGTCCACGCCCTCGATACGGAATTCGCACAGGGCGCGATAGGCCTTCGCCATCGCCTCGGCGAAACCGCCGGACGGCAGGTGCGTGATCTGCTTGGCGAGCAGGGAATCGAAGTTCGGGCTGGTCGCATAGCCGGCGTAGCCGAAACTGTCCACGCGGATGCCCGGACCGGACGGCGGCTCGAACACTTCCAGCGTGCCGCCGCCCGGGAGGGCGCCGCCGTCCGGCGTCATGCTTTCCATGTTGATGCGCAGCTGGATCGCATGGCCGCGAGGGGACGGTATGCTTTCCTGAAGAAGGTCGAGTTCGCGCAGCGACTGTCCGCCGGCAATGCGCAGCTGGGCCTTGACCAGATCGATTCCGGTCACTTCCTCGGTCACGGTATGCTCCACCTGCAGGCGCGGGTTCGCTTCCATGAAGGTGAAGGCGGCATCGTCGCCGGAGCCGTCGGCATCGAGCAGGAATTCGAAGGTGCCGAGCCCCCGGTAGCGGACCGACGCCGCCATGCGCAATGCGGCATCGGTGATGCGCTTGCGAAGCAGCGGCGTCAGCGATGGGCTCGGCGCAATCTCGACCAGTTTCTGGTTGCGCCGCTGCAGGGTGCATTCACGCTCCCACAGGTGGCTGACCGCGCCGCTGCCGTCGCCGATCACCTGGACCTCGATATGGCGCGCGCGCCGCACCAGCGCTTCCGCATACAACTCGCCGTTGCCGAAAGCGGCCAGCGCTTCCGAACGGGAGCGGGCATAGGCTTCCTCGATGCCGGCGATGTCATCCACTGCGCGCATGCCGCGACCGCCGCCGCCGGCGAGGGCCTTGATCATGATCGCCGCTTGCGGTCCGAGGGCGGACATGAAATCCCGGACCTGTTCCACGCTGGCGCCGCCCGGCGTGCCGGCGACCACCGGCACCTGCTGCTGCACGGCGAGGCCGCGGGCACGCGCCTTGTCGCCGAACAGTTCCAGCACTTCCGGCTGCGGGCCGACGAAATGCAGGCCCGCTTCCGCGCAGCGGCGCGCGAAAGCGGCGTTTTCGCTGAGGAATCCATAGCCGGGATGGACCGCATCGCAGCCGGCTTTGCGGGCCGCTGCCACGATCTGTTCGATGTCGAGGTAGGCAGGAGCGCCCCTGCCTTGAAGGGCGCGCGCCTCGTCGGTCTTGCGCACGTGCAGCGAGGCGGCATCGTCCTCGGAATAGACGGCTACGGTGCGGATGCCGAGTTCCGCCGCCGCGCGGGCGATGCGGATGGCGATTTCACCGCGATTGGCGATGAGCAGGGTATGTACTGTCATTGTGATGATGTTCTTGTATGAAGCGGATCATGCGCCCGCGGGACGGCGCATCTTGCATTCGGTTGGCAGCGCAAGGTCCTTCCCTTCGACCGTCGTTTCGGTACGGAAGCCGTAGCTGGTTCCTTCGACGCCGGACTTCACCGTCTTGTTGTCGACCGGCGCTACCGTCGAGACGATCTGCGGCAGCAGAAGCTGGTGGTCTTCCTTGCGCATGGTGACGTCGCCGATGATGGACGCATACGTCATTCCTTCCAGCGCAAGTGCGATCTTCAACGGCGAGCTCGAGTTGGCCTTGTTGATCGCGGCGGCCACCATGCGCGGCGTCATGTCCATGCGCGGCGCGAGGAAGGGCTTGTTGAAACGCTGCTTGTAAGCCGATGCCACCGGCGTCACGTTGGGGCTCTCGATGTTCTGGTGCCATTCTCCAACCCAGGTCAGCTGCCCGAGCTTGGCCTGCGATACGGCGAACACCGCGCCCGGCAGGGCGCCCGCACTGTGATTGATGTAGCGCAGGTTCATGCCGGAATCGGCGGCCGACTTGAGCAGCAGGTTGAGATCGCTGCCCCAATTGCCGGAGATGACTGTATCTGCCCCGCTGGCCTTGATCTTGGCTACATACGGCGAGAAGTCCTTCACCTTGCCGATCGCATGAAAATCCTCTCCGACGAACTGCACGTCGCTGCGGGCGGAACTCAGCATTTCCTTGCCGAGCTTGGCCCAGACCCGGCCATGCGCATAATCCTGGTTCAGCAGGTAGACCTTCTTGATATCCTGCTTTTCCTTCATGAAGCCAGTCAGCGCCTTCATCTTCATCGCGGTGTTGGCTTCGGTGGTGAAGTGCCAGAAGCTGCAGTTCTTGCCGGTGAGGTCGGGGTCGATCGAGGAATGATTCACGATCAGGATCGCCTTGTCCGGATTGCGCTCATTGTGCTTGTTGGCAGCCTCGACCATCGCGCTCACCGCGGACGAACCCGACCCGCCGGTAAACACCACCTTCGCGCCGGCATCGATCGCCGCCTGGAGCGCCGTCAGGCTTTCCTGTGCCGACAGCTTGTTGTCCAGCGTCATGAGTTCCAGCTTGCTGCCGTTGAGCACGCCGCCCTTGGCATTGATGTCATCGATGGCGAAGCGGATGTGCGACAGCATGATCTCGCCGACATCGGCGAAGGGACCGCTCAAGGGATCGATGAACGCCAGCTTGATGCTTTCCTGCGCCGCAGCTTGTGATGCGCCGAGGATGCCGAATGCCGCGACGGCAATGCTTGCCACTACCTGTTTCATGACTGTCTCCTTGTCGATGGGTCGGTGCTTGTGCCTGGTGTGTCTAGTGTGACTGGTGTGCCAGGCGCCTTTGCTTTTTGCTGGTGCTCGTTGTTCTTATTCCGGTGCCTTGCGTTTCCTTGCCGTCTTGCGTGCCCTGGCGGGAGCCGCCTGCCCGCGCACGCCTGCGATCTTGAGCAGGATGCGCGTCATTTCCTCCACCATTTCGTCAGGGGAGAGGCGCCCGTCAGGGTTGTACCAGGTGTACATGAAGCCGGCGATGCTGCCGATGGACAGCGCCGTCAGCTTGGCGTCGTCGAAATCGAGATCACCGTCGGCGCGCGCCTGCTCAAGCAATGCGCAGAGTTCGCGGTAGAAGCGCCGCGCCATCGTGCGCAGCTTTTTCAGGAACACGGGCTGCAGTGCGCCGCCTTCGCGGTAGGCGAAGGTGCCGGACTTGAAGTAGGTAATGTTTGCGGTGGCGAAGCGATGAAGGCCTTCCTGCAGCCGCACGATTGCCGGCCGGACGTCGACGCTATCGAAGTGCATCGCCGTCAGGCAGGCATGAGATGCGCGCCAGCATAGCGTTTCGAAAATATCGTCCTTGCTCTTGAAATAGTAGTAAAGGAAAGGCTTGGTAACGCCGAGTTCCTGCACGATGTCGGAGATGGTCGTGACCGTGAAGCCGCGGCGGTAGAAAAGATCTTCCGCGATGCGCAGGATGTGCTCGCGCTTCTGGTCGTGCACGTTTTCCGCGATGGCATTGCGTACCTGCTTGCGTGCGGACGCCTGCGACGGAACAGGGCGCCTTGCGCCTGCGGCATTTTTCATTGTCGTGGTTCCGGTTCGTACTTCCATGCGCATGCTCGGCAGGTCGTGATAAGCAAGAATATACCAATGGGTATAAAGTTTATACCGTCCGGTAGGTACTTTGCGCAAGCCTGTGTCGGATTGATGCAGATCAAAACGTTGCCGATGGTGTGACGACATGCTTCCAACGTCAGAATGCGCCGTCATGCCTATCAAGAACGGCAGGAGAGGAGACAAACCGATGAACGCGATTGCCTATTTGCAGGAAGAAAAGCCGCTGCATGAATATCTGCGCCAGCATGCGCGCACGCAGCCCGACAAGCCGGCCTATGTCTGGTATGGCCAGGCGTTGAGCTATCGGCAGATCGATGACATGAGCGACCGCTTCGCCGCCAGGTTGGACAGCCTCGGAGTGAAAAAGGGCGACCGTGTGGTGCTGTTCCTGAACAATTGCCCGCAATACGCGATCGCGCATTTCGGCATCCAGAAACTGGGCGCGATCGTCAGTCCCTGCAGCCCGCTGTTCAAGAAACATGAGCTTGAATACCAGGTATCGGATGTCGGTGCGGAAGTGATTGTCGCTGCCGACAATCTGTATCCCATAGTCCGCGAGGTCATGGACAGGACGCCGCTCAAGCATGTATTCCTGACATCCTACGGCGACCTGCTGCCGCAGGAGCCCACCGTCGATGTGCCGCCGGAACTTCGCGCCCCGAAAATTCCAGCCGCGAACACGATGGACCTGCTGGAGTCACTCGCAGGCATGCCGACGCCACCGTGCCCGGAACTGGACATGGAGGACGTGGTGCTGATGACCTATACCTCCGGCACCACAGGCATGCCGAAGGGCGCGATGCTCACCTACCGCAATGCGCTCTTCAAGACCGCCTGCGCCACCTTTGCCGCCGGCGTCGACAAGGACACCGTCACATTGGCGATTGCGCCGCTGTACCATATTGCCGGCATGCTGATGGGTCTGAATGTCACCATCTACAGCGGGGCCACGGCCATCCTGATGCACCGCTTCGATCCGCGTTCGGTGCTGCAGGCGATTGACCGCTACAAGGTCAGCCACTGGTACAGCATCGCCCCGATGAACGTCGCAGTGATGCAGCTGCCCGATGCGGGGAATTACGACCTGCGCTCGCTCAAGGTCAATCCCTGCACCAGTTTCGGCATTACGCTGACGCAGCCGCTGGCCGAACAGTGGCGCGATTTCACCGGCGGCTGCCAAACCTTCGAGGCCGCCTATGGATTGTCGGAGACGCATACCTGCGACACCTATACGCCGCGCGATGCGGTCAAGTGGGGTACGCAGGGACGGCTGATGCCGGGCGTCGAATGCCGCATCGTCGACCAGCAGAGCGGAGCAGCGTTGCCCGCGGGGCAGATGGGAGAGATCACGCTGCGCAGCGCCGGCAACTTCAAGGGCTACTGGAACAAGCCGGAAGCCACCGCCGCAACCCTGCGCGAAGGTTGGGTGCATACCGGCGACATGGGCAAGCTCGACGAGGACGGCTATCTGACGTTCAGCGGCCGCTTCAAGGAAATGATCAAGGTATCGGGCTACAGCGTGTTCCCCGAGGAAGTGGAAACCATCCTGATCAAGCATCCGGCCGTGCGGCAGGCTGCCGTCATCGGCATTCCCGATCCCAGCAAGGGCGAGGTCATCAAAGCGGTGATCGTGCTCAAGCCCGAGGCGGCCGGCACGTCGGCGGAGGAAATCATCCAGTGGAGCAGGGACCAGATGTCGCCTTACAAGGTGCCGAAGATGATTGAATTCCGGTCGGAGCTTCCGGCTACCGGAACAGGGAAGGTGCTGCGGAGGTTGTTGAAGGAGTAGGAGGTTTTTGGAAGGGAATGGAAGAGCTTGCGTGGGGCATCCTTCGTTTCAACCAATCCGATAGCTGGCGCCGGATATAGAACATTCCTCCCCTTTCAGGGGGAGGTCGGGAAGTCGTGAAGGATAGAGGGTTTCGCAATGGACGCGTTGCGCTCGCGGACTTGGAGCCGCCCATGAGCGGCGAGGCGAGCGGAGCGGAAGTCTCGCGCCGCCCCCCTTACCTCGGACGTCCGCTCAAGCCAGCTGCGCTGCGTACTGCTCCAGATGCTGATCGCTGCTGCCGAATTGCAGCTCGATCGCCATCAGCCGCTTGAAGTAATGGCTGACGTCAAGCTCATCGGTCACTCCCATTCCCCCGTGCAGCTGCACCGCCTGCTGGCCGACATAGCGGCATGCCTGGCCAACGACGACCTTGGCCGCCGACATCGCGCGCTGACGTGCCTGCGGATCAGGATCGGTGCAGCGCACCGCGGCCAGATAGCTCATCGAACGCGCCTGCTCGATATGCAGCACCATGTCCGCCATCCGATGCTGCAGGGCCTGGAACTTGGCGATCGGCTGGCCGAACTGCTTGCGGTTGCGGGTGTATTCGACGGTGGCGGCAAGCAGCTTGTCGAGCGCGCCGACCGCTTCGGCGCAGACCGCGGCCAGGGCGAAGTCCAGCACGTCGCCAAGCCTGGCTTCGGCATCCTCGGCGCCGTTCAGGCGGGCATCGGCCGGCACGAACACCTGGTTGAGCCAGAGCTCGCAGGCCGGAACGCCGTCGACGGTGCGGTAGGCCAGCTTGCGCAGTCCCGGTGCGTCGGACTGCACGCGGAATACCGCCAGCGGGCCTTCTTCGCCGGCCCTGCCGATGCGCGCCGTGACCAATACCGTGTCGGCGGAGGCGCCGTGCGCGACCACGCTCTTGTGGCCCGTGACCAGGTAGCCGTTGCCGACCGGCCAGGCACGGGTCTGGATGTCCATGCGGTCGAAACGGGTCTGCGGTTCTTCATGCGCGAGCACCGCGATCTTTTCCCCGGCCGCCAGTGCCGGCAGCAGTTCGGCGCGCTGCGCTTCGCTGCCCAGCGCGGACAGGGTGCGGGTGGCCATCACGGCGCTGGCCAGGTAGGGCTCCAGCAGCAGGCCCTCGCCAACGGCATTCATTACCAGCATGTTGTCGATGGCACTGCCGTTGAGACCGCCTTCTTCCTCCGGTACGTTGAGAGCCAGCAGGCCGATGTCGGCCAGGCTCTGCCAGACTTCGCGGCTGAAGCCCTCCGGCGATTTTTCCTTGATCTGCCTGCGCGCTTCAAAGCCATAATCCTTGGCGATGAAGCGGCGGGTGGTGTCCTGCAGCATCTGCTGTTCTTCGGTAAAGGTAAAGTCCATTGGGTGCTCCTACAGGCCAAGGATCATCTGCGAGATGATGTTCTTCTGGATTTCGTTCGAGCCGCCGTAGATCGACAGCTTGCGCATGTTCAGGTAATTGGCGGCCAGCGGCGTCGCATAGAACGGCCCCACCGCATCGCCCTGGTAACCGGCGGCCATGGCGTCGCGGCGCAGCGGCAGCGCATAGGTGCCCACCGCCTGCACCAGCAGTTCCGTGATGGCCTGCTGGATCTCGGTGCCCTTGATCTTCAGGATCGAGGCTTCGGGTCCCGGCGCCCGGTGCGCGGCTTCCGCCGACAGCACGCGCAGGTTGGTGATCTCCAGCGCGGTCAGGTCGATTTCGACCTGGGCGATGCGCGAGGCGAACATCGGGTCCTTGATCAGCGGCTTGCCGTTCTTGGTTTCCAGCGTGGCGATGCGCTTGAGGCGCGCGATCTCGCGCTTGGCGATGCCGATGCCGGCAATGTTGGTGCGCTCGTGGCCGAGCAGGAATTTCGCATAGGTCCAGCCGGCGTTCTCTTCGCCGACGCGGTTTTCCACCGGCACGCGCACGTTCTCGAACCAGACTTCATTGACTTCATGGGCGCCGTCCATCGTGATGATCGGGCGCACGGTGATGCCGGGCGTCTTCATGTCGATCAGCAGGAAGGAGATGCCGCGCTGCGGCTTGACTTCGGCATCGGTGCGCACCAGGCAGAAAATCCAGTCCGCATACTGGCCCTGCGTGGTCCAGGTTTTCTGGCCGTTGACGACGTAATGGTCGCCTTCAAGCACGGCGCGCGTCTTGACCGAGGCCAGGTCGGAGCCGGAGCCCGGCTCCGAATAGCCCTGGCACCACCATTCGTCGGCGGCCAGGATCTTCGGCAGGAAGCGTTCCTGCTGCGCCGGCGAGCCGTATTGCATGATGACGGGAGCGACCATCTTCAGGCCGAAGGGCACCATGCGCGGCGCGCCGGCGGCGGCGCATTCCTCCTCGAAGATGTATTGCTGTCCGGCGCTCCAGCCGGTGCCGCCGAACTCCTTGCGCCAGCCGGAGCCGCCCCAGCCCTTGGCATGCAGGATCTTCTGCCAGCGGATGTAGTCTTCGCTGTGCAGGACCAGGCCGTTGAGCACCTTGTGCTGAATATCCGCCGGCAGGGAGCTGGCGACGAACTCGCGCACTTCCTGGCGGAACGCAAGTTCTTCGGGAGAGAAATTAAGGTCCATGTGTGCCTCTGGTGTTTTTGTTTAGCCTTGGAGCGCCGCCGATCCGAATGATCAGAAGGCGGCAATGCCGGTCTGCTCGCGGCCCAGGATCAGCGCATGGATGTCGTGCGTGCCTTCATAGGTGTTGACGACTTCCAGGTTGACCATGTGGCGGATCACGCCGAATTCGTCCGAAATGCCATTCCCGCCCAGCATGTCGCGCGCCATGCGCGCCACGTCCAGCGCCTTGCCGCAGGAATTGCGCTTCATCATCGAGGTGATGGCCACGGCGGCGGTGCCTTCGTCCTTCATGCGCCCCAGGCGCAGGCAGCCCTGCAGGCCCATGGTGATCTCGGTCTGCATGTCGGCCAGCTTCTTCTGG
The DNA here is from genome assembly GCF_008929045.1 of Noviherbaspirillum aerium. Taxonomy (GTDB): domain Bacteria; phylum Pseudomonadota; class Gammaproteobacteria; order Burkholderiales; family Burkholderiaceae_D; genus Noviherbaspirillum; species Noviherbaspirillum aerium. The sequence continues at coordinate 94,980 of NZ_VFAH01000015.1, read as the reverse complement.
ATCAGCTGGTTGGCGGCCAGCGGCTTGCCGAACTGCTTGCGGTCGAGCACATACTGGCGTGCGGTATGCCAGCAGGATTCGGCGGCGCCGAGCGCGCCCCAGGCAATGCCGTAGCGGGCGGAATTGAGGCAGGTGAACGGGCCCTTCAGGCCGCGCACTTCCGGGAAGGCGTTCTCTTCCGGGCAGAACACTTCATCCATCACGATTTCGCCGGTGATCGAGGCGCGCAAGCCGAACTTGCCGTGGATGGCCGGTGCGCTCAGCCCCTTCCAGCCCTTTTCCAGCACGAAGCCGCGGATCGCGCCTTCGTCATCCTTCGCCCAGACCACGAACACATCGGCGATCGGGGAGTTGGAAATCCACATCTTGCTGCCGGTCAGGCAGTAGCCGCCGTCGACTTTCCTGGCACGGGTGACCATGGAGCCGGGATCGGAGCCGTGGTTCGGCTCGGTCAGGCCGAAGCAGCCGATCCATTCGCCGGTGGCCAGCTTGGGCAGGTACTTCTGTTTTGTCTCTTCATTGCCGAATTCGAAGATCGGCACCATGACCAGCGAGGACTGTACGCTCATCATCGAGCGGTAGCCGGAATCGACGCGTTCGACCTCGCGGGCGATCAGGCCGTAGGACACGTAGTTCAGGCCGGGCCCTCCGTACTGTTCGGGAATGGTCGGGCCGAGCAGGCCGAGTTCGCCCATCTCGCGGAAGATGGCCGGGTCGGTGGTTTCATGGCGGAAGGCTTCGAGCACGCGCGGCTGCAGCTTGTCCTGGCAATAGGCGTTGGCGGCTTCGCGGACGGCGCGTTCGTCGGCGGTGAGCTGCTCGTTCAGCAGCAGCGGGTCGTCCCAGTGGAATTGAACTTTGTGGCTGGACATGATGGTCTCCGATCTTGAATGCGTGGACTTTGCTTAGACTTTTTCGATAACGACGGCCAGGCCCTGGCCGACGCCGATGCACAGGCTGACGACCGCATAGCGGCCGTTGCGGCGGGCGAGTTCGCGGCTGGCGCTCAGGGCCAGGCGGGCACCGGATGCGCCGAGCGGATGGCCGATGGCGATGGCGCCGCCGTTGGGATTGACGCGGCTGTCGTTGAAATCGATCTCCAGCAGCTTCAGGCAGCCGAGCACCTGGCTGGCGAAGGCTTCATTGATTTCAATGATGTCCATGTCGGCCAGCGACAGGTTGGCGCGCTGCAGCGCCTTGCGGATCGCATAGACAGGGCCGATGCCCATGACGCGCGGCTCGACGCCGGCAACCGCCGCCGACAGGATGCGCACCATCGGCGCCTTGCCGGCCTGCTCGCCGACGGCACGGCTGCCGATCAGGAGAGCCGCTGCACCGTCATTGATGCCCGACGCATTGCCGGCCGTGACGACGCCGCCTTCGAACAGCGGCTTGAGCTTTTCGAGTGTCGCGGCGGTGGTTTCGGGGCGCGGATGCTCATCCTTGTCGACCAGTACCGGCGGCGTCTTGCGGCCGGTCGGCACGCTGATCGGATGGATTTCGCCGGTGTAGAAACCATCCTGCAGCGCGGCGTGGTATTTCATCTGCGATGCCAGCGCGAAGGCATCGGCCTGCTCGCGGGTGATGCCGAATTCATGGGCCACGTTGTCGCCGGTTTCCGGCATGGTGTGGCCGCCGAATTCCTTGGTGACCTTGGGATTGGGGAAGCGGGCGCCGATGGTGGTGTCGAATACCTTGAAGTCGCGGCTGAATGCGGATTCGGATTTGGCGACGACGAAGGGAGCGCGGCTCATGCTTTCCACGCCGCCGGCCAGATACAGCTCGCCTTCGCCGCAGGTGACGGCACGGGCTGCATCCATGATGGCGGCAAGGCCGCTGGCGCACAGCCGGTTGACGGTCTGTCCGGCGACGGTCACCGGCAGGCCGGCGGCGAGCAGGGCATTGCGGGCGACGTTGCGCGAATCCTCGCCGGCTTGGTTGGTGTCGCCAAGGATCACGTCTTCGATCTGTTCCGGTTTCCAGGGATTGCGGGCGACCACGGCGCGCATGACTTCGGCCGCCAGGTCATCGGGACGCACCGCTGCCAGAGCGCCGCCATGGCGGCCGATGGGGGAACGCAGGCCATCGTAAATGTAAGCGTCGAGCATGGATCAGATCTCCTTGTGATGTAGTGAGAGGCCGAGCAGGGCGCGACGCTGCAGCCAGGGGCTGGGGCGGTAGCGGCTGTCGCCGGTTTGCTGTTCAAGATTCTTCAGGATGGCAAGCACGGTGCGCGGGCCGAGCTGGTCGCCCCAGGCGAGAGGGCCGAGCGGATAGCCGAGGCCCAGCGTCACCGCGCGGTCGATGTCCTGCGGATCGGCGATGCCCTGCTGCGCGATTTCACAGGCGATATTGACGATATGCGCGACCACGCGCTGCGAGACCAGTCCGGCGCTGTCGCGGATGACGCTGACCGGGGTACCGGTGGCGCCGAACAGGCCGCAGGCCATTGCCAGATACTGCGCATCGGTGGCCGGCGTCGTCATCACCACACGGCGGCGGCTGGCATCGAACAGCGCTTCCACGCCCACCGTGCGACGCGCATCCAGGTTTTCACGCACGCAGCAGGTGGTGGCGTCTTCGCCGAGCGGGGTCACGATGCACAGCGCGGAATCGCTGGGGCGCTCGCCCGATTCCAGCGGAATGCCGGCGGCGGCGATCAGCACCGCGATGCGCTCGGCCAGTTCCGGACGTTCCTGGCTAAGCCAGGCACTGGTTGCCTTGGCGGTAGGCTGCGCCGGTTCCGCGACGGCTTCCTTCTTGCCGTCGGCGCCGTAGCGATAGAAACCGTGGCCCACCTTCTTGCCGAGCGCGCCCGCGGTCAGCATCTGGCGGGTATGCACCTGCGGACGGAAGCGCGGCTCTTCATAGTACTGGTGGTAGATCGACTCCATCACCGGATGGGAGACGTCGAGGCCGGTCAGGTCCAGCAGCTCGCACGGACCAAGGCGGAAGCCGGCGGTGTCGCGCAGGATGTTGTCCAGCGCCGGCACCGATGCGACGCCTTCAGCCAGCAGGCGCAAGCCTTCGGTGCCGTATCCGCGCCCCGCATGATTGACGATGAAGCCGGGCGTATCCTTGGCCCGCACTGCGGTATGGCCCCAATGCTTGCCGAGCGCGAGCAGGTAATCCACCACCGCGGGCGCGGTCAGGAAGCCGCCGATGGCTTCCACGATCTTCATCAATGGCACCGGATTGAAGAAGTGGAAACCGGCGACGCGCTCCGGATGCTTGAGGCCGGCGGCGATCGCGGTGACAGGCAGGGAAGAGGTATTGGTAGCGAGGATGGCGTCGGTGGAAACGATGCCTTCGAGGGAAGCGAACAGTGCCTTCTTGGCATCGAGATTTTCCACGATGGCTTCGACGATCACATGGCAGTCCGCCATGTCGTCCAGGCCCTTGCACGCGGCAAGCCGTTCGCCGGCCTGCTGTGCCGCGGCTCCATCCAGCTTGCCCTTTTCGACGAGCTTGCCGAAGGTGGCAATCAGTTCGTCCCGCGCCGCCGCGGCGGCGCCTTCCCGGCCGTCGTGCAGGCGCACGCGGGCGCCTGACAGCACGGCGATCTGCGCGATTCCCCTTCCCATGATGCCGCAGCCGACCAGCCCGATGATCAAATCCGGCGAAGTCGGCGCCGGCCGTGATCCTGTCTCCATCCTTATCTCCTCAGATTTGGAATAAAGTTCTGCAGTGCAGAAGAAAAATCCTTAAAACGGCACTGTATGTGTTTGCCTACATGATGTCAAGAAATCGCTTCCCGTCTCGCCGTCGATTGCCTTGGACTTAATTCAAGGAATTTAATGTGTCGCCAGGAAAAGTTGCCAGAAATCTGGGTCAGCTGTTTGGTTGTCATTAGCTTCATGCATTGTTGAACTGCACAGTGGAACATTATTCCGCATTTCGATTGCATTTCAATTTGCTGTATGCCACTATTTCGGCTTGCACGACAGGCAATACGAGGCGGACGTCCTTGCATGCCATGTAATTGAGGAAGATGTCATGAACCATACCGTCAACCAGCCGGGCAGCCCTTGCCGAATCCATGAGGTTTTCCTGACTTGGACCGCCAGTTATCCGGACAAGATCGCGCTTGCGGATAGCGAACGCCGGCTTTCCTACGGAGAACTGGCTACAGCGGTCGACGAGGCGGCCGGCAAACTGCAGGATGCCGGGGTGCGCGCCGGCGACCGGGTCCTGCTGGTGGCCGAGAACTGCGTTTCCCTGGCGGTATGCATCCTTGCCGTCAGCCGGCTGCAGGCCTGGTCGGCGACGGTCAACGCACGCCTGTCGGCACGCGAGATCGACAATTTCCTGTCCCATTCCGGCGCCCGTATCGCGCTGTACTTCAGCGCTGTCTCGTCACAGGCCAGGGCCCATGGCGAACAGCGCGGCGCGAAGACGGTCGAGTGGCCGGCCATTGGGTCATTGATGCTCGGACCGCTGAACGAGGGCACGCAGCCCGAACCGGTGGAGGAAGACGGCGCGAAACAGGTAGCCGCGATGGTCTATACCTCGGGCACGACCGGTGCGCCGAAAGCCGTCATGCTGACCCATGCCAATCTCCTGTTCATTGGGGCCAATAATTGCCGCATGCGCAAGCTGGTGCCGACCGATGTCATTTACGGCGTGCTCCCGCTGTCCCATGTCTACGGACTGTCGGCGCTGCTGGTTGCCGCACTGCTTGGCGGCGCATCGCTTCATCTCGTGGCGCGCTACCAGCCCGAAACGCTGGCGCATGCGCTTGCCAACGAGGGCATTACCGTGATGCATGGCGCGCCCGCGATGTACGCGAAACTGCTTGAATGGGGAGAAAGCAACGGGGTGGCGCTACGCGCACCCGCGCTGCGCGTTGCCCAGTCGGGCGGCGCTCCTCTGACCATGCCGCTGAAGGAAGCATTCGAAAAAACCTTCGGCCTGATCCTCCAGAACGGCTACGGCATGACCGAAGCCTCGCCGTCCATCTGCCAGACCCGCCTGGATGCGCCCCGCGCCGACTGCTCGGTCGGCCAGGCCATTCCCGGCGTCGAAATCCTGCTGCATGGCGCCGACCAGGACAGCGAGGGTGTCGGCGAATTGTGGGTACGCGGTCCGAACGTGATGAAAGGCTATTACCGCGCGCCGGAACTGACTGCCGAGGCGGTCACGCCGGACGGCTGGCTGCGTACCGGCGATCTGGCCTGCCAGCAGGATGATGGCGCGATCGCCATTGTCGGCCGCAGCAAGGAGCTGATCATCCGCTCGGGCTTCAACGTCTACCCGATCGAAGTGGAGCAGGTATTGAACGCCTATCCCGACGTGGTGCAGTCCGCGGTCGTTGGCCGCACCGTCGAGGGCAACGAGGAGGTGGTGGCGTTTGTGGAATGCGCGCAAGGCAGCACCATCGACATGGAAGCGCTGCGTGCGCATCTGAAGGCCAACTTGTCGCCGTACAAGGTTCCTTCCGATGTCATCGTTCTCGAACAGCTGCCGGCAGCTGCCACGGGCAAGATCCTGAAGAAGGAATTACAGCAGCGGGCGCAGCAGATGCATGTTTGAAGAGCATGCCGGAGGTGCATGCCTGAAATGCATCCTTCCCCGGGCGCAAGCCATGGAATCGAATTCATTGATTTTGCTTTGGCAGCGCGATGTCGGATAATGCCGTGAAGCAGCTATTTACCAATCGTCGCGGCTACACCTCGCAAGCCGCCCGTAACACTGGATGAGGAAGGCGACCGCAATTGAAACGAGATGCCATGGACGACGTCAACGACATCAACGAAGAAGACATGCCGGCGGCAAAGCAGTCCAACGCCAAGGAAGACCGCCATTTCGTCACCGCGCTGGCGCGCGGCCTGGAGTTGCTGTCCTGCTTTCGTTCCGGAGAAAAGATGCTCGGCAACCAGGAACTTGCCGAAAGGGCAAAGCTGCCGAAGTCGACGGTTTCGCGCCTGACCTATACGCTGACCAAGCTCGGCTATCTGCAGTATGACGAGCAAGTCGGCAAATACCGGCTCGGCACCGCCAGCCTGGCACTGGGCAGCGCGATGCTGTCCAAGCTCGACATCCGCCAGTATGCGCGTCCTTACATGCAGGAGCTGGCCGACTTTTCCCATGCCACCGTGTCGCTCGGCATGCGCGACCGTCTCAGCATGATCTATATCGAAAACTGCCGCAGCCAGGCCGCGCTGACCTTGCGGCTGGACGTCGGCGCGCGCATCCCGATCGCACAGACCGCCATGGGCCGTGCCTATCTGGCGGAAACATCCAACAGCGAGCGCAGCGATATCCTGGAACGCGTGCGCGAACTCGACGAACTCAAATGGCCCGCCATCGAGGAGGGAGTCGCGCGTTCGGTCGAGGAATACCACCGCATCGGCTGCTGCACCTCGTTCGGTGACTGGCAGCATGATGTCAATGCCATTGCCGTCGCTTTCCGGCCCACCAACGGCACCTCCATCCTGAGCATCAATTGCGGAGGTCCCTCGTTCAATCTCTCTCCCGACTTCCTGCTCAACGAAGTCAAGCCACGTCTGCTGGAACTGGTCGAGCGCCTGCGCCGTCTGTAAGCTGGCCTTGCGGCGCCCGGGCGGCGCCGGTTTCCCGTCTCGCGTTTTTCCTGGGGCGCTACGCAGGTCCTGCATCAGTACCCCGAGCAGGTTGGCATTGTCACGGTTGATACGCAGCGATTCCGGCAGGCATTTGAGCCGGAAATCGCTGCTGACGTCGCGAGCGCATCCCGAGGAACTCCCGCGGCTATACGTGTAGCTCAAAGCCAGTCGCGCAGCATTGATGGCGGCCTGGTCGGTCTACAAGGTTGCACGTGCGCTGTCGACTTGGCTTTGCACCGTATCAACTGCGCCTTGCGAAATGAAGCCTTTGCCTAGGAGGTGGCGGCCGCGCCAGCTGGCGCTCGAAATCGGAGAGAACAGCAGCACAAGAACAGTAACGGGAAAAGGTTTCTCCATGAAGAACGGAAACAAGCTCCGCAACGCCTTCAAGGCGGCATGCAGGGCAGGATGAAGCCCATGGTCCAAAATAGTTAGCTATGCAAACTATTCTGGCATATGAGCTAAAATCGCTTGCATGGGCACCATGAAACCACTGACGAAACTTGTCGAGATGCAGGCGCAGGGCACCATCCAGGAAAAATTCGGGGTGGCCATTGGCGATGTCAGCCGCGCCTGGCGCGACAAGGTGACGCAGCGCCTGAAGCCGACCGGCTTGAGCCAGTCGCGCTGGACTGCCTTGCTCTATCTCTCCCGCATTGAAGGCGGACTTGCCCAATCGGATCTGGCGCGCATGCTTGGCATCGAGCCGCCGACCGTCACCCGCCTCGTCAAGCAACTTGAGGACGAAGCTTGGGTCACGCGGATTGCGCCTCCGGAGGATGCGCGCGTCAAGATGGTGCGTCTTACCCCCAAGGCAAGACGCGTCGTGGTGCGCATCAATGCCGCCATTAATCAATTGCGTGCGGAAACCGTCGGCCGGCTGAGCGAAGATCAGGCGAGGGCAGGGTTCGATACGCTTCAGATTCTTCAGAAATTGATTGATGAAGCCTAGGGCCTGTCCACCCTTGATCCGAAAGATGCGTTCGCACCATAACGCGTGTTGGCGGAGGCGGTAGCGGTGACGACGCATAGGCTGGCCCCTTTGCCAGCGATGCAACGCCGCCAGCGCGCGTTACGGTGGAAACTCTCCCGGAAGGCACTGTAGGCGTCGCATGGCAGCGTTACAAGGGGACGCCGAGTCGTCCTTGCCGTAGCACCACTACGACGCGTCCTCGTGCCTGGCCCTGCAAGGCTTACGGCACCTTCACACTCCCGAATCAAGTATGAACAGGTCTTGGTGAAGCGCAGCCGCGTATTGAAAGGTAAAGCCCCGTAGCCGGTTCGCCCTTTTTCTTCATGATTGGCTCAAAACTTGCTATATTGCAAAAGCCGGGCACGTTAGCATGGCAAAAAGAATCATAAGAATCAGCAGTGCGTGCATTTTCCGCTTGGAGGGGATTGATCCAGATCAATCGGCATGATTTACCTCAACGTTATGATGAAACTCTGACTCTTTTATCAATGCGCTTTGCCCGCGCAATGCAATTTAAATAAGTTTTTATTCTGTTTTGTCTTGGAGAGGAGTTGCAATGAGTGATGTCGTTATCGTCGCTGCGGGACGTACCGCCGTGGGTAAATTCGGTGGAACGCTGGCGAAGACCGCAGCGTCGGACCTGGGCGCGCATGTAATTAAAACCCTTATTGCCAAGACAGGCATTGCACCGGAAATGGTCAGCGAGGTCATTTTGGGCCAGGTGCTGACTGCGGGCGTCGGGCAGAATCCTGCTCGGCAGGCCGTGATCCGCGCCGGCCTGCCCGACATGGTGCCTGCAATGACCATCAACAAGGTATGCGGAAGCGGCCTGAAGGCAACCCATCTGGCAGCGCAGGCAATCATGTGCGGCGATGCCGAGATCGTCATTGCGGGCGGCCAGGAAAACATGAGCGCGTCGCCACATGTGCTCAACAATTCTCGCGACGGATTCCGCATGGGCGACGCCAAACTGGTGGACACCATGATTGTCGATGGCTTGTGGGATGTCTATAACCAGTACCACATGGGCGTCACCGCAGAAAACGTCGCCAAGAAATACGGCGTCTCGCGCCAGGAACAGGATGAGTTCGCCACTGCTTCCCAGAACAAGGCGGAAGCGGCGCAGAAGGCGGGCAAGTTCAAGGATGAAATCATTCCGTTTGAAATCCCCTCGAAAAAAGGTTCGATCGTTTTCGATACCGATGAATTCATCAAGCCCGGTGTGACGCTCGAGGCCCTTTCGGCACTGCGTCCCGCATTTGCCAAGGACGGCACGGTGACCGCCGGCAACGCTTCCGGCATCAACGACGGCGCCGCCGCGGTGATCATGATGTCGGCCAAGAAGGCCGATCAGCTCGGATTGAAGCCGCTGGCCCGCATCCGCGCCTATTCCTCCGCCGGCGTCGATCCCACCATCATGGGCATGGGGCCGGTGCCTGCTTCGCAGCTGTGTCTGCGCAAGGCCGGCTGGACGCATGAGGAAGTCGATCTCATGGAGATCAATGAAGCTTTCGCGGCGCAGGCCATCGGTGTCAACAAGGAGATGGGCTGGGATACCAGCAAGATCAACGTCAATGGAGGCGCCATCGCCATCGGCCATCCGATCGGTGCGTCGGGCTGCCGTATTCTGGTGACTCTGATCCATGAAATGATCCGGCGTGATGCAAAACGCGGACTTGCCAGCCTCTGCATCGGCGGCGGCATGGGCGTGGCGCTGGCCATCGAACGCTAGTTTTCGGCAGTGTGTTGCAAGGCAGTGCATTCGTTCTAACTCACAATAGAGAGAGATAACAACATGGCAAGAGTCGCATTAGTTACCGGTGGCATGGGTGGTCTGGGAGAGGCAATCTGCATCAAGATGGCGGCACTCGGTTATCAGGTCGTCACGACCTATTCACCCGGCAATACCAAGGCGCAGGACTGGCTGGCGTCGATGGAATCGCAGGGCTACAAGTTCCGAGCCTATCCATGTGACGTCTCCGACTACGACTCCGCAGTGGCTTGCATCAAGACAATCACCGACGAAATCGGCCCGGTGGATGTGCTGGTGAACAATGCCGGCATCACGCGCGACATGACTTTCAAAAAAATGGACAAGGTCAACTGGGATGCGGTGATGAAGACCAATCTCGATTCCGTGTTCAACATGACCAAGCCGGTATGCGATGGCATGATGGAACGCGGCTGGGGCCGAATCATCAACATCTCATCGGTGAATGGACAGAAGGGCGCATTCGGCCAGACCAACTACTCTGCGGCAAAGGCCGGCATGCATGGCTTCACCAAGGCGCTGGCGCTTGAAGTGGCGCGCAAGGGCGTGACCGTCAATACCATTTCGCCGGGCTATATCGGCACCAAGATGGTGATGGCCATCCCGTCGGAAGTCCTGGAATCAAAGATCATTCCGCAGATCCCGATGGGACGCCTGGGCAAACCGGAAGAAGTTGCGGGATTGGTCGCCTATCTCGCATCGGATGAGGCTGCCTTCCTGACCGGCGCCAACATCGCCATCAACGGCGGACAGCACATGCATTGATCGACTCCGGTCACTGATATACGGCTGCCAATAAAAAACCCTGATCCGCTGTAGCGGTCAGGGTTTATTTATTCCTGGTCTCGACAAGACTGGGCAGGAAAAGGAGTATGCCTGCCAACGCCCCGTGTTCTTCAGGCAGGGGCGGTGGTTTCCGTTTCAGCGTCAACCAGGGCCTGCATCAGTTCGACGAGTTCCGGCATGGTGACGTAACCGGATGTCACCAGGTCGAGTGCACCGTCCCGCTCAAGAACAAGCGTCGGAAAACCTGTGATCTCCCAACGCTTGGTCTGCTCGAAGTCCTGATACGTCGCCATGACGGCGGCTTCGGACTTGAATGTGGCATGGAATGCTTCCTGGTCCATCGGAATGCCGGCCGCCGAGATGGCCTTGGCCGCGATGTCGCAAAGTATTCCGGTCTGCGTCACATCCTTGCCTTCGGCATAGAACGCCGTCTGGATCGCCTCGAATACCGCAAGGCATGCAGCGGGCGCGAGCAGGCGTGTAGCGACCACGGCGCGGCAGGCGGGTTCGCTGTCGTAGATGAAGTCCTTCCTCTCCGTCGCTGCCGGTGCCAGTGTCAGCCCGGTACGCTCGCCAACCTGTTTCCAATGGTTCTGCAACTTGGCCTTTAGGGCATCGTCCATCGACGCAGTGTTATAGGCGCGCAGTCCGCCGACGATAATGTCGAGCCGAAGACCCGGCAAGCCATCGAGCAGGGCCTTCAGTTCAGCACTAAAGCCATAACACCAGGAGCACATCGGGTCGGCAATATAGATCAGGCTCGGCATGGTTTGCTTTCTTGATTTCGGTCATTCGGGACAGGTTGGATGGCCGATACTATCCGATACCGGCCCTTGTCCGTCCCTTGAACATGCCCGAAATATCCGGCCTGTTTGCGGGAATGCCGTAATCTCGCCGGAACCATGAACTTACAGGCAGGATAAAACTCTATCCGCCAGGATTGTTGACATCGCTGCAAGCATTGTCGCTGCACGTGCCGACACCCCTGTTCATTTGGAAATTGAGTCCTACACTGAGTTATCCAGCAGCGTTTTTTCGGAGAGGTTTATGCGGAGCGATTACATCCATCGGTTTGGTGCGGAAATTGATGAGGCGCATGAAAAGATGCGCAAGGACGTCATGCGGACGATCGAGTCGCATGGAAGCAAGACCATCTCCGACCTGCCGGACATGACCGAGGGCGAACGCGTCAAATGGCTGTTCTGGAACCTGCATGAGAATCTCGAGGATTTCAGGCGGCTGGAGCCGACACTGATCGGTCAGATCATGTGTACCCAGCTGACCGTCACCGACGGGCTGTCCATGGCGACTGAAAAGGTCGGAATGGAAAAGAAGATCGCGCTCATCTGCAGATGGCATCTCCGCCTTGCCTATACTTCGTATCAGAACGAGGAAGCCTATCCTATCGGCGAGGGGTCGGTAGATCTTGCGGTCGTCAACTCGACACCTGAGCAACCTCCGCTGCAAAAAAACCAGAAGGGTTATCTCGACTCGGACAGTTCACTTTACCCAAACCAGCTCTATCTCTATGGCTGGGTAACACCGCCCATCTGGGATGCCATCAAGGAACACCTGTATTCGCCCACGCCAAACTGTCATACCGATCTTATCCTGCGCGATGACTGCCTGTTTCCTGTCAAAAGCGGCTTCGATTTCGTGGCGGGTCCGCCAGGGGCAATTGGCATCACCAACCTCGAATTCTGCGTATCGTCGCATTCCGTTGAACGGCGATCCAGCAGGCGTACTGAAACCTTGCAGCGCTAGGTTGCTGGGTTGGATAAGCGTCACGAGCGGTTCGGAATTGCGTTGAAGAGCCGGAGTGCCTACGTACGGACATACGCGAGCACTGTTGACACCGTATCCATCCCAACCCATCAGCCTGGCAAGCCCCACTAGGGCTTGTTCACACTGCATCCGGAAGCGCGAAGGCGCCGTAGGCGTTGCAGGGCCAGGCACAACGACGCGTCGTAGCGGCGCTGCGGCAAGGAGGGCTCGCCGTTCCCTTGTAACGCCACCAGTGCGCGTTATGGTGGGTACGCATCTCCCGGATCAAGTGTGAACAGGCTCTGGTGCCCGCTATGCCCGCCGTAACTCATCTCATGATTTGGGATGGGCATTGAATCCCGATAGTCTCCTCATAACCTCTCAAAATCTACTACGGCAGAAGCCGCCCGCGTACCAGTAGTATCGCGGTGCGCAGCAGAAGCCAGGCGATCACGGCGGTCGCTGCGAACAGGGCCAGCATGCCGATCCATGATGGCCAGCCCCCACGCTGGCTTGCCTCAAGCACGACACTAGCGAAGGCGGCCACCGGAAAGGAGAATGACCAGAATCCAATCGCGAAGGGAATCCGGCTCCACCAGCGATAACGCGCGAAGACGCTCACAAACGGAATCACCGTCAGGCCAATGCCTAGCATGATCGCCTGGGACGGCAGACTCGGCCAAAGAGTCGCTGCCGACAAGGTCGCGACGGCCGGCGGCGCCAGTTCTATGCCGATGGTTGCCCGCAGCGGTTCAGGCATCGGGCCTTCAAACAATTGACCGAGAACGCGCATTTCAAGGATCGCCCAACCGGAAAGGCCGGTGCTGAATAGCAGTGCCGCACATTCATCATAATGCAGGACAGCCAGTGCCATGGCCCCCACCAGAAAGCCTCCTACGACAGGCAAGTACAAAGCTGGCGTAACGGCGTTGCGCGGCAATTGGCCAGTCGCAAGCAGGTAAATTGTCCGGCCCGCGATCAGGCCGTTCAGTAGCAACGCGCCAATACAGCATAGCAACCAGATGCCTTGCTCCGGGTGCTGCAGAAGAATCACCGCCAGCAGGGCAGACAAGGGAATCAGCGACTGGAGCGAGCCTTGCACGGGGTGGCGAAACTCGTCCAGTACGGCCTGTGCATGGCGCTTGCATTTGAGTGCATAGAGGAGCGTTGATATGACCCAGATCGTCAGGGCGAGATAAAGGATCATTTCACTGATCGTGGCAGCGCCGCTCCAACCGGATGCGGCCGCGCGGCGCCATGCAGCAACCAATCCGAATAATCCGACAGAGATGGCAAATATGCCGGCCGGAAATCTGCTCAGCCATGAGCCGCGCTGCGGCGTATTGTTCGGACCAAAGAGATAATAAAGCCGCGCATGGTGAGGGTCGTTATTCATCTTGATCAATCCGGTTATTGCTCACCGCACATCGTGCGTTTCGCGACGACGCAGGTTGAAGCGGCACGACGTTCGCCGCCTGAGGTTGGCCATGTGATTTATCTTAGCTGATTTGAGAATTTCATGGAGGTAGCGGTCATGTGCTGGCGTTCGGCTTTCATGCTCCAACGATCGCGATCTGAAGCAATAAAGACCACCAGGAAAAAGCCTGAGCTCACGCTCCCGCATTGCACAAGAACATCCTTGATGGCGGCATCAAGCGTCCTTAAAATAGGCGGCTGTTGCAATGCACAACACCCGCAACTTTTCCATGCTCTCTGTGGTCTATCGAGCCCTATTCTAGGAGATAACATGTTCCCATCCCAAGACGCCATTTCCCAAGCAGCCAAAGCCAATATCGAATCCAGTCTGAACTTGTACACTGCCTTGAGCGGCAAAGCGCTCGAAAGCATGGAGAAGCTGTGGACACTTAATCTGACGGCTGCGAAGGCGTCTCTCGACGAGTCGTCGGCAACAACCCGGCAGTTGCTGGAGGCGAAGGATCCGCAACAGTTCGTCGCGCTTATCAACGCGCAAGCGAAGCCCGCACTGGACAAGGCAGTCGCCTATAACGGCCATCTGGCCAATATTGCAAGCGGGATGCAGGCAGAGGTTTCCCGCGCCGCGGAGCGGCAGTTCGCGGACTTCAGTCGCCAAGTCGGACAATTTGTCGACGAGGCCGCAAAGAATGCGCCACCAGGCTCGGAAAATGCCGTGGCCATACTGCGAACCGCATTCGGCAATGCAGCTGCAGGCTACGAACAATTCAACAAGACAGCCAAGCAGGCGGTTCAGGCATTCGAAACGAATCTCGCCAACGCCGCGAGCCAGTTCACGCCAGCCTCACCCCAGGCCGCGACAGTGTAAAGCATTGCCCTGAGCAACATCGAGGTATCCTGCTCGATGATTGCCCCCAAAGAAAAGGCCGCATTGCGGCCTTTTGTTTTGACCTCTTTCAAGGGAGGAGGCGTCGAACACGAGAAGCAGTTTTAGGGAGCAAAGCCCGGTGCAAAGCTTTCCTTCTCGATCCGAAAAGCGTTCGTCATGAAAGAGATGGTATGGTAGTAGCCCGTAAGCGCAACCAGCTCAAGCAGTTGTTCGGCGCTGAATTCTTCGTGAAGCCCCTTCCATAATTCGTCGCTGACCTGTGCACGATCATGCAGCTCATCAACCAGTCTCAGCAGCAGGCCGTCGCTTTTACTCCATGATGTATACAGCGGTTCGCGGCTAGCGCGGATCTCATCGCCGCTCAGGCCCGCCTTGCCTGCGAAAAAGGCGACGTGAACTCCCCATTCATACTCGGAATTGCATCGAGCGCAGGTGCGGAGAATGATCAGCTCGCGCTGACGCAAGGTCAGCGGGCCCTTGTCGAGGAAGCTGCCGGCGAACATCCGTGTCAGTACTCTCGGGCTATGCGACATGGTGCGAAACAGCTTGAGCGGCGCTTGCCCCGGAGGCATGGCGCGAGCCAGAGCGTCAGCTACTGCAGCATCATAAGGACCATTGAATGGAGCAAGTCTAGGATCGGTGGCGGATTCCAACATCATTTCTCCTTTAGTAAGCAGGCAGGGTAATAGAGCGGATTGTGGGTGAATAGAAGATTGCATCGGCGTGTCTGGCGCATGGTTACGTTGTCTGGCGATGATGTGGTCCGCGAAACGGCGTTTTTCTCGCCTTGATATGCCGCCTCCCAGTGCAAATCGATTCTTCCGTGCACCCACCGCAATCCGTTCCAGGCTGTATTCGATAGGCTGCAGTTGGGTCCGTGTCTGCATCCGCACCTGCGGTGCTTAACTCAAATCCGAACCGCTCGACGCTTCTCGGATACGGCCTGGGCGCGCAGCATATGGACTGCATGCTACGTTTACTGTAGCATATTGCTACACATTCAGTAGCGGGAAATTATGGCTTCGATCAAACCTGGAATGTCTGTTCGCGGTTCGCGGACAGGCCGGCCCGTCATGGCTTTGCTTGATTTGCTTGGCAGGCGCTGGGTATTGCGCATCCTTTGGGAACTGCGCGACCGTCCTCTTACCTTTCGGGAGCTGCGTGAGCATTGCGACGACATGTCGCCCACCGTTCTCAATCAACGGCTGCGTGAATTGCGCGACTCGGATATCGTGATACTGGAAGAGCCCGCCGGTTATGCGCTCAGCCGGCAGGGGAGGGAATTGCTCGATGCATTAATGCCCCTCCAGCGTTGGGCGGAACGCTGGGCGAAACAGCAGGGAGAAAAGGAAGACGGGGAAGGCTGAGCGCACGCAGTTTCAGCGGGAACGGCTTGCAGTCGGCTTGTAGTCATCCCGCCAACAATCTGATGCGGATATGGCCCAGGCTTACCATCTGACCCGGCCGGACCTTGCAGGTTTTGCGCATTTCCACCTGTCCGTCGACAAACACTTCCCCTCGCGCGACGATGGCCTTGCCCGCACCTCCGCTATCGGCAATCCCAACCAGCTTTAGAAGCTGATTCAATTCGACATACTCGCCTTCCACGGTGAAATCAATGGCTTGAATACGTGTCATTGCAACTTCTCCAGCGTTTGTTCCGCCTTGTCGAGCCAGACGGCTAGATTGGCCTGCAGATCTTCCTGGCTGAACGAGCAGCTTTCTTCGGTAAACAGGCTGCCGGCTTCCATCCTTCCCAGCAGATCCTCCATGACTTGCGCATAGCGGTCGGGAAGGGCGGTCAGCAAGGCTGTCTGGCCGCGCCATGTTCGGCAAAATTCGTTCAGGCTCGTCTGTTTCGCTTTTAATGCGTCGAGCGAAGCCCGGAGCAAGGCGAGAGTGGGGGCAAAGGACATGTAGAGCGATTCATCGGGAAAGCCGGCATTGTATAGGAAGGCGCATGCTTATAGCTGCTTGGCTTCAAACGTATTGCAGGCAGTGACCTGGCCGCTCTTTATGCCCTGCGTAAACCAGCGGACCCGCTGCGCCGACGTGCCGTGCGTGAAGGAGTCCGGCACCACATGTCCTTGGGATTTGCGCTGGAGCGCATCATCGCCGATGGCACTGGCGGCATTCAGCGCGGCCTCCACATCGCCGGCTTCAAGTATATTGCGCGCACGGTTGGCATGGTTTGCCCATACCCCTGCAAAGCAGTCAGCTTGCAATTCAAGCCGCACAGACAGGGCATTGCCCTCTGCCTCCGACGAGTTGCGTCGCGCGGCATGGACCTTGTCGGAGATGCCCATCAGGTGCTGTACATGATGCCCGACCTCATGCGCAATGACGTAGGCCTGCGCGAATTCGCCGGACACATTGAATCGTTGCTGCATCAGCCGATAAAAGCTTAGGTCGATATAGATGCGTTGGTCTCCAGGGCAATAAAAGGGACCCATAGCCGATTGCCCTGTACCGCAAGCTGTCGGTGTGCTGCCCGAAAACAGGACCAGCCGCGGCTTCGCATAGTTGGCGCCCTGCTGGCTGAAGATGGCGGTCCAGGTATCTTCCGTATCGGCCAATACCGTCGACACAAATCGGGTCATTTGGTCGGATGCAGGAGGATTTTGCGTCGGCATCGGCTGAGACACGGATGTTCCCGGCGAGCCACCAGTCAACATGCTCAACACAGTCATTGGATTGACACCAAGAAAATAGGAGGCAACGAGTGCAATGGCGACTGTACCGAGTCCTATTGACCGTCCCCCGAATCCGCCGCCTCCGAAGCCTCCAGCGCCCCGCCGATCTTCGATATTTTCGCTCTCACGATTACCTTCCCATTTCATGGCGCCTCCGTAATCTTGCCCGTCGATAAAAGTCTAGAGTTTTTATAAAAGCAAGAAACGCGCTCAACTTGAATACGTTCAGCTTGGAGGTCCCCCCTTTGGCTAAGGCGTTTGCCATTTGTTGTTTGGACAAAATGGGTGCAATTTTTACAGATCAATTACGTACCTTTAATGCATTCCTTAAGAATGCACCTGCTCTGACATAGGCTCTATCATCCGAGCGGTGAACTGAACTAACTGCAAGCCGTTGTTCTGGCTTCCAGTTATCTTTTCTCCGAACATGTGTCGCCTCGGGTCGTAATGACAAAGGGTAAAAAAACGAATGGGCTGCCAAGGTAAAGAACAAGCCGGGCAAGCGATGTCTTGTTCAGGACCTATAGCTGAAACTTTATCGGGCGCGCCATGAAGAAGAACGTCAATATCCGATCACGCACAATAGGTTTTCCACCAAGGACAATAGCCAATGCGGTTGAGACAGCGTTCTGCGTTTGCAAGGCTTGCGTCCGGAACACGTTAACAAGATCAGTTTGGTATTCGCCAAAAGGTAAAACACATGGCGAAAAAAAACCCGCCACAAGAGCGGGTTCAAATCCAATTCAAGAAGAGTTGGAGGAGACAAGATCACTTTAATGCGATGCACAATAAATTGCCGCTTTTATTCCGTGATATGAGGTATTCACCGAACTCATATCTAAAAAAGGAAAACCCCGTAAGACAATGCTATACGGGGTTCCTGTCTCTCTCGTCGTCCTGGCTTGGATTTTTTTGTTACAGCGGGCAGATATTACACCGAAAAATTCAAAATCTTTAAAAAGATTCTTTTGTGAATCTAAAAATTTCGGGTTTTGTACTCTGCAACATGCACGCATTCCAAATTTCATTTGCAGGTATTGGCAAAAAATTACTTCCAATCCAGCTATTCCCCGTGGAGAACCGCAGTGATAGGGTAGCCTTGGAAAAATGCCATTTGTGGGGATTTGGCACAGGACAAAAAATTTAGTTGCAATTATGCATCGGGTTTCTTACAGTACATCGATCCCTCCGCCTATGTCACAGTGGCATTAAATGAAATTATCACATCGCAGTGCGAGTTTTCTCTTCATTGGTACTTTATTAACGTCTTCCGTCGCATATGCAGAGAAGGTCAAGAGCATTGAGGACGGCAACACAATGACCATCTTGCTGGATGAGCGCCCGGTTCTTCTCAAACTTGCGCATATTGACGCCCCGGAAAAGAAGCAGGCTTTCGGAGAAGCTTCCCGTCAAGCACTAGCCGAGCTTTGCCTTGGAAAAAATGCCGTCCTGCAAAACAAGCAATTCGATTATGCAGGCACATTGGTCGCGGTTGTTCAATGCGATGGCAATGAAGCAAATCGGATACAAGTTGAACGAGGTTTTGCCTGGGTGGATCCGAAACACAATAACGATCTATCTCTTCCCGCATTGGAAGCGATGGCACGCCGTGATCGCCGAGGGCTCTGGAGCGAGGATGATCCGACTCCGCCATGGAAATTCCGCCGTTCGGGACGGAAAACTAAACTTTCCCAAGTGCGTCATTCAGACGATGCCATTTGCTTCGTCGATAAATGGGGCAGTTATCGCATCGTGGATGGCGACCGTCGATATGGATGTTGACCTGGTATTTCTTGAGTGATTATCTCATTGTCCGATTGTCGTCCGATGCGCAATTAATGCATCTGGAATCAATCAACGCTTAGCGAGTGATTGCTATGGCTTGGGGATGCGAAGTGTTTTGCTGATCATCATGCTTCCCGAAACGACAAACACAAGTACGAGGGGATGCAGGCTCCATGGCCCCAAGTCCCATACTCCGCCGTATAGTGCATCGCCTATACGGCCTTGAAACGCCGCAAATGCCAGGATGGCGGTAATAATGACGCTCGTCGGTATTGGCGTCCCTTCAAAATAGGCAACCTTTTCTCCCCCTTGCGATAGTTCTTCGGCAGTGACATTGAATCTTGCCAGTCTGCTAACGCCGCAGCATACAAAATACATCAGTGCAACCGCGTCCCATCCTCCCTGCATTCCAACGGCAAAACCCAGCGTTGCCGGTGCTACACCAAACGAAATAACGTCTGCAAGGGAATCGAGTTCTCGGCCAAGAGGAGAATGCTGATGTCGCCAACGTGCGATCATGCCGTCCAGCACGTCAAATAAAAACGCTAGGGGCGCCATTGCGGCGGCTGCGAACAAATAAGATTGCGATCTCGTAGAAACATACAGCATCGCAAAAAATACTGCAGCGACACCACATGCGGCATTGCCTAAAGTAAAGAAGTCTGCAAGATGGAAACCGCGAATCATCGAGAAGTGACGCGGTGTTTTCATGCCATGGTCCATAGGTATTTTCGTTCGAAAGGTTGCGCATCATTCGTCAACCATAATGTGATTGCATGAACGTCAATAAGGTTTCCCATGCGAGGGCCGAGTAGGGGCAGGCATTGATTCAATGCAAACCGTGTTCTGATCACGACTGTTGAGATGGCGGTAACTGTAAGGAGACAGACGCAGGCAGACGGAAAACTCTCATCGAAAGCGGGCTGGCCTAAGGCGGCTTTCCAACGTTCACGCCCGGCTGACTTTTCGAAAGCAAGGGTTATCGTGAGCCTAAAACTTGCTCTCTATTTGCGATGTTGTCGCTGGGTAGCAGATCAAGCTAATGATCGGCAATGTCCCCCAAGCTAGCGGATTCTCCAGCCGGGAACGTTCTCTCCCTAGCTGCTGTTATTTGTGGAATGATGCCGCCGTGTCTGTTGCTTCGGTCGGGCTGACATTTCGTGGACAGCTCAGGATGAGGCGACAATAGACGGCTTTCGTTGCCGCTTCGAGGGAAAGGATCTTCGAAGCGGCAACCTGGCGTTGCAGCGCACCTGCAGTAAGCGATCGCCTACGCGGGCCTTCTGCCGCAATTCAGGCTAGCGAACCTGAATGAATGTATTGCGGCAGACACGTCTTTGTGGGTAGTCAATGCACGTTAGCTGTCGTGCCTTTACCTGTGTCCGGCTTGCCGATAGGTGCGGCAATTTTTTCAAGGGTTGCTTTCTGCCGCTGGGTGGCTTTCTGAGTATCTTCGTTGGCGCGGCGTGCCACCTCGTCGGCGAGGGCGGATGCAGTGCGGCTGGTTGCCGGCACGTGCACTTCTGCGGTTTTTGCGAGATCAACCTGAGTGTTGGCTGCGATATTTGTGAGATGCTGCTGGTACACACGCAGCCGTTCTGCTGCGGGCTGCACCTGGCCGGCGGCAATCGACAGAGCCTCATAAGGGTTCTGTGCACTGGCAACTTCACGAGTGCTGTTCAATGTATCCTGCAGCACGTTTTGCGCAATACTGATGTTCAGATCATTAATCTTCTGCACGGTGGTAAAAAGCTGCTTCGAAAGTTCGGACACGAAGGTGAATTGCGATTCGAGATGAGCTTTTGCAGAAGGCGGAAGCGGTTGATTGAATAGGAACATGGCGACTCCAAAATAGACTAGATGGGAATAACGGAGCACTTCTCGTGGTATGCACTTGCATGCAATGCACTAGGAGTGGAATGGGCTTGAGATGACTGAACCGGTGTCATGTTGCAGGCCGGGCTGTCTGCGGCTTCTGTTCATCGCCACGTTCGAATGAAGTATTAAACCGTTCGAATGCAGCTTTCTGACGCGAAGCCGCCTTCTCGGTTTCCTCATTGGCCTTTCGTGCTACTTCGTCTGCGACAGCTGCCGCCGTGCGGCTCGTGTTGGGAACGTGAGTCTCTGCTGTTTTTGCCAAGTCGACCTGCGTACGCGCAGCAATATTGTTCAGATGCTGCTGATACTCCCGCACTCTTTCCGCGGAGGGTTGTGCCTGCGCTGCTGCAATGGAAAGCGCTTCGTACGGATCTTTCGCCACAATGACCTGCTGTGCGCTCGACAGCGAACCCTCAACCAAGGTCTTTGCCGCTTGTATATTGAGTTCGTTGATCTTCTGTGCTGTATCGAACATTTTCTGCGACAGCTCGGCGAACATCGAGTACTGTGCGTCGATATGCGCTTTCAGTGCCGGCGGGACTTCCTGCGAAAACGTAAACATTGTCGATCTCCTGTTAAGCTAAACATGAGGAAAACATTGCATGTGGCCAGCAATACAGGCAGTAGCGAGCACATGCAAACGGGCCTTTGTAGAGCTTGATATATTTAGCAAGTTCCAGCCAAAAGAGATAAAAATCGTGCATTGCACAATGGAAGTCTTCAGAGAGAAAACTCTGATTTAACTATTAGATATATTGCATTCGCAAAATAGAGCGGACTGGAAGACCACCGAGTCTTGACAGACTGAATTGGACACATGCAGCGATGTTTCTTCGCAGCGTAGCGTCGCGTAAATTTTGAGTTGTTGCTTGAGCAGGAAGAAACAGTTCAGCAATGGAGGAACAACTTTCACGCATGCGCACATATATTGAAGAATGTGAGCAGCCGGGAGAGCGTTTTCGTAATGATCGGCCTAGGCTGTGTCTGATAAGCGTTGCGAGCGGTTCGGATTGGCGCGGAGGAGCGCACACGTACGCAGGGCACACCGAGCGCCGCAGGCGTCAACCCGGACCGCGCAGCAGCTTATCAAACACAGCGTAGTCGGGACCGAGGCAGATTGCCGTTGGAGCAAGGCGTGACGACGCGACATGGTCTAGCCATGGCAAGGAGCAACGGCGCGGTGCCGGCGGCAATCTGTGCGGAATCGGCAGGCAGGGCAATGTGGAAACGCTCCGCTACGGCAAGTGGCATACCCTCTACACCCGTATGCTGCGTTGGTGCCGAGCCGGGGTGCTCGATCAGGTGTTCAAGCAATTGCAGCGCCGGCGGCTCATGCAGGTGCGTATCGAAGCGGTGTGTCTGGACTCGCGTATCGTCAAAGTGCATCCTGATGATAACGGCACGCCCAGAAAAACGGGCCCCTAGCGCTTGGACGCAGCCGACGATGCCACCTGTAGACTGGCCAATGTTATGGGCTGGATGCCGGTAGTGCTACCCAATCCACAGCGATGTAAGCCCTGGACATATGACCGGCAACTCTGTCGCAAGCGTAATCGAATCGAGCGACTGTTTCGGCGTCTGAAGGCGTGGCGTCGCGTATTTGCTCGCTATGACAAGCTGGATGTCATGTTCGCTGCGTTCATCACCTCGGCCCTCATCGCTGAAGCGCTGCGTTAGTGTGAACAGGCCCTAGTCATATCGATGCACCGCAGCCACATTGCTAATCCTCAATGCCATGCCACGACATGCCGCTACACTTGAAAAGTCTTAAACATTCATGAGCGATTTATGTGGCATTTCATCGCAGGACGCTGTGGCATTTGCGGCGCGAAAAAAGAATGGAGAGAGCGTGAATGTCACGGCTGCCATACCAAGCGGACTCCCTATGCCAACATTCTGCTTGGCTTTACGCTGACCCTTTGCGCGCTCGGCATTGTGGTTCTTGGTACACAAGCATAATCAGCCTCCTTCAGTCATCCCATCTGCTATCCATGCACTCGTGCCGGACCCTTACGGGGCTGTCAAATATTTTGGGTCTGGCGACACGTGAGCAATGACGGCGTGGCCAAGTATCCCGGGCGGCGCGACTTCTCTGAGATCAAACGAATCGATGGTTCGAGCTACATTGAAATGCCACGCGAACTCCCTGTCGCCGACAATGAAGCGTACCGAGTTACCTCCCTGGACGTTCACATGGCGGGTGTCGGGACCAATCGAAACAATCTGATCGGTATGTGCTGAGGCAGGAATTTCCTGTCCATACAGATCCTGATAGCTCGTGCGTGTTGCGCAGGATGTAACCAAGACTGATATCAGCATGGTTACTGCTTTGATCATGAGTTTATGCATTTTGATTTCCTCTTGCTTCGCTTGTCTTGTGATGCATATTTCGACTGCGTTGACCGCTTAAAATGCGCCCCGGAATACTGTCGTCCGGTATGACGCGACGTCAATTTCATTCGTGCATTCCCCTTTTTTGAAGATCATTTTTTCAACTTGAAGTACTTACATTATTCACGATTGGTAACAAAACATGAGGGTGAACTTGCAGTAAAAGCATTGAATTAAAGAAATTGAAGTGTTGAAATCGACGTCCGTTAATTATTTCGGCGTACGACGTGTTGTTGCGGGCGGCGCTGATCTGAAGATGCAGCCATTTCAATCTCCGATTATCTTGAAGCGCCTTGTCATGTCTTCTTCCATTGCCGTTGTCGTCGCTGCTTGTGGCGGAGGCGGCGGAAGTCCGGACAGCGTCGCTGCGGCAAGTACAGGCAACGACGTTTCCGCAAGCACCGCAGCGCGGCCTGAATCATCAAATGCGACGGTATCGGCTGAAGGCTTGCCACAAACGTCGTCCAATCCTGCCTCCGCAATCAGCTCGTCCACTTCCCCATCAACCTTGCCGGGAACGCCTGCGGCGATCGATACCGGTGCGTTACCAATTGGGGTCATTACGACGGCGCCAGTCCAGGGTACGCCGTTACCCGTGCTCGCCATGCCTTCCGGAATCGTCAATGGAAGCACCGTACAACTTGAATGCGGACGCATTTACCAAGGTACGCTTGACCTGAAGGGTAAATCGAATGTCACGGTGAAGACTGCAGGGGCTTGCGGAAAGGCGATTCTGTCGCCAGGGCAGGCCATAAACGGCTGGGTAAGACATCAAGGGAGCATCTACTCTGCACCCGTGAATACGGATGTGGCTCAGGTCAGCATTTCGGAACAACCGATGGCGAAAGCTCATTGGCCAAGTGCCGCGCAAGTCTGGGCGCGCGCAAGTTCATCGAACGAGTCGAGCCTGACCCATGCTATGCCCAATTCAGACCTCGTCGGTGCGACCCTGGTATTCAAACCTTATGAATGGGCGGTCGAAGCGCGGAGGATCACCGGGTACGCTGATGGCAGGATCGGCGTCGCCAGTACTGGCAACCTCAATTTTGACGGCTATCCGCTTGGTGGTCAGGTCGAATTTTATGTCGAAGGAAAATTGTGGATGCTCGACGAACCCGGAGAGTGGGCGGTCAGCGGAGGACGGTTGTATGTCTGGGCACCGGACGGCCAATCACCCGAGGGGCGTGTATGGGTTTCTCCCGACAGGGACGGTATCGATGCGAGCAATTCCCAATCGGTGACAGTCGACGGCGTTGCAATCTTCGGTGCAGCCAATGGCATCAATGCAATGGGCGCTGGCAACCTCAAGGTTAACAATGTCGAGATCCGCAATTCCTCGGGCAACGGCATTCTGAACTCTGCAGGTTCCGGCCTGCAAGTGAACGCTGCTGCAATACGCAATTCGAAACACGATGCCATCGCGATCAAATGGGGCGGTGGCGGCGAGCGCATTTCCAATTCCATCATTGACGCATCCGGAACCCTCGGCATGCCGACCAATGCGCATGCTGCAATCAACTTGACAGCTGGCGAAGGAGCCCTGGTACAGAATAACAAGGTAACCAATTCCGGCTATATCGGCATACGCGTGTATCGCAATGCAGTCGTGTCCGGAAACACCGTCGACGGTGCATGCAAGGTGCTTACTGACTGCGGAGGAATCTTTACATCGTCGCCAGAGCGAATGCGCCTTGATACCCGCATTGAAAACAATATTATCCGCAACGTCGGTGCTTCGCAGAGGCTGGCTTGGGGAATCTATCTGGGCGATTACGCCAACGGAACCGTTGTATCCGGCAATACCGTTACTGGCAGCGGCAACGGCATGGAAATACTCAACGGCTACGACAATGCAGTAACGGCTAACGTGTTTTCCCAGAACACCCAGGCTCATGTGCAGATTGTGGAAGCGGGAACGACACCAGTGGTGAACAATAACGCCTTTGCGGGCAATGTCTTCACAATATCCGGCAAACAGGAGATGTATCGTATCAGCAGCGACCTTGGCACTTCAGCCGTCATCCGTTTTGGAACCTATGCCGGCAATCGCTACATCAGTTCGTCTTCAATATTTGCAAACTTCAATGGCGAAGCGTTGAGCTTTGTACAGTGGAAAGCACGCACTGGCCAGGATGGCGATTCGACGCTGACGCCGCAATGATTTTCTCAACAACCTAAGAGCGTACGAACGCGTACTTAAGCGTACGAACGCGCATCAAGCAAAAACGCGGCATGTGAGCCGCGTTTTTGCCGTTGGGGATAAGATCAATGGTTCTCCGCCGAATCGACTATTCGTCCTGGCGCTTGTCGGGAACGGTTTTCTCCGCCGTCGGATCCAGCCTTTCCTGAAGACGTTGCGCGATCCGTTGAAGGATGCGCAATCTTGAATGATGCGTGTAATTGTCGATCAGTTTTGCCCGCGTCGCTTCTTCCAAGGCGGCGATTTCTGCGCGAACCCGGCGCAGCCTCCATCTGTAGTACCACTTCATTGCCGCTCCATGCGCGTAAAAAATCATGAAACGGATAGACCGTAATGAGCGGTGCTTGTTCCACATGAGAAAGCACGCGGTTCGATGCCAGCGCGCGCATGCTGCGAATGACGGGATATGTTGCTGGATCAAGAACTGGTCCGACTTGCGGAGGTGGATTCTGCGCGCCACGAACTTCACGCTGCTTCATGCTAGCCTTCGCCGGCAGAGTGTACGCATGGGTAGATGCCGGGCAGGGACATGCTGCACAGCTCGGTTCGGATGGATCTGTCTGTGCCGATCCTGAATCAAATTGATCAGCTGAATGCCGCCAGAACAGGCGGAAGCGGGGAGGAACGAGGAGCGGCGCAACGCCGCCCCGAGTCAATTACTTGACCTTGACTTTCGCGACCAGATCCTTGAGTGCGGGAGCGGCCTTGAAGCGCACGTTCTTGGATGCCTTGATCTTGATGGCTTCACCTGTAGCCGGATTGCGGCCCGTGCGGGCTGCGCGCTGTGTGACGGTAAAGGTGCCCAAGTCCGGGAAGGAAAAACGGCCTTCTTTCTTCAAGTCGGTGCCGACAAAGCCGAACACCTGTTCGACGATTTCCTTCGCCTTTACTTTTGTCAGTTCATGGTCTGCAGCGATCTTGTCGACGATCTCACTCTTGTTCATTCATCCTCCCTTTTGTTAGAAAAGCCACGCATGGCAATTGAGTGGCGAAATATAGCGCATCTTCTTCAATTTGGGGCGCTTTGCATCCATGGCATGAGGAACGAACTCCGCAATTTCAGCCGGTGCAGGAAGCCCGTTCGCGCAATGCCATTGAGTACCGGTGAGACCTGCGCTGCATGCTTGGGAAATTGATCGCTCTCAACACGTCATGTTGCCGCCATTTTAGAGTGGATGTACGCGGCGTTGAATGTCGAAAAAGCATATGGACTCGTGAAACATCGTGCTCTCCTGTCCCGAACGCGACCTGCCGGCTTGTTTCGGGATGGTATGCACGGTAACGCTACGGCGCTTGAGGCCATCGGGTCCATTGATGGCAGCAGCGGCAAAGCAAGGGCGACGTTCACGGACACCACGCCGCTTCGATTCGACCGGACTGCGGTGCCGCAAGCCGGGTCTTCGAAACCGATGCGGCAAGCCGCTTGCGACAAAGGATGTCACCGCGATACGTGTCATCATCATGTAAAGGACAGGAAACTACTATGCTGCGCCATGCCAGAAAACCAGTGACAACGCTCGTGATGATTCTATCGGCGCCATGGCTCTTGCCTGGGTGCGCATCGGTCGCGCCTGGCATGCATTTCCAAGGCGCGCAGGGTTCTTCAGATGCCGGCGGCACGAGCGCCTCCGGTGCGGAAATGACCAATGCAGTCCTCAAGCCAATCACTCCGCAACTGGTAAAGATGGAAAACGCGCTGCGGGAGAAGCAGGTGAGCCAGGATATTGGCAAGCTTCTCGGTAAACCGGCGGCGTACACGATTGATAGCGGCGATGTGCTTTCCATTGTTGTCTGGGATCACCCCGAATTGTCCAACAGTGCGACTACCGCCGTCGGCATGCAGGCCGGCGCAGGCGCTGACGCTTCAACCTTCGCGACGACCGCCCCTCCTGCCGGCTTTATGGTCGATCATCAGGGCGAGATCCAGTTTCCCTATGCGGGTGCGATCAAGGTCGCCGGACTGACTCAGGAACAGGCGCGCAACCTGCTGGCCGGCAAGCTTTCGAAATACCTTCGGCAGCCAAAGGTGACATTGCGTGTCCAGGCGTTCCGCAGCAAGAGGGTCTATGTAGACGGCGAGGTGAAGAGCCCCGGCCTGCAGTCAATCAATGACATCCCGATGACCCTGGTGGAGGCACTCAATCGCGCTGGTGGCGTCATGCCCACCGGCGACCAGAGCCAGATCGTGATCAATCGTGGGGGAACGAACTATCAGATCAATCTGCCGCAACTGGTTCAGCGTGGCGTCAATCCCGGCAGCATACTCCTTGCCGACGGGGACGTGGTACGTGTCAGGTCGCGTGATGAAAGCAAGGTCTTCGTTTCGGGGGAAGTGGTCAGCCCGCGCGCCCTGACCATGTATAACGGACGTTTGACGCTGAATGAGGCGCTTGGAGAATCCGGTGGCGTCAATCCATTGTCCGGTGACGGCAGCCAGATTTACGTGATTCGGAAGAACGGGCCCGATCAGGTGGTCTATCAGCTTGATGGCCGTGGGGCTGGAGCGATGGCCATGGCGGAGGGATTCGAGCTGTCTCCCAAGGATGTGGTCTATGTCGCGGCCACACCGCTGGCCAACTGGAACAGGACGATCAGCTTGATCCTGCCAAGCGCATTGTCCTCGGCCGTCGGAGTGCTGAATCCCCTGAAGTAAAACGTCTTGCCAGGACCAAGACCAGAAATGGGAGGGCGCGCCCGTCGATTGCGGGCGCGCTTCTTAATGCGGGACTTGCTGTCTGAAGCCCGGAAACCTCTTCGAAACCTTCGACATCCAGGTTAGCTGTAATACTTGCTCACGATTTCGCCAAATGCTTCTTCGACCGATTTCCCCTTCGTCATCAATTCGGTGATTTCTTCGGTATGTTCGGTAATCGTCGGCGGCAGGGATTGCCTGTTGTTCCTGAAATATTCGTAACGCTGAGCGGCATACATGTCCATCTGGCGTGCTTTCGCAGTCTTGGTTTCGCCACCACCGGCTGCTTTCCGCGCAACCCGGACCCCTCGCGCTCCCGTACGTGATGTAGAACCAATGCCGCTGATCAGCCTTTGTACCTGATCAACGCTCATGATCGCTGTCGCATTGGGACCGGTGAACTCTTCACCTTGCACCGTGAGCAAATGGTGATTGCGGTCGAACGCCATGGTTTTGCCAAGGTCATTGATAACCTGGTAAGCGGGTTGAGGGCCGCCAGCGACGTGGGAAAACTGAACGCGGCCGCCGTAGGCTTGCATTTTTTCCAGTACGCCATTCAAGTATTCGACTGGAAGGTTGTCAATCTTGCCATCCCAGCGTTTGTTTCGTGTTGTCTTCAATATCTGCTTCCAAAAAATAAAGCGTGCCGGAACCCGGCACGACGAAGGCATAAAAATCCAGCGGACCGCTATTATCCAGTAATCGGGCAAGGGAGTTATGACAAAGCTCAGGTGGGCGTGTTCATTTATTGATAAAACGGCACACCGGCTTTGGGCAATGAGCGTACGGGAAGAGAATTTGAATCGATGCTCATCGCACTGCATCTGGCAAGTTGCGGTGCGATGGGGATTCGTTCCTGCGTTGCCCGACATACCCGTCAGCGCATAGCACAAGCTATACGCTCCCAGACATAACTCCGAGCAGCAGTCCGCTGTCGCATAACGGCTCATCATGGCATGCCATGCGACAGGAAAAGAAAAGGAATTTATTGCCGGAGTGTCCCGGCAGGTATTTTACTGGAGGTATTGCTCGAGCATGAACAATTCATCATGCAATTGTTCAAGTGCGTGACGGGTATCTTTATGGCGCGGCTGTTCGCAGGTGCGCATCAGCAATGCGCCTGTTGCCTTGAGATGCTCGAGATAGTCACCCAGACGGGATGCGGCTTGCCCATTGTCCAGCATGACGCGGAGGTGGGCTGAATCACGGTTGAGGCTCTTCAGGTAGGTCTGGACACGTCCGTCCATATGTCGTTCGCACATTTCCTTCGCGACACCGATCGATTGTTCAACACGTGCCAACTGCTCTTTGACCCTGCTGTGTTCCATATTCGTCTCCGCTCAATTTAAGACTGGTCAGCCCGCGGTCTCTGGCTGTGTTATCAGTACAGGACGGCTGAGAATGACCTCTGTTCTTTCCGATGTGCCGGTAAAAGAACTGCTTGCTTGACAGGAAACGTCCTTATCAAAAGGATAGTTGACGCTAGAATGTTACTCAATGTAACAATAGATGGCAGTATGGCAACATTGCAGCGAGCAGGATCGCTGTAGTCAGCTCGATTGGCCGTGGAGACCGTCAATTTTGGTTGCCAGGTGGAGCGCCATCAGCGGATAGCGGCAAGAGCATGCTGCGAAACATGGGTTCGGATCGGCTCGGTATCATAAATGATAGTGAGTTTGGAGATCGTTTTGCGATCGGCCGAAAATTCAAAAATCATCACTCCGTCGAATTCGAGCGTCTTGCCATTATTAAGAATCCATGTGTAATGCAGCTGCATGGCGAGTGAGGCATTATTGTCTAAGGACTGAAAAACGCAACGCAACCGCGTGATCGTTTCCTTGGTCGTGCCAAAGAGCCATTCATGGAACTTGCGTGCCGTTGACCGCCCTGTCAGTGGAGCACTGACGCTGGCATTCTCCGCAAAGAGCGTCATTATCTGTTCGAGGTTGCCCTTGTTGATGGCATCCTGATATTGTCGACAAAGTTCGAAGCCGTACATATTATTTTAGTAAGCATTAATCCCAGTGTATGAGAAGCTAACCGCAACGACGCCACTCCGCAATCCCATGTTTATGGAAATTCGCGCAAGCAACAAGATGAATGGATGCTTGCAGGCTGTTGAACGCCAAGGTTTCCGGACTCGCGGCGGATCGTGTCTTCTTGGCACTTTGAGATTGACAAAGAGGTTGGCATTCCGCATGCAGTCTGAAAATGATCACGCAGACAAAAAGATGATGGAGATTGCAATGACGCCGGTGTCCGATAGGATGTTCCGTTTTGTTTCCATGGTTGCCTTGTTCGCAACGCTGTCGTTGCATGGAGCGGCTGCGCTCGCCGATCAGGCGCTTTGGCCCAAGCTGCGGCAGGGCGGACATGTCATCCTGATGCGTCACGCAGTCACGGTGCCTGGAGTAGGGGATCCATCGAGCTTCGCACTGGGAGATTGCAGCACGCAGCGCAATCTGTCAGCACAAGGTCGTGATGATGCAAGGCAAATAGGCAAACTGTTCCGCGATAAGGCAATTCCTGTCGAGGAGGTATGGTCGAGTCGCTGGTGCCGTTGCATCGACACGGCGTTGATTGCCTTCGAGGGCGTGAAGACCATGTCCATGCTCGATTCCATCTTCAATGAAGATAGCAAGCGTGCCGCGGACAGGACCGCCGATGCCATGCGCGTGATCCCGCGCTCAGGCTTGAAAGGCAACCTCGTGCTGGTGACTCATCAGCAAAACATACAGGCATTGACTGGAGAGTCGTTGTCGGCTGGGGAGATGTTGGTGACGAAAATGGGACGGGACGGCCGCCTCGAATTGGTTGGGCGCATGTTGCCGACATTGAAGTAACTCGAATTACCGGCCGCCTTTGCCGCAGTGACGGCCGGTAGTATTCGTTACTTTTGTCAGCGGACCAGACTTGGATGCAATGTATCTTCCGCCAGCCCTTGCTTACTGCTCGGCGTGAATTTCCCCTGGTCCCCGGTGACGTCCGGCGCGTGCCCATGCAGCTTGTTCCAGTTCATAGTCGCTTGCGCAGTCGCTGTCACAGAACTTGTGGCTTGGAGGAAGTGCTTCGTCGCAAAACCAGCAACTGCCTTTGGCCGGCAAGGTTGGCTGCCGACGACAGGCTTCAATTGCTGCCATGCGGTTGCGTTCAATATTGTCGTTGGCGACATCGGCTTCATCGCTCATCCCAGCCTCCTTATCAATGTTATGGATTGCGTAGAAAAACTGCGGCGACCGCCGCGTTGCAAGAAATATATCGAAGCCCGCGCCTTTGGAGAATCGGAATCTTCTGGCTTTGCACGTAGGAAAAATCGTACTTCAATACTTCTTTGAAATTTCTCAAGCTTAAAGGGGGCAGGTTTCCAAGTTGGATGAAGGAAGACGAAGCCAGAAGATCAGGGCACCCGGTCGGTGGTCCAACAACACCGAATTTGAAAAGAATGTGAGGAAAGATGCAGAAAGGACTGGAAAAGCAATTGTCTTTGCGCTATGATGCGAGTCCTTCGCGGCTGTAGCTCAGCTGGATAGAGTACTTGGCTACGAACCAAGGGGTCGTGGGTTCGATTCCTGCCAGCCGCACCACACACAGCAGTACAGACGGGCGAGAGCGTAAGCTTCTCGCCCGTTTTCACATGGTTCTTCTGCGTAGTGGAGGAAGTTGAAAATTGGTTGAAGCCAAATGGCGCGAAATCGTGTCGAGACAAGGGAAAAAGCACAGCAATGCCGAGGCCTTGTGCATTTTGCCGCGCTATCGGCATGATTCCCGTCTTGTCGACAGTTGACCAACCAATTTCCAATTCCCCGCTAGAGCGGATTGCGGGTGGGTGTATCAAGAATTGGTTTGCCTTGGGATGGGGGTCAAGGCGGGAGGAGCGCCCGCGGCGGCACACACCAGCGACGAACAACGCTGCCATGTCCCCAGCAGGCCGAGGCAACCGTATCTTCATCTGCATCCGCTCCAGTTAGGCGGGCCGATAAACGGGCCCACAAGGAATACAGGCCACGCATGGCGATCCGTTATGTTTCCTCGGTTAGAATTCAGGCTATCTCTGCCACTGTGCTCACTACATAAAAGCAATGCGTATCCTGCTCGCCGAAGATGATGAAATACTGGCCGATGCACTGTTCCGCGCACTGGTGCAGTCCGCCTATGCGGTGGATCTCGTAGCTGACGGCCTGCAGGCAGAGCATGCCTTGGCGGTTCATGCCTACGATCTGGTGGTTCTGGATGTCGGCCTTCCGGGCATGAGCGGCTTTGACCTGCTGCGGCGTCTTCGCTCCCGCAAATCGCAGGTGCCGGTGTTGATTCTCACCGCGCTGGATGCACTGGCTGATCGGGTCAAGGGATTGGATCTGGGCGCCGACGACTACCTCACCAAGCCATTCGATTTGCCTGAACTGGAAGCTCGCGTGCGTGCACTGCTGCGCCGGGGGAATGGGAATTCCGCGCCGGACCTTCATCATGGCCGACTGCGTCTCGATTCGGGAGGGCGCCGCCTCTATTGCGATGAGCAGCCGATCGAGCTTTCCGCGCGCGAACTGGCCCTGTTCGAGCTGCTTCTGATGCGGGAGGGGCGGGTGGTCAGCAAGGAACACATGGTGAATCATCTGTATGGCTGGGGCGACGAGGTCGGCCCCAATGCGATGG
Organism: Noviherbaspirillum aerium; assembly: GCF_008929045.1. Lineage (GTDB taxonomy): Bacteria > Pseudomonadota > Gammaproteobacteria > Burkholderiales > Burkholderiaceae_D > Noviherbaspirillum > Noviherbaspirillum aerium. Next base: position 62,490 of record NZ_VFAH01000015.1, on the reverse strand, counting down.
AGGTCTATGTCTATCGCGTACGCAAAAAGCTGGAGCCTTTCGGCTGCCGCATACGTACCATACGCGGCATGGGCTATCTGCTGGAACGCACCGATGCCTCGGCATGATCCGGCGCTTCAACGGAAACTGCTGACATGGCTGCTCGGTCCGCTGCTTGCCCTGCTGCTTCTTGACTCGCTCGTTACTTACGCCACCTCCGTCAGCTTCGCAAATCAGGCTTATGACCGCGCACTGCATGAAATTGCGCGCGAGGTTTTCCTGCATGTGCGGCATGAAGGAGGCCGTCCCCGCATCGATCTTCCGCCTGCCACGGAAAGAGTGCTGATGATGGATCAGGACGACCGGCTCTTCTACAAGGTTTCGTTGGATGACGGCAGGGAAGTAGGCGGCGATGCCGCCATCCGGCCGCCGGACACCGCCGTCGCAGGGCACCAAAGCGTCGTCTTTTACGATGACACGCTCCATGGCATGGATGTCAGAATGGTGGCTGCGCGCATGGCATTCACCGAGGGCGGCAAACCTGTCCAGATGCTGGTACAGGTCGGGGAAACAATCAACAAGCGCCAGCGGCTGGCAACGGAGATCCGTGCCAGCGTACTTGTTCCGCAATTGCTCCTGATTGTGCTGGCCACCATTGCGGTGTGTGTAGGCGTTCGCCAGGGACTCAAGCCGCTGCAGACGCTCAAGCGGGCGGTATCGAATCGCTCGCATCTGGATCTCAGCCCTGTTGACGACCGCGATGTTCCTGGCGAGGTTAGGCCACTGGTGGCGGAGGTGAACGGACTGCTCCAGCGGCTCGACGCCACCCTGGGTTTCCAGAACCGTTTCATTGCCGATGCGGCTCATCAGCTCAAGACACCCGTTGCCGGCATGAAAGCCCAGATCGAGCTGGCCCTTCGCGAAACCGATAGCGGCAAGCTTCAGCGTTCGGTCGCCCAGCTGTATGTCAGCGCCGACCGGTTATCGCGCCTGGTCGGGCAATTGCTCTCATTGGCGCGCAACGAGCCCGGGGCGGTCGACAGCGTCAAGCTCCAGCCGCTTGATCTGCATGCGCTGGCTCTTGAGATCACGATGGAATGGGTACCCGAAGCTCTGAAGCGCCAAATCGATCTCGGATTTGAAGGCGCGGACGGAAGGATCATGATCGATGGTGATACGCATCGGCTGAGGGAATTGATCAACAACCTGATCGACAACGCGGTGCGTTACAGCCAGGACGGCGGCAGAGTCACCGTGCATGTTCGACGCGGCGCGCAGCACGTCCTGTCCATCAGCGATGACGGACCCCGCATACCGGTGGAGGAACGTAGCCGTATTTTCGAGCGCTTTCATCGTCTGCTCGGTAGCCATGCGGACGGGAGCGGGCTGGGTCTTGCCATCGTCAGTGAGATCGCAGCCTTGCATCATGCCAGCATCACGCTGGAAGAAGACAATGACGGAGTCGGCAATGCCTTCACCGTTTTCTTTCCCCCTTCGGGAAGCACAGGCCTGCCCGGCACTCCATCGTAAGCCTGGCGTAAGGATAGAGACAGCATGGCGTAAGGCGGGCGAAAGGAAGGCGACAGGCCATCCCCGTATCCTTGACGGCAATCGAAGACCGGCCCGGTCTTCAGGAAATCATCAAGGAGATAACCGATGTCCATGCTGGCCGCGCCGGAATTCTGGCTTGCCCTGTCCCAGATCATTCTGATCAATATCGTGCTGAGCGGGGACAATGCCGTTGTCATTGCACTTGCCTCGCGTTCGCTTCCGTCGTCGCAGCAAAAGAAAGCCATTCTGTTCGGCAGCGTCGGCGCGATCGTGCTGCGTATCGTGCTGACGTTCTTCGCGGTCTATCTGTTGTCGCTTCCCTATCTCAAGCTGGCCGGTGCCGCGCTGCTGCTGTGGATCGGCGTCAATCTGCTCAAGGGCGAGGATGATGAAGAAGAGCTGGAGGGACATTCGAACCTGGCAGCCGCGATCAAGACCATCATCATCGCGGACCTGGTCATGAGCCTTGACAATGTGATCGGTGTCGCCGCAGCCGCCAAAGGCAACGTCTTCCTGCTGGTCGTCGGCCTGGGGGTAAGTATTCCGCTCATCATTTACGGCAGTACCATCATCCTCAAGCTGATGACCCGCTTCCCCGTCATCATCACCGCAGGCGCGGCGCTGCTCGGCTGGGTAGCCGGCGAGATGGCATTCTCCGATCCCGCCATCGACGGCTGGGCCGCGGCGCACCATAACCTGCACCTCGTCCCGCCGATGCTCTGCGCTTTGCTCGTCATCGCGCTCGGCAAGTGGTTGCAGCGCCGGAACGCGGCCAAGGCACCTCTCAACGAGATGGGCTGAACCTTGCCGCCTGTGCCCGAACGCAGCGTGCATCCATGAGCAAGAAATCACCATGAAAAAAATACTTGTTCCCGTCAGTATCCACAGCAGTCCGGCTCAATTGCGCAGCGCGGCGGCGGAAGCAATCGCCATCTACTACGGCGAGACGTCCGTGCAGGTTCATCTGCTTAGCGTGCAGGTGCCTTTATCGCTTCATGTCGCTGAATTCTTCGATTGTGGAGAACTGCGGCAAATTCATCTTGACGCAGGCAAGGCGGAACTGGCTCCGGTCGCGGCAGCACTGGACAAGGCAGATGTGCCTTACCTGACGCATATCGAAACCGGGCGGACCGCCGAAACCATCGTTCGCTTTGCGACGGAAACGAAGTGCGACCGCATCATCATGGGCAAGGCACCGCAAGCCGGCTTCGCGGAAAAACTGTTCGGCACGCTGGCTAGCGAAGTGCGGCATCTGCTGGGCAGATCGGGAAGCTGCAGAGTCATCGGCTCATAGAACCTCATAGGGGCTCAGCGGGGAGCTGCACTCATGCAATGCGTTTCCTGGCTGTAAATGCCAGGGATGCATTGCAATCCCTCTTTTTTCAACGCGTTGTTCGAGTTGCCGTGCGGATCGACATTGCAAAGGCTAGGTGCCTGATGCAGTCGCGTAACGCCGTAAGTTGCGCAATCACAATGATCGAGTCAGCCGCACCGGAACACTTTCTCCGTTCCGGAACCTAATTTGCGAGTATGTCCGTAAGGGCATGTGGCGGCAGCGGTCGCCGTTCCGATCTCTCACATTGGCATTGCACTCGTCTCTGCTCCCTATCCGTGTCCGACAATTCCACAAACCCAGGCATTAACATCAGCACCGCCCTTGTTGTCGTGCTCAGCATTGGCGTGCTGTACGTGGGGCGCGATATCTTCGTACCGTTCGCGCTCGCCATCCTGCTGAGCTTCATGCTGGCGCCTCCGGTCGCGTGGCTGAGGCGCGTACGCATGCCGCGCACTGCAGCCGTCGTCTTCGTGGTCAGCGGCGCGGTGGCCCTGGTTGCCGGAGTCTCCGTTCTGGTGGGAAGCCAGGTGGTAGCGCTTTCGGAAAACCTGCCGACCTACCAGAAGACAATGCAAAAGAAGATACGCTCCATCCGATCAGCGGCGCCGGGGGGCAGTGCGATCGACCGTACCTCGGCTGTCATCCAGGCGCTCGGCAAGGAATTATCGGAAGTGGCCGGAACCACGCCGCGCACCCGGGACAGTGCATCGAACGCGCCAAAGACGCAACCCATGCCGGTCCGCATCGAGTCAGGCGAACAGCATCCGCTGGAAACCCTGCAAAGCATCGCCGGGTCGCTGATGGGCCCAGTCAGCACGGCCGGCCTGGTGATTGTCTTCATCTTCTTCGTGCTGCTTGCGCCTAGCGATCTGCGGGACCGTTTCATCCGGTTGGCCGGCACCGACCTGCATCGCACCACGGAAGCACTGAGTGAAGCCGCCAGCCGCGTGAGCCGTTATCTATTGATGCAACTGGTCGTGAATGCAACGTACGGCATACCGCTTGGCATCGGCTTGTACCTGATCGGCGTACCTGGGGCTTTTCTCTGGGCGCTGCTGGCGACGCTGCTGCGCTTCATTCCCTATCTCGGGCCGGTGATCGCCGGGATTTTTCCCATGATGCTGGCGTTCGCAGTCGACCCGGGCTGGAACATGCTGCTGTGGACCGGTGCGCTGATCCTTGTGCTGGAACTGGTCAGCAACAACGTGATTGAGCCCTGGCTTTACGGTTCGAGTACCGGCATGACGCCAATGGCGGTGATCCTGTCGGCGATTTTCTGGACCCTGCTGTGGGGGCCGGTCGGGCTGATTCTCGCAACTCCGCTGACCGTCTGTTTCGTCGTGATGGGCCGTTACGTTCCGCAACTGGCCTTCATCGATGTGCTTCTCGGAAGCGACCCGGTGCTGTCCGCGGATGAGCGCATCTATCAGCGTCTACTGGCAGGCAATGTCGAAGAAGCTATCGACATTGCGGAAGAAGAGGTCGCCGGAGATTCCCTGCTGACGTTCTACGACAAGGTGGCCTTGCCCGCATTGCGGCTTGCGGAGAATGCACGGGAGCGGGGCGCCAGCAAGGACGATCGCAAGAACGTTGCCGATGGAATCCGCGCGGTCGTCGCGGATTTGCATGACTTTGAATTGCGCAGGCTGGAGGAGGAGGGCAAGCATCCGATACAGTGGCTGGGCACGCCCGTTTTGTGTGTCGCCGGCCGAGGCGAACTTGACTTCGCGGCCGCCACGCTGCTGGGCCATGTGCTTGAGGGGCGCGGCATAGGGGCTCGTGTCATTCCCTCGGCCGCCATCAGCCTGGACAATATCGGCGGTCTGGATCTGGCAGGCGTCGAAGTGGTGTGCCTTTCCTATCTCAATCCGACGCCCAAAGCCTACGCACGTTTCGTCTGCCGCCGGCTGAGGCCGCGGTCGCGCCGTCTTAAGATTGTGGTCGGCGCCTGGAACCTCGCACCGGAAGCCGGCACATCGGAAAAACTTGCCACGGACGTGGGTGCCGACTCTGCCACAACAAGCATCGAGGCCGCCGCGCACATCATCGAGGACATCGTCGGGCAGGCTGTCGCGCCCGCGGACCTGCCCCCGGTACCTGTTCCTGCGGAGGAAGAGGCTCGATTGCACGCATTGCAATCGAGCGGCGCGCTTGATCCCGACAACAGCGCCCATCTGGACCGTGTCGCGCATACGGTGGCCGATGCCATGGACATGCCGATCGGGATGGTATCGCTGATCGACGAAAGCCTTCAACTGTGGAAGGGGGCATGGGGATTGCCGCAGGAACTTGAAAAGTCACGGCAAGGGACGCGGGAAACTTCCGTATGCAATTATGTCGTGGCCGCCAATGCTCCGCTCGTGGTCGAGGATACGGCCCGCGATCCGCGCTTCTCGCAAAATCCTCTTTTGCGCGAAAACGGGATGCGCTTCTACGCCGGTGTACCGCTGCGCACGAAATCCGGCCATGTCATTGGATCACTCTGCGTGATCGATCTGCGGCCACGCACATTAAGTCCGCGCGAACTCAAGCTCATGCAAGTCATTGCGGACGAGTTGATGGTTGAGCTGGCGAAGGGGCACAAGCTTTCCCGGGAGACGGACGCGGTCGGAGCCGACGCGGGCGCCCTGCCTTTGCCGTTAGGAAGCAGGGGATGAGATATCCCGGCTATGGGCGATATTCGGCGGGATTTAGCAGGACGCAGCATAACCACTTTTTATTGCGTAACCTGCAACTACGCCGGATTTTCAACCACTGCTTGCCGGCGGTTTGGATAATGCAGTAAAGTTGCTTGCGATAAACTGAAATGCAACTCCCTGCTCATATGGAACCTGCTCCAATACCCGCCAACGAGCAACAGCGTCTCGAAGCGCTGCACGCATTACTGCTTCTTGACACGCCGCCCGAAGAGCGCTTTGACCGTATTGTCGAATTTGCCGCGGCCGAGTTTGATGTTCCGGTGGTACTCTTGTCTCTCATTGATGAAAACCGGCAGTGGTTCAAATCCAAGATTGGAGTCGGCCTTTGCGAAACGCCGCGGGAGATTTCATTTTGCGGGCATGCGATTCACTGTGACAAAGTGCTTGTGGTGCCGGATGCGCGGGTTGACGAACGTTTTGTGGATAACCCGCTGGTTCTGGACGACCCCTTTATCCGCTTCTATGCCGGGGCGCCGTTGATCTTGCCGGAGGGGCAGGCGATCGGCACTCTCTGCCTGATCGATACCAAGGTACGACATCTCGACTCGACGGATCTGTCGATTCTTTCCGCACTGCGCGATCTCGTCGTTACCGAAATCCTCTCGCCGGGAAAGATGCCAGAGGTCATGCCATGAATGCACCGGCCATTGCAGGACGCAGAGAGCATTCCGTACCTGCTCGATCAGCGTCGGCCTCCGCACTTCCGCACTCCATGCTGCTGGTGGAAAAGGACCCTCTGCTTCGGCGCACCGTCGCGCTCACCGCGCGTACCTTGGGAATTGCGCACATCCACGAAGCCGCCAGCCAGGCGGCGGCCTGCCGCATGCTTGGCGAACGCACGTACCATGGCGCGGTCATCGCGCTGGACTTCGGCGAGCGCCGATATGCGCAATACGATTTCAGTCTCCTCGATGACATACGTGAGAGCAGCGAGCCATCATGCCGAGACATGCCGCTTGCGGTTTTGGTCGAACATTGCGATGCCGTTCTCTTGCAGGAGCTGCGGCATCGAAAAGTGACCAGGGTCATCCTCAAGCCGTTTCGCGCCCGTATATTGCTCGATACCTTTTCCGAATTCATTTCTCAGCGCCAGGCAGTTGCAATGCGCCACGCCTGATCATTTGCGGGAACGCCTCCGGTACCGGTTCCTGAAGGAAGCGCTGACAGGCTGGACGCGTGTTACGTGCCCGGCGTCTGCGTCGGACCGACAACTCCGACCGCAGTCGATGCGGGTATCTTGATCGAGCCGTCGGGGCGTTCATAGGTGCCGATCAGGCAACCGCTGGCGATCGCATGTTCCTCGATCGCCCTGAGTGCCGCTTCGCGCCCTGGTGTTCCGGGGAGAACGGCTTCGGAATCGAGCGCAAACACCTGAAATGCATAGCGATGTACGCCGTGTCCCGGAGGCGGATCCGGCGGCAGCCATCCGGTGCGCAGATAGGAATTGCGTCCGATGTCACCGTCAAGTCCGTCGTCGCCCAATGCGCCTTCCCCAATATTGCCGTCTTTCGGAGGGAGCGAAGCCACGATGGCATGCACCAGCGGATGTGGCGTAGGTGCATCCGCATCTTCCACCATGAGGAGGAGCGAGCCCGTTCCGTCGGGCACGCCGGTCCATTCCAGAGGTGGCGAGGTGCCGACGCCGTCGGCCGTGTACTGTTCGGGTATGGCCTCGTGATCGCCAAAAGCAAGGCTGCTGACAGAAATGGCTGCCGTTCCGTTTCGCAGATCGATCAGGTTAAAGGCTATGCTGTCCAGACCTGCTCGTCGATCCTGCAGCGCCTGTCCTATCACGCTCGGCAATTTTTCAAGCATTCTTTTCCTCCTGAAGATTGAACGGCTTCGGTATTGATAACCGCCTGGTATGGTCAGTCATCGCGGAGTTGTCCCCGGTGTGCAGGACCCAGGCACGAAGTTTGTCGAGTGCAAGCAATCGATTCAATGTCTCTGATTTGTCAGGCAGTGCTTAGTCATGTTTGACCTGCAATCCAGACATTCGCAATGAGTCGATCTGGTACTGATGTTTCGATGGAGTCGTACGGTATCAACCTGTTCCCGAACCTAAGTTGAAAAAACGTTGCACCAAAGCGTTGCCCGATTTTCGTGCAAGGGATCAAGTGCATGGTGCGGTCGATCTGTCATGTGTCGTGCGGCAAACACAAATGAATGGATTAACCCCGCTTGAGCATGCAGGCAAAGCCATGAGTGAGGATAGGATGACGGGCGGCGGAAAGCTGCCGGAAGGTGAACGAGGCTGCCGGTGAAACGCCGGATTCTTTCGAACCCGGCGGATGTGCGGAGAACAGCGTAATGACTCAAGCTCGCGGCAACGGTCTTGAGTTCTTGATATAGACCATTCGTGCTTTGGCGCGCCGATCGCCGAGAATCTGCCGAAGTTCATTGATGCTAGCCCCGGTACATTCAGACATCCACAGCAGCAGCGAGGCCGCGATCGGAATACGGCGGCTGCGAATCTTGCTGATTACCGAATAGGCGACCTGGAGTTTGCGTGACAGAGCTTTGTCGCTGTTGACCCCCAGACGCGCAAGCAAGGTATCCAGCAAACGGTTGGGGTCATAGTCGAGAGAGTTTGGTGAAAGAGTCTGTGTATTCATTGCAGTGAACAAAGAAATTTTTTCGAACTGGCGATCGGTAGAAACATGACATCTGCGCCTACAAAGATTCAACTCGAGCATCGGTGGCTGCATACACCAATACTGATTACGTGTATTGATATCCATGCTCCATGGGCTCCATCCTCGGATGAAAGCTGGGGAAATATTATTTCGCCTCGCCTACCAGGTTAAGCAGTGCGCGCGATGAAACATGAATGCCTACTGCGCACTTCAAGTGCTTTATAAAATAGCAAGCATTTTTCGGGCCAGCAGTTGGGGTTTCTATAACAATTACATCCATTGGAAATAGTTTTCTCGCCCGATGCAGAAATAAGCTACGCGAGACGAAGCCGAGAATTTATTGGTACAAGCATTCATTATTGTTGCCAAGGCTCACGATACCGCGTAGGCATGTGCGTTTTAGACCCGAGTTGCTTGCCGCGTAACCACAAAGCCAGCCTTGCAGTGCAGAACGACACCAACGCTATCGCTGAAACCGTCAATACCAGCATACCGCCAATCATGATCAAAAGGGCAAGGGCAATAAAAGCCGCGACACCCGCACCCACAAGCTTGAGCAGCCACCATTTGCCAAGCAAAGCTTGAAGAAAAAGTGCCGGGGAGGGGCGTGTCCCCTGTGAGGCATTTCCTTGGGAGCCGTGATGATAGCCGTTGCTCTCCTGACGGGATTGAGGGGAGTCAATAAGCTCCCATTCAGGCTTTTCGGACATGGCGTACTCCATTGAAGGAATTGGAAAGTCCTTATGCTACGCGCACTCCAATCATTGCAGAAGCGATGTAAAGGGACGTTTTTCTTCGGTAAATTCGAAGCATTGAATAAATGCAAGTTGACAAGCGTGTTGCAAAAGTAAAGAAATCCGCTCGGCTTGGGACGCTTGTTCTGCATGCTGATGCAAGCTCCATTTGTAGAGCAGGCATTCAGCCGAGTTGATTCATGCGCTCAATTGGCGACCAGGGGCTGGCGTCCAGCGGCTTGGGATGACAGTGAACGTTTTATCTGCTTCCATTCGTAAGGCAGGGGTGCATATTGCCGATGAGGCAATGCAGCGATCAGACTACGCAAGCGTTCCTGCCGCTCGGCGGACGCGGGGTGCGTGGCAAGGATAGCTGGCGCCATGCTGTTCTCCTTGCGTGCGAGTTCGCCAAAAAAATCCGCCATGTGATGCGGTGCGATGCCGGCATCGAACAGGCGACGCAGTCCTTCGCGGTCCGCATCCGTTTCCGCGTCGCGGGAAAACTTAAGTTCGGTCAGCTTGCCGGCGACACTGCCCAGCGCCGTACCTGACCAGTCACCGATGGCTAGCGAAAGCAGGATGCTGAAACCCGCCGTCTTCATCAGATTCTTCAGGCTGTGCCGCTGCTCGACATGCGCAACCTCATGTGCAATCACTCCCGCGAGCTCTTCGGCATTTGCCGTCTGTGCGATCAGGCCGGAGTAAACCACGATTACACCGCCGGGTGCGGCAAAGGCATTGATTTCCTTGCGGTCGGCAATGAACCAGCGGTATCGATACTGCGATCCTGTAGTCAGCCTGGCGCCGATGGACTGGACTGCTTCATGCACCGGGCCGCTTTCGATGAGCTTCATCTGGGCACGCGTCTGCGCAAGGACAAGGTCGCCGATGCGCGCTTCATGGCGCGCGGGAATTTTTTCCGCCGCCCAATCGGCCAGGCGCCCGAGATTGAAAAGAAAGGCAATCAGCAGCAATAACGGCAGGGAAATAACAGCGCCGTAGAACAGGAACGCCGCACCGAAGCGGCGTCCCATCTTGCGCTGGCTGCCCGCGGCTTCGGCAAATGCCGCACGCAGCGGCGCGGGTGCTCCTGAAACCAATTTGGCGCGATCGTCTTGCGCCTCTACGAAGAAAGTATAGTTTCCATCCACTGTCTTCCACGACAATCTGGTCTGATGCAGGTTGAAGCCTGCGGCTTCGATTTGCAGGCTTGCGCTGTCAGTACGATATATCGTGTGTCCCGCCTGCACAGCCAGGGTGGATCCCTCCCACCATGCCCGCGCGCTGGCACCGGCACCGGCAATCCCGGTGCCGAACAGCCGGCCATGGAACGACGCTGCCGCGTTCAATCGTCATCGCCTCCCAGCAACCCGCCCAGCCCGCCGACCGCGCCTGCGCCGAGGAGGGAGCTGCTGCCCGACGAAGCTGCCGCAGGGGTTGCCATCATGAGGCGGTTGGCAAGGCGCGACAGCGGCAAGGACTGCAGCCATATCTTGCCCGGGCCGCGCAGGGTGGCGAAGAACAAGCCTTCGCCGCCGAAGATGGCGGACTTGATCTTGCCGACGAACTTGATGTCGAAGTCCACCTGCGGCTGGAACGCCACCACGCAGCCGGTATCGACACGCAGTACTTCGCCCGGCGCCAGGGTTTTCTCGACCAGCGTGCCGCCGGCGTGGACGAAGGCCCAGCCATCGCCTTCCAGCTTCTGCATGATGAATCCCTCGCCACCGAACAGGCCTGCGCCGAGGCGGCGCTGCAGAGCTATACCCAAGGACACGCCCTTGGCCGCGCAGAGGAAGGAATCCTTCTGGCAGACCAGGGAGCCGCCGATCTCGGCGAGGTGGATGGGAATGATCTTGCCCGGATAGGGCGCGGCGAATGCCACGCGCGCCTTGCTGCCGCCTTCATTGTGAAACACCGTGGTGAACAGCGATTCGCCGGTCAACAGGCGCTTGCCGGCGCCAAGCAGCTTGCCGAACAATCCGCCTTGCTGCGAGCCGTCGCCGAATACCGTGTCCATTTCCACGCCATCCTGCATGAACATCATCATGCCGGCTTCGCCGACCGCCGCCTCGCCCGGATCGAGTTCGACTTCGACATACTGCATGTCCGAACCGAAGATTTCATAATCAATTTCATCCATTGCCATTGCCTTCTCGCTTTCACAGATAGATTGGATTGGTGTCGGGCGAATGCGGCAGCGCCCCGCGGCATTATAGTCGGCGCCGATTCGCGAGGTCACCTGTTCAGGTATAGGCCAGCAGGCGACCGCAGGCAATGACGGCGATCCAGAGTGCCATCGACAGCGCGGCATGGAAGCGAGCCAGCGAAGGTGCGCTTGCCTGGGTATTCCATCCATCAACGGTTTGATAGACGCCGGTATGAAAGATGGCCGCATTGATGCCCGCCGCCAGGATCAGTAGCAGCTTCAGCTGAAAGACCCGATTGCTGATGAAATCTCCCGGATGCGCGGAAAACATCATCAGCCCTGCCGGCACCACGAGAAACAGGCCTAAGACCGACCAGCGCAGGAGATGCCTTGCCATTGCCGTGACCGGCAGGTTTTTCGACAACCCCAGCAGGCGCAGGTCGAACATGAACACCGCTCCGACAAGGAAGACAAAACCGACGATGTGGAAAATTTCCACGATGGGATACATCCACAGGCTGGACCGCATCCCGCTTCCGAGCGCGGTGGCTTCCAGCCAGCCGAAACTGCCTCCCATGGGCTGCATCAGCGCAGCTCCGTGGTCTTGTCGCCAACGGTAATGCGCTCGGCCCTCAGCTCCTCGGGCTTGTTGCGGTTGGGGTAGCCATAGACGGTCGCCTTGCCGCCAACATTGAGCATCTCTTTTTGCAAACCCCGGTTTTCCATGCGTGTCGGCGGAGCCAGGACCACGTTCCATGTCTTGTCGGCGGTCTTGAGCTGCACATAGCCATGCGGATGGGAATAGCCCGACTCCTGAATCGTCCCCGAGAGCTGCAGGGGCTTGTCGGCATCGTATTCACTCCAGCCATGGTGGGCAAGGGCACCAGTGGCGACAAACATTACGGCAACGGCGAGATATCTCATGGTTATGTCCTCATGGTTGATGGCGGCGAACGCTGCGGGTTGCAGTCATGCAAAATGCGGTGACGCGAATCTCGAATATACCGCGTCGGGCAGGAGCCGATAGCACGGTTGAACGATGTCGAGGCCGTTCCCGTTTGACATGAATCAAGCGCACTTCGAACGCAGCACCTACTTTGAAAACACCAGGCGGCGGCGGGTTTCCACTGGTTGGGCGACATGATCCAGCGGCAAGACATGGGTTTGCTTGATGCGTTTCAGGGCAATATTCGACTTGACGTTGACCACGCTTGGCAGGCGCAGCAGGCGCTTCATCATGAATTCGGAAAACGATGCCAGATCCGGCGTCACCACCCGCAGCACATAGTCGGCTTCACCGCTGACCGACAGGCATTCCAGCACTTCCGGCATGTCGGCGACCGCGCGCTCGAAGGCATCGCCCTGCGCTTCGCCATGCCGCCCGAGCGTGACCGAGGTAAAGGCGGTCACGCCGAGGCCAACCACGTCAAGATCGAGAATGGCGGCGTAATGGCTGATGACTTTGGAGTCTTCCAGGCGCTGAATGCGGCGGCTGACCTGGGAAGTGGACAGGTGAATTTTTTCGCCAAGCATGCTGTTGGTGAGCTTGCCGTCGCGTTGCAACTCGGCAAGCAGCTCCAAATCATGCCGGTCTACCGATACCAGCGACATATTTTCCCTCTTAATGGTGGATTTGTGAACAAAGTGTGCATGTTAGAGCCAATATACAGCAAAGTATGCGCACATATTGCATCTGTGGCGCACTAAAATCCTTGAATGACGAATTGACCATGAAGTGGTCAAAGATCACAGAACAGATGGATGCGACGACTTCGTTCAGTCCAACCTCCGCAAGCGGCGAAAGCATGCATTCTTTCCTAGCGATTCTTACTTAACCGGGAACACAACATGTCCGATATCTTTGAAAATCCGATGGGCCTCATGGGCTTTGAATTTGTCGAGTTCGCATCGCCGACACCCGGTGTGATCGAGCCGATCTTCGAAGCGCTGGGCTTTACCAAGGTGGCCACCCACCGTTCCAAGGATGTCCATCTGTACCGTCAGGGCGGCATCAATTTCATCGTCAACAACGAGCCCAAAAGCATCGCCTCCTACTTTGCCGCCGAGCATGGCCCGTCCGCCTGCGGCATGGCTTTCCGCGTGCGCGATGCACACAAGGCCTACAACCTGGCGCTCGAACTCGGCGCGCAGCCGGTCGAGATTCCGACCGGCCCGATGGAACTGCGCCTGCCGGCGATCAAGGGCATCGGCGGCGCGCCGCTGTACCTGATCGACCGTTTCGAAGACGGCAAGTCGATCTATGACATCGACTTCGAATTCATTGAAGGCGTGGACCGCAACCCGAAGGGCGCGGGCCTGAAGATCATCGACCACCTGACCCATAACGTCTACCGCGGACGCATGAGCTTCTGGGCCGGCTTCTACGAGAAGCTGTTCAATTTCCGTGAAATCCGCTATTTCGACATCAGCGGCGAATACACCGGCCTGACATCAAAGGCCATGACCGCTCCCGACGGCATGATCCGCATTCCGCTTAACGAGGAATCGAAGAAGGGCGGCGGCCAGATCGAGGAATTCCTGATGCAGTTCAACGGCGAGGGCATTCAGCACATTGCCCTGCTGACCGACGATCTGCGCGAAACGATCGACCAGCTGAAAATGGCCGGCGTGCCCTTCGTGCCAGCGCCGCCCGAAACTTATTACGAAATGCTGGACGAACGCCTGCCCGGCCACGACGAGGAGATCACCTCCCTGAAAACACGCGGCATCCTGGTCGACGGCAACACCAAGAGCGGCGACAAGCGTCTGCTGCTGCAGATCTTTTCGCAAGCCGTCTTCGGTCCGGTGTTCTTCGAGTTCATCCAGCGCAAGGGTGACGACGGTTTCGGCGAAGGCAACTTCAAGGCGCTGTTCGAATCGATGGAACGCGACCAGATCCGCCGCGGCGTGCTGCAGACAGCCTGATCCGGACGGATTTCGGCCCTGATCCGGTGTCCGCCATGCCGACCCAATGCAACAGAGGTCGACATGGCGGACATATTGTTCTGGTGCGTCGATGCATTGCCAGGGAATGCGCCGGCTTCTGAAAACCGGCGGAGTCCGTGGTATACAGGCATATTCCATCCGGCCATCCTGCGCCGTCTTCATCCAATTTTCCTAGCGAGGCAATAGTGTTCCAGCACGTTGATGTCTATCCCGGCGATCCGATCCTGACCCTGAATGAAAGCTTCGCGGGCGATCCGCGGCCGAACAAGGTCAATCTCAGCATTGGCGTCTACCTGGACGATGCGCGCCGCCTGCCAGTCATGGGGGCGGTGCTGGAAGCGGAAACCGCGATCCTCAAGCAAATCGGCACGCGTCCCTATCTGCCGATGGAAGGCGCGCCGAGTTACCGCAAGGCTGCCCAGGCACTGTTATTCGGCGAGGAAAGCCAGGCCGTGGCGGAGAATCGCATCGCCACCGTGCAGACCATCGGCGGCTCCGGCGCGCTCAAGGTTGGTGCCGATTTCCTGAAGGCGTATTTCGGCAACGCCCAGGTCTGGATCTGCGATCCGAGCTGGGACAATCACCGCAGCATTTTCTCCGGTGCCGGCTTCAACGTGCTTTCGTATCCGTACTACAGCCCGGCGACCCAGGGCGTCGACTTCGAAGCAATGAAAAACGCGTTGCGCGAAGTGCCCGAAGGAGACATCGTGCTGCTGCATGCCTGCTGCCACAATCCTACCGGCGCCGACCTGACCGAACAGCAATGGCGGGAATTGGCGCCGATCTTCCGTGAGCGCCGCCTGCTTGCCTTCTTCGATATCGCCTACCAGGGCTTCGGCGAAGGCATCGACGAAGACGCGTTCGCAATCCGGCACTTCACTTCCGAAGGGCTGGTCTCGCTGGTGGCGAGTTCCTTCTCGAAGAATTTCTCGCTGTATGGCGAACGCTGCGGTTCGCTCAACGTGGTATGTCCCGACAGCGTCCAGGCGGAAAACGTGCTCGGCCAGCTCAAGGCGGCGGTGCGCCGCAACTATTCCAGCCCGCCGACGCATGGCGCCCGCATTGTCGCCATGGTGCTGCAAGACATGCGCGGCCTGTGGGAGGATGAACTCGGCGCCATGCGCAGCCGCATCTTGGCGATGCGATCCGGCCTGTACAGCGAACTGCATGCATTGCGTCCTGAACACAGCTTCGATTATCTGCTCAAGCAGAAGGGCATGTTCAGCTATACCGGGCTGTCGCAGGAACAGGTGCGGCGCCTGCGCGAAGAATTCGGCGTGTATCTCATCGGCTCGGGACGGATGTGCATGGCGGCATTGACGCAGGACACGATTTCACCGGTGGCCGAAGCGATCGCCAAGGTCCTGGAATAAAAGATAAGGAAGCAGGAGAAAGACATGGAGAAATTTGATGGCGCCGCGCGTGCGGGCGCGCTCGCAGGCTTGCCGGCATGGAAATATGATGCGGGGCGCGATGCGATCAGCCGCGAATATGTGTTTGCCGACTTTACCGAGGCATTCGCCTTCATGACCCAGATCGCGATCGTCGCCGAAAAGAACAATCACCATCCCGAGTGGTTCAACGTGTACAACAAAGTGGCGATCACGCTGACCACGCATGATGCGAATGGATTGACGCAGCGGGATATCGACCTCGCCGCTTATGCGGATGCGGCCTTTGCGCGTTTTAACGCCCGCTGACCGCGCGTTGACCGGAAGAGAACAGCAAGAGGAGCTTTGCATGACTTCAGTGACTTCAAATAAGCGGACCGTGTTGATTACCGGCGCGGGCGGCAACCTTGGCCGCGCGGTGGCCGAGGCGTTTGCATCGCAAGGCGCGAACCTGGTTCTGGTCGACCTCGACCGGGCGCGGCTCGAGCAGGCCCACGGCGCGGATCATCCGCAGCGGCTCCTGGCGCCAGCCAATCTGCTCGACAGGGAGCAGGTGGCCAGCGCGGTTGCGGCCGCGGTCGAACGTTTCGAAAGCATCGACGTGCTGTGCAATGTCGCCGGCGGTTTCCGCATGGGATCACCCGTGCATGACACGTCGGATCAGGATTGGAACTTCCTGCTCGACATCAATGCGCGCAGCATGCTCAATACCGTGCGCGCGGTGGTCCCGCTCATGCTCAAGGCGGGCGGCGGCAAGGTGGTCAATGTGGCCGCCAACTCGGCGCAAAAGGGCGTGGCGCAAATGGGCGCGTATTGCGCCAGCAAGGATGTGGTGATCCGCCTGACCGAATCCATGGCGGCGGAACTCCGCGACAGCAATATCAATGTCAATTGCGTGATGCCGAGCATCATCGATACGCCCGAAAACCGGGCGGCGATGCCGGACGCGGATGCCTCGCGCTGGGTGGCGCCGGATGCGCTGGCCGAGGTGATTGCCTTCCTGGCGTCCGACGCCGCGCGGGCGGTACATGGGGCGGCGCTGCCGGTGGTAGGCCGGAGCTGAGACGGCGTCTGCTTGCCGTGCCATCGCCGGGGCCAGGTAACGATCTCTGTTGATGAATCCGGTTGTCCCGGCCCTTCAAGACGGCTCTGTTATCGCGTTCAAGGCTGCGGCGCGATAATGACGTAGCCGTCGTCCGGATAGACCGGAACCAGCACGGTGCCATCCGGCCGGACAACAGCCGGGGGCAGGCCTTGCGGCGGTGGCTGACCGCCATCACGGGCCTGTTCGATGATCCGCTGCATTTCATCGAACTGCATGTCGGGCACGTCCTCCGGGACCGGTTCGTGTAACGGTGGCTGCGCAACTGGCGGCGGAGCGGCAGGCCTCGGCTTCGTTGCACGTACCGGCGATTCCGCCTTGGGCTTGTCCCAGCCTAACCAGTCCGACACCTTCGCCCAGAGCGTGGCGAAGAATGGCTCCGGCGCAGTCGGGAAGCGGGCGCCATTGTCGATCAGGCGCGCCTGCAAGGCCTGGCGGAAAGTGTCGCCCACCATCGGCAGGGCCGTCTGCGCACCCTGGCCCCAGTAGCTGCTGCGCATGGCGAGCCGCGCATCGTTGAAGCCAACCCACGCGCCGGCGACCAGGCGCGGATGCATCAGGATGAACCAGCCGTCGGTATTGTTCTGCGTGGTGCCGGTCTTGCCGGCGACATCGGCATGGACACCGTACTGGCTGCGGATGGCGCGCCCCGTGCCCTGGGTGATGACGCCGCGCAGCATGTCGGTCAGGTCTTCAGCGGTATTGGCCGACATGGCGCGTTCCGGTTCACTGGTGAAGGTTTCGAGCACCTTGCCCTGCCTGTCGAGAATGCGGCTTACCAGTATCGGCTTGCGCAGTTCGCCGCCGCTGGCGATGGTTCCGTAGGCCGTGGCCATTTCGAGCAGGGAAACCGGGCTGGTGCCGAGCGAGAGTGCGGGAACTTCATCGAGCTTGCTCTGGCTGACGCCCAGCCTGCGCGCAAACGCCGCAACTTTCGCCGGACCGATTCCCTGCATGACCTGCGCCGTGATGGTGTTTTTTGAATAGGCCAGGCCCTCGCGCAACGTCATTTCCCTGCCGCTGATGCCGGATGCATTGGTCGGCCGCCAGACGCTGCCGTTCTTCAATTCGATTTCCACTTCGCGGTCGACGAAACGCCGGGCGGGAGACATGCCTTTCTCCAGCGCCGCGCCATAGACGAAGGGCTTGAAGGTGGACCCCGGCTGCCGCCTTGCCTGGGCCACATGGTCAAACTGATCGACGGCATAGTCGCGGCTGCCGACCCAGGCCTTCACATGCCCGGTGGATGGATCCAGGGCGACAAAGCCGGTTTCAAGACGGGTTTTCTCGGCGCGCAGCGCATTCATGAAAGCCGCATCCTTCTTCAGTTGCATCAGAGCCTGGTCCGGCGCCGTGCCGGACGCGGTCAGGCTGCGATAGGCGTTGGATTCGCGGATGAAGGCATCCACCAGCGCGCCCTGGGTACGCCACCAGTGAGCCCAGGGCTGCACCTGGCGCCGCATCGCGCGGTAGGCGGGAGCATGCGTCGACATCAGCGCCGGCGAGGAGAAGCCCCATTCGACATCGGCCACCGCCTGCAGGGCCTCCATGCGCCGCTCGATGGCTTGGCCGGCGAACTGCTGCAGCCGCGAGTCTATCGTGGAGACCACCACGAGTCCGTCGGAATACAGGTTGTAGTCATTGCGGTCGGCCCAGTCGACCAGCCACTTGCGGACATGGGCCGCCAGGTGCGGCGCCCGGCCGACCGGCTCCGGCTGGCGCTCGAAATCGAGCCGCATCGGCCGGTTCTTCAGGCTGTCGAATTCGGCGCCGGAAAGCGCGCCGCGCTTGAGCATCTGCGCCAGCACGACATTGCGCCGCTTGACCGCGCGTTCACGGTTGAGTACCGGATTGTAGTAGCTCGTTCCCTTGAGCATGCCGATCAGCGTGGCGCTTTCCAGCACGTTCAGCTTCGCTGCCGGCTTGTCGAAATAAGTGCGCGCGCCCATCTCGATGCCGAACGCGTTGTACAGGAACGGCATCGTATTGAGATAGGTAAGCAGGATCTCGTCTTTCGAGTAGGCATACTCGATCTTGAGCGCGGTGATCAGTTCCTTGAGCTTGCGGTTGATGGTGCGCCTGCGGCCGATCTCTTCCGGATACAGATTGCGCGCCAGCTGCTGCGTCAGTGTCGAACCGCCTTCCGGATCGCCCTGCAGGGTGCGCAGGATGCCGGCCGCCGTGCGCTTGAGATCGACGCCGAAATGCTGGTAGAAGCGATGGTCTTCCGTGGCGATGAGCGCCTTGATCACGTGCGGGGAGATCTCGTCCAGTTCCACCCATTGCCTGTTCAGGCGTTTGAAGACGGCCAGTTCCTTGCCGTCCTCCGACATCAGCACGCTCGGCGACTCCGCCTTGGCCTTGCGCAGGTCGGCGATGCTGGGCGTGAACGGGATCAGCAGGATTGCATACGCAAACAATGACGCCAGGCCGAGTACCGCGCTTGCCGCCGCGGCCTTCATTAGAGCGGCAAATCTTGCGCTCCATCCCTGCCCGGAATCGATGACAATCTTGAAATAGCCGATGTAACGATGGTACAGCCGCATCAGGCGGGCGCGAAGCAGGCTTTCCTGCGGCTTGATTTCTGCTTCCAAAATGACTTCCTGTCTTGTCTCTGGGCTTGCGGTGTTTCCTTGAAGCCAGCGTCTTGCCTTGCTCCGGAATGTGCTTGGCCGAAGCGTGATTATACGAAGTCATTCCTTATCGCAACAGGATTATGGACATGAGGGAACGATTTCGGCCCGACCTGCCTTGTCGAGGCTGAGGCTGAGGCTGAGGCGGATTGCCGTACCTCGTTCGCATCCCGGTATTTGCATCTGTATCCGCACAGGAGCTTATCTTGCCGAAACGGAAAGTTCGCTGGTTGCTGCGGACAGAACCAGGGACGCCATGCCCTCCGCGATTTCCCGCTCGCCCATGATGGTGTGTGTTGCGCCATGCTTTTCGAGATGCAGCATTTCGGCGCTGGAATGCGCGCGCGCGACCACTTCAATTTGCGGACTGAGCTTGCGCGCATGTTCGATGATCTGCCCGGCCTCAAGCACCTGTGGAATGGCAATCAGCAGCCAGCGCGCGTCCGCGCCGTTCGCCGCTTCCAGCATGCCCGGCGCCGCGGCGTTGCCGTACAGCGCCGGAATGCCGTCTGCCCGCAGTGCCTTCACCACCTCGGGCTGGTCCTCAATGACGATGAAAGGGCGTCCCTGTTCCGTCAATACGCTTGCGATCAGATGCCCGACCCGGCCGAAACCCACCAGGATCACGTGGTCGCGCAGGGGTGGCCACGGATTTTCTTCCACGCCGGCCGGGGAGGGAAGGCTGCCCGGGACGTAGCCCTCGCGCCGCTTCAGCTGCGGAGTCATGCGGTCCAGTATGCCAAAGAGCAATGGATTGAGCAGGATGGAAAGAATCGCTCCCGCCAAAATGAGGTCGCGGCCGGTCTTGGACAGCAATCCGAGCGACATGCCCAGCGTGGCAAGGATGAAGGAAAACTCGCCGATCTGCGCCAGGCTCACCGAAATGGTCAGCGCGGTTCGCAAGGGATGGCCGAAGATGCGCACGATCGCCGCGGCGGCAAGCGATTTGCCGATCACGATCACGAACACGGTGGCGAGCACCAGCAGCGGTTCGCGAATCAGGATGGAAGGATCGAACAGCATGCCGACTGAAACAAAGAACAGTACGGCGAAGGCGTCTCGCAGCGGCAGGGATTCTTCGGCGGCGCGGTGACTGAGTTCCGATTCGCTCAGGATCATGCCGGCGAAGAATGCGCCCAGCGCAAATGACACGCCGAAGCCATAGGCCGAGCCAAGTGCGAAACCGAGCGCAATGGCCAGCACGCCAAGACGGAACAGCTCGCGATTGCCCGTGCTGGCGATGCGCTCCAGCACCCACGGTATGAGGCGTCGGCCGACGATCAGCATGACGGCGACGAAGGCGACCACCTTGCCGAGCGTGAGTGCAAGCGTGGTCAGCAATTGCGTGGTTGTCAGCGCCTCACCCTTGCCGCCGAGCAGGCCGCTGAATGCGGGAATCAGCACTAGGGCCAGCACCATCGCAATATCTTCAACGATCAGCCAGCCTACCGCGATCTGTCCGCGCCGGGTTTCGAGCAGCCGCCGTTCCTGCAATGCCGTCAACAGCACCACGGTGCTGGCAACCGACAGGGCCAGCCCGAAGATGAGGCCCTCGCCGAGAGGCCAGCCTATGCCCCAGGCCAGGCCGATCCCCATCAGGGTGGCGAGCACGATCTGGGCTACGGCGCCAGGAATGGCAATGCCCTTCACCGCCAGCAGGTCGTCCAGAGAAAAATGCAAGCCCACGCCGAACATCAGCAGAATCACGCCGATTTCCGCCAATTCCCCCGCGAGGTCCATGTCGCCAACGAAACCCGGCGTGAACGGACCGATGGCGATACCCGCCACCAGATAGCCGACCAGCGGAGGAAGGCGCAGGCGATTGGCAAGTGCGCCAAAAATGAAGGCGAGCACGATGCCGGCGACAATGGTGGAAATAAGCGGGGTGTGATGTGGCATGGGGCAGCCGTTTCCTTTCAATGCAGGGGAAGAGGTTCGGGAGATGACGGACTGTCTGCGCTGCGCTTGCGGGCAGGTAGTGCAGGCGGCCGGAGGCTTGCCGGCGGACCGGCGACGTGCGTACGCAGTCCGAAATCGGTTTGGATCAAGTCCAGCCGCAATCTCAGTCGCAACCGGGGCTTATTCTAATGGCAAAAGCCGGTCGGCTCCTGTCCGGCATGGGATGCTCGCGCTCCCATGCCTTGCTGTCCATGCAAGAGATGAGAGGCCCGACCTACAAATGATGCAAAAATTCACGTTCGCGCCAAAATGCGGCGGAAACCGGGGAGGGAAGCGCAAACCGTGTCCGGCAAGTGCGTCGCCGGCACGGAAGAGCCGCTGTGGAGTTTCAAGCTCCCGTCGCTGCCGGGGAAGCGGAGGGCGGGTTGCCGGTTTCCACCTGTTCGGATGGCGCTCCGGGCGCCGGATAGGCGATGTCGAATGCTTCGTCGAATGTCTTGTAGGTCATGCCGTTGGCGGTAAACCCGCCCTGCGACTCGGGGCGAGCTTCAAGCTGCGCCTTCATGCGCAGATGACGCTCCGCCGCAGGTTGCAGCACGCGGACCATGTTTTCCAATTCCGCAATACGCTGGATGCAGGATTGAATTTCCGAAGCCGCTCCCGCAGCTTCGGCCTGGCTGCGGCGCGCCTGCTCGGCAAGTCCGGCATTGCTTGTTCGTAATTCCGCGATTGTCTGCGCCGCTTTTGCGACCAGCGCAACCAGATCATCGAGCGCAGCGCCGTGCTTGACGGCCTGCTGTTGTGTGTCTTCCATTCGTCAGTCCAGATAATTGCTACATGGAACGTTTAGGTGCAGGGGTGGCATTTCAGTTCCTCTGACTTCTCCGTTCCGATACGGTTTGCGATTATTGCAGGTTCCGGCGCGACCGGGCGTTTGATTCGCGATGGGCCGGATTTTCACCAAAGCCGCGTATTTTGACAGGAAGGGAAGCAATTTTCTAATCCTTGTTGTGCGCAGCCGCGCAGCAGGCGATTGGCGAGGAGAAAACGGACATCGGCCGGACACCGGCACGCGTGCAAGACAGGTGCCCTTTCGGAACAGGCACATCCGCCACGGCATACCGGGTGGCGGCGACGAAAGCCTGGTTTTTTCTTCAGGAATGCCGGTTTGATACTTGCCTCGATGATTAATGAACCGGCGCGAATATTTTTAAATATGTCATTTGCATCCGCCGTGCCGGAGATGAATGACCCGGCCGTCTTGGATAATTTCATAATGCCGGGCGTAATACCTGCTCGATTCGCAAGGTTGATGTCTCGATTGCGTCCGTGTCGACGGCATGCTGTTGGTCGCTACACCAGCAAATTAAAAGTTCTACATCTAACAATTCGCATTAAACATCCGCACTTAATTAAAAATTAAGATTAACCATGTCGCGTTTTAAGAACAAACGTCCTCGCATTGATATAAGTCCAATCAGGCACCTTGCGGAAATAACAATCTAATACCGTGCCGGAAGTGTCCCGCACAAGATGCGCCGCATTTCTGCCTGCGGCAATCACCTTACCGATGAATTGACAAGGAGCGGAGCATGAGTGGAAACGTAGGTCTTGTACTGGCCGCCCTGCGGTCTTCAATATGCAGATGCATGGAAAGCGTCCTTGGCGGGTGCGTGTGGGCAACCGCGAACGCGGCATGGGTTCAAGCCTGTCCGGGACATGGTCGAGCGCCACGGCGCGACAGACTTCCCCGGGCCCTTTCGGTGTTGATGCTGACGGCTGTTTTATTTTCGCCGGCACAGGCTCAGGAATGCCGATGGGACGGCACTTCGCCCTTTTGCAGCGGCGAATGCGGTGCCAATGAAACGGAAGTCACCAGGCTGGGCGGGATTCCCGATTTCTGGGTGCCTCCGTTCGTCAACCAGAATCCGCCGTTCGGCGCGAACTGCCTGACAGGCACCAAGGCATTGTGCTGCAAGACGCGCGGACGTAGCTGCCGCTGGGACGGCACCGCGCCGTTCTGCGATGGGGAATGCCGTTCCGACGAAGTGCAGTCGACGCCTCCGCCGGGTTCGTCCAGCGGCAGCGGCTGCTGGACCGGTTCCAAGGTCTATTGCTGCAACAAGACCGCCAGTACCGGGCAGGGTCTTACCGAGCGCAACTGCTCCTATGGCCCCGGGACATGCATACAAGGTTTTGTATGGAGAGAAGCAGCACCCGGAGACCGCGTTTGCGTGACGCCCGAGACCCGTGAACAGACCCGCGGCGACAACGCCCAGGCCGCCCGGCGCCGCAATCCGGACGGTGGTCCGTACGGTCCGGATACCTGCCTGCCCGGATACGTCTGGCGGGACGCCTTCCCGGGCGATCATGTCTGCGTGACGCCGCAGATGCGGCAACAGGCCGCCCAGGATAACCGCTGGGCGGCGATACGCAACGCCTGTCCCTAACGCCAGTCCCCGAGCGATTGTCGGCGGGCATCCCGGTGAACCACGGACCGGGGCCGCCCTCTAATCCTGCAGATGTCTTTATCCACCTGTTTAATACGGCGAACCCAACCATGAAATCCCTGGCTACTCTCACTGCAAGCGTCCTCGTACTGGCCGCGACCGCTTCCCTTTCCGTAACCGCAAGCGCCGCCGACAATTCGGCCGCCTCATCCGATGCGAAGAACAAGGCTACGCAATCGACGCAGAAAAAATCTTCGCAGCAATCTCATGATTCGCATTCCAAGACCAGCATGGACAAGGCTCGCCCCGCGACGTCGGGAGACGGAAGCAGCGGCGGCGAGACCGGCGGGCCGGCCGCTACCGGCGGGCATACCGGCTCGACGACCAATAAATCCAACAGCCCCGGAAAGTAAGGGCCGGGGCAAGCATCAAGCCCTGCTACTTCGCGCCAAGATACGAAGCCAGTTGCGCCGCGCATAGTTCCACGGCGACATTGGCTTCGTCGATCACCCGTTCCATTGTGATGAAACCATGAATCTGCCGCTCGAAGCAGATGTGGGCCGCGCGATTGCCGGCTTCGCTCAGGCGCTGGGAATACATCAGGCCCTCGTCGCGCAGCGGATCATAGCCTGCGGTCAATACGAATGCGGGCGGCAGACGGGCGAGGTCCGTATGCAGCAGGGGAGAGGCACGCCAGTCGAGGTCGTGCGCGGAGTCATCGATGTAATGATCGTGGAAATAGTTGATCGTGTCCCGCGTCAGCAGAAAGCCCTGGCCATTGCTGGTGTGCGAAGGGGCGGTGCGCCGCATGTCTGTGGCGGGATAGATGAGGAGCTGGAAGGCGATCGGCAGGTCGCCGGCATCACGGGCCGCGATGGCCACCACGGCGGCCAGATTGCCCCCCGCGCTGTCGCCGCCGACTGCAAGCCGCGAAGCATCAAGGCCGAGCATGGGCGCCTGCTGGCGTACCCAGTAAGTCGCCGCGATGCTGTCCTCGACGGCGGCGGGAAAACGATGCTCGGGTCCGAGCCGGTAATCCACCGAAACGACCGCGCAGCGGGATGCGTTGGCAAGATGCCGGCAAAGCGAATCATGGGTGTCCCGATCGCCGATAACCCAGCCGCCGCCATGAAAATACACCAGCACCGGCAAGGGCCCCGGAGCTGCCGCGAGAGGAATATACAGGCGTAGCGGTATCGCTCCGTTCGGGCCGGTCGCCTGCAGGTCCCGCACTTCGCCAACCTGCGCGGGATCTGGCTGGGTAAAGAAGCGCCGCTCGAGGTAGAACCTGCGGGCATCCGCGACGCTGAGCGTATGCGTCGGCGGTACGCCGCGTTGTTCAATCAGTTCCAGCAATGCCTTGGCCTGCGGATGCAGCATGTCGTCTCCTTGTCTTGTCGTGTCTTGTCGGTTGAGGAAAAGCAAGGACGCCTCTGCGGGCGTCTTGGAAGGGCAAGTATAAAAGCTTTGCGCGCAGCCGGCTTTTATCGCTCCTCAGGCATGCATGGAGCGGGCTTGCATAAGCCGCGGCGCCACCTGGTGCGGATACAGCTTGTCGAGTACCTCAAGGCTCATCCTTTCGAGCGCGACGGCCAGTGCGTCGCCCGCCTGCGCCGGCGTATCCTGGGAGCGGGCTGCGCGCCAGGCATCGGTCAGTGAACGCTCGCTGCCAGCTACGGCGGCTTCGACTTCGCTGGTCCAGAAGGATGGGGCTTCATCCTCGGTGAAATTGCCCCGCCCGCGGCCGAAATGCGCAACGGCGAGGTAGCGCAGCAGCGCGCCGATCACCAGGGTGCGCATGAAATCGTCGGAGAACTGTACCTTGGGCTCGTTGCGGTCGGTCGTCGTATTGAAGGTCCAGGCGGCGCCGGTAAAGGTCAGCGCGCCGACCAGTGCGCCAACCAGCGCGCCAGCGCCGAATGTCATGCCGCCGGCCATCAGATCCGCCGAGACACCGGTGGTGGCCCCGGAGATGAGTGCGCCGAGCAGCCCCGCCTGGCGGGTGTCCACCGGCGCGCGCACCACCACGTTCTTGCTGACGCGCTCATTGATGGTGGTTGCCGCGCCGGCATCGAGCCGGTGCAGCCTGAGCAATTCGATGGTAGCGGCATGGGTGCCGTCATTAAGGCGCTTCATCAGCGCATTCATGGCCTTGTTCACCCGCAGATTCTCGCGCTGCTTGCCCATCCCGATCATCTTGAGGAGGGAACCGAAACTGGAATTCCCTGCCATGTCGACCGCCTCGCTGTCGCGCGCGGCCGCAAGAAGCTGCTCGGCGAGAACCTTCATCGCGGCGCGCAGGCGTTGTTCGTTGGACGTTTCCCATGCCTGCAGAATGAGCTGATACGTCGGCCCGCGCTCCGCAGGAAGCAGTTCACCGACCGCTTCGTAAAACACCCGCTCATGCACCCAGCAGCGAGCGAAAGCGTCGAGCGCCAGCACCTTCCGCACGACCGGATATTCGGCAAGATAGTCCTTCCAGCGTTTCTGCTCGGTCTCCTCCTCGGCAAACGGACGCGGTCGCCCCATCTGGTTCAGCAGGACGATCACCGGCTTGCCCAGCCACTGCAGGATTTTCATTTCCGGTGCGAGATAGCCGGTGTCGCGCGGGTCTTCCGATGAGTTCACGAGGTAGAGCACGATGTCGGCTTCGTCGCGGGCGGTGCGCATGGCTTGCTGGCTGAGCCAGAACGGACGGTCCCGGTAGCGGTCGATGATCTCGCGCAGGAACCAGCCGATAGGATTGTCGGCCATGCTCAACCGCTTGAGGAGCCGCACCGAGTCGCCGAAACCCGGCGTGTCCCACAGCCTGAGCTCCTGTCCGTCCGGCGCCGCAAGCAGCGTGTGCGCCTCCGACAGCGCGGTGACATGCGGCGCATCTCGCACCTCCCCGATATCGAGGCCGACCAGGGTCCTGGCGAGCGTCGTCTTGCCGGCGTTGGTATGGGAAATGAGGGCAAGCTGGATGCGGTCGGATGCGTCGTTCATTGGGCGCGGCCAGAGGTGGCGTGGGTGGCATGGGTTGCAAGGGTGGCGAGGCCGCGCTCCATTTCGGCCGAGCGCGACTCGGGATCGAGAAGATTGATGACTATGGCCTGCACCTTGTGCATTTCGCAGAACTGCAGCCAGAGCGCGGTGCGTTCCCGGATTCTTTGCTCGCCGCCGGCCTGGCCGCCGATCCGTTCCAGGTAGGATGACTCGTCGATGAGCGCGAAGAAGGGCGTGGAAGCGCCCGGTCCCCCGCGCGCCAGCTGTTCGAGGAAGGCGCCGTGGTTTTCCTTTTCCGGCGTCGCATTCATGTTGAACAGGGCGGCGGTCAGCGCGATATCCTTGTCGCCGGCGGTGTCCTGCGGCAGTTCGCCATAGGTGGTGGAGGGCCTGAGCATCACCCGGCTCTGCTCGCCGATCAGCATCCGGGCAATGGAGGAGAGATTGCGGTCGCGCGCTTCATCGACGGTGAAGCTGTAAGGAAAGATCCGCAATATCGACGCCTGGCTGCGGCCGAGGTGAGCGGTAAGCCTGCGGAAATAGGGCTGGCCGATATCAAGGGGAAAACGGCGCGCCAGCCTGCGCGCCTTCCAGCCGGCTGCCAGCGCGAGCAGGAGGCGGGGCAATACGACGAACAGCAGCAGCGTCGCCGCATACAGATGCACCCAGCGCGCGCCGTCCGCCGGGGAAGCCGATTGCGGCGTCTCCAGCGCCCTTACATCCGGCAAACTGAAGCCTTCGATTCCCAACAGCATCGTCGCCGGGGCGAACAGGTAGCTCAGGATCGCATGCACCTGCGATGCGTCGAGAAAGGTGCTTTCCCAACCGGCCCGGTATTCGGTCAGCAGTCCGCGCACATACAGCGACAGGATTGCCCCCGCGGCGAGGCAGGCAGCGGCCAGATGCATGATGCGCTTGAAGCGGGCAGTGCTCAGCGGCATGCTCAGCCTGCTCCATTCCTCCCCGAAGCGGGACAATGCCGTTGCCAGCGGCTGCGGAAGCTTGCGCGGCGCGGCGAGCCTTCCGGTGGCAAAACCCGGCAGCCAGCCGCGGGAGGCTTGCCGCCGGCGTGTCAACGGCCAGAGCAGCAGGCCGAGATAGACGAGCAGGTTCCATCCCAGGATGATCAGCAGCGGCGGCGAGAGGAGGTCGACGCGGTGAGGGTCGGCGATCCGGTCCGCGAGAAAGCCCGCGAGAAGGGCGATCACCGGCAGGCCGATGCCGAGCAGCCGCCATGCGCCGGGGAGCCTGGTAAAGCGCGCAAAGGCCGCATGTCGATCGGCGACTTTCTTCAAAACCTGTTCGGCCCGCTTTGCCAGGAACAGTTCGGCCTGTGCGTCCGGGGTGCGGCTGGCATTCTTGTCCGCCAGTTCCCATTGGGTAAGCTCATTGGCGCTGCGGCTGGCATATGTCCGGTCTTCGTCGGAAAGAACGCGGCGCTCCTGGTCCGCGTTTTCTATCGCAGACATCAGCACCACATCCCTGGCCATCCGTTCGTTCATGTCGCTCCTTCTTGTATCGCTCTCATGTGCTGAAAGGCGCTGAAATGCGCTGAAATTCATTTCCGGCTTATTGTTGCAGACCGAAAAAATTCGCAGTGGTTGCGTCGAAAGCATGCAAGCTTGAGGCAGGCCGATGCGAACGCCGGCCCCGCCCGCAGGCTACAATGCCGGCGCCCGAACGCCAAGCGCATGTTACTTCCTGCCGGATACTTCTGCCATCCCTACAGCAAGGTTCGATTTACAGATGCGTGAATATGCCAGCAGCCTGCGCGGCCAGGTGCGCGTCATGGCCAACATTTCGGCCGTCATCCAGGTCCTGCCCTTCGAGATCCGCTGTTTGTTGTCCGACCATGAGCAGGTCCAAGTTCAGGACCAGGTCGAGGTCCAGTTCCACCTGCAGGAAGACATCAGCACCGGCATCATCAAGGCGGTCGCCTAGAACGCCGCCGACATCGGCATCTATGGGGTCGTGCCGCATGGGCAGGATCATATGCCTTGGGGCTGCATCGGGACGGCATGCGGATGCGCTGCTGCCAACATCCGCGCCAAGGACATGGTGCACATGCAGAAAGCCGAACAGTGGCAACTGCGTCAATGCGCGACTTACAATCACCAGCAGGTCGATGGCATGAAACCAAAGCAAGTCCTGATGTCCGGCGCATGCCTGACAGCGCTGCAAGGCCCGGCGGCCGCCAGAGGCGAATATGCGCCCGGCGCCGGACGGCCATACGCTGCCCTCGCGGTAAGCAGGCGGTGGGCATAACGGCGCGGCAAAACGGTGTCGCTGGCGGTCCGGCGTGTTTGACAGGGTATGAACGTCGATGACGACGGGTCGGCATTGCCGCCTGCAGGTGCGTCGGCTTTTGCGAGAGCGGGCTTCCTGCGCAGCCCGCCCCCGCCTTCGTGGCGATCGGGTTCCCATCCGATATCGTCGGCGTACAGCGCCATCAGACCTGGAATGTCGCCGCTGCGAAATCTTTCATAAGCCTGCTTGACCAGTTCGGCATTGCCTCTCTCGCGCATGATGGCCTCCTGTTCGGATCGCGTTGGCATCCGGGTGTGGCATAGGTCGGCAAATCAAACATGCAGCGGGAGAGCGGCAGGCTGCCGAACCGATCCACATCATTCGGCGTCCCGATCAGCCTTCAGCACGACATTCAAATACTTTCAGTGCAATGAAAATAAGCGGGAACCAGACTGCCCGTGACGCTACACATAGAGGCACATCGTTGTGCAGCATTCAACTAGCTAATTATTTAAAGGAGCATGTTATGGGTATCCAATCAGTTGCGCCATCAGGGGCTGACGCCTACCGCAAGGTAGATGACGACGACAAAAAGGGAGGCTGCGGCAAGCCGGCGTCTTCGCCGGACAGCAAAGACGGCAATCCGGATCCTTTCGACGAGGAGATAAAAAAGCTTCCCGACGGTTGGTTGAAAGATGAACTTAATTTCCTTAAAAATAGTGCTGGCGGAGTCTAAACGACTCTCGATTCATGCCTGCCTGTCCGGCATGCCATCATTGGTGGCGGTGAATGATGGCGTTCCTGCTGCTTGCCGCCGCCCGCGCCCTGATTGCTGCCGGCCTGGGTATGGCTCTCGGCAGCATGGCTGGTCTGGTTTCGGGATTCCAGGTCGTCACACTCTCGTCTGACTAGGCCGCCATTCGATCCGATCGAGGATTTCGCGCAGGGCGCCAACCTGACCGTGGCACCGCAACACATCGCGGTGCGTCCTGAGCGGCCTGTGAAGTCGTTCACCGTTCTGGTGGCGACCTTCACCACGGCACCGCCGCTGCTGGCCCATATCAAGGCCGCCAAGATGCGCGCGCTTGCGGTCACCGGCGGTGCGGCCTTGCCGAGCCTGCCCGCTGTGCCGACCATTTCGAAGATCAAGGGTTTCGAGAAGCTGGATGCATCGTCCTGGTTCGTGGTCTATGCGCGGCCGGCACTTCCAAGCCGATGATCGACAAGTTGACGACCGCAATCGCAAAGATCATGAAGACCGACGAGTTCAGGCGCAAGGCGGAAGAGCGGGGCGCTTATGCGGTCTATATGAATTCGCGGCAGCGCGGCAAGTTCACCGGCAACGAACTGCAAAGCCGGGCACGTTCGCCAAGGCGGCAAACATCTCGGCTGAATATTCCACTCGTCAAGCTGCGTTGTCGGTCGGCGCAATGTCGTCTGCGAGAATATTGGCAAAAATGAATCCGCCGCTGCAGACCATCACGCAGACCTTGAGAGTAAAGACGGTTCTCTCCATCCTGTTCATGTCGGCCCATGTCCTGTTGGAGGAAGCGGGGATAGGTGCTGAAGTCGTGTCTGGCATGCTGGTCTCCTGATGTGATCTGATGTGGAGGCTTCAGCATGCGCTCCGATTCTGACCGGGTGCTGAGAACAGCCTGACGGCATCCTGACAAGCGTAAGGCCGGGCAGTCTGTTTTTGCTTGATGTCCGGTCGAGATAAAGGAACGGCGGCCCGCATGTGACCGCCGTTCCCTTTTCAAGCATGCAACGCAGTTCAATCCACCTTGGCTCCGGAATCCTTGACCACCTTCGCCCATTTCTTTGTTTCAGCCTGGATATGCGCCAGGAACTGTTCCGGCGTATTGCCCACCGGTTCCGCTCCCTGCGCAATCAGCTTTTCCTTGACCGCTGGCGAAGCGAGCGACTTGCTGATTTCCTGCTGCAGCTGAGTCACGATTTCCTTCGGCGTGCCTGCCGGTGCGAGGATGCCGAACCATGAGCTTGCGTCATAGCCGGTGAGCGCGCCGCCGGTCGAGGCGATGGTCGGCACCTGGGGCAGCGCCGCCGAGGGCTTGCTGCTGGTGACGCCAAGTGCGACAAGCTTGCCCGATTTGATATGGCCCATGGCGGAAGGCAGGTTGTCGAACATCAGATCGGCCTGGCCGCCGATCAGATCGGCGATGGCGGGCGAGGAGCCTCGGTAAGGAATGTGCACCATGAAGGTCTTGGTCATGGTCTTGAACAGTTCGCCCGCCAGGTGGATGGACGTGCCGTTGCCGGCGGACGCCATGTTCAGCTTGCCGGGATGCGCCTTGGCATAGTCGACGAAACTTTTTACATCGGTAATTTTGTTCTTTTCCGCAAATGCGGTATTCAAGACCAGCACATTCGGCACTGCCGCCACCAGCGTAACGGGCGCGAAATCCTTGATGGGGTCATAGGGCAGCTTCGGATACAGGGACTGGTTGATGCCATGGGTACCGACGGTGCCCATGAGCAGCGTGTATCCGTCGGGCGCGGCGCGGGAAACGATTTGCGTGCCGATGTTGCCTCCGGCGCCGGGGCGGTTGTCGATGATGACCTGCTGGCCGAGCGACTTGGTCAGCTCGGCTCCCACGGCCCGCGCCAGGATGTCGGTCGCGCCCCCGGGCGCGAAAGGAACCACGATGGTGATCGGCTTGGTCGGATAGTTCTGCGCATGCGCAGCGGACATGCCGGCGAAAGACAGCGCGCCGGCTGCGCCAATGCCTGTGAGGGCGGTGCCCAGGAGACGGCAGAGGCGACGGCGCTTGGTATTCATGTTCATGCTTGCTTCAACTTTCAGTATCTGAATTGAGAACGGTAGTGTAGACCGAAACCATGACAAGTCATTCCTGCAGCATCAAGGCCCGGCGTTTTCTGCCCCTATTTCTTTACCAGCGGACAAGTCGATGCGGACAGCGGCTGGAATGCCTTGTCCGCGGGAATGACCGAGACTTGCTTGTAGTAATCCCAGGGATATTTGGATTCGGATTTTTTCTTGACCTCGAACAGATACATGTCATGCATCATGCGCCCATCCTCGCGGATGCGGCCATTCTTGGCAAAGAAGTCGTTGATCGGCATCTGCTTCATGCGCGCCATGACGGCGCCGGTCTCGTCGCTGCCGGCCGCCTGCACCGCCTTCAGGTAATGCATGACCGAGGAGTACAGCCCGGCCTGGCTCATGTTCGGCATCTTCTTCATCTTCTCGAAGAATCGGCGCGACCACTTCCTGGTTTCCTCGTCGCGGTCCCAGTAGAACGCCGTCGTCAGCAGCATGCCCTGCGCGGCGTCGAGGCCGAGGGTATGCACGTCATTGATGTAGACCAGCAGTCCGGCCAGCCGCTGCTTGCCGCCGGCGGTCAGCTGGAATTCATGTGCTCCCTTGACCGCATTGATGGTGTCGCCGCCGGCATTGGCCAGGCCGACCACCTTCGCGCCCGAGGATTGCGCGCGCAGCAGGAAGGATGAAAAATCGGAGGCGTTGAGCGGATGCCGCACCGCGCCCAGCACCTTGCCGCCGCTGGCATTGATGACGTCGGTCGCATCCTTTTCCAGCGTGGAGCCGAAGGTGTAATCCGCGGTCAGGAAGAACCAGCTGTCGCCGCCGTTGCCGACCACCGCACGCGCCGTCGAATTGGCCAGCGCATAGGTATCGTAGGCATAGTGGACGGTGACCGGCGTGCAGGCGTCGTTGGTCAGCCGCACCGACCCCGGGCCGCTGAAGACGGCGATGCGGTTCTTTTCCTTGGCGATCGGCGCCACCGCCAGTGCCGGACCCGAAGCCGCAACGTCGAGGATGGCATCGACCTTGTCGCGGTCGAACCATTCCCGCGCCTTGTTGGCGGCGATGTCGGCCTTGTTCTGATGATCGGCGTAGACCAGTTGCACCGGCTTGCCGAGCACCTTCCCGCCGAAGTCATCGATGGCCATCTGGGCAGCAGTCACGCTGCCGGTGCCGGTGATGTCAGCGTACAGGCTGGTCATGTCGAGCAGCAGGCCGATGCGCACCGCGTCGTCGGAGATGGCGGCTTGCTGCGTGGATTGCTGGGCTTGAGCCGATGCCGACCAGGCGGAAGTGGCCAGTGCAACGAGTGAAGCGATCAGTGTTGTCTTCATGCTTGTCTCCTTGTCGATTCTTGATTTCTGACTATGGCGCCGCGGGGAGGAGCCTTATTTCTTCCCGTCGCGGGAACATGGGGCCTCATACCGTGGCGATCGGTGTCACCGGCGAGCCCACCGCGCCGGGCAGGCGCAGGGGCGGCGCGGTCAGCATGAAACGGCTGCGCCGGTGAGCATGCAGCCAGTCTGCCAGATCGCGCAGGTACCACAGTTCGCCAAGAGGAATGCCAAGCTTGAACAGGCAGTGATGATGCAGCGGCAGGATGGATTTGCGGCCTTGCATGTCGGTTGCGGGGTAGGCTTCCACCGCATAGTTGTCGGCGCACAGCGCTGCGATGCCTGACTCGGTGATCCATTCCAGCAGACGGGTGTCGCGCCCATTCAGCACGCTGCAGGTATGGTGCAGGACCTTGGGATCGGGATTGCCGGCCATGCGCATTACTGCTTCGGCGAATCCGGTACGCAGAACGAGTACGTCACCGGCCTCGACCTGGACGCCGTCGGCCTGCATGACGGCTTGCAGTTCGTCGTAACCGACCAGCTTGCGCTCGTCGCCGAAGTGCCGCGCGAGGTCCACCAGCACGCCGCGCCCCTGCATGCCGTGCGCTGCCATGTTCTCGATGCCGAGGGCTTCCGCGTGCGACAGGTGCGGGCCGTCGCAGCCGCAGGCGCTTTCCTCGCCCTGCGGACCGTAGGACAACGGCCCCATGATGTCTTCGCCGGCCCGAAAACCGTTGTAGTAGACGATTTCTTCCGTGCCGTCGCCGTCGGCATCGAAACAGGCGCCGACATGCGCCAACGAA
Organism: Noviherbaspirillum aerium; assembly: GCF_008929045.1. Taxonomy (GTDB): domain Bacteria; phylum Pseudomonadota; class Gammaproteobacteria; order Burkholderiales; family Burkholderiaceae_D; genus Noviherbaspirillum; species Noviherbaspirillum aerium. The sequence continues at coordinate 28,804 of NZ_VFAH01000015.1, read as the reverse complement.
TCCCATTGCGTCGAATACTGCAGCGTAATGCGCACCTGGTCGTCGGAAATGACATCGACACTGTCCTGATCGACACGCACCATCGGGAAATTCAGCACCGGCTTGCCGTCGTCGCGGTACGTGGGCTCAAGGCGGGGCGGGTGGCGCCGCGGATTGAGAGAGTTTCCGCCTGGCAGGTCCAGCGGCAGGGAAAGGCAGAAGCTGCGCCCCTCGCGCACTTCTGCCGCGCCTTTGAGCACTTGTTCGCGTCCGATGAGATTGACGCGGCCAAGCTGATCATCGGGTCCGAAATCACCCCAGTTCGAGCCGGGTGGACGGTTCTTCCAGCGCATGTTGTTGTCTCCTTGTTCGTCTTGCTTCTTGTTGTTGACCGGCGGGGCCGGTGATTTCTTTTGGCGGGACGTTTGCCGCTAAAAGCTATCGGAACAAGGAAGGGGAGTCAACATTTTTGGAACAATGTTTTGCTATGCAAAACAGGTGGCTGTCCCAACTTGTGCTAGACGTCCGGGACGCCGGCTTCGTGCACCGGTGACGGCGATGCCGCCAGTGCTTCGATGCCCTTGGACAGGCTCGAAACACTCGGATTTTCAACGAACATGCAGCGCGTGCCGGTGCGCTTGCAATGTTCCTTTACCCGCCAGTAGGCATTGTGGCTGATGCAGCCGGTCTGGCATATCACGAGGTCGGCTGCGGCGAGGCTGTAGTCAAGCTGCTTGAGATTGTCCTGCCTGCCGCCGTCGTGATGGGCGAACTGGCCGCCGACATGTTCGATGAGGCGTCGATAGGCGGCAATGTTGCCGTCCCGCCCGCCGACGCACAGCACCGTCTTCCGGTCGAGAGAGGTGCACGCCTTGTTGACCGCCTGCAGGTCGGACACGCCGTTGTCGGTGGACACGGCTTGCTTCACCGCTTGCCGTTCGTTGGGCGACGGCGCAGGCGCGGCAATGCTCGGAGCGGCAGCCCGGAACAAGGCATTCTGGCGCTCCAGTATGGCGATTCTCTCCTGCAGGCGCGCATTCTGATCGCGAAGCTGCAGCCGAAGCGGCAATCCGGGAGCGGATTGCCTTATTTCATCAAGTTCAGCCTGCAGGCTGGCGATCGCCGTATCCTTGGCGATGCATTCGGCCCGGGTGCGCATCAGCGCCGTTTCAAGCCATTCCAGCTTTTCTGCCTTTTCTGCCTGGGCGCGCTTGGCCTTGTCCTGCACCCGCTGCAATTCTTCGCCCAGCCCGGCGTTTTCCTTCTTCAGCATGGCGAGACGGGTGCGCGTGTCGCGCATTTCCGCGCCCGCCTGGTGCTGCAGCATATGAATATCCCGGCACATCTGTTCCTCCAGCACCGGATTGCACTGCCCGTGGGTCAACCCGGCCCAGAAAGCACCGGCGACATCGCCGGACTGCAGCGCCTGCGACCAATGTTGCTCAAGCTCCACCGCCGACTTCAGATTGCGGAACTGCCGGATCATCACGGCATGACGCTGGTCGAGTTCCCGCTGCAGAGCGTTGGACACGGGGTTGCGGCTGCTGCAGGCGGAAACCGCTCCGGTATGGGCTTCATAATCATTGAGCATGCTGCGGCTATCCGTGAATTTGGCAAGCAGCTTGCGCAGCGCGCCCAGCGACAGGCACACGCCGATCACCGGGCAGTGGCAGTGGGAACACAGATCCCACAGGCGGCGGCGGGCAGAGCCGACCGCCTTGTCATGGCTTGACGCTGCAATGTTGGAATAGGGAGGGGTTAGAGGCGTAGGTGTCGAAGCATTGCACATAGACGGGCTCCATGCTGAACAATGGGCGCGACGGCGGTTGCGGCTGATCGCAAGGTAAATGAAAGTTAATTATAAATGAGAATTATTCTCATTTGTTCGCCGATGAGGCCAACCCGGCATTATTTTTTTATGGTGGCTCTATACGAGTAAAATACTTTTGCCGTGTGGCACTCAACCAGCCAAGCAAGCTCGGGAATGTCGATTGGCTGGCACCGTCAAAGCCATTCCAGTCACTGTTCGAGCCTTCCACAGTTTTCATTTTCCTTTATGAAACATAACCATTCCATCCTGCCGCAGGCTACCGGCAGCCTGCTTTGCCTGCTTGGCCTGCTGGTGCTGGGAGGATGGATGTCCGGAAACGTGAACATGACCAGGATCGTGCCGCAGAGCCCTTCCATGGCGATCAACACGGCCATCATGTTCCTGCTTTCCGGCAGCTGTCTGCTCTTGGCAAGGCGCACCGGGCTCCTGCTTTTGCTATACCGCGCATGCGCGCTTGGAATCGTCCTGCTGGCGGCCACCATCTTTAGTCAGTATGTATTCGGAACCCATCTCGGCATTGATTTGCCGGCCGTGCATGCCGCCCTCGGCGACGGACATGATGCCCCCGGCCGCACCGCGCCCAATGCCTGCATCGCCTTCATTCTGTCCGGGATTGCCTTCCTGCGTTACACCCTTGGTCACGCGACAGCCAGGAACTGGCGGCTTGAACGGGCATGCGCCGCATTGACGGCGCTGATCGGCCTGGCGGCGCTGCTGGGGTATCTGCTTAACCTCGATGCCATGTACCACTGGGCGTCCTATAACCGCATGGCCACCATGACAGCGGTTGGCATCGCTGTTCTCGGCATGGGACTATGGAGCCTTTGCCAAGACCGCAGCACGCTGCCGGCAGAAACACCGGAAGCACGGGCCAGGCGGATCACCACCCTGGCTGCAAGCTTGCTGACAGTCTTCGCCGCAGCCGCCGGCCTGGCCGGGTTTGCGATCCTTCGCCACGGTTTCGAGGAATCCTCCAGCGACAATCTCCTGGCCAGCGCCAAGACCACCGGGTTCAGCATCACATCCTCTCTGGACCATGTGACGCTGCTGTCCGGCGCCATCGCCAACCGGCCTTCCTTGCGGCAGGTGCTGCTTGCGCGGGAGCGATCTGCGCTGGCGATTCCCGATGCCGAAGCGCATGGAGCGCTTGCCAAAAGCTATGCAGATTTTGGCTTCAGTTCCCTGCGGGTCTTCGATGCGCGTGGCGAGCAGCTGTTTGCATCAGGGCCGAGCATGGGAAACAACTCGCCGATCGAAATACCGCTCGGTCCTGCGGGCAGCCTGCTCTGGGATGAGAGCCTGCTGCTCAGGCTCCGGCACGATGTGGTGCATGACGGCCGTCATATCGGTCAAGTCGTGACGGAACGCCATCTTCACGGTATTACCGCGCTGATCTTCGAGGCGCAGAACAGTGGCCAGACTACCGATGTCGTATTGTGCGGGCGCTCCGCAGACGCGCTGTCCTGCTTTCCCAGCCGGTTCGAGCGTGAGCCGGCGCATTACCGCGACGGCGCGGAAAACGAACGTGCCTTTCCCGCGATGCGCGCGCTGGACGGGCAAACCGGCGTGATCAGGGCAAAGCGTGGGCGCGGCGCCACCGTGCAGGCCGGCTATGCTCCGCTAAGCAAGCATGGGCTCGCGCTGGTCGTCAGAAAGGAAGTCGGCGAACTCTATGCGCCGCTGCGCGAGCGCCTCAACTGGCTGCTGGGGCTGCTCGCAATCTTCATCGCCGTCGGCACCTTCCTGATGCGCCGCTGGGTACAGCCGCTTGTTGAGCATATCTTGTCGGAGCAGCGCAGGATGAAAGCCATCCTCGACAACTCGAATGATGCGTTCATCGCCATCGGTTCCGACGGGCGCGTGTCGGACTGGAATCTACAGGCTGAAAAGCTGCTCGGCTGGAGCGCGGCGGAGGCCATCGGCAATGATCTGACCACGATGATCGTCCCGCCGGAGAAGCGCATGCTGCATGACAGCGGCATCCTGCACTTTGCGTCGTCAGGTACGGGACCAGTGGTCAATCGGCGTATCGAAATGCGCGTGCTCGACAGGCGGGGGCGGATGATACCGGTCGAAGTTTCGATCGCTCCATTCCAGAACCGTGGAGCTTTCGGCGCAAGTGCTTTCCTGCGCGACCAGAGCGAACAGAAAGAAGCGGAACGCAAGGCCACCGAACGCACTCAGGAATTGGAAGCGGCAAAGGCTGCTCTGGCGCAGTCCCAGAAACTGGAGGCGGTCGGCAAGCTGACCGGCGGTGTCGCCCATGATTTCAACAACGTGCTGCAAGTCATCAAGGGCAGCTTGCAGTTGCTTGATGGCCAACGCGAGCACGGCAGCAAGGCGGCGCGGCGTATCACGGTCGCAATGAGCGCGGTCGACCGAGGCGCAAAGCTTGCCGCCCAGCTGCTCGCATTCGCCAGGAAGCAGCCACTGCAGCCGAGGGCGGTACACCCTGGCCGCGTACTGCACGGGATGGAGGAACTGCTCCGGCGAGCGCTCGGCGAAGCGATCAACCTTCGCCTGCATGCCCCGGACGGATTGTGGAACATCATGGTCGATCCCCATCAGTTCGAAAACGTGATCCTCAATCTGGTCATCAACGCGCGCGACGCCATGAAGGGCAGCGGCACGCTGACGATCCATGCATCCAATGCCGCGCCTGACGAACAGCGCATCCTGCAGGAACACGAGCTGAACGCCGGGCAATATGTTGTTCTCGAGATCCGCGATACCGGGGAGGGAATGACTCCGGAAACCATGGAGCGCGCATTCGAACCCTTCTTCACGACCAAGCCCGAGGGAGAAGGCACTGGGCTTGGCCTGAGCATGGCCTATGGCTTCGTCAAGCAAAGCGGGGGACATATTGCCCTGCATAGCGAAGTCGGCGTCGGCACCGCCGTGAAGATCTATTTGCCCCGCTCATTCGAACAGGAGAGCGCGGCATCCCCTTCGTTCGACGTTGCCGTTGACGGAGGCACAGAAACCATTCTGGTCGTCGAGGACGATCCCGCGGTTCGGACCACTGTCGTCGACATGCTCGACTCCCTGGGTTATCGCGTGCTCACCGCCGGTGACGCGTCGGCGGCGCTGGAAGTTCTGCAGACGGAGAAGTCGATCGCGCTATTGTTCACCGATGTGGTGATGCCAGGAAAGCTGCGCAGCCCCGAACTCGCACGGCAGGCGCAATTGCTGAATCCTGCAATCAAGGTACTGTTCACATCAGGCTATACGCAGGATGCGATCGTCCATGGCGGGCGGCTCGATCCTGGCGTACAGCTGCTGAGCAAGCCCTACGGCCGTAATGAACTTGCGCGCAAGCTCCGGGAGTTGCTGCCGGCTGAAGCGGCCAGACCGGCTCCGGCCGATAGGGTAAGCATGCCGGCCGATGCTACGGACCTCCTTGATAGCGGCACGCCGTCGGCGCTTCGGATTGCATTGGTCGAAGACAATGAGGACTTCCGGATGATAGCCACCGAAATGCTGGAAATCCTTGGCCACCACGTCTCCAGTTTCGGCAGCGGCGAAGAGGCGCTTGCAGCACTTCATGACGGCAAGTTCAATGTTTTACTGACGGATGTGTCCTTGCCAGGCATGAGCGGTATCGAACTGGCGAAAGCAGCGCTGGCCATGCAGTCTTCCTTGCGCGTCGTATTCATCTCCGGACATGCAAACCTGCATCCCGAGGATATCGGCATGACTTGCGACGTTCTGGCAAAACCGTTCACCATGCAGCAACTCAGGCGTTCGCTGGATGCCATGGCGGCCGAGATTCGCTAGATTTCGAAGTGCTGAACTCAGCTGGCCTCAACGAGATAGCGGCGCACCACCGGGGCGGTATCGCCGGTATGGAACGCCAGCTTGCGTTCGCGCAGCGCCACATCCGATGCAGTGACACGGTCGAAGCGGCGCAGGTGTTCCGTCCATGATTCGTCGACGATCTGTTCGACGTAGCGCCCGGGATCGGAAATGTCATGCAACAGGTCCCACTTCAGGGCGCCCTGCCGCAGGCGGCTGCGCCGGCTTTCCAGCATCAGCGCGCGAAATTCCTGCTCATGCCGCGGATCGATGAGGTATTCGATAGTGACCACGACATGGTTGCGCTGCGGCGGCATGTCAAAGACGGGAGCCTTCAATTCGCGCGAGGGGGTCAGATCTTCTTCCATGCCGCGGTCCACGGCCAGGCGTTCGGCGGCGAGCATGGCGAGCGTCCCCGTTGCCGCCGCGATCGCAAGACTGATCTGGACGGTCTGCAATGTCGCAACCTGTCCCCACACCGCGGCGCCGGCGGCGCTCGCACCCATGATTGCCATCTGGTACATTGACATGCCGCGCGCCCGTACCCAGTCCGGCAATCCGAGCTGGGCGGACACGCTGAGGGAATTGGCCGTTGTGATCCATGCCGTGCCGGCGAAGAACATCGCGATGACGGCAACATAGACATTAGGCGCAAAGGCTACCGCGAGGGTGGCAACCGATTGCAGCAAGGTGCCGCGCACCACCAGCACGTCGCGTGACATCCGCCTGCGCATCCGGGGCAGGAACATGGCCGCGGTGATCGCGCCCGAGCCCATGGAAGCGAGCAGCAGGGTGAAGGTGCCGGCATCTCCGCCTTCAAGGCCGCGCGCCACCAGGGGAAGCAAGGCGAGCAGCGCGGTCGAATGAAAGAAGAACAAGGAGATGCGCAGCAATACCGCCTTCAGGCGCGTCGACTGGCGCACGAACTGCACCCCGACGCGCATCGCGCTCAGCAGCCGCTCCCGGCCCAGCGGATTCGGCGGACGTTCATAACGCCAGCGCATGATCACGAAGCCGCAGGCAAGCGAAAGGGCGGCGTTGAGGATGAACACGTAGGCGCTTCCCGCGCTTGCAATCAATGCGCCCGCAATCAATGGGCCGACGATGCGGGAGGCATTCATTGCCACGCCGTTGAGTGCCAGGGCGAGCGGCAATTCGGTTCGCGGCACCAGTTCGGGAACGATGGCGGCAAACACCGGCCAGCGCATCGCCAGGCCGACGCCGTTGGCGAACGTCAGCAGGAGCAGCAGCCAGGGAGTCATCTGCCCCGTCAGGACCATGACGGAAAGGAGCACGGAGACAGCAGCGACCCAGAACTGGGTGATGATGAAATAGCGCCGGCGGTCGAGAATGTCGGCAAATGCCCCGCTCGGCAGTCCCAGCAGGAAGACAGGCAGGGTCGAGGCTGTCTGCACCAGCGCCACCCAGATCGGCGCGGCTGTGAGCGAGGTCATCATCCATGCGGATGCCACATCATTCATCCACATGCAGATATTGGCGGTCAGCCACACGCTCCAGAGCATGCGGAATACCGGGCGCTTCAGCGGAAGGAAGGGCGAGAGGGAATCGGTTGCGGCGCTCGGCGGCGGGGCTTGTTCGGAAGATGGATCGGCGGGAGGCGGGGATTGCATGTGGGAATATTCGTGGCGGGACAGTTGTGCTCAGCCCAAGTATTCCATATTTCGCGAATCGGACATGTCCTTGCCTCAACCGGTCTCGATAAACAGGTATTTGCCGCACCGGCCGGCATCGCGATTGAAGGCAGGCCCCGCGCAAGATCCAGCATGCGGCATGCGGCCACTCAAGTGCGTCGCGGGCGGCGAACTTTGGAATGCATCATGCCGGCACGATACGATAGGGAATCACGCGGTCCTGTTCGGCGGGATCATTACGCGCAACGATGGCACGCGCGGGTTCGGTTGCGCTGAGATTGATCGCCTCATGCGGCACCGAGGGCGGTATAAAAAGAAAGTCTCCTGCTTCGCTGATCACGGAATGTTCAAGCCTGTCGCCGTAGCGGGTCTCGACCCGTCCCTCCAGCACATAAATTCCTGTCTCGTAGCCGTCATGCAGATGCGGTTCCGCCCGCGCGCCCGGCGGAATCGCCACCATGTGCATGGACAAGCCTCGAGCTCCAGCGGTGGCGCCTGAAATGCCGATGAAGTAGGGCAGGCGCTGGCGCGTCATGGTCTCCCGGTCGGGGCGCACGGCGACGACGTTCTGCTTGCTGTCGTGATGACTCATGAAGTGATCTCCTTTCCGGCATTCTTGTAGGACGGGTCAAAAATCCGTTGAAGCCAATGCGGCGAAAATCGTTCGACCTGGTATCGGTGCGGTTCCCGTTCGTATTGGACCAACAGATTTCCGACTCGCTCCACCAGGTCCGTAGTATTGGTCGAAAGTCTTGTCAGCTACGCTTGCATCGAGTGTCATTTTTCCGCCATGCCGCAGTCAAGACGAGCAGTTGAAAATCAGGAAATTGCCATAAAGCCAAGCTTGGTGCCAAGGGCCACTGCGTTCATCCTTTTGCCGATGCAGGCAAGTGTGAATTTCGCGACAAGTTCGCACAAAATTCTTTCCTCATGGAATTCAAATCGTCGCCTCTTCGATAAAATACCGCCATGCAGAAAGCTCCCGCAACGGGAAGTAAGCTGTCGAAGTCGTATGGGAATCAAAGAAGCCATGGCTATTACGAATATACATAACGCGGCCTCTTTTCAGGAGGAAGTTCTCGCTTCACTCAAGGAACTGGATCGCCTCAATCAACGCAAGACATCCACACTCGCAACGCTTGCCAGACATTTCTCCCAGCTAGTGAACGAAAAGTTGGTACCGGGCGCAATGGTCGACCTCAGGGATTTTCACGGGGGCGCCTACAAGGCCAAGGTCATCAACGGCATGCACGTGCAGAACACGCCGTTTTTCCGCATTGACCATGCACCTGTCATTACCGTCGATGACAGACCGCTCAATTCATCCTGGACCGTCATCGCGACGCCGCTGCGTCCGGCCGACATGAAACCCTACTTCAGCGCGGTCACTCTGCAGGGCTACGTCTTCCAGGGGCGCGCAGAGATCGATTTCAACGCGCCGGACAACGACAATATCCTTCATCATCTCGATGCCTGGGAACGCGCCCAGCGGTCCAGGGCATCCTGAGTCAACCCGCGTCAACCCGAGTCCAGCTCAATCATCCAAGTCAATTCGAACAGGGTAGGCCAGGATCGGCTTGGACTGGCTCGGCGAGGCCATCCGCAAAAGGTTTGCGCATGCCGGCATGCAGGATTCGGTTGCTTCGTCTCGCGCAAGCCTGGCAATTCAAGCGGGGTCGCCACGTCCGGCATGTGTCGGTCAGCCCTGTGTCCCGCATCGCCACGGTGAGGCACAATTTCATCCGCTAAAACCAGGCTGCCGGCGGTTTGTCCGCATTGGCGCGGAGCCGAAACGACGTGGCATGCGCCCAGCAAGCCGCTCGACGCACATGGGTGAATCCTTGACCTTGGGCTGCTCGATCGAAGCACCGGCAGCCTAGAGCTCCTAGGAATCATCAGAAATTTTTGTGCAGGCAAGTCGTTGAATCCTATTCATTTCATCGTTCTGAAATATGGACGTCATGGCGCTGTCATCTGACCCAACTATGATGCAGCGGTCTTTTCTCACTGACAATAGGACCCAAGCCAATGAATAAGCCAAACGACCTCGCACGCCTTCCTGTCGACCATGACGATATCAGCTCGAATGATTCTTCGAACGAGCATTTCAATACGGTATTGAATGCCCGTTTGAGCCGCCGGGCTCTGCTGCGCGGCGGCGCCGCTTCCGCTGCCGGCGCGCTTCTTGGCAGCATCGGCCTCAGTGCGTGCGGTGGTTCAAGCGATGGTTCCGTTGCCACGGCTCCCGTAACGCCGACAACTCCTGCGCCGACCGAGAAGCTGCTCGGCTTCCAGGCAGTTTCCAAGAGCCTTGCCGATGCGGTTGTCGTTCCCGCCGGCTATACCGCCACCGTCTTGTACGCTTTGGGCGACCCGCTGACAGCCGCCACGCCGGCATACAAGAACGACGGCACCGACACCGATTTCGAGAACCGCGCCGGTGACCATCACGATGGCATGGAATACTTCGCCCTCTCCGCCGACGGCAAGCCATCGGTATCGGCGAATGACCGCGGCCTCCTGGCAATCAACCACGAAGCCACCACCGACGAGAAACTGGCTTCTTTCTTCCTGCATGCCAACGGCGGCACCACCACGCTCCCGCGCCCTGCTGCGGAAGTCGACAAGGAGGTCGCCATTCACGGCCTGGCTGTGGTCGAAGTCCGCAAGAACGGCGCAAAATGGGAGTATGCGAAGGATTCCGCATTCAACCGTCGCGTCACGCCCCTGACCGATATCGAGATCAGCGGACCCGCGCGCGGCAATGCGCTGATGGTAACCAAGTATTCCCCCAACGGCACAAGGACGCGCGGCACGCTGAACAACTGCGGCACCGGCAAGACTCCCTGGAATACTTTCCTGACCGGCGAGGAAAACTGGTCCGGTTACTTCACGCGCAGCAGCACTGATGACACGGCCCGTGGCAATGACAAGAGCGTGGCATCGCTGAAGCGCTATGGCCGCAATCAGGGCGATGCCTCACGCCATGGCTGGGAAACCGCCGGCAACGAAGACAAGTATGCGCGCTGGAACATCAGCAAGACCGGCACTTCCGCCGATGGCAGCGACGACTATCGCAATGAAATGAACGGAATGGGCTACATCGTCGAGATGGACGCCTACGACAAGACCAGGCTGGCGAAAAAGCGCACTGCGCTGGGCCGCTATGCCCACGAAAGTGCGGCGTTCGGCAAACCTGTCGCGGGCCAGCCTTTGGCCGTCTACATGGGAGACGACTCGCGCAACGAGTATATCTACAAGTTCGTCTCCGCCGCCGCGTGGTCGGCAGCGGATGCGTCGGCGGCGGACCGCATCAGCGTGGGTGACAAGTACCTCGACACCGGCAAGCTGTACGTCGCGAAGTTCAATGCCGACGGCACAGGGCAGTGGATCGAACTGTCAATCTCCAACCCCGCCATCAGCGGATATGCAACATACAAGTTTGCCGACCAGGCCGATGTCGTTGTCAATGCGCGCCTTGCCGCCGATGCCGTGGGTGCCACCAAGATGGATCGTCCGGAATGGTGTTCCGTCAATCCGGCGAACGGCGAGATTTATTTTGCCCTGACCAACAACAGCAACCGCCGCGTGGAGCCCTCGGGTTCCAGCCAGGCCGCTCCCGATGCAGCCAATCCGCGTGTCTATACGGACATGAAGGGCAGCACTGCGCAGCAGGGCAATCCCAACGGCCATATCCTGAGGATCAAGGAAGGCGCCGCCGGTTCGGCCGCGACCTCCTTCCAGTGGGACGTTTATCTGTTCGGCGCCGAAGCGAAGGCTGCCGCGGGCAACGTCAATCTGTCCTCGCTGACTGAAGACCAGGACTTTTCCAGCCCGGACGGGATTGCATTCAGCCAGGCTACCGGCATCTGCTGGTTCCAGACGGATGACGGTGCTTACACCGATGTCACCAACTGCATGATGGTGGCGGGCATTCCAGGACAGGTCGGTGACGGCAAGAAGGTGACGCTGACTTATCCCCGAGCCAATGGCACCAACCTGACCGTGGATACGTATGTTGGCAAGGCGGCGACCGCGGACACGCTCAAGCGCTTCCTGGTCGGCCCAGTGGCTTGCGAAATCACGGGTCTGGCGGAGACGCCGGACGGCAAGGCATTGTTTGTCAATATCCAGCATCCGGGTGAGAACACCGCCTCGGCCAATATCGCAGATCCGGCGAAGTACACAAGCCAATGGCCTTCCAATGCCGGTTATGGCTCGGGAAAGCGCCCTCGTTCAGCAACGATAGTCATCACCAAGAATGACGGCGGACGCATCGGCACCTGATATTCGGGATGCATAGCTGTTAGCAGTTAAATCGGTTGAGTTGGGTTAAATCGGGCAGAGGCGAGCCCGATCCGACTCAACTCGATTCATACCAATTCAACATCACAACCTGATCTGCCTGAACCGACGCCACAGGCTTCGGAACGCTCACTGCTACGCTGCGCTGGCAACACAATTATTCCGAATCCCGCTCCTGCCATACCGGTCGATCAACAAGCAGATTCAATCCCGCTCGTATGCGTTATCTCAAGCATTGATCTGCATGAAATGCTCCTGTCATCTGTCGCACGAATAATCTGCTCGTTATCATTAACGCCAGGAAGACGACATGAAACATGCATGGAATGCGGCATTGATCACGGGTGTACTTACCTTGATCCCTTTGTCAGCCCAGAGCGCCGATATCGGCGTAAAGCAGGCGCATCTTCCCGATAAGCTGGTCGTCGGCCATCGCGGTGCGAGCGCATTGCGCCCGGAGCATACGCTGGCTGCCTATGAGAAGGCAATCGATGACGGTGCCGACCTGATCGAGCCTGATCTCGTCAGCACGAAGGATGGCGTCCTGGTGGCGCGTCATGAAAACGAGATTTCCGGTACGACCGATGTCTCCGTCAAGCCCGAGTTTGCGATTCGCAAGACCACCAAGACAATCGACAACATCCCTATTACGGGATGGTTTACTGAAGACTTTACGCTGGCGGAGCTGAAAACCCTGCGCGCGAAGGAACGCATTCCCGCAAACCGTCCGGGGAACACCGCCTATGACGGCCTGTACGAAATTCCGACACTGCAGGAGGTCATCGATCTGGCGCAACGCAAGTCGAAGGAAAAAGGCCGCACCATCGGCATCTATGCTGAAACAAAGCATCCCAGCTATTTTCAATCCATCGGCTTGCCGATGGAACGACGCCTTGTCGACAGCCTGCACGCCAATGGTTACCGCGGCAAGAAAGCCGCCGTCTTTATTCAATCCTTCGAAGTGGCTAACCTGAAGGAGATTCGCCAGATGACGGACCTGCCCATCGTGCAGCTTCTGTCCGCCAGGGGAAAACCGGAAGACTTCCGCCTAGCCGGCGACAACCGGACTTATGCCGATATTGCTAGTGTGTCGGGGCTGCATGAAGTGGCGACATATGCGGACGGCATCGGACCCGAGAAAAACATGGTCATTCCACGCGATGCCAGCAACAGGCTGGGCACGCCGACAGACCTTGTAAAGAACGCCCATGCCGCCAGGCTGCTCGTTCACCCCTATACCTTCCGCCCTGAAAATCCGTTCCTGCCCGTTGAGCTTCGCCTGGGCGATCCGGCCTCGCCGTCGCAGCGCGGCAATCTGGCAGCGGAGCTGGAAGCTTTTCTCAAGAGCGGCATTGACGGCTTCTTCACCGATGATCCAGCCATTGGCAGAGCGGCGCTAGACGCTTTCCCGAAGGGAAGAGGAAAATAAAACCAGGAATTGGCCGTCTGGTCCCTTGGCCAGTTGGCTTCTCAAGGGACGTTCCCAGACCGCCGCAAAGCCGTCATTGCGGCGGATGAACTTCTGGAGAAGGATCGTAAATTGAAGTTCATTAGAAAACGTGTTGGGCAATTCCGCCCAATGAAGTGTTTGTCATCCTGATCCGACAAAACCAAATTCCCGGGGCCACAATTGACGAACGCGGGTGCGGCGCCTGTTTTCATGTGATTATCCCGGCCCGCCATTCGTCTACCGATCCACAGGTATCTCTGGTCTAATTTGCGATCCACCGGTGGCAGCAGCGCAAACAAGCATGATCGGGCACGGCGCCGCCTATCGGTTCGATGGCGCATCCTGCCAGGACGATGTCCTCCTGTAACGCGGACTTTCGCATCTCCGCATCAGGATCACCCCAGACTAGAGGAACGCCTGCCAACTCTTTGCATGAAGGACAGGGAAGAGGTGTCACGACTCGCATCATCAAGCGTCAGATTTCAAATCTTTCACACAATCGCAATGCAATACACTTTGCCGGGAAAGTATTGTCCACTCAACTGGACTGTCCCACCTCGAAGCTCGTCACTTCCCGGATCAGCCAATCATACCTCGTTTGATCGAATTTCTTTTGCAGATTCCATGCGAGACCGCGCAGGTTGCTCGGCAAGTAAAAAGCCATGGTAATTTGTTTCAGTAACTGCATATGCTGCTCATGCATTACTTTCTCCCTAACGAAAACCTGCGAAAACCTGTGAACTCATCATTGAGGAGAGTGACTCGCAGACAGCGGTCCCTTGACCCTGTTGCTGGCGATAACGTCGAACCCGGCTTGGGAAATGACGAATCTGCCAACGTCTGCCATTAGAACGTCGACAAAAACAGAACGTACACAAGCAAAGCGCTACCTGTCAGGAACCAGGTGCTCCGTCTTTTGACGGCGTGATCTTTAAGTCCGAAGATGGGTCGCCTGGAAGTGCTGATGCGGTTCATTCTTGCCTGCTGTATTGCGTTGAGGGTGGATAACGACAAGCCTTCACTTTCGCGTTGACTGGCGGAAATGTCAAAGCAAATCCACGGATAGTTGAATAGTCGGATGTTTCTGTTGTGTGTTGGCACCGCAAGGTCATTGGTGCCTGGGTTTTGAATGCTTTCCGCCTGTGTCAAGGCGCCATGCGGGTTCCACCACGGCACAATAGCCCGCGCAAGTCCTTATTGATAACCCTCACGGAAAGTGTTGGGTTTCATCCCATAAACGTGGGAATTGTTTCGAGTTCCGAGAATCGATACACTCTCGAACACCGCTATAAAATGTATAGCGGTGTGATGGTGCTTCATATGAGCGTATTCGTCCTTCCTGCTGGTTGGAATACGTTTCTGCAACATAGTGGCCACCCGGTTTCCGTTCAGGAGCGACAGTTGGTAAACGTCTTCAAAGAGGCAGTAATGAGCAAAAGCGGCGCATTGAAAGGATTGTGGTTTTCATTCGAGATCAAAGCCGAGGAATATGTTGCCTTTGTCTCTACCGAGGCATTACTGGTTCATTTTCAAGCCAGCAGTACGGACAAGCGTGACCTGAGCCGTGCCTACCGAAGGCATCAGAAATTGATCAATGCAGTCGCAATCGATCGGTTTCACAATAACGCACCGCGGCCGGTGAAACTGAACATTGGCGACTTTTACTGTCCTAACCCGGTTTTCCGGTCTTCGCTTCGGGAAGAAGCGATAGCAGCAACTTGATGGAATACAGGATGACGAGCGTGCCTAGCAGATCGCCGATCACCATCACGGCAAATCCCCCTGCGTGTACCGCGTCGCCGCGGAGAAGCAGCCAAAGATGATGCAGCAGGGGATTGGCAAGCGAGTATGCCACTGCAAGCAGTAACAGTCGCTTTGGACTCAGGTTGATGAGCGAGGGCTTGAGGGCAAAAAAATGCTGCGCGAGCTTATACACTAGATAAGGCGCTGCCGCGGAAGCGATTCCTCCGGCAAAAGATCTGAGCGGATCATCCGGGAAAAAATAAAAGACGCAGGTGATCCACGATGCAATCAGCACGCCAATGGCACCTGCTCCTCCGAAAGCAAGCGTACAGAGCAAGCGCATGCCGGCGGGAAGATAAATCCAGTTCATGCCACGGACGGCCTCAAACTGCGCACTGTTGAACAAGGTTTCGTTGGCAACGAACACTGCCAGGAAAAGAATCGCAGAAATTGCAATCAGTGAGATGTTAAGCCGAAGCGCGGACATGGATACTTGATAATTTGTCGTAAACTAGAAACCCGGTGAGGCCACATCCCGCCGCATGATTTCTATGGTGCCACATTAACATCTTTTACTGCAAGCGATGAAAAAAAGTACCCGTCCCGCCGATATTTATCTTCGTTTTCTGAAGTTGGCTGAAGCTATTCGTGGGTTACCTTCGCTGCCGCCGCTTGATCCGCTGGAAGAGCGGATATTGGCATTCATTGCGCGCATTGATCCTGCCGAGGAACGCCTTTCAGTAAGGGACATGATGGCATTAGAAGAGTTCGGCTCTCCGGCTACCGTGCATAACCGCCTCAAGTCAATGCGGGAGAAAGGCTGGATCATGTTGTCAGATACCGAAGATACACGCCGCAAACAAATTGAGCTGACTCAGGCAGCAATGCTCCATTTCGATAAGCTCTCCAAATGTTTGATAAAAGCAGCAAAAGGGGAATAGCGGTTTCATCCTTACCAGGTTCAATACCGGCGGTTTTGTGACGCAGGGATGCATGTGCGAGCTCTAGCCGCCAGGATCATTCAACTTGGTTCGATATCATGCTTGACGTCGAAGCTCAACAAGGCAACAGCCCATAGACCTGAAGACAGACGCGACGGCAAAGCCGGCCTGTTCATTGGGCAAAGCCTAAAGCGGATGCGTCCGGAACGCGGTCCAAAGCCATCATGGCGAAGCGTTCTGGCAAGGGCAGGGCGCACACATCAACCGGGCTTTGGTAAATCCTGGGCCTGCCGCAGAGGCGACGGCAAACTCAGCATACTGATAGTTACTGATAGTGCAAGTTGACAACTTGCTGCTTGAATACTGGACGAGAACCACGCTGCTACGGGGTCTCGAATGCGCGAAGGCCTCGGCCTTACCGTGCTTTTCCCTTGTCCCAGCATGATTTCGCCACATTTGTCCTTAGCAAATGCCCAACTGGCGCTACGAGAGCGCTTTTGTCCTGCCATACATCTCTGGTGGCAGCAGCAAACTTTCTGGTTCGCAAAATGAAAGTGAGCAAAGCCCACCTCCAGAACCAATCGATCGGAACCTAGTCAATAAGGCACTGGTTGGACGCACAGACCCATCTTATGGAACATCATGAACAACAATCTCGAGCCTGCTCTACAATCAATCGACCAGGCTGCCGTGGCGGATGCGCTTGCGTCTGCCTTGACGGCTGTCGTTTCCGGCGCATCCGCACCGGAAGCCGCCGTTGCGGGATTGCGCAAGGCAAGAGATGAATCGGTCCCGCCAGAGAAAAGGGCTGCCGTAGCTGCCTTGCAGGCGTACGGTGCCGAATGCGCGGCTGATGTACTGACTGCGGGACTGGAACAGGATGCGAGCGAACGCGCCGCGCGCCTGCGTGAAGGACTGGAGACGGACTCGGGCGGTGATGATCTCTCGTTGCTACGAGCAAGTGCCGACGCGGGTGCCGCGTTCAAGTCCAGGCTGGCCTTGCGGATTGCATCGAGATGCGCGGAAATGGCGGCGGCTGAAATTGAGCGCGACAAGCAAGGTCACTTCACCATCCTCAATGAGCAGGACGCAGCCATATTCCAATCGCGACGTGAAGCCCATCGGACCATGCGCACCGAGGCGGCGCGCGACTTTCTCGCGTCATTGCCAAGCCGATTTCCTTCTTTTGGCGCAAGCCTGTTTGCCGATATCAGACGACAGGTGGAACGTGAGGTCGCGGAGCGGCACGCGCGGCCCGACATACATGAGGCCGTGGCTTCGTTGTTCGACGCCGCCATGAACTCGATGCCGGAGTCAATGCGTGACGCAGTGAAGCGCGCGGAGCAATCAGGGCAATCCAGGTAATAACCGGTACCGCGCCTTTTGGCCGGGTCCGCCACAGGCGCGGTGATGCATGGCCACACACTTTATTCCCATACGTCCACGAACCAGCTGCCTGAGTATTCTCTCATGCAACATATGGATTATTGTTGGAATTTACCTTATGTAAAATGCGAAGCCTGCAATGAAAATGTGCATCATCGAATTGTCGTAAGCGGACGACATATGTAAGGTGACAACAAAGTGAGTGATAAATAGACAACTAAATCCGAAGACAGAAAGATGGCTGTTTGTAGCACATTGGTGCTAGGCCATTATCCACCAGCTACAGAGACATGCTGCACACAATATGGAGTGAGCTAGGTGCCGGGGCCTATAAGTCTTCTTAAATCTCCTCCATCAGGCGTGGAGCGAGCACCCTAGCCTTTTTACATGCCTTCAAGGCGCTCATCATGGGGGACAAACCGGCATACCACACGTCAGCAGTTGCGCCATCTCTTGGTATCCTCGTGCCTGCGCCAGAGCGAGCGGCGTGTTGCCCGCATTGTCGGTCAGCGTCCGATCCGCCCCGGCATCCAACAAGAGGCGAACGACTTCAGTATGATTGCGGCCGCCGTCCCCGAGAACAACCGCTTCCATCAACGCTGTCCAATGCAGGTTGTTCACATGGTTGAGCGGCGCACCAGAAGCGATGAGCTGCTTCACCACGCCGACATGGCCGAGATGCGCCGCTGCAATCAGCGCCGTGCCATCATAAGGACTGGTGACATTTTTCGCACTGGCACCCAGTTTCAGGAGTAATGCGAGGGTGCCGTTGTCATCTGCTACTGCGGCGATCGTTACTGGATCATAACGCTGGTGTTCCATGGCGTTGAGATCGGCACCTGCTTCTGCCAGTAAGCGGATTGCGTTATGGTGGCGCGCGTAGGTGGCGACGTGCAGCGGCGTACGCTGTTGTGCGTCGCGAATTTCCAGATCGGTCTTTTTCAGCAGTAGAGCTTTCAGCTGGGCGACGTCGCCGCCATGCGCCGCTGCGAGCAAACCAGTATAGGCTGCCGCTTGCCATGCCGACGGCGCAACTTGCGCGGCAATCGGCAGGGCCACAAGCGCAGCCATACCAGCTGCAAATAAAGATGAAAAAATTCGTTTCTTCATTGCCGTCGCTCCTTTCAATTACCTTAACAAATCCTTCTGCTTGTCGAGCTCGGCGATGGCGCATTGCTCGACAAGCAGACCGCCCGGAGCACCGTCAATGCCGACTGCGCCAATCACGTCATTTCCAACATTGACCGGGCACGCCGTCGCAAAGCAGCAATAGCCTAGGATTTCAACCAGATTGGCCGCAGGTGGGTCCTTCTGCGCATTTTCTATCATTGCCAGCGTCGCATTTTGGCTGATGTCGAGGTATAGGCTTTTGCCCGGCCAGCTGCGAGCGTATGCGGGCCGGCGTTGTTGGCACGCTGCACTGCCCTGACCGAACCGGCGCGATCCACCACTGTTACGGCGACCGGATAGCCTTTTCCCTGGCAGGACGCAACGCCAGCTGCCGCAATCTGGTTAGCAAGATCTAGCGACCACTTCTGTTCAGTACGGACGGCTTGTGCCTATGGTGCAGCAGCAACGAAGACCGAAGCAAGCGCAACAGCGGAAAGCAGTTTTTCAGGTCGATTTTCCTTCTCATTGAATGAGCAACGTAGACGTTTCGTCGTTGAGCGAAACTGTAGCGAATGAACGCGCTGCTGGATATGCGGACGGCTACGCGCCGTTATCCGTAAAATTACGGATGCTTGTTGGTTTTACTTTTACGAAAAATCGTTTCCATTAGGGCTTGCTATACAACAACAAGATGATTGATGAGAATCGCAGGAGGATCAGTTTCATCGCATCAGTCATTGATGAGGAGGCTGCTGCCATGGCAATATCATCCATCCATCAATGGGCCTGTTCGATCTGTCCGTTTGGGAGACAGCATTCTGACCGAGCCTATTATTCATCACATCAATGTCCTCGTGAGCCGGGTAACCGAGCCAGAGCGGCGCTGGTTCGCTGCTGTTAAGGCATTACATATTGGACATGGTGGTAAGGAGTTACTGCCATGGATTACGGGCATGAGTCCACCAACGATTCCGCATGGATGCACCGAACTTAAGTCTGATCTGCCTCATTTACCCGCTGCTCACCTGCATGCGGCAGGCGGTGGCCGGCCCTCCGCTGAAGACCACGATCCTGGTCTTGAGGAGGCACTGCTTGAACCGCTTGAGTCTGAAACGGCTGGGGGTCCCATGTAGCGCCGCGCTAAAGCCAAGCGCAGCTCGCTGAGGCATTTACGCCAGGCTCTTACGGCACAAGGACATCCGACAAGCCGCATGGCGGTGGCGAGATTGCAGCACAAATCGGATTACTCCTAAGACTAATGCGCGGCTTGCGAAAGCCAGGGGAGCATTGCCCCACGAAAGCAACGAACAGTTCGAACACATAGGTGAGCAGCGCACCCAGTTTAATGTCACAGGAAATTCCATCATCAGCGTAGATACCAAAAATATTACGGGCTGAACCTAAATCAGGATTGCCTTCCTATTCCCGTTCTGCTTGACCGGGTAGCGCTGTTGAAACATTGGCTTTAGTGTAGTCTGATAACGTGTTTCGTCCTTTATTCATCGCTTACGGGCAACATTGCAGGACATTGGCAGCCGCTTGTCGAGATACCGTCCTATTATGCGTGGTGTCCCTGCGAACCGATGCCTTAACACTGACAAGGGGCTTGCCATGAACGAAAACTTCGACGCCATCGTAATCGGTACCGGGCAGGCTGGCCCTTCGCTTGCGGTCCGGCTCGCGCAATCGGGAAAGAAGACCGCGATCATCGAACGCAAACTCTACGGAGGCACCTGCGTCAACGTCGGCTGCACGCCGACCAAGACCTTGGTCGCGAGCGCTCGAGCCGCGTATATGGCACGACATGCCGCAGACTATGGCGTGCTGGTCGAAGGCATACCACGCGTTGACATGGCCCGCGTCAAGGCACGGATGGACGCAGTGGTCCGGCAGTCCAGTGACGGCGTCCGCAAGTGGCTGCATACCACGCCGGGACTGACGGTGATCGAAGGCCACGCTCGCTTCATCGATAACCATGCGATAGCAGTAAACGGTACCACGCTAGAAGCGCCGCAGATCTTCATCAATGTGGGCGGCCGGGCAGCGGTCCCGGACATTCCCGGCTTGGCGCAGACGTCGTACCTCACCAGCTCCACAATTCTGGAACTGGATGAACTGCCTAAGCATCTGCTCATCATCGGTGGCAGCTATATCGGACTTGAGTTTGCGCAGATCTACCGGCGTTTCGGAAGCATGGTCACGGTATTGGAAGTCGGTCCGCGGCTCATCAGCCGCGAAGACGAAGAGGTATCGCTCGCGGTGCAACAGATCCTCGAGGGCGAAGGCATCCGCTTCCACTTCAACGCAGGCAAGATGCGCGTTAACCAGAATGGAACGTCTATCGCCTTGCAGGCGGAATCCGACGGCAAGCCGGTGGAGACAAGTGGCTCACACATACTGATAGGCGCCGGCCGGGTCCCGAACACCGGTGACCTTGGCCTGGAGAACACCGGCGTCGCAACCGACAAGCGCGGATACATCACGGTGGATGACCGGCTTGCGACCAATGTAGCCGGCATCTATGCATTGGGTGACGTCAATGGACGTGGTGCGTTCACCCATACCGCCTACAACGACTATGAAATCCTGGCCGCCAATCTACTCGACAACGATCCGCGCAAGCTGAGCGATCGCATTCCAGTCTACGCTTTATATACCGATCCGCCATTGGCGCGCATAGGCATGGGCGAATCCGAAGCACGCGCTTCCAGCAAACGTATTCTGAAAGGCAGAATGATGATGTCGCGTGTCGCACGAGCGCGGGAGCGTAGTGAGACGCAGGGCTTCATGCAAGTGCTAGTGGATGCAGACACGAAAAAGATTCTCGGCGCTACCCTGCTTGGCATCGAAGCTGATGAAGTCATCCATTTGCTGCTGGATGTGATGTATACCGGAGCACCCTACACTGTCATCCAGCGCGCGATGCATATCCATCCGACGGTATCCGAACTGATCCCGACCTTACTTGGGGACCTGAGGCCGCTGGACGAAGGGCGTTGACGGCATTGCAAAGGAGCACGCTAGCTTCCTGCCCCTCGGGCTTCAGTGGAACGCTGACCGGTTCTGGCACGGCGACCCATCTCGGTGCCGTCACGATTAGCGCCACGCACTGCGCAATGCCCACGCGCGGCGGGTCTGTGGCGATCAGCCAAGGCGTGATCACGCTCACTGCCGCCAACGGAAATATCCTGACCGCCGACTTCATGGGTACGATCTCCCCGTTTCCAAGTGACTTGCAAACAAATACATTCGTAGGCAGCTTCCTGATTACCGGCGGCACCGGACGGTTTGCAGATGCTGAAGGCGACGGCTTATTGTCCGGCGCCCTTTCTGGCAGCCTACGGACCCGCGTCTTTACGGGAACTATAACCGCTGAAGGCCGGATTGGTTACTAGCGTCGCCTCGCGCTATAGGTTTCGCATGAAGTTGCCCTAGCCTAGGGCGATTGAGCTAGTTTCACGTCATCCACATCATCATTCCTGATTGAACCAGTGAAGGGCTTTTTGTCCGGGTTTGGCCGCCTCCTGCCTAAGCTATTCTCGAGGATAATGACGGCTTCACCGTTGTTTGCTTTCAGTTCTTTGTCCAAAATCGTCGAGGCCAAACTAGCCCACTACAATGTTGCCTTCGTTCTACGGGAGGCGGTATTCCCTTGTTGCCCGAGCCCCGTCCTCAGCTAGAAATAACAACCTTCGTTGCACCGATTGAACAGCTTCGGGCTAGTTTGAGCAAGTCGAACCGACATTCGACCCTTCCCAAGGCGACCTCGAGCTTGGATCAAAGATATTGGTCAGGTTATGGGTACGCCCTCGCCCGCATTCAGCGGTTACCGTGCACGTTCTAGAATACTGACATAGTTGGCGACGGCTGCACCGCCCATATTAAATACGCCAGCCAGCGACGCATCCGGAATCTGCATATCGCCTGCAGTACCATGAAGCTGCATCGCGGAGACGACATGCATAGATACGCCGGTGGCGCCGACAGGATGCCCTTTGGCTTTCAACCCGCCGGATGGATTGACTGGCAGACGGCCATCACGCATCACAAAACCTTCATCCAGCAGACGGGCTCCATGCCCCGGGTCTGCCAGACCCATCGCTTCATAGCTCAGCAATTCCGCAATGGTGAAGCAGTCATGCACTTCGGCAAACGAGAGGTTGTCGACCGAGCAATGAGCAGCCTTTAGGGATTGTGACCATGCATGGCGTGGCCCTTCGAAGGCACTGGGATTCCTTCGCGACATAGGCAAGAAGTCGTTGATCTGTGTACGCGCACGAAATGCGATTGCCTTGTTCAGGGCACGTGCGGTTTGCGCATCAGCCAATATCAGGGCGGCAGCGCCGTCGGACACCAGGGAGCAGTCGGTTTTGCGTAAAGGCGCTGCGATGATCGGATTCTTGTCCGATACCGTATTGCAGAATTCAAATCCGAGGTCCTTGCGTAACTGCGCATACGGATTGGCGACCGCATTTGCATGATTCTTCGCGGCGATTCTGGCCAACGTCGAAGAGTGATCACCATACTGTCCAAAATAATCACTAGCCACTTTTGCGAAAATGCCAGGAAAAGTCAGCCCTTGCTCCGCTTCTTCTTTGACATAGCTGGCGCGCGCCAGCACTTCGGTAACTTCAGCGCCGCTGACTGCAGTCATTTTCTCCGCACCGACAACGAGTGCGATGCGGGCACGCCCTGCTTCAATGGCGTCAAGTGCAGAATAGATCGCCGCCGAGCCGGAAGCGCAGGCGTTCTCTACACGTGTTGCGGGTTTGAAGCGCAACCCGTCATCTGCCTGCAGCACCATGGACGAGCAAAAGATATCGGGCACGAAGCCGCCATTCAGATTACCCAACCAGATACCGTCAATGTCCTGAGCTGCAATTCCCGCATCGGCGATTGCTTCGCGCGCCACGGTGGTGATGAGTGTTTCAAGATCGATGTTGTCGAGCTTTCCGAATTTCGTATGGGCCCAGCCAACGATGCATGGTTTCATGATTTCCCCTTCTTAAGTTCAGATTCGCGTACTGGCAGCGCAGGCACTCAGACGTATGCAGGTTATGCGGTCTTTGTGTGGAAAGATATGGCTGCATCCGTAGCAGTTGCATAAACGGCTTTAGGAATAACTGCGCTGATCATGCCTTTGCCGCCCCTCGCGGCATGACAGCCTCGCGGATAGGCAGATGGATCAGTGCGGCCCCCACGGCCAGGACGACGTCGATATACCATAGCCAGTCATAGCTTCCACTGGCTTCAAACACTTTGCCGCCTAGCCAGGCACCGAGAAAGCCCCCGACTTGATGCGACAGCATGACGATGCCAAACAGGGTTGCCATGTTGCCGATCCCGAATAGCTTAGCCACCAACCCCGCCGTTGGCGGAACCGTTGACAGGAAGGTCAGGCCCATCACTGCGGAAAACAGGAGCACGACGGTGCCCGTCTTAGGTGCCAGTAGAAAGGCAAGAATTGCCAGCGCGCGCGCCGCATACACGAGCGACAGCAGCGACTTCATGCGCCAGCGTCCGACGGCCCACCCCATGCCAATGCTGCCGACGATATTGAACAGGCCAATCATTGCCAGCGCCCATGCGCCGTACTGCACCGGCAGGCCGCAGCTGGCGATCACTCCAGGAAGATGGGTAGCAAGGAAGGCGACATGAAAGCCGCAAACCAAGAACCCGCCCGCCAGCATTAGATAGCTGGGCGTGCGCAGCGCCTTCCTGATCGCTTCGCGCGTACCGAGCGACTGTTGCTGCGGCCCGGCTGCCTGCGGTGCACCGCGCAGCAGATAGGCGGCAGGCAGCGCGAGGAGCACTAGCCCTCCCAGTACCTGCATTGCGTTGATCCAGCCGGTTGCAGCGATTAACGCTCCCGCGACGGGTGCCATCACAAACTGGCCGAACGATCCTCCGGCGTTGATGACACCCGTCGCCAGGCCGCGCTTTTCCGGTGCGATCATCCGGCTCGCGGTCGCCATCAGCACCGCCGGTCCGGCCAATCCGGCGCCACCTGCAGCCAGTACCCCGACGGCGAAAATAAGGCCAGTTGTGCTTTGCATCCATGGCGTGATGATGGTGCCTAACGCAACTAGCAGAATACCAGCCATCAGGACCCGGCCTGAACCGACGCGGTCGGCGAAGGCACCGGCGAATGGCTGGGTCAGTCCCCACCACAATTGTCCGAAGGCGAACGCGAGGCTGATACTGCCAACTCCCAACCCGGTCGCGGTGTTAAGGGGGCTGAGAAACAATCCCATGGTCTGGCGCGTCCCCATAGTCAGCATGAAGGTGCCCGCAGCTGCCAGCAGCACCAGCCAGAATGCGGTTTGGCGCGCTGCGCCTGCGGATGCGTTAGTCATCGGCAGTCACCTTTTCGGCTGCACTTTTGTGGATTGGTATGGTGGAAGCGAGATGTGCGACAGCCGCTGCGATCGCTTCGGTATGCGCAATGATTCTGCGGTGCCCTACCCCCGGGATGGCCACGAGCCGTGCGCCACGCCAGATCTCGGTAAGAGCGCATGATTCAGCGTACGGCACTTCGTGGTCAGCGGGGTCGTGAAGCAGAAGTGCGGGATGCCGGAGTCCGTCAACCAACGCGCCAAGCTCCATGGAAGCGATCGGCTGCCCAATATGCGCTTCGGTAAGCCTGTGAAGCTGATCGGTTCCCACAGCGTCCAGGCCTGCCGCTTGTGCAAAGCGATGGATGACACGCTCTAACGACGCAGGTCCTGCAATGTGGACACTGCTGCACACCCGCATACCGTTATGAAAGGCATACAGGGCTGCTGGCGATCCGACGGAATGGGCTACCACACCGCTGAACGGTCCATAGGCGCCTGCAATCTCCAGCAATGCCTTTCCGTGATGAACGACACTTGACAGTGTTCCGGGAGAGTCCCCGTGTGCCGGTCCGTCAAATCCCCAAACCTGGAATCCTGCACGGCACAGCGGCGCCACCCATTGCCCAAGATGACTCGCCCGACTCTCCCAACCATGTACCAGCAGTATCCGCGGCCCGGCAGTTCCCCATGACCAGCCAGCAAGCGCACCTTCGCCGGCTGGAAACGATTGCGGCGTACCTGACCGCAGCAACTGCGCTTCTGCTTCGGTCAGTTCAATACGGCGCGGCTCTGACAGGCCGCGGAAAACGTCCAGAGCATTCATGTTTCCCTCCTGCGCTTTATATTACGACTATAATATAAAGCGACGCAAGTGCTTTTTGGGTGTCTGCCAGGCCGATATTCCTATTTATATTGCGGGTATCATCTTATTCCCGAACTTGTCTGTTTCACGGCGGACCCATATGACCAGATCGTGAGCGCAAAAATGAGATATTCGAAGGAACACAAAGCAGAAACTCATGCCCGCATCGTGCAGAAGGCGAGCGAGCGTTTTCGGGCTGAGGGGATAGATGCAGTTGGCATAGCGAGTCTGATGCAAAGCCTTGGCATGACTGTGGGCGGCTTTTATGCCCATTTTGAATCTAAAGACGATCTGATAGCACAAGCGTGCCGTACGGGATTCTCTGAGACGACTGCCAAGTTCAAGGCCTATATTGAATCTAAACCTCCCGGACGTCGGTTTGCCGCACTCGTCGACGCTTATTTGTCTCCCCAGCACCGCGACGGAGTTGAAACCGGTTGCTTTGCTGCCGCTGCCGGAGCAGAAGTGGCCCGGCATCCAGTTGAAACACGTCTCGCGCTGTCCGAACAAATCGAGGCGTGGATCACTGTAATCGCTGCAGCCATGGAGGCCGACAAACTGGACGGTGAACTGCGCGGTATTGCAGGCACCCTCATCGGATGCCTGATCTTGTCGCGTACAATGCCGGACCATGCAATATCGGACGCCTTTCTCGAGTCGGGACGCAAGGCCGTAATGGCAAATGTACGTCCGTGCACTAAGCGAGAACTTAGTGATCCAGGCGCTTAAGGCGAGGCGCCTTTACAGATACCATCTGGTTTGGTCGACGCTGCTGCTGTAGCGTCCAGCCGTGGTTCTTTTTGCGTCGATAAAGCTTATGTAAAATGTAATTTGTATCCTAGGCTATGGCAGAAGCAATCGCTAACAAGAACGGTTTTATCCACTTTTATCTGATTCCAAATAGAAGTGGATAAAACACCATAAATGACTGCCGCATATCCGGAGTGACGAGATGTTGAACGCCTAATGTTTGCCCGCAAAGCGCTGCCGTACCAACCAACATGAAAAGTATGGCTTACGAAAGAATGCACCGGTTTAAGTCACTGAATCCAAAATAGGAAAATAGCAGCGACCGCACTAATTTGCATGGAAAGTCTGATCACCCCATATGGGGTCCCCTCGTTTTTGGTGCATTCTACGACGGTAGGCGGATCTAGCGTTTATGCGGGTTTGCGGGAGGTATTTTGCAAATAATCCAATAGAATCAATAACTTGCTGTTTACCCCCCCTTTTCGTTTTCGATACTGCATCTAAGCTGCCTAACTTCGGTATGCTGCTGTTGGCGGATCTCAGGTTCCGATAGCAGCAACTGCTGTGCTGGTCGGCAGAATCCGTTGCTCGTATTCTGCTAAAGGGAAATCGAACGTCCCCCGAAGATTAATGCCTTCCAGTGCTGTCGGCGCAATCCTTCGCAAATCGTCTGGAACTAACGCCTCGCCCGTCCTCGCTTCTATCTGGTCGATGGCTTGCTGCATATGCCGGGTGTTCCAGGCCATCACTGCGTTTGTCAATAACGATAAGCTTGACGAGACAGCGTTAAGTGCCTCCGGACGCTTGGCAAGGTCGGTCGGGATCTTCCCAATATGAATAGCGCGCTGTACGACATGGACAGCTTCTCCGCGATTGAGAGCATGTTGCAGTTCCCTCCTGAACGATGCATTGGTGTGTTAGTCAATCAGGAAGATGGTACGCAATAACCGCCCCAGCGCGACGCCGGCAGCGTATACCGGCTCGCTGCGAGCTTCACTACCAAAGCGTTGTAATGCCTGAACTGCTGTGCAGCGTCCATTTTGAATGGATGCCGCAACCCGTACAAATTCGTCGTAGTTGTCCCGGATGACGTCCAGATCAATGTTGCTGGTCGCAATGGGGACAATACTTGAAGGGACAGCAAGGCCTTTCGGCACGCACAGCCGGCGTTCACGCAGATGAGCCAGGCGCGGACATAGGTCAAACTGTAGCGCCTTGGCGATCGCCATGGCGAAATCCGTATAGCCATGCGTATCTACAGCTAACTGCGCGACATCGCTGGTACCGCTCTGCCGCACTACCCCTTCAAGTGCCGCACCAGCCTGGCGCTCCTTCAACAGGATCGGTTGATCGTAGAAAACGCCCCACCGGTCCCGTACGTAATTATAGACCCCGATCGACGGTGTCCGCCTACGGGGATCCGCGCGTGCCTGCCATACCGAGCGAGAGGTCTCCAGGCCCATCATGTCGGCGGATGCCAGATCGCCACGCCCCCAGTGCGCCGCGACCGGATGGCGGTGCATGTAAGCGAGAACAGCGTCTGATGCATCCCGCAGCAGCCGTTCGTCGGCAATCTTGTCCATCATCTGCCGAATTGCTTGAGATGACAATTCCGGGATCATACGCGACACATCGGCGGCTGAAAGTGAAGTGCCATGGGCGAGAATAGCAGCGTATGTCAGCAGCAATTCCGAGCGGGACTGCGGTTCACGGCCAAGCAGGATCCAGGAAAATCGAACGTGGCTATCTATGTCAAGCAGAATACGTGGCAGCTGCGCAGTAGGACGACCTTCGAATATGGCTCGCCGCAAGGTCGCACGTGCACGTCTTCGGTGTCAGGAGTGAGCCGTTCCAGATGAACGCCATCATTGTCGATGGTCACCTCCCCTGCCCGGCTGGCTGCGTCCAGGCGCTTCATGCCCTGATTTAACTGTTTTACGATCTGATCCAGATAGACTTGCGGATCCTGTGGTAAAGCAAGGTGTCCATACAAATGGTTACGTTTGGCCTGCCATTCCATCGATGGGATCAGTAAGGTGGTTCTGCTGCGGAAGGAAAAACTGTGATTGATGTAGACGGAACCGTTACGCAACGCTACGCGCAGCCCGAACAGCGTTGCCCATTCAAAGGCACGTAGTGCATTGACCCGATCCTGTCCATGAATGAGGTCATGCCATGGTCTACCCAAGATGATTTGCACTTCCTGTGGCAACCCATTGCTAACATCGTCCTTGTCGTATAACTGGCGAAGTACCGCAAGCGCATCAAGCAGCCGGTGCGGCGTCTCGCTGGCAAATGGCAATGCGACGAGCTTGCGCAGCACCTTTCTGGCCTGCGTACTCTTCGTCATCAGCTGCAGACGCACAAGCTTACGTCGGCTTGATGCCCGACGTGGCAGCGCTTTGTCCGCGAGTTGCTGCAGCGCGGTGCGTAGATCGTCGGCCGCCAACTCCGGACTAGCGGCCAGTTCCTTGATTGCCTGCACGAGTTCGGAAAGCGTCTTTGCATCATCCTGACGACCGTTGTCAATTTCTGCCGTCGTAAATTACTGAGATGGACCCGACACCTTCCCTTCGGGGAAACTACATGTTCGATCAACCGTTCTTCACCGGAGGTCCATCATGAAGGTTACCGTTCTCGGAATTGATCTGGCCAAGCGAGT
>NZ_VFAH01000014.1 GCF_008929045.1 Noviherbaspirillum aerium | reverse complement strand
GTGGTGCTGCTGCTGATCGGTATCTCGGCGGTGTTCCAGCACCTGATGAGCCTGTATGAAGTGGCCGAGCTGACCGGCGAGATGATGTCGAGCATTTCCTCGAGCCCGTGGGCGATCTTCGCGATGATCAACATCATCCTGTTCCTGCTGGGCACCTTCATGGACATGGCCAGCACGATCCTGATCTGCACGCCGATCTTCCTGCCGATCGCGATGAAGTTTGGCATGGATCCGGTGCAGTTCGGCATGCTGATGCTGATCAACTGCGCGCTGGGGCTGAACACGCCGCCGGTGGGCACGACGCAGTTCGTGGGATGCGCGATCGGAGGCATCAGCGTGGGGCAGGTGATGAAGACGATCTGGCCGTTCTACGGCGCGCTGATCGCGGCCATGCTGCTGATCACTTACGTGCCGTCGTTCTCGCTGTGGCTGCCTTCGATTATGCTGGGCAAGTAAGGCCATAAGCAGAGCAGCACAAGCCGCCGGAACCATCTGGAGGCACCTGAATAACGGAGCGCCGGCTGGTGCTCCGTTATTCACAAGGAAACAAAAGAAAAAAGAAGCCTTGCCAGGCAAGCGTATTGTCTATAAAAACAACATGCCGGCCCGGACCGAAGCATCAGCAAGATCCCCGCACGCCGTCGTCCTACTTGATCCATCGAGGCTTCCATGAAAACCAATTCCTTCAAGGCACGATTACAGGCACGACAGCAGCAGATTGGCATATGGAGCATGCTTGCCAGCTGCAACGTCCTGGAAGTGCTGACTCAATCCAGCTACGACTGGGTACTGATCGACAGCGAGCACGCGCCCAATGACGTACCCATGGTGCTGGAGCAGCTGCGCACCGTTGCGCAGAGCGACATGCCGGCACTGGTGCGGCCCGCCGTCAATGACACCATCATCATCAAGCGCATGCTCGACATCGGCGCGCAGACGCTGGTGATCCCGATGGTGGACTCCGCCGACGACGCCCGCCGCGCGGTGGCCGCCATGCGTTATCCGCCGCTGGGCATCCGCGGCGTGTCGGCCGGCACCCGCGCCAACCGCTATGGCCGCGACGCCGATTACTTTGCGCAGGTCGACAACGAAACCTGCCTGGTGGTGCAGATCGAATCCGCCGCCGGCCTCGCCAGCATCGAAGAGATCGCCGCGGTCGATGGCGTTGATGCGCTGTTCGTCGGTCCTTCCGACCTGGCCGCCGCGCTTGGACATCTTGGCGACAACAAGCATCCCGACGTGCAAAAGCAGATTCATTCCGCGCGCGAGCGCTGCCATGCGGCCGGCAAGCCGATCGGCATCCTGATGCCGGATGCGGTGCTGGCTGCGGAATACGTGCGCAGCGGTTTCGATTTCGTCGCCATTACCACCGACATCACATTGCTCCGCAGCGGCGCTGAAGCAGCGCTGCGGAATCTCGCCGAATCAACCCGGCAAGGCGCCTGAGCGCTTGCCTGCCGCAAACGGCAGGCAGCCCGGCGTCGCTCAATCATCGTTAAGGAGAACTACATGGCAAACCTCGGTTTCATCGGACTGGGCATCATGGGCGCGCCCATGGCACTGAACCTGCAGAAGGGCGGACACCAGCTGTTCGTTCATACCCGCACCAAGCCGGCGCAGGATCCGCTCAACGGCCAGGCGACTTACTGCGCTTCGGCGGCGGAAGTGGCGAAAAGCGCGGACATCATTTTCCTGATGGTGCCGGACACGCCCGACGTCGAGAAGGTGCTGTTCTCGGAGAACGGCGTGGCCGCGGGATTGTCCGCGGGCAAGGCCGTTGTCGACATGAGTTCCATCTCGCCGATCGAGACCAAGGAATTCGCCAAGCGCGTCAATGCGCTCGATTGCGAGTATCTCGACGCGCCGGTGTCCGGCGGTGAAGTGGGCGCCAAGGGCGCCACCCTGACCATCATGGTCGGCGGCTCCGTCGAAGGCTTCGAACGCGTCAAGCCTTACTTCGAACTGATGGGCAAGAACATTACCCATGTCGGCGAGAACGGCGCCGGCCAGACCTGCAAGGTGGCCAACCAGATCATCGTCGCACTGACCATCGAAGCCGTCAGCGAAGCCTTGCTGTTCGCCTCCAAGGCCGGCGCCGATCCGGCGCGCGTGCGCCAGGCGCTGATGGGCGGCTTCGCCGCATCGCGCATTCTCGAAGTGCACGGCGAGCGCATGGTCAAGCGCACCTTCGATCCGGGCTTCCGCATCGAGCTGCACCAGAAAGACCTCAATCTCGCGCTGCAGGGCGCCCGCTCGCTCGGCGTCACGCTGCCCAACACCGCGACGGCGCAGGAACTGTTCAATACCTGCGTGGCCAACGGTTTCGGCAAGAGCGATCATTCCGCGCTGTGCCGCGCGCTGGAACTGATGTCGAATCACCCGATCGCCTGATCGGTCCGCATGCCTGCTGCCATGACCAGTCAACATCGGACCGCGCCGCGCGCGGATTTGCTTGACCTCTTCGGCGCGGCGGTGACCGCGGTCAGCGCGGCGGGCTGCGTGCCCGCGCACCTGCCCGCGCCGCCGGCAGGACGCACCGTCGTGATCGGCGCGGGGAAGGGCGCGGCGGCGATGGCGCAGGCGGTAGAGGCGCACTGGCAGGGCGAGCTGTCGGGCCTGGTGGTCACCCGCTATGGCCATGGCATGCCGACGCGCCGCATCGAAGTGGTGGAGGCGGCGCATCCGGTGCCCGACGCCGCCGGCGCGGCTGCGGCGCAGCGCATCCTCGCGCTTGCCGGATCGTTGAAAGAAGACGACCTGCTGCTATGCCTGATCTCCGGCGGCGGGTCTTCGCTGCTCGCGGCTCCGGCGGAGGGGCTTGCGTTCAGCGACAAGCAGGCGATCAACCGGGCGCTGCTACGCTCCGGCGCCAGCATTTCGGAAATGAATTGCGTGCGCAAGCATCTGTCGGCAATCAAGGGCGGCCGCCTGGCGGCGGCTTGCAAGGGGCGTGTCCATACGCTGCTCATTTCCGACATTCCCGGAGACGACCCCAGCCATGTGGCAAGCGGACCGACGCTTTCCGATGCCACCACCTGTGATGAGACATTGAACATCATCGCCAGGTACGGCATCGAAGTTCCCGCCGGTATCAAGGCCCGCCTGGCTTCCGGCGAACTGGAAACGCCCAAGCCCGGCGACCCGCGCTTTGCCGCTCACTCCCATGAAGTCGTCGCGACAGCCATGACGGCATTGGAAGCCGCGGCGCAAAGGGCGCGTGCGCTCGGCATGGAACCGCACATCCTGTCCGATCACATCGAAGGCGAGGCGCGCGAGGTGGCTGCCGCGCATGCGGACAGCGTGCGCGAACTCCGGCGGCGTGCGAAGGCCGGCGGCAAGCCGCAGGTGCTGCTGTCGGGCGGTGAAACGACGGTGACGGTGCGCGGCAAGGGACGCGGCGGACGCAACGCCGAATTCCTGCTGGCGCTGGCGGTGGCGCTCGATGGCATGCCCGAGGTGCATGCCATTGCCTGCGACACGGACGGCATCGACGGCTCCGAAGACAATGCCGGCGCGGTGATCGGTCCCGATACGCTGGCACGTGCCGCCACGGCCGGAATCGATGGCCGCGCCATGCTGGCCGACAATAACGGTTATGGCTTTTTCAGCGCGCTCGGCGATCTCGTCGTCACCGGTCCCACGCTGACCAATGTCAACGATTTCCGGGCAATCCTGGTTCTCTGAACCTGCAGCTGCCGCAACAAGCTAAAAGAAAAGGCCCGGAACCTTCCGGGCCTTTTCTTCAACCGCCGATACAGATTAGAGCTTGCCGGCGGGCTTGATCAAGCATGATCAAGCCCGGTTATGCCGGGCGCGGTTCTTCCGCGATGGCATTGCGCAGGCGCTCAAGGCTGCTGGTCAAATGGGCCAGCATGGCTTCGTGGGCGCGCTCGGCGTTGCCATCCGCGATGGCCTCATAGATGGCCTTGTGCTGCTCGTTCACGATATGCATGTACTGCTGGCGCGGCAGCGGCTGGAACTGATGCGTGCGGACCTGGGTGCGCGGGATCGCGCGGGCGCCGAGAAAACTGAAGGTGTCGGCGTAATAGCGGTTGCCGCTGGCGCCCGCGATGCTGTTATGGAATGCGAAGTCGGCGCCGGAAGTGTCGTCGCCGCGCGTGCGCTGTTCCACCAGTTCATCGAGCGCCGTCTTGATGCTCCGCAGTTCCTCTTCGCTGCGGCGCAGGGCGGCCAGATAAGCGGCTTCGGGTTCGAGGCAGATGCGGAATTCGAGCAGCTGCAGCACTTCGCGGATGGTCTGCACCTCCTTTGGGTCCGTGGCCACGCGTACCCGGCGGCTGGGTTCGAGAACGAAGGTGCCGATGCCATGGCGCGTCTCCACCAGGCCGTCCGCCTTCAGGCTCGATACCGCTTCGCGCACCACGGTGCGGCTGACCCGGTATTGCTCGATCAGCTCGATCTCGGTGGGAAAGCGGTCACCCGCCTTCAATTCGCCGTTCTGGATGCGTTCCGTGAGCAGTTCGACCAATTGCCGGCTGAGGCTGCCGACGTTGCTCCGGTTCGGGTTGTTGGACACTGCAGTGTGGATATCCATGGAGTTCAGATCAATATGGTCAAAAAGCGGAGGTGGAATTCATTTTACACCGGCGATTTGCGCGAAAGCCTCGTCATGACTGCCTGACGGAGGGCTTGCACGATCAAGCCGGCGCTATCCATCACTTGTCGCTGCCGAGGATGCGAATCATCGAGTTGTTGATGTGCGCGCGCATTGCCGCCGACGCCGCCTCCGGGTCCTGCCTTACGATGGCATCGATGACCGCCCGGTGTTCCTTGTCCGCCGACGCCATTCGCTGCGGCCCTTGTTCCCGCGACAGATTGCGCGACAGCGACATGCTGAACAGCGTCTGGCTGCGGATCGCTTCCAGTACCGACTGGAAGAAGGGATTCTTCGCCGCCATGGCGATCGCCATGTGCAAGGCGAAGTCTTCTTCCACCGCGATGTCGCCGCGCGCAGTCACCGTCTGCAGCCTCTGGTAGGCCGAATGGATGCGCTCGAGATCGGCCGCGTCGCGCATTTGCGCAGCGTGGCCGGCGGCGCCGGCTTCGATGCCGCGCCGGAATTCGTAGCACCGCTGGAAGTCGGCGACGCTGGCAATTTCAGTGAAGCTGAGCGCCGGCGCCTGCTGCGGACGTCCGACATAGCTGCCCGAGCCCTGGCGCGATACGATGATGCCGCCTGCCCGCAGGCGCGCCAGGGCTTCGCGGATGGTGGGACGGGAGACGCGGTACTGCTCGCTCAGCGCCTCTTCGCCGGGGAGCCGGTCGCCTTCCTTCAACTCGCCTTCAAGGATGGATTTCAGGATCGAGTTGTAAAGCACGTCGGCAAGCTTTTCGCGCTTCTTGGTCGGGTATGGAGCATTGAGGACAAGTTTGGACGCCACGGCGAAATCACGATTCCTGTTTGGCTTGCAAGATCGTTGTCCGCGTGGGGCGGGGAACAGCCCGCCCCACGCGGACTACGATCTTGCAGCGGTTGTAAGTTCAGACATCTTACAACATAGTGGCGATGAAGTCATTCCCGTGCAGTTGTAAAAACCATTGCGCTTGATAAATGCGTAATCGCCTTCGGCGCAAGGACCGGGACACAGGGTCTTGATGACAGCCCGTCATGCTTTCTGTAACAACGGGTAAGAGTGGGAACGGAGTATGTTTCCGGCAGACAGGCGTTCCTCGTTGGAACTATTCTCTGCCATCGCCTTCACCTGGATTTCTCATGCCTTGCATAACCATGCCGTCCTCTTCGTCTTCTTCGTCCTCTTCCTGCGTATCGCCCGCCCTTGATGCAAAACGCAGCAGCATCGCTGTGGCCATCACTCTGCTCTTTGCCGGGATGCCGGGCATGGCGTTTTCCGCTACCTTGCCGGTCGGTCCGGGAAAGCCATATTCCACACCCTGCAAGGCCATTGCCGCCGCGCAGGCCGGCGATGTCATCGAGATCGACGGAGCGCTCGCCTATACGGGCGACGTCTGCGGCATCTACGCGCATAACCTGACGATCCGCGGCGTCAATGGACGGCCGAAGATCGACGCCGGCGGCAGGAATGCGATGGGCAAGGGCACCTGGGTCGTGGTCGGCAATGGCATCACGATTGAAAATGTCGAGATGTTCGGAGCGAAAGTCCCCGATCGCAACGGCGCCGCGTTGCGGCTTGAAGGCACGGGCTTCACCCTGCGCGGCAGCTTCCTGCATGACAATGAAAACGGCATTCTTTCCGGCGCAAACACCGCATCCGACATCCTGATCGAAAACACCGAGTTCGGCCATAACGGTTATGGCGATGGTTATTCCCATAACGTCTACATCGGCCAGGCGAGAAGCCTGGTGTTCCGCAACAACTATTCGCACGATGCCAACGTCGGCCACAACCTGAAGTCGCGCGCGCATACCAACACCATCCTGTATAACCGGTTTTCAAGTACCGTTCCCGGCCAGGCAGGCACCACGGCAAGCGGACAGCCGAGCTATGAGATCGATCTGCCGAATGCGGGCACCGCCTATGTCATCGGCAATGTGATCGAACAGCCTTCGGCAAATCAGAATCCGGGCATGCTCGCGTTCGGCGCGGAAGGCGCGACCAATCCCGCCCAGGACCTCTACGTCGTGAACAATACCTTCCTCAACGACGACAGTTCGCGCGGCACGTTCATCCTGGTCGGCGCCTCGGTCACCACGCCGATCCTCATGCAGAACAATATCTTTTCAGGAGTGGGGGAAGCCGCAACGCAGGGTTCGGCAATCGACAAGACCAATTACCGCTCGCTCAGCCCGGCCTTCGTCAACCGAGCCGCCTATGATCTCCGCCCGGCCAGCGGTTCGCCCGTCATCAATGCCGGCTCCGCGCCGGGCAGTTCGCGCACGGGCGTCTCCCTGGCAGCCGTGTCGCAATACAAGCACATTGCCTCTGCCGAGCCGCGCGTACTCGACGGGCAGATGGATATCGGCGCCTATGAGGCGAGCGGAACGGTGCCAACGCCAACGCCAACGCCAACGCCAACGCCGACGCCGGCACCAGCACCAGCACCAGCACCAGCACCAGCACCAGCACCAGCACCAGCACCAGCACCTTCGACCCCCGATACGACGGCGCCAAAAGTTTCATTCGCGAGCCCGGGAAACGGTGCAACCGTTTCCGGAACCGTGCGTGTCTCGGTGCGCGCAAGCGACAATCGGGCAGTCTCGAGAATCATCCTGATGATCGACGGGAATCGGGTCGCAACAGCTGCAGGCGGCGCGCTCGATTACAGCTGGAGCACACGCTGGCTGCGCGGCACGCATACCCTGACCGCCATTGCCTTTGATACCTCGAATATCGAGGCGCGCAGCACTATTCAGGTGAGGGTTCAGCGATAGAAGGGCGATCGGGCGGGTGGCGGTTTGAGCGCCTCCTGCCCTAGGCTGTGTTTGATAAGCTGCTACGCAATCCGGATTGGCGCCTGCGGTGCTCGGCGTACCCTGCGTACGCGTGCGCTCCTCGGCACCACTCCGAACCGCTCGCAACGCTTATCAAACACAGCCTAGTGCGGGAGTGATGCCGGCGGCTCCACCAGGGATGCGCATGGGTGACCGGCAAAGGCTCTTTTTCGGATGAGGGGGAGGTAGCGAAGGGATGGTTCGACCTTCCGCGGTTTTGCGGAATCCCTCACCCCTACCCCTCTCCCGCCTGCGGGAGAGGGGTATTCTTTCTCCGCATCGACTTATTTCAAGTCCTTCAAGTCCTTCATGCAATTCATGCCTTCGCGCCACTGCCCGATTTCGTCGACCCCGCCAGGCCCAGTGGGCAGCGGGGGAATATCACGGCGAACAGCTTGACGGTGGAGCAACGGTAAAGGCAGGCATCAATTCTTTTTCTTCATGCTCTTCATGCCGCTGGAACGATAAATGGTGGCTGCCGGCAGCATCAGCAGTACCAGGGAAATGGTTCCCGCCTTCCAGCCGGCGAAAGCGCCAACGATGGCTGCGGCAATGCAGGCAAATGCGACGATGACGAACAGGACGACGCGCAGTGTCTTGTTGTCCGAGGTTTCATGATTGGCCATGGGGGGCGCTGGCAAGGGCGGAGTGCAAGGAAGGGGGAATAGTAGTCCATGTGCGCTTGCAAAGCCATCTCTCCGGCGGCGGAGTTTTTGTCAGGGCTGAGGCTTGTCCGGCTTTTCCGCGACCGTTCCAGGCCTGGCGGCATGCAGCGCATTGTCCAGGCGCAAGAATTCATCCCGTTCCGCCTCGGTGACAGCGCCATTGCGGATTTTCTGCGCGAGTTCCTGATGGCGTTGCCGTTGTGCCATCAGCTCGACGCTGTCGCCGATGCGAAAGCTGCCGGCTTCCGTCATGCCTTGCGTTTTGCCGCGTTCCCCGCGTTCCCCACGTTCCATTTACCGCTCCAGAGTGATTGAAGGTCAAAGCAGCGACTGCGAGCAAACATCATTGCCCTGCGAACAGCTTGCGCCGCAGCCTCTCAGCCCAATGCATACAGCGCCGCCGGCCGTTCCCCGGCCAGCGCCTGCAGGAGGTTGGTGGTGGCCAGCTCTGCCATGCCGTGCCTGGTTTCGTGCGTGGCCGAACCGATATGCGGCAGCGCGGTGACGCGCGGATGCAGGCGCAGCGGAGAATCGAGCGGCAAGGGTTCGGTGGCGAAGACATCCAGCCCCGCCGCCCGCAGGCGTCCATCATTCAATGCATCAAGCAACGCATCCTCCTGCACGATGGCGCCCCGCGCGCCGTTGATCAGGATAGCCCCCGGCTTCATCGCCTGCAACTCGCCCCGGCCTATCATTCCGCGCGTCTCCGCAGTCAGCGGCAGCGTCAGGACGACGATATCGGCTGCGGCAAGCAGCGCCTCCAGCGAGACCCGCGTGGTTTTTCCTTCCAGTCCCGGCGCCTGCACATCGCGGCGGCCGCTGTACAGCACCCGCATGTTGAAACCGAGCGCGGCCCTTCTGGCGACGGCCTGTCCGATGCGGCCGAAGCCGATGATGCCCATGGTCTTGCCATGCACGTCCCAGCCGAACAGGTCCTCGCCGATATTGCGGTTCCAGCGGCCTTCGCGCACATGCAGCGCCAGTTCGACCAGGCGCCGCGAGGTCGCCATGACCAGCGCGAAGATGGTATCGGCGGTGGTCTCGGTGAGCACGCCTGGCGTGTGGCAGAGCGTAATGCCGCGCTCGCGCAGTGCGGGCAGCGGATAGTTGTCGACGCCGACCGATATGCTGGAAATCACTTCCAGACTGGCGGCGCGCTCCAGCAGCCCGGCGTCGACCGGATAGCTGGAACCGATCATTCCCTGCACGCGGGGCAATGCCTGCTCGAACAGGGCAAGCTGTTCCGGCTTGCGCGGGTTGGCCACGATCACATCATGGGCGGCATGCAGGCGCGCCAGCTGATCGGGCGGCAGCTCGCGGAATACCAGGACGCTCTTGCGCGGGGCAGGCTGCATTCAAAGCCCCGCTTCGGCCAGCTGCGCCCTGGTCGGCAAGCCTTCGGTGTCGCCCAGTACCTGCACCGCCCGCGCGCCTATCCATGCGGCGCGGCGCACCGCCTGCGCCACCGGCAAGCCTTCCAGCAGCGCGGTGATGATGCCGACCGCGAAGCCGTCGCCGGCGCCGACGGTGTCGATCACCTTGTCGACGGGGAAGGCGGGCGCATAGCCGCTGGCTTCTTCATTGCCCCACTCGCCGTCGAAATAGGCGCCGTCCGGTCCCAGCTTGACCACCACCAGTTCCGCGCCGCGCTCGCGATAGAAGCGGGCGATGCCTTCGGGCGTCTGCTCGCCGGTGAGAAATCTTCCTTCTTCCAGGCCCGGCAATACCCAGTGGGCATGCGTCGCCATGCGGTTGATGCTGTCGCGCATCAGCTCCGGCGTTGCCCACAGGGTCGGCCGCAGGTTGGGGTCGAAGGAGACGGTGCGCCCGGCTTCGCGCATCAGGGTCATGGTCGCGAGCGCCGCTTCCCGGCAGGAGTCGGAGATCGCGGCGAAGACGCCGGTCGCATGCAGGTGGCGCGCCGACTGCAGCCAGGGCACATCGATGTCGGCCACCGTCATCTGGCTGGCGGCGGAACCCTTGCGGTGGTATTCCACCGGCGGATCGCTGCCGTCCGTGACTCGTCCCTTGAACTGGAAGCCGGTCCGCTGCGCGGGGTCGCACACCACATGCGAGCAATCGATGCCTTCGCGCTGCATCGCCTTGAGCAGGTAGCGGCCCATGGAATCGGTGCCGAGGCGGCTCGCCCACCCCACCTTGAAGCCGAGCCGCGCCAGTCCGATGGCCACATTGGTTTCCGCGCCCGCGGTGCGCTTGTACAG
Organism: Noviherbaspirillum aerium; assembly: GCF_008929045.1. Classification (GTDB taxonomy): domain Bacteria; phylum Pseudomonadota; class Gammaproteobacteria; order Burkholderiales; family Burkholderiaceae_D; genus Noviherbaspirillum; species Noviherbaspirillum aerium. The sequence goes on along the minus strand of NZ_VFAH01000014.1, from coordinate 159,119 downwards.
GGCTTCGGCATCCTCGATCGGGCCGGGGCGGTCCGTCACCAGCAGCAGCATCGCTTCCCCGAAGGTCACCACGTCCAGTGCCTGGCTCATTGCATTGTCTCCCTGGCGGCAGAGGCGGAAGCGGCCATGATGGCGCGCAGGCCGCTGATTTCGGATTGCGTCACGGCGAGCAAGTCATCGCCGATCAGCGGGTATTCGATCGCGCACGGCACGTTGGCAGGCAGCGCGCGCAGCAAGGAGCGCCAGGCGGCGCCCGACCGGGTCATCGGCACCGCCGCCCAGCGCTGCGCCTGATGCTGCACGCCCTTGCAATGGATGTAAGCCACGCGCGCGGCGAACGCTGAAGCCGCCTGCTGCGGACATTCGCCGGTCCAGTGCCAGTTGCCCATGTCGAAAGTCATCGGCAGCGAAAGCCCGGCCGCGTCCGCCGCCGCGAAAAACGCCTGCAGCGCATCGACCGTGCCGGCGCTATCGGTCTGGTCGTTTTCGATGACCAGTTCGATGGCGGATTCGGCCAGATGTTTCTTCAGCGCCGGCAGGAAAGCCGGCGATGCCGGTCCGAAATGCCCGATGGACATTTTCAGCCGCGCCGCGCCCAGGCGGCGGGCAATAGCGAAGGCGCGCTCGACGGCGGCCGCATCGAGTTCGCCGCCGCGGGCGAACATGCCCTCGGGACTGGAATACACCACGCGCAGTTTCAGCTCCCGCAGGCCCGCGGCAATGTCGTCGATCTCGCCGCCTGCATGGTGGTCGTCCCGCAGCAGTTCCCCGCGCACCTCGACGCCGTCGGCTCCGGCGGCATGCGCCAGCCTGGCGAACCAGAGCTGGCCGTGGCGTCCGACCTCGGCCGCGCCGAACGAGGAAAGGGAAATGAAGACGGCGGGAGAAAGAGTCATTGTGGGAAAGTTGGAAAGTCGGGAATCTAGTGGGAGCTCAGGATCTGGCCGAGGAAATTGCGCGTCTTCTCGTGTTGCGGCTGGCCGAAGAACTGCGCCGGCGGCGCCTGTTCGAGAATGCGCCCGTCGGCCATGAAGATGACCCGGTCGGCGACGCTGCGCGCAAACCCCATTTCATGCGTCACGCACAGCATGGTCATGCCGTCCTCGGCCAGGCCGACCATGGTGTCGAGCACTTCCTTGACCATTTCCGGATCGAGGGCCGACGTCGGTTCGTCGAACAGCATCACCTTGGGTTTCATGCACAGCGCGCGGGCAATCGCCACGCGCTGCTGCTGACCGCCCGACAGCTGGCTCGGATACTTGTTCGCCTGGTCGGGAATGCGCACCCGCGTCAGGAAATGCAGCGCGATGTCCTGCGCTTCCTGGCGCGTCATGCGTCCCGACTGCACAGGGGCGAGCGTGCAGTTTTCCAGCACCGTCAGATGCGGAAACAGGTTGAACTGCTGAAACACCATGCCGACTTCGCGCCGCACCGCTTCCACATTGCGCCCGCCGGCGGTGAGATCGATGCCGTCGACCAGGATGCGTCCGTGCTGCACGGTTTCCAGCCGGTTGATGCAGCGGATCAGGGTCGACTTGCCCGAGCCGGACGGTCCGCAGATGACGATGCGCTCCCCGGCTTTCACCCGCAGGTTCACATCGGTCAGTACCTGGAAACTGCCGAACCACTTGTTGATGCCTTCCAGGCTGATGATCGCCTGTTCCGGCGCGGCATCGTCACGCACCGCGGCGCTTGCGCTAGCTGTCATGGCCGCTCCGCTCAGCTGCCGGACATCGCCGGCAGGTCGGTTTCCAGCCATTTGCGATACAGCTTGTTGAGTTCGCCGTTGGCCTTGTTGCGGGCAACGAAATCATCCACGGTTTTCTGCAGCTCGGCCTGGCCGGGGCGCATGGCAATGCCCATCACCTGCTGGCGCAGCACGAACTTGTTTTCGAAGGTGTTGGCGGGAGCGCGCTTGTCGATCTGCGCAGCCACCGTGGTCGAGCAGCCGATCGCGTCCACCTGGCCCGACATCAGCGCCTGCATCGCCGAGGCGTCGTCATCGAAGCGGCGGATCTCGGTGCCTTCCGGCGCGGCGGCGGTCAGCGCGATGTCCTGCGTGCTGGCGCGGGCCACGCCGACGCGCACGCCCTTGAGGTCGGGCGCGGCCTTGATGTTGGCCTTCTTGGTGCCGTAGAGAACGATGGTCGCTGCCGCATACGGCTGCGAGAACTGCACCTGCTTGGCCCGCTCCGGCGTCACCGCCAGCGAAGCGACCAGCACGTCGACCTTGTTGGTCAGCAGGAAGGGAATGCGGTTGGGGCCGGTGACCGGCACCAGCTTGACATTCACGCCTAGGTCCTTGGCCAGCAGGCGCGCCACGTCGGCGTCATAGCCGTCGGGCTGGTTGCTGCTGTTCATCGTGCCGTAGGGCGGAAAGTCGACCAGCATGCCGACCGTGAGCTCGCCCTTTTTCTTGATGTCGGCGACCGTCTGCGCGGAAGCGGCCGTTGCGTTCATGCCGAGCGCGGCGGCGATGCCCAGCGCAAGCATCGACGATGTTGCAAGGCGGCGTTTGAAGAAGGATGTCATGGCAAGTCTCCTGTGGTCGTTGTTGGTTGTCTGTCGTGGATCAGGTGTTCAAGATGTGCGGCGTCAAAAATCGAGAGTGGTTCGCTACCGCGCCAGCGCGGCGTTGCGGCGGCGTTCCATGCGCCCGGCCAGCAGCGAGAGCGGCCAGCAGAGAATGAAATAGACGGCCGCGATCACGCTGAACACGATCAGCGGCTGGAAGGTGGCGTTGTTGATGATCTGCCCGGCGCGCGTCACCTCGGTGAAGCCGATGATCGCCGCCAGCGAGGTGCCCTTGATGATCTGCACCATGTAGCCGACGGTGGGCGGCAGCGCGATCTTGAAGGCCTGCGGCAGGATGACCTTCATCATGCGCGACCTGTAGGACAGGTTGAGCGCTTCCGCCGCCTCCCATTGTCCACGGGGAATCGCTTCGATGCAGCCGCGCCAGATCTCGCCGAGGAAGGCGCTGGTATTGAGGATCAGGGCGATGCCGGCCGCCACCCAGGGATTGATGTCGAGCCCGAGGATCGGCGCGCCGAAAAACACCAGGAACAGCTGCAGCAGCAGCGGCGTTCCCTGGAACACCAGGATGAAGACGCGCGACGCATGGCGCGCGAAGGCCAGGTCCGAGGTGCGGCTCAGGGCGATGACGAGGCCGCCGACCGCGCCGCCGAGGAAGGCGATCAGCGACAGCGCCACCGTCCACTGCGCGGCCTCCAGTATGAACCACAGGTCGCCGATGCCGAAGGTTCTCATTATCTGCGCTCCGGATAGCTCAGCCAGCGGCCGGAGATGAGTTTGAACACGGCGGAGAACGCCAGCGACAGCAGCAGGTAGATGATCGCCACCACGATATAGATTTCGAAGCTGCGGAAGGTCTGCGACTGCAGGTTGGCCGCCACGGATGTGAGGTCATCGGCCGAGATCGCCGACACCACGCTGGAACTCAGCATCAGCAGGATGAACTGGCTGGTCAGCGCCGGAAAGATCGCGCGCAGCGCCGGCTTGAGAATGATGAAGCGGAATACCTGCAGGCGGTTCAGGCTGAGCGCCAGCCCGGCTTCGATCTGTCCCTTCGGCACCGACTCGATGCCGGCGCGGATGATTTCGGTGGCATAGGCGCCGAGATTGACCACCATCGCCGTCAGCGCCGCGGTATGCGCGGACCAGCGCAGGCCGAGCGCGGGCAGCGCGAAAAAGAAGAAGAACAGCTGCACCAGGAAGGGCGTGTTGCGGATGACCTCGATGTAGGCGTTGACCAGCCAGCGCACGGGAGCCGGTCCTTCCGTCTTGCCCCAGGCGCAGATGATGGCCACCACCAGGCCGATCGCCATCGCGAGAAAGGACAGCTGGATGGTGACCCAGACGCCTTTCAGCAGCAGCGGCCATGCGGCCAGCACGTCTCCGAATTGAAATGTGTAATTCACGATGCTCCCGGCATGATGCGGCGGCTCATAAACGAGCTATACGACAGGCTCTACAAGGCGATGTAACGGGCTCTGCGATGGGGCCCTGAAAATCATTCTACTGAAACCGGTTTCAAAGCGCAAGAAACCGGTTTCAGAAATCTTCAAAAACAGTTTCACTCCGGCATGGTGGAGCCGCGCGGCGTCAGTCTTCCCGACAGCAGGATCTGGCGCGGCGGCAAGTCGATGCCCTCGATGCGTTCGATCAGGCAGCGTGCCGCCATGCGCCCGAGTTCGTCGGTCGGCTGCGCGATGGTCGTGATGCCGGGGCCGATCAGCGGCGCCCATTCGGCGTCGTCGAACCCGATCAGTCCGATATCCTTGCCCAGCTGCCAGCCGAGACGCGCCGCGACGCCAGCCACGCGCAGCGTCATCACCGCATTGCCGGTGATGATCGCCGGGCGGCGGGAAGGGCGCTTGCCGAGCTTGCGCAGCGCCTGTTCCAGCGCCTCGACGTCATCCTCGGCGTTTTCATGCGTGGCGCCGCTCGCCTTGGATGCGCGGCCGGCGATGCAGTTGCGAAACGCCGTTTCCCGCTCGATGCGGGAACTGACGTTCGACAGCGGCTGCGTCACGAACAGCAGTTCCCGATAGCCGGCCTCCAGCAGATGATCGACCGCCATCGTCATGGCACTGGCATTGTCCAGCGAAACGAAGTCTTCCTGCATGTCGGCATGGCGGCGGTCGACCAGCACCGCGGGCTTGCCGTAATGATTCGGCTGGCGCGACTTGCTCGCCATGTAGCCGGAAGTGTTGAGGATGAAACCTTCCACCTGATAGGACGAGAGCGCGGCGATGGCTTCCTGTTCCCGTTCGCGGTCATTGCTGATATTGAACAGGATCACCAGGTAGCCGGCTTCGCGGCAGGCAGTCTCGACCCCGCGCAGCACGGCGACAGAGTAGGGATTGGTCACATCGGCAACCACCAGCCCGATCAGCCCGGACTTGCCGCGCTTGAGCGACTGGGCCATGGGGCTGGGCGTGTAGCGCAGGCTGGATATGGCGGCCTCGACCCGGCTGGCGATATCGGCGGAGAGCAGCTTGTCTCCGTGATTGAGGAAACGCGATACCGTGGCCTTGGAAACGCCGGCTTCCCGGGCGACGTCGGCGATGGTGGTTTTGGCGGCCGGCGCCGTGCGTTTCGGCGCGCGCTGTATGGTCTTGGATGGCATGGGGACTGAATCGGCTCCACATAAGCAGCGTTTGGGAACCGGCTTTTGAAACCGGTTTCAGCATCCTAACATCAAGTGCTCTTCACCGCCATGCCGCCGTAATGCGTCTGCGCGGCCGTCCTCAGGAAGCCGAGCAGTTCGGCGGCGGTGGGCGACAGCAGATGGCCGCGGCGGGTGATGATGCCGAAGGAATCCATGGTGCAGGACAACTGCAGCGGCAGGATGCGCAGGTTGCTGCCGGCACAATGCCGCGCCGCTTCGGTGGGCAGGATGGCCAGCATGTCGGTGCGCTGCACCAGCGCGGCCAGCGTCTGCAGTTCGACGGTTTCCACCAGGCGCCTCGGCGGGCTGACATCCTGCTCGCGGAACAGCATGTCGAAGCGGTGGCGCAGCCGTCCGCCGGGCGGCGGCACCACCCAGGCCGCCTCGGACAGGGTCTGCCAGGACAGCTTGCGCCGCTTCTGCCAGGGATGGTCGCGGCGGGCGACGAAACAGATCGCTTCCTGGTCGACCAGGGTCTCGTAGTCGTAATTGGTCTTGTCGCCGTCCACCACGAAGCGCCCGATCATGATGTCGATCTCGCCCTGGGCCAGGCGGGGAAACAGCACGTCGCTCGACTCCACCACCACCGAGACGCGCGCCATCCGGTCCTCGCGATAGAAGGCTTCGATGGCGCGCGGCACCATGCTGATCGCCGGGGCCATGATGGAACCGACGGTGACCCGGCCCGAGCGGCCCGACTTCCAGTCGGCGATTTCATCCCAGGCGGTGTTGAGCCCGCGCAGCACCATGCGCGCATGCCGCACCATGGTTTCGCCGTACCAGGTCGCCTGCATGCCGCGCGGCAGCCGCTCGAACAGCGCCACGCCCAGCACCTCCTCGATCTCGCGCAGCAGCTTGGAGGAGGCCGGCTGTGTCATGCCGAGCACCTCCGCAGCCTTGTTGATGCTCTTGTGATCGTAGATGGCAACGATCAGCCACAACTGCCGGGTCTTGAGGCGGTTGCGCACGAACCAGTGTGGTGTCTCCATGGTTTTCCTGTTTTTTTGAGGTATATCGAAATCGGCATAGGTACGGCGCGATATTTCATTGGAATTATATGGTTACCGCGCCTAAGATTCGATGGATATACAAAAATCAACAAGAAACGAAGGAGACAACGTGATTGAAGCGAGCGCCAGCCGCTGCCTGCCCGAGGACCTGGAGCAGGCACTTCTTGTAGGACGCATCTGGGATGCCGCAACGGGCGGCCCGAGCGTCGTCGTGGTACGCGGCGGCATGATGTTCGACATCACATCGACCGTGCCGACGGTTTCCGATCTGCTCGAAGCCGACGACCCGGCGAGCCTGGCACGCAGCGCCGCCGGAACCGGCCTCGGACCGGTGCTGGCATTCATGCAGCGCAGCATCGAAGCCGGCACACCTTCCTTGCAAGCCTCGCCGCAAGCTTCGCCGCAACTGCTGGCCCCCTGCGATCTGCAAGCCGTCAAGGCTTGCGGAGTGACATTTGCCGTCAGCCTGCTGGAGCGGGTCATCGAGGAACAGGCGCGCGGCAAGGCCGAGGATGCGCCGCGGATCCGGGAAACCATCACGGCGCTGGTCGGCACCGACCTGTCCCGGGTTCGTCCCGGCTCCGATGCGGCGAACCGGCTCAAGGCCTTGCTCCTGGAGCGGGGCGCCTGGTCGCAATACATGGAGGTCGGGCTCGGCCCCGATGCCGAGGTCTTCACCAAGGCGCAGCCGATGTCGTCGGTGGGTTTCGGCGCGCCGGTCGGCCTCGCGCACGAGTCGCGCTGGAACAATCCGGAGCCGGAAGTCGTGCTGGCGGTGAACAGCCGGGGGGAAGTGGTCGGCGCCTCGCTCGGCAACGACGTCAACCTGCGCGACATCGAAGGCCGCAGCGCGCTGCTGCTGGGCAAGGCCAAGGACAATAACGGCTCCTGCGCGATCGGACCTTTCATTCGCCTGTTCGATGAGGATTTCGATATCGATGCCGTACGCCAGGCGGAATTGTCGCTGCGCATCAAAGGCGCCGACGACGGCTTCGTGCTGCAGGGCAGCAGCCGCATGAGTGAAATCAGCCGCGACCCGCTGGAACTGGTCGCCCAGACCTGGGGACGGCATCACCAGTATCCCGACGGCTTCATGCTCTTCCTGGGCACCATGTTTTCTCCGATCCAGGACCGGGATGCCGACGGCGCCGGCTTCACCCATCACCTTGGCGATGTCGTCACGATTTCCACGCCGCGCCTCGGCGCCCTCGTCAATACCGTGCAGCTGTCGACCGAGATTGCGCCCTGGACCTTTGGCGTGCGCGACTTGTACCGGTATCTTGCGCGCCGCCGGAGCTGAAGCGATCAAGATCCATGCATGGCGTGCAACGCCGGTTCGGGAGTAGGTATGAATGAAAGATGGAAATGGGCGCGACGGGCCATCGAGGCGCTGCTTGCGCTGATGCTGTTCGTGATGTGCGTTCTGACGTTTGGCAACGTGGTATTGCGCTACGGCTTCAACTCCGGCATCTCGTCGTCGGATGAGATTGCCCGCCTGCTGCTGGTATGGCTGACCTTCATCGGCGCCGTGCTCGCAATGTACGAGGGCGCGCATCTCGGCGTCGACACGATCGTGCGGCGCGCGCCGATGGGCATGAAGAAAATGCTTTTCCTCGCAAGCAATGTCCTGATGCTGATCTGCTGCGTGGTGCTGGCCAGCGGCAGCTGGAGCCAGGTGGTCATCAACCGCACGATCCTGGCGCCGGTCACCGGATATCCGATTGCATGGATGTATGCCGCCGGGCTGTTCGCCGCGGTGGGCCTAGGACTGGCGGTGCTGCGCAACCTGTGGCGGCTGGCCACCGGCCGGCTGAGCGCCGACGAACTTCTGCAGGTGGCCGACAGCGAAGAAGACGTGCAAGCCGCGACCGAACATGCCAGGACCGAAGAGCCGCTTCCCCATGGCGCGCAGGGGAGAACCACATGACGCTGCTCGTCTTTCTCGGTTCGCTGCTGGGGGCGATGGGGCTCGGCATGCCGATCGCGTTCGCACTGATCGTCTGCTCGCTGGCGCTGATGCTGCAGATCGGCAATTTCGACTCGCAGATCGTGGCCCAGTCCACGGTCAACGGCGCCGACTCCTTCATCCTGATGGCCGTGCCTTTCTTCATGCTGGCAGGCGAGTTCATGAATGCCGGCGGCCTGTCGCGCCGCATCGTCAACCTGGCCTCGGCGCTGGTGGGGCATCTGCGCGGCGGGCTTGGCTATGTCGCGGTGTTCGCGGCCATCATCATGGCCAGCCTGTCGGGCTCGGCCGTGGCCGATACCGCCGCGCTGTCGGCACTGCTGATTCCGATGATGCGCGAAGCGAAGTATCCGATCGGCCGTTCCGCCGGCCTGATCGCATCGGGAGGGATCATCGCACCGGTGATTCCGCCGTCGATGGGCTTCATCGTGTTCGGCGTCGCCGCGCAGGTATCTATCACCAAGCTCTTCCTCGGCGGCATCGTTCCCGGGGTGCTGATGGGCATGGCGCTGATCACCGCCTGGTGGGCCGTCTGCCGCAAGGACCTGCCGGAGACGCGTCCGCGCGCCAGCACCGCGGAAATGCTCAAGGCGCTGCGCGAGGGCATCTGGGCGCTGGTGCTGCCTTTCATCATCGTCGGCGGTTTGAAGTTCGGCATCTTCACGCCGACCGAAGCGGCGGTGGTGGTGGCCTTCTATGCCTGGTTCATCGGCACGGTGATCTACCGCGAACTGACCTTGCCCCTGATCTACCGCAGCTTCGTCAGCGCCGCCAAGATGACCGCCGTCATCATGTTCCTGGTGGCGGCGGCAATGGTATCGGCCTGGCTGATCGCAGTGGCTGACATTCCGGCGCAGGTGCAGGCGCTGGCCGCGCCCTTCATCGACTCGCCCAGGCTGCTGATGCTGGTGCTCATGCTGGTCGTGGTGCTGGTCGGCACCGCGCTCGACTTCGTGCCGACAGTGCTGATCCTGACGCCGGTACTGATGCCCATCGTGAAATCGGCCGGCATCGATCCAGTGTATTTCGGCGTGCTGTTCATCATGAACAATGCGATCGGCCTGCTCACGCCGCCGGTCGGCACCGTGCTCAATGTGGTCTGCGGCGTGGCCAAGATACCGATGGAGTCGGTGATCAAGGGCGTGTGGCCGTTCCTGCTGTCACAGCTGCTGCTGCTGGGACTGTTGATTGCGGTGCCGGAGATCGTGACCATGCCCTTGCGCTGGCTGACGATGCGGTAGGGCCGGATCCGCAAATGTTAAGTAAAGAACGTTCCTCCTCCTTAAAAGGGGGATAAAAGGGGGAGCGAGGATTTCGCGACGCAGGCGTCGCGGCTGCGGATTCCAACAGCTTTCAATCCGCAACACCATGCACATCAAAAACCAGGAGACATCATGAAAATCATGCGAAGCCTTTCCGTTCTCACCGCCGCGCTGCTGCTGGCCGGCGCCGCCCATGCACAGCAGGCCAAGGAGCGTGTCATCCGCGTCGGCATCGGCCTCAACGACGAGCATCCGCAGGCCACCGCGGTGCGCAAGTTCGGCGACCTGCTCAAGCAGCAGTCCGGCGGCAAGATCACCGTGCGGCTCTATCCCTCGGGCCAGCTCGGCAACGACGTCACCATGACCTCCGCGCTGCAGGGCGGCACGCTGGACATGACCATCCCCGATACCTCGACCCTGGTCAGTCATGTCAAGGATTTCGGCGTCATCAACCTGCCGTTCAGCATCGCCAGCGAAAAGGAAGCCGATGAACTGCTCGACGGCCCCTTCGGCGAAAAGATCCTTGCCAAGCTGCCCGAGAAAGGCCTGATCGGCCTCGGCTTCTGGGAAAACGGCTTCCGCCACGTGACTAACTCCCGCAAGCCGATCCGCAAGGTCGATGACTTCGCCGGCCTCAAGCTGCGCGTGATTCCCAATCCGCTGTTCGTCGAAACCTTCAAGGCAATGGGCGTCAACGGCATTCCGATGCCTTTCCCGGAAGTCTTCAGCGCGATGGAAACCCGCACCGTCGACGGCCAGGAAAACCCGGTCGCCACCATTCTCGCTTCGAAGTTCTATGAAGTGCAGCAGCACCTGGTGCTGTCCAAGCACATCTATTCCGCCTGGGTCCTGCTGATGAGCAAGAAGACCTGGGACAGCCTGTCGCCTGACGAGCAGAAGATGGTGACCTCGGCGGCGAAGGAAGCCAAGCTCTTCGAACGCAAGACCATCCGTGAATTCTCCGCCAACGCGGTGAACGAACTGAAGAAGAACGGCATGACCGTGACCGAACTGCCGGCATCCGAAGTCGATGCGCTGCGCACCAAGGTGCAGCCGGTGACCGCGCGCTTCTCCAATGAATTCGGCACCGCAGCCGCCAGCGAAATGCAGGCCGAGCTGACCAGGATCCGCGGCACGGTCAAGTAATAGACCACGTGCGATCGATACCGTCCCGGCCCGCGTGATGACGCAGGCCGGGACCGGCGCAAGCATTACCACCCATCCAGGACAATCCAATGAGCAAAGACGATGTGAAGCACGGCGCGAAGCCGGGAGAGCGGCTGCGCAGCCGCCGCTGGTTCGACGATCCCGCCGACCCCGGCATGACGGCGCTGTATATCGAGCGCTACATGAACTACGGCATTACCCGCGAAGAACTGCAGTCGGGCAAGCCCATCATCGGCATCGCGCAGACCGGCTCCGACCTCTCGCCCTGCAACCGCCATCACCTGCAGCTGGCATCGCGGGTGCGCGACGGCATCCGCGATGCGGGCGGCATTCCGCTAGAGTTTCCGATGCATCCCATCCAGGAAACCGGCAAGCGCCCGACCGCCGCGCTGGACCGCAATCTCGCCTATCTCGGGCTGGTGGAAGTGCTGCACGGCTATCCGATCGACGGCGTGGTGCTGACCACCGGCTGCGACAAGACCACCCCGGCCTGCCTGATGGGCGCGGCCACCGTCAACATCCCGGCCATCGTGCTGTCCGGCGGCCCGATGCTCGACGGCTGGTGGAAGGGCAGGCTGGCCGGGTCCGGCACGGTCATCTGGGAAGCACGCAAGCGGCTGGCGGCGGAAGAGATCGATTATCCGCAGTTCATGGACATGGTGGCCTCGTCGGCGCCTTCGGTCGGCCACTGCAACACCATGGGCACCGCGCTGTCGATGAACTCGCTGGCCGAGGCGCTCGGCATGTCCCTGCCAGGCTGCGCGGCGATTCCGGCGCCGCACCGCGAGCGCGGCTGGATGGCCTATGAAACCGGCCGCCGCATCGTCGGCATGGTGCATGAGAACCTGCGGCCATCGGACATCATGACGAAGCAGGCGTTCGAGAATGCGGTGGTTGCGGCGGCGGCGCTCGGCGCTTCATCCAACTGCCCGATCCACATGGTGGCGATCGCGCGGCACATGGGCGTCGAACACTCGCTGGAAGACTGGCAGCGGCTGGGCGCGGAAGTGCCGCTGCTGGTCGACTGCCAGCCGGCCGGGCGCTTCCTCGGCGAAGCCTTCCACCGCGCCGGCGGCGTGCCGGCGGTGATGAAGGAACTGCTCGATGCCGGCCGCCTGCACGGCGATGCGATCACGGTGACCGGGCGCACGCTGGCCGAAGATCTCGCCGCCGTCGAGGAGCCCGACCGCAACGTGGTGCGCCGCTATGACAATCCCCTGAAGGAGGCCGCAGGCTACGTGGTGTTGTCGGGCAACCTGTTCGACAGCGCGGTGATGAAGATCAGCGTGATCGACGAGGAATTCAGGAAGCGCTTCCTGTCCGACCCGGAAAATCCGGACCGTTTCGATGTGAAGGCCGTCGTGTTCGAAGGCCCGGAGGATTATCATGCGCGCCTTGATGACCCGGCGCTGAAGATCGACGAGCGCTGCATTCTCGTGATCCGCAATTGCGGCCCGGTGGGATATCCCGGCGGCGCCGAGGTGGTCAACATGCAGCCGCCGGCCGCCTTGATCAAGGAAGGCATCGAGACGCTGCCGACCATGGGCGACGGACGGCAGAGCGGCACGTCGGCCAGCCCTTCCATTCTCAACGTCTCTCCGGAAGCGGCGGTGGGCGGCGGCCTCGCGCTGCTCAAGGACGGCGACATGCTGCGCATCGACCTCAAAGAGCGCAGCGTCAACCTGCTCGTTCCGGCCGAAGAACTGGAAGAGCGGCGCAGGAACTGGGTGCCGCCCAAGCTCGACAACAAGACGCCCTGGGAAGAGATCTATCGCAGCATGGTGGGGCAGAACGGCAGCGGCGCCTGCCTGGAGCCGGCGGTACGCTATCTCAACATCATCGAGCTGCGCGGCGAGTCGCGGCACAATCATTAAAGATCGTTCATGACGCAGGAAGGGCGGGGCCATGCCGTGCACCGATCTTCCTGGCTGGCGCCGCGTGTCGACAGCATCTGCGGCGTCAGCCGCAGGCTGCCAAGGCTTCGTATCTGAGCGTTGCTGAGCCATAGCGCGCATGGCGACGCTGGTCGTCACTGGTGCGGCCCACAGCACGGCGCTCCTCCCGCCTTGCCCTGCGTTCCAGCGCAAACCGATTCTTCCAGCCACTCGGCTGCAATCCGTCCCAGGCATTCGCACTGGCGCCTCAACGGCTTTCGTCGCCTTCCATGAAGTATTGCCGGGTCTATTCAAGCGAAGGGCTTATCATGTCTGCGATCTGCCGCAAACTTGACGGCTGGCGGATGCCTGACCGTGACCGTGCTCACGCCAAAATGCCCGGCGGCGCTGAGTGAAAGTTGCCGCGATGTTCTTTGCCGTTTATTTTGCCTGCCGTTTGCCGTAATAATGCCGGTATGCGTAAGCTGTTGGCATGACCGTAGTATCCTGCCACCAGACGACGCGGTTCGCCCACGCGCGCTGGGAATCCACGATCTTCTTGAACAGCGGATTCTTCGCGGAATGTCTTTCAATGACCTTGTCCCACGCTTGCAGTTGCGCTTCGAGAATCGCGGCAGGCGTTTTCCTGACCTGGACTTTTTTCGCGCTCATCAGCTCGAGCAGATCGGTCGACATCCTGTCCATCGATTTCCAGGAGATGTCCGAATTCGTGACCATCGCAGCGTACTTGAGAATCTTTTTGAGCTCGTCCGGCAGTGCGGTGTAGACCTTCTTGTTGATCATGAGGTCAAAGACGTTATTCGCCATGTGGTAGCTCTGCTGGTAATAGTTTTTCGTTACATCCGAAAAACCCATCATGCGGTCATCGGTTGCATTGGCGAATTCAGCCGCATCAAGTACGCCTCTATCCAGCGATGGAACAATATCGCCGGGCGCCATCTGTGTCGGCGCCATCCCCATTTCCTCGAACAGTTCCACGGCGAGTCCCGACGTCCGGAATTTCAATCCCTTGAGGTCGGCCACAGTGTTGACGGGGTTTCTGAACCAGCCGAGCGGTTCCACCGGAACAGGCCCGTGAAGAATGCTGACAACGTCGAGCCGCGTCGAGGCAAGCAATTCCTCATAAAGCGCGGCGCCTCCGCCGTATTCGATCCACCCCAGCATTTGCGTTGAGTCCATGGCGAAACTAGGCCCTGCGCCATACAGGCCGAATGCGGAATTTTTCCCGAACCAAAAACCCGGCACGCCATGGCCCGCATCAATAACGCGGCTGCTGACCCCGTCCATCACTTGCAACGCCGGTATCACGGCACCTGAGGCCAGTACCTGGAATTTCAGCTTTCCGCCGGATAGCGCCTCGGCGTGCCGCGCGAAATCACCGCAAAACTCATGGAAGATCGATTTCTGAGGCCATGTGCTTTGCATCTTCAGCGTTATGGAGGACTGTGCTCTGGCAATCATGGGCGCCCCCATGACGCCGGCGCCGGCAGCCAATCCCATCTTCACTGCAGTTCGACGGCTCTGATCCACAATTTTCATGACGACTCTCCTTGAGGGTGATTGCTGCATGAGTCCTTGAAACAAAAGTGCAATGCGTTGTTGCAATGGCTTCGTCTGTACGGTTGTGAAACGATGAGCAGCGCCTTCACTTGCCTCGATAGCCGGGCGCTCAGGCCGCGCCTCTTAAGGCAGGCGATAAAGAGTTTTGATTTTTATTGGCTTCCGGTTTAAGATGGTTTCGTATTAGGAAACTTTATATCAAATTATTGAAAATGGCCATGAAAAAAATAGGAATATTTATTTACGAGGGAGTGGAGCCGATTGAGATCGCCATCTTCGGCACCCTGTCGATGGCCAAGCGCGTCATCCCGGACCTTGAAATGTTCCTGATCAGCGAGAGCGGCGGCGATGTCCTTCTCGCGAACGGCCTTGTAGTCAAGGCTCACCACGATTTCGCAAGCTCCCCGCCGGTCGATGCGCTGATCATCTGCGGCGGGCCAGGCTGGCCCGCACAGGTAAAAAACACGAAGGTGCTGCAATTCATTGATGCTCATCGGGAAACACTCACCGCCTCCGTCTGCACGGGCGCCATGATCTTTGCGGCCACCGGACTGCTGGATGGAAAAGTAGCGACCACCAAGGCAAGTTATGCGGATGGAGAGGCCGATCCCTTCGAAGTGTTCCGCGAGCGCTTTCCGAAGGTCGGACTGAACCGCGCCGCGATCGTCGACCTTGGAAATCAGGTGACAGGCGGCGGCGTCAGTCTCTGCATCGACACTACGCTGCATGTGCTGGCGAAGCTGTACGACGAGGAGACGGCGGACAAGGTGGCGCAGGTGATTTGTTATGACGTCGCGAGAGCGGCGAACCTGCGGGAACGCGGGATCGTTGCCGGGACGCGCTGACAGGCGCTAACCACGCCTGCAGACTTGCCGGGCAATCAATCTAGAGGCCTTCGAGAAGCGGCCCCTTATCCGGCACGTCGACCCATTGTTCGGCATCGGCGGGAACATTGCCCTTGGTCGTGATCTTCGGCCATTGTTTCGCCAACCGCGCATTCAATTCCGCGTAGTCGCTGAATCGTTGCGGCAAGCCGGCGCGCGGCATGATGGCGAGGACGGGGCAAACCATCTCGCATAAGGCGCAATTGGCGCAATCCGAGGGATTGATGACGACGGCGTTCGGGCCTTCATGGAATGCATGGGTAGGACATACCTCCACGCACTCCATGAATTTGCACTTGATGCACCCTTCCGTTACGACGTAAGGCATGCCGCCCTCCCTGCCGGAACCTGGCGCATTTCAGAAGCCTGCATCGACATCGAAGAAAACGTTTGGTTTGCGGTAGATCGCAAGGATAATGCAGCCTTCGTCCGATCGGGTCTCGTGAAGAGACCCCGGTTTTCTCCAGGTAAACTGGCCGGCGCGCGCAATGCCGTCATGGTCGTAAAACGAACCTTCAAGCACGAACGATTGCTCGATTTCGGGATGACGATGAAATGGCAGGACCGTACCTGGCTCCCATTTCAGCAAGCAGGTCAGTTCGCCATTGGCCGCGTCTTCGTACAAAGGCTTGATCTGGATGCCTTTGAATTTCGTCGGCTTCCACTCCAGCTGCGCGGGATCGACATAGGTAGAGCCGTTGACGGTCGGCTCCAGTTTTCCGGAAAGGCGTTTTTCCATGGTGGCACTCATCAAATTCTCCTGATTTTGGCTAGGCTTGCGGCAGGATTGCCTTCAGGCCGAAAAGCCAGGTAGCTGAGCAAAATCGACGCATAGCCTCTGGCAGCCGTCTTAGAATATCATAGGTATCTCAATATGCAACATTTAATGAAAAAGTTTCATTGGCAATGGGCAGGTTGTTTGACTGCAAGCAAGAGGCATTCTTAGATGGAACTCCTCCATCCGTCTACAATTCGCGATATGTAAACCAGACGATCAAGCTGTCCGCCTGCTTGGCATCTTGAAGCGCTACGACATCACTTTTGAACACCTCGCCTAGATTATTTATGAGTACTCACCCAGAGAACAACGATGCAGGGCGCATTATCGACATCCAACCGGTCGAACCACAAACACAGCTTTCTGAAGTCGAGCAGCGATTAGGGCGGCGTCTCTATGATCTTCGGAGTGCGCGCGGATTCACGCAGGACGAACTGGCAAGAGCAACCGGTTTTACGAAAGGCTACCTGTCGAAGATCGAAAACTCGAAAGTGATCCCGCCGATTGGAACGCTGGTGAAGCTGGCGGAGATCCTCAAGATTGAATTGGCCGACTTGCTCGGTTCCGAATCCTCCGCCGAACGCAACGATGATATTTGCGTTGTACGCTCATGGGAGCGGGAACCCGTACTTCGGGGTGGAAGTTCATTCGGCTACGACTATGTATCGCTGGCGCAGAAGAAACGCCACAAGCACATGGATCCCTTCATCATGGTCTTCCCGTCCAACATAGAGAAAGACGTGCGTTTCGAGCATGACGGCGAGGAGTTTCTTTTTATTCTCGACGGCGAGATCGAATTTGGTTTCATCATTGAAGGCAAGGAACGCTTGTGGGTCTTGTCCCCTGGCGACAGCGTCTACTTCAATTCACGGATCCCTCACCGCGGACGGTCCCTGAAAGGAGAATCACGTGCCTTGGTTGTGATTTACCGCACTCCCGAAGGTGCTGCTGGTTCAACATTTTCAGCCACTTGAGAGTGAAAACGCTCTACCCAATCGGGTCTGTAACAAGATGATGGGGAAGCGGCCTGGCCATCGAACATAGTACGGCCAACAACAACATGCTTTTGGCTGTCAGGTTGGCCAGCGAGACCGTAGTCCGTACAGGCGGACAGCAAGCAGATAAACCAGATACGCCCCGAGAGAACCCGCCAGTGCCCCAAGCCTGCCCTGACTGGATCATCAAATGTGAAGTGAAAAAATTTAGCAGCAGGACGGAAATGAAAAGGCCAATGAATCCTGCCGTGCCGAACAGGAGCGTAGCCAGCAAGCGCATACCCGCCGGCAGGAAGACTCAGTTGATTCCGTACGTGAATTCGAGTGCGGTAAAGAACCATTCATTAAACGTGTTCAGTGATAAAAAGCATCATGGTTGCAAGAACCATGGGAAATTGCAGTGAAAGCGAAGCCATCATTTGAAACTTCTGTTGAGGTAAAGCGATTCTTGGCTTGGTGATACGATGCGAGAACTCGGAGCGGACCAGAGCTTAACTTAAGGGCCAATTTGCGTATAGCGTTGGTAAGTCCCTCGCCAGATATCGTGGCAGGCTGATTGGCTGTTCACTTCCCTCGCTGCGGCAGCATCCACCTTCCCGATTACATTCACGGAAAACAACTACCGCGTGTTTTACGGTGGCGCAGTCACGCATGGACTGCAATACCTGGCGCCCGAGCACCGGCGGGTCGGTCCATTCAACTTCTTGAACGGATCAGGCGGCCCCAATCGCCGGCAATGACGCTATTGCCTGACGACAGGCCACCGGGCGATTAAGCTCGTGCGCAAACCCACGGATGAACGCGGAATAAAAACTAGAGTCTCAACAACATGCGGATTTGCATCAGCCCTGAAAATATCGCTTTCAGGCGTATTGAAAACAAATCTGCGGCAAATCAAAAAACCGGCGCTGAAGCAGCCTTAATTTTCCTGAAGCAACGAGGAGACAATCATCATGAGAAAAATTAATTTTCGGTGGGCATGGCCCGCCATGTTCGCCATTGGATTTGTTGCGGCCACGAGTGCTTCTGCACAGACGACAGCGGCGCCGTCCGCCGAAAAACTCCAGCGCTATCAGATCGACCCGGCGAAGGTCTTCGTCGCAGGCATATCCTCCGGCGGCTTCACCGCGGTGCAGATGCACGTGGCCCATTCCGCGACCTTCAAGGGCGCCGCCATCTATGCGGGCGGCGTCTACTGGTGCGCGGGCGCCGGCGGTGCCGCGGCCGCTCTTGCCAACTGTGGCGGCCAGACCTTGCCGACGAACGAAGCGTCCTATAACAGCATGCTTGCCCAGTCGATCGCTTATCTGGACACCCAGTCTGCCCTGGGCACGATCGACTCATCGGTGAACCTCAGCGGTCAGCCGGTTTATCTATGGTCCGGCACCAGGGACGCCACCGTCAATCCACGGCAGATGGCCGACCTCAATGCGGAGTACCTTCACTATGGAGCGAAGGTGGTGTTCGATAATGGCTTTCCAGCCGCGCACGGCTGGGAATCGCCGAACGGTGAACTTGACTGCGGCACCCCGGGCAGCCCCTTCATGGTGAAATGCTTCGTCAATGGCGCCCCCTACGATTCTGTGCAAACCTGGCTGAAGCACTTCCTGGGACGACTAAGCCCGCGCAACAATGGAAAGCTGCAAGGCACGCTGTCGACCTTCGACCAGACCGAATTCGGCGCAGCGCCCAACGTGTCGCTGAATTCCACCGGTACTGTCTTCGTGCCGAAAGCCTGCGAGCAGGGAAAAACATGCGGCATGGTGCTGGCACTGCATGGCTGCAAGCAGTATTCGGCACTCATCGGCAATCGCTGGGTAAACCAGGCGGGCATCAATGAATGGGCCGACACCAACAACCTCGTGGTTGTCTATCCCGACACCATCGCCTCGTCCGCGCCAGAACCGACCAACCCGAATGGATGCTATGACTGGTGGGGCTATTCAAATCAGGTCGACCCCAACTATGCGCTGAAGAGCGGCGCGCAGATGTCGGTACTCTACCGGATGGTGCAGCGTGTGACGGGACGGCAGTAGTACATATCGGCATGGAGACGCTCACGCCCCTTCGCTTACGCTCAATAAGCGAAGGGGCGTGAGCGTAATTCTTTTTGCGGAGGAAACGCCACAGTTCGAGCCACATCGGAAAGTCCGTTCGAGGTGCCACAGTAGACGCAGTGAAGATCGCCTTGAGGGGTTTATATCGACCATCGACCCAGAGCAGCCGCCCACTGCCGGCGGAAAGCCGACTGGATTGAAATTTCTAGTTGTGGTGGTTCGATTTAGCCCTGGATTACAAAGATAGTTAAGGGCTTCGTCTCGGCCAGGCTGTGTTTGATAAGCTGCTGCGCAATCCGGATTGGCGCCTGCGGTGCTCGGCGTACCCTGCGTACGCGTGCGCTCCTCGGCGCCAATCCGAACCGCTCGCAACGCTTATCAAACATAGCCTAGAAACGGCAGTAATACTGAACTGTCGCGAAGTCTGCCCCTCCAGCGAGAACCGGGATATATCGGACGTTGTTTCTTTGCCAGCCATACGTATTGTAATAGACCAGGAATTCAGCCCATGCATACCAAAGGCCGGAACCTGCAGCCATATTGAAAGTCTGCGCTTGCGCAACAGATGTGCCGGGGTTAATGACTCGCCAGGCGCCGTATGCGTTCTCTCTGGTATAGGCATTGGTTACATTGATGCGCACGGCCACATGGGATGGAACGGCAAGCTCCAGGTCTATCTGTGCAGTGAGGGTTGGCGGTGCGTTATTGCAAATTGCGCTTTCAGTCAAAGCGTGTGCGGGCGCAATAACACTTGTGCTCATTGCCAATGCAGCGATTCCATTGCTAATAAGTCGTCCGGATGTGCTTCCACTGCCTTTTTCATCTGAACCTGATCCTGAATGTAGATGTGCCATGATCTTCTCTATCCTGAAATATTGAGCCCGGGCGTATATGCAACGCTCATGAACTCGCTGGGATGCTGATCCGCAGAACTTGATGTGACGAGCAATATGGATACAAGCTATTTGCTGTTATCGGGCCGGGGGCGGTGCCGGAGGAAGCGGTATGTCCGTCGAGGCAGGAGGTGGAGATGAAGGTGCCTGTGGCGCACCCGTTGAAGTGCCGCCTACAATCGAAGCCACGCGAAATGTGTGTTCCAAGGATTCGGAGAAAGCGTACAGCGTATTGGGACGATCAGCTCTTCCTGCGTCAAGATTCTGCACGTGGAAGGCAAAGCCCTCAGAATCAGGTTCTCTGCCTAGCGTATTGCGGTACAACAGCTGTATGAACTGTGCATTGCTCAAGCTGCCGTATCGCTGCTGAAATTCGGGACTGTTGTAGAACCCATGGGTAAGGTCAGCCAGGCTTGCTGATTTGCTTGCCAGGGCTTCGGCCCAATAATGCAGTCCTTGCGGGTCGGGTGCACGACCAAGCGCTGCATAATACATGCGGTGCACGACACCAGTGGTTCCTTGCAGGCTGTCTGGACTGCTGATGCTGATGTGGGATCTTAGATTGGTTGATGCAGCAGACACTGCCTGATCAGAAGATGTACCGCCGCCGCATGCGACGAGCAGAGAACACAACAAGGCAGTGGTCGCCAACGCCATGTGCTTCATGGTGGACCTCGAGAGACTGTGGTGTACTCCCTGAGTCAATTGCTTTGTACAGAATCTTATGCATTCACCGTACAGTAGCAGTCAGCCCGTCATTTGATATTACTCAACCAACCCCTTGTGGTCAGTATGCAGGTTGTGCTGTTCTCCAAATTGTGAAAGCCCAGGCTCAGCGATCCGTCTACCGGCGCCGTCGGCAACGCATCCGCAATCTGCAAAGAACGCCGCCCGCCGTGTACGGCCAATCATGGCAACCAGGTTGGCGATTTTTCATCTTGCATGTTTTTCAACTGGGACATTTTGTCTCAATGTATAGGAATTGCTTTTAAGTAGAATGCATTCGGAACGTGCAGCGACACCATCCTTGCATGGCGGTTGCTAACATTTGCTCCTCTCTCAACGGCATTCGGCGAACCACTCCGCTGGATGCCATTGTTATTTCATAGATGGATGTAATGAAAGATTCAAACGGCATGCCCGGGACTTTTGCCCTGACGGCTGATCTGGAATGCGCGATGGCACTCGACCATACTTGTCTGGTAAAGCGCGTCCGCACCTGCGCCATACGCATAAGGGGACTTGGTTTTGACCTCGTTCGTCATGGTCTTGCCCTTGGTTCAAAAACGACAAGCCATGTTAATGCCTGGAAATGCTCAAAATGATGGATTGGGTTCCTATAGTCTTGGTTACGTTCAAGGTTCTCGTGTTAGGCACGGGCATGTTCTTCGCCATCAAGTGGCATTACGATCAAGGGCAGAAGGAGAAGGCGATGGACAAGCGCGCGGTGCTACGCGCGGGCGGCAAGGTGGCCGCCGTCTTTGTGCTATCGCTGCTGTGCCTGGGGCTCGTCACCTTCGCCCTTAGCAGGATGCTCGGCTTGGACTTGGGCGTTCCATGACGGCAAAGAATGGTCAGCCGATATCCAGTGATGCGGTAGCAAATCCCCGATGCGGCTATCGGGCAGCGTCGGCAGGCCGGTCAGGGCAAACAATGAGAATCTTCTCCTTGACCGGTGAGAAGAACAAGGCAGCCTTCCGCATACATCTCACGCGGGTCTGCCATGGGACGGACATTGATTGCCGACCGGCCGATGCCGCGGCCATGCGTCGTGCAATCGCAGTCATCATCAATCAAGTTGCATTCAGACGCAATTCTCTTTGCATGCTGCATCCGTGTCGTCAGAGCCAACTCAACGCCGACTATTTTCCGATGGACATTCCCATGAACCATCATCCATCCGACATGGTCAGATTTCATTGCATGATCGGAACTTCACCAACATAAGGACAGCGATGAAAGTCATTGACCTGGATAACACACAGCTCGACCATTGGGTCGCGAAAGCGGAAGGCATCGACGTGAAATATACCCATGCCGGCGAATTCTGGCGCGTCATGGATGAACCGACGGAAATCCAGTGGATACCGCACAAGGATTGGACGCAGGGCGGGCCGATCATCGAACGCGAAGGCATCGGCTTCTATCGCGCGCCCAGCCCCGACCAGCCGGATTACGGCGACGAACCGTGGATCGCCTCCGACGCCCGCGATACCTTCACCTATCGCGGCAGCACGCCGCTGATCGCGGCGATGCGCGTGTATGTTGCAAGCAAGTATGGCGAGGATGTGCCGAATCAGTAGATCCTGAGCGAGCGCGGGAACCTTTGTCCTGCAATGTATCAAAGTGTACGCGGGGCCCTTCTCTAACCCGGTAAATTATCAGGGCGGCGAAGCCGGCTGCCCTATTCTCGACATGGAGAGTATCCGGGCCTCGCCTTGCTTCACCTTCGTTTCGCCCCTACGTCTCACCAATTCCCTCATCCATCCCGCCATTTTTTTCCGCGTTTCCATTGCGCCGGCGTAACCGCGCTGCATCTCAGCCGGCCGTTCCTTCCGCAAGACGCCGCGCGCCGCGCCGGTGGCGCCAGGCCCAGCTCAGCAGGGGCCAGAACAGGATCAGGAAAGTCAGCGCCGCCAGGCTGCCGGCGATCGGACGCGAGAAGAAGGGGGCGATGCTGTAATCCGACTTGATCATCGACGTCACGAAATTCTCTTCCAGCATCTGTCCCAGCACGACGCCAAGGATGGCCGGCGCGGTGGGGAAGCCATTCTCCTCGAGAACAAAGGCAAGCAGTCCGAAGCACAGGATCAGCACCACGCCAAACACCGAGTTGTTGATCGCGAACGCGCCGACGATGCAGAACAGCAGGATGGTCGGCATCAGGATGCTGCGCGAGATCTGCAGCACCTTGCGCGCAGCCTTGATCATGGCCCAGCCGAACGGCAGCATGATGAGGTTGGCCAGCACGAAGACGAGGAATACCGCGTAAATGTCCTGCGGATTGTTGACGAAGATGGTCGGTCCGGGATTCATGCCCTTCATGTACAGCACGCCGATGGCAATGGCGGTGATCGAATCGCCCGGGATGCCGAACACCACCGCGGGAATCCAGGCGCCGGCCAGCGAACTGTTGTTCGCCGCGCCGGATTCGATGATGCCTTCCACGTGGCCGGTACCGAATTTTTCCGGCTCCTTGGAGAAGCGCTTGCTCATCGCATACGACATCCACGACGCCATGTCGGCGCCGGAGCCGGGCTGGATGCCGATCACCGTGCCGAAGGCGCTGCCGCGCAGGACGCCCCACTTGTAGCGCTTGGTCAGTTCCCACATGCCCTTGAAGACATTGCCGACCTGGGCCACCTTCGTTTTCATTTCCGGCGCGGTATCGACCGCGTAGCGCAGGATCTCGGAGACGGCGAACATGCCGACCATCATGGGAATCAGGCTGATGCCGCTGGCCAGTTCATTGTTGCCGAAGGTGAAGCGGGGCAGCCCGGCGGGGTTTTCCATGCCGACGCAGGCGATCAGCAAGCCGAGCATCAGCGACATGACCGCCTTGGTGATGCTGGCGGAGCCGATGAATACCGCGCCTGAGAGGCCGAGCACCACCATCCAGAAATATTCGAAGGAACTGAACTTCAGCGCCACCTCGGCCAGCAGCGGCGCGGAGGTCATCATGACCACGGTGCCGAACAGGCCGCCGATGACGGAGAACATCAGGCCCGCCCCGAGCGCAAGGCCGGCCTGGCCTTTCAGGGTCATGGCATAGGCTTCGTCGGTATAGGCGGCCGAGGCCGGCGTGCCGGGAATGCGCAGCAGCGCGCCCGGGATGTCGCCGGAAAAGATGGCCATCGCCGATGCGGTGACAATGGCGGCAATCGCCGGCACCGGCGGCATGAAGAAGGTGACCGGCACCAGCAGCGCGGTGGCCATGGTGGCGGTCAGGCCGGGAATGCAGCCGACCACCAGGCCGTAGAGCGCCGATGCGGTAATCACCATCAGCACATACGGGTCGAAGACCAGTTTGAGGGCAAGCAGATAGGCGTCCATTACCAGGCCACTCCCTGAAGCAGGCCCCAGGGCAGCGGCACCTTGAGCATTTTGTAGAAGATGGAATGGATCAGCAGCGTGGCGGCGACAGCCGTGCCCAGCGTGACGATCCACCTGACGCCGAATGCGCGCAGCAGTCCCGTCATCAGCAGGATGCCGGTGATGACGAAACCGAGCGTCTGCGCCGCGGCGAGATAGAACAGCAGCGCGGCGACGACGGCGGCGAAGCGCAGCACATGCCGCGGTGAGCTCAGCCAGTCGCCCGCTTCAAACCAGCGCTGCCTGGAACCGGCGCCGCGCACGCCGCGCACAATCAGCAGCAGCGCACAGACCGCCATGATGGAGGCGACAACCGTCGGAAAAGCGCCGGGCCCGATCTGCTGGCCGGGAATGGCGGGAAAGCTCCGTGCGGTGATCAGGACCGCAATCGCCAGCACGAGAAACACTGCGCCGAAAACGGCGTCGTTGAATTTCATGATGAAGCCTTCAAAAGCGTGCCTAGTAACAGGCCCGGGTGATGGTGGGAAGAGGATGCCTCGACAACAGTCGGACTCCCGTTCTTTCAAGTGGGCCATTCAGGGGAGGGCGCAGACAAGCTTCCATCGCAGACGGATGCCACCCGTCCATCTCCCAAGCCCCAGCTCGAAGAGGTGTCCTTCATTTGCGAGGGCGGTCGACTATGCGGGTGCAACCCGGATGCCGACACATCCTCCCTGCTGCATTTCAGGAGCCTACTTCGCGATACCCACCGCCTTCATCGTCGCGCCGAGATCCTCGTCGGACTTGGCCATGAACTTGCCGAAATCCTGCTGCTGCGCCCATACCACGCCGAAACCGCGCTGCGCCATGAAGTCCTTGTATTCCTTGCTGTCATAGACCTTCTTGAGCGCGGTGGCAAGCGCGTTCTCGATGTCCTTCGGCAGGCCCTTTGGCGCGACGATGCCGCGCCATGCGCCGAGCTTGGTGGTGCTGCCGGTGACGGACTTGAGCGTGGGCACGTTCGGGAACAGGGCGGACGGCTGTTCATCCATCACCGCGAGCGAGCGTACCTTGCCGGCTTCGATCAGCGAACGCGCTTCGGGCAGGGAGCAGGGCACCACTTCGACGCCGCCCGCGACCAGATCCTGCAGTCCCGGCGCGGCGCCGTTGCTCGGCACCCAGGGCACCGAAGCGGGATCGATCTTCAGATCCTTGAGCATGCTGGCGATGGCGAGGTGCCAGATGCCGCCCTGGCCGGTGCCCGATGCCTTGAACTTGCCGGGATTGGCCTTGATCGCATTGACAAGGTCGTTGACCGACTTGTACGGCGAGTCGGCGCGCACCTGCACGCCGGCCGGATCGAAATTGACCAGGCCGATCGGGGTGTAATCGCTGTACTTCAGCTGGGTCAGGCCCATCCAGTGCATCATGCCGATCTCGACGGTGGCCATGCCGATGGTATAGCCGTCGGGCGAAGAGGAGGCGATGGCCTGGTGGCCCACCACGCCGTTGCCGCCGGCGCGGTTGACGACGTTGACCGGCTGCTTGAGTTCCTTCTCCATCAGCGTGCCGATGATGCGGGCCGTGGCGTCGGTGCCGCCGCCCGCATTCCACGGCACGATCAGCGTGATGGGGCGCTCGGGATAGGCGGCGTGCGCCAGTCCGGTAACGGCGGCGATGGTTGCTGCGAAAATTCCTTTGAACACGGTTCTGCGATCCATTGTCTGCTCCTTGTTATAAAAATGTATGGTCGTAGTGCTCCTGCCTTGCTTTTTTCTTCCTTCTTCCTTCTTTTCTCTTGCTGCAGGTTCCGCCGCGCGGACGACCGCATGTGCCGTCGCGGCGGCCTGTCGCCGTCCTTATGGCATCAGCTGCCCGCCGTTGACTTCAACGATCTGCCCCGTCACATAAGCGCTCAGCTGGTTCGATGCGAGATACAGGAAAGCGCCGGTGCATTCATCCGGCGTGCCGGGGCGCCGCATCGGGATGCCGGCATTGAAGGCTTCCATCTGCTCGGGCGAGGTATGGCGTTCATGGAAGGGCGTGGCGATGACGCCCGGGGATACGGCATTGACGCGGATGTTGTCGCCGACGAATTCCTTGGCCATGCCGCGCGTGACGGTGCTGACGAAGCCCTTGGATGCCGCATACAGCAACGCGCCGCCGCCGCCGCCATGGCGCGCCGCAATCGAGGTCACGTTGATGATGTTGCCGCCGCCCTGCCTGCGCATGTAAGGCACCGCCTCCTTGCAGGCCATCAGCACGGAGCGCATGTTCAGATGCGCCACCTGGTCGAAAAACTCATCCGTCATTTCGGTGATGGGCTTGCGGGCGACGAGGTCGCCGGCATTGTTGATCAGTACATCGATGCGGCCGAAGCGCGCCACCGTCTGTTCCACCAGGGCCTTGATGGCCGCGCTGCTGGTCACGTCGGCCTGCAGCGCTACCGCCTCGCCGCCGCCAGCCTCGATATCGGCCACCACCTGCTGCGCCGGGCCCTCGCTGCGGTTGTAGTGAACCGCCACTTTCGCCTGGTTGGCGCCGAAGGCGCGCGCGACGGCGGCACCGATGCCGGTGCTGCTGCCGGTGATGAGTACGACCTTGCCTTTCAAATCTTCGATCATGCTTTTCCTTGCGTATGAATCAGTGGTTTGACAAAAAAAGGTTCGATGACATGGCGGCGCATTGGAAAACCAACCGGCCCTCGGGCTGGCTCAAGCCGATTGCTTCTCGCCTTGCACCACCACGTAGGTCGGCCGCCCGTTGCGTTTCCAGTCGATCAGGTTCTGCGCCGCCTTGCGGCGCAGTTCTTCTCCCGCCACTTCGGAATAGAAGGCCGCATGCGGCGTCAGCAGCACGCGCGGATGCCGGACGATGCGCGCATCGATGTCGGGAGGCTCGACCGGCAGGACGTCGAGCGCGGCGCCATCCAGCCCCCGGGCATCGAGTGCGTCCAGCAGGGCGTCGATATCGACCACCGCGCCGCGCGAAGTATTGACCAGCACGCCGCCGGCCTTCATGCGGCTTAGCAGCGGCGCATCGATCATGTCCCTGGTTTCCTCGTTCAGCGGCACATGCAGCGACACCGCATCGGCCTGCGAGAACAGGTCCTGCAGTGTTACCCTTTCCACATAAGGCGGAAAGTCGCCATCGATGATGTAGGGATCGCAGGCGATCACCCGGCGGAAGCTGTTGCGGGCAAGATGCGCCATGCGCTTGCCGATTCTTCCCAGGCCGACGATGCCCAGCGTCATGTCGCCGACGCGGCGCATCTTGCCGGCGCTGGTGTAATGCCAGATGCCGGCCTTGATGTCGCGGTCATAGAAGGCGATATGGCGCAGCAGGCTCAAGGTCATGGCCAGCGCATGCGTGGCGACTTCGCCGACGCCGTAGTCGGGCGAATTGGCGACCCAGACGCCGTGCCGCGCGGCATCCGCGGTATTGACGGTGTCGAAGCCCGCGCCGTAGCGGCTGACGATGCGAATCTCCGGGCGAGCCGCGAACACCCTGGCATTGACCGGCGCATATTGCACCAGCAGGCCGTCGCAACCGGCGGAGGCGGCAATCACCTCGTCCTCGCTGCGGCATTGCGCGGTAACCAGTTCGACGCCGGCATGACGGAACAGGGTCCGCTCCAGCTCGATATCGGGAAAGTCGTAGTCTGTGATCAGTATCTTCATCATGGATGGCCTGCCGGACCGGTCACATCGTCGGGCCGATTATCCACGGCGCGAATTCATCCTCGCCGAAGCCATGCTCCTCGCTCTTGCTGCGCCGTCCGGAAGCGGTCTCGATGAGGAGGCGGAAGATCTGCTCGCCGGATTCCTGCACGGTCAGGCCGCCGTCGAGAATGTCGCCGCAGTTGATATCCATGTCTTCGCGCATCCGGTGATACATCGGCGAGTTGGTGGCCAGCTTCAGCGACGGCGAGGGCTTGCAGCCGTACACCGAGCCGCGCCCGGTGGTGAAGCAGATCATGTTCGCGCCGCCCGCCACCTGTCCGGTGGCGGAGACCGGGTCATAGCCGGGCGTATCCATGAATACCAGTCCCCTGGTGGTGACAGGCTGTGCATATTCGAAGACATCGGCCAGGTTGCTGGTGCCGGCCTTGGCCACCGCGCCCAGCGATTTTTCCAGGATGGTGGTCAGGCCTCCCGCCTTGTTGCCGGGCGAGGGATTGTTGTTCATCTCGCCGCCGAGGCGCGAGGTGTAGTCTTCCCACCACTTGATGCGCCTGACCAGCTTTTCGCCCACTTCGCGCGATACCGCGCGGCGGGTCAGCAGGTGTTCGGCGCCATAGACTTCGGGCGTCTCGCTGAGGATCGCGGTGCCGCCATGCTGCACCAGCAGATCCATCGCCGCGCCGAGCGCCGGATTGGCGGTGATCCCGGAGTAACCGTCCGAACCGCCGCACTGCAGGCCGACGGTCAGATGGCTCAGCGGCACCGGCTCGCGTCTTGCCTGGTTCGCCGCCGGCAGCAGTTCCTTCACCAGGGCGATGCCGCGTTCGATGGTGGCGCGCGTGCCGCCCGACTCCTGTATCGTCATGGTGCGCAGGCGGTCCGACTCGGACAGGTTCTCCGCGCCGAGCAGCGAGGTGACCTGGTTGGATTCGCAGCCGAGGCCGATGAACAGTACCGCCGCGAAATTGGGATGCCGGATGTAGCCGGCGGTCACGCGGCGCAGCAGGTCGATCGCTTCGCCGTTGGAAGCCATGCCGCAGCCCGACTTGTGGGTGATCGCCACCACGCCGTCGACATTGGGATAGGCCGCCAGCGCATCGCCGCGGAAGGCGTCGGCAATCTGCCGGCACACCGTCGCCGAGCAGTTGACGCTGCTGATGACGCCGATGTAGTTGCGCGTGGCCACGCTGCCGTCGGCGCGCACGATGCCGTCGAAAGTCAGCGGCAGTTCCGCCTTGCGTTCCGGCTTGCGGTCGGCGCAGAAGGCGTAATCGCGCTCGAAGTCCTGCATCGACAGGTTATGCAGGTGGATGTGTCCGCCGCGCGGAATGGCGCGGGTGGCGAATCCGATGATCTGGTTGTAGCGCCGCACCGGTTCGCCGCTGGCGATATCGCGCGCCGCGATCTTGTGACCGGCCGGCACGGTATCGGCCATCGTCAGCTTTTCTTCCGGCACTTCCGTGCCGGCGCGCAGTTCCTGCATCGCAATCAGCACATCGTCGTTGGCGTTCAGGCGCAGGACGCGGGCAGCGCTGCTGCGCTTGCCGATCGCCTCTACCGGTATCAGGGTTTCATGTGTCACGGTGTCTCCCGTTCAAGTTTGTGCTGTCGTGCTTGCAACCGCTGCGCAAAGTCTATTTGAGTTTGCGCGATAGGTAAAGTGGTAATACCAATATCCTGGCAACCCGCTGCTTCGGAACCCGCGTCCTTGCCGCAGCGACATTGATGCGCCTCAATCTCCATCGAAATGCGCACGGGCCTGTGGACATGCCGGCGCAGGCTCAATACAATTGGACAATTGGTCTGACCAATAGCGATGATAACAAACTTCAACCAAAAGCCAATAACAAGGAGACGAAGATGCAGGATCGCAATCACTATGACTTTTCGGGACGGCATGCGGTGATCACCGGCGGCGCGGCCGGCATCGGGCTGGCCATTGCCCGGCGCCTGGCCGAGGGCGGCGCCACCATCAGCCTGTGGGACAGGGACGAGGCAAGCCTTGAGGAAGCTTCCGGCCAGTTCGACCGGGAGCGGGTGCAGGCGGTGGCGGTCGACGTTGCCAGCGAAGAGTCGGTTGCGAAAGCGCGCGACGCCACCCTGGATCGCTTCGGCGCCGTCGACGTGCTGGTCACCAGCGCGGGGATCACCGGGCCCAACATGAGCGTGGCGGATTATCCGCCGGAGGAATGGGACCGCGTCATGAACATCAATCTGCGCGGCCCCTTCCTCTGCTGCCGCGCGCTGGTGCCGCATATGCGGGAAAGGGATTACGGGCGCATCGTCAACATCGCCTCGATTGCGGGCAAGGAAGGCAATCCCAATGCCTCCGCCTACAGCGCTTCCAAGGCCGGCGTGATCTCCCTGACCAAGTCGCTCGGCAAGGAACTGGCGCAGACCGGCATCCGCGTCAACTGTGTCACGCCGGCGGCGGTGCGCACCGGCATGTTCGCGCAGATGACGCAGCAGCACATCGATTACATGCTGTCCAAGATCCCGATGAACCGCTTCGGCACGGTGGAAGAAGTCGCCGCGCTGGTGACCTGGCTGTCTTCCGCCGAATGTTCGTTCTCCACGGCGGCAGTGTTCGATGTGTCGGGCGGCAGGGGGACCTACTGATGGCGGCCGGCGCGGCGTCCGCGGACCGCTACGGTGCGGAGGACCTGAGCATTTTCGCCATCCGCCTGCTGCAGGCGGCCGGCATGGATTCGGTGATCGCCGAAACGGTGGCGCATGTACTGGTGGAGGGCGATTTGCTCGGGCATGACACGCACGGACTGGCGCTGCTCGCGCCGTATGTGCGCGAACTCGAGCAGGGAAGCATGGCGCGATCCGGCGAGGCGACCGTGATCGCCGACCGCGGCGGCGCGCTCACCTGGGACGGCGGCCGGCTTCCGGGACCGTGGCTGGTGATGAATGGCATCAATGCCCTGATGCCGCGCGCCCGCGAATACGGCAGCGCCACCCTTGTCATCCGGCGCAGCCATCATATCGCCTGCCTTGCCAGCTATCTGCTGCGCGCCACCGGCGCGGGATTCATGATCGTGCTGTCCTGCTCCGATCCGGCGGTCGCCAGCGTGGCGCCGCACGGCGGCAAGCGGGCGGTCTTCACCCCCAATCCGATCGCCGCCGGCATCCCGACCTCGGGCACGCCTTTCCTGATCGACATTTCCGCATCGATCAAGACCAACGGCATGACGGCCCGCCTGCACAAGGCCGGCATGATGTATGAAGAGGATTGCCTGCTGGATGGCGAAGGCCGGCCCAGCCGCGATCCGGCGGTGCTGGCGGCCAGTCCGCCGGGCACCATCCTGCCGCTCGGCGGCCTTGCCGGCGGACACAAGGGATTCGGGCTCGCCCTGCTGATCGAAGCCCTTACCGGCGGACTGGCCGGGCATGGCCGCGCCGATCCGGCCGAAGGCTGGGGCGCGAACGTGTTCCTGTCGCTGTATGATCCGCAAGCCTTCGGCGGAAGCGACGCCTTCCTGCGCCAGATGGACTGGGTGGCCGACGCCTGCCGCAGCAACCCGCCCCGGCCCGGCGCCACCGCGGTGCGCATGCCGGGCGACCGCGCGCTCGCGGTGCGCGAAGAGCAGCTCGGGCAGGGCATCGCATTGCATCCCGCGATACCGCCGGCGCTTTCCGAATGCGCCCGGCGCTACGGGCTGGAATTTCCGCCGCCGCATTGACCGCTCCGGGCAACTATTTGAGGGATTGGTCTAAAGGTCATACAGCCTGCGCAGGCGGCCTGCTGCATAATTGAAACCCGTCTCGTCATTTCCGTACCAGAACACCGTCATGCCAATCCAAGCCATCGAGCCGAAGCGTCTCTACCGACAGATCAGCGAGCAGCTGCGCACCCTCATCCAGCGGGGGGAATTCCCTGTCGGCTCACGCCTGCCCGCGGAGCGCGACCTTGCCGAAAAGCTGGGCGTCAGCCGGCCTTCGCTGCGCGAAGCGCTGATCGCGCTGGAGGTGGAAGGGTATATCGAGGTGAGGATGGGTTCGGGCATCTATGTCTGCGAACCGCCATCGAACCAGCCCGGCCACGATCTCGATGCCGAGGAAGGCCCGCTCGAACTGATCCAGGCGCGCGCCGTGCTGGAAGGCGAAGTGGCGGCGCTCGCGGCGAAAACCGGTCGCAAGGCGCAGTTCGATGCGGTCGAGGAAGCCATCGACGCGATGGAAGCCGATGCCGACGCCGGCGTCAAGCCGCTGGAGACGGACCGGCTGTTTCATATCCGCGTGGCCGAGGCGACCGGCAACAGCGTGCTCGTCGGCACCGTGCGCCGGCTCAATGACCTGCGCCTCGGGCCGCTGTACGACCAGTTGCACAGCCATTTCGAAACCGAGGATACCTGGCGCCAGGCGATCGAGGAGCACCGCGAGGTGCTGGCCGCACTGCGCGCCAAGGACCCGGTGAAGGCGCGGGCCGCGATGCGGCGCCACATGGACATCGCCTACAAGCGCATGACGGCGACGCTGACGCCGACACCGAAGCCCAAACCGGCCGTCAAGGCGGTTCGCGCCGCCGCCCGCAAACCGGCGGTGCCGGTGAAACGTGTGAAGAAACTTGGCTGATTCGAGTCGGGCGGGTTCAACTTGTCGGCATTCCGCGTTTGCAGGGGTTGCCGTCTGGCTCTGTCTGCCGGCAACTGAGTGATTTGCCTGGGTGGCCGGTGGATGCAGACAGCATCTTTTAATTCGCAGGCAGGGGTTGACGCAGGCGCTGCGGCATTTCGCCGAAGCTGACTTGCTCCCTTCTCCCGCAGGCGGAAGAAGGGTTGGGGATGAGGGCGGCAGCACGGCCTTCTGCTGTCTTGGCGATTCCCCTCACCCCCTGCCCCTCTCCCGCCTGCGGGAGAGGGGTTTCACTCTCCATATCAGGATTCCGTCGATGCTTGCCTGCTCCCTTCTCCCGCGGGCGGGAAAAGGGATGGGGATGAAGGCGGCAGCAAGACCTCCTGCCGTCCTGGCAATCCCCGCCATCCCCGCCATCCACTCCCAGGCCTGCCAGCCTGATCAGCTTTGATCACTCCGCACCGCAGGCACCGCCACCGCAAACTGCCGAGCCGCATCCAAGAGCTGCTCCCAGGTGGTGCCGTCGATCGGAATCCCGTTGTCGCCGCGTTCCCGCCGGCGCGCCAGTTCCGGCTCGCCCGGCACCTGGATTTCTCCGGCGTCCTGCTGCAGCGGCGAGGCCTTCACCCAGGCGAGGAAAGCCTCGGCTTCGGCATCCGCATCCGGCGCATCGAACGCCGCCGGGTCAAGAATCACCGACAGCATGCAGTTGATGATCGCATTCGAGTGCACGATGGTTTCCGCATGCGTGGTGAAGCCGCCGCTGAGCGCGCCGGCGAACACTTCGCACATCGCCGCCAGTCCGTAACCCTTGAACTCGCCCAGGGTCAGCAGCGATCCGCGCGGCGTTTCATGCATCACGCGCGGATCGGTGGTGGGTCGGCCCTGGTGATCGATCACGCAACCCTCGGGCAGCTGCACGCCCTTGTTGTAAGCGACCCTGGTCTTGCCGAAGGCAACCCGGCTCGTCGCGAAATCCAGTACCAGCGGCGGCTTGCCGCGCCGCGGATAGGCGGCGCAGAACGGGTTGGTGCCAAAGCGCGCGTCGATGCCGCCGAAAGGCGCCACCAGCGGGTCGCCGGCGACATTGACGAAATGAAAGGACACCAGTCCCGCTTCCGCGCATTGCTCCGCCCAGTGCCCGATGCGTCCGATGTGATGCGCGTTGCGCAGGCCGACCGCGCAAATACCCAGTCTCTTCGCGCGTTCGATGCCCATGTCCATCGCCTCCCTTGCTGCCACCTGTCCGAAGGCCAGACCGCCTTCGACAGTGAGGACCGCGCCGGCGTCGCGCACGAGTTTCGCATGCCGGTTCAGCGTCAGTTCGCCATCCGCCAGCGAACGCAGATAGCGCGGAATCATGCCGACGCCATGGGAATCGTGTCCGGAAAGATTGGCTTGCACCAGATGATCGGCAACGAGGACCGCTTCCCGTTCCTCGCTGCCGGCGCTGCGCCAGATGGCGCAAACGAGCGCATGCAGGTCGGCCGCCGAGATCTTGATGCCTGTTGAAAAATGCTTGGTGTCGTTCATGTGTCTGCTCCGGGTTGTATTGGCTTTCCTCGCATCATCGCGCTCCAACGGGCACCATGCGCACCACTGCGCCCCCGTGCCGCCAGAGCACGCGGATGCCCGTAATGCATTGCCTGCTTGACCGGTGCGAGGTGCGATGTTTTATCTGCTTGACAAGCGCAATCGGAAATGAAATTATCCGGTCTATTGGTAAGGCCAATTTACCAGAAAGTCGGAGAAAAAGGCAACGCGGCGCCACTCCCCATGAACGGAAACGATCTCATGCCGATACAACTCATCGAACCGCAGCGCCTGTATCGCCAGATCGCCGACCAGTTGCGCGAGCTGATCCGCTGCGAGGAGTTCAGGCCGGGCAGCAGGCTGCCTCCGGAACGCGATCTGGCGCTGCAGCTCGGCGTGTCGCGGCCCTCGGTGCGGGAAGCGCTGATCGCGCTGGAAGTGGAAGGCTGCGTCGAAGTGCGCAAGGGCGCCGGCATCTATGTCTGCGAGCGCCGCGCCGACCGCTCGATGCCATCGGACTTGCTGACCGACATGCACGGACCGCTGGAGCTGATCCGCGCGCGGGCGGTAATTGAAGGCGAGATCGCGGCGCTTGCCGCGCGCGCGGTCAAGCCGCGGCAGCTGGCGCTGCTGGATGAAGCGCTCGACATGATGCGACGGGAAGCCGATGCCGGCGGCGTGCCGATGAAGGGTGACCGGCTGTTTCACCTGCGCCTGGCGGAGATCGCCGGCAACGGCGCGCTGATCAGTGTGGTGGCCCTGCTGTTCGACCAGCGCAACAATCCCATTTCGGCCAAGCTGGGACAGCACCTGGAAAATGCGGAGAGCTGGAGGGCTGCCATTGAAGAACACAGGAAGGTGGCCGACGCGGTTGCAGAAAGAGACGCGGCGGCGGCGCGGGCAGCCATGCAGAAGCACATGGACCGCTCGCACCGGCGCCTGACCAAGCGCCTCGATTAACAAGACAAGAACAACGTCGGCAACAACAACGTCGGCAAGAACAACGCCAACCAGATAACGCCAAGCGGCGGGGGACAGGGCCATGACATTAGCATGCAAGATTCACGCAGCCAACGACTTGCGTTTCGAGCAGCAGGAAGACATCGCGCTGGCACCGCATCAGGTTGAAGTGCAGCTTGGCGCGGCCGGCATCTGCGGTTCCGATCTGCATTATTACTTCCACGGCCGTGCCGGCGCCTTTCAGATCCGCGAACCGCTGACGCCCGGACATGAAGCCTCCGGCCTGGTGCTGCGCACCGGCAGCGCCGTCGCCTCGCTGGCGCCGGGCATGAAGGTGGCGATCAATCCATCCCAGGCCTGCGGGAGCTGCGATTACTGCCGCAAGGGCAGGGAAAACCTGTGCACCCAGATGCGCTTTCTCGGCAGCGCCAGTATCTATCCGCATGTGCAGGGCATGTTTCGCGAGAGCTTCGTGCTGAATGCGCGCCAGCTGACCGCGGTCGAAGCCGACATATCGTTCGGCGAACTGGCCTTCGCCGAACCGCTCGCGGTGGCGCTGCACGCGGTCAACCGCTGCGGCCCGCTGCTCGGCAAGACCGTGCTGGTCACTGGCGCCGGCACCATCGGCTGCCTGATCGTCATCGCGGCCCGGCTCGCGGGTGCGGCACGCATCATTGCCTGCGATGTCGCCGATCATCCGCTGCGGGCCGCCACTGCGGCCGGCGCGGATGCCGTGGTGCGCAGCGACCTGGACGCCGCCGCGATCAGCGATCCGGCCGGCGTCGCCGAAGTCTGCGTCGAGGCGGCCGGCAACGCGGCGGCGCTTGCTACCTGCATTGATGCCTGCCGGCGCGGCGGGCGCATCGTGCAGGTCGGAACGCTGCCTGCCGAAGGCCTGCATTTCCCGGCCAATGCCATCATGGCGCGCGAACTCGACTATGCGGGCGCCTTCCGCTTCGGCATCGAGTTCGACTGGGCCGTCGATTACCTGGTATCGCGCCGCATCGATGTGCGGCAGCTGCTGACCGCGCAACTGCCGCTGAAGGATGCGGTGGATGCGTTCCGGCTGGCGGCCGACAAGAGCAGGAGCACCAAGGTGCAGCTGATCGGGGAGGCGGCGATGTCATAGATGCGGAAACACGTGCGCGCCGCGGGCCCGCATACCGGCATACCGGCCTGACCAATTCCAATTCCAATAACAAGAACCACATCATCCAATCAAGGAGACCATCATGAAATTCTGGAAGAAAACCCTGTTCGTCGTTGCCGCGTCCGCACTCGCATTCAGCGCCAGTGCCCAGACCAAGCTGAAGTGGGCGCATGTGTACGAGACATCCGAACCCTTTCACAAATGGTCGGTATGGGCCGCCGGCGAAATCGGCAAGCGCACCAACGGCAAGTACCAGATCGATGTCTATCCGGCGTCGCAGCTCGGCAAGGAAAACGACATCAACCAGGGCCTTGCGCTGGGCACCGTCGACATGATCATTTCCGGTTCCAGCTTCGCCAGCAAGTCGTATCCGCCCATCGGCGTGACCTACTATCCCTATGTGTTCCGCGACGCCGACCATCTGATCAAGTACACCAAGAGCGACGTCTACCGCGACCTCACCAAGGGCTATGAGGACAAGACCGGCAACCGCATCGTCGCCACCACCTACTACGGCGCGCGCCAGACCACGTCCAACAAGCCGATCGCCAAGTGCGCCGACATGAAGGGCCTCAAGATCCGCGTGCCCGACGTGCCGGCCTATCTCGCCATGCCGCGCGCCTGCGGCGCCAACACTTCGCCGATCGCCTTTGCCGAGGTATACCTGGCGCTGCAGAACGGCACCGTCGAAGCCCAGGAAAATCCGCTTACCACGATCGAAGCGAAGAAGTTCTATGAAGTGCAGAAGAACATCGTCCTGACCGCGCATATCGTCGACCACCTCAATACCGTGGTGTCGGGCAAGCTGTGGAAGCAGCTTTCGGAAGGCGAGAGGAAGATCTTCAGCGAAGTGACGCAGGAAGCGGCGCAGAAGGCCAGCGCCGACGTGGTCGCGCGTGAAAAGGAACTGGTCGACGTGTTCAAGCAGAAAGGCCTGTCGGTCACCGAAGTCAACCGCGATGAATTCCGCGACACGGTGCTCAAGACCGTCAAGTTCGAGGACTTCGGCTATCGCAAATCCGACTGGGAACGCATCCAGGCCATCAAGTAACCGGATATCCCGCGCCGCGGACACCGGCGATCCCGGTCCGCGGCGCCGCCTGGTGCGTTGAGCGCCAGGCAGTATCGATATCCATCCACATCCGACAAGGTGTTTCATGGAACAAGCTGTCAAGCATCCCGCCATCAGCGCGGAAGAACTCGCCCACAGTTTCGAGGAAGCCGATCAGGTCGATGTCAGCCTGTCCGGCTATTCGACGGAAGACTGGATCACCCTCGGCATTTTCTGGGTCATGGTGGCGCTGGTCTTCCTGCAATTCTTTTCCCGTTATGCACTCAACGATTCCTATGCCTGGACCGAGGAACTGGCGACCTACTGCCTGATCGGCGTGGTGTTCATCGGCGCCTCGATGTGCACGCGCAAGGACCGGCACATCCAGGTCGACATCCTTTACCGGTTCATGCCTGCAGCCATGTCGCGGGTGCTGGCCACCTGCGTCGACCTGCTGCGCGTCGGCTTCATTGCTTATGTCACGCTGCTGGTCTGGAAGTACACCGAAATCGTCGGCGACGAGCCGATGACCACGCTGATCAACTGGCCCAAGAACGCCGTCTACTGGTTGGCGCTGGCGGGCTTCGCGATCATGACCATCCGGGCGGCGCAGATCGCATGGAAGAACTGGCGGCAGGGCTATTCCATCCTGGAAAAGCCGGAAGCCTACGACGGCACGGAGGACTGACATGGGTATTCTTATCGGATCGTTCCTGGTACTCATGCTGATCGGCATGCCGGTGGCGCTGGCCATGGTGATCGCCTCGATGCTGTACATCATCGCCACCGGCTCGGTGCCGGACGTGGTGGTGGCGCAGCGCATGATCGCCGGCGTGGAAAGTTTTCCGCTGCTGGCGGTGCCGTTCTTCATCCTCGCCGGCAACCTGATGAACATCGCTGGCATCACCGGCCGCATCTACAACTTCGCGGTGGCGCTGGTGGGCTGGATGCGCGGCGGCCTGGGCCAGGTCAACATCATCGGCTCCGTCATCTTCTCCGGCATGTCGGGCACGGCGATTGCCGACGCCGCCGGCCTCGGCACCATCGAGATCAAGGCGATGAAGGACCATGGCTATTCGCCGGAATTCTCGGTCGGCGTCACCGCCGCATCGGCCACGCTCGGTCCCATCATTCCGCCATCCTTGCCCTTCGTGATCTACGGCATGATGGCCAATGTCTCCATCGGCGCGCTGTTCCTGGCCGGCCTGCTGCCCGGCATCTTCATGACGCTGATGATGATGTTCACGGTGGCATATATCGCCCGCAAGAACAACTGGGGCGGCGATACCGCGTTTTCATGGAAGAGCCTCGGCAGCGCCGGCACCGAAATCCTGGTGGTGCTGGCTTTCCCGATGGCGGTCTGGCTGCTGTGGAAAGCGGGCATGTCGGTCAACATGGCGGTCGGAATTTCGCTGGCCGCGCTGCTGGCGCTCGACTGGTATTTCGACTTTTCCGCGGTGATGGCCCTGATGGCGCCGGTGATCCTGATCGGCGGCATGACGCTGGGCTGGTTCACGCCGACCGAAGCGGCGATGGCGGCGGTGGCCTGGGCGCTGTTTCTCGGGCTGGTGCGCTACCGTTCGATGACGCTCAAGGCGCTCGCCAAGGCCACCTTCGACACCATCGAAACCACGGCCAGCGTGCTGTTCATCGTGACCGCGGCATCGATCTTCGCTTGGCTGCTCACCACCAGCCAGGCGGCGCAGGTGCTGGCCGACTGGATACTGGGCGTGACGCAGAACAAGTGGGTCTTCCTGCTGCTTGCCAATGTGCTCATCCTTCTGGTGGGGTGCTTCATCGATACCATTGCCGCGATCACGATCCTGGTGCCGATCCTGCTGCCCATCGTGCTCAAGCTCGGCATCGATCCGATCCACTTCGGCCTCATCATGACGCTCAACCTGATGATAGGCCTGCTGCATCCGCCGCTCGGCATGGTGCTGTTCGTGCTGGCGCGGGTGGCCAAGCTCTCGGTGGAACGCACGACGATGGCGATCCTGCCATGGCTGGTGCCGCTGTTCATTGCCCTGATTGCCATTACCTACATTCCGGAAATCACGCTGTGGCTGCCGAAGATGGTCAATGGCATCAAGTGAAAAAAGTGACGGAAGTGAATAAAGTGAATACGTATCCTGTCAGCGCCGCGTCAGCTTTTCGACAGGGGGCTGACAGGAACGCCGTATAGCATGATGTCTAGTCTCCTCTAGACTTCGCCGAGAGGCGATTGGCCCGCGACCGCATGGTGCGGGCTTTTTTCATTTGCGCGGCATTATGTAGCTGTTGACGAAAGCCTAAAAAATCAACGCACTAGCGACGCTTCTCTTTGGGGCGGCTTGCTTTATCGGTTGAAAAATGACATTTTTGGAAGGTCTTGTCGAAGCGATTTGGAGCCTTACCCCGCTAGTGTTCTAGAGCGGATTGCAGGTGGATGTATGGAAACGTCTCCGCTATTGCGTTCTTCGATATCGATCCGATTTCCTGAATACAAGTTATGGAAGGCATGCAAGTCGTCGGGAAGAAAGCGGGTGAGGGCCAATGTGTTGGCCCGGATTCTCATCTGTCCTCGCGCTCCAGCATTTTAACGATGGCCAGTAACGAAGGTTGAGCATGCAGCTACTCATTCCGCGTTCGTTGAAAACTGTTCCTTCATGATCCGCTTTGAGCTTTCCACAAATGCCATGAGCAGCGAAGACGGGTTGACATGGGTCCATGCCAGGAATACTTCGCTTCGCAACTGTCTTTCTCTCAGCGGTTTGTACACCAGATTTTCGAAGCGCAATCTCTGTACCGAGGACGGCACGAAAGCCACCCCTACGCCAGCGCTGACCAGGCCAAGCGCGGTATATACCTGTCCCACTTCCAGATCTGCCTTCGGGACGAAGCCGGCCTTGGCACAGGCGAGATTGATCCCGGCGTGATAGTCGGGTGCCAGGCTTTGGGTGTAGTTGATGATGCGCTCCCCGGCGCACTCGTCGATGGAAACGACGTCTTGCCTGGCGAAGGCATGAGTGCTCGGCACGGCAAGTACAAAGGGTTCCTTGAGCAGCATTTCTCTGGAGACTCCTTCAAGGTCGACTACCGGTCGGACAAATGCAATATCGATCTCTCCCCGCATCAGTGCCTGGACCTGTTCGATGACTGGGAACCAGCGTAGCTGCACCTCGACGCCTGGAAAATTTTCTTGATAGGTACGCAGGATCGGCGGCAGCAGCGTGTATGCGGTCTGTTCGAAAAAGCCTACCGCGAGCCGGCCGATTTCACCGCGTTGAGCGCGCTGCGTTTCGACTATCGCCGAGTCGGCGGCGAGCAGGATTTGCCTTGCCTTTTCCAGGAAGACCCGGCCAGCATTGGACAGTTCGATATGGCGACGCGTCCGGATCAGCAAGGTAACGCCGAGTTCCTGCTCCAGTTCAAGGATCTGCCGGCTGAGCGGCGGCTGTGATATGTGCAGCCGTGCCGCGGCCTTGGTGAAATGCAATTCTTCCGCAACAGCAACGAAATACCTTAGATGGCGCAGGTCCACGGTGATACCTCAAGGGTATAAGAAACCAACCAATTATATATTTTACGAATGATCTTGTAGAACCTATGATTGCCTGAACGGGAGTACCGACAGAAGCAAAAACGTTACAGGAATCGCTCTTGAAAGGATGGAGACATGCAACTCTCGAAGACACAGTTGGAAACCTATGAACGTGACGGCTTCCTGATCATGCCTGGACTATTTTCGGCCGATGAAATCCGGGCCATGAAGGCTGAACTGGGGCGTATCCAGAACATCGATACCGATCATCTCGTGCGGGAACGTACCGGCGGCATTGCCAAGACCATCTATCGCGTTCATGAAGCCGACGGGCCGACGGCATCCGCGGTATTCCATGCGGCGGCACGCGCGCCACGTTTACTCGGCCCCGCGCGCGAGCTGCTCGGCGACGACGCCCTGTATGTGTATCACACCAAGTGCAACCTCAAGACTGCAATTGACGGATCGGTGTGGCAGTGGCATCAGGACTATGGCACCTGGAAAAAGGACGGTGTGCCGGAACCGATGCTCATGACCGCGCTCATCATGCTCGACGAGCCTACGCAATTTAACGGCTGTCTCTACTTCATTCCGGGTAGCCATAAATTGGGTAATCTCGACCCCCAGTTCGATGAATCGACCGCCTATAAATTCTGGGTAGTGCCGAAAGAGCGGCTGCTCGACATCATGGAGCATAGTCCCGAACCTGTACCAATCACTGGCGAGCCAGGCACGGTGGTATTTTTCCATCCCAATATCCTGCATGCCTCCGGGCATAACCTGTCGCGTCATGACCGCTGGGCTACCTATATCGTCTACAACCCGGTTGTCAACAGGCCTCTCGATGTTCCTGATCCACGGCCCGACTATGTGCGTTCCACCAACTTTACTCCGCTAATTGCCGGCACCGACGACATTCTGGCTGCGCATGCGGCGGCAGAGGCGACGACATGAGCGCAGTACCAGCAACGAAAGAGGACTGGTCTCGGGCACGCGCCCATGAACCGATGCTAAGCGCCGCACAGATTGAGGACTATCGGGCTGCCGGCTTTCTGACGATGCGTAACGTCTTTGATCCGACGCTGCTGCAGCGACTGACTGCGACGATCGACCGTTTGTGGAGTGAAGGAAGCGCGTTGGGGAACAAAACCAGGCATTTCGACCTCGATCCGGCGCATGGTCCTGGCAATCCTCGCATTCGCCGCATTTCCAGCCCGACCGAGCTCGACGATGTGTTCATCGAGGTGGCATTCGATTCCGTGCTGGGCGATATTGCCGCCGACCTGATTGGCGGCGCGGTGAAGTTCTATCACTCCAAGGTGAATTTCAAATTGCCGGACGGCGGCGCCGAGATCGGCTGGCACCAGGACTGGCCGGTCTTTCCGCATACGAACACGAACATCGTTGCGCTTAGCATACCAATCAATCCATCGCGCAGCGGCAATGGCTGTCTGCAGACCGTTCCCGGTAGCCATATGCAGGGGCCGCGCAGCCATTGGGTGAACGGCAAATACGCATTGAACTGCAATGCCGGCATGAGTGAAGAAGACTTCGCGCGCGTGGTGGACAATGAACTCGATCCGGGCGATGTCGTTGCCCATCATGGTCTGGCGGTGCATGGGTCGAGCGCAAACTTATCCGACATGATACGCACCACCTACATCATTCAGTATGTCGCGGCTGACGCCTTCGCCTATACGGCACCGGTCATCGACAGTCGCCACCGCAATCGGATGGTGCGCGGTGAGCCGGCACGATATGCGCGCGTCGAGCAGGGCTTGATCGAACTGCCTCCCGACTTCAGTGCCGGCTACACGTCCATCTACTCGCTCCAGGAAAGCAACAAGCGCTGATCTTCGGCGTGAGTCGGGTATGCGCCGCCATTGGATGATGTTCGGGGCCCGGCTCATCCGATAGTCCGGGTTGCCGGAATCTCTTCGAAAGCGTACGGCAGCAACGGCCTTGAGGAAAAATAAACGCGCCGCAGCCGCGCCCGTTTCTCTGCCGGCTTGCGGTTGCTGTCTTCCTGAAGCTGTCCGTGACCGAAAAGAGAGCCTTTCAGGACGATGGCCATAGCCCGCACCGGGACCTATCTCTTTGCGTTCTTGCGAGGTGGCAGGCAGGAAGCGCTCGGCTAGCCTTTCGTTGCAGTCGATCCGGAGCGGGCGCCGATCAGCATTTGTCTGGAAGCTGAGGCATGGAATGCAGGCCCAGCAAGTCTTCGAGCTGGGCTTGCCGGCGCCATTTATCTCAAGACAAGGCGCAATCCTTTCATTTTCCGGGTTTCAGGATGACTTTCGTCCAGCCGTGGTCGCGCGCATCGAAATGCTGGTAGGCGTCTGCCGCCTTGCTCAGTTCGATTTCATGCGAAACGATGAAAGAGGGCTTCGCCCTGCCGGCATGGATCAGGTCGCGCAGCTGGCGGTTGTAGGCTTTGACATTGCACTGCCCGGTGGCGATACGCTGGCCCTTGAACCAGGACATGCCCCAGTCGAACACGATCTCGCCTTTCTTGGCCAGATCATCGGATGCGCCGGGATCCTGCGGCACGAATACCCCGACCACGCCGATGCCGCCAGTGAACTTGACCGACTTGACGAGATTGTTCATGGTCAGATTGGGAATTTCGTGTCCAGCGTGATCATGGCATTGGTAGCCGACGCATTCGCAACCGACATCTGCGCCCAAGCCATGGGTAAGCTCCATGATGCGGTCGACCGGGTTGCACTTCGAATCGTCAATGGCGACCGCGCCTATCGATTCCGCAAGCCGGAGCCGGTCGGGGTGGCGATCGACCACCATCACATTGCAGGCGCCCTTAATTATCGCTGCATGTGCGGCCATCAGCCCGACCGGACCCGAGCCGTAGATGACGACGGCATCGCCCGGCCGCATGCCGGCCAGTTCGGTGGCATGCCAGCCGGTCGGAAAGATATCGGCCACCATCACGTAGTCGTTCTGCTTTTCCTCGGCGTCGGGAGGCAGCTTCAGGCAGTTGAAATCGGCCCAGGGAACGCGCAGGTATTCCGCCTGTCCCCCCTGATATGGCCCCATGTCGGCGAAGCCGTATGCGGCACCCGCCATGCCCGGTTGAGGATTGGCGGTGAGGCAGTATGCGGTCAATCCCTTTTCGCAATTGCGGCAATGGCCGCAGCTGATATTGAACGGCATGCAGACCCAGTCCCCGACTTGAAGGCGCTCGACGGCCGGCCCGACTTCCATGACCTTGCCCAGGTTTTCGTGCCCGAAAATCCTTCCTGTTTCGAAGTCGGTCCTGCCTTCGAACATATGCAGATCCGAACCGCAGATATTGGTGCTTGTGATCTGCACGATCGCATCAGTCGGCTTCTCGATCTTCGGATCTGGCACATTTTGCACGCTGACATCGCGCGGCCCTTTATAAACCACTGCTTTCATCATTTTTCTCCAGTTCTTGCGCCTGCCAGCCTGACGCAGATCCCTGGAGTGCCGGGATTCGTGAGCCGGACCGGACAGCGTTACCACACAACCCGCGCCGGTTGCGCGGGGCCTCGACTCCTGGATATCAAGCGTTATCCAGGACTGATCCGTGGCCTGCACTGCGGCCGTTTGCGACTGTTTGCGGCCTAGGCCTGGCCCAGCCGATGTCGTTCCGGGGGCTGGTTCATCCGATAGTCCGGCCGCCGGCCTGTCGCAGCCAGTCCCGCGCCGAGCAGCATCACTCCCAATATGGTCCGGAATGAAGGGCGCGGCAGCCAGCGCATGGAATTGACGACCAGCGCGGGCGCCTGCTCCCGCTGCGGATCCGAACGGGCGGCTTGAGGAACGCTCCGAGTGTCTGCGGCACCGGAGAACAACTCGGTCATTGCGCTGACGAACGGCACCATGTCCTGCGGGCCGCGGCTGGTTACCCAATTGCCGTCTCTCACCACTTCCCGGTCCAGCCAGGTGGCGCCTGCGTTCACCATGTCATCCCGTATACCCGGCCAGGAAGTCATGGTCCTTCTCGAAGTGAGTCCCGCGGAGGCCAGCAGCCAGGGCCCATGGCAAAGGGTTGCGATTGGCTTGCGCTGCCGGTCGAACGCTCGCACGAAGTCGCGCGCCTTGGCGGACTGGCGCAACAGGTCCGGGTTGATGAACCCGCCCGGTATCAGCAGCCCGTCGTATTCCGCCGGACTGGCTTGGCCCAGGATTTTGTCAACGCGTACCTTGCTTGCAGGTTCATGCAGATTAACGCCGCGGATCCTCCCGGCATGCAGCGATACGATGTCGACATCCGCTCCCTCCATCTTGAGGGCGGCGACCGGAACGGCGAGTTCAACCTTCTCGAAACCGTCAACCGCCAGCACGGCGATGCGGCGGCCCGCAAGCGCATTCGGTTCAGGCATCACGTCCTCCAATGCGGGTTCAAAACCGGTATGCGCGCGCGTTCCGCCGCTTGAGCAGGAAATAGCCAATGCCGATCACCGCGGA
This sequence comes from Noviherbaspirillum aerium, assembly GCF_008929045.1. Taxonomy (GTDB): domain Bacteria; phylum Pseudomonadota; class Gammaproteobacteria; order Burkholderiales; family Burkholderiaceae_D; genus Noviherbaspirillum; species Noviherbaspirillum aerium. The sequence goes on along the minus strand of NZ_VFAH01000014.1, from coordinate 114,493 downwards.
TGCTACCGCCGCCGTGCGGATGAGCCCTGCGCGGTTGTGGTGCCATTCGGCCTTAATGCCCATTTCGGCGAAGACATTGGGAACGCGGCCGCCCATGAGGTCCTGTCCTATGCCTTCCACGACGTTGACCCGGTCTGCCAGCAACAGCAGCATCCAGTGGCGAACGTCGTTCTCGCTGAATCCGTATGCGACGTCACGTATTTTTCCGCTGATGCCGCTGGGCGGCGTGCTGGTTCCGAACACCGGCGTGATGCCAGGCCGTTCGACCGAGTGGTATACCTTTATCCTCAGCGGCTGGTCTTCGACATCGTGCCAATGCAGCCCTTCTAGGCGCGGCGGGGTCCTCTCCATCGGATATGCCGGCCGGTCGTTGGGATCGAGATCGGCCCCCCAGCCCTTGATGTGGGAAAAATTGTCAGCCGACTTTTTACTGTCGTCGTGTTCATGCCGATGCTGCGCTTTTGTCCCGCTGTGGTCGCGCAGATTGGTTGGGCGAGTTTGTATGTCCATTTCGCTTCACTCCTTGGAATGGGTGGATAAGACCGTTCAATGCATCGTTGCTAGGCTCCGCGCTCTGGGCGGGACCAGGATGGTCTTGATGCAGTTATCCAGCTTGCTGGAGAAGATGTGATAAGCGTCGGACACTTCCTCAAGCGGCACCCGATGCGTGATGATCTTCCTCGGTTCCAGGTTGCCCGCACGGATATGCTCGAACAGGCGCGGCAGGTGGCGCTTCACGCTGGCCTGGTTCATGCGCATCGTGATGCCTTTGTTCAGCGCATTCCCGATCGGCACGATGTTGAATGGAGGCCCATACACGCCGACGATGGAAACCGTGCCGCCCTTGCGCACGGAATTGATTGCCCAGTGCAATGCCGTGCTGGTACCGGCTTGCCATTTCAGGTATCTGCCCGTGAGCCGCTGTATCGCGCTGCCGGCGGCTTCGCAGCCTACCGCATCGATGCAGACGTCGGCGCCTAGCCAGTCGGTCATCTTCTTGATATGGATGGCCATGTCATCGACCTCCCTGAAGTTGACCACCTCGCATTGCGCGAAATTCTTGACGAACTCCAGCCGGTATTCCACATGGTCGACCACGATGACACGTCCCGCGCCCATCAGCCAGGCCGACTTCGCGGCAAAGATGCCGACCGGTCCGGCGCCGAAAACGACCACGGTGTCTCCTTGAGCGATGTCGCCCATTTCCGCGGCCTGGTAGCCGGTCGGGCAGGCATCGGTCAACAGAACGGCATCGTCGGGATGAATGTCTTTGGGGATCACCGTCGGGCCGACATCAGCCATCGGCACACGCACGTATTCCGCCTGGCCACCGTCATAGCCCCCGGTCGTGTGCGAGTAGCCGTAGATGCCGCCGACGGCTGTGGCTTCTGGGTTTACGTTATGGCAGTTGCTGTAAAGTTCTTTTTGGCAGAAAAAACAGGAGCCGCAAAAGATATTGAAAGGCACGAGCACATGGTCGCCCACTTTCAAGTTCTGGACCGACGGGCCGACCTCTTCCACTATGCCGGTGAACTCGTGGCCGAAGATCATGCCGACCCTGGTGTCGGGGACCAGGCCATGATAAAGATGCAGATCCGATCCGCAGATGCATGCGCGCGAGACTCGTACGATCGCGTCGTTCGGGTGCTCGATTTGCGGATCGGGCTTTTGTTCTGCGCGTACCCTGTAGGGGCCTCTGTAATTCATTGCCAGCATAAGATTCTCCTAACCAGAAATAGTGATGGCAGCCGCTCGCAACAACATGACAAGCCTTACAGCCGCTCCTTTCGGAAACGCCGCGCTGCCTTCGATTCGTCGGCCGATGTCCTTTTCCATTGCACCGTTTCATTAGCAAGCCGTTCAGCTGCGGCAGCAGCCTGCGCGGGCCATAGTCAGAAATCTTTCATCATGAGCTAGGGTGGCTTCGTGTCCCAGGTCAGAATTTTTCTAACCAGAAGATATTCGCCTCAGCAGGATGCTTTCCGTAGCCGAGCCTGCGATGGCAGGCTCGATACCGCAGGGCCAGCCATGACTGCTTCTTTACGAGATATGACGATTGTCTTCATCGTACGGTCCGATGATCCGCGGCCTCGTCATCACATATGGATGCAGATGAAATCGCAGACCTAATGAACGGCTGAGAATGGCTTTGTGTACGTAAGTTCAATAAAAAAACTGAATGCGATGTGCTTCGATACGGCGGCTGTGCGTTCCTTGGCGCGCCAAAAAATATGGGATGCAGGAGGTGTCGAAATCTGCACGCAAGCATAGTCGGGCGGCTGATGATTTCGGTGTTGTGTGACCGTCCGTTTCGCTTTCCCGTGCCGGTGCCCGCCGGCATATGCCGTCTTCAGTTCGGGCGGCTGCGGATAACATCGAACATCATCAATTAGTATGGAGTGCCACTTTCTGCCATAGACAAAACTTGGGCGTGCACACGGCACATGGTGGGAATGGGCCAACATGTGGTAACTGTCCTGCCTCCGAATATTGATAGGCGCTTTCTCGCGGATCGGACACAAGAAATCACCAGTGGTGAATCCGAAGATGAAACCACTGCGTACAGCATCGAGGTTTAGAAGAGTGTCGAGCGACGCAACATGGTGACGATGCAGCCGGCAAACGGGAGCCGCGGCGTCGTGGCCCAAACAGTGCCTTGGTCTGGTGCGGATGGCAGCCTGTTCCGGATCACTGTTGTCTCCATGATTCTGCCTTCAAATATTTCGAGTTATTTCCGAGCTTCGTGGACCATTGCTACGCGTGTGCCGCAGCCCCATGCAAGAGTACCGACAATAATGTCTGCTGCCATGTGATTGGAACGCGCTCAATGAAAGAGTGCGAATAACATCGGCTTCTGAAGCTTAAGTGAAAATGCGTTTGCCGCTCGCAGTTGGTCTTGGCCGAAGAAGGGCTGCTTGCTTACTGGTTGCGTACGGATCGCGAGGGACTTCTTGGAAGCCGCATCATGAACTAGAAGGCAGCCTGAAGCTGAAGGGAAGCGGTTTGCCCTCGGAACCTCGGTGTGCGGACAATACGCTATCAAGCGGCGCGGGGCGTGTGCTTGAGAGGTTGCGCAACGGTCTCAAAATCCCAACGATGAAATGGCAGCGGGATTGCCGGCCTGATTCAAGTGTGCAGCGCCGTGGCCAAGCCGTTCCACGGTATCCGTACGGCTCATTTGTCGACTCTCTTGAAGCTCACCACCCAGACCCATGGATTCGAGTCCCAGCTGCCGGCTCCGTTAAGGTCTTTCCACAGTTGCCGGTAGGCGTCCCGGCTGGTCGGCACCAGGCTGCTGATGCCGTCGACACCCTCGGCAGCCGCGTCAGGCTCGCTGATGTCTTGCAATCGTTCCACCCACACGCCACTCACTTCCAGCAGGATGCGTGACAGGCGACGCGGGCAGTGGATTGATGCCAGATGATTTCGCTGCCACGGCCAGGCGTCAGCTATGGTCGGCATGCCATCGGCCGAGTAACGCGACATCTGCATGTCATTGCCATAGCCGCGTACGATACTTTCCTTCACCCAAAGCCGGTCGCCCGGGACGCCGTAGGGGCATCTCCAGTTCTGATCAGGCAAGAGACGGCTTTCGGTGTCGCTCCATGGGTGAAAGAAATTTTCCTTGTACTCAAGGACATCTTCCGTCCCCGCTTGCGGCTGTGGTTTCAGGATGCGCCGCGTCTGCGTTTTGCGGTCATCAAGCAAGGCTCGGACCATGGGAGCGGAAAAAAGGATAGGGCGTTCTTTCATTTCATCATTTCTTTCTGGAGGGATGATAGGAATAAGTTTTGGGAAATGATGACCGCACCGGGCACGGTTGCAGCCGTGGTCCTGGCACTGATGTTGGCCTGCCAGCAGTTCTTTTCGCATGCACGAATCCATGAATTGTGCCTATGTGATTGCGGCTTTTCTTGCCTCCACGCTTGAAGGTTGAAATGGGGTAGAGTGTCTTCGACGTGAGAGTTGGTAAATCCGTCTTTCCTGAGATTGAGACACAACCACTTCTTGTAATGGACACCTTTAGTGTACCGACAGAGGAACTCTTTACTCTTTGCGTTCTTCCAAAGAATGTTGCATACCGCTTCGCTTATCCATCTCGCTTTTGGAAGCAGCGAAACCTTCAATTGGCCGGATTGCCCAGATGCCAAATTGCGCTTTTCGTACTGGAATCGATGGCATGCCGGAGCAGGGCGAATTTCGAAAGCCATTTCGACATGTCATGACCATTGTTTTCGCTCTTTTGTGTTCGCTTCGCTCTAGGCCGGGAATGTGCATTCGAGAATGGGTATCTTCGCCTCGCGAAGAATCGAAGGAAATGAATTGAACATACATTCCATCTATGGCGAGACTAAACTCGAGTTACCTGATCTGCCACCTCCTATGTATTCATAAAGGCTTTTTCTCTGCTGGAAGGCGACCATGCGCAGCCCCGCAATTTCTGCCGAAAAGATAAAAGACATCCTGCGCTTAAAAATGGACATGCGGCTTTCGCACGAGCAAATCGCGCAAACCTTGGGCCTCTCAAAAGGCGTGGTTGGGAAATATGTCGGATTAGCGAAGGGCGTCGCGCTCGATTGGCCGGCAGTGCGACTGATGAGCGAAGCCGACCTCAAGCGATGCCTGCATGTGGGCCGGCAACAAGTCTTCCCCTATGTGCGGCCTGACTATGGCCGTCTCCATCTTCGTTTATGCCGCAGCGGCAACACACTCCTAAGCGAATGGGAGCGATACAAGGCCGATTATGCTGAACAGAAAACCTACCGTTATACCCAGTTCTGCGAGCACTATCATTCCTTCGTCTTGCGCATTGGCCGCTCGTTGCGTCAGGTGTTTCGGGGTGGCGAAAGAATGTTCTGCGGTTTCGCCGTATCGGCCGTTCCCTTGACCGAAGGAGGCTGCGCGTATATTTTTCTGGCCACCATGGGCGCTTCCAGGCTGGCCTTCGCCTGCGTCGCCTCCGCAGACACGGCGCATGAATGGATTTGTTGCGCCGTCCGGGCCTTGCATTTCTATGGCGGCGTGCCCCGGCTCATTATTCCCGATGGCTCGAATCAAACGCTACCCATCGATGACACGCGCGATGGTGAGATGGTGCTCGGCTTCGCCCGCCATTACGGTACCTCGGTGTTGCCATCAATGCCCCAGGATGCCAGACAGAAGGCGCAGGCCGTATTGCAGGTCAAATTCCTTGAACGCTGGATCTTGCGGGACTTGCGTCACCTGCGGTTCGCCACGGCAGCCGAAGTCGAGGCCGCGCTGCATCCCTGCATGGAGCGCTTGAACCAGCACCCGTTCCGACGGTTGCCCGGCAACCGCGCCAGCGCATTTGCCGAGTGGGACCAGACTGCCTTGTCTGCGTTGCCGGCACAATCCTATGAATTTCCAAATCCATCAATCGGGCCGATTACGGTTAGGGCTTTGCATCCCGCTACCAAGGGCAAGCCGAAGGCCAGGATACTGGTAGCGGAATCCGATGCTGGCATGCGGACCTACCTGGAACAGTTGTTCGGCAAAGAATACCAAGTCATCTCAGCACCCAACGGGCCCGTGGCATTGCAGGCAGCCTTGGAACACCGGCCGGAGATGGTGCTAAGCGGACTGGCCAGGCCGGAGTCGGACGGTTTCGATTTGCTTCGCGGTCTGCGCGCTCAATCCTCTACCTCGACAATCGCGTTCGTCCTGCTGTTCTTCGGGCCGAACGTTAACGCCGATGAGGAAGGCATGCTCGCCGGGGCCGACGACTGGCTTGCCAAGCCTTTCAACGGACGCGAACTGTTAAGCAAGGCAAGAGGGATGATTGCCCTGACGAGATCGCGGCGCGAAATGCAATGCAGCGATGAGCGACTGCGCGTGGTGCCCTTGACCATCCTCGAAGATTTGGGCGGGGGACTCATGGCGGTCGATTCCGAATGGCGTATCACCTACCTCAACACCGCGGCTGAAAAACGGGTTCGCCTGCCACGATCTTATCTGGTCAACAGAAACTATTGGGAGGTCTTTCGCACCGTGCGAGGAACCCTGGTCGAGTTGGAATGCCGCCGCGCGATGTCGAGTCGCATAGCGGTACGCTTCGAGTACTATGATGTGCATTCTCAGGCATGGACCGAGATGAGCGCATCGCCAATGGAGGATGGCGGGATTCTGCTGTACGCGAACGACATTACCGACCGCAAGCGCGCACAGGAAGCCCTGCAGGGAGCCGAAGCGCGGCTGAGCACTGAGTTGCAGGCGATGAGCCAACTGCAGCTTCTCGGCACCCGCCTGCTAGACATCCCGGACTTTGAACTCGCGCTCAAGGAAGTGTTGAATGCAGCGATTTCCTTGCTTGGCACGACTATGGGAACGATACAGCTTTACAGGCCACAGACCCAAACTCTGGAAATCGTCACGCAACAAGGACTCAGCGCGGAATTCTTGGCGCATTTCCACTTCGTGAAATGCGACGACAGCACCGCAAGCGGTGAGGCTGCCAAACACTGCAAGCGCACCATCGTTCAGGATGGCTATCTTGATTACCGTTTTGCGGCAGACAGGTCGCTTCTCGACTCGGCCGGCATCCGGGCTTGGCAATCCACGCCCCTGTTTGGCCGCAATGGAATATTGCTGGGAGTCCTTTCCACTCATTTCCGCGAGCCGCACTATCCTCCGGACCGTGAATTGCGCATGCTTGATCTTTATTCGCGCCAGGCGGTCAGCATTATCGAGCGCTTGTTCGCAGAGACCGCACTGCGCGAACAACAAGAGTTTGTCATGATGGTATTGAACAGCACCATCGATGGACTGATGACCCTGGATGCCGAGTCCCGGTTCGTCTATTTCAGCGCGGCCGCAAGAAAGATGCTTGCCGAGCAGGGAATCAACGCCGACAGTCTGATCGGCAAACAATATCTCACCGAAGCTTTTCGTGATGCGAGCGAGGATGAATCGGGACTGGGCTTCCAGCGCGCGGTGAGCGAGCGGGTGCTGGTCGAGGTTGAAAACTACTATGTGCCTTTCAACCGCTGGTATCTGATCCGCTTTTTCCCGATGAATGGGGAGAGAATGGCGATCATCGTACAGGACATTACCGAGCGCAGACGCGCCGTGGAAGCCTTGCGCGAGAGCGAAACCCGGTTCCGCGCGCTGGCCGAGGCCTCCCCCGGCCTGATATGGCAGTTGGATGCCACGGGAAATGCGATTTATCTGAACCCGCGGTTCCGCGAATTACTGGGCGTGCCGCTGAAAGATCTCATGGGCGCCGCGTGGCATAAGGTGGTTCACCCACAAGATTTGCCATCCTATGTGGCTGCGATCGACAAGGCGATCCGTGAGCACGGACGCTTGCAGCATCGGGTGCGTGTCAAAAGAAAGGATGGGGAATGGCGCTGGCTGGAAACCAATGCGCTGCCGTGGTTCACCTCCGAGGGTGAATATGCGGGGCACGTTGGCATTTCCATCGACATCAGCGAAGCGTTGGAGGCTGCGGGGTAGCCGCGTTCATGCAGTCCGATGACCTCGATCGCGAGACGTTCGCGGAGCTACGCCGGGGGATAACCTCGTTCAAACCTGCCCGCATCGCGGTGTCATCAGGACCCACCGCTATATGCTCGTTCAAGCCGGCCACCTTTTCCGCGAGGCGTTGATTCGCCTTCGTGATCTGTTTAGCTTCGCCCGCTAATCGGGCCCATTTGTGCCGAAGCCCTTGCACCCCCATGCTGTTTGCCATGGCACTTCCTCCAGACATGATTGGTAGGCGGCACATCCGCCCTCATCCAGTCTAAAAGATTGCCATGCAGACAAGATCGCTAAAAAAGCCGAAAATTTCCAGGTGTCATGTACAACAGCGACATAATGCCGCATTTGCGGATTGTCATGGTGCAATGGCATTCCGGGCATGGCTTGACTTGGCAAGTAAAAGAATGTGAGGGTTTGTGACAGTCGTCACGGTAGCGGCTGCTCGATGGGCATACAGTCGGGCCAACGACTTACGCATGGTCGCCAAAGGTTTAGCCCGCATGCCGTTCGGCATGCGGGCTTTTTTATTGCCGCTGGTACCGGAAAACCGCAAGAATACCGAACCGGTATACTTCAAATCCTGCAATTCTTACGAATCCTGCAAATACCGAAAGCATTCATGCGCATCCGAACCCGCCTGCTGGTCCTGATCCTGTCGGTCCTGATCCCGTCGTTTCTGGCATCGCTGCTGGCGGTCTGGTTCGTCTACAAGGAACAGCAGCAGGAACAGATCAACGGCATGTCGGAAACGGCGCGCGCGCTGTCGGCGCTGGTCGACAGCGACCTGCAGGCAACGGAGAGCTTGCTGCGTGCGCTGGCAAGCTCTCCGGCGATTGCCGGAAACGACCTGCGGGCCTTCTATGATCATGCGCGCAGTCTGGCGCCGCCGGAGACATCGACGGTCGTCATCCGCGACTTGTCGGGCAAGCAGTTGCTCAATACCCGGTTGCCCTTCGGCGCGCCTCTTCCCAAGGGCAATTCCAATCTTTCCGAGCTGCAGCGCCGCTATGGCCTGGAAAAGACGGTGGTATCCGACCTGTTCTTTGCGCCCGCCGGCAAGCGCTACGACTATGCAGTGCAGGTGCCCATCATGCAGGGCGGCGAGGTGCGCCATCACCTGGCGATGGGCATCGCCGCATCGAACCTGCAGTCGCTACTCAATGGCCAAGGCTTGCCCGCCGGCTGGCTGACCGTGCTGGTCGACCGCCAGGGCATGGTGATGGCAAGGACAAGCGAACCCGAAAGGTACGTCGGCAAATTGGCGAACGAGGCGCTCAGAAAGCGCATTCTCGCGGGAGAAAAGTCGGGACTGCATTACGGCACGACGCTGGACGGCAGGCAGACCGCGGCGTTTTTCAGCCGCGCCGCGAAGTCCGAATGGACGGTGGTGGTCAATATCCCGGTCGCGGAAATGCGGCGCCCCGCCATTTACGCCGCGCAATTCCTTGGCGGCATCATGCTGGTCCTGCTGGGCGTGGCCATCGCCGGCGCCCGCTGGTATGCCCGACGCACCGCCGAGCCCATCGAGCAGCTGAGAATGGCCGCGAAAAGCCTGGGCCGGGGCGAGCCCGTGCGCGTCATGCCTTCCGGCATGCTGGAGACGGATGCGGCCGGCTTTGCGATGGTCGATGCCAGCCGCCAGATCCGCCAGCATCAGGCCAACCTGGAGCTGCGGGTTGCCGAAGCGGTGGCCGCCGCCGAGCGGGCGCAGCGCGCCTTGCTTCAGGGCCAGAAACTGGAAGCGCTCGGCCGCCTGACCGGCGGCATCGCGCATGACTTCAACAATATCCTCCAGACCCTGGCGACCTCGCTGCAGCTGATCCGCCTGAACAAGGATGCCTCGCGCATCCCGTCGCTGGTCGACACCTGCGAACGGGCGATCGAACGGGCCGCGCTGCTAACCGGGCAGATGCGCTCCTTCGGCAGGGCGCAGGAAGCGCGGCTCGACACGATCCGCCCGGATGACACCCTGCATGCGGCGCTGCCGCTGCTGCAAAGCGCGCTGCCGAGCAGTATCCGCCTCGATCTGCGATTGGACGACGGCTTGTGGCCGGTGACGGTGGACACGCTGCAGTTCGAACTGGCCCTGCTCAATGTCGTGATCAACGCGCGCGACGCCATGCCCGACGGCGGCGGCATTACGCTGGACATGCGCAATGTCGTCATGGCCGAATCCGTCAATGGCCTTGCGCCCGGAAACTATGTGCGTATCGCCATCACCGACACTGGAACGGGCATGTCGGCCGAGGTGCTTTCCAGGGCGCTCGATCCCTTCTTCACCACCAAGCCGGTGGACAAGGGCAGCGGCTGGGGCCTGTCGCAGACTTATGCGTTCGCGACCCAGGCACGGGGCACGGCTCTGCTGCACAGCGAGGAAGGCAAGGGCACCACCGTCACGCTGTATCTGCCGCAAGCCACTGGCGCGCTTCAGGCAACGCGGTCGGGCGAGAAGGCGGGACAGCCGCTCGCGGGGTCCGGCACGCTGCTGCTTGTCGAGGACGATGCGCTGGTGCGGGAATCGATGGCGCCGGCACTGTCGAACGCCGGATTCCGTGTCGTCGCCGCCGCCGACGGCGAACAGGCGCTGGCCATGCTCGACAGCGAACCGTCGATTTCCATGGTGCTCTCGGACATCGTCATGCCGGGCGGCGTCAGCGGCATCGATCTTGCCCGCATCGTCAGGGAGCGCTTTCCGCATATCCGCGTGGTGCTGGCCACCGGTTATACCGAAACGCGGGTGGACATGCCACACGTCGGCCTGCTTGCCAAGCCCTACAGGCTGTCCGACGCGGTGCGGATATTGAGCGAATCGGCATGATCTTCATTCAGACCGCGCCGGGCCGGGTAGGGTGGCGCAGCGATTGCTACAATCGGGGCAGCTCATTGCTTTTATGTTAATTAAAGGTAATAACGTGACATTCGCAAGCGATCAACAACTGGATGACGACAAGCTGTCCGCCAACGCAAGGCGGATGCTGGCACTGCGCGAGGCTGTGCTCCAGGAATGGGGGCAACGCCTGCGCGCGACGGTCAAGGAAGCCGAGCATCTGCCGCATCCGATCATGATCAATACCTTTCCCGGCCTGTACGACAACATCGCCGAAGCCATTACGCCCGGCTATGCGCGCAGTCCGGAAACCGAAACCAATACGGTGGCATCCGAACACGGCGGCGAACGCGCCCGCCTGACCAACTACAACGCCCAGGCCGTCGTCTCCGAATACCAGCTGCTGCGCTGGACCATCTTCGATGTGCTGCGCGAACATGGCGTGCAGCTCAACAGCGACGAGTTCGCCATCATCAATGCCTCGATCGACAATTCCATTCGCGATGCGGTCAATGCCTTCGCGCTGGCCCAGTCCGCGCTGCGCGAGCGCTTCGTGGCCGCGCTCACCCATGACCTGCGCAATCCGCTCGCCACCGCGGTGGCGGCGGCCGACCTGATCAAGCATTCCACCGACCCGGAAAAAATGAAGTCGCTGGCCGACCGCATCCTGAGCAATCTCAGCCGCATGGACGGCATGATCCAGAATCTGCTCGACGCCATCGTGTTCCAGACCGGCGAGCGCCTGCGACTGCGCATCGAGCCGTTCGACATGCTGGAACTGACGCGCGAGGTGGCCGAACAGTTCGCCTCCATCCATGGCGCATTGTTCGAAGTGGACGGCAGCCCGGTCAACGGCCATTGGGACCGCGAGGCGGTCAGGCGCTGCATTGAAAACCTGGCGAACAATGCGGTCAAATACGGCACGCCCGGCAGCCCGGTGCGTTTCAGCGTGACTGCATTGCATGGGCGGGCCGTGGTGTCAGTGCATAACGAAGGCCCGGCGATTCCTCCCGATCAGATGGAATCGGTATTCCAGGTGTTCCGGCGCGCCGTGTCGGCCAAGGAAGGCGGCAGCCGCGGCTGGGGCATCGGCTTGCCCTACGTGCGCGGCGTGGTCGAAAGCCACGGCGGCAGCGTCGGCGTCGACAGCACCGCCCAGCGCGGCACCACCTTCATCATCGACATGCCGGTGGATGCGCGCCCGTTTCAGCATGCCCCGACACTGGCGGAGTAATCTGCCTTTCAGGCATCACCAATGCCACAGCGTGCCGTCATGCGCCAGGCGGTTTACCGGCAGGTAGGCGGGCCTGTATGGATAGCGTGCCGCCAGCGTCTCGTCGATGTCGACACCATGGCCGGGCGCATCGCCCGGATACAGGAAGCCGTCCTCGAAGGTGTAGGCATGCGGGAAGACCGCATCGGTTTCATCGGTATGGCGCATGTATTCCTGAATGCCGAAATTGGGTACCCACAGGTCGAAATGCAGGGCCGCGCCCATGCAGGCCGGCGACAGATCGGTTGCGCCGTGCGATCCGGTGCGCACCTGGTACATGCCGGCGAAATCGGCGATGCGGCGCAGCTGCGTGATGCCGCCGGCATGGACCACGGTGGTACGGATGTAGTCGATCAGCTGCTGCTGGATCAGGTCCTTGCAATCCCAGATGGAATTGAAGATTTCCCCCACCGCCAGCGGCGTCGTGGTGTGCTGCCGGATCAGGCGGAAGCTCTCCTGGTTTTCGGCAGGCGTCGCATCCTCCATCCAGAACAGATGGTATGGCTCGAGCGCCTTGCCCAGCCGTGCCGCTTCGATGGGCGTCAGCCGGTGATGCACGTCGTGCAGCAGATGCACGTCCGGCCCCACCGCTTCGCGCACCGCCGCAAACAGCTTCGGCGTATGCAGCAGATAGCGCTCGGTGCTCCAGTCATGCTCCGACGGCAGCGTGCTGTCGGCCGGCTCATAGAACAGCGAGCCGCGTCCCACGCCGTATACCTTGTTCAGCCCGGGCACGCCCGACTGCGCGCGGATGGCCTTGTAGCCGAGCTTCTTGTAATGCAGCACCTGCTCGACCGTCTCGTCGATGTCGGCGCCGTTGGCATGGCCGTACACCATGACGCCGGTGCGGCTCTTCCCGCCCAGCAGCTGATACAGCGGCATGCCGGCCGCCTTGGCCTTGATGTCCCACAGCGCGGTATCGACCGCGGCGATCGCCGTCATTGTCACCGGCCCGCGCCGCCAGTAGGCGCCGCGGTACAGGTACTGCCAGATATCCTCGATCTGATGCGCGTCGCGCCCGATCAGGCAGGGAATGACATGGTCCGTCAGATAAGATGCCACCGACAACTCGCGTCCGTTCAATGTCGCATCGCCGATGCCGCTGAGGCCGTCGTCGGTGATGATCTTGAGCGTGACGAAATTGCGGCCGGGCGAACAGACGATGACCTTGGCATCGATGATTTTCATGGAGTCTCCTGGTTCGATTTATTGTGATCCGGATGCCTGGCGAAATAATCAGGCGGTGACGTATTCCATCACGGCCGCGCGGCTGCCGACCTGTTGCAGACGCTGCAGCGCGGCGACCAGTTCGCCGCGGAAGCGCTCGCTGCGCGGCAGGTCTTCACCGAAGATGGAACGCATGCCGAGCACGCGATCGACGATGTCCGCGGCGCTGCCCTGCGCGGCCGCCTGCAGCTGCTGCGCCAGCGGATCCTGCACCGCGATGGGCCGGCCATTCTCGTCGGCGCCGCCGACATAACGCATCCAGGCGGCGACCGCCAGCGCCGACAGGCGCACCGGCCTGCCGGCCGCCAGGTTGTCGCGCACCACCGCGAGAAAACGCTGCGGCAGCTTCTGCGAACCATCCATTGCAATCTGGTGGCAGCGGTGCGGCAGGGCCGTATTGCCGAAACGCTCGATGAGCTGCGCCTGATAGGCGCCGAGGTCCTGCTCCGCGGGCATCGACAGCGTAGGCGCGGCTTCTTCCTGCATGAAGCGCCGCACCAGCTGCGCATAGCCGGGCAAGGCGATGGCCTGGTAGACATAATCGCAGCCGCCGAGATAGCCGAGGTAGGCGAGCAGGGAATTGCTGCTGTTGAGCAGCCGCAGCTTCATGTCTTCATAAGGCTTCACGTCGCTGACGAACTGCGCGCCGCCGGCTTCCCAGCGCGGCCGTTCGCCGGCGAACGCATCCTCGATCACCCACTGCATGAAGGGCTCGCCCCAGACCGCGGCAGCGTCGCGCAGGCCGAGCCTTTCCTCGACCTCGTCCAGCGTCGCAGGCGTGGTGGCGGGCACGATGCGGTCCACCATGGTGTCGGGGAAGGCGACCCGGGATTCGATCCAGCGCGCGGTGGCGCCATCGACCTGTTCGGCAAAGGCCAGCACGAGCTGCCTCAGCAGGCGGCCGTTGTGCTGCAGGTTGTCGCAGCACAGTACGGTCAGCGGCTGGCCATGCGCAAGCCGGCGCGCATGCAGGCCGGCGAACAGCGTGCCGACGGTGCTTGCGGGCAGGTGCGGTGCGCGCAGGTCTTGTGCGATATCGGGATGGGTGAAGTCGAGCGAGCGCGTCGCCGGATCCAGCCCGTATCCCTTCTCGGTCACGGTCAGCGATACCAGCCTGATCTGCGGCGAAGCAATCAGCGCGGGCAGGCGCTGCGGATCGGAAGGCGTGTGGATCACGTCGCGGAGGCAGGCGATCACGCGCACGCCGCTGCCCGCGGCGCTCCTGGTAAGCACGCTGTACAAGCTGTCCTGCGCGCGCAGCGTGTCGCCCACGCCGGGCTGGCGCAGGCTTGCGCCGATGATTCCCCAGTCGCCGTAATCGGCGGCCAGCGCTTCTTCGGTATACACGGCCTGGTGGGCGCGATGAAACGCGCCGGTGCCGATGTGAACGATTCCGGCACGCAATGCTGCCGGGTCGTAATGCGGCCTGATTGCCAACGGCAGGCGGGCGAATGTGCTCAGCGATAACGATTGCGTCATGTCCGGTGAAAAAATAATTGAGAATGAATTGATAAAGTGGTCTTACCAATTTATCATACGGTCAATCGGCGTTCAACACGAAAAATCATCCCGCCCCATCGACGCGCCGGCATGCCTGCAAGGGCACGCCGGTATCGATGAAGCGGGAACAGACCATGGAGACCAGCATGCCCCGCCTTTCCAACAAGATCGCCCTCGTGACCGCAGCCGGCCAGGGCATAGGCCGCGCCACCGTCGAGGCCTTCGTGCGCGAAGGCGCACGCGTGATCGCCACCGACATCAATGAAGACCTGCTGCCGGAACTGGCCGAACTGCCCGGTTGCACCGCGCGCCGCCTCGATGTCACCGATGCGGCCGCCATCGAGGCGCTGGCCCGCGAAGTGGGACATATCGATGTGCTGTTCAACTGCGCCGGCTTTGTCGATCACGGCAGCATCCTTGAATGCGACGAGAAGTCATGGGATTTCTCCTTCGATCTCAACGTGCGCGCGATGTACCGCATGATGCGCGCCTTCCTGCCGGCGATGGTCGAAGGCGGCGGCGGTTCCATCATCAACATGTCCTCGGCCGCGTCCAGCATCAAGGGCGTGCCCAACCGTTTCGTCTATGGCGCATCAAAGGCAGCGGTAATCGGCATGACCAAGTCGGTCGCCGCCGATTTCGTCACCAGGGGCATACGCTGCAACGCGATTTGTCCCGGCACCGTAGAATCACCTTCATTGAGGCAGCGGATAGAAACGCAGGCCCGCAACAGCGGACAAAGCATTGCCGCAGTGGAAGCCGCCTTCGTCGCGCGCCAGCCCATGGGCCGCGTCGGCCGGGCAAGCGAAATCGCCGCGCTGGCGGTGTATCTTGCCTCCGACGAATCCTCATTCACGACCGGCACCGCGCAGCTCATCGACGGCGGCTGGTCCAATTGAAGACATCTCAGTCATTGAAGAGCTGAGCACAATCACTACACCTGATCAAGGAAGACACATGAAGTTGATGCGATATGGCGCGAAGGGAAACGAGAAACCGGCAATCGTCGATACCGGCGGCAAGGTGAGGGACCTGTCCTCCGTGGTGCCGGACTTCACGACCGGGACGTTGTCGCCGGAGGCGCTCGCCAGGCTGGCCGACATCGATACCGGCAAGCTGCCGGTGGTCGAGAATCCCGGCCGCATCGCGACGCCGTATTCCGGCGTCGGCAAGTTCATCTGCGTCGGCCTCAACTACGCCGATCATGCGGCCGAATCGAATCTGCCGGTGCCGCCGGAGCCGGTGCTGTTCATGAAGGCCACCAGCGCCGTGATCGGCTGCAATGATCCGGTGGTGCTGCCGCAGGGCTCGGTGAAGACCGACTGGGAAGTCGAGCTCGGCGTGGTGATCGGCTCCAAGGCGCGCTATGTCAGCGAAGAGAATGCGCTGGATTATGTTGCCGGCTACTGCGTGGTGAACGACATCTCCGAGCGCGAATTCCAGATCGAGCGCGCGGGCCAGTGGGACAAGGGCAAGGGCTGCGATACCTTCGGTCCCATCGGACCCTGGCTGGTCACTAAAGATGAAGTGCCCGATCCGCAGAATCTCGACATGTGGCTCGAAGTCAACGGCAAGCGTTTCCAGAACGGCAGCACCCGCACCATGGTCTACAAGGTGGCGCACCTGGTCAGCTATATCAGCCGTTTCATGACCCTGTACCCGGGCGACGTCATCAGCACCGGCACGCCGCCGGGCGTGGGCATGGGCCAGAAGCCTGCGCCGGTCTATCTGAAGGCGGGCGATGTGATGCGTCTCGGCGTTGCCGGCCTCGGCGAACAGCAGCAGACCGTGCATGCCTGGAATCCGGAACTGATCGACAACTGAGTTCCGGCGATATTGCGGCGACATGGCCACCATATAGCTGCTATGTCGGCGCAATGCGAGGGATGGACAAATCATGTCTGCCCCTCGTCCTCACTTTGATTCTTCCTGCATCGACGAGGTGG
Source organism: Noviherbaspirillum aerium (assembly GCF_008929045.1). Classification (GTDB taxonomy): domain Bacteria; phylum Pseudomonadota; class Gammaproteobacteria; order Burkholderiales; family Burkholderiaceae_D; genus Noviherbaspirillum; species Noviherbaspirillum aerium. The sequence goes on along the minus strand of NZ_VFAH01000014.1, from coordinate 98,223 downwards.
CAATGACGGCAATGAATTTCGGACTGGCCGGGAAATCGGTATTGGTGGCCGGCGGGACCAGCGGCATCGGCGCCGGCATCGCGGCGGCGTTCGCCCAACAGGACGCGCGCGTGCTGGTGACCGGCGCCACCGAACGCGAGGTGGAAGCAGCCGCGGCGGGCGGCAAGGCGGTGAATGCGCGCGTTCTCGATGTGCGCGACGGCGACGCGGTGACGCAGTTGATCGCGGGCTTCGACAGCCTCGATGTCGTCGTCAATTGCGCCGGCGTCATCCGCCGCGGCGCCGAGCATGATCCGGCCGCGTTCGAAGATGTCATCGACATCAACCTCAACGGCAGCATGCGCGTCTGCGCCGCCGCGCGTTCCCTGCTCAGGCAGTCGAAAGGCTGCATCATCAATACCGCGTCGATGCTGTCGTATTTCGGCGGCGGCCTGGTGCCCGGCTACAGCGCGAGCAAGGGCGGCGTCATGCAGCTGACCAAGTCGCTGGCGATCGCCTATGCGGAGGATGGCATCCGCGTCAACGCGGTGGCGCCCGGATGGATCGCCACGCCTCTGACGCAGGCGCTGCAGGACGACGAGGGCCGCAGCAGGCAGATCCTTGACCGCACGCCGCTGCGGCGCTGGGGCACGCCGGCCGATGTGGCGGCGCCGGTGCTGTTCCTTGCCAGCGATGCAGCGCGTTTCATCACCGGCGTCATCCTCCCTGTCGATGGCGGTTATCTCGTTGCCTAAGGAATCAGCATGTCTGCCTTTATTGCGCCAGCCGGCGGCATACAGCCGGAAATCGTAGCCACCGCCATTCCTGCCGACGAGCGCGAGTGGGTGCCGCAAGCGCAGGACGTCTGGTTCCGTCCCCTGCTGCTCAATACCGTCACCGGGGGCTGGTGCAACCTGCTGCGGGTGCGCAAGTCGGGCGTGCTGTCCCGGCATCGCCATCCGATGCTGGTGGTCGGCTATGTCATCAGGGGCAAGTGGTTCTACCGCGAGCACGACTGGGTGGCCAATGCCGGCGACTTCGTCTATGAGCCGCCGGGCGAGATCCATACGCTGGAAGTGCCCGCCGACTGCGAGGAAATGATCACCTTCTTCAATATCAGCGGGGCCATGATCTATGTCGACGAGAACGGCATGCAGACCGGCTATGAAGATGTGTTCACCAAGATCGACATGTGCCGGCGCCATTACGAGGCCGTGGGATTGGGTGCCGATTACGTCCAGCGCTTCGTGCGTTAGGGCCTGTTCACACTTCCTTCGGGAGATGCGTTCGCATCAAAACGCGTGTTGGCGGTGGCGCGTGGCGACGCAAAGGCTTGCCGCCTTTGCCGGCCCTGCAACGCCTACGGTGCCTTCGCACTCCCGAACGAAGTGTGAACAGGCCCCGGAGCGGACTGCCGTTTGCACTTCGGAAAATGAAAAGCCCCGCGTTGCGGGGCCTGGGGCATCGAGATATTCGGGTACTGGCAGCGAAGTTGTCGCTTGCGCCCGATACCGCTGCCTTCCTTCATGAAGCCGGCATGCCTGCCGGCCACGTATCCGGTATGGTGCGGCCGCGACAGGCTTAGCCTGTGACGATCAGCTGGTTGTCGACCGACTTGACGCCGGGGACATCCTTGACGATCGCGTCGACCTTGCGGCGCAGTGCGAGCGACTTGATTTCGCCTTTCAGGCGTACCGCGCCCTGGGCGCTGGTGACATCGATCTTGGTGTCCTTGAGATCGGCGTCGGCAGCCAGGCCGCTCTTGATCTTGCTGACGATGGCCGTATCGTCGGTAGCGGAGCTGCTTTGCTGCGAGGCACTGGAGCCTGCGCCCGACTGTTTCATGCCGGCGCAGCCTGCGAGCACTGCGGCAGACAATACGAGAGCGAGTAATTTGATATTTTTCATGAGTTGTCTCTCTTTCTTGGTGGGACCGTTTAAGTAAAAAGTCATCTGATGGCTGCCCCGGCCATCAAACGTAAACTGCGGAGCAGGCTCATTCTGCCAGCCTCCGATGCGGGCCGCTTTGGCGCGCATCATCGGACATGCCGGTCAGGCCGAAACTGCTACAGTGGTGCGAGTCGAAAATCTGCTGGTCCGATGCAGACGGGAATCGGGCCGGTACCGCGCCGACAATGCCCGCAAGGCCCTGGCCTTGCTGCGCTTGTCCTTGTCCCGACACGATGTTGCCGCGTCTGCCTTAACCTTATCAAATTTCCAAGCCACCCCGCTAGTCTAACTTGATATTGGCATCGGAGATAACTTTAGCCCAGTTTGCGATTTCGGTCTTCATCCAGGCGCCGAATTCCTCGGGGCTGTTGGTCTGGGCTTCGGCGCCGAGCGCGGTCATCTTCTCGCGCACGTCCGGCATTCTGACGATGGCCGCCATTTCCTTGTTGAGCTTGTCGATGATGGGCTTGGGCGTGCCAGCCGGTGCCATCACGCCCTGCCAGCTGCCGGTCACGAAGCCCGGGATCATTTCACTGACGGTGGGCACGTCCGGCAACTGCGGCAGGCGCTTGGCGCTCGATACCGCGAGCAGCTTGATCTTGCCGGCCTTGACGTGCGGATAGGTGGCGACCATGCCGTTCATGGTCACGTCGATCTGGCCGCCGATCAGGTCATTGAGCGCCTGCGCGCCGCCGCGATAGGGCACATAACCCCAGTCGGCGCCGGTCTTCTGGGCAAACAGCACGCCGGCCAGGTGGGTGGCGCTGCCGGTTCCCGCGGCCGCGGCGAAATTGAGCTTGTTCTTGTTGGCCTTGCTGTAGTTCACCAGCTCGGCCTGCGACTTGACCGGGAGCGAATTGGTGGTCACCAGCAGGTGGGGCGAGTAGGCCAGCATCGTCACCGGCACCAGGTCCCTGACCGGGCTGAAAGGCAGTTTCGGATACAGCGTGGGGCTGAGAGTGAGATTGCCCATGTCCATCAGCAGCAGGGTATAGCCGTCGGGATCGGACTTGGCCACCTGGTCGGCGCCGATGTTGCCGTTGGCGCCGCTGCGATTGTCGATCACCACCGGCTGTCCCCAGGCTGCCGTCAGCTTCTGGCCGACCAGGCGCGCCAGGACATCCGAGGTGCCGCCTGCGGGGAAGGGCACCACGATCTTGATCGACTTCTTCGGATAATCGGCGGCGTTCTGGGCGATAGCGGGTGCGGCGAGCGTGGCGGCGCAGCATGCGGCCAGCGCGAGGGACATGAGTTTTTTCATGCAGTCTCCTGATCGGCAATAAGTCTGCCTTGTTTGACGGGAAGGTGGTAATGGCACCCGGATGCCGGCCACGATGTCCGGCCGTCGGTGCGCGCAAACATTATACATGTTGGCTGGCTTGTATGATGTCTAAGAATGCATCTGCGCGGGCTATTGCCATTCATCCATCATTCCGGCGAGCCCAGGGAATTGCACGTTCGGCAAGGTCTTGCGCGGGCGCGCAATGGCTGAAAAGCACAACTTGCAAGCCGTCCGCGCGCCGGAGCGGTAAAATGTCGCCTTTTTCCCGGTTTATGAGGAACGGAAACCAATGAGTGCCCTGCACGAAGAACGCGTCCTGAGTGTTCACCACTGGACGGATCGTCTTTTCACCTTCACCACTACGCGTGACCCCGCCCTGCGCTTTTCCAACGGCCATTTCACGATGATCGGCCTGCGGGTCGAAGGCAAGCCGCTGCTGCGCGCCTACAGCATCGTCAGCGCCAACTACGAGGAACACCTGGAATTCCTGAGCATTAAAGTGCCGGAAGGTCCGCTGACCTCGCGCCTTCAGCATATCCAGGTCGGCGACACCATCATCGTCGGACGCAAGCCGACCGGTACGCTGCTGATCGATTACCTGCTGCCCGGCCGCCGCCTCTATCTGCTGTCCACCGGTACCGGCCTGGCGCCGTTCATGAGCATCATCCGCGATCCGGAAACCTACGAGAAATTTGAACAGGTGGTGCTGGTGCATGGCGTGCGCCAGGTGGATGAACTGGCTTACCACGACGTCCTGATGGAGCACCTGCCCAATCATGAATTCCTCGGTGAACTGGTCACCAGCAAGCTGCGCTACTACCCGACCGTGACGCGCGAACAGTACAAGAACATGGGCCGCATCACCGACCTCATCAGCACCGGCAAGCTGTGCGCCGACCTCGGCACCCCGCCGCTGAATGCGAAGGAAGACCGCGTGATGATCTGCGGCAGTCCGGCCATGCTGCGCGACCTCAAGCGCATGCTTGAAGAAGGCGGCTTCAAGGAAGGCAATACTTCGACTCCGGGCGATTTCGTGATCGAGCGCGCATTCGCCGAGCAGTGAAGCAATAATGCAGTAATGCAGGAAACTGCGTTTCTTTCCTGAATCGACCGGTTCCCGGACCGCGGCCGGTTCAGGGAAGGTTCTGCGGGACCGTGTCGCTGCCGGCTTGCGCTTCGCCGGCGCCCCGGTCCCGAGTCAGCCAGTCCCTTGGCGACAGTCCCACCTTTGCCGCAAAGGCGCGCGACAGCGCCGGCGGATTCGCATAGCCGAGCTGTTCGGCCAGCAGCTTGACCGGCCGCCCCTCGCGCAGCCCGGCCTGGGCGAGCGCGATACGGCAGCTCGCCACATGATCCGCCGGCGTCTGCCCCACCACCTGCTTGAACACCGTTGCGAAACTCGTGCGCGACATGCCCGCGCATTCCGCCAGGCGTTCCAGCGTCCATGCGTCGCCGGGCGCTTCATGCAGCGCCACCAGCGCGCGCGCAAGTCGCGGGTGGGAGAGCCCGGTGATCAGTCCGGGCTGTATGCCTGCCTGTTCCGGATGATCCAGCAGCCATCGCAGCAACTGAATCAGCACCACTTCAAAAAGCCGGTCCGCCAGCACGCGCTGGCCGCAGCGCACCCGGTCCGTCTCTGCGAACAGCAGCGCCAGCGCGGGTTCCAGCCCTTCGACGGCGTCCAGCCGCAGGCGGAGGAACGGCGGCAGGCTGCGTGCGAGAAGATTGTTTTCGCCGCCTTCGAATTCCAGTGCGGCGCAGGTGAAATCCGACCCGTCCCTGGGCGGATTGTGGAAATGATGCGTCAGCGGCCGCGGGTAGAACAGCAGGCTCGGCTCATCCAGCACCAGCTTTTCCGGCATGCCGGCGGTGCCGTGATGCGTCACCTCCATCCTGCCGCGCCGAAGCACATGCAGAAAACCAAGACCGCTGCCGCAGTCAAACTTTTGCAGGCCGCACAGCGGCCCCGAATGGAAAAGGCTGACGCGCACACGGAAGCGCGTCAGCAGCGCCGATAACCTGTCGATGGGGGCCTGGAGATCCATTTGAACGAAAAGGTATGAATGATGGATGAAATGGTGCCAATCATACGCTTTCGAATCGCATACTGCATCTCACTGAAGCCGCCGGATGTGAAATTCCCGCCGCGACAGGAGTTCTCCATCGTGATCAAGTGATCAAGCCTCGCCTTTGAAAGGAAACCAGCATGTCCCGTATCAATATGAATATCGAACACGTTCCCGATGCCAGCCAGCAGACCTTGAAGCAGATCCATGCGGCCTTCGGCGCCACGCCTAACATGTTCAGGACGGTGGCCAATTCCCCGGCCGCCCTGAAAAGCATGTGGGGTGCGTTCGGCGCGCTGGGCGGCGGCGCCATCGACCCGAAGCTTGGCGAGCAGATCGCCGTCGCCATTGCCAACCGTAACCGGTGCGAATACTGCCTGGCGGCCCATACCATGCTCGGCAAGAAGGCCGGCGCCAGCGCGGAGGAAATGGCTGCGGCCCAGGCCGGCCGCGCCGCGGAGCCGAAAACGGCGGCTGCGCTCGCGTTTGCCCTCAAGGTGGTGAACGAGCGTGCGCAGGTATCGGCTGCCGACATCTCGGCATTGCGTGAAGCGGGTTTCAATGATGAGCACATCGTCGAGATCATGGCGCATGTGGCGCTGAACCTGTTCACCAACTATGTCAATGTCGCCTTCGACGTGCCGCTGGATTTTCCGGCGGTGGCATTGAGCAATTGAGCAATTCGGAAACCGAGTACTGAAAGCCAAGGGCGGCGCCTGCCGCCCGCAATCAACCCGGAGGACAACATGCAGAATTTTTCTCTGTATCCCGAGCTCGACGTGGCCGAGTGGATCAATACCCCGCAGCCAATCCGGCTGGCCGACCTGCGCGGCCGCGTGGTGGTGCTGCATGCCTTCCAGATGCTGTGCCCCGGCTGCGTGATGTACGGCATTCCCCAGGCCGAACGCATCGTTCGCGCATTCCCCACCCCGGACGTCGCCGTGCTTGGTCTGCATACGGTGTTCGAGCACCATGACGTGATGACCCCGGCGGCGCTGCGCGCCTTCGCCAGCGAATACCGGATCAGCATGCCGATCGGCATCGACCGTCCGGCCGAGCAGGGTTCCGTGCCGCGCACGATGCGGATGCTGCAGCTGCGCGGCACGCCCAGCCTGGTGCTGATCGACAGGAGCGGCAGGATCAGGCACCAGCACCTGGGACAGGTGGAAGACTTGCGTGTGGGAGCGGAGATCGGGGCGCTGCTGGCCGAGAGCGCGAACACAGCGCAGACGACGAATGGCGATGCAATGAGTCCGGCGCCTGATGACGGCGGATGCGATGCGGACAGCTGCCGCGCGAATGCAGGATGACGCCTTCCCGTACTGGTCCTGTACGGGAAGGCATCTGGCGTACCGGTGCGACTCCTGCACTGGCCGAGCCGGAATGAGCCGCAGCCCTTCGATCTCAAGACTCTGGAAAGTCTGGAGATCGATCTTCCAGATTCCTTAACGTAGCGGCGGAGCCAAGCGCTCGGTCAAGCGCCCGGACAAGGCTCAGTCAAGCGTGACGCCGGTGTCCCTGACCAGCTTGCCCAGCTTGGACGACTCCGAACGCATCAATGCGCCGAAATTTTCCGGTGTGCCGCCGACGATGGGCGTGCCGAGTTCTTCCCATCTTTTCTTGAAGGCGGGATCGGCGAAGATTTCGTTGATGGCCTGGTTCAGCCTGGCGACAATCGGCTTGGGAGTCGCCGCCGGCGCGACGATGCCATGCCAGGCCGAAAACGTGTATCCCGGCAGGCCGGCTTCCGCCAGGGTCGGTACGTCAGGCAGCGCCGGGCTGCGGGCTGCCGTGGTGACGGCAAGCGGACGCAGCTTTCCGGCCTTGATGTGCTGAACCGAGCTGCCGAGGATGTCGTACATGACCTTCACATGGCCGCCCACGACATCGTTGAGCGCCGGACCGGCCCCCTTGTAAGGTATGTGCTGCAGTTTCATCTTGGTTGCGCTATTGAACAATTCCCCCGCCAGATGCTGCGGAGTGCCGTTGCCGGCGGAGGCGAAGCTGAGTTCGCCCGGCCGCTCCTTGGCAAGCGCAAGAAATTGCTTCAGGTTGGAGGCGGGCACCGAGGGATGCACTTCCAGCACCAGCGGAAACTCCGATATCTGGATGATGGGCGCGAAATCCTTTTCCGGATCGAAGGGAAGCGATTTGTACAAGGTCTTGTTGACAGACATCGGACCGCTTGCCGCCAGCAGAATCGTGTAGCCATCGCCCGGCGACTTGGCGACGAAGTCCGAGCCGAGGTTGCCGCCGGCGCCGCCGCGGTTGTCGATGATGACCGGAGTATTCAATTTTGCCTGCAGGGGTCCCTGGATAAGCCGTGCCATGGCGTCGGTGGGCCCGCCCGGCGGATAGGGAACGACGAACTTGATCGGCTTCGACGGATACGCTTCATTCGCCCCGGCGCTGAGCGCCTGGGCAAAGAGCACGGATGCGAACATGAGCTTTTTAAGCATGATTTGTCTCCTCGTTTTAACCACTTGAATTATGAAACTTCGCCTTGTTGATTTACCCCGTCAAATCGCCTGGCTCGACAGGCGCCGCTTCAATTCCATCACCGCGCTGTGAACGGTCGTGAGCACCCGCCTGCCGGCCGCCTGTTCGCAGGCATGGCGCGCGCGGGCCATGCTGAACTGCGCAAGGGCAATCGTGCTGCATCCTTCAGCGGATAATCGCTTCGCCTGTTCAGCGATCAGCGCGTCATGTCGTTCGGCGTCGCCGCGATTGAGGGCATCGAGCGCGCCTTCGGCGAGCGCGCAGCGGAGCTCCACGGAAGCGGGAAACTCGGGCGGCATCGACTCCAGCGTCGGCCCGAATGTCGCGATCAATCCTATCGGGCCGTCGGCGCTCAGGGCATCCGCGATCATTGCCTCGTTCGGCTTGAGGACAGGCAGGCGCGCGTGACGGCGCGCCACGGCTTCGATGCAGGAGCCGAAGGCCGAGCAGGTGAAAAGGATCGCCTGCGCGCCTGTGCCGACGGCATAGCCGGCCAGGTCCTGGAAGCGCTGGTGCATGAGGTCATCGAGGCCCCGGCCGGAATGCAGCAGGTCCGCCGACAGCGAGTCGTCCAGCAGGTTCATGCGTATGGCTTCGGGCCATTCACGCGCAATGGCGTCGTTGATCGGATCGACCGAATGGCTTAAAGCATGGATGAGTGCAAGGCGTGGCATGGTTGGTCACTGGTCAACATGGAGGTTGGCCCTGCGATGCCGCTCATTGCCGCACCGCAGGGCGTTGATTCGTCAATCGTCAATCGTCAATCTTCGGGAGCTCGGCCGCCAGCAGGCGCAAGCCGGCCTTCAGCAGATCGTCATAACGCTTGCGTTCGGCGGCGATGCTCTCGGGCGTCCATTTGAAGAAGCCTTGCCCTGTCTTCATGCCGAATCGTCCGGTGGCGAGGCGTTCCGACAGCGCCCTGGAAGGTACGGTATTGGTCGCGAGCGACGGATACATGGTGGCCGCGGCCGGACAATGCACGTCGATGCCGGCATGGTCACGCTGCAGCACCGGCCCCGCGGCGAGAAAGCGGAAGCCGAAGCCGAAGCGTACCGCCGCATCGACATCCTCCGGTGTCGCAATGCCGGCATCGATGAGTGCAAAGGCTTCGCGCGCCAGCGCATGCTGGAGGCGGTTGGCGAGAAATCCCGGCAGATCCTTGCGCACCAACACCGGCACCATGCCGCAGCCGCGCATGAAGGCCGTCAGGGATTCGGCAAGCGCCATCGAGGAGCGCTCGCCGAGCACGACTTCCACCAGCGGAACCAGGTGCGCCGGCATGAAGAAATGCAGGCCGAGCATGCGGTCTGCAGTGTCGAGGCCTGCGCCGATCGCCGAGATCGGGAAGCTGGAGCTGTTGCTGCACAACACGGTGTCGCCGCGCGCACGCCGCACCAGATCCGCGAACAGTTCCTGCTTGAGCGGCAGTTTTTCGGGAATGCATTCAATGACCAGGTCGATGTCTTGCCAGTCGACCTCATCCAGCGATGCACAGGTGGAAAGGCGATTGCGCCTGTGCTCCGCATCAAGCTCGCGCAATCCATTGGTGAAATGGGATTCGAGCGCCTGCCGGCGAATGTCGCCGCGTTCCAGAACGATGGTGCGGCAGCCGCCGCGGGCCAGCACCAGGGCAACATCGGCGCCCATCGTGCCGCCCCCGATGACAAGAGCGCATGCCTGCGAAGGCTTCGGCAGCAAGGTTGATTGATTTGCAAGCGGGGACGAGGAGGCGTTCCGGGTATCCATGTGTTTGATGAGTGCTGGGTAACCAAAAGGAGAGTCCAGTGTGCCGCCATGGTTTTTATCTGTAAATCGCATATTTTCTATAAACTTATCAATCATGGAGATAAATTTATCGAACCGCGATTTGCGGGCTTTTCTTGCCGTGGCCAACAGCCTGAGTTTCAGCCAGGCTGCGCAGCAGATGCATCTTTCGCAATCGGCGCTGTCGACCCTGATCGGCCGGCTGGAAGAGGCCTTCGGCTCGCGGCTGTTTGACCGGACGACCCGTTCGGTGGCCCTGACCGCGGCCGGAGAGGTGCTGGCGTCGCATGCCGAGGAATTGCTGTCGGACATGGAGCGCACGGTGGCGGCGGTGAAGGATGTCACTGCGCTGCGCCGGGGACGCGTGGCGCTCGCCGCCCTGCCGTCCCTGGCTGCCCATGTGATTCCTCCCCTGTTCCGCGCCTTCGGCGAGAAATATCCCGACATCAAGCTGGCGCTGATCGATACCCTGTCCGAACCGGCATTCGAACTGGTACGGGAAGGACGCGTCGACTTCGCGCTCACGGCAGCCAATCCCGCCTATACCGACCTCGACTACCTGCCGCTCACGACAGACAGCTTCGTTCTGCTGGCGGCGCGCGGTCATCCGCTCGGAGCGGAAAGCGGCGAGATCAGCCTGGCCGATACCCTGTCGGCGCCGCACATTTCGATGTCGCGCCATACCAGCGTGCGCCAGTACATGGAAGCCGCTGCGCTGCAGAACGGCTTCGGCTTTCACCCTGCGTATGAAGTGGATCACTTGGCGACCATCGGCGCGATGGTGAGCGAGCAACTGGGCGTGGCGGCGCTGCCTTCCATGGCGGCCGATGTCATCAGTGGCGGAAAAATCGTGCGCCGCCCGCTGGTCGGGCCCATCATCCGCAGGTCCATCGGCCTGGTCAGGCGCAGGGAAGGCTCGCTGTCTCCCGCGGCGGAGGCGATGCTTTCAATGTTGCGGCAGCAGCTTCAAGGCGTCGCCGCCGCTTGAGGCGCTTGAGGCGCTTGAGCCGCTTGAGCCGCTTGATCCGCTTGCGCAAGCGGTCGAGCATCCATCCTCAATTTTTCAAATAATCCCGGTGCCTCGTCCGGATCTCCTCGACATTGGCGAGCGTTCCAGACAAATGCCTGCGCACGCTCTGCTCGGCCAGGCTTGAATCGCCTTGGGCGATGGCCTCCAGGATCGCATCATGATCGGCCAGCACGGCCAATGCCTTGCCGGGCGCCGGCAGATGCAGGCTGCGCAGGCGGTCGAGGTGGCCGCTGTGGCGGCGGACCAGCGAAAAGAGATGGGGGACTTTCGCCGCTTCATACATCTGCCGGTGGAAAGCCTGGTCGGCGAGAGCAAAGCCGGACAGGTCCTTCTCCTCGAGAGCAGCCTTCTGCCGCGACACAAGCCTGCGCAGGCGTTCGATCAGCGCCGGGTCCGCTACCGCCGCGAGCGTGCGGGCAATCTCCATCTCCACCGAAAGCCGCAGGAAATGCGCCTCCTGCGCCAGGTTCACGTCGATGCGGCTGACGACCGTCGCATGCTGCGGATAGACATCGACCAGTCCTTCCTCGCTCAGCCGGATCAGCGCGTCCCGTACCGGCGTCTGGCTGATGTTGTACTGCAGGGCAAGCTCCGCGCGCGAGAGCACCATGCCGGGCGTCAGCGACATGGAAATGATGAGTTCGCGCAGATGTTCGAAGATCTGCGGCGCGGCATGGCGGGTGCGATCCAGGTTGAACTGGGCGGGGGTCACGTCGGTCAGGGCGTCCATTCGTAGGCGGTACGGAAAGGGATGGATTGCATGTCGGCACAAAAGGAATATCGACATGATAAGTCCTTATCGGTGGTTTGACATACTAATATATTAGTGTTGTAATCCTGTTCAAGCATGCATAGCCTTCGCGGCTTTGCCGAACTGCCTTGCCGAGCTGCCTTGCCGAGCTGCCTTGCGTCTGCGCAGTCAAGGTCCTTTTCCATTGTTGCCATCCCATGTGAGGCCGCATGAGCACTCCTAAAAAGAGCATAGAATCCCTCCGCAGCGCCCGCTGGTTCGCCAAGGACGACCTGCGTTCCTTCGGCCACCGGTCCCGTGTCATGCAGATGGGCTATTCGCCGGACGAATTCGTCGGCAAACCCGTCATTGCCATCCTCAATACCTGGTCGGACATGAATTCCTGCCACATGCACTTCAAGCAGCGCGTCGAGGACGTCAAGCGCGGCGTGCTGCAGGCGGGCGGATTTCCGGTGGAACTGCCGGCCATCTCCCTGTCCGAGAGCGCGGTCAAGCCGACCACCATGCTGTACCGGAACCTGCTGGCGATCGAGGCGGAAGAACTGATCCGTTCGCATCCGGTCGACGGCGTCGTTCTCATGGGCGGCTGCGACAAGACCACGCCCGGCCTGCTGATGGGCGCCACCAGCGCCGGCGTGCCGGCCATCTTCGTGCCTGCCGGCCCGATGTTGCGCGGCAACTGGAAGGGCCATGTGCTCGGTTCCGGATCGGACGCCTGGAAGTTCTGGGACGAGCGCCGCGCCGGCAAGATCAGCAAGGAAGAGTGGGTCGAAATTGAAGGCGGCATCGCCCGCAGCCACGGCACCTGCATGACCATGGGCACGGCCAGCACCATGACCGGCATCGCCGAAGCCGTCGGCTTCACGCTGCCCGGCGCGTCCTCGATTCCCGCGCCGGACGCCGGCCATATCCGCATGTCTTCCGAGTCCGGCCGCCGCATCGTCGACATGGTGTGGGAAGACCTGACACCCGCGCGCATGCTCACGCGCCGCTCGTTCGAGAACGGCATCGTCATGGCCATGGCGATGGGCTGCTCGACCAATGCCATCATCCATGTCATCTCGATGGCGCGCCGCGCCGGCTTCGATATCGGCCTGGAAGATTTCGACAAGGCCAGCCGCCATGTGCCGGTGATCGCCAACATCCGGCCCAGCGGCGATACCTACCTGATGGAAGATTTCTACTATGCCGGCGGCATGACGGCCCTGATGAATCGCCTGAGCAGCAAGCTGCACCTGGATGCGCTGAGCGTCAACGGCCGCACCATCGGCGAAAACATCCAGGGCGCCGAAGTCTACAACGACGACGTCATCCGCACCATGGACAATCCGCTGTATGAGGAAGGCGCGCTCGCCGTCCTCAAGGGCAACATCGCTCCCGACGGCTGCGTGATCAAGCCCAGCGCCTGCGAGAAGCGCTTCTTCAAGCATTCCGGCCGCGCGCTGGTGTTCGACGATTATCCGACGATGAAGGAAGCGGTCGAGCGCGACGATCTTGATGTGACCGCCGACGACTTCCTCATCCTGCGCAACGCCGGCCCGCTCGGCGGCCCCGGCATGCCGGAGTGGGGCATGCTGCCGATTCCGAAGAAGCTGGTGAAGCAGGGCGTGCGCGACATGCTGCGCATGTCGGATGCGCGCATGAGCGGCACCAGCTACGGCGCCTGCATCCTGCATGTGGCGCCCGAATCCTACATCGGCGGCCCGCTGGCCCTGGTGCGCACCGGCGACATCATCACCATCGACATCCCTGCGCGCAGCATCAACATGGAAGTCTCCGAGGAAGAGCTTGCACGCCGCAAGGCGGAATGGAAGCAGCCGCCCAAGCGCTTCGAGCGCGGCTACGGCTGGATGTTCTCGCAGCATATCAAGCAGGCCAACGACGGCTGCGACTTCGACTTCCTTGAAACCGGCTTCGGCGCGCCGGTGGGCGAACCCGACATCTTCTAATTACAACATCGAACAGGACAGAATTCACATGGCACTCAATCAGCAGACAAAAGAACTACTGCAGAAGGTCAGCACGGCCACGCTGTGCACCGCACTGTTCAAGCGCGGCCTGCGCAACCAGTTCATCCAGGATGTGCGCCCGCTCGATCCGAACAAGGGCAACATGGTGGGCGAGGCTTTCACGCTGCGCTACATTCCGGCGCGCGAGGATCTCAATCCGATCAGCGTGTTCCAGGACCGCGCGCATCCTCAGCGCAAGGCGGTCGAGGAGTGCCCGCCGGGCGCGGTGATGGTGATCGACAGCCGCAAGGATGCGCGCGCCGCGTCGGCCGGCTCCATCCTGGTATCGCGCCTGATGGTGCGCGGCGCGGCCGGCATCGTCACCGACGGCGGCTTCCGTGATTCGCCGGAAATCGCCAGGCTGTCCATTCCGGCCTATCACAACCGTCCCTCGGCGCCCACCAACCTGACGCTGCACCAGGCGCTCGACATCAATGTGCCGATCGGCTGCGGCGACGTGGCCGTGTTCCCCGGCGACGTGATGGTCGGCGACGGCGAAGGCGTGATCGTCATTCCCGCCCATCTCGCCGACGAGATCGCGAAAGAAGCCACCGAGATGACAGCCTTCGAAGACTTCGTGACCGAAGAGGTGCTCAAGGGCAGGTCCATCCTCGGCCTGTATCCACCCACCGACGAGCAGTCGAAAACCGATTTCGAAGCCTGGCGCGCAAAGACCGGACGTTGAAGACCGGTGCCGGAGCAACAGCAGCCGGCCATCGGATATCGGACATCAGCCACCAGCAACGCAAAAGAGAAGCATCCAATCAAGGAGACATCATGAACACCACTCGCAGAAGCGCGCTCGCCGTCATCGGCCTTTCCCTTCTTGCCGCATCCCTGCCGGGAATGGCGCAGGATAAATGGCCGGCCAGGACGATTACCTATGTCGCGGCGTTCCCGCCGGGCGGCAATACCGACACGCTGGCGCGCCTGATTGCGCCCAAGCTCGGCGCGGCCCTCGGCCAGCAGGTCATCGTCGAGAATCGCGGCGGCGCCGGCGGCAGCGTCGGTTCGGCCTACGTGGCGCGCCAGCCGGCCGACGGCTATACGCTGCTCGGCGGCACCATCAGTTCCCATGCGATCAACCAGAGCCTGTATCCCAACATCGGCTACGACTCCATCAAGAGCTTCGAGCCGGTGGCGATGCTGGGCATGATTCCCAACCTGATCCTGGTGCGCGCCGACTCGCCGTACAAGACCATCCAGGACCTGATCACCGCGGCCAAGGCGAAGAAGCAGATCACTTCCGGTTCGCCGGGCAGCGGCACCTCGCCGCACATGGCGCTGGAACTGATGAAGCAAAGCCTGGGCATCGACATCACGCACGTGCCCTACAAGGGCGGCGGTCCCGCGCTGCAGGATCTGCTGGGCGGCCAGATCGACATGATGATCGAGACCACCATCGTCGGCGGCCCGCATATCCAGCAGGGCAAGCTGCGGGCGCTGGCGACCACCGCTTCCACGCGCGTACCGACCATGCCGAACGTGCCGACGCTGGCCGAGGCGGGCGCTCCCGGATACGATGTGCAGTCCTGGCAGGCGGTGTTCGCCCCGGCCGGCACGCCCAAGCCCATCGTCGAGCGGCTGCATAATGAAATCATGAAGGCCCTGGCCGAGCCCGAGCTGCAGGATCGCCTGTCGAAAATGGGATTGAACAATCCCAAGATGACGATTGATCAATTCAACAAGTTCCAGCGCGAGGAAGTGGCGAAATGGGCTGCGGTGGTGAAGAAGGGCAATATCAAGGTGGATTGATGGCAGGCGCCGGCAACAACGCCCGGCGCTTTCTCCGTCATGAACCGGGCTGCGGTTTCATTGCGGCGTACGGCTGCAGCGGCTCTATCCCCGTTCCTGTTCCGACGGATAGAGCAGCTTCCCGATATCCACGACCAGCGTTTTTCCATCGTCGTTGCTGATGATGCCGTCGACATACTCGGCGCTGCAGGACCCGTCGAACTGTGCCGGCTCGATATCAAGCGCCGGCACATCGATCACATCGCCCACCTGCTGCACGATGATGCCGACAAGCTGCTGCCGCAGTGAAAGCACAATCAGCGGAAGCGGCGACTCCGGCCCGGCGGAGGCAGCTTCGCCGCGCAGGTCAACCACCGGGATCACGGCATCGCGGTAGAAGGCGAGATTGCCGATGGCAACCCCTTCTGCATCGACCCGGCGTACCTGCCGCGTATCGAGGATATGTTCGACGCGGCGCACATCCATTGCAAAATCCACATCCTGGGTGCGGAAGCGCAGCAGGGACATTGGCTGCATCAAGGGGCCGATGGTGGTGTGTGTGCCGATGGTCATTGTCATTCCGGTATCGAGTCAGGCAGGCGGCAGAGCGCAGCGCCGCCCGGCCTTTCGTTGATCAAATGATACCTGCCTGTCCTGATTCATGCATTCTCCCCGGAAATGACAATGGTTTTCCCCATCACGGTGCATCCAAGCCATTGGCGTATCAGAACGGGGCATTGGGTCAGCGCTTTTGCTGCGGATTGAATCAAGTCACTCGCAGTCACCGGACCAGGTTGCAATACGCGTGCCATTTACTCCGTTATGGATCCGGCCCGAAAATAGGTTGAGCCGGATTCCCTCGCCCCGGCCCTCTCCCAGAGGTAGAGGGTGAGATCAGCGACCCGGAAAATGAGCCATTTTCGGGCCGAATCAATAGGAGCGAGCTTGAAGCGGATTGCAGGTAAATGGTCGGTCGCCTCGGCCTCAGAATCTCCAGGCATGACACCGCTTGCAATACCGCCGCAGGAGCATTCGCGGAGTCTGTGAAATAATGTCGGATTTCGCCGCCACGGGCCACGCCGGACTTAGTGGCTTTGCTTGTCCTCCTTAACATCGCTTCAACAGGCAACACCTTCCCAACCGCGCCCGGCAAGTGCGCCGCAGGGCAACTATCCTGATCACGTTTTCCATGATTTCATGCTGACCAACAAGACCGTACGGCTACGCAGCCTCCTCGTGCTGCTGACGGCGCTGGGCCTTCTGCCCATTGCGCTGATCGGCGCCTGGGGCATACGCGCCGCGATCGACCAGCAACAGCAACAGTTCGAAGCATCCATGCTCAATCTGTCACGGGCGCTTGCCAGTGCGGTGGACGCGGAACTGGAGTCCGCGGTCGATACGCTCCGGACGCTGTCGTACAACCAGTCGCTGGTCTATGGCGAGCTGGAAAATTTTTACAAGGTGGCCGGGGAAACGGCGCGTTCGAAGCCGGAGTGGACATCGGTGATCCTTACCGACGGCAACGGCAATCTCATCTTCAAGACGGCATCGCCTTTCGGCGCGGTGGACACGCGCGTCAACGACCCCGACAGCCTGATGCGCGTCATCGGCGACCGCGAACCCGTGGTCGGAAAAATCGTCAAGGGGCCCCGCGGCGGGGTGGCCTTTCCGGTGCGCATTCCGGTCATCGAGAACGGCAGGCTCACCTATGTGCTCAGCGCGGCGATCAGGCCCAACCGCATCGTCGAATACCTGAAGCGCCAGCAGATGCCGCCCGGCTGGATCGTCTCGATCCATGATGCGGCAAACCTGCGCGTGGCCAGGTCGAAGGACCATGACGAGACCGTCGCCACCGGCATATCGCCGACCCTGGCGCAACTCCTGGCAGACGGGAAAAGCGAGGGCAGCGGCATCAGCAGGACGATCGACGGCGTGGAAGTGCTGACCGCCTTTGCGCGCACATCGCGGCACGGCTGGACGGTCGTGGTCGGCGCGCCCGACACCTATTTCAGACAAGCCTTGCTGGAAAACCTTGCGCTCTATGCAGCCGGCATCGCCGCATCGCTGGCGGTCTGTATCGCGTTTGCATTTTTCATTGCCCGCAGGATTGCCGGCGCGATCGGCGGCCTGCAGATCCAGGCACTGCAACTGGTGCACAGCGAGCCGGTGCGGGCCGTGCCCAGCTTCATCCAGGAAGTCGATGCCATGAGCGCCGTGCTGGAGTCGGCATCGAAGGAGCGCAGGGCGGTCGAGCAGGAGCGCGAACAGTTGCTTGTCTCGCTCAACAAGGCGCTGGCCAATGCCGAGGAAGCCGGCCATGCCAAGGACAGTTTCCTTGCGGTGCTGGGTCACGAATTGCGCAATCCGCTGGCGCCGATGGTCGCCGCGCTTGATCTGATGGATGTCAAGAAGGAAACCGCGAACCTGCGGGAGCGCCAGATCATGCGCCGCCAGGTGGAACACATGAAGCGCCTTGTTGACGATCTCCTCGATGTGTCACGCATTACCCGAGGCAAGCTGGAAATACGCCATGCGCCCGTGGACCTGGTGCCGGTCATCGAGCAGGCGGTCGAAGCATTGCAGCATGCAGTCACCATGCGCGGCCGCGGCATTCGCGTCTCGTTGCCGGAGGCGGCATGGGTCATCGGCGACGAAGCCCGGCTGGTGCAGATAGTGACCAACCTGCTGAACAACGCCCTGCATTTCGATCCCGAGGGCGAGATCAGCGTCAGCATTGCGCAGGATAAGGACAGCCGTGAGACAGGCATCATCATTCGCGACGAAGGCGCGGGCATGCTGCCGGAAACGGTGACCAGGATTTTCGAGCCGTTTTACCAGGCGCCGCAATCGCTCGCCCGTTCCTCCGGGGGACTGGGCCTGGGACTGGCGATCGTGCGTAGCATCGTCGAACTGCATGGCGGACGGGTGACGGCGGTTAGCTCCGGGCCGGGCCAGGGCAGCGAATTCAAGGTGATACTGCCGTCAATCGATGCACCGCAGAAGCAGCCATTGCAGAACGAGGTCTCCACAGGCGTGCAGGCCCATCGCATCCTGGTGGTGGACGACAATGTCGATGCCGCCGAAATGCTCGCCAGCCTGCTGAAGCTGCATGGACATGAAGTGAGGATGGCGCATGATGCGCGTGCGGCACTGTCCTTGCTCGGCGAGTTTGTGCCGGACATTGCGTTTCTCGACATCGGTCTGCCCGACATCGACGGCTTTGCCCTTGCCGGCATGATGCGCGCACGGCTGCCGCATTGGCACGGCAAGCTGATCGCCCTGACCGGCTACGGCCAGGAGGGGGACAAGGCGCGTGCCGCCGAAGCCGGATTCGACATGCATCTCACCAAGCCGGTGGACGCGGATACGGTGTTTGCCGTCGCGGGATGAATGGTGGATTGAGGTTTTGCCGCATGCGCGGCCCTTCGCTGACCTTCGCTGACTTGCGATCTGCCCTACGGCAGCGCGTCCGGTCTCATGCTTCTCACGGTCTCGACATCGACAAGCATGTCGCTCATCCGGTGCACCAGGATCATCGGATCGACTGGCTTGCTGAAGATTTTCGTGCGGTGGTCCTCATCCGGCGCATCGCTTGCAAAGGCCGACACGATGATCGCCGGCAGGTCCGGCTGTCTGGACCGCAAGCGTTGGACCAGTTCGCGTCCATCCATGCCTGCCATGCGAAAGTCCGTGACAACGCCGTCGATCGGATCGGTTTCGCTGATCCGGAGCGCGGCTTGCCCATCTGCGGCAATGCTGACCCGGAATCTATGCCGCTGGAAATACTTGGAAAAAAGATATGCAATTGCCTCGGCATCATCGACAACAAGAATATGTTTCATAAAAACGGGTGTTCTTTGCAAAGATCACTAGTGGTGTGAGTTGGAAATTTGTTGAAAGCAAATGTGGCGAAATCATGTCGAGGCAAGGAAAAAAGCACAGCAAGGCCGCGCCTTGTCATTCGTTGCGCGTATTGTTGACGCAGTATCGGCATGCTTCCCGTCCACCATTTGATCAACAAATGTTTAACTCGCACCGCTAGGAACTCACTGCACTGTTCGTTGCGGCGATTGTCATCGGTCAAGCAAGAGCTGCCGCCCGGCATTTTACTGGTCTTGCCGCTGCTCCACCAAACGACGCGGCGGTTCACAGTTGGCAGAACTAGGAAGTCGTACCTCGAAACGCCGTTCTTCACGGCTCGATCAGCGGCACTGAAACGTCTTGCAGGATTGGACAGGCATTATGCAGACATCCCGGATGTGTCCGTTGTTCCGGCTCCGATGAGTTCGGCGCCGTGACGGAACTGCCTTGCGGGCGGGAAGTCCGTATGTGGTATGGCGCTTGCATAATCGTCAATCGAACATTCCCGACGATACGTCCTGCGCCGGGTCAGTCTTTTAAAAGGTCATGATGCAGTAGAACGGCTGGGTATACCGGAGCGAATATGGCAACTGGCGGCAAGCGCGACGACGACGACAAGAAAACTCTCAATGTGCAGGGCGATGGCGCCAGCGTCGGCGTGCAGGCCGACGGGGAACTGGAAGGCAATGCCTACCACCCGCTTGGAGGTCCTGGAGTCCGGCACTGGCAGGCCAGCTACATCACGCGTCCCGGTCTCGACGATCGCAGCAGCGTATTCTTTGCCGCGGTCGAGATGACACGCATGCCAATGGTTGTCACCGATCCCAACCAGCCGGACAACCCGATCGTGTTCGTGAACCGCGCCTTCCTGGATCTGACCAATTATCGCGAAGAGGATGTGCTCGGAAGAAATTGCCGTTTCCTGCAGGGCGAACTCACCGACCCCGATACGGTGGCCGAGGTACGCGCAGCACTGAAGGAACAGCGCGCGGTCGCCGTGGATATCCTGAACTACAAGGCCGACAGCACTTCATTCTGGAACGCATTATTCATCGGCCCGATCTTCGACCAGAATGGCAAGCTGCTGTACTGGTTCGCCTCGCAGATCGACATCACGAGACGGCGGGTTTCCGAACAATCGTTCCGGCATGCGCAGAAGATGGAGGCGATTGGCCAGCTCACCGCCGGCCTCGCGCACGACTTCAACAATCTCCTGCAAGTCATCACCGGCAATCTCGAAGTCATCGAACAGCGGATGCGCAACGACGCCACGGTCCTGCAGGCGCTGGACCATGCCCAGCGCGCCGCGGAAAAAGGCGGAAGGCTCACGCAGCAACTGCTGACTTTCGCGCGCAAGCAGCGCCTCGAACCCAGGCGCGTCAGTCTCAACGCGCTCGTGGTCGAGTTCAGCGAAATGCTGGTGCGCACGCTGGGCGACAAGGTCGACCTGCGGCTGGATCTGAAGCCGGGGCTTCCGTCGTGCACGATCGATCCGACGCACATGGAGATGGCACTGCTCAACGTGCTGATCAATGCCCGCGATGCCATGCCCAGGGGCGGCAAGATCACCATTGCGACGGCCACCATCCATGACAAGGACCGCACCGACATGCATCATCTGCCGAGCGGGACCTATGTCGTGATTTGCGTGATCGACGAGGGCGAGGGCATGGCACCCGAAGTCGCGCACCGTGCGACCGAGCCTTTCTTCACCACCAAGGAAACGGGAACCGGGCTCGGCCTGGCGATGGTGCACGGCTTCGTCCAGCAGTCGCAGGGACGCATGGAGATCGAAAGCACGCCCGGCAAGGGTACGACGGTTCACATGATCTTCCCCGTGGCGACGGAGCGCACCGTGCCGCCGGAGCCCGAAGACATTCCCGACCTGATGCCGGACCTGCAAACCGAGCCGCAGACCATCCTGCTCGTCGAGGACAGCGACGATGTGCTGCAGGTGACGGATGCGTATCTGCGTTCCATCGGCTATCGCGTGCTCGCCGCGCACAGCGGTGAAGAAGCGCTGAAGCTTCTCGACCGCACCGGAAAAATCGACCTGCTGTTTACGGACATCATGATGCCGGGCGGGATAAACGGCCTGGTACTGGCCGAGCGCGCACGGCAGCGGATTCCGGAATTGCCCGTGCTGTTTGCGACCGGCTACATGGATGAACTGTCCAGCCAGGGCATCAATACGGCAACTTACTCCATGCTGGTAAAGCCGTACCGGCGCACCGAGCTGGCGGACCGGATCCGGGCCGCGCTCAACACGAAAGACGCCGCCGCGAGAGGGGCGTCTGCCAATTTCCGGCACGAGGGATAAGGGGAACCCCGCCGCCCGCCGCCCTCGAAAGCGCCATGTTCCCGCGGCGCTTTCGAGGGCGGCAACCTGTCCGGGGTCGGCAGGCAGTGCAGGGTGAAACCGCTTTAGTGGCCAAAGTAGTAGCTGTAGAGATAGCCGCGCGGATTTTCGCGCTTGTACTCTTTCAGTTCGGCGACCACCTCCGCGCGCGTCCTGGCTTGGACGACAGAAGCAGCTTGCGCGGCGGCGACCGGATAGTCGCTGTCTTTCATGGCAACCGAAGAGGTGCCGGCGGCATTGGCTTCGGCCAGTTCCTGCACGACTTCGGCGCGGGTCTTTGTCGAAACAAAACCGGCATCCGGCTGCACGAATTCCTGCGCGTAAGCGCCGGCGGTGACGGTAAGCAGCAGGGCGGTAATCAGCGATTTGGCTTTCATGTTCATTCTCCTGAGACGTTAAGTTGATAACTTGATTGCAGCGAGACTTGCACGCCCGCCGGCGAACCGGCTTGTTACTTTCGTTTTGCAAGTGACGCAGTGACTGAACTATAGCCAGCCAGCCGGAATAGATAAACCGCCTTTCTCTGGATTCACTGTTCATGAAATCGGCATAATCGGGGAAATGCGCTTGTGCTTATCGGAAGCATTGCCGCATCCGCTCTATTGCCGGGCGGGGCGGGGACGTGTTCGAAGGGGCAGGGCGTCCCGCCGGCGTGGACAGAAGCAGGGCGTCGGCCGTTGATGTGAAATCCGCACCTTGACCCGATGGCGCATGCCGGTGCAAGTGCAAAGGCAAGTGCGAGTGCAGCGGGGCGATGCCGGAAAGCCATTGCGGCGGCGTTCTGTTCGGGAACGACTTCTCTTTTCTTTACTCTTCTCTAGTGGAAGTACCGTGATTCAATGCACGGATCGCAGCTGATTTGCCTTGGAGACATGTCATGACGTTTTCCATCGTCGCGCGTTGCAGCCGCACCGGACAGATCGGCGTGGCTGCCGCAACCGCGGTGCAGGCCGTAGGCAAGCTTGCATGCCATGCGGTTGCCAATGTCGGCGCCATCGCCTCGCAAGCGCTGACCAACCCGTATCTCGCCTATGATGGGCTGCGGCTTCTCGAGCAGGGCGCCTCTGCCGACGAAGCGCTAAGGCGCGTTATGGCCACGGACGCGAATGCACACAGGCGACAGGTAGGCGTCGTCGACAACCAGGGACGAACGGCGGCGTGGACCGGCACCGGAACCGTCAAGTGGTCGGGGCATCTTGAAGGACGCCATTGCAGCGTCCAGGGAAACCGCTTGCCCGGGCCGCAGGTGCTGGAAAGAGCGCTGGAGACAATGCACGGCACCGAGCATCTCGACCTGGCGGAACGGCTCATGCTGGCCTTGCTGGCGGGAGACGAGGCCGGTGGAGACCTCAAGGGCGAGCGTTCGGTGAACATACTCGTATTTTCGGCCGAGGAATATGCGCTGTGCGATATCCGTGTCGATGATCATGACGCACCGATGGAAGAACTGCAACGCCTGTTCCAGGTGTACCGGGAGAAGATCCTGCCGAATGTGCTCGGCCTTCCCAAGCGCATCGAGATTCCCAGGCCCTAGTGGTGCGAGTTAAACATTTGTTGATCAAATGGTGGACGGGAAGCATGCCGATACTGCGTCAACAATACGCGCAACGAATGACAAGGCGCGGCCTTGCTGTGCTTTTTTCCTTGCCTCGACATGATTTCGCCACATTGGCTTTCAACAAATTTCCAACTCATACCACTAGGCTGTGTTTGATAGGGTTGCGAGCGGTCCGGATTGGCGCCGGTGAGCGCACGCGTACGCAGGGTACGCCGAGCACCGCAGGCGCCAATCCGGATCGCGCAGCGGCTTATCAAACACAGCCTAGGGCCGATTCTCCCGCCTTGCCCCGCCTCCCGAGGCAAACCGATTCTTCCAGCCACCCACCTGCAATCCGCTCCAGCTTCTCGCCGCTGGTCTGGCGGTTTTGCCAACCTGTCCTGCATCCTGCGGCAGCAACCGGAGTCAGCGAAGGGAAGCTTTCGTACGCCTCACTATCCACTATCCGCAGGGCCGGCCGGGCCGATGGACTTGCAAATGCTGCGCCAGCCGGCCCTGAAAATAACCGTCCCGGAAGAGGTTGCGGGAGGAGCTTCAAAGCAGCACGGCCGGGATTATTTGTTTCGGCACCATGCCTGGCTTAGAATGGGTCGCTGAATGCGGAATCCGCGCGGACGCCTTGTCAAGCAATGCATTCCGACCGCAACAGTCGTCCTGTCCAAAAGAGAAATCCATGTCACTTGATATCCCGCCCATCCCCGATGTCATCGACACACATGCCTTGCCTTCCATGCCCGATCCGTCATCGGTGCTCGGCGCCTTTCATGAAATGGTACTGGACAGCATGTCGGAAGGCGTCAGCGTTTCGACCGAAGACGGGATCATCATTTATACGAACCCCGCCGAGGACGCGATGTTCGGTTATGCGCGGGGCGCCCTCATCGGGATGCACGTCACCGCACTCAACGCCTACCAGGCTGGCGAAAACGACCGTATCGTCAGCGGGGTGATGGATACTCTGCGCCAGCATGGCGTGTGGGAGGGAGAGTGGCATAACCGGAACAGGGAAGGCGCGACCTTCTTTACGCACTCGCGCATCACCGCATTGCGGCATAACGGCCAGCTTTTCTGGGTGTGCGTACAGCGCGACATCACCGTGCAGAAGCGGGAACGGGAAGAGCTCGCGGCGGCCCGGCAATACCTGTCGCTGATCCTGGCAAGCGTGGCGGAGTATGTGATCAGTTACGACAGCCAGGGGCGCGTCACCTTCGTCAGCGCCCGGGCAGCGGAATTCGTGGGCCTGACGGCGGAAGCCATCATGGGGAAGACCCATCAGGAGCTGTTTCCCGAATACGCCGGCAGCGCTTATTCCAAGGCCCTGGAATGGACATTCCAGACACAGCAAAAGGCCACCGTGCTGAGTTTTTATGAAAAGACCCGGCAATGGTTCGAGAACCATCTCTTTCCGTCGCAGGCTGGAGTGACGGTCCTTGCCACCAACATCACGGAAAAGAAGCAGCTGGAAACCAAGGCCGCCGAAACCGAGGCGCGGATGTCGCTCGCGCTCAAGGCCGGACGCATGGGCGGCTGGCATTGGGACTTGCGGACCGGCCAGGGGCACTGGCTGCATGGCATGGCCGAATTGCATGGATTGCCGGAGAGCGTGCGCAGCCTTCCAATGGCTGAGTATCTGGAGCATGTCCATCCGGAGGATCGGGAATCGCTGGCAAAGGTGGTGGAATCGGCGCTGGCCCGAAACGAAGATTATCGCTGCGCATACCGCATCGTCTGGCCGGACAAGAGCATCCACTGGCTTGAAAGCCAGGCGGTGCTCTTTATTGGCGAAGGCGGCGAGGTGGAAAAGATAGCGGGTGTCTGCATCGACGTCACGGAACGCCTGCGGAAGGAGAGGGACCTCGCCTTTCTGGCGCAGGCCAGTGCGGAACTGGCCGAGTTCGTGGACCGCCAGGGCACGCTGGACAAGGTTGCGCAACTCGCCGTGCCGGGATTTGCAGACTGGTGCGCGGTCGATCTGCTGGCCGCTCCGGATATTCTTTCCCGCGTGGCGGTAGCGCACATCGATCCCGAAAAGGTGGCGCTGGCCCATGAGCTTCAGAAGCGCTTTCCACCGGATAAAAAAAGCCCGAACGGTGCCTGGGAAGCGGTCCGCACGGGCAAGTCGATCTTTGTTCCCCTCATTACCGAAGAGATGTTCGAGGTGGCGGACATCGATCCCGAATACAAGCGCATCCTGCGCTCGCTTGGCCTGACGTCCTACATCTGCGCGCCCCTCATGGCACACGGAAGGTGCCTCGGGGTACTGACCTTCGTCGCCGCCGAATCGATGCGAAGCTACACGCTCGAAGACCTTGCCATGGCCGAGGACCTCGCCCGGCGGGCGGCGATCGCCATTGAAAACGCGGAGCTCTACAGCACGCTCAAGGAATCGGATCGGCGAAAAGACGTGTTCCTGGCGACCCTGGCGCATGAATTGCGCAATCCGCTGGCGCCCATCATCAACGGACTGGAAATCATCAAGCTGGCGCCGGAAGACACGCGCCGCATCATGTCATCGGCCCGGCTCATGGAAAGGCAGGCGCAGCAGCTGGCAAGGCTGGTTGACGATCTGCTCGACATCTCGCGCATCACCGCCGGAAAGATCGTGCTGCAGAAGGAAAGGACCACGCTGGCCAACGTGATCAATGCGGCTGTCGAAACCAGCCAGCCGCATGTTCAGGCGGCGCGCCACAATCTGTCGATTTCGCTTCCCGGCGTGCCGACGGACATCGTCTGTGATCCGGTGCGCCTGGCGCAAGTGTTTTCCAACCTGATCAACAATGCGGCGCGATATACCCTGCCCGGGGGGCAGCTCCATGTGGAAGTGGAAGCGGCGCCGGAGGAATATATCGTTCGCGTGCGTGACAACGGCATCGGCATTCCCGCCGGCATGCTGACCAAGGTCTTCGACATGTTCACGCAGGTAGAGCATCCGATCGACCGCCGCCACGGCGGCCTCGGCATCGGCTTGTCTCTGGTGCAGGGACTGGTCAGCCTGCATGGCGGGACTGTGCTTGCGCGCAGCGACGGGGAAGGCAAGGGTAGCGAATTCGCCGTTCATCTGCCGCATGCCTCGGGCAGTGACCCCGCATCGCCCGGACCGGTTTCTTCCTCGCCGACGGAAGATGCCCAAAAGGAGGCGCTTCGCATCCTGCTGGTCGACGACAATGTCGATGCCGCTACCACGACGGCCCAGATCCTGGAGATACTTGGCCATCAAGTGAGCGCGGTGCACACCGGCCAGTCCGCAATCGAGGCGTTCGAACGCATGTCGCCGGATGTCATCCTGCTGGACCTGGGCCTGCCTGACATGAGCGGCTACGATGTGGCGCGGCGCATCCGCGAATACGCCGCCCAGGCTCAGCCCTTGCTCGTCGCACTGACCGGCTGGGGCCAGGACCGCGACAAGGCATCCACCGCGCAAGCCGGATTCGACGACCATATGGTCAAGCCGGTCAGCATAAGCGAGCTGATGAGCACCATCACGAAGAAACGCAAGGCGCGTTGAAGGCGACAGGGCGGGAATGCCGCTCCCGCTTCAAGGCGCTGGCGGGGTTGATGCAATGTCTTGTGGTTGCCCTCTGTCCTCTGCCGTGCTGCGGAGCGGCCGCGCTGCAGGCCCGCCGCAGCCTGCGCGGCCAGCTACAAGGCATGTCGTCTCATCGCGATCTGAGGCGCGCGACTTCAGCGGGCGACATTCCCTTTTTTTCCTCGAGTGCCTGCCGTACGGCGGACAGCCTTTCCTGCAGCCGGCGGCGGGAGTTCGCGGTCTTGGTTTCGGATTCGATGATTTCGGCGATTGCATCCAGCTGCTCCCGCAGCGGCTGCAATCGCTCGATGTCGCAAAGCGAGTCCGCTATCCTCTCGATCGCCGCCATCAGGCGCAGGAGAATTTCGGTATTGCCCTTGGCATTTTCCAGGATCTGTTCGAACGCCAGCGACACCAGATAATCAAAACTGCGCGGCTGCGCGATCAGCCGCAATTTTCCATCGTGCACATGCCATGGCGGGCGCACCGGACGCGGCGCGCAATAAGCCAGCAGCGCGGACAGGTGTTCGATACAGGTTACCGCGGTGGTTGTATCGTTGATTCCGGGCGACAGCGCCTTGAGGGAAATGTCGACCAGCTGGCGGAATCCGAACGCCGCGTCCTGGTCGATGGTCCGGTAGCTGTCCACCACATAGATATGGTTGACGTACTCGATCATCTTTTCGCTGGCCGGCTGCGTTCCGGCGATATAGGCCATGGTCCAGCCTTGCGCCACGAAATCGCCGACGTCGCATTCCATGCGCACGATAGTGTCGTACTGGCAGGCGAAGTCGATGAGCGCTTGCACGTCGACGGTCTGGATATAGCCCACGTCCCGCGCGGGCAGCGGCTGCCATGTCGCTTCCGGCGCGGCGCTATCGTGCGGATGGCGATTCGGCGAGCCGTGCGCCGGAAATTCCGTGTCCAGCGCAGCCATCGTTTCCAAGGTGATCGATTTCGCCAGTTCCGAAGCCTGGATGGAAGAGGCGATGTGGTGGATGAAGATGATGAAGGTGGCGCTGGCCAGGATCGTCAGCGCCACGGCCGCAAGCAGCGCCACCGAAGGAACGAAGCTGTCATTGATGAAGCGCATCACCAGCAGGCAGTAGAGAAAGACGCCGATGAAGATGCCGAGCATCGACTGGTTGAGGCGGTCGCGCATGAAATTGCGCAGGACACGGGTGGTGTACTGGGTCGATGCCTGCGCCAGCGCGACGATGGTGATGGAAAAGACCACGCCCGCGACGGTGGCCATCGAGCCGGCAATCGTCTGCAGGATACTGCGGGCGCCCTCCGCATCATTCTCGAACCATCGCGGGTTCCATTGCATCCATGCCTTGCCGGCATGCTGATCCAGCTCCACCAGGCCTAATGCAAGCGCCATCGAAGCCAGGACGATGAGCGCCGGGAGAAACCAGAAACTCGACCGCATGGCGATGAATGCCTGGCGCACGCGTGCTCCCTGCAGCATCCTGACCCGGGTGCCGATGCCGCCCGGCAGGCCTTCTCCATCCTTCCTGGTCTTGGTGCCAACGTTGCTTGTTTCAGTCTTTTCTGTGCGGTGCATGGAGGCTCTTTTGGCGTGATCGGTGGTGCGATTCCTTCCCGTGACCACGCCCTATCTTCATCATGCTGATCTGACAACGCCGCGCGACCGTGGTTCAGGGTTCACGGGCGAAGGTCGTTGCCATGCCGTGCTGTCGTACACCTTTACGCTCCGCACAAAATGCAGGGTTGATGAGGCGCAAGCGTATGCAGTCATACACAGACGCCATGACAGCCATCGTGGCATGTACCGGTTAGCCGCCGCACTCCGGCCTGATGCATGCCGACGATGTGCAATTCAATGGCATGGCTGGAGATTGCGTTAAGCTGTCGCCATGGATTCCCTGATTACCGCCTCCGCACGCGCGCTTGCCGCCGGCGACGCGCTCGGCGCCCTGAAGCGCGTGGCCTTGCGCGACGATCCTCCGGCGCTGGCATTGCGGGGCATTGCCATGGCCCAGCTTGGCGAATATCCTCGCGCGCGTGAACTCCTCAAGCGCGCGGCCCGCGGCTTCGGTGCGCGCGAGGAACTGGCGCGTGCCCGCTGCGTCGTGGCTGATGCCGAAGTGGCGCTGGCCATGCGCGACCTCGGCGGCTCGCCGCGACCGCTGGCCGCAGCCGCGGCTACGCTGGACGCGCATGCCGATCACGCCAACGCGCTGCATGCACGTCTCGTTGCGGCACGCCGCTTCCTGCTGCTTGGCCGTCTCGGCGAAGCCGGGGCCCTGCTGTCGCGGTTCGATGCGCGCCCGCTGCCGCTCCCGCTTGCCGCCATCGCCGAATTGACCATGGCGGAACTGGCGCTGCGCTCGCTGCAGATCGACACGGCCCGGACAGCGCTCGCACGCGCGCACCAGGCCGCCGAAAGCGCGCGCGTGCCGGCGCTGCTGGCTGAAGTCACGGAAGCGCGGGCCGCGCTCGAGCGCCCGGCTGCGCGTCGCCTTGCTGCCGGAGCTGGAGCAGGCGTGGCGGGTGCTGCGGGCGGACAGTCGCTGCGCCTGGACGAAGTTTCCGCACTCCTGAAGTCGGACACCCTGGTGATCGACGCCTGCCGCCGCAGGCTCGGCACCGAGGCGGCATGGCTGCCTCTGGCGCGCCGGCCGGTGCTGTTTACCCTCGCGCGGACCCTCGCCGAAGCATGGCCCGGCGCTGCCGATCGCGAAGCCTTGATCGCCTCCGCGTTCCGCACGCGACATGCCGACGAGACGCACCGCTCCCGCCTGAGGGTCGAGATCGGCCGGCTGCGCGCACTGATCGCAGCAATGGCCGGCATCGAGGCCACTCCTCGCGGATTCCTTCTCAAGCCGCACGACAACCGCGCCGTCGCCGTCCTTGCACCGCCCGTGGACGGTGAATCGGGAGCGCTGGTCGCACTGCTCTCCGACGGCGCGGCCTGGTCGACCTCGGCGCTTGCGCAGGCCCTGGGAACGAGCCAGCGCACGGTGCAGCGAGCACTCGCGGAGCTCGAGGCTGACGGACGGGTCCGCTCCATCGGACAGGCAAGGGCGCGCCGCTGGCTGTCGGCGCCGCTCGCGGAATTCACGACGATCTTGTTACTCCCCCCTTCGCTGCCAATTGGTTAAAGTTGCCTTGCCGCGCCTGATCCGGGCGCACAACAAGGAACAAGGAGGAGCAATGTCCAGCAAGACAAACAAGGAAAATCCAAGGGAAAAGGTGCGCACGGCCGAGATCGTGCGCGAGTACGGGCCGTTTGCCGGCGCCGAGCGCATACATGGCGTGACCCATGACGGCCAGCATGTGTGGGCCGCCACCGGGGCCAGGCTGATCGCCTTCGATCCCGACAGCGGCACGACCGCGCAAGCGCTCGACTGTGCCTGCGATGCCGGCACCGCCTTCGACGGCACCTACCTCTATCAGATCGCCGAAGCGCGCATCGACAAGATCGATCCCGCCACCGGCAAGGTCGTGGCATCGATTCCGGCTCCCGGCCAGGGAACCGACTCGGGGCTTGCCTGGGCCGAAGGCAGCCTGTGGGTGGGCCAATACCGCGACCGCAGGATCCACCAGGTCGATCCCGCGACCGGCGCCATCCGGCGCACCATCGAGTCCAACCGCTTCGTCACCGGCGTGACCTGGGTCGAGGGCGAACTGTGGCATGGAACCTGGGAAGGCGATGACAGCGACATACGCCGCATCGATCCGGGGAGCGGCGCCGTGCTGGAGCGGCTCGAGATGCCGCAGGGTACGGGCGTCAGCGGACTCGAGTCCGACGGCGGCGGCCTGTTTTACTGCGGCGGCGGCCCGAGCGGAAAGATACGTGCCGTACGCCGGCCCAAGGAGGAACCCGCGGCGGCGCCCACGGCACCGAAATCCGCAGCCTGATCCGCAGCATCGGCGGGCCGCCGGCCCGCTCGTCAACCGGCACCGCCCCGTGCCCGGACGTTGCATCGTTACGAAGGCAGGGGCGGCGCATTGCGCAAACCCGGAAACGCACGGCGGCTCGTCGAGCCAAGGAGATCTCCATGAATACAATGAACACAATGGCCATCGGAACTACGGAAACCGGCACGGCAAACCATCGCGTCGTGTCGAGGGAACGCTGGATCGCAGAACGCATGACGCTGCTGGCGCATGAGAAGGAACTGACGCAACTGCGCGACCGGCTTGCACGCGAGCGGCGGGCGCTGCCGTGGGTGCGTATCGATAAGGACTATGTTTTCGAAGGGCTCGATGGACGACGCACGCTCGCAGAGCTGTTCGAAGGGCGGCGCCAGCTGCTCGTGCAGCATTTCATGTTCGGCCCCGGCTGGGAACAGGGATGCCCGAGCTGCTCCTACATGGCCGATCATATCGACGGCATGAACGTGCACCTCGCGCAGCGGGATCTTGCGCTGCTGGTGGTTTCCCGTGCGCCGCTGGCAGAGATCGAGCGTTTCCGCCAGCGCATGGGCTGGAAGTTCAAGTGGGTATCCTCGCATGGCAGCGACTTCAACCATGACTTCGGCGTCAGCTTCACGCCGGAAGAGCGCAGCCGCGGCGAGGTCGGCTACAACTACACCATGCAGCCATTCCCCAGCGAGGAAGCGCCCGGCATCAGCATCTTCTACAAGAACGATGCCGGCGAAGTCTTCCACACCTACTCGACCTACGGGCGCGGCGTGGAAGTGATGATGGGTACATATGCGCTGCTCGATCTCGTGCCCAAGGGCCGTGATGAACATAATCCGGTTCGTACCATGGATTGGGTGCGGCATCATGACCGCTATGAACCGGTGCCGGCTGCCAGGCCGCAAGCGGCGGGTTCATGCTGCCATGCGCAGGCCTGAGGAATGCATGGACTGAGCGGGAGCCTGCGTCATGACGAGCCTTTACCCATGGCTGGCGGTTGCCTCGGTCGGCGCCCTGCACGGGCTCAACCCGGCGACCGGCTGGATGTTCGCCGCGGCCTGGGGTTGGCGTTCGCATGATCGGCGGCGTGCGCTGCGAGCCCTGATTCCAATTGCCGCCGGACATGCCGCATCGGTAGCGCTCGTGGCCGCCGTTCTGATGTTCGGCCTGTCGGTGAACCGCGAGGCAATGCAGTGGATTGCGGGCGGGCTGGCAATCGCCGCCGCTGTCATCCACCTGGCGTGCCGCGAGTCCGGGGCGGCATGCGCGCCGGCAGGGCATGCGGCGCGTCCTTCATGATGGCTACCGCGCACGGCGCCGGACTGATGCTGTTGCCGGCGCTGATCCCGCTCTGCATGGGAAACGGTGCCGCCCGGCAGGTCGCGGCTTCGGACTCCCTGCTGCCGGCGCTTGTCGCAGTGGCAATTCACACCGCGGCAATGCTCGCGGTCACCGGCCTGATCGCCGCCGGGGTCTGCAGCGGCCGCGATGCCGGCGGCCGCTCGCTGCGGCGTTGCGGACGGGGATATCATGCGGCCTCGCCCTGAAGGCGACGCGTATGTATCGGATGCTTTCCAGATTGTCAGCCCCCGTTCCGGTTCTGGCCCGGCGTTCCGGCAGGGCCGATTGTGCACGCTGACGGAACAGTGAGTTCGTCCGGAGCCCGTTTATCGCGGATCGCTTGCTGCCTACAATACAGCCTTGCCACATGCCGATGCGCCGCCGGCGCCGGACCGATTCCATGCAATGCATGGCTTGAGATTGGCGCCAGGCACCAGATTGAAGCAACAGAAATTAAAGCACCAGAGGTCGTCGTGAAAAATATCAAGAAAATCCTATTGCCGGCAGTCGCGGCTTTTGCTTTCGGCCTGGCCGGGCTCATTCCCGCCGCGGGAGCGGCGGATGTCCAGGAAGCCCCGGAAGCGCTGGTCCAGCGCGTGACCCAGGAGGTGCTGGAAATTGCCCGCAGCGACAAGGATGTCAAGGCCGGCGACCGCAAGCGCATCCAGCAGCTGGTGGAAACCAGGATCCTGCCGCATGTCGATTTCCATCGCACCACGTCAATGGCGGTCGGCCGCCACTGGCGCGAGGCTTCGCCGCAGCAACAGCAGCAGCTGATCAGCGAGTTTCGCGCATTGCTGATGCATACCTATGCCGGAGCGCTTGCGCAGATCGGCACGCAGAAGCCCGATTTCCGGCCGCAGCGCAGCCATGTCGACGACACCGAGGCGGAAGTGCGCTTCCAGGTGTCGCAGGCGCGCGGCGGCGACCCGATGCAGCTCAGCTACCGCCTGCACCGGTCGAGCGAGGGCTGGAAGGTTTATGACGTCAATCTGCTCGGCGCCTGGCTCATCGAAACCTACAAGGGCAGCTTTACCGCCGAAATCAGCAAGGGCGGCCTGGATGGCCTGATCCGCTCGCTGACCGAAAAGAACAGGAAGCTGGCGGGTGCCGGCGTGGCAAAGGTTTAATGTGTCTTGTGTCTCTCGTTAGTTCCGGATGAACTAACTTGCCCCCTGCGGCCTTGCCGCAGGGGGCTTTTTTCATGAGGCCTGCCATTGCAGGTCATCTGCCTCAGGCAGCGGGCCGCCTGCGATGGAACACCAGCGGGCTGTACGGCACGGCCGACGGCGGCGGTGAATTCAGGATGCCCGGCTTCATCGCGCCGACCACATGCATTTCGCAGGGCTTGCAGTCGAAGCGCAGCGTATAGCGCTCGTTGCCGCTGACCAGCGTCATCGGTTCCGCCTTGACCTGCCCCTGCACTCCTTGCACGCCCTTGGCCTGCTTGGGACAGAGATTGAAGGAAAAGCGCAGGCAGTGCTTGGTGATCATCAGCGATACTTCGCCGGCTTCCTCGTGCGCTTCATAAGCCGCATCGATCAGCTGCACGCCGTGCTTGTGATAGAAGGCGCGCGCCTTTTCGTTGTAGACGTTGGCCAGATAGGAAAGTTGGGTTTCCGGGTAGGCGGGGCGCGGTTCGACGGGCGCCTTGCGCGGCGGACGCTGCCACGCAGCCAGGCGCGCCGCCTCGTGGGCCGCGATGGCATCGCGGCGCAGCGCATTGATGGCCGCCGCCGGCACGAACCAGGCTTGCGACAGCGACAGCTCCACCCGCTCCGCCTCGAACATGGTGTTGCCGAGCTTGCCGAGACTGGTGCGCAATGCGGATTCGGCCTGCGCGACCTGCTGCGCCGGCTGCAGCGGGATGTTTGCCTCGGTGATGCTGGTGATGCCGTCCTCGTCGGTCAGCGACAGGCGCAGGCCGTCGGCGTGTTCCGACAGCGCCAGCCGCAGCGCCACCTTGCGTTCCGAAGATTTCTTGTGCAGCGAGCCTTCCCACTGGTGGTCGCGGTTGCGGTGAATGACGCTGCCCACCTTCAGGCCGGTCAGGGTGGACAGGCTTTCATTTGGATAGATGCGCCAGTGCTGGCCTTCCGCATCTTCGCGCAGCTTTTCCGCCCGGTTGGCCAGGATACCGACGGTGCTGCGCTTGTGCATGAAATTGAGGCCGTCGCCATTGGCCAGCGGCATGTTCGTGACGAGATCGAAATGATCGCCGCCGATGCGGCTGACCGTGCCCAGTTCCACGCCCACGTACTTTGGCGAATCGAAGGCGCCGATGTCGGCCTGGCGTCCCTGCGCGAAATAGTCGGTGTGGCCGCGGTGGAAGTTCTTGTCGACGTCCGGAGAGAACAGCAGGCGGGTGCGGCCGCTGGAGGCGCGCGCCAGTTCCGGGCGGCGTTCCAGGATGTCGTCGAGCAGCAGGCGGTAATGGCCGGTGATGTTCTTCACATAGCCCATGTCCTTGTAGCGGCCCTCGATCTTGAAGGAGCGTATGCCGGCATCGATCAGCGCTTCCAGGTTGCGGCTCTGGTCATTGTCCTTCATCGACAGCAGATGCTTTTCATAGGCCACCACGCGGCCCTCGCCGTCGGTGAGCGTATAGGGCAGGCGGCAGGCCTGAGAACAGTCGCCGCGGTTGGCGCTGCGGCCGGTGTCGGCATGCGAGATATAGCATTGCCCGGAGAAGGCCACGCACAGCGCGCCATGGATGAAATACTCGAGCGGCGTATCGACCGCGTCGCGGATCTTGCGAATCTGTTCCAGCGTGAGTTCTCGCGCCAGCACCAGCTGCGAGAAGCCGGCGGCGCCGAGGAAGCGCGCCTTGTCGACGGTGCGGATGTCGCATTGGGTGCTGGCATGCAGCTGGATGGGCGGCAAGTCCATTTCAAGCAGGCCCATGTCCTGCACGATGAGCGCATCGATACCCGCGTCATAAAGTTGCCATATCTGCTTGCGCGCCGTCTCCAGTTCCGCATCGTGCATGATGGTATTCATGGTCACGAAAATGCGGGCACGGTAACGGTGGGCGAATTCCACCAGGCTGGCGATGTCTTCCAGGGAATTGCTGGCATTGTGGCGCGCCCCGAACGCCGGACCGCCGATGTAGACGGCATCGGCGCCGTGCAGGATAGCTTCGCGGCCGATCTCGGCGGTTTTGGCGGGAGACAACAATTCAAGCTGGTGGTCGAGGAGTGACATGGCGGATCCAATCGGGCGACGGCGGCGGACAAGGCGAAGATTATAGCCAAAGCGACGAAGCGCTTCAGCAGGGAAGAAGGGCTGAATGGCTTCGATGTAATGCAGGCCATATCGGGCCGGCAAGCCTTGTGCAAGGCTGCCGTCGTCATACCTCTGCTAATCGTGTTTCACACAAAACAGGGATGCCTTCAGCCAGCCAGTCTCGCAGGGCACGGACCCTGGAATGATCTCCATTGCCAATCCGATACACCAGGTCGTAGCCTTTTTCGCTACAGGCAGGCCAAAAGCGCTCCGGGCTACACTCACAGACCGATTCCGCCATTCACCGAAGTCCTGTGGCATGTTGCGTGGAAACGACTGTGGCAACGGCAATTCCTAACACCCGTTATCATTACGCCTCCTTGCACTTTGGATTTCTTCCTATGATGTTCCGCTCCCTGTTTGCGCTGATTGCAGTTGTCTCAATGGTTGGCTGTACCGTCACGCCCGCTACCGTTCGCGTAGCATCTCCGGTTCCCGTTGTTGTTGTCGATCCTGCTCCTGTGGTGGTAGTCCCGGCTGGCGGAGGCCATTGCCCACCGGGTCAGGCAAAGAAGGGCCGTTGCTAGAGTGGTTTTAACCCTGGCCGGCATAGTCGAGGCCGAGGCAGCAATCTGTCCGGGATCCACCGGCAGGTCAGGGTGAAACCACTCTAAGGAGGTCAACTTAATGGCTTGGCTAACCGCGAAGTCCGATATCGAGGCAAAGGAAAGGTGGAGGCGGATTGATCCTTCTAGCATATGAGCTTCCGGTCGAATGCCCGTCTTGCGGTAATGATCGGATGGATAAATGGGGCAGCCTTGACCGTATTGCTTTTGCCGCCGGGGTTTCCATGCATTGCGAATGCGGCATGCGGTATCAGTGTGTCGATGTGGCCCTTCCTGAAGGCGGAGACGCTCCAGCGAGCTATAGCAACGACGAAGACCCGCAGTGAAACTGTTCTAAATACCGAGATCGCGTCGCCTTTTCTCTGTCGGAACTCGACCAAGCTTATATCCGGTTCCTGACACGCACAGGATGGAATCTGCCTAGCGCTGCAGTGATCTTGGCAAGCTATTGAAATCGTGCCGTAAAAGAGAAGTGATATCCCAATTCCCGGCATGGACTCAATGGGGTATCGCCAGCTACAAGGTATCAAGGAGGCGCTCGACATGGATTGCGGAGCGCCTCCTACATTACGTTAGCTGTTTATCGGTATCTGCAGCGGTGTTATTGCTTATCCATTCCGCAGCAGCTGCACCCGCCTGAACCCATCTTGCCCATATCACAGCAGCCACATCCGGACTTGCCCGTGTTCTTGCTGGGCATGCACATTGCACCTTGCTGCGGCATGGATTGTCCTGGCTTCATGCCATTCGACATTGCGCCTTTATGCATTCCGCAGCAGCTGCAGCCTCCATCTGCCATCATCTTATGATGGTTGGCCATGCCGGCGGCCATGGATGAATTATGAGTATCCGGGTTTGCCAAGGACCCGGCGCACCCCGTCAGAACGGAGGCGGCAAACAATGCCGGGAGAACTGGAGAAAAAGAGAACGATTTCATACTTGAATTCCTATATTGGTGAGTCGACAACTCAGTATCGCGGCGCAAGAGGCTTGCGTAAGCGTTGCAGATAAATTGCACGCTTAAGACGCCATCAATCTTGCGGCGTCTCGCCGCAGTCAGTCTTGGAAGTACGCGCGAATAAGCCGAGGAGGACGCTCCAAGCCCTCGGGAATATAGGAAAGATAGAACTCGTCGGTAAAGCCCGACGATCGCGTCGATGTGTCGATTGACATCGTGCGGGTATCAGGAAGGACCGCAATCGATGCGAGTGCCAGACAGCTGCTGCTCATGCCACAGGGAGACGAGTGAGACGGCTGGGAAGATTCAGTATGCGGCGTGAGATCCGGGATGCCGGTATCCTGCATGGTCCGCTGCATCATCGAGGCATCCTGGCAGTCTTCCATGACATGCTCAACCGCGACGGCGCGTTTCATTTCAACATAGCAATTCAAAACGGCTACGGTTGCCTGAGCCTGTACAGGCAATAGCAGCAGTAATAGATAGGCCAGGAAGCGATTGAAGGAGCCATACATGGCGTAATGGTATCAAACTTCTTTGGGCTTCTTGCCCGATTGAGCTATGTGAAAACGCAGCCGAAGTACTTTTCGAAGGACGGTGCTGCCAAGAGCCGTGGATTAGGAAGTGACCTTGACGGCAGCTTGCCAATCAATCCATTTCAACGCGTATTTCATGCAACGACAGGCCTATAGTGGTAATGATAATGAAGCGCCAACCATTAACACGGGTCAGCCATCAGTGCATGATCGAGCGAAAAAATTTCCATAATGAAATGGATCTATAATCGAAAGTGAATTTCCAACCAATGAAACTTCATACTGATGACATCGAAACGCGTTCTGGTTGCTGTTCGTCCTGAAGACGATAACCTTGTGTCAGCTGTCCTCGACGGTCACTTCGATTTCACCATCCGCCATCGTCTCGCAGAGGCTGTGGAAGGCTTGGACGAATCCTTCGGTTTGATTGTATGCGGTGTTCATTTCGACCAAGGCGCAATGTTCGACTTACTTGCTACCGCAAAAGCTCACCCAGCCGCGTCCCTGGTCCCTTTCTTTCTCGTTCTTCGTGAAGAAACCCATCATTCTCCGAGCGTTATTACAGGAATTCGCAGCGCAGCCACTGTGCGCGGCGCAGATGCTTTCATTGACATGCGGGACCTCAAGACGCAAATGGATGAACAACAGATGCTGGTACATCTCAGAAACATCGTACGGGACGTCTTTCTGTCGCAAAACTGA
Organism: Noviherbaspirillum aerium; assembly: GCF_008929045.1. Classification (GTDB taxonomy): domain Bacteria; phylum Pseudomonadota; class Gammaproteobacteria; order Burkholderiales; family Burkholderiaceae_D; genus Noviherbaspirillum; species Noviherbaspirillum aerium. The sequence goes on along the minus strand of NZ_VFAH01000014.1, from coordinate 60,573 downwards.
TTTCGAGAAGATAGCGGTATCTATCAACGCGCCATGACTTCTCTAAGGTCTCCTGTGCATGCCATGGGAGCGTCCGGGGGACGTCAGGATGGGCCGTGCGGAAAGACTGGCACGGCGAACGTTGGCCCGTTATGGCGTCTTCCAGACTTTTTTCGAGTGCATGAGGCACCACTTGCGACGGCGCAGATACAGCGTCCACAGTTCCGAACCCAAGGCTTACTGTCTATATGTGATGAGCCTGGGTTTGTATCGTGCTAGTTGCGGAAGTGAGTTCCAGGCAATCTCTGGATTCAGCGGTGATGCCCCGCGCTAGCGAACGCGGATAATGCCTATATGGCAATGTTGCTTCGAAGATACATCAGGATTTAATTGCTTGTTCAGCCCGCGAATGTAAGCAAATAATGCCGTTCCTGTCACGAGCGATGCGTCCCCAATTGAAGCAGTGGTAATTCAAACGCCCCCGTACAGCCAAATAGGCAGCGGCCGCCCTCCAGCGGTTCCGGATACCCAACCATTGAAACTCATGAACTTCCTACATAACTCCCGCATCGGGACGCGCTTGGCCGTTGGCTTCGCCGTCATTCTTGCTCTTTCCATCATTTCTACGATTGCCGGCATCCTCGAATTGCAGGGAGTCAAGGATTCGACCAAGGAAATGATGGAAAAGCCGCTCGCCAAGGAGCGCATGGCAAGCGATTGGTACCGGAACACCTATGGTGCGATCCGCCGGACATCCGCTATTGTCAAAAGCAGCGACGAATCGCTTGTCACGTTCTTCAAAGACGACATTCAGGCTACCTCCAAGAGTTCGAGCGAAATCCAGAAGGCATTCGAGACATTGCTTACTAGCCAGGAAGAGCGCGCACTGTACGACAAGATCGGTGAAGTGAGGCAGAAGTATGCGAAGTCGCGGGATGCCGCCGTCAAAGCCAAGGCCGAAGGCAATGCAGCCGAATCGACGCGGATTCTTGAGCAAGAGTATTTGCCCTACTCGGTCGAATACGAAAATTTGCTGAAGGATCTGGTCGCTCATCAGCGCAAAGCCATTGATGCAAACGCTGTCGCGGTAGAGGAAGCAGCAAATCGCGGTTCCCGGTTGATGGGCTTGCTGACTGCATTGATCGTGGCTTTCGGTGCGGTGTGCGCATTCATCATTGCGCGCAGCATCACCAGGCCGCTCTCCTATGCCGTTGAAGTGGCCACCAAAGTTGCCGGCGGTGACTTGACGAGCAAGATTGAGTCCTCATCGAAGGACGAGATCGGAAGGTTGCTGCAGGCTTTGCAGTCCATGAACAGCAGCCTTCAACGCATTGTTACTCAGGTGCAGAGTGGTACTCATGCCATGTCAACGGCGTCTGCGGAGATCGCCAGCGGAAATCAGGATCTGTCGTCACGCACAGAGGAACAAGCCAGCTCGCTCGAGGAGACTGCCTCGTCAATGGAAGAGCTGACCTCGACTGTCAGGCAAAATGCGGACAATGCCCGTCAGGCGAATCAGTTGGCCGCGTCTGCTTCTGACGTGGCAAGCAAGGGTGGTCAGGTCGTGTCCCAGGTAATTGATACGATGGCGTCGATCAATGATTCGTCGCGCAAGATCGTCGATATCATCAGTGTCATTGACGGCATTGCGTTCCAGACAAATATTCTGGCGCTGAATGCTGCGGTGGAAGCCGCACGCGCTGGTGAACAGGGGCGCGGGTTTGCAGTAGTGGCTTCCGAGGTACGGACGCTTGCGCAACGCTCAGCCGCGGCGGCAAAAGAAATCAAGTCGCTGATCGACGACTCGGTCGGAAAAGTGGAAGTGGGCAGCGCGCTGGTTGATCAGGCCGGCGTCACGATGGATGAAGTGGTCGTCAGCGTCAAGCGCGTGAGCGATATCATCAATGAGATTGCGTCGGCAAGTCAGGAGCAAAGTGCCGGCATTGAAGAGATCAATCAGGCTATCAGCCAGATGGACCAGGTTACCCAGCAAAACGCCGCACTGGTCGAGGAGGCGGCCGCGGCTGCCGAATCAATGCAGGAACAGGCGGGGAACCTCGCACAGGTGGTTGCCGTTTTCAAGACCGATGGCGCGCAGCACGATGCGCCTACCATTCCGGTGAAACGGGCGACCACGGCGGCAACCACACCGGGCATCACCAGCCGAGTCGGTCCGGGTCGATCGGTGGCACAAGCGCCGGTCAAGCGGAACGTCGCAGCCTTGCCCTCATCAAGTGGTGATTGGGAAGAGTTCTAAGGCCGCTCCGCAAACAGCCCGACGCAATGCAGTCGAGGGTGGCGGAAAAACAAGCATGCGGGGGCCGGCGAAATGATGCTGGCCCTTCGTTTTACTTTTCCACGACACTATAAGGGTCGAGGTAGGGCCGCATTCGACAAATTCATATCCACTCTTCACCATAGGGCGTACAGCCGCTGCCGAGTATTTCGCCACCACCGTTGAGTGCCGACCATTAAAGACAGCTCTTGAACATTAATTTGGTCCGTGGATGCTATACCCCCTGTCCGCGATCCTTCCATCCCAAAGAGGTGGGATGGAAGGATCGCGGACCCAATCGGCTTATCCGTTACCGGAGTCCATGGTCAGGCGCTTGAGGCGCTGGCCGTAGATACCCCAGATGGTCTCCACGCCGTCAAGGTTTCCAGCCAGGGCCCATCCTGTGCCGATCTTGCGTGGTTCAACTACCACCCCAAGCTCCTTGCCAACCTGTTCGGCCCATTGCTTGGCAGCTCCCTGGCCTTTGAATAGTTCGTTACCGTCGACGATGACGGTGCCTTCAAATACGGGTTTGCTAAAAACGCTCATCAATCATTCCTTCGATATGCTCCACTTCGCCGCATTATTGGCGGTGAGCCTGGGTAAGAGTATGTAGTTCTTTTAAGAACTGATTTGCTGCCACGTCAGCCGGCCACGGCTCCCACGGTGCATAACCGGAAGGACGGGGGAGAGGATCTTCGTTCAGAATCGAGTGGGTGATGCCAAGCACGTCGCGGACTTCGTGTCTTTGCCACCCGACGACATGGACGGCCTCGCAGGCGGCGGCGATGCGGTCGGCTTCCTTATGCACTCGGTATTCCTCCGGCTGCCAGGCTCGTAGGGAATACCTTTCCTCAATGGCGCCCATCAGCCGGTCGCAGACGTCCTTGAAGGGCTGTCCCAATACGCCCTTCAGGGGCGTAATGCAGTCGAACGAGAGGAAAGCCTCCTCGCCATCATGAAGCAGACATTTCAGCTGCTGCTCGACCCCCAGCGTTTCCTTTGACCACTGTCTTCGCAATGCCAGAACGGTCAGGCTGTGCTGTGCAACCGACAACGGCAGTGGCCAGGCCGAGTCGCCGCCCCAGCGATAGGTACGGGCGATTCGCACGGCCAGGTCCTCATCAGTCCATGCTTCTGGTGATGGGTTCAACAAGTCGAGGCGGCCTCCGGATACTGGCAAGCGTATCCAGGCGCGCGGCGTAGTCGGAAGCATGGTTGAATAGAGTTCCTCAAAGGACGCACCAGGTATCATTTTATCAATAGCGGCGCGAGAAGTCGTTCGTGCCCAGGGTCACAAAGGAAAGCGATGATGGATCCAGTCATCCCGAAAGTGAATGTCCCGGCTCTGCCGGAAAACAAAACGCCGGCGGAGTATGCCTATGAATCATTGGTGGACCAGATCAAGCAGTTTGAGGCACAAACGAAGGACGAGGAGGTCGTCGGCGCGATGTTGGCATCATTCGGGCAATCCGTTGTCCTCCATATTCGCCAGCTGCGGCTCTGTGGCCAGATGATTTGCATGGAAGGGCTGACGGATGGCGGCGGGCCGGCAACGCTGGTACAGCACTTTACTCAGGCATCAATACTGTTGCTCAAGGTGCCTAAGGTGCCGACGGAAGCCAAACGGCCTATTGGGTTCCTGTCCTGATCGGCATGGCTTTGGCCGGACTGCGAACTTCCGGGTTCAACCCGATGTTGTCGAAATGGTCTTTGTGCACTACGGCGACATCTCTAATCCAGGAATCGTCATCGACTCCAAGTACTACGCATTGGAATGCCGAAGCTCATCCTGGCCGTCCGGGAAGCCCCGGATTCGTCAGCTAGATAGACTTCGGTGGATCCACGAGAGAATTGGCTGCGGCTAATGCAGCAAGGCATTCTCTGAAATGGACGAGTCCATTGATCGGGATTGCCCCGGTCGATCTCTTGTACACCTTTTGTCGCATGCTGGCGCCGAACATCCGCCTTGATGACGCTCGCATCCGTAGCAAAGCCTTCGCCACTAACAAGATTCTCGGCCATACATCGGCGCAGTACTGAGTCGAACAATTCACGGAACGCATCACTATCGCGAAACCGGCTTGCCATGCGAATGACCTGTCAGCGCATCGTCACGAATTCCTCGGCCGCGGTGGGATGGATTGCCATGGTGTCGTCCAGGTCCTTCTTGGTGGCGCCCATCTTCAAGGCAACGGCGAAACCCTGCAGGATTTCATCCATACCGTGTCCAATGCCATGGATGCCGACCACACGCTCGTCGGTACCGACGCAGACAAGCTTCATGCATGCTGGCTGCCGATGTTGCGTGACCGCGGTATACATGGCGGTGAACGAGGACTGATAGACCTTCACATGCGCATCGCCGAATTGCAGGCGGGCTTCCGGTTCGCTCAGGCCGACCGTTCCGATTGGCGGATGACTGAAGACCACCGTTGGAACATTCGCATAATCGAGGTGTTCGTCCGGCTTGCCGTTGAACAGGCGCTCTGACAGGCGGCGGCCGGCGGCGACCGCAACGGGCGTCAGGTCCAGCAGTCCGGTGATGTCTCCGACGGCGTAGATGCCCTTGACGCTGGTGTTCTGGTACTTGTCCACTACGATGCGTCCGTCAGGATCGAGCGCCACCCCGGCGGCCTCCGGGCGCAGCCCTGCCGTATCCGCGCGGCGGCCGATAGCCCAGATCAGGCAATCCACGGTATGGGTGCGGCCGTTTTCTAGCGCAAGGGTCAGGCTGCCGTCGCCGTTTTTGACGACCGACGTCGGAACCGAATGGCGATGCAGCGTCGGTCCGTCCGTCTTCATTGCCTGCATCAGCGCCTCGCTCAGGATCGGGTCGAAACCGCGAAGCGGCGCCTCGTGGCGGACGAACAGGTGCGTCTCCGATCCAAGGGCATGGAGCACGCCGGCCAGTTCGACCGCAATGTAGCCGCCGCCCACGATAGCGGTGCGCCCGGGCAGCGCAGTCAGGGTAAAGAATCCGTCGGAGTCCATGCCATGCTCGGCACCCGGGATATCGGAGCGGGCAGGGCGGGTGCCGGTAGCGATCAGGATGTGATCGGCCGTCATCCGCCGGCCGCCCACGTCGATGGTGCGGGCATCGATAAAGCTGGCAAAGCCACGGATCACTTCGACATTGTTGCGCTCCAGGCTGCTTTCATAAGACGCATGGATGCGCTCGATGTAGGCGCTGCGGTTCCTTACCAGCGTTGCCCAGTCGAAGCGGTTCACCGTAGTATCAAACCCGTAGTCCGGACCATAGTGATGGATCGCCTCGGCAATCTGCGCCGCATGCCACATGACTTTCTTGGGAACGCAGCCCACGTTGACGCAAGTGCCGCCGATCTCTCTTGCTTCGATCAGGGCGCATTTCTTCCCGTACATGGCCGCCCGGTTCGCAGAAGCGATGCCGCCGCTGCCGCCACCAATGACAATATAGTCGTAATGTTTCATTCTGACTCCCTGAAATTCCTGGCCCGTCGGCGCAACATGCGTCGAACACATCGTCGGCCCGTTCCATCAATACTACGATGCCCGCAACAAGCTTTCCAGCCGATAGCGCTTCATGCGGCAGGGGAAGGTCGCAGAGGCTGCGCTCGACACGAATGCGGAAGGTTGCACGGTCCCTACGACGATTTTGCCATGCGTAACCGCAACCGGTCTCACGCGACATATCCCGTTGCCGAGGTCATGTACTCTGCGAGTGTGGCATAGATCAACCCGGTTGATCCGGTCTGAAACCGATCTTGCCAACATCGCGGAAGGGGCAGCTTCGGCGCGCGCTCTGGACGAAACCTTCGGCCCTGGCCTGTCATGTCGTCTATGGTCCCACAGGCTTTCCGCAAGCCTATTGTTTTCGAATATTTTCAACCAATGCTTCCGGCAAACCGTTTGGCCAACTGCTCCCGCTCGAAGGTTTCCACAATAAAATCGATGAGCGCCCTTGTTTTGGCCGGCAACAGTGAACGGCTGGGATAGTAGATGGAAATGGCGCCGGCATCGGCATACCATTTGGGTGCCAGCCTGACCAAGTCTCCGGCCTCCAACCACGGCAGTACATCTGGCACCGCCAGTGCCGCAACCCCGAGCCCGATCAGCGCGGCCTGGCATATGGCAGCGGGGTCATTGAATACCATGTGTTCCGTCAGCCTTGCAGGCATCTCCTTGCCTGCCGCATTGCGCATGGTCCACTGGCGTACGCGGCCCGTGTTGGCCGATCTCATCACAATGCCATTCAATGCGGATAGTCCTTCCGGGTCTGCCGGAAGTGTTCGCCGGGCCATGTAGGCAGGCGAAGCCACGGCAATGATATGGGCTGGAGCCAGCGGTCGCGATACAAGTCCTGGCGCAAGCTCGAAGCCGCCGCCAATGGCAATATCGTAGCCCTCGGCAATCAGGTCAACCTGCCGGTTCTCGAAATGCCAGTCCGGGCGAATCAGCGGATAACGCTCCATGAAGGACGGCAGCAACGGCAGGATATAGGTCAGGCCGAATGTCGGGGAAAGACTGAGCTTCAATACGCCTGCCGGCTCGCCCGTATCCCTGGCGACCGAAGCAATCGCGCCCTCCAATCCTTCCAGGTGCTCCCTGACTCCCAGGAGAAAGCGCTCTCCGGCCTCAGTTAAGGTCAGCTTGCGTGTGGAGCGCTGGAACAGACGCACGCCAATATTCTTTTCCAGTATCGAAACATTGCGACTGACCGCGGCAGGCGTCAGCGCCAATCGCCTGGCGGCCTCGGAAAAACTTCCGGTTTCGGCGCTGCGGACGAAAGACTCCAGATTTGCCAGGGTTTCCATTCCGTCCCTTCAATTCAAATTTGAAAATGATTCAAACCATTACCCGCTAATCATAACGCAATCGCAAGCCTATGATTCACTCCATCAACCAACCACACATGAAGGAGTAAAACCAAATGACCACCACCACATCAACTCTCGCCGGAAAAATTGCACTCGTTACCGGAGGCTCGCGTTCAATCGGTGCATCCATCGCCAAGAAACTGGCTGCCGACGGCGCCTTGGTGGCTTTTACCTATAGCGCTTCTCCTGACAAAGCCGAACAGGTCATAGATGCGATCAAGCAAGCGGGCGGCCGGGCAATTGCCATACAAGCCGATGCGGGCAACGCCGCAGCAGTGCGCGCTGCAGTCGCAAAGACAGTAGAAGCCTTCGGCGGCATTGATATTCTCGTCAACAATGCGGGTATTGCCCTGGGCGGCCCCATTGAGCAGATCACGTTTGAAGATTACGAGCGCATGATCGCTGTCAATGTCACAGGCGTATTCGTCGCCACGCAGGAGGCTGTTCGCCACATGAAGGAAGGCGGTCGCGTCATCCATATCGGCTCCTCAATGACTCGTTACGCCGCCTTTCCCGGCGCATCCCTCTACACATTGACCAAAGGCGCGGTGTCAGGCTTCAACCGTAGTCTGGTCCGTGATCTGGGCCCGAAAGGAATCACCGTCAATACAGTGCATCCTGGCCCGACCGATACCGACATGAACCCGGATGGCGGTCCGGTCAGCAAGATTGTAGGCCCCGGCATGGCCATCGGTCGTTATGGCAAGTCCCATGAGATTGCCAGTGTCGTTGCCTTCCTTGCCAGCGCGGAAGCCGCATTCGTGACTGGTGCGGACATCCTTGCAGACGGTGGATTTACTGCTTAATCCCTACCCCATATCCAGATAAAGGAGTCATCATGCAAACCATCGGAATCATCGGCGCAGGTGCCATCGGCTCTGCCTTTGCCAAAGCTATCGCCAACAAAGGCATTCGAGCTGTTATTGCAAACAGCCGCGGACCGGAATCGTTGAAAGAACTGGTTCGGGAGCTTGGCCCATCCATCAAGGCAGGCACAAAGGAGGAGGCTGCCGCACAGGACATCGTTCTAGTGGCGGTCAACTGGTCAAAACTGCCCCGGGCGCTTGCAGGGCTGCCGGATTTCAAGGGACGCATCGTGATCGATGCCAACAACCCGATCGAAGCACCGCTGTTCAAGCCGGCGGAACTGCATGGCCGGCTCTCGACTGAAGTTTTCAGTGACATGGTTCCTGGCGCACGCGTGGTCAAGGCGTTCAATCATCTGCAAGCGGAACTGCTCGCGCAGGATCCTTCTTCCGACGGTGGCAAGCGAATCCTGTTCTACTCGGGAGACCATGACCAGTCCAAGGCTGTCGTGAACGGACTGATTGATCAACTGGGATTTTTCGGCATCGACTTGGGCCCCGTCAGCATAGGCGGCAAACTGGCCCAGTTCCCCGGCGGCTCCTTGCCTGCGCTTAATCTGGTCAAGATGGGATGATCCAATCGAGACCGGAGTAAATGTGCGCTGCCGGCCGGGGTTTGTGACTGGCCGGTAAATGCCGTGTCGCACTACGTTCGAGCGCCTCGGCCGCTTGGGGAGGACTGGTCGAATATGCATCGATCGTGAGTATCAACCGAGAAATTCGCAGCTGTCTGAAGCCCGCTTTTTAACGAACTTGCTCGTAGCCCGGTTCCGCGTCGACCGGGGCTTGCCTCGAGCGCAGCGGTATGGGAGGGAAAGCCACGCGCTGAACGTGGACCGATCAGCCCCTGACAGGGTCTTGTGAGGCATGCGCGATACGGACGTTCCTTGACTCACGCTATGCTGCAGTGCAAAATAGCGGCCTATGACCCCTCCGCCTTCACTGCCGAACCCGATCTCGCGCGCAATACACAGCGACGAGTGTGCTCGTTTCGTGCGCTTGGGCCTTGAGGTAGTTTCCTTTGCGGGATCCGGTATGCCGCGTGGCCATTTCTGTTCAGTAACTCCCCCGTAAGACCCCTTTCCTTCGGCAGATAGCCCGATGTCGCCGCGCGGCGTCGTGCCTGTTCTTGCTCCGTTACCCATGCCACGCGGATCCTTCGCGTAGAGTCTTTTCCATCTAGTTCTCGGCAGCATTGCTACTCGCCCGAGAAGGTGCATCCATGTCTTTATCAAATATTCGCCAGGACTGGTTTTCCAATGTCCGTAATGATCTGCTCGCAGGTCTCGTCGTCGCGCTCGCTCTTATTCCGGAGGCGATCGCTTTTTCCATCATTGCCGGTGTGGACCCGAAGGTAGGCTTGTATGCTTCCTTCTCCATCGCGACCCTGATCGCCTTCTTCGGGGGGCGTCCGGGAATGATTTCCGCTGCCACCGGGGCCATGGCCCTCGTCATGGCCACGCTGGTGAAAACCCATGGGCTGGACTATCTTCTTGCAGCAACGGTGCTGGCCGGCGTTCTGCAAATTGTCGCCGGATGGATAAAGCTGGGCCGACTGATGCGCTTCGTCTCGCGCTCGGTTGTGACAGGTTTCGTGAACGCACTGGCCATCCTGATCTTCCTCGCGCAATTGCCCGAGCTGACGAACGTCACATGGCATGTATACGCCGTCACGGCCGCGGGTCTGGCGATCATCTACGGCTTGCCATATCTGACACGTGCCGTGCCTTCCCCGCTGGTCGCCATTGTCGCGCTGACAGGCGTATCGCTGGCATTGGGCCTGGAAATCCGTACCGTCGGCGACATGGGGCAACTTCCGGAGAGCCTGCCGTCGTTCCTGATCCCGAACATCCCGTTCAATCTCGAAACCTTGCAGATCATCCTGCCTTACTCGGTGACCTTGATGGTGGTCGGCCTGCTTGAGTCATTGATGACGGCCACCATCGTCGATGACATGACGGACACCAAGAGCGACAAGAACCGCGAGTGCATAGGCCAGGGAATTTCGAACATTGCGACCGGCTTCATCGGCGGCATGGCGGGTTGCGCAATGATTGGACAGTCCGTCATCAACGTGAAGTCCGGCGGCCGCGGCCGCCTCTCCACCCTGACCGCGGGCGTGGTGCTGTTGATTCTGGTCGTGTTCCTGGGCGAATGGGTGCGGCAGATTCCGATGGCGGCCCTTGTTGCGGTGATGATCATGGTGTCCATCGGCACATTCAACTGGGGGTCGATCAAACACCTGCGGGAGCACCCGCCAAGTTCGAGCATCGTGATGATTGCCACCGTCGTCGTCACGGTGGCGACCCATGATCTGGCGAAAGGCGTGCTGACCGGCGTTTTGCTGTCTGGCGTCTTTTTCGCGCAGAAGGTCAGCAGGCTGCTCAGCGTCAGTTCTCAGGCGGAAGACGCCGGTCGCACCCGCCGGTACCAGGTAACGGGGCAAGTCTTCTTTGCTTCGTCGGATCAGCTCGTTCATTCGTTCGACTATGGCGAGGCTGTCGACAAGGTGTATATCGACCTCAGCCAGGCGCACTTCTGGGATATCACCGCGATCAGCGCACTGGACAAGGTCGTATTCAAGTTCCGCAAGTCAGGCGCGCAAGTAGACGTACACGGCCTCAACGAAGCCAGCGCCACCTTGGTCGACAGGTTTGGCGTACACGACAAGCATGACGGGCACGATGTTCTGGTTGGCCACTAGTGGTGCGAGTTAAAAATTTGTTGATCAAATGGTGGACGAGAATCATGCCGATACTGCGTCAACAATGCGCGCAACGCATGACAAAGGCGCGGCCTTGCTTTGCTTGTTTCCTTGTCTCGACATGATTTCGCCACATTAGCCTTCAACAAATTGCAAACTCACGCCACTAGGGCGTAGCGACGGGCGGCCGGCACGCGCCGCCCGTGTTTCGTGACCGCAGTACGCGAAACGTCAGCCTGCATCGCGACAGCCATTCATCCATACACGATTTCATCGAACAGCCCGATCTGCACAATGCAATCGGCCGCTTCCGTATCGATGTCCGAGGCGTCGCCGTCTTCCACCGCGACGCTGATGATTTCCCGGATGCCTTCCGGCACTTCGGCGTCGCCGCTGACGATGCGCTCGATCGCATCGGCCACGCCCTGCAAATCGAGCGTGCCGCCTTGCGCCGGGTCCTTGGAGGCGAGGAAGGTGGCCGAGGCATAGACCGGTGCGTCGCCGTCGTCCACATCCGAATCGTGTTCGACATAGTCGCTCAGGTCGAAGTCGCGGATGCTTTCGTTGCCCTGCGCCTTGTCGGCCGCCTCGCCGCTGGCGTCGGCCCAGTAGGAGCAGCCGCCTTCGACGGCCAGTTCCAGCACATGGGAGAGGAATTCATCGCTCAATTCATAGGCTGCGCCGTCGATTGTGATCGTAGTCCGTGTTTTCATTTGCTGACTCCATTGATAAGGCCGCCGGCCGGCAACGCGACGAACCAGGCAACTGGTTCCGGGTTCGTCGCATTGCCGGCGCATTGAACTGGATGGACACGCCGGCGCATGAAGCGTTTCATGTTTCATCAATGAAGAAATGAAGAAGCCGTTTTTCCTGCCGTGGCCGAAGCCGCCGGCTTGGCTCAACTCAACTCTTCGTGGAATTGCCAGCCGCCTTGTGCGCCGGCGTGATCGTCCAGTAGTAGAGCGTCTTGCCGCCGATGCGTTCCTCCCTTTCCGGCGGCCATTCCGCGCCCATGTCGAAGTCGTGCGATACCACGCGGGTGCCGACCTTCAATTGCTTCCAGAGCATCGGCCGGATCTTGCGGTTGACTTCCGGCAGCAGGTAAAGCGTTACCACGGTGGCTTTCGACACGTCGGCCTTGAACAGGTCGCCCACCTTGAAGTCGACCTGGCTTTCGACGCCGGCGGCTTTCGCATTGGCCTTGGCTTCCTCGATGCGCACCGGATTGAGATCGATGCCGACGCCGGTTGCGCCGCGCTCCTTCGCGGCGGTGATGACGATGCGTCCGTCGCCGCAGCCGAGGTCGTACAGCACATCATTCTTTCCGACCTTGGCCATGTCCAGCATGCGGTTGACGATGTTTTCCGGCGTGGGAACGTAGGGCACATCGAGCTTGGGCGAGGTCTGCGCCCGCGCGCCCGCGATGCCCAGGGCCCAGATCAGCGCAAACAGGAAAAGGCCAGACAGGCCGATGGGTAAGGCGGGGCGGGAGCGGGAACGCGATTGCATGGCATTACTCCTTGCTGGTTTGTGGGGGAAGATGGCGCGGCGACGAATCCGGGTGCAGGACATGCATCAGGCCCAGAAGCAGGATGCCGGCGAGCAGGACGGCCACCCCGATCCAGGCGGCGTTGAGGCCGCCGAGTTCCTGGCTGTACACGTAAGACAGGCTGGACCACAGCATGAAGGCGCTGGTGGCGCAAAAGCAGAGCGGCAGCAGCGGATAGAGCGGCACGCGGAAGGGGCGCTCGGTGTGCGGGTCGCGGATGCGCAGCACGATCAGCGACAGGCCCGACAGCAGGAAGAACAGCCAGAAGACCGGCGCGGTGAATTCCACCATGGCCTTGAAGCCGCTGCCGATCATCGCGCCCAGGGCCAGCAGGCACAGCGCGGCCACGCCCTGGACCAGCATGGCGGTGGCCGGGCTGTCGCGGTGCGCGTCCCATACCGCCAGCCTGCCGAGCACCGGCCAGTCGCAGGCCAGCGCATAGCTGGTGCGGGCGCCGACGATCATCGTGGCATTGATCGATGTCACCGACGACACCACGACCAGCAGCGCGATGAAGATCTGCCCGGCGGAGCCGAGCGTGGACTGCATCATGTCGGCGGCCACCGCGTCGGACTTGGCCATGGCGCCGATGCCCAGCCCCTTCCAGAAAGCCCAGTTCACCAGCACATACAGCAGGGTGATGATGATGATGGACAAGGAGAGCGCCTTCACCATGTTGCGCCGCGCGTCCTTGATCTCGGCGCTGATATAGGCGGCCTCGTTCCAGCCGCCGTAGGTCAGCAGCACGAAGACCATCGCCAGGCCGAATGAGGCGCTTGTCGGCGCGGCCGCGGGCACGGCGGGCTCCGGCGGGCCGCCCCGTATTGCCAGCGCGGCAATGACGATCACCAGCAAGCCGAGGATTTCCATCACCGTCAGCCAGGTCTGCATGGAGGAACCGGCCTTGATGCCGAGCAGGTTGATGCCGGTCAGCACGATCACCGCCGCCGCCGCATAGAGTACCGGCCCCCATTCCTTGCCGACGAATTCCAGCGGCAGCAGGCGATGCAGATAGTCCCCGAACACGAAGGCGAGCAGCGCGATCGAGCCGGTGGTGATGACCGAGAGCCGCGCCCAGCCGAACAGGAAGGCCACCGAGCGGCCGTAGGCGCGATGAAGGAAATGATAGTCGCCGCCGGCATGCGAATAGGCGGTGGTCAGCTCGGCATAGCAAAGCGCCCCGATCAGCGAAATGACGCCGCCGAAGATCCAGGCGGCGAACATCCATTCGGTGCTGCCCGCCATGCCGGCCACCATCGACGGCGACTTGAAGATGCCGGCGCCGACCACCACGCCGACGATCAGCGCGACCGCCTGCGGCAGTCCGAGCGTCGGGCGCGGCAGGGCCGCGGCGGTGGATGACGAAACAGGCGCGCGTGCACTGTCTGGCATGTCGTAACCCCTGGCTCCGGCGGCCTGCCGCGGGGAAAAACGTGCCAGTGCTCGCGCTCGTCTCCTTCTGCAGCAAAGCCTGAATCGAATGAAAAAGGGCCGATACGCCGGACTTCCGGTGATCGCGGGCGCAATGCTCGTACCAGCCGCTGGTTTATTGGGATGCGAGGCAAAGCCGGGGAAAAGGTTCGTGCCTTGCATGCGAGACATGACATGGATCACATGCTATTAGAACGCGGCAATCTTGCGGCCGGACATGAATTTCACCGGAAGATACCCTTGGCATGCCCTTCGATACTGACGTTGACGTCGGCCCCGGCAAGATGCTTCCCATGAAGCTCGCCTATACTTGCCGTGGTCGCAACTTCAGGACTTCGTACCGCCGATGGCAAACCGCGTTGGCGATGAAGCGCACAGCACAAGATGATTCAACTCAGCCAAGTCAGATGCTTTGTCATGGTGGCGCAGGAATTGAACTTCGGCCGCGCCGCCGAACGCCTCAACATGACGCAGCCGCCGCTCAGCAGGCAGATACAGCAACTGGAAAAGACGCTGGGCCTGCGGCTGCTCGACCGCGACCGGCGCGGCGTGGTGCTGACCGAAGCCGGCAGCGCCTTCCTGCCGGAAGCCATTCACCTGCTCAAGTCCGGCGAGGCCGCGGCCGAGGCAGCGCAGCATGCGTTTCGCGGCGATGCCGGCCGCGTGGCCATCGGCCACAGCGTCAGCTATGCCTTCGTGCCGGATCTCGTCGCCGCCGCCGCGGCGCGCCTGCCCGACGTGCGGATCGCGCTGGAGGAACTGCTGGTCGATGAACAGCTGGAAAGACTGCGCGGCGGCCGCATCGATCTTGCATTGATTCCCATGGCGCCGGACCTGCCCGACCTGTCATCGGTTCCGGTGCTGCGCGAACCCTTTCTTGCGGCGCTGCCGGCCGGCCACCGGCTGGCGCAAGGCGAGGAAGTCAGCTTGCAGGACCTCGACGGCGAACCGCTCATCATGTTTCCGCCCGGAGCGGAGGGCCACTATCACCAGATGCTCACGGCGATGTTTGCCGGGCGGGGTGTCGCGCCGCGCTATGTGCAGTTCATCCGCCACCTGCATTCCATCCTTGCGCTGGTCAATCTTGGCGCGGGGCATGCGCTGGTGCCGGCATCGGCGGCGCGCATGGCCTATCCCGAGGTGGTCTTCCGGCCGCTGTCGCCGGCCGGCTGCGCGCTGGCGGAACTGCACCTGGTCTGGCGCCGCGCCGACGAAAAGGATAATCCGGTGGTCAATGAAATGCGCAGATTCATTCTGTCGCAGGCAAGGGCATAGCGTCCGGCAGATCGAGGATCAGTTCGCGCAGCTGCTCGATGTGGCGCGCCGCCGACCTGCCTCCGCGCGGCCACGCCAGGTGCAGCTCCGATACGATGGGCGCCGGCAGGTCGATGGGACGGAAGGTGACGCCGGCAAAGCGCGCCGCGGCGGTGGCCTGCGGCAACAGCGCCAGCCCCAGCCCGCTGCCCACCAGCGAGAGGATGGTATGCGTCTTCTGCACATGCTGCACGTAGCGCGGCGCGATGCCCGAGGTATGAAAGGCGGCGGTGGCCAGTTCATAGAAGTAGCCGCCCTGGCCGGGGCTATACATGATGAAGGGCTGTTCATGCAGGTCGTTGATGGCCAGCCGTCGCCTTGCGGCAAGCGGATGCGAAGCCGGAATGGCGGCCACCACCGGTTCCCGCACCACGCAGCGGGCATGCAGGCCGTCGAAGTGCGCCGGGGCGCGCACCACGGCAAGGTCGAGCCGTCCCGCATGCAGTGCTGCAATCGCCTCGGGCGTGGACATTTCATGGAGGATCATCTCGATGCCCGGCAGGCTGCGCGCCACCGCCGCCATTACCCGCGGCAGAAAATCGAACCCGGCCGAGGGCACGTAACCGATGAGGGCGATCGATGCCGCCCCGGCCGCGCCGGCGCTGCGGCGCGCCACCGATGTCATGGCGTCCGCCAGGTCGAGCAGATGCACCGCCTTTGGCAGGAAGGCACGGCCGGCGGCGGTGAGCGCGACCGCATTCTGCCTGCGCTCGAACAGGATCACGCCGAGCTCCCATTCCAGCTGCTGTATCGCCCGGCTCAGCGGCGGCTGCGTCATGTGCAGACGTTCGGCGGCGCGGCCGAAATGCAGCTCCCTGGCCAATTCGACGAAACACTGGACTTGATTGAGCTGCAGCATGGATGGGTTAAGGAGCCTCTGTCGTAGAGGCCGCTATCTTAGCTTAGCCAGGCATTTCCCACTTCTTCAGCAGATGGCCGAGGCGTTCCAGGTCCCGCGGCGCGAGCGGCCAGGTTGCCGGCGGACGCGCGGCGCCGCAATCCTGTCCCATCAGCTGCAGGGCCGCCTTCACCACGCTCACGTTGGAGCCGTTGCGCTCCTGGGCGCGCAGCGCTTCAAAGTCGGCCATGCTGCGGATCAGGCGGCGCGCCTCGGCGTAATCGCCGCGGTCGAGCGCGCCATGGATCTGCATCGAGAGTTCGGGAAAGACGTTGATCAACCCCGAGGTGAAGCCGCGCGCGCCGACCGCATACAGCGGCGGCGCCCAGGTTTCGGCGAGTCCGCCGACCCAGGCAATGTTGCGGTCGGCGAGGCGGTCCATCACCTCGGCCAGCTGCAGCGGCGTGGGCGATGCCCACTTGACGCCGATCACTTCCGGAATCCGGCACAGCTGTTCGATGACGTCGTTGCCGACGCTGGCGTCGCGCAGATACAGCACCAGAGGCAGGCCGTCGGCGGCTTCGGCAATGCGCCGCAGATAGGCTGCGATGCCGCTCGGCGCAACGAAAGGATCGGGCAGCTGGTGCACCATCAGCGCGGCGGCGCCCGCCTTGCGCGAGGCCTTCGCCAGGGCGCAGGCTTCATGCACGCTGCGCCCGACGCCGCCGACCAGCGGAATGCGGCCGTCGACATGCTCGGCGGCCGCATGGATCATCTGTTCGGCTTCGCTTGCGGTGAGGCCATAGAACTCGCTGGTATTGCCGTTGGCCACCAGGATGTGGACGCCCGCATTGACGGCGCGGTCGACCACGGGCTTGAGCCGCTGCGGCGCGATCCGGTCCTGCGCATCGAAGGGCGTGACGAGGATGCCGGAAATGCCGTCGAGGGCTTGCCTCAGGGATAAGGAGGTCGGTGTGGAATTCATGATGTGCGCGGTATAGGTTTGACGTTCGTTGCGGCGGGAACAGCACCCGGGCCGCCTGCGCCGGGGTCCATGGCGCGGGCGTGGATGCGGCATGCGTGCATGCGGGCTTACTCCGGCTGGATGCCGGCTTTCTTGATGATGCTGCCCCAGCGCGAGAGTTCCGCCATCTGGAAGGAAGCCAGTCCCTCCGGCGTGGTGGTATAGATTTCCATGCCGGTCTGGGTCATGTACTTGCGCACGGAGTCGGTCTGCGTCGCCCGGGTCAGCAATTCATTGAGGCGCTTGACGGTGGCCGCGGGCGTGCCCGCCGGCGCGTAGAGCGCATTCCAGTAGCTCATCTCGTAGCCGGGCAGGCCGCTTTCGCTGAGCGTCGGCAATTCCGGCGCCAGCGGCGAGCGCTTGGGGCTGGTCACGCCGAGCGCCTTGAGCTTGCCGGACTTCACGTGCGACATGGTGGTGGCAAGGTCGACGATCATCATGTCGATCTGCCCGCCGATCAGGTCGGTCACCGCCGGCGGATTGGCTTTGTAGGGCACGTACAGCAATTCCGCCCCGGTCATTTGTTGCACCAGTTCAACCGCCACCCGGGAAGAGGAGGTGCCGGCGCCGAAGCTCAGCTTGCCGGGTTCCTTCTTGGCGAGACTGATGACGTCGGCGATGGACTTCGCCGGCAGGTTGGGCGTCGTGACCATGACGAGATAGCCCTTGGCGATCGCCCCGACCGGAACGAAGTCCTTGACCGGGTCATAGGGCAGCTTCTTGTACAGATGCGGATTGGCCGCCTGCGTCGTGTTGGTCGTCATGAACACGGTATAGCCGTCCGGCGTCGAGCGGGCCACCGCCTGCGCCGCGATGGCGCCGTTGGCGCCGGGCTTGTTGTCGATGATGACCGGGGCCTTGGTTTCGCTGGTGATTTCCTGCGCGATGGCGCGCGCGAGTCCGTCGGTGGCGCTGCCGGCGGTGCCGCCGACGACGATGGTGATGGTCTTGGATGGAAAGGCCTGGGCCGACGCCAGCATGGGAACAAGGCTTCCCAGCATCGCGCACAGCAGTTGCTTCAACTTCATATCGTCTCCTGATCGAATTCATGGCAAGCGCGGATAAGCGAGCGTCAGTGTCGCCGTGAGGACGGTGAACTGTCCAATGCCATGAGGGAATCGGCCCATGCGCGTTTTGAATCAGGGAGCGATGCGGGCGCCAGCCTTGGCGGCGAAGCGATGAAAGGGAGAGGAACGGGAGAGAAACGGGAAAGGAATGAAAAAATCAGCGGGCGCCGCCTTGCATTTGCTCGGGCAAGGCGGCGCCCGCTGTTGCGGACCATGAAGCCATGGTCCGCAACCGGCATGGATCAGCGGCGAAGCTCAGTGCGCATGCATGCCGTGACCGCAGTCGTTATGGTCCTTCGCGCACAGGATGCGGTAGGCGATCAGCGACTTCTTGCGCGCCGCGATGGCCGCCGGCGTCTTGAAGGGCTCCAGGATCTGGCCCACCGAGAAGTTGAGGCCGTTCTTCATCACATACTCGACGTTGGCGGCGGTCTTCAGGTCCGCCAGCGGATTGCCTCTCACCATCACCAGGTCCGCCAGCTTGCCGGCCTCGATGGTGCCGAGGTCCTTGTCGACCATGCTCATCTTCGCCGCATTGATCGTCACCGTCTGCAGCGCCTGGTGATTGTTGAGCACCAGGCCGGCGCCGCGCAGGTTCATGTGCAACGCGATGCCCGGCGCCACCAGCGGCGAGTCGGTGCCGTAGGCCAGCAGGCCGCCGGCGGCCAGGATCTTGGCCGACTGCTCCGCATCCTTCCTGACGGTGGCTACCTGCGTCGCCGTCGGCTGGGCGGTGCCCAGCAGGCCGGAGATGAAGTTGGGCGGCACCAGCAGGCTGAAGCGCTCGCCGGTCAGCAGGGTCGGATCATCGCCCACCAGCGTCATCGACGAGAACAGCGTGTCGACCAGCCGGAAGTCGGTCTTCGCATGCATGTCCACCGCATCCTGGTAGGTGAAGCCGCCAACCGACTTCGACCAGCCGTAACCCATGCGCTGGGTTGCCGACAGGTGGGTGGTGCCGCCCAGCCCGGTCGCCGCCCCCGGCGACAGCATGTGGGTGCCGGTCGGCACGCCGAGGTCCAGCCCCGCCTGCGCGATCCTGGTCATGATGGGTATCGGGGCGCGCACATAGGACTTCATGTAATCGGTATCCATGGCCTTGGCCTTGGCGATTTCCATGTCGGCGATTTCCGGCGTGCGCAGCGTGCGGGCGAAGTTGTAGAACAGGCGATTGCCTTCCCACAGCGGCGGCGAGATGAAGAGCCGCGGCCCGTTCAGGTTGCCGGCTTCCAGCGCCTCGCGCATTTCCAGGCTCTGGTGCAGCGGGCCGGCCACCGACTGGGTGGAGGTGATGCCGTAGGACAGCATCAGCGCCGCGATCTGTCCGTACTGGCCGCCCTGGTACAGCGTCAGCGGGTGGATGTGCGCATCCCACAGCCCGGGCATGACGGTCAATGCCGAGGCATCGACGAAGCGGTCCGCCGACGCCTGCGCATTGTCCTGGTGCGGCCGGATCTCGGTGATGCGGTTGCCGGTGATGACGATGTCGACGTTCTGTCGCAGCTGCGGGCTCACGCCGTCCCAGACCGCGCCCGCATGCACGATGGTGGTGCCCTGCGGCACCGCCTGCCGCCATTGCAGGTTGACCGGCACGTCGGTCGGCGAGCCGCCGCCGGCGGGAATGGTCCTGAGCCTGGTGGCCGACTTGTAGAGGATGGTCGAGGAATCGCCGCTCCAGGACGGCAGGTCGGCCACCTCGTCGGTGAGCTTGCGCGCCGCGCCGGCGGGCGAGCCATCGGCATTGACCGGCATCACATGCAGCACCGAGTCCATGATGAAGGCTACCGTCTTGCCGTCGGGCGACAGCGCCGCCGCGCCTTCGTCGCGCTCGGAGATCTGCTGCGGCGGCGGCGCCACCGGATAGAACCTGGCTTCCCTGCTGGCGACATCGATCACGCGCAGCTTGTTGTAGCCTTCGCGGAAGCGGTTGTTGATGCGCTCGTTATCGACCAGCATGATGCGCGATCCATCGGGCATCCAGTACGGGGTGCTCACCTGGGTGCTGATCGACGGCGTGATGACTTGCGCCGAGCGCGCCGCGATGTTCCAGATTTCCAGCTGGCCGGAGCCGGTGGTGTAGGCGATGCGGTCGCCGGTGGGCGACAGCTTCGGCGTGACCATCGACTTGGCGGCGATCGATGCCAGTCGCGTGCGCCGGCCGGAAGCGACTTCCACCTGGTCGACCGCCAGCGCGCCGGCATTGCCCCTTTCGGACGAGAAATACACGGCGCTGCCGTCGGCGGTCCATTGCGGGCTGCCGTCGCGGTCCTTGTCGTTGGTCAGGCGCACCGGGGCTTCGCCGATGGTCATGACCCACACATCATTGAGCGCGACGAAGGCGATGCGCCTGCCGTCGGGCGACAGCGCCGGCGCGCTGATGCCCATCACCTGCCGCGGATCGAGGTTGTTGAACTGGCGTTCCTTGGTGCGCGTGAAGTTGGGCCGCTTGACGGTGATCGAGGCGTTGAACGGCACATCCCGCGCGCTGCCGCCCGCGCTGTCGCGGATGCGGATCTTGCCGTCGGCGGTATAGAGGAAGCGGCCGTCGGGCAGCCAGCGCACCGGGAAGGGGAACAGGTCTTCGCCGCTGGTCACTTCCCTGCCGCCCACGTTCAGCGCCCGCTCCGCGGTCTGGAAGGCCAGTCCCTGGCCGTTGGGCGCCCATGCCGGGAAGGCGCCCGGCCCGAGCAGGGTGGCCGCTTCGCTGCCCGAATACGCGGTGCGGAATACGCGGTTGGTATCGACATAGGCAATCTGGGTGCCGTCGGGCGACACCACCGGATTGCTTTCCGCGCCGGGGCCTTTCGTGATCTGGACCGGCGCGCCGCCGCTCAGCGCCACGCGCCAGATCTTGTATTGCCCGTCGCTGCTGCGGTCGGAAGCGAACACCAGCGAACCGCTGTCCGGCGTCCATGCCGGTTCGCGGTCATCGAAGCCGCCGGTGGTGATTTCCTTCAGGTTCGCGCCGTTGGGCTCGATGGTGTAGAGATGGTAATTGCCTTGCGGCGTGTAATTCTGGAATGCGATCAGCTTGCCGTCGGGCGACCATACCGGCGCGGTCGGTTCGACTTCCCATCCGGTGATGCGGGTGGCCGTGCCGCCGGCCGCCGGAATGACCCACAGCGCGCCTTGCGCGGTAAAGGCGATGCGGCTGCCGTCGGGCGAGGGAGATGCCGCCATGTTGGTGCCCTGCTGGAATTCGACCGTGACTTCGCGGGTCGGACCGGTCAGGTTGTTAAGCTGGGAAATCGTTGGCGCCTGCTGGCTGGTGTTCGTGCTGCCGACCGCGGCCGGCTGGTCGCCGTCGCTGCTGCCGCAGGCGCTCAGCAGGCCGGCCATTGCCATGGTTATCAGGGATACGGAGCGCTTGACGCGCAATGATGCGGCATGAGGTGTTGCGGCGCAAGGGAATGAAGGATGCTGCGGGAAAGGAAGGGGAACTGCTTCAGAACGACGTTCCTGTGCTCTCATGAGTGTCTCCAGGCGAATCTCGGGGGATTGTGTTTGTTCGCTTCTCCTTTAATCCAGTATTGACACGATGGAAGGCTTGTAAATCACGAAATGGTGCGGGCTTATGAAATCTCAATGAGCTTGCACCCGTGGATTCGCGCCGCGACGCAGCAGAAAACGACATGATGGACAGGCGGGATAATGGCCAGGCGGTCAGGCCACCAGTACATTTGTACAATTGCTGCGGCCGCACCGGCGGTTGTGCATCGGGTGCGTTGCACAAGAGGGCGCCGGACGTGAAAAATCGTCTGTCACGCTCAGGCATGCGGTGCGGTTGCCGCCGGATTGCCCGGAACGGGCGGGGGCGGCTGGCGTCGGATTAAGGCAGGAGGACGGAGTCGTTAAGCCGGACGTCGCCGCAAGGAGGACTATTGCGGCGACGCCCTCATGAGCACGCTCTAGTAAAGACTCAGCGCGCCCTGTCTTTCGAAGCGCCCGGTTTCGGCGATGCGGAGGCGGTGGATGACACGAGCGAGGCGAGCACGACGAGGTCGGCGTCCTGCATCAGGGTGATGCGGTTGCCGGCCGCGAAGGTCCTGGCGTTTTCCGTCAGTTCGCCGAGCGTCATGTAGATGGCTCCGGCGGATTCCTTCTCGGCCGCATTCGCGAGTTCCTGCAGCGGTTCCACGCCGGTGCGCGCGGCTTTCCATCGCTTGCAGCCCAACATCAGTTTTCCCTGCGGCCCCAGGATTTCGAAATCCGCGCCGGCACCCGCATAGGGCGCAATGCTGGACCCCTTGCTCCGGTAGGCTTGTTCGATGGCGGCGGAAAGCTCGCCCCAGCTCACTCCGGCCAGCGTTTGCCGGGCCTGCGCGATGCGGGCGGCACTCGGCGCGCGCAGCTGCTGCCAGGCGGCGATGAGGCCGATCACCAGAAAAGGAAATCCGGCCGATGATCCGAGCGCCGCGTATTGACGCGGCAACATGGCGCTTGCCAGCAGCCCGAGCACGATGGCAAGCACGAAACTGATCCACCACGGCGAGCGCAGCAGGATTGCGAACAGGGACCGTTCCGCCATCTTCAGCTTCATGGATGGACTCCGGCGGTGAAAGCGTGGGCGGACGGCGGGAAATGCTGGAGTGCGGCGTGGGGATCGGAAGGCATCGTGATGTCAATCGGGTTGCGTCGGTAGCGATTGTACAGAAGAAGCGCAACTGCGCCGCGTGAGAATCGGCGGGCTTTCGCGCCCGTGAAGCTGCGGATGATGTCGAATTGTTAAAACATTCCGGCGACGGACAGCGATGCCGTGCGCCCAGGGCAGACCGGGGCGACGGTACATTCCCCTGCAATCCTTCCTAATGTTCCCGCCTGGTCGGCGACAGGATGGTCCACTCATTGTTAAGGTGCAGGGCAACCCGATTCTTGCCTGCCTGCTTGGCGACATACATGGCGGCATCGGCCCGGGACAGCAGTTCGACGGCCCCTTCCTCCCGCTGATGCACCGCGATGCCTACCGTGGCGCCCAGGCCGTATCCGCCGCTGACCGGCTTCAATCCCTCCGAGCCGGCCGTCAGCACTTCCTGTGCGACCTGCTTGGCCCGGTCCAGGGTGACTTCTTCGAGCAGGATCACGAATTCGTCTCCGGCAAGGCGCGCCGCGGTATCGATCTCGTTGCGCATCAGCCGCGACAGATTGGCGCCGAAGGTCTTGAGCACCGTATCGCCGGCGTCGTGGCCGAGCGCGTCGTTGATCTGCTTGAAGCCGTCAAGGTCAATGAACAACAGCGCGGCGACATGATCCTTCCTGGCGCGCGTGTCGCGCCGGATCGCGCGCTCCAGCCTTGCCATGAACTCATAACGGTTGGGCAGGCCGGTGAGGAAATCGCGGGTAGCCTGGTAATGCAGCTGCTGCTCCATCGCCTTGCGATGGGAAATGTCGCGCATGAAGGTCGCGAAATAGTACTGGTCCGCATGCTTGATGGCGCCGACCGTCATTTCCACCAGGACTTCCTTGCCGGCCTTGGTCTGCACCGGCAGCTCCACGCGCTTGTTGACCATATTCGCCTGTCCGGTGCGCAGGAAGGCGGCGATGCCTTCGGTATGCCTGCTCCGGTACCGCTCGGGCGCGATCAGCTCCGCCATGGGTTTTCCGAGGGCTTCCGCAGCCGACCAGCCGAGGATGTTCTCCGCCTGGCGGTTCCATTCGGTAATGAATCCGGCCTGGTTCATGCCAATGAAGGCATCGCTGCCGTTGTCGATCAGGATCCGGATCTTTTCTTCCTGCAACTGCTGCAACTGGGCTGCATGGTATTCATGCGTGATGTCGCGCGCAATGGAAAAGCTGCGGCCGCCGGCAAGCGTCGGCATGCTCCACTCCAGCCAGCGGTAACTGCCGTCCCGGTGGAGGTAGCGGTTGCGGAATCCCTTGGTCGGCAAGCCCGAGTACAAGGCGCGGCTTTCGGCAAGCGTCAGTTCCCGGTCTTCCGGATGGACGAACTCGATGAAGGGCCGGGAAGTCAGTTCTTCCTTGCTCCACCCGAGGGTCGTGGTCCATGCATGGCAGACTTCCACGAAGTAGCCGTCTTCATTCGAAATGGCGATCAAGTCCGGCGACAAATGAAAGAACAGGTCATGGTCCGATTCCCTCTGCCGCAGCTGACTGACATCAAGCATTTCCACAATCAGGCATCGTGTCTCGCCGCGCGCATCCGCAATGCCGGCCGTGGCGATCGAGAGCAACAGCGATACGGTCGAGCCATCCTTGCGGGTATGCCGTCTTTCGATCTGACAGGAGGGCAATTCCCCATTGCGCAAGCGATCGAACAGCGCCGGATCCTCCGGGCGCGTGATGTCCTGCAGTGTCAGACCCGGAAGTTCCTCGCGGGAATGGCCGAGCAGGTGGCAAAACGCATCGTTAACTTCCAGCCAGTTTCCGTCGGGAGATACCAGCGCCTTTCCCGTACCCGCATATTGAAAGGCAATGCCGAACAGGTCCCTGGTGAATGCATGTGACTGCGTCATGTTGTTACATGCTTGAAAGGAAAAAATGGAGCATCGGGGCAATGGGCCTTATATACCTCGCGGATTCTGCATTTGCCGGCAATTGCGCTTTTCTTGCGTCTCGTTATCCGCAGATGCCTGGCGCATGTTCATAATGGACTAATAAAGACAGGCCTTAGTTTAATTTTTTTGTCGGCCCAAGCGGTTTAGGTGCCCATTATTTCCATGCCGATAGAACGGCGTGGCGCTGTTGTCCCGGTACTGGCAACATGAGTGCCGCAAAGTCCGGGAAGTCAACCTCACTCACATTGATGCAGCGGATTCCGAACCGGATTACGGCATGGATATAACATCCACGCTGGCAGCAAACGCACTTCACATCAGGAAAAATGAACAAAGGAGCCGTCATCCATGATTGATTACACCGGAACTGCCGTGAACGACTTCATCAGGAGCAAGTACTTCTTCGTGCAAGCGCTTGCTCCCTTGGCCTATGCGATTGCGTGTCGCGTGTCGTCGCGCAAAATTGTCGATCTCTTCCATGAAGCCGCCCTTGCCGCGGGCGGCATCGACAATGGCGTTCCGGGCCTGCGTCCGCATCACCATCCCGACTATTACGGCGCCTTCGTCCTTGATCCCGAAGGCCGCAACATCGAAGCGGCCTGCCGCCAACCCGCATGAGCGGGGCCGTCCTTGCCTTCGCGCTTGGGTTTTCGGTGTTGCTGGCCGCCCCGGCATCTCCGGCACATGCCGCCGGCGATGCCGAGGCGGGCCGGCGCGCCTTTGTCAAATGCGCATCCTGCCACCAGCTGGGGCCGTCGGCGCGCGCCGCGTTCGGCCCGCAGCTCAATGGCATCATCGGCAGGCAGGCGGGCGCAACCGCCGACTACAAGTATTCGGATGCGATGAAAAAATCCGGCATCGTGTGGACCGAAGAAAAACTGGTCGCATTCCTGAAGTCGCCCGACGATACGGTGCCGGGCAACAAGATGCGCTTTTTCGGCATACGCAGCGAACAGCAGATCGCGGACCTGCTGGCCTATCTGAAGCAATATCCATAATTTCCGGCGGCAGGCGTGCGTTCGCAAACGGTATAGGTAGAATGTCTGGCAACTGCCTATGGCAGACATTTTTCATATATACGGAATACCTCCATGGAACTCAGGCACCTGCGCTACTTTCTGGTCGTGGCGGAAGAAGGACACTTCACGCGCGCCGCGCAGCGGCTCGGCATGCAGCAGCCGCCCCTGAGCCAGCAGATACGGGCGCTCGAACAGGAACTCGGCTTCGACTTGTTCAGACGGCATCCCAAGGGCGCGGACCTGACCGTTGGCGGAGCGGCTTTCCTGCAGGAAGCCAAGGCGATTCTCGGCAGTGTCGAGCAGGGCGCGGCGCGCGCGGCAAGGGCCGCCAGCGGCGTCGAGGGCAGGCTGACCATCGGCTTCACCAGTTCCGCCGCCGCCCATGGCCTGATCCCGCAGATCGTGCGCGGCTACCGTGCCGCCAGGCCCGGTGTCTCGATCGAATACAAGGAAGGCAATGCGGCTGAGCTGACCGAGGCGCTGCAAGCGGCAAGCATCGACGTGGCCTTCCTGCGCCTGCCGGTCAGCCGGCCCGACAACGTGGCGTTCCTGCAGTTGCTGGAGGAGGAAATGCTGCTGGTGCTGCCGCTCGGGCATGCGTTGCTGAGAAAGCATGCGGGACGGGGCATGCCCAGCATACCGCTCAAGTCGCTTAGGGACGAACAGTTCATCCTGGTGCGCAGGCATGGCGCGCCCGGGATGTATTCCAACCTGATCGATGCCTGCGTCAAGGCGGGATTCACGCCCAACATCGCGGTGGAGGTGGAAAGAATGATCACCAACATCAGTCTGGTCGCCGCCGGCGCGGGCGTGTCGGCGGTGCCGGCATCGATGCAGGGTTTCCATGCCGACGCCGTGGTCTACTGCCGGTTCCAGGACGCGCGGCGCGAATTGAGCGCCCCGCTCACGCTGGCCTATCGCAACGACAGCGATGCGCCCACCGTGAAGCGGTTCGTTGAAGAGGCTGCGCGCATATCGGGCTCGGGGGCGGCGAAAAGAAGCCGTCGTTGATGAGGTGGCCGAGCGCGGCCGAGCGTGGCAGTCAGCGCAGCCGCTGGGATTCCAGCGCGGCGTCATCCAGTTTTCCATCCCAGGCCGCAATCGTCATGCAGGCGACGCCGTTTCCAATCACATTGGCCAGCGGCCGGCATTTCAGCAGACGCTCGATGCCGACGATCAGCAGCAAACTGCTGTCCGGCAAAGCCGGAACCGCGGCAATGGTCGCCGCCAGCGCCATGAAGGCGGAGCCGGCCACTCCGCTGGCGCCCTTGGAGGTCACCATCGCCACGGCAAGAATGGTCAGGTATTCGCCGAATCCGAGCCGGATCTGGAACGCCTGGGCAAGGAACACGACCGCCATGGTCAGATAGATACTGCTGCCGTTGAGATTGAAGGAATAGCCGGCCGGGATCGCCACCCCGACCACGATGCGCGGGCAGCCTGCCATTTCAAGCTTCTTCAGCAAGCCCGGCATGGCGGTCACGGAAGAGGAGGTGCCGAACACCAGCATCAGCTCTTCCTTCAGATAGCGGATGAATGCTCCGATGCGAAAGCCGGCCTGGCGGGCGAGCAGCCCCAGCGGCAGAAGAACGAACAGTGCCGTGGTTGCATAAAGCAATGCAAGCAGGCGTATCAGGGGCGTCACCGAATGTACGCCGTACCTGCCTACCGAAAAGGCAATCGCGCCGAATGCCGCCAGCGGCGCGAGCCGCATCAGCCATCCCACCAGTGTCAGCAGCCGCGCGCCGATCCAGTCGCAGCGGGCCGAGAACGGCTTCGCGCGGTCCCCCAGCAAGACGGTCGCCACGCCAAAGCCGCAGGCGAGCAACAAGGTCTGCAGGATGCTGCTTTTCCTGAATGCCTGACCGATGGTGTCCGGCAGGCTCGGCATCACGGCCGCCGCACTGCCACCGGCATTCGGCGTGACGCCACTGAGCGCATCGCCGCTTAACGGAAAACCGGCGCCCGGCTGGAAAAGATGCGCGGCCAGCATGCCGGCCGCAAGTGCCAGCGTCGATATCAGTTCGAAGCAGAGAAGGGCGCGTATGCCCAGCCTGCCGACCTGGCGCACCTGTCCGAGCGCTCCGATACCCGACATCACCGTGAAGAACACGATAGGCACGATCAGGAAGCGTATGGCGGCGAGGAACCAGTCTCCCAGCGGCTTCATCTGCATCGCGGCGCGTGGGTCGAAATAGCCTAGGAGGATGCCACCGGCGATGGCAAATGCCATCTGCGCAAACGGGCCCGGGAATGGAAGTCTCTTCATGATTGTTATCGGCCTGAACCTGAGCTGAGCTGAGCTGCGGCAGGCGTGTCTGGTGAGGCGATTCTACAGCAGTTCATGCCGGCGAAAGAAGGCCGATTCATGTCATGCGCGGGCCTTGTCTATACGTCATGCATCGCCGCGCTTCTATGCCTGTTCATATGTATAACGTATTGAAATGAGAATATTGAGATATTTGACATGCAGTAGTTTCATTTCTAGTATCGCGTTCATGGCCGGCCCGGCTGCCTGTGATGCAGGCCGGACGCATAACAATGGAAATAGGAGACAGCATGTCAACTTCGCGCCTGCTCGCCGCGGCAGCCCTTACCGGCGTTCTCGCCGCCTGCAGCCAGATTCCCGAGGTATCGCAATCCGGTTCGGGGCCCGCCCTGCCGTCCTCGACGCGCTCCGTCCATGCGGAGCGCAGCCACGTGCAGGCATCCTGTCCCGCCGGCCTTGACGCGGTCGCGCGCTGCTACACCGGCGTCGATACCCAAGGCGCGCATTACTGGATTGCCATTCCCGCCAACTGGAACCGCATGCTCGTCATGCATGCCCATGGCGGCCCGCGCCTGGCGCCGATCTCTCGCGATATCAGCGTGGAAGACCTGGAACGCTTCGCCGTGACCGTACGGCAGGGCTATGCCTGGGCCGGCTCCAGTTACCGGCGTCCCGGCTATGGCGTGCGCATGGCCGCCGAGGATACCGAGAACCTGCGCAGGATCTTCGTCAGCCGCTTCGGCAAGCCGGCCTACACCATCCTGCACGGCCAGTCCTGGGGCGGCAACATCGCCGCCAAGGGTATCGAGCTGTATGCGCGCGACGCCGCCGGCAACCGCAGTTATGACGGCGTCATCTATACCAACGGCATGCTCGCCGGCGGCTCGCGCAACTATCTGCACCGCGCCGATCTGCGCGCCGTGTACCAATACTATTGCAACAACCATCCTCGTCCGGACGAACCGCAGTATCCGCTGTGGATGGGGCTGCCGGCCGATGCGAAGATGACCGGCAAGGAACTCGCCGATCGCGTCAGGGACTGCACCGGCGCCGGACTCAAGCCGGAGCAGCGCAGTGCGGCGCAGCAGCGCAACCTGGCCAACATACTCGGCGTGATCCGCATCCCGGAGCGAAGCCTGGTGTCGCATCTGAACTGGGCCACCTTCCTGTTCCGCGACATGACGCAGCGCGTGCTCGGCGGCCGCAATCCCTTTAGCAACCGCGATGTGGTCTACCGCGGCTCCGATGATGACGCAGCGCTCAACCGCGGCGTGCAGCGCTTCGAGGCCGATCCGGTCGCGGCAAGACTGCTCGCCCACGATTCCGACATGAGCGGCGATCTGACGGTGCCGGCCATCAGCCTGCACGCGATTCATGATCCGACGGCGATGGTCGAATATGAAGCCGATTACCGCGACCTCGTCGCGGCGAAGGGCAACGAGGGCAGGCTGGTGCAGGTATTCACCACCGAAAAAGAACACAGCAAGCTGTCCGACGCCGAGTATGCAGCGGTATTCGACGCCATGCGGCAATGGATCGCCGGAGGCAGCAAGCCGACCGGGACGCAGATCGCGGCCGACTGCGAAAGGCAAGCTGCCGCTTTCTCCGGCGGATGCCATTTCGATACGCAGTTTAAGCCGCCCGCACTGAACACCCGGGTAGCACCGAGGGCGGCCGCATCCGCTGGCCACGGCCGGTGATTTCAGGTCCTCGATACCGCAACACGGCAACACCACGACACCCCACAACACCCCACAACACCAGGAGATATATGAAGCACCAGCTCACCGCGATCGCGCTCGGCGCGATGTCCACGTTCGCCCTTGCGCAGTCGAATGTGACCGTCTACGGTTCCGTCGATGCCGGCCTGCGCAACGTGACCAATGTGAATGCCGCCGGCGACGACAGGCTGACCATGGGTTCCAACGGCACCTTCCGTTCCAACCGCATCGGCTTCCGCGGCAGCGAAGATCTTGGCGCCGATCTCAAGGCCATCTTCCTGCTGGAAGCCGGCTTCAATACCGGAACCGGCGCGCTCAACAATACGAACAGTCAATTGTTCCAGCGCGAAGCGCGGGTCGGACTGGCCGGGAGGTGGGGACAAGTCGACCTTGGCCGGCAGTACACGGTTGCCTACAAGACCATTCTTGCCTTCGATCCCTTCGTCTACCGCTATCCGAGCGTGACCTATGCGCTGTCATCAACCGCGGGTACCCGCAACAGCAACGATATCCAGTACACCGGCAGCTTCGGCGACGTGACGCTGCGCGCGGAGTACGCGCTGGGCGAGGTCGCAGGCAGCAACTCCCGGGGAGCGACGCAGGCAGTGGGCGCGACATATGCGAGCGGACCGGTCAAGCTGGGCGCGTCCTACACCCGGGCGGAGCGCAATGTCGGCACGGCCGCGGCAGCGAATTACCGCGACTATGATCATTTCGCCGTCGGCGGCGCCTATACCTTCGGCAAGGCCACCGCCTCGCTCGGCTATGTCGATGAAACCCAGGAGGGCACGGCGCGCGACAGCACCGCCAAGTGGATGTGGGCGGGACTGGCCTACAAGCTGACGCCGCAGCTCGGGCTGACCGGCGCCTGGTATCGCAACAAGGTCTTCAATACCGCGGCATCCGCCGCCGTCGCGGCCGGCGATGCCAAGCGCAACCTGTACATGGCGGGCGTGACGTACGAGTTGTCGCGCCGCACCACGCTGTATTCGGAAATCGATATCCAGAAGCTTGATGGCGGATATGCGACGGGCGGCACGACGCGCCTGAACCAGAGTCGTCAGACCGGCATTTCCGCCGGCATCATGCATATGTTCTGACAATGTTACTACGCGGGCAGTGGTGGCTACCGGGAAAGGATGTTCGCGGGAGCCGCTCGTTGTCATGGTCAAGCACGCATATCATCAAGCCTCGTCGTCTCATTTTGATGAGCTGAATGTGCGTGCTTGTTCATGGGATGGCGAGCCTTATGCCTGCTTCGTTAAACGTCCTCTCGCCACGGTCCGCGACCGGCAGCCCGAGGTAACGTCCGGCGCTCGGGGCCAACCGCGTGGACCGGCCGACCGGACCGTCTTGTGAATCCTGCATGGAAGACTTTGATTGCCGATATGACGCAGTCGGCCAGAAGAAGTCCGTCAGTATCGGCAGGAACGCCAAAACGCCGCCGCTGAGTGCTTTTTCAGCATTCAACCATCACTGCTGGAATCAATTATCCTTGTAGGAAATGCAGGAGAGGGATACTGAGAAACCCGCAAAGGAGATATGCATGGCTGACTTCGTTCTTGTACATGGCGCCTGGCATGGCTCGTGGTGCTGGAAGAAAATCTTGCCCGGCTTGTGGGCGGCAGGCCATCGCGCCTTTGCAGTGACGCTCACGGGCACTGGAGAACGCGCGCATCAGCTCTCGTCAGACATCACGCTGCATACCCACGTCAGCGATGTGGCGGCGGTAATGGAGGCGGAAGAGTTGCGGCAAGCGATCGTCGTCGGTCATAGTTACGCAGGCATGATCATCACCGGACTCGCCGATCGCATGCCGGATCGCATTGCGCGTCTCGTGTACCTGGACGCTGTCGTGCCGCTGCCCGGCGAATGCTGGTCGAGTACGCATTCGGCGCCGACGCAGGAGCAACGCCGCCAGGCCATCCTTGCAACGGGCTCTATCCCGCCACCTGACCCCGCATTGTTCGGGCTGAGCGGTGACGATGCACAGTGGGTCGCTCGAAGGCAAACGCCCCACCCGGGCGGCGTTTACGATGACCCGCTACATTTTGATGAACAACGTGTGTCCGCTCTTCCACGCACCTTCGTTGATTGCCATGCACCAGCGCTGGCGACAATCGCCGTGATGCGCGAGCGCGTCCGGCAGCAAGCAGGCTGGCAGGTGCTGGAGATCGCTACGGGTCATGATGCGATGATCAGCGCGCATCAGGACCTGCTGCGCGTATTGTTGTCGATGGGCAGCAGCCGAGCATGATGTGAACGGCTTCCGGTCCCTGGAAAGCCGGCCCCCGAACGTACCCCAGGACATCGTTGCTGATCGCGGCTCGAATGAGGTGGAAAAGACCTGACTTTTATCAAGGACATCATCGCGAAGTGGTCGAAGGTAGCCACGACAGGGGTGAAGACAGAAGAAGTTTGACGAATGGAGAATGCATGAACGGAGCAAGAAGCCTGGTCGAGACGTTGCTGGCCAATGGAGTGGATACCTGTTTTGCCAATCCCGGCACGAGTGAGATGCACTTTGTCGCGGCGCTCGACCAAACACCGGGCATGCACTGCGTGCTGGGCCTTCAGGAAAATGTGGTCACCGGGATGGCCGACGGTTACTGGCGTATCGCGCGAAAACCGGCGGCCACCTTGCTGCACTGCGGTCCTGGTTTGGCGAACGGACTGGCCAACCTGCATAACGCGCGGCGTGCCCACAGTGCCATCGTCAACATCGTAGGCGACCATGCGACATACCATCGCCCCTTCGACCCTCCCCTGGCGGCCGACACCGAAGGGCTTGCACGCACTGTATCGGCCTGGGTCCGCACCTCGGCGCGCGCGGAAGACGTCGGCCGCGATGCGGCAGCCTGCGTGCAGGCCGCGCGCGCAGGCGCGGGCCAGATAGCGACACTCGTGCTGCCGTCGAACACATCCTGGGATGAAGGTGGAATCGTGGTCGGGGAACTGCCGCCGGTTTCCCTTCAGCCGGTGGACGCGGCTGCCGTGGATCACGCGGCGCGCGCGCTGCGTGCTGGCGGCAACGTGCTGCTTCTCCTGGCAGGCAGCGCGGCAGGGGTGGAGGGACAAGCATTGGCATGGAGCATTGCGCAGGCGACCGGCGCACAGCTGATGGCGGACTACACCAATGCAACGATCGCGCGCGGGCGTGGACGGGTACAGCTGGAACGCATGCCGTACAACACCGACCTTGCAATCGAAGCGCTGGCACGGTTCGAGCACATCGTGCTCGTCAATGCCAAGCCGCCGGTCGCTTTCTTCGCATATCCGGACAAACCTTCCGCTCAATATCCGTCGAACGCACAGCTGCATGTGCTGTCGCGCCCGGAACAGGACGCGGTTTCCGCGCTTCGTGCACTGGCCGAGGCGCTCGGCGTCAAGGCGGCCGAGATTCCCTCGTCCGGAGAACGGCCGACGCCGGCAAGCGGCGCGCCGACGCCGGAGGGGCTCGCGCAGACCGTGGCGGCGCTGTTGCCGGAAGATGCGATCGTTTCCGACGAGAGCATTTCTTTTGGCCGCGGTTTCTACCGGCTTACGCATGGGGCAGCGCCGAATGACTGGTTGCATGTCACGGGCGGTGCCATTGGCGGTGGTCTGCCGGTAGCGACCGGAGCCGCCATTGCCGCCGGCGGGCAGCGTCGTGTACTGAGCCTCCAGGCCGATGGCTCGGCCATGTACACGCTGCAGTCGCTGTGGACACAGGCACGCGAAAAGCTGCCATGCACGACGGTGCTTCTTTCCAATCGCAAGTACAACATCTTGATTGGCGAGTACAAGGCGGTAGGAGCAACGCCAGGCGCCACTGCAATGCAAATGCTGGATCTCGGTAATCCCGACCTTGACTGGGTGAGGCTTGCCAACGGCATGGGAGTGGAAGCCGCCCGCGCCCACACGATGGAAGAATGCGCGGACCTCATGGCTGCGAGCTTCCGGCAGGATGGACCGTTCCTCATTGAGCTGGTGATTTGAATCGGCCATCCTGGCACCGGCGCTGTCCGGTCCTGTACGGTACGGCCCAGTTGTAACGGGCCGAATGTTCAACCCCGGCGTTTTAAGTCACCGTCAATTAGGGCGAAACCGCCTAGGCTGTGTTTGATAAGCTGCTGCGCGATCCGGATTGGCGCCTGCGGTGCTCGGCGTACCGTGCGTACGCGTGCGCTCCTCGGCGCCAATCCGAACCGCTCGCAACGCTTATCAAACACCGCCTAGTGAGCCGGTTTCCGGTCCCGATGATCGGGATGGCCTGTCGTTGGCAGTGTTGCGCCTTCATGCGTCAATGTCGTCGCGTCCAGCGCCGCGACTGCCGGCCCGTGCATCACTTCGCCGGTGGTATCGAAGCGTGATCCATGGCAAGGGCAATCCCAGGACCGTTCCGCAGAATTCCAGTGAACCACGCATCCCAGATGCGTACATTTTGCGGAGAGCGCATGCACTTCGCCGTGCTCGTCCCGATAGACGGCCAGCATGCGAGCCCCTTCCCTGAGAATGGCGCCTTCGCCTGCCGGGATTTCGGTGACGCTTTCGACTTCGCCCTTTCTGGCCCAATCCCCGTATTTTGAAAGCGTGTTCGCCTGTTCCGCGACAAAGTCCGACAGCCCGTGCGTGACCTTGCGTGAAGGCGCATAGAGTGATTCCCATGGATTATCCCGCCCCATGATCAGATCGGTCACCAGCATTGCGCCTATCGTGCAATGAGTCATGCCGTTGCCGGAGTCTCCGGTAATGATGTAGACATTTCTGTCGTCCATCGGATTACGACCAAGATAGGCAGGTCCATCCGACGGCTCCATCACCTCGCCGGACCAGCGGTATTCGACTTCCTGCGCCATCGGAAAGTGTGCTCTTGTCCAGCGTTCAATCTCATCGTACCGATGCTGGGGATGCGTATCCTGTCCCACCTTGTGGTCGGCGCCGCCGACGATGAGAATGTCGTAATCGGCACCCACATCGGGCGTTTCCAGCCGGACGTAATAATACGGGTCTCCCGTGTCCCATAGCAGAATGCGCGGCACGGAATTCCTCGGCACCCTTACCCCAATGACATAGGTGCGGTATCCGGCCTGTTTCGTGTGCATGACGACACGGTCGTTGAAAGGGGTATTGGTAGCGACAACAACCGCCTTGGCCTGGATGTTTCCGCCTGTGGTCGTGACTGTCTGCAGTTTACTGTCGCCTTCAACCTCAAGTGCGCGCGTGCCGCAATAGATTCTTCCGCCGTTGCGCCTAAAGGCCTCCGCCAGACCATGCAGATATTTCAGCGGATGGAATTGGGCTTGGTTGCCGTATCTCACGCATGTTCCGGTATCGAAGCTCAATCCCGGTACCCGCTCAAGCAATTCCACTTCGACGTCTGCCCGGCGCGCAGCTTCATATTCCTTATCCAATTCCTTGAAACCGTTTTCCGGAAGGGCATACAGATATCCGTCCAGGCGTTCAAACGAGCAGTCGATATGCTCACGCTGGACAATGGATTCGACCAGGCTCACTGCCTCCGAGAAACTTTCGCCCACCAGGCGCGCTCCATCGGTTCCAAAGCTGCTCTCCACATCGGCATACCACTCGTCAGGCGGGAAAAAATGCGCCGTCGTGCGCCCCGTTTCGCCCGCGCCGATGCCGAGCGCATCGATCAGGACAACCTGCTGCCCTTCGCGGGAAAGCAGGTAGGCAGTGGTCAGACCGGCGATGCCGGCGCCAATCACGCAGACGTCGGCGGCGATATCACCCGCAAGCATCGGGAATTCCGGCACCGTGGACGTTGCCATCCAGACCGACGTGGACGCACCATTTGTTGCTCTCAGCATATTTGGCTCCCGTAATTCATGATGAACATCGCGAACAAACGTTACCGACTGCAAGTGTTGGATCAAGATAATGCATAAATGTTCATGCCAGAAAGTTACGCGATGCGGCTGCGTTTGCTTATGCAAGCTGCCCGATTGCGGCTGTCTTGCTTCCTTCAGATAGCTCCATAAAGAGGATGCCCGGCGAAGCACAGGACTAGCCAAGCCCAACCAGGGCCAACCAGGACAAAGACAGGAACAGTCCAGCCGTCTTCGCGGACGGCATCGGCGTTCTGACTGGATAAAGACAGCCGGGCAATCCGCTAACAACATTTCATCGGTAGCATGACATTGGATGAAAATGGGAATTGCCACGTTCCCGGTATCTGCGCTTTTTTCCCGCGGCAGGCATGTACGGCATCGGGCAGACTCGCTGGCAACCCTATACGGATCCGGCAGGGCCCGAAACACCGAATATCGGGAACGTGAAGCTTTTCGCATTCATCTAATGTCATGAAAGCCACGCCAAGGGGAACCATGATGCGATCCGAAGCAATGCGAGACCAGAGACAAGAGGGCGCCGATACCGAGGTCATACAACGCATTCTCAATGGCGAAAGGAACGCGTTTGCATTGCTGATGCGGCGTTATAACAGGCCGCTCTACCGAACCGCACGGAGTATTCTGAAAGACGATGCCGATGCCGAGGATGCACTTCAGGAGGCGTATCTCCTGGCTTATAAAAATCTGGATATTTTCCGCGGCGACTCTCACCTCGTTACCTGGTTGACCCGGATTGTAGTGAATGAGTCCGTTGCGAGGTTACGCAAGAATGCCCGCCGCGCACAAGTCTTTCAGCTGAGCGGGAATGCAGACAACGAAGACGGAGGCTTTGAAGAGGCAATGAATTCAGTAAGTACAGAGCAACCGGAGCAGGCTACGGAACGTACCGAAATGCGGCATCTGATCGAGAAGAAGATTGATGCCCTGCCCGAGGCTTTCCGCGTGGTCTTCATGTTGCGTGCAGTGGAGGAAATGACGGTTGAAGATACGGCGGCTTGCCTCGGCATTCCGGAGGCCACTGTCCGCACGCGATATTTTCGCGCCAAGAGCCTGCTGCGGGAATCCTTGGCCAGGGAATTTGATTTCGCGCTTGAGGATGCATTCTCGTTCGATGGCGTGCGATGTGACAGGATTGTCGAGGGCGTCATGCAGCGCTTGAACGACTTGCCCTTGAGCCGGGACTGAACGCTCGACAGGCACGCCTGCCTCAGGCTGGTTTGGACAATCACGATGCAATGTAATGCCGCGGTGGCATTCATCAACGCCGGGACCCGTTCGCAGCAGGACATTTGACATACAAGGAGGCTTCATCATGAACCGTTCCCTATATTCGCTCGCCTCTGGGCTGGTCGCCATTTGCGCCATGTGCGCCATGGCGTCGCATGCCCAATCGACATCACCTACTGACGCTCAGATCGCTGGCATCGTCGTTGCAGCCAATACTGTCGATATTAACGCCGGGCAGCTGGCCGAAAAAACATCAAAGAATGAGGAAGTGAAAAAGTTTGCAAGGCAAATGGTGACCGATCATAGCGGGGTCAACAAGCAAGCCACCGCGCTCGTCAAGAAGTTAAAAATCGCACCGGAAGACAGCGACATCAGCAAGAGCCTGAAAAGCGAAGGCGACAGCAATATCGGCAAGCTGAAGGCGCTCAAGGGCGAGGAGTTCGATAAGGCCTATATCGACAACGAAGTGACATACCACGAGACTGTTATTGACGCTCTCGACAAGACATTGATTCCGAACGCGAAGAACGCCGAGCTCAAGGAAACACTGATCAAGGTGCGCCCCGCATTTGTCGCCCATCGTGATCATGCCAGACAGATCCAGCAATCCCTGAAATAGGAACGGGCATGAACGAAAGTATGTCTTCCCGGCGGTACGATTGGTGGAGGCACGAACCGGCATCATCATTGTTTCTGGTGCTGTTGACGTGCACCATGCCTGTGAAAGGTTACGCTGAGCCGCCAGCGGCCGTGCACACGGCGACGATTGAAGCGATGCAGTTTTCCCCTGCATCGCTTGAGATCAGTGTCGGTGATCGTGTCACATGGAAGAATGCCGATCCCTTCCCGCATACTGCCACGGCTGTTGGCCAACAATTCGACTCCGGGATTATCGCGGCGGGAGAAACCTGGACCTGGACGAGCAAGCGAAAGGGCATCTATCCTTATATCTGCACGCTGCATCCGGGGATGAAGGGCACCATCACGGTAAAGTAGCCAACGGGCGCTTACGGTAAGCCCTCTTGACGCAGGGCATGCCAAAGCCGCAGGACCTGCAAATGCCGAGCAGGATGGCTGGTGAGGCAGAATTAAAGTCTAAGGTCCGAGCCATGCGTTCATAGTCGCGTGCCAATCTTCGAAAGCATACGGCCCGAGCGAAGCTGCGTTCAACGACCCAGCGCCGTGGCACTAGGCTGTGTTTGATAAGCGTTGCGAGCGGTTCGGAGTGGTGCCGAGGAGCGCACGCGTACGCAGGGTACGCCGAGCACCGCAGGCGCCAATCCGGATCGCGCAGCAGCTTATCAAACATAGCCTAGTGCCTGTTCTCACTGTTCTCCGCGAAAACACCTTTCTCCATTTTCTTACCGTTCCTTCGCTGGTTTTCCAACCTGCAACCGGCCTAGCGTCATTTACTTTTCGATTATCCGAACTAACCGCGAGCGGTTAAGGGTTTATTCCGTCGACCTTCAGGCCATGGGCCTGCAGGTCTCCTGGTCTGCAAGTAACCGGGGTCCAGCAGCGAGAAGTGCGGAACCGAATGGTGTATTCCTGTCATCCTGACCGTCGGCGCAAGCCATTCACGCAAGGTCTTTGCTTCTTCATCAAGCATGGACGACGAGGTGCGGCTGGCGGAGTGGAGTATTGGAACGCCTGACGCAGGGCAGGGTAGGGTTTACTACACGACGATAGACCTGTTGCTCTCGTGATTTCGATCCCGAGGCTTGCATGCCCCCGGACTTCGCAGGCGCAATGCATGTGCTGCGATGTCGTACTGCGTCCTGATGACAATCCCGAGCCAAGCCATGCCTTGGAATGGATTTTTTCCGCCTGGCCGCCTCGCGCTCATCATCCATTGTCGATAGCCCCGCCATGGATTCCCGATAACGCGCATCGGCCTTGCCAGCCGAAAAAATTCATCGATCCCAGTCGGTAAGGTTTGTCCTGCGACTGGTATAACACGCCAGTCACCCTTGAAAGGGGAGAGGCGCACGATAAGCTCGCAGACCGCCCTTTTACATCCGCCGTCTCCGCTTCACGCCCACCCGGCTCCGCCCATTGCCAATCTCTGGCATCATGAAGCCGTTACCCCGGCTCCCCTCATATCCGATGCAATCACGATTCATGCGCTGGCTGCCTTTCCTGCGCTGGCCGCGCCCCACCGCCGGTTCTCTGGCGCGCGATGCATGGGCTGGCCTTAGCGTCGGCCTCATCCTGATTCCCCAGGCGATCGCTTATGCGACGCTTGCCGGCATGCCGCCGCAGACCGGGTTGTATGCGGCGCTGATTCCGGCCGTCATCGGCGCGCTGTGGGGTTCCAGCCAGCTGCTTGCGGTCGGCCCCGTGGCGCTGACCAGCCTGCTGGTATTCGGTTCGCTCTCGCCGCTGGCCGCGCCGGGCAGCGGGCAGTGGGTAGCCCTTGCCATCTGGCTGGCGGTGTATTCCGGACTCTTTCAGCTCATGCTCGGCGCATTCCGGCTGGGCAGGGTGGCCGACCTGGTTTCGCAGCCCGTCATTCATGGCTTCATCAATGCCGCCGCGCTGATCATCATCGTCTCCCAGCTGCCCGACCTGTTCGGAGTGCGCGGCATGTCTTCCGGACAGTGGCGTGCGCTGATCGCCGGAGAGGCGGTCCTACCGGCAGGCGCCCTGATCTCTTCGGTCTTCGGTATCGCGGCCGTCCTCCTGCTGTTCGTGTTCAAGCGCCTGCTGCCGCGCTTTCCCGGCATCCTCGCCGTCAGCGCGCTGGGCATCGCGGCCAGCTGGCAGCTGGGCTACCAAGCACTCGGCGGCGCCGTCATCGGGCACCTGCCGTCAGGGTTGCCGGTGCTTGCGCTGCCGCCGGCGATCTCCTTCGAGCAGCACCAGGCTCTGTGGCCTGCCGCGTTTATCCTGGCGCTGGTCAGCTTCACGGAAGCCATGTCGAGCTGCCGCACGCTGGCCCGCAGGCAGCAAACGCCATGGGATGAAAACCAGGAACTGATCGGGCAGGGCCTGGCAAAGATTGCCAGCGGCATCAGCGGATCGTTTCCCGTCAGCGGATCGTTCTCGCGTTCGGCGCTGAATCTGTATGCGGGCGCCGTCAGTGCCTGGTCGACGATGTTCTCCACCGCCTGCGTCCTGCTGGCGCTGCTGTTCCTGCTGGATGTCGTTTCCTATCTGCCGCGCTCGGTGCTGGCCGCGCTGATCATCGTGCCCACTCTCTCGCTGCTCGATCCGGGCGTCTTCAGGCGCCTGCTGAGGATGTCGCGCGACGACGCGATGGTCGCCGCCGTCACCTTCATCGTGACGATCTTTTCCATGCCCTACCTGCACTGGGGCGTATTCGCGGGCATCGGGCTGGCCATGACGTCCTTCCTGTATCGCCGTTCGCATCCGCGCATCATCGAAGTCAGCCTGCATCAGGACGGCACCCTGCGCGACCGCCAGCGTTTCGCCTTGCCGCCGCTTGCCGATGACGTGCTCGCGGTGCGCATGGATTCGGCGCTCAATTTCCTGACGGCGGGGCCGCTCGACCGTTTCGTGTCGTCATGCTGCACGCGGGATGCATCGATCAGGCGGGTATTGCTGTGCGCAAGCGGCATCAACGACATCGACGCGTCGGGAATCGAGGCGCTCGACGCCATGCGATCCACCCTGGAAGCCAAGGGCGTGGTGCTTTACATGAGCGCGGTCAAGAAACAGGTATCGGATGTGATCGAACGTGCGGGCCTGCTTGCCCGTATCGGGCCGGAACGCATCTTCGTTACCGATGCGGCAGCGGTTGCCATCCTGCGCAGTGCGTCGGCGCATCCGGCCGACCTGAACGTGGCTGCTTCCAACTGAGCGCACCGCCGGCGCGGCTAACCGGGGCTGGAGAGCGCCAACGCTGCACCGGCTTCACCAATTGCACCAGTCGCACCATCCGTAACAGCCGCACCCGCTTCGCCGGCTGCCGGTGAGGCGGGCAGCTTCAGCATCCGCCGGAATGCGGGCTGCCGGACAAGCAGCTCATCCACCGTCCCCGCGTCCAGCACCCGGCCATTTTCCATCATCACGATCCTGTTGAAGTGATGCAGCAGGCTCATGCGGTGCACCGACGCCAGCAGGCAGGCATCGGGAAATGCCGCCGCGATCCGGCCGAGCACGGTGTCTTCCGTCACCGGATCAAGCGCGCTGGTCGGTTCGTCGAGCATGATCAGCGAGCTCGACTGCGCCGCGAGCAGTCCGCGCGCCAGGCAGAGCCGCTGGCGCTGGCCTCCCGACAGATTGGCGCCGCGCTCGGTGACGGGCGTATCCAGCGTCATGTCCATGTCCGCCATGACGGCATCGAAGGCGCTGGCGTGGATCATCTTCGAGATGTCATCGTCGCCGTGCGTTCCGCTCAGGGAAATGTTTTCGCGCACGCTGGCCTCGAACACATCGGCTTCCTGCGGAATGAATGTCGCAATGCTGTCGAGGTGGCGTGTCGCCGGAAACGGCAGGCCGTTGACTTCGACATGCTGCCGCGTCGGCGCATAGTGGCCGGCGAGCACCTTCATCAGCGTGCTCTTGCCGGAACCGCTAGGGCCCACCAGCGCGATGCGCTCGCCGCGTTCGAAGGACAGGGACACATGATGAAGACCGGCCGGCGCCTGCGCCGACGCGCTCGCCGCCAGCGCCGGATGCTCGTAGCACAGGCCCCTGACGGCGAGGCGCTTCCAGTCCGGGGGCAGCGCCTCCCCCGCGCCGGGAGCTTCCGCCGCGGTCCAGATGGGTTCGGCACTGGCCACGTCGGTGCGGGTGCGGGCGAAGGACTGGAACTTGTCGGCCGCCGACAGCACCACGCCGCGGGCCTGCTGCGCATATTGGTGCACCAGGAAGACGCTGCCCAGCAAAATGGCGCCGCCGGTGCTTTCGTCCGGCCACGCCGCAGCCGCCACCAGGCCCCAGGTCAGCACGACGCTCAGCAGGTCGGCCGCGCACCACTTCGCCTCCACCAGGACGATGCTGCGCCTCTGCGGCACGAAGACCCTGGCGAGACGCTCGTTGATGGCCTGCCGCGAACTCTGCTGCATGCGCAAGGAAAACACGGTGGAGACATTGCCCAGGAAATCCAGCATCCTGGCCTGATATCGGCGTTCCGCCGCATTCTCTTCCTTCGCCAGACGCATCAGCTGGCGGTCGAATCGAAACATCAGATAGGCGATGCCGACATAACCGGCCAGCGCCAGCAGGCCCAGCGCGCGGGAGAACAGTACAAGCGCGACCGCCGCGCCAATGAAATGCACGGCGCTCTTGAGATAGGAGAACTGGTTCTGCGCGAAGTTGAACAGCGCGAAGGTGGATTGGCTGATGCGCTGCTGCACCTCGCCGGAGTGATGCTGTTCATGCCATGCCATCGGCAGGCGCATCAGTCTTGCATACAGCGCATCGGTGAATTGCTGGCGGATGCGCAGCGCCACTTTGCGTTCACCGACGCGTCCCGGGCCATGCAATGCCCAGGCGATGCCCGACACGACCAGGATGGCGACGACATGCAGCGCGGCCTCGGCCACTGCGCCGGGCTGGTTCTTCTGCAGGATGTCGATGGCGCGGGAGGCCAGCCAGGGCGAAACAAGCTCGAGGACGGCCGCGCCGATGAGCATCAGGCTGCATGCGACCAGCTGCAATCGCGCGCCCGCGGCGTAGCGCCAGAGATTGCGATACAAGCCGCCCATGGGCGCCGGGAATGGCGTTGCGAGCAAGGCAAGTGTGTTGGCTTGAGGGCCGGAACCCGGCTGCCTGCGGTCGCCCGCTTGATGGCTGCCACGTCCTGCAGCCTCGGAAGATGACGCCACGATCGAATCGAAAGAAATTGAAGAGGCGCAATGTTAGCGCCGGGAAAAGCATGCGCCAATGTCGAATCGACATGAAAGACGGCTGAATTAGGTAACAGGCTGCAACAGAAACCAGGCGATGCGCAGATCAAGCCCAAGCGACAATCATTCGGAAGTTCATCTCGCATGCCACGGATGTCCTGCCATCGATACCCGGGCGGCGAGACCGGAGGCAATGCGAATTTCAGATAACGCACTTGCGTATTTATGAATTCAACATGCTTGCGGCGCGGCCTATACTGGATTCGGATTTCAGGTCTTCAACGATGCCGGGCGCAGCGTGGATGCCGGCGACGAAGAAGCAGGCGAAGAGGTGTGACAAGGATGGACCCAAGAGACCGCATCAGATCCGGCCGCGGTGCGCCGGGTGTCGAACGGCTGCAGGCGAACCTGCATGGCCAGGCCTTCGCACCGCACCGGCACGACACCTATGCCATCGGCATCACGCTGTCAGGCGTCCAGCGCTTTCATTTCCGCGGCCGAACATGGCATTGCCTGCCGGGGCAATGCCATGTGCTTCATCCCGACGAACTGCATGACGGCGGCGCGGGTACCGACCAGGGCTTCTGTTACCGCATCGTGTATGTCGATCCCGCGCTGGTTCGGGATGCGCTGCAGGGGCGGGCGCTGCCTTTCGTCGCCGATCCGGTGGTGGATGCGGCAAGGCTGCCGCCGGCCATGATTGCCGAAATCTGGGACATCGACAGCGAACTGGATGAGCTTTCGCGCATCGATTTCGTCGATGCGCTGTCACACTGGCTTGACCGCATCGCGGCGCGGACCGGCTGGGCGGAGACGCCGCTTGCGCTC
The DNA here is from genome assembly GCF_008929045.1 of Noviherbaspirillum aerium. Lineage (GTDB taxonomy): Bacteria > Pseudomonadota > Gammaproteobacteria > Burkholderiales > Burkholderiaceae_D > Noviherbaspirillum > Noviherbaspirillum aerium. Next base: position 17,423 of record NZ_VFAH01000014.1, on the reverse strand, counting down.
GATGCCCTGCTGCGCGTTCGGGAGTGCATCGCGGCGACGCCGGCGACGCGTCATGCGATGGAGGAACTCGAGCGCATTGCCGGCATCGACCGCTGGACGCTCGCGCGCCAGTTCCGCGCGGCCTTCGGCACCAGCCCCAGCCGTTTCCGCATGCTGCGCCGGCTTGATCATCTGCGCGGCCTGGTGGCCGCAGGCCGCAGCCTGAGCGAGGCGGCGCTGGATGCGGGTTTCGCCGACCAGGCCCATATGTCGCGCCAGTTCAAGCTTGCCTATGGTTTGACGCCTGCGCGCTGGGCAGCGGCGATCCGGTAAGGGATGCCGTGCGGGCTTCGATCGCCTGCACGACCGCGATCATGTCCTCATGCCCGTGACCAAGGGCGGCAGCTTCTCCGTACAGCGCATGGCAGACATCGAGCAGGGGCGAGGCGATGCCGCAGTGCCGCGCCGCCTCCGCCACCAGACGGTTGTTCTTCAGCACGTCCAGAATGGATGCCTGCACATCGAAGTTGCGCTCGACCAGCTTGGCAATCTTCATCCGCGACACTGCGCTCGCCATCGGTCCGGCATCAAGCACCGACAGGAATTGACGCATGTCCAGCCCATGGCGCCGGGCGAAATGGGAAGCCTCGGACAGCCCTGTCACCATGGTGATCAGGAACAGGTTGACCGCGAGCTTCATCAGCAATGCCGATGGCGCCGCGCCGCAAACAAAGGTATCGCGGCACATCGGCCCGAGCAGCGGCATCACTTCCGCGACGGCGGATTGCTCGCCGGCGAGCATGGCGACCAGCTGGCCCGACTCGGCCGGCAGGCGCGAACCCGACACCGGGCATTCCGCATAGCGTCCGCCGGCAGCGAGGATGTCGGCCTCCAGTGCCTTCGAATACTCAGGCGAAGTCGTTCCCATGTGCACGATCAGATGTCCGGCTACCTTAGCGTGAAATCCGGCCGTGCCGCGGCCGAGAACCTGGTCCATCGCCTCTGCGCCGATCAGCATCAGAAAAACGATGCGCGTCCGATCGAATACTTCGCCGGTATTGCCGGCGACGGCTGCACCGGCCGCCCGCAGCGCCTCGCAGCGTTCGGGACTGCGGTTCCAGACGACAAGCGGTATGCCCGCCCGCGCAAGATTGAGCGCCATGGGTTGTCCCATCACGCCAAGTCCGATAAAGCCGATATCCATGTTCGCTTCCCCCATCTCAAGACCGTTCGCCGTCGGCGCGTGCACCATGCACCGTGCTGCAAATCTAGTGCTTGCCGCGCAGCGTGTCTTGAAGCTTTGTGATGATGTCCGGGCAGCCGTTTCAGCCGTTTCAGCTGTTTGAAAAGGCAGGCCGTCGCATCCTTGATTTCACCGGACCGGGGGAATTCATGCTCCATGACGGGTGCCGGTATGGATACGGGCACCCGTCATGGAGCATGGTTGATTGTCTTACTTTACGAAGACGAGATCGCGCAGATAGAGCGAAAGCGGGGGGAAGTAGGTGATGAGCAAAAGGCAGCCCAGGATCACGAGGATGAAGGGGATCAGCCTCCCGACGATCTTATCCAGCGAGATCCTCGCCACGGTGCAGGCGGCGAACAGGTTCACGCCGAACGGCGGCGTGATCATGCCGAGCGCCAGGTTGACGATCATGATCATGCCGAAATGCACCGGATCGACGCCGAACTTGATCGCCACCGGCACGAGAATCGGCGCCAGCACGATGATGGCCGCAGAGGTCTCGATGAACATGCCGATGACGAACAGCGCCGCGTTGACGCCCAGCAGGAAGAACATCGGGTTCTGCAGGTTTTCGGCCAGGAATGCGCCGATGGCGTCCGGCACGCCGGCGCGGGTGATCATGAAGCTGAACAGGCCGGCATTGGCGATGATGAACATGATCACCGCCGACGACAGCGCCGACTTTCTCAGGATCGCACCGAGATCGGACCAGCGGGTCTCGCGATAGATGAATACGCCGATGATGAAGGCATAGAACACCGCCACCACGGATGCCTCGGTCGGCGTGAACACGCCGCCATAGATGCCGCCGAGAATGATGACCGGCATCAGCAGGGCAAGCCATGCCTGCTTGAATGCGGCGCCGAAGCTCATCTTGCCGACATGGTCATTCTTGCCATAGCCCTTGACGCGAGCCCAAATGATGACGAACACCATCAGCGCGACGCCGATCAGCAGGCCGGGGCCGAAACCTGCGATGAAGAGTTCGCCGATCGAGACTTCCGCCGAGACGCCGTAGAGAATCATCGGAATCGATGGCGGAATGATGACGCCGAGTTCGGCCGATGTGGCCTGCAGCGCGGCGGCGAAGTTGAGCGGATAACCATGCTTGACCAGCGCCGGAATCAGGATGGCGCCGATGGCGAACGTGGTCGCGACCGACGAGCCGGAGACGGCGGCAAAGATCATGCAGGTCAGAACGCAGGTCGCGGCCAGGCCGCCTTGCACGCCGCCGACGATCGACTTGGCGAATTCGACCAGCCGCTGGGAAATGCCGCCGGTTTCCATCAGGTTGCCTGCCAGGATGAAGAAGGGAATCGCCGCCAGCGGAAACTTGTTGATGGAGGTGAAGATCTCCTTGGCAGCCAGCAGCATCGGGGCATTCGAGGAGTAGACGCCGATGACGCTGGCCAGGCCGATCGATACCGCGATCGATATCGACAGGGCGAAGCACACGATCATCGTGATGAGCATCGTAAGGGACATGGTGGTTACTCTTGTTGGTCTTGTGGATATTGCCTGTTATTGGGCGGTCTCGAGTTCGTGCTTCTGGGGTTCAAGGAAGTTGGCGATGACGCCGAACACCGCGCATGCCGATCCGACCGGCAGCGCAAGATAGGCCCAGAACATCGACAAGTCCTCCAGTCCCGCCATGGTCTGCACCTTGCCGCGCTGGGCGTAGTCCCAGCCGAACCAGATGATGACGGCCAGCAGCGCCAGCGAGGCAACCATGATCACCACATCCAGCACCCGGCGCAGCGGCGGCGGGGACAGGCGGTGCAGCATGTCGATGGACACCATGGAGCCGATCCGGAAGGCTTCCGGCAGCGCCATGAAGACCATCCAGATCAGGAAGAAGCGGATGAGCACCTCGCTCCATTCGGCCGGCTGCTCGAAGATGAAACGGGTGACGACCTGGAACATGCCCAGGCAGGCGGACAGCACCAGCATGAGGCAGGCGAAGGCCAGGGAGAAGGCGGAAACGCCGCGGCCCAATGATAAGAAGGCGGATTTCATGTTGTGAATGTTGGCGAATTAGAATGTTGCGCATGCCGCGCGTCTCAGACAGCCATCAGAGCGCTTTCAGGTTGAGTGTATCGACGATAACGGAAGATTTCCCCGCGGTACGGCATCGTGTGAAGGTGCCGAGCCCGCCATGTCGTGTCGCCACGCCTTGATCTGCAGGCAATCCCCTCGGCCTCGTCCTGGTACGGTCAATCCGAAAACGCTCTTGAAAACGCCCCGCTGGCGGCGGGGCGTGGCTTGCATTACTTGTAGTTGCGGATCTTGTCGATGTTGGCCTTGCCGAACTGCTTTTCGAAGTCGGCGAAGACCGGTGCCAGCGACGCCTGGTACTTTGCCTTGTCGACGTTCTCGACGACCTGCATGCCCTTGGAGCTCAGGTACTTGACCGCAGTCCTCTCGTCTTCGTCGACGCGGTCGCGATTGGCCTTGGCCGCCACCTTTGCTGCTTCGAGGAAGGCGGTCTGGTCAGCCGGGGACAGCTTGTCGAAGGCGCCCTTGTTCATCAGGAACACGCCCGGCGAGTAGACATGGCCGGTCAGGGTCAGGTGCTTCTGTACCTGTTCGAACTTGTTGGCGGTGATGACCGACAGCGGGTTTTCCTGGCCGTCGACCGTGCCCTGCTGCATCGCCGTGAACACTTCGGTAAAGGCCATCGGCGTCGGGATGATGCCGAAGCCCTTGTAAGCCTGGATGTGCACCGGGTTTTCCATGGTGCGCATCTTCAGCCCCTTCATGTCTTCCGGGTTGTTGATGGCGCGCTTGTTGTTGGTCATGTGGCGGAAACCGTTTTCGCCCCAGGCCAGTGCCTTGATTCCCTTGCTTTCGAATTTCTTCAGCATGTCCTGGCCGATCGGGCCGTCCAGCACGGCACGGGCATGCGCATAGTCGCGGAACAGGAAGGGAATGTCGAGGATCTTCACTTCGGGCACGAAGTTGGGAATCGGGCCGGTCGATGTCCAGGTCAGTTCCTGGGTGCCGAGCTGCACCGCTTCCACTGCTTCACGCTCCGCGCCCAGCGAGCCGCCGTAGAAGGTCTGGATCTTGTAGCGGCCATTGGTGCGCTTTTCCACTTCCTTGGCCAGCGTATCGATGGCCACGCCCTGGTGCGAATTCTGCGCGGTCGACACGCTGATGCGCATCACGGTCTGCGCGGAAGCGCTGGAAGAAAGAAAGCCGACGGCCAGTGCGGACACGGCCAGGGCGATTGCGTTAAGACGGATGGTTTTCATTCAAGTCTCCTGAAAAAAATTTTATAACCTCATACGAACCACATTGATTACCCCGCCGGCGCCGCCGTCGGAGAACATGTTCTGCAGTCATGCCTTGCCGGCCTGCGCGGCAAAATGCCTGAACCAGCCCAGGCCTTCCACCGTTCCCCTTGCCGGTCGATACTCGCAGCCCAGCCAGCCGCCGTAGCCGACCTCGTCGAGCAGCTTGAACAGGTAAGGATAATTGATCTCGCCGGTGTCGGGCTCATTGCGCTCCGGGACGCCCGCAATCTGGATATGGCCGATGTGCGGCAGGTAGCGCCGCACCTTCATCGCGATGTCGCCTTCGACGATCTGCACATGGTAGAAGTCCATCTGCACCTTCAGGTTGGGCGCGCCGATTTCTTCTCGGATCGCATGCGCCTCGGCCTGGGTGTTGAGGAAATACCCGGGAATGTCGCGGGTATTGATGGGCTCGATCAGTATCGTGATGTTGTGCCTGGCGGCTTCCGCGCAGGCCTGGCGCAGGTTGGCGACATAGGTGGCGCGGGCGACGCCGCGGTCTCCGCCGGCGGGCAGGAGACCCGACATCACGTGCAGCATTGGCGTGCCGAGTTCCTGCGCATAGCGGATCGCCTTGTCGATGCCTTCGCGGAATTCTTCCTCGCGCCCCGGCAGCGAAGCCAGCCCGCGTTCGCCTTCGGCCCAGGCGCCGGGCGGCATGTTGAACAGCACGTTCTGCAAACCGTTGTCCTTCAACGCGCGGGAGATATCCTCGGCCGGGTGCTCATACGGGAACAGGAATTCCACGGCGGTGAAGCCCGCGTCGGCGGCGGCGGAAAACCTTTCCAGGAAGGGCACTTCATTGAACATCATTGTCAGGTTGGCGGCAAATTTCGGCACGATCTTTCCTTTAGTTCCCTTGATGCGAAGCGTGAATCGGATGTAATTCAATCACTGCGGTCATTGCTGGTCCAGCTTGAATACCTGCCTCAGTTCCTCGATCTGCTCGGCATTGAGCGCGCGCGGATTGTGGCCGCGCAGCAGCAGGAACAGCTTTGCCGTTTCTTCGAGTTCCTCGGTCGCATACAGCGCGGCCTCGAGATTCTTGCCCGATACCACCGGGCCGTGATTGGCCAGCAGCACCGCGCTGTGCTTCGCCGCCAGGCCGCGGATGGCATCGCCCAGTTTTGGATCGCCCGGCCGGTGATACGGTATCAGCGGCAGCTTGCCGATCTTCATGACGAAGTACGCCGTCAGCGGCGGTATGCAGTCGCAGGCATCCAGCCCCGACATGCACGACACGGCGGCGGAATGCGTGGAATGCAGGTGAACGATCGCGCCGGCGCCGTTGCGCTCCTCGTACATGGCGCGGTGCAGGAAGGCTTCCTTGGACGGCGCATCGCCCGACACCAGGTTGCCCTGCCAGTCGAGCTTGGCCAGGCGGGCCGGATCGAGATGGCCGAGCGAGGCATTGGTGGGCGTCAGCAGCCAGCCGTCATCGAGCCGCACGCTGATATTGCCGCTGCTGCCCGTGGCCAGCCCGCGGTCGTACAGCGACCTGCCGCATTCGCAGATGTGTTCGCGCAGTGCCGACTCGTTCATCGCAGCACGCTCCATGCCTTGGTGAAGAAGTCCACGCTGCCGAAGTTGCCCGACTTGAGCGCAAGCGCCAGCGGCGTGGCGCCGAGGGTGGTAGTCCATGGCACGCCGGGATCGATCTGCGGGCCGATATGCAGGCCGTGCACGCCCAGGGCCTGCACCACCGCGCCCGAGGTTTCCCCGCCCGCCACCAGCATCTGCCGCACGCCGCGTTCGACCAATCCCTTGGCGATGCCGGCAAGGGCTTCCTCGACCAGCAGGCCGGCGCGTTCCACGCCGAGCCGCGCCTGCACCGCCTTGACCGCTTCCGGCGCCGCGGTCGCATAGACCAGCGGCGGGCCGTCCGCGAGCAGGGGCGCAGCCCAGTCAAGCGCCATGCTCACGAGATCCTCGCCATTTGCGAGGCGCAGCGGATCGATGGCAAATGCCGGCCGGCCGGAAGCGATGAAATGCGCGACCTGGGCATTGGTGGCGACCGAGCAGCTGCCGGAAATCACGGCGCGCAAGCCCTGCGGCACCTCCAGCGTGTCGGCGACCGCCCCTTCGTCGAGCAGCCCCGCCTTGCGGAAATTCTGCGGCAGGCCGAGGGCGATGCCGGAGCCCGCGGTGACCAAGGGCATGCCGGCCAGCGCCGCGCCGATGCGCATCAGGTCATCGTTCGATACCGCATCGACGATCGCAATCTGGATGCCGTCGCGCTTCAATGCCTCGATGTGCGCCGCGATGGCTTCGGCGCCGCGCGCGACGACCTCGTGGCCGATCAGTCCGACCTTGCGCGCCGTCTGCCGCTGCAGCACGCGCACCAGGTTGGCATCGGTCATCGGCGTCAGAGGATGATTGCGCATGCCGCTTTCGCTGAGCAGTTCATCGCCGACGAACAGGTAACCCTTGAAAATGGTGCGCTTGTTTTCCGGGAAGGCCGGGCAGGCAATCGTGAAGTCGGTGCCCAGCGCCGTCATCAGCGCATCCGTGACCGGGCCGATATTGCCGCGGTCGGTGGAATCGAAGGTGGAGCAGTACTTGAAATAAAACTGGCGGCAGCCGGCATTGCGCAGCCATTCCAGCGCCGCCAGCGATTCATCGACCGCTTCCTGCGGCGGCGTGGTGCGCGACTTCAGGGCGATGACGACGGCATCGACGTCCCGCGGCAGCGGTTCCTGCGGCACGCCGATCATCTGCACCGTGCGCATGCCGGCGCGTACCAGCATGCCGGCCAGGTCGGTCGCGCCGGTGAAATCGTCAGCGATGCATCCGAGTAATAAGCTCATGTTGCCTGTTCCGTATCAGTTCAAAAAATGCCGTGCCTTCACGGCGTCTTGCGGCGTCCTTACGATTCGGCGCCGGCCGCCCGCCGTCGAACCGGTTTCTTCGCCTTGCCGGCGACGAAATCCGGATCGATGTTGCGGATGCGGTGCGACGACATTTCCATATGCTTGCGTGCGGCTTCGCGCGCAGCATTCGCATCGCGCCGGACGATGGCGTCATACACGGCCTGATGTTCGTCCAGCACCTGCTGCCGCGTTTCTTCGCGCTGCGCCTCCCAGGTGCGGGTCAGCTTGATCGTGCCTTTCAGGAACTGGCCGAGGTAGTCCCACAGGGCGAGGAAATGCGGATTGCCGGTGGCGCGGGCGATGCTGCGGTGAAATTCAATGTCGGCCGCGACGCCGTCGCCGCCGGCGGCCACATCGCCGTCGATGGCCGCAAGCCGCGTGCCGATCTCGGCGATCTGTTCTTCGCTGGCACGCTCGGCGGCCAGGGCGGCGATTTCCGCCTCCATGCCGCGCCGGAGTTCGGCCACCTGCAGCACTTCCTGCACCGAATCAATCACGCTCGGCTTGATCCTGAAGGGGCGGTCGGGCCCGGCTTCACGCACGAAGACACCGCTGCCCTGGCGCGATTCCACCAGGCCTTCCGCCTTCAGGCGCGACACCGCTTCGCGCATGACCGTGCGGCTGACGCCGAAATGCTGCGCCATCTCGCCTTCCGAAGGAAGTCGGGACTTCGGCGGATAGGTTCCCTTGAGGATCAGATCCTGGAGGATCTTCGTGATTCGTTCCGGCATTTTTGCCGAAGCCTCAAGGCGGTCCACCTGGAACAGGGGGTTTTCGCTCATTCGTTGATATCGAGATTGATGATTACATAATATGCGCTTATCATATAACTTCACAACTTAAACCACAACTGGCTTGTTGATCGGCATTGCTTGCCGAAGCCTGGCCAGACCGCGAACGGTGCCATGCAAGGCGGCGCCGTCCGCGCACTTTTTGAGGAAAGCATGGAAGTTCTAATTACCGGTGGCGCCGGCTTGCTGGGCGCCCGTTTGGCAAAGCAGCTGCTCGAGCGCGGAACGCTGGCAAACGCACAGGGCGCACAGACTCCGATTTCCCGCATCACGCTGCTTGATGTCGTGCCTGCCAAGGGGTTTTCCGACGAACGGATCAACATCGTGACCGGCGATATCGCCGATGCCGCCACCATCGAACAGCTCGTGACGCCGCAGACTGGCTCCATTTTTCATCTCGCGGCCATCGTCAGCAGCCACGCCGAAGCGGAATTCGACCTTGGCATACGCATCAATTTCGATGCGACACGCCTGATCCTGGAGCGCGCCCGCCAGAACGGCAACAAGCCGCGCGTGGTGTTCACCTCGTCGGTGGCCGTCTTCGGCGGCGAATTGCCGGCGCAGGTGCCCGACAACCAGGTGCTCACGCCGCAGAGTTCCTACGGCACCCAGAAGGTGATGGGCGAATTGCTGGTCAACGATTACAGCCGCAAGGGCTTCATCGACGGCCGCGCACTGCGCATGCCGACCGTATGCGTGCGCCCCGGGGTGCCGAACAAGGCGGCATCGAGCTTTGCCAGCGGCATCATCCGCGAACCGCTCAACGGCATCGAGGCGGTGTGCCCGGTTGCTCCCGACACGCCGATGTGGCTGCTGTCGCCGCGCTATGCGATCAACAGCCTGATCCACGGACATGACATCGACGGCAGCGCATTCGGCAGCAGCCGCGCGCTCAGCCTGCCCGGCCTTGCCACCACCGTCAAGGAAATGGTGTCCGCGCTCGAGCGCGTCGCCGGGAGCAGCGTGGTCAAGCGCATCCGCTGGGAAGAAGACCCGGCCATCATCAGGATCGTCAATTCCTGGCCGGGCGATTTCATCACCCGCCGCGGCGATGCGATGGGCTTCCAGCGCGATGCGGATTTCGACAGCATCATCCGCAGCTACATCGAGGATGAGCTGGGCGGCAAGGTCGCTGCCTGAGATCGGACGCGGCAAGTGATTCACGTAAGACAGCAATAAATATGCGGAATCAGTCGCGAATCAATCGAGAAAAGAAGATGAACTGAAGAACTCTTTCCCGTTCAAAACAGAATTTTGAGCGGGGAGGATGCCATGCATTCGCATGATTCAGACAAGCGTCGTTTATTGAAAGCCTTATGCTGCGGCGGTATTGCGCTGGGGACGGTGGCTGCGGCTGCAGGCGTCGGCGCGGCCGCCGGCAAGAAAACCGCCATGACGGCGCAGCAGGCATTGCAGGCCCTCAAGGAGGGCAATGAGAAATTCCTCAACGACAGTCTCCAGGCCCCCGTACAAAGCAAGGAGCGCAGGCTTGAGATAGCCCAGGGCCAGCAGCCCTTCGCGGTGCTTGTCAGTTGTTCGGATTCCCGGGTGCCGCCGGAATTGCTGTTCGGCCGCGGACTGGGCGAGCTTTTCATCGTACGCAATGCGGGCAATACCGTGGACACCGTTGCGATGGGAAGCATTCAGTACGCGGTCGCTCAGCTCGGCGTGCCGCTTATCGTCGTGATGGGGCATGAGCGCTGCGGCGCGGTCGATGCCGCGCTGAGCGTCGTCGAAAAGAACACGAGTTTTCCCGGCAGTATCGGACAAATGGTCGAGCCCATCGTGCCCGCGGTATTGAAGGCGCAATCTTCCATGAAGGGAAGCGCCACGCGCGATGCGCTGCTCGATGCGGCAGTCCGGCACAACGTGATGCGTGTCGTGGAGCGGCTGCGCACCACCGAAGCCATGCTGGCCGAGCCGATCAAGGCAGGCAAGCTGATGATCGTCGGCGCACGCTACGATCTGGACGACGGACGGGTCGAGTTTTTCAATGCGTGATGTGATTTCGGGCGTGCCGCCCACTGTGCCAGTGCGTCCGGTATTTGCTTTAACCTCGCATGGTAATAGTCCATCACTTGCCGCAATAGCGCCTCGCCGCTCGCGGCGGCATCGGCTGCTAAAGAAGGAAGATGCTGCTTGGTGCCGCGCGCCACGCCGACGCGCTCGCCTGCAAACGATGCGCCATCGTGCAGGATGTTCATCGCGTGCTACGAGGAGACACCTTGCGTTTTCAGCACACGGTCGATCACGCTGTCCAGCGCATCGCAGCCGAAGAAGTGATACCGGTCCTTGCTCTCGGAGACTAACAAACCGGGCGTAGCTTACTCGTGGAATACGTAGCGCATCACCCAATCCCTGCCGCGCTTTTGCAGCTTGTGAACTTGGCTTCCGACCAGATTCGGCAGGTCTATACCGTAAGCTATCAGTGGCTTATCCCACCTGAAGGGGAAAAACCGAAGCCCATGTCTCCCTCCATTGTGAAGCACATGCACCAGGAAAATTCAGAACTGATTAAGTAATGATGCTGAGGGACTGCCAATAATTCAGGAAGGGCTTCCCTTATACACTCTATTGATCCCGCAAGCGCAAAGTCAGTCGCGCTGTCACCCACATATACGACGTTACCTTTCAGCTAAAAATTTAGACTAACTTTGTCGAAGAACGACAATCTGCTGCTCGGCAAACTTGCTTTTCTTTATGGCATGACTCCTGCTTCCCAGAGTACAACATCACGCCGAAAATTCTACGCCTGAACGGTACTGTTTATTGGAATACGGTCAAACTCATTCCACGCTGCCGGCACACAACCGGCGTGCCGGCTTCTGCCTGCTTGAGAATGGAAATAATTTAGCTTACCGAAAAACGCGACTTCTTCATGTAAAACTTCTTCGTTTCTGATTGGAGAAAGTTTTACCTCCATGCCGCTTACTTTTCGGGAGTATTTCCTCCGCTTAAGATCAACTTTAGGCTCTGTATCACTTTCATGAACTGGTCTATTTCGATTCGCTTAAGGATGCAAGAAGTTCTTTCGCTTTTCCCGTAATCTCAATCGCATACCAATTCACTGCAATTAGATATGAAATATTTTCATCGGAAACAAAATACTCCATACCAAAAGCTTCTTTCAAAACGATTCCGATTTTTTGAGCATTCCCAATTCTTATAACAACATTTTTGTCTAATCCAGATTGGTCAAAAAAGACATACGCAGGAGTGGCATTGAGTTCTTCTGAATATGTATACTCATACTTCTCTAGAGGGATCGTGATAATTTCACCTCGTAGGGAAAGATGCCCTGTAGTTTTATGGGGGGGAAACTTACGGAATGTGGCACCAATGAATTTACAGCCTTCTTCTCTTGACAAGACTTCTGTTCGAACCCCTACCAAATTTGCTGCCTTAATAAACTCTAGTGCTGCTCCTAGTTTGTGCAGGGATTCCATAGTTATCTCCCAGTCGCCGGAACGTCGTCGACAAATACATGACCTCTTACGCGAGTGCTTCCCTTGCCGGGAGTTTGGTAACCTATGTGTGGCTGATGAGGTCCCTCTCCAAGACTTCCATCGGGTTTTAAGTTATTCCATCTTGGAATGTCAAGGTTGACATTTGCCCCACCGGGACCTTGGTACCCTACTGGAATACTTTTTCCATCACTAGTTTTCCCCCACTTTATTACTTCGAATTGATCCTTGCGTACACCAGTTCTATTGAATGCTTCTTCTAAGGCGTCTCGGAAAGGTAAAGTTGAGCCACGTAGGTCAAGATCTTTTTCAGGGTCATATTTCCAGTTTTTCCCTGTTAGGCCATCACCACACAGACATGCGGTTAACCCCAGTGGATCAGTGCAGCTTACCGGATTGACAGCATAGCGATAGAGGTTACTCCCACCCGCCAATCCAATCGGATCCTGCCCAACAAACCGCCCGCAATCCGGATCGTAACACCGGAATCGATTGTAATGCAGCCCCGTCTCCGCATCGTAGTACTGTCACTGAAACTGCAATGGCTGCACTTCCCCGAAATAGCCGAGCTCCTTATCACTATGCATAAAAGTTATTGATGCTCGGAGTATTTTTATTGATTCATGCCTCAAAATAATATATGCCGTCTTCACGCTCTTGCAAATCAATTACCCATATTGGTTCTTTAATAAAGATGGTCATATCGTGTGTTCCATGAATAGACCATAAGCTATTTATGAATTCCAATGCATCCTCGACTTCGACCCTGACAATGAATGGAACTTCAAAAGGAACATAATATGCATCCTCAATGACTTGAGCTAATCGACTTGCAAACCAGTTGGCGACCTCATGTTCTTCATAGGTATCCAAGTCCCATTTCTTTACCGGTAAAGAGTCCAGATTGGCATGCTTTGCCAAGAGACTTCTATGCTGAATGAAATCGTCTCTGCCAATTCGCTCAACACTGGATTTCTTTACGCCCAGTATCGATTTTGCAAATGCGATCGCGCGACGTTCAAGCAGCTTTTCTCTTAACAACTCACTTTGCATAATAGACATGATGGTCGTCGGTTGCTTCGTCATTTATTTTTTGATAGGGATGGTTCTTAAAATCATAGTTTCTTGGATCATCGCCCTTACTACGTCCTGCATGAGTATGTGGACCATTTGAATCTTTGATGTGCTCTACCACTACCTTTCTATGGCCATTCTCGTCAATATATTCATAGAAACGTCCAAAGTGTGTAGGATTCTCTGAGTATTTATAATTTTTCATACCCCTTTTGGTCGGATCATTTCCTACTTGCCATTGAGCGACAGGTTGTTGGCCTCTTGGAATCCCTGCCAAATCCTTCGCTTTGTTCAAAGCTTGAGTTCGATTAAGAGCGCATGGGCAATTTGCTGCTAACCCTAGCGGGTCAATCCAGCTTATTGGATTCGCTGCATACCGATACAGGTTGATCCCGCCCTGCAGCCCAATCGGATCCTGCCCAACAAACCGCCCACAATCCGGATCGTAATACCGGAATCGATTGTAATGCAGCCCCGTCTCCGCATCTTAGTACTGTCCCTGAAACCGCAGTGGCTGCACTTCCTCGAACGCCTGCTGCTGAGCTCGCTCTTCAGTATGCTCGACCACCTCCGGCGCTTCCACCCGCAACACATTACCCCACGCCCGGTACGTCGCCGCCCAGCGCAGTTGCCCCTGCTCATCCGTCATCTCCCTCGGCGTGCCAAGATGATCGGTATGCATGTGCAGTATCTGCGCGGTGTGCTTTTGCGTCTGGGTGACTCGTCCCGCTTCGTCATCTTGCTTGATGACCCGATTCACCTGCGCCAGCGGCACGAACGATTCCGGCCGGTACAGATACGTGCGCGCATGACTGCCGCGCACTTCCTGCAGCAGCCTATTTCCATCCCATACGAAATGCGTGATACCAAACGCATCCTTCTTGTACAGCCGCCGCCCGAACGGGTCGTAGCCATACGTCACCGTCTGCACCGTCGGCTGGTCGGTATGTGCCCGCCTTGTCGTCACCGCCCTGACCAGCTGATGCTCGCCATTCCCCTGCAGCGCAATTTCGATATGCCGGCCGATCTTCTTGCCGGTCAGATCGCCATGCACGTCGTAGGCGTAGCGCTTGTCCTCGAACACGGTGACGCGGCTGTTCTCGATCCGCCCGCCCTGGTTCTGCAGGCTGTCATCGAGCAGGTTGTGCGCCGGGTCGAAGGCGAAGCGTTCCTGCGTGGTCGGATGCACCGCCGACAGGATGCGCCCGAGCGCGTCGTAATGGTAGGCGGTGCGGCCCAGCCGGGCGTCGCCGATGGCAATCAGCTCGCCGCTCCTGTCATAGTCGTAGCGGCGGGCAATGAGGCTGCCGCCTTCGTACATATCCGGCTTGTCCAGCGCCTGCCATGCGCGGCGCTGCTCTGCGAGGCTGCCGCTGACTTGCTGCCCGGTCAGCCGGCCCAGCCGGTCGTACTGGAACAGGCTCTTCAGCGCGCCCTGGCTGCGGCTGATTTCCCGGTGCAAACCGTCGCGCTCGATGTCGCAGATGACTTGTCCATCCAAGTTGACCTGATGCAAGTGCCCGGAACCGTAGAACAGCTGGTTGAGCTGGCGGCCGTCCGTCATCTCCCTCGGCGTGCCGAGGCGGTCGATATGCATGTGTATTACTTACGTCTGCTATTTATCCTATTTTGCTTCCTAATTAGCGGCGCGTGATATTAATCCAGCGCCGCACCTCGCTCTACATCATTTATTTTTAATTTTTTGGCATCCACTCAGATACAGTCTGAATAAACTTGTCTAGTTCTATCTCAATTGTTTCATTTTCATCCCATAGATTTTCTATATGTACTCCAGATATCAGAAAGCGGACATTAAATGCATTTCCAGTCAGTTCAAGTTCCGTATGCTGGCCTGATTGCACATTTTTTGCATATCCTAGATAAGCCTCCCGGCTTTGGATATTTTGTATATCACTGTTTAAAAAATCATTCATAGTGCTCATATGGTAATTTCCTTTACATCTTAGGAAAAGCGGTGTTGATATTTCCAGCTTGATCTAAATAGCCTTCTATTTTTACTCCTGACTTCGATATGCCCATGAATTTTTTACCAGAAATGGCTCCATTGCTTACCGCATCTTGATAGGCAGAGCGTATTTCGTCTAAAGTCTGAGCTCTTGACCAACTTTTAGGAAACATTGTTGATTTTTTAGTCTGATATATTCCGGTAGACGGATTCAACACTGCGACATTTGCTTGATAAATGCCGTGAGCATCTGCTGAGCCACGTTGAGTAGTAATCGCGTTGTTGCCGTGTCCAATAGATCCTTCATGATGAAAACCTGTCGGACGGCCTCTGCGATTTGTTTCTCCGTGAAAGATGTGTTTCACATTGATTGCTGGTGAACACAAGCATGGAGTAAGTCCCAAAGGATCAATCCATGTAATTGGATTGGCCGCATACCGATACAGGTTAACTCCACCTTGCAACCCAAGTGGGTCTTGACCAATAAACCGCCCACAATCCGGATCGTAATACCGGAATCGATTGTAATGCAGCCCCGTCTCGACATCGTAGTACTGCCCCTGGAACCGCAGTGGCTGTACTTCCTCGAACGCCTGTCTTTGTGCCAGTTCAGCGTCCTGCTCAACCACCTCCGGCGCTTCCACTCGCAGCACATTACCCCACGCCCGGTACGTCGCCGCCCAGCGCAGTTGCCCCTGCTCATCCGTCATCTCCCTCGGCGTACCAAGATGATCGGTATGCATGTGCAGCACCTGCGCCGTCTGCTTCTGCGTCTGCGTGCCTTGTTCCGTCTCATCATCTTGCTTGATGACCCGATTCACCTGCGCCAGCGGCACGAACGATTCCGGCTGATACAGATACGTCCGCGCATGACTGCCGCGAACTTCTTCCAGCAGCCGGTTGCCATCCCATACGAAATGCGTGATGCCAATCGCATCCTTCTTGTACAGCCGCCGCCCAAACGGGTCGTAGCCATACGTCACCGTCTGCACCGTCGGCTGGTCGGTGTGTGCCTGTCTCGTCGTCACGGCCCTGACCAGCTGATGCTCACCATTCCACTGCAGCGCAATCTCGGTATGCCGGCCGATCTTCTTGCCGGTCAGATCGCCATGCACGTCGTAGGCGTAGCGCTTGTCTTCAAAGACGGTGACGCGGTTGTTCTCGATGCGCCCGCCCTTATCCTGCAGGCTGTCATCGAGCAGGTTGTGCGCCGGGTCGAAGGCGAAGCGTTCCTGCACATCCGGATGCACCGCCGACAGGATGCGGCCGAGGGCGTCGTAGTGGTAGGCGGTGCGGCCCAGACGGGCGTCGTCGATGGCGATCAGCTCGCCGCTCCTGTCATAGTCGTAGCGGCGGGCAATAAGGCTGCCGCCTTCGTCCATATCCGGCTTGTCCAGTACCCGCCACGCTCGGCGCTGCTCCGCGAGGCTGCCGCTGACTTGCTGCCCGGTCAGCCGGCCCAGCCTGTCGTACTGGAACAGGCTCTTCAGTGGGCCCTGGCTGCGGCTGATTTCCCGGTGCAAACCGTCGCGCTCGATGTCGCAGATGACTTGTCCATCCAGGTTGACCTGGTGCAAGTGCCCGGAGCCGTAGAACAGCTGGTTGAGCTGGCGGCCATCTGGCAAGACCGTCTGGATGCGGTTGCCCAGCGCATCATAGGCATGCGTGATGCGGCTGGCATGATGGCGGGCGGTGGTGGCTTCGGCAATGAGCTGGCCGATGGCGTCGTACTGCAGTTCGACTTCGGCTTGCGCATTGCTTGCCTGGATCAGGCGGCCCAGCTTGTCGTAGCGGTAGCGGGTGCGCAGCTGTTCGGCCATCGAGGGGCCGGTGATGCGCGAGACGATCTTTTCCACCAGCCGGCCGGCGGCATCGCGCTGGTAATGGGTGTCGATGCGGGCGTCGGCATGGCGCCCCGCACCTTTCACGCCAGCACTACCCGGACTGCCGTGTTCCTCCCGAGCCACCGGCAGGCCGGCGGCATCATAGCGGTAACGCGTCAGGCGGCCGTCGAAGCCGGTTTCCTCGTGCAAGCGGTCGAGTACGTCATAGCTGAACGCATACACCGCGCCGTTCTCGTTGATCAGCTGCGCCAGCCGCCTGGCGGCGTCGTAGCGGTAGTGCAGCGTGTGACCCAGCGCATCGGTGCGGCTGGTCGGCAATCCCTCGGCGTCCAGTGCATAGACGGTGCGCCGGCCGGCGGCATCGGTCTGCGCCACCAGCCTGCCGGCACGGTCGTATTCGAGCTGTTCCTCGCTGCCGTCGGGCCGGGTGACGGCGAGCAGGCGGCCGGCGGCGTCGTAGCGGTAGGCGGTGCTCTGGCCGAGCGCATCGGTGAGCTTGCTCAGCTGGCCCCAGCCATCGTAGTCGTAGCGGGTGGTCTGGCCGGAACAGTCGGTATGGCGGATGACTTGCCCGGCATCGTTGTAGGCCAGCGTGCGGCTGCGGCCGGCGGCATCGGTGATGACGACCGGCAAGCCGTGGGCGCCGTAGCGGTAGGCGGTGCGCTGGCCGAGGGCGTCGGTGATGCTGGCCAGGTTGCCCGCTTCGTCATAGCGCAGCGCAGTGATGCCGCCCATGGCATCGGTGATGAGCGCGGGCTTGCCGTGGTGCGGGTCGTAGGCAATCCTGGTGATGGCGCCGTCGGGCTGCTCGACGGCAATGAGACGGCCGAGCGCGTCATGCCGATAGCCGGTGCGGCGGCCGGCGGCATCGGTGAGCTCGACCGGATGGCCGT
>NZ_VFAH01000013.1 GCF_008929045.1 Noviherbaspirillum aerium | reverse complement strand
TGAGTTCATCGATGGCCATGCGGGCGCCGTATTCGTTGTCTTTACCCAGGTGTGCGATGGCGCCGGAGATCGGGCCGACGTGGCCGATCTTGACGACCTGTTCCTGTGCCGAAGCTGCGCCTGCGAAAGCAAAGGCGATTGCACCGGCCAATGGAATCATTTTTGTAGTGAACTGCATAAAATATCCTCCTAAGGATTGATAAAACACAGGGTAACTGCAACACTCACCTCTTGGCTTGCCGTGTGGCCACGTGGATCGCAAGGCCCCGGCACTCGTCCCCTTTGCCGGTTGGCGGCCATGTTTTCGTTGCCTGGCAGTAGCCTATTTCCATTCAGAAAACTGAACAGGCAGACGGTACAACAGAAAAAAGGGTTCGCAAAGAGTTTTTCTGCGGTTTTTTGCAAAATTCAACGATTTTTATATGCCTAAATTTCACGCGCTCGACAAGGTGGACCGCAAGCTTCTGAACCTCCTGCAGAAAGATAATCAGATGCCGACGCGGACCCTGGCAGAAAAGGTGCACATTTCCCAGCCAACTTGCCTTCGCCGCATCCGCGAACTGCGGGAAGCCGGAGTGATCAGCGCCGATGTCGCGCTGGTCGATCCGTTCGCACTCGGTTACGGCATGCTTGCCTTTCTGGAGGTGTCGCTCAACAATCAGTCGGACGAGCACATGCAGAATTTCGAAGCCCGGATGGCAAAGGAAACCGAGGTGATGCAGTGCTACTTCGTTTCGGGTGACTATGATTACTTTCTGGTCGTTCACGTGGTCGATATGGACGCGTACTACCAGTTTGTACGGCGGGTGATATCCGGCTCGGGAAACGTCAGGCATTTCCAGTCGCGCTTTCCGATGAAGCGGGCCAAGTTTGCGACGCGCATCGCGTTTGACGAGAAGCAGGCGGAAGTGCAGGTGCGGGTGGGGAAGTGATGATGGCCGGTTCATGCTGACCGAACAGTCTGGATGAACCGACTATCTTGAAGGCGTTCTCCTGATCGCATGCGCCGGCGATCGGAAGCTTCAGATTCAGTGCTCTGGATGGATGCATGATGAAGCAGCCGCAGCTGCTTCATCACCGGTTTCAATCAGGCGCGTGCAGGGTTGACGGAAGGGAAGCGGCTGGCCGGAGATTGCGGCATGCCGGTGAATGCGAAATCGACATCAGGCTGGCGCCCGGAGACGATGTCCGCTATCGCGCGGCCCGAACCGCAGCCCATGGTCCATCCGAGCGTACCATGTCCGGTGTTGAGAAACAGGTTGCTGATCTTCGACTTGCCGATGTAGGGAATATTGGACGGCGTCAGCGGACGCAGACCGGTCCAGTACACCGGATTCTCATAATCGCATGCGCCCGGAAACAGTTCCCGCGTACGGCGTGTGATTGCCTCGCAGCGGGCTGTATTGAGCTCACGCGTGTATCCGTTCAGCTCGCAGGTGCCGGCAACCCGCAGGCGGTCGCCGAATCGGGACACAACCAGCTTGTAGCCGTCATCGGTCAAAGACACCGTCGGTGCAGCCCCGGGGTCGGTAACCTGGTAGGTTGCCGAATAGCCCTTGCCCGGATAGATCATCAAATCGACACCAAGCGGCTTCAGCAGGGGAACGGAGAAGCTGCCCATCGCCATCACGAAGGCATCGGCGCGCAGCACCTGATGGCGTCCGTCGGGATTGATCACTTCCACAGCCGTCACCTTGGCCGAAGCTCCCGCGCCTTCGGCCAGCAGGCGCGTGATGGTGGTGTTGTAGCGGAAGTTCACGCCGGCTTGCTCGGCGCGACGGGCAAGCCCGGTGGTGAACTTGTAGACATCGCCCGATTCATCGGTGGCGGTGAAGTCGCCGCCGACGATCTTGTCGCGGATGCTGGCCAGCGCCGGCTCGATGCGGATGACTTCATCGGCGCCGATGGAATCGCGCGGGCAGCCGAGGTCGCGCATCAGCCTGGCGGCCGGCAGCGAATCTTCGAATTCCTTCCGGTCCGTATAAAAGTGGAGGATGCCCTTCGTCAGGTGGTCATAGTCAAGGCCGGTCTCGGCGCGCACGGCTTGAAGAGTCTGGCGGCTGTACTCGGAAATGGCGACGATCTGACGGATGTTCCGCGCAGTGCGGGCGGGGGTGCATTCACGGAGAAAATGCAGTCCCCAGTTCCATTGCAGCCATTCCGGGCGGAAGCGGTAGAGAAGGGGCGCATCCTCCTTGCCGAGCCACTTCAGGATCTTGAGCGGCGCCGAGGGATTGGCCCAGGGTTCGGCATGGGAAACCGAGATCTGGCCGCCATTCGCGAAGCTGGTTTCCTGCGCGGCGCCGGGCTGGCGCTCGATGACGGTAACTTCATGGCCGGCTTTGTTGAGAAACCAGGCGGAAGCGGTGCCGATGATGCCCGAGCCAAGTACGATAACTTTCATGACGCAGATTCTCCGTTGTCCATTGACATCCAATGACGACATTGTAAAAAGTTATCGTCTTCGTGAGTAATCAAGAGGGGCAGCCAAATTTCTGGTTTTGGAAGGAAAATTGAGTGCGATGTTCGAAAAACAAAGTAAGACAGGAAAAGATTTTATTTTTTCGAAACCTGCAGACTGGCAATTTCCTGCGTCACGGCGCGCGTTACCGCATCCTTGATGGAGTGATGCAAGCCTTCCCTGATTTCATTGGCAAGGCGTTCGACCGCGACTTGCAATACATCTGCAAGACTGTCCCGTACACGCTGTTCGAGCATCACATCGACTCGATCGAGAATCTGGCCAAGCACGCGTTCCTGCACCTGGCGTTCCAGTCTTTCCCACTCAGCCTCATTCCAGTTTGCCGTTGACAGCTGCAAGGGAGCGGGGAGGTTTGCCGCAAGCGGGACGATCTGGCCGGCCTCAGCGGATGGTGCGGCTACGCCTGCGGCGACAGCCGTGTCCGCGGGTGCATCGCCGTCACCGGTGTCGTCGGCATCGCCGATAGCCGGCGCCGGAATGATTTCCGTCAGGACCGGGATGCCGGCATCGAGAGTGTTGTTGCTCATGCCGGCTCCGCAACGAAATGGGTTAGGGGATATCCGCGCTGCTGGTAAAAACGGTAGCGTTCACGTCCCGCCGTTTTGTCCGCGTCATCGCCGGCGACGATTTCAAACATGCGTTCGAAACGGGCGAAATGCGTCGGCGTGGAGGAAGAAAGATTGATCAGGACATGATGATGCGGCAGCTCCGCATCATCGTTGTCGGTCAGGATGATCGGCGTGGCCGCGGCAAGCGGATCGCCGGCCGACACATGCGGCAGGAAATCGAGTCCGGAAAAAGTCCACAGGGCTTCATCCAGCAAGCTCAGGCTGTGGCTGTCTTCCACGCGCAGCACGATGCGGCATTGCGCAGCACGCGCCTTTCTGACGAGTCGGCATGCATAGAGCAGTTTATCCGGCACGTTGCTGTGAAAATCGATGCGTGTCATGGTGTCAGAAGCGGAAGCCGGGCGGCGCATTGCCGATGGCCGGAGGAAGTTCCGTCGCCGCCGACGGCTTGGCTGCCGGCTGCTCCTGGGTGCGGTTCTTTTCAGCGGCAACAGCCTGCGGCGCCGGCGCCGCAGCCACCGCCGCGGGATTGCGGTAGTTCCTGGGAAGCCTGCTGGTTTCAGGATAGCCCGCCGAGGTCAGCGCGCCGTTCCACGCGCCGGCTTCGAACCCGTTTTCCTTTTCGCGCCCGATGGTCAGCATGGGCAGGTTGCCGTCGCCTCCCGCCTGCTTGAACCGGGCAATGTCTTCGTTGCTGGTGACGGTCTTTTCCTGGAACGGGATGCCGCGCTCCGACAGCAGCTTCCGGCCGTCATCGCAGGCCGCGCAGTTGCGCGTGGTGTACAGCGTCACCGGATGGCTGCGCGTGACTTCGGCCAGTTCGTAAGGCAGATCGCCAAAAACCGATCCTCCGGCTGACAGCGCCCTGGTTTCCACCTTGGCGGCTGTCTTTGGAGGCGGGACATCGCTGTAAGTGACTTTGCCGTCGGGCCCCACCCATTTGTACAACTGTGCATGTGCTGTCGCAGCGCACAGCAGCATGAGCACTGAACAGGATTGCAGCAAGCGTTTCATTTCACTCCCTTGATACTTTTTATGCCGTCATGCCGTTGTGTCTTAACAACGCATCAATGCTCGGTTCCCTTCCGCGGAAGGCCTTGAAGGATTCCAGCGCGGAGCGCGCTCCGCCCATCGACAGGATTTCCTCCAGAAACTTGCGGCCGGTATCGGCCGAAAGGATGTTCCCGCCAACGGCACCGGCTTCCTCGAAGGCGCTGTAGGCATCCGCCGACAGCACTTCCGCCCACTTGTAGCTATAGTAGCCTGCCGCATAGCCGCCGGCAAAGATGTGGCTGAAGGAATTCTGGAAACGGTTGAAGGGCGGCGGGATCATCACCGCGAACCTGCCCCGCACATCATTGAGCACGTCCTGCGCGGTCCGGCTTCCATCAGGATCGTGATCGAAGTGCAGATGCATGTCGAACAGCGCGAATTCCACCTGGCGCAGCGTCTGCAATCCCGACTGGAAGTTCTTGGCGGCGATCATCTTGTCGAACAGGACGCGCGGCAGGTGCTCGCCGGTTTCCACGTGCGCGGTCATGTGCTGCAGCACATCCCACTCCCAGCAGAAGTTCTCCATGAACTGCGAGGGCAGTTCGACCGCATCCCATTCGACCCCGGAAATGCCGGATACGCCCAGTTCATCGACCTGGGTCAGCATGTGATGCAGGCCATGACCGAATTCATGGAACAGGGTGATGACTTCGTCATGCGTGAACAGCGCCGGACGCGGCTTGCCGTCGACGATGCCGGGTTCGGTGAAGTTGCAGGTCAGGTAAGCGACCGGCGTCTGCACCGAAGAACGCACCAGGCGGCGGCCGCGCGCATCATCCATCCATGCGCCGCCGCGCTTGCCCTGGCGCGCATACAGGTCTACATAGAACTGGCCGATCAGCTGGCCGTCCTTCTCGATGCGGAAGAACTTCACGTCCTTGTGCCAGGTGGCCGCCGTATCGGGCTTGACCTCGACGGAGAACAGGCTCTGGATCACCCGGAACAGGCCCTCGATCACCTTGGGCTCCTGGAAGTACTGCTTCACCTCCTGCTCCGAAAATGCATAGCGCTGCTCGCGCAGCTTTTCGGATGCATAGGTCACGTCCCAGGCCTGCAGCTCATCAATGCCCAGTTCCTGCTTTGCGAAGGCGCGCAGCTCGGCAAGATCGTTTTCCGCGAAGGGACGGGCGCGCTTGGCCAGGTCTTCCAGGAAACCGATGACCTGCTGCGGCGTTTCCGCCATCTTCGGCACCAGTGACACTTCGGCGAAGTTATTGAAGCCCAGCAGCTTGGCTTCCTCATCCCGCAGCCTGAGAATTTCCGCGATGTTGCTAGTGTTGTCCCATTCCGCCTTGGCACCTAGTTCGGAAGCCTTGGTCACGTTCGCGCGATAGATGGTTTCACGCAATTCACGCTTGTCGGCGTATTGCAGGATCGGAAAGTAGGAAGGGAAATGCAGCGTGAACTTGTAGCCGCTCTTGCCGTCGCGCTCGGCCGCGGCACGCGCGGCCTGCTTCGCATCGTCGGGCAGGCCGGCGAGGTCGGTCTCGTTGTCGACGAAGAGCGCGTAATCATTGGTCGCATCGAGTACGTTCTCGGAGAACTTGGTCGACAGCGCCGCCTGCTTCTCCTGGATTTCCGCGAAGCGCGCTTTCTTGTCGTCGGGCAGTTCGGCGCCGCCCAGGCGGAAGTCGCGCAAGGCGTTTTCGATGATCTTCTTGCGTGCCGGCGTCAGGGCGGCATAGTCTGCGCTCTCCTTGAGCGCCTTGTATTTCTTGAACAAGGCGAGATTCTGGCCGAGGCCGGTCCAGAACTCGGTGATCTTCGGCAGGTTCTCGTTATAGGCGGCGCGCAGCTCCGGCGTGTCCATCACCGAGTTCAGATGGCCGACGATGCCCCAAGCCCTTCCAAGTCTTTCCGTCACGTTTTCCAGCGGTTCGACGAAGCTTTCCCAGCTCGCGCTGTCCGCGGGTGCTTCCAGCTTCGCCACGACGGCGCGGCCTTCATCGAGCAGCGCGGTGATGGCAGGCGTGACATGTTCGGGCCTGACGGCGTCAAAACGCGGCAGATCGGAGAAGTCGAGGAGAGGATTGGTTGCGCTATTCATAGGGGTTCAGGTTCTTTCTGCGGCTTCAATGGTGTTAACGAGCAGCATCGTAATCGTCATCGGGCCGACGCCGCCCGGGACCGGGGTGATGTAGCCGGCGACTTCCTTGGCGTTGCCGAAATCGACATCGCCGCACAGCTTTCCGGCGTCGTCGCGGTTCATGCCGACGTCGATCACGACCGCGCCCGGCTTGATCATGTCGGCCGTGACGATATTACGCTTGCCTGTGGCGACCACGAGAATATCGGCGGCACGGGTGTGCAGGCCGAGATCCCGGGTCTTGGAATTGCAGATGGTGACAGTCGCGCCAGCCTGCAAGAGCAGCATGGCTTGCGGTTTGCCAACGATGTTCGAGGCACCGACCACGACGGCATGGGCGCCACGCACGGGGTAATCGATGGATTCCAGCATCTTCATCACGCCGTATGGGGTGCAGGGACGGAACAGCGGCTGTCCGGTCATCAGCAGGCCTGCATTGCTGATATGGAAACCGTCGACATCCTTCTCCGGCGCGATTGCCTCGATCACCTTATGGGCATTGATGTGCTGCGGCAAGGGAAGTTGCACCAGGATGCCGTTAATTTTGGGATCCTTATTGAGTGCGTCGATGCGCGCCAGCAGCGCTTCTTCGCTCATGTCGGCATCGTATTTTTCCATGACGGAATAAATGCCGTTGTCTTCGCAGGCCTTCACCTTGTTGCGCACGTAGACCTGCGATGCGGGATTGTCGCCGACCAAGACGACCGCCAGGCCGGGTTGCTTGCCCTTGGCGGTCAGCGCGGCGGCGCGCCTGGCGACATCGGTGCGAAGTTGTTGGGAGAGCAGGGTGCCATTGATGAGCTGTGCGGTCATGATGAAAGTGGAAAGTAGGGAAAGAAGCGATTAAAACGGAATTATAAGTCGGGGCGGCTCAACCCCAGCGTTCGTCGGCGCTCCAACGGAGGCAGGGATCGACAGCGGCGAGCCGTGATTGCTGCGATGCCGCATAGAATTTCGCATTATGAAAAGTGATATCGCAATTTGAAAAGTTGAAAAACTGCTGTTAGAATCTTTTCACCGCGCACCATTCAGGCATTTTCTTGTCAAAAAATCCCGACCGCATCCCGGTTGGATAGCCCCACAACCCAGGAGACACCACATGTCCGCCCAGCTCGATCAAGTACTGGCGCAAGCCGCCAACGACCCCGATGTAATGGAAACGCAGGAGTGGCTTGATGCACTCGAAGCCGTCATCGAAACCGAAGGCCCGGAGCGCGCGCATTACCTGATGGAGCGCATGGTCGACCTGGCCCGCCGCCGCGGCGCCCATATCCCGTTCTCCAGCAATACCGCCTATGTCAACACCATCCCCGCCCATCTCGGCGAACACTGTCCCGGAAACCTCGAATATGAAGAGCGCCTGCGCTCCTGGATGCGCTGGAACGCGATGGCGATGGTGGTCAAGACCAACCGCGCCGACGGCGATCTCGGCGGCCACATCTCCAGCTTCGCGTCGCTGGCCAACATGCTCGGCATCGGCTTCAACCATTTCTGGCATGCACCGACCGAGGACCACGGCGGCGACCTGCTGTATATCCAGGGCCATTCCTCTCCCGGCATTTACGCGCGTTCCTTCCTCGAAGGACGCCTGACCGAGGACCAGTTGCTCAACTTCCGCCGCGAAGTCGACGGCAAGGGCCTTTCCTCCTATCCGCATCCGAAGCTGATGCCCGACTACTGGCAGTTCCCGACCGTGTCGATGGGCCTCGGCCCGCTGATGGCGATCTACCAGGCGCGCTTCCTCAAGTACCTGCATGCGCGCGACATCGCCAAGACCGACAACCGCAAGGTCTGGGCCTTCTGCGGCGACGGCGAAATGGACGAGCCGGAATCGATGGGTGCGATCGGCGTGGCCGGACGGGAGCACCTCGACAACCTGGTGATCGTCGTCAACTGCAACCTGCAGCGTCTCGACGGTCCGGTGCGCGGCAACGGCAAGATCATCCAGGAACTGGAAGCCGACTTCCGCGGCGCCGGCTGGAACGTCATCAAGGTCATCTGGGGCGGCTACTGGGATGAACTCCTGTCGCGCGACAAGGATGGCATCCTGCAGCGCGTGATGATGGAAACCGTCGACGGCGAATACCAGAATTACAAGGCCAAGGACGGCGCTTATGTGCGCAAGCACTTCTTCGGCAAGCATCCCAAGCTGCTGGAAATGGTCAGCAAGATGTCCGACGACGACATCTGGCGCCTCAACCGCGGCGGCCACGACCCGCACAAGATCTACGCCGCGTTCAAGCAGGCGCAGGAGCACAAGGGCCAGCCGACCGTGCTGCTGGTCAAGACCATCAAGGGCTTCGGCATGGGCAAGTCGGGCGAAGCGCGCAACACCGCGCACCAGACCAAGAAGCTCGATGACCAGGCCGTGCGCGAAATGCGCGACCGCTTCAACATTCCGATTCCTGACGACAAGCTGGCCGAAGTGCCGTTCTTCAAGCCGTCCGACGATGCGCCGGAAATGAAATACCTGCATGAGCGCCGCAAGGCACTCGGCGGTTATCTGCCGCAGCGCCGCAAGCAGGCCGACGAGACCTTGCCTGTGCCCGATCTGTCGGCATTCCAGGCAGTGCTGGAACCGACTGCCGAAGGCCGCGAGATTTCGACGACCCAGGCTTACGTCCGCATCATCACCACGCTGCTGCGCGACGCCAACCTCGGCAAGCGCGTCGTGCCGATCCTGGTTGACGAGGCCCGTACCTTCGGCATGGAAGGCCTGTTCCGCCAGATCGGCATCTTCAACCAGCAAGGTCAGCTGTACGAGCCGGTCGACAAGGACCAGGTGATGTACTACCGCGAGGACAAGGCCGGCCAGATCCTGCAGGAAGGCATCAATGAAGCCGGTGCGATGAGTTCCTGGATCGCCGCCGCGACTTCGTACTCGACCAACAACCGGGTGATGATTCCGTTCTACATCTTCTACTCGATGTTCGGCCTGCAGCGCGTCGGCGACCTGGCCTGGGCGGCCGGCGACATGCGCGCCCGCGGCTTCCTGCTCGGCGGCACCGCGGGACGCACGACGCTCAACGGCGAAGGCTTGCAGCACGAGGACGGCCACAGCCACATCCTGGCATCGACCATCCCGAACTGCATTCCCTACGATCCGACCTTCGCCCATGAAGTGGCGGTCATCATCCATGACGGCTTGAAGCGCATGGTGGAAAACCAGGAAGACGTGTTCTATTACATCACCTTGATGAACGAGAACTATAGCCATCCCGGCCTCAAGCCTGGCACGGAACAGGACCTGCTCAAGGGCATGTACCTGCTGCAGCAGGGCGGCACCGGCGGCAAGCAGCGCGTGCAGCTGATGGGCTCCGGCACCATCCTGCGCGAAGTCATCGCCGCGGCCGACCTGCTGAAGAACGACTGGGGCATCGACTCCGATATCTGGTCCGCGCCGTCGTTCACATTGCTGGCCCGTGATGGCCAGGATGTCGAGCGCTGGAATCTGCTGCACCCGACAGAAGCGCCGCGCCAGTCGCATGTGGCGAAGCTGCTGCAGGGCAGCACCGGCCCGATCGTCGCATCGACCGACTACATGCGCGCTTTCGCCGAGCAGATCCGTCCGCACATGCCGAAGGGCCGCAATTACAAGGTGCTGGGCACGGACGGCTTCGGCCGCTCCGACAGCCGCGCGAAACTGCGCGAGTTCTTTGAAGTCAACCGTTACTATGTCACCGTGGCTGCATTGAAGGCGCTGGCAGAAGACGGCGCGATCACGCCGGCAGTGGTGGCGGAAGCGATCGCGAAATACGGCATCGATCCGAACAAGCCGAATCCTGTCACGCTGTAACTCTCAATTAACAAGACTAACAACTCCCTCCCTTGCAAGGGAGGGTTGGGGCGAGATGAGAGTCGGCAATGGATGCTGAACTTCGTCCGCCTCGGCCCTGCTTGCTGAAGCAGAGGGTGAGAACGGAGCTAACACAATGAGTACAACGGTCAAAGTCCCGGATATCGGCGATTTCAAGGAAGTCGAAGTCATCGAACTGCTGGTCAAGGTCGGCGACACCGTGAAGGTGGAGCAGTCGCTGATCACGGTGGAATCCGACAAGGCGAGCATGGAGATTCCCTCCAGCCATGCCGGCGTCATCAAGGAAATCAGCGTCAAGGTGGGCGACAAGGTATCCGAAGGCAGCGTGCTGCTGGTCCTGGAGGAGGGCGCAGCGTCCGCCGCGCCTGCACCTGCGGCCGCAGCGCCGGCCCCGGCAGCTTCCGCAGCGGCGGCACCAGCGGCCGCTGCTGCCGCTACTCCGGCTCCGGCTTCCGCTTCCGGCGGCTCGTCGACGGTCAACGTGGAAGTGCCGGACATCGGCGACTTCAAGGACGTTGAAGTCATCGAACTGATGGTCAAGCCGGGCGATACGGTGAAGGTTGATCAGTCGCTGCTGACGGTCGAATCGGACAAGGCCAGCATGGAGATTCCGTCCAGCCACGCGGGCGTGGTCAAGGAAATGAAGGTCAAGGTCGGCGACAAGGTGTCCAAGGGTTCCCTGATCCTGACGCTGGCTGCCGAAGGCGGCGCAGCGGCGGCAGCCCCTGCACAAGCGGCCCAGGCAAGCGCGCCCGCACCGGCTGCGGCTACAGCTGCGGCTTCCACGCCTGCTCCCGCTCCGGAAGCCAGGACACTGCCCACCGCTGCTCTCGATCCGGCACCTGCCAACGGCGCCAAGGCGCACGCGTCGCCGTCGGTACGCAAGTTCGCCCGCGAACTCGGCGTGGACCTCGGCCGCGTGGCGGGCAGCGGACCCAAGGGCCGCATCCTGCACGAAGATATCCAGAATTTCGTCAAGTCGGTCATGTCGGGCGCCGCCGCCGCACCGTCTGCGTCTGCCGCCAAGGCTGGCAGCGGCGTGGGACTGGATTTGCTACCATGGCCGTCCCTGGACTTCTCCAAGTTCGGCGCCACCGAACTGCTACCGCTTTCCCGCATCAAGAAGATCAGCGGCCCGAACCTGCACCGCAACTGGGTCATGATTCCGCATGTCACCCAGTTCGACGAAGCCGATGTGACCGACCTCGAGGAATTCCGCAAGGATTCCAATGCGGCGATGGCCAAGTCCGGCGTCAAGCTCACGATGCTGGCTTTCGTGATCAAGGCCAGCGTATCGGCGCTGAGGAAATTCCCCGCGTTCAATTCCTCGCTCGACGAGAAGGGCGAAAACCTGATCCTGAAGAAGTTCTACAACATCGGATTCGCCGCCGACACGCCGAATGGCCTGGTGGTCCCGGTGATCAAGAATGCCGACACCAAGAGCATCTCCCAGATTGCGCAGGAAATGGGCGACCTGTCGGCGCAGGCGCGCGACGGCAAGCTCAAGCCGGCCGACATGCAGGGTGCGACCTTCACCATCTCGTCGCTTGGCGGTATTGGCGGCACGGCATTCACACCGATCATCAATGCGCCGGAAGTCGCGATCCTCGGCCTGTCCAAGTCGGCGATCAAGCCGGTATGGGACGGCAAGCAGTTCGCGCCGCGCCTGATGCTGCCGCTGTCGCTGTCATACGACCACCGCGTCATCGATGGTGCCATGGGCGCGCGCTTTGCCGCCTATCTGGCGGAAGTTCTCGGGGACATGCGCAAGACCTTGCTGTAATCCAATAGTGAAGGGTGAGCGCCTACTGCAGCGGAAAGTGAGAGAATCCTTCTCTTTCCCTGAAGACCTGGCGCTTCATTCCTTGCTTACGGAGTTTCACAATGACCACTTGCGTCGTCGTCAAGAAGAACAACCAGATTGCCATCGCATCGGATTCGCTCGTTACCTTCGGTGATACGCGGCTGTCGCATGCGTATGAAGTCAACGAAAAGATTTTCCCGGTCGGCGATTCCTATGTCACGCTGGCCGGTACCGCTGCCCATTTCCCGGTCATGCGCAAGCTGCTGACCGGCATGGAAGACGAGTGCAAGCTTGGCAGCCGCGAGGAAGTGTTCGAGACGTTTTCCCGCGTCCATGAAATCTTGAAGGAGAAGTACTTCCTGAATACCAAGGAGGATGAGGACGATCCCTACGAGTCTTCGCAGATCACCGCGCTGATCGCGAATCCCCACGGGATCTTCGGCGTGTACTCCTACCGGGAAGTGTTCAGCTTCGATCGTTTCTGGGGCATAGGCAGTGGCCGCAACTTCGCGCTCGGCGCGATGTATGCGGTGTATGACAAGGCAACCAGCGCGCGGGAAATCGCCGAGATCGGCGTGCACGCGGGAGCAGAGTTCGACAAGAGCACATCGGGGCCGTTCCGGATTTACAGCGTCCCGATGAGAGACTAAAAAATGATGCCCTTCCGGGTGCCGTCCGGCCGGGAAGCGTGACAACGGAGCTAAAGCTATGAGCATGATCGAAGTAAAGGTCCCCGATATCGGCGACTTCAAGGAAGTGGAAGTCATCGAACTGCTGGTCAAGGCCGGCGACACCATCAAGGTAGACCAGTCGTTGATCACGGTCGAGTCCGACAAGGCCAGCATGGAGATTCCATCCAGCCATGCCGGCGTGATCAAGGAACTCAAGGTCAAGGTGGGCGACAAGGTGTCGGAAGGATCGCTGCTTCTCATGCTTGAGGCGGAAGCCGGTGCTGCGTCTGCCCAGGCATCGAGCCAAGCTGCTGCGTCGGCCCCGGCCTCGGGCCAGGCCGCGGCGCATGCATCGGCCGGTTATGGCACATCCACGCCGGCGGCTTCGGCAGCCTCCGCCTCTTCCGCCTCCGGCACTGCAGCGGCATCCTCGCCCGCACCGGTCGCTGCGGCATTCACCGGTGCCGCCGACATCCAGTGCGACATGCTGGTGCTCGGTGCCGGTCCGGGCGGCTATTCAGCTGCTTTCCGCGCTGCCGATCTTGGCATGAACACCGTGCTGGTCGAGCGATTCGCCACGCTTGGCGGCGTCTGCCTCAATGTAGGCTGCATACCATCAAAGGCATTGCTGCATGTGGCCGCCGTCATTGATGAAACCGCCGCGATGGCGGCGCACGGCGTCACCTTCGCCAAGCCCGAGATTGACATCGACAAGCTGCGTGAATACAAGGACAAGGTCATCAAGAAGATGACAGGCGGCCTGGCCGGCATGGCCAAGGCACGCAAGGTCAATGTGGTGCAGGGCGTGGGCCAGTTTGTCGGCGCCAACCATCTCGAAGTGGCCGCGGCTGACGGCAGCAAGAAGACGGTGCAGTTCAAGCAGGCCATCATCGCCGCCGGCTCGTCCGTTGTGAATCTGCCTTTCGTGCCGCAGGACCCGCGCATCGTCGATTCCACCGGCGCGCTGGAACTGCGCCAGGTGCCGAAGCGCATGCTGGTGATCGGCGGCGGCATCATCGGCCTGGAAATGGCGACCGTCTATTCAACACTCGGAGCACGTATCGACGTGGTCGAGATGATGGACGGCTTGATGCAGGGCGCGGACCGCGACATGGTCAAAGTCTGGCAGAAGTTCAACGAGAAGCGCTTCGACCGCATCATGACCAAGACCAAGACGGTCGGCGTGGAAGCGCTCGCCGAAGGCATCAAGGTCACTTTCGAAAGCGCAGACCCTGCGGTCGCCGCACCGGAGCCGCAGATGTACGACATGGTGCTGATGGCGGTGGGCCGCAGCCCGAACGGCAAGAAGATCGCCGCAGACAAGGCCGGCGTGGCAGTCACCGATCGCGGCTTCATCAATGTGGATTCGCAGATGCGCACCAACGTGCCGCATATCTTCGCCATCGGCGACATCGTCGGCCAGCCCATGCTGGCGCACAAGGCCGTGCATGAAGCCCATGTGGCGGCAGAAGCGGCCGCCGGCCAGAAGTCGCATTTCGATGCAAGGGTGATTCCGTCCGTGGCTTACACCGATCCGGAAGTGGCCTGGGTCGGCATTACTGAAGATGAAGCCAAGGCCAAGGGCATCAAGCTGGAGAAGGGCTTGTTCCCATGGGCCGCAAGCGGCCGCGCGGTGGCCAATGGGCGCGAGGAGGGCTTCACCAAGCTGCTGTTCGATGCGGAAACGCATCGCATCGTCGGCGGCGGCATCGTCGGCACGCATGCGGGCGACATGATCGGCGAGATCGCGCTGGCGATTGAAATGGGCGCTGACGCGGTTGATATCGGCAAGACCATCCATCCGCATCCGACCCTTGGAGAGTCGATCGGCATGGCGGCGGAAGTGTTCGAAGGCGTCTGTACCGACCTGCCGCCGATGCGGAAGAAATAACGCTGTCAGGCCGCCATGGCAATAGCATAGCCGCTCAGGCTATTCAGGCTATTCGGTCTCACCAGGCTGGCCGGGCGCAGAAAAAGGCAAAGGAAGAAGGCAAAAGGCAGTTGCGGAAGCAACTGCCTTTTTCTTTTACTGCCGCCTCTCAATGTAAGGCGATGCATGCCGCCGCATCATTTAGAGAGGCGGCATGAGCGGCACTATCCTTTGCCTGTCACCGATACGTCGGGTCTACGTCAATGATCAATGACCGAGCTTGGTCAGAATATCGGACAGCATGGAAATCATCTGATCGATTTCTTCCTTGCTGACATTCAGGGATGGCATGAAGCGCAGCAGGTCGGGGCGCGGCGAGTTCAGCAGCAGGCCAACCGGTTCCATGTCGCGTGCGGTTTCCACGATTTTCGGCCCGATGTCCTTGCCCAGTTTCAGCGCGCGCAGCAGACCTTCGCCACGCTCACCCTCCAGGCCATGCTTCTCGCACAGCTTGAGCAATTCGGCGCGCATGTAAGCGCCCTTGTCCTTGACCGATTGCAGGAAACCGGGCTTGAGCAATTCATTCAGCACGGCGATGCCCACCGCAGTCATGACCGGATTGCCGTTGTAGGTGCCGCCTTGCTCGCCGGGTTCAAATACGGCGACATCCTCGCGCGCAAGCAGGGCAGCCAGCGGAACGCCTCCGCCGATGCCTTTGCCCAAGGTCATGATGTCCGGCTCGATGTTTGACAACTGGTATGCAAACAATTCACCCGTGCGGCCCATGCCCGCCTGTACCTCATCGACGATCAGCAGCAGATTGCGCTGCTTGGTCAGTGCGCGCAATGCCTGCATGAATTCACGCGTCGCGGGAATCACGCCGCTTTCGCCTTGCACCGGCTCAAGCATCACGGCAACCGTCTTGTCGGTGATCAGCTGCTCGACACTGGCGATGTCGTTCAGCTCGGCTTTCGGAAAGCCCGGCACCTGCGGCGCGAACATGGTGTCCCAGCCCGTCTTGCCGCTGGCCGACATGGTGGCCAGGGTGCGGCCGTGAAAGCCATGGTTGAAGGTGATGATTTCGTAGCGGTTCTCACCGGCGGCATTCTTGTTGACCTTGCCCCACTTGCGCGCCAGCTTGATCGCGCCTTCATTGGCTTCGGCGCCGCTGTTGGCGAAGAAGACGCGGTCGAAGGCGGAATGTTTTGTCAGCAGCGAGGCCAGCACGATGGAGGGTTCGTTGTAGAAGGCGGGTGAGGGATTGAGCAGCTTGCCGGCCTGGGCGTTGATCGCTTCGACGATGCATTGCGGCGAGTGACCGAGGCAGTTGACGGCCCAACCCTGCAGATAGTCGAGATAGCGCTTGCCGTTATTGTCCGTCAGCCACATGCCGCGGCCTTCTGTAAAAACAATGGATGGCCGATTGGTGATCTGCATGAGTGCGTTGACGTCGTACTGGCTGAATTCCATCTCGATAGCTCCTGAGGAAAAATGGCTGTAATGCAATAAAAGAGAAAGGCGAACAAGAAACGGCTACGGGCTCAAAAAAAAAGCCACAGGGTGGACCTGTGGCTTAGTGAGCAGCAAACACTTACGCGCACGGTTTCCCTGGCTGGGGAAGCAGGGGACGGCGTCGCAAGAAATTGGCAGTCATATTCATAAAGTCAATGTTAAGGCGTTTTGCCGGGTGCGTCAAAAACTATTTCGGGGTCAAAACCGCATCCGCGCCATCGGCTTCCGATGTGAACGCATCTGCGTAGAATTCTTCTTCCGGCAGCTTGCATTGCGCCACGAAATCCCGCTTGGCCGAATCCACCATGACCGGGGCGCCGCAGGCATAGATCTGGTAACCGGACAGGTCGGGCAGATCCTGCATGACAGCCTGGTGGACGAAGCCGGTACGACCGGTCCAGTTGTCTTCCGGCTCTGCATTGGAAATAACCGGCACATACTTGAAGTTGGGCAAGGTCCTCGCCCATTCCTCGCAAAGCGACTGCATGTAAAGATCCCCCGGACGGCGTCCGCCCCAATACAGGATCATCGGGCGCTTGGTCCTGTTATGAATGGCCTGTTCGACGATGGCCTTGATCGGCGCGAAACCGGTACCCGACGCCAGCAGCACCATCGGCTTTTCGGAATCCTCGCGCAGGAAGAATGTGCCGAGCGGCCCTTCGAAGCGCAGGATGTCGCGCTCCTTCATGGTGTTGAACACATGATCGGTGAAGACGCCGCCGCGCATGTGGCGGATATGCAGTGTCAGGTGCTCGTCGAGATGCGGCGCGTTCGCCATGCTGTAGCTGCGCCGCTTGCCATCCTTCAACATGAATTCGATGTACTGGCCGGCCTTGTATTGCAGGCGTTCGTTCGCCGGCAACTGCAGGGAAATGATGGCGACATCATCGGTCACCTTGTCGATCTTGGCGACGCGGGTAGGCAGCTTCTTGATGGGAATCTCGCCGATGCCGGCGACTTCGCGCGCTTCGATCACAATGTCGGAATGCGGAGTCGCACAGCAGAAGAGGGCAAAACCCTTTTCCTCCTCGGCGACCGACAGTGCCTTCTCCTGGTGGGCGCGATGCGTGACGGAGCCGCCGAGCAGCTTGCCCTTGCAACTGCCGCAAGCGCCGTTCTTGCAGCCGTACGGCAGACCAATGCCAGCCCGGATCGCTGCCGTGAGGACGGTTTCGCCTTCCTCGCAAGTGAACTGCCGACCGCTCGGCTGTACTGTTACATCGAAAGTCATACAATCCTGATGATGAAAAACAATGAAATAAAATCCGCACGCAAACTGCGCCGCCCGCGTTTGCTGATTCTTGGCTGCGGCGACGTCGGCATGCGTCTGCTGCCCCTGGTACGCCGTCAATTCCGCGTGTTCGCGGTGACCAGCCAGTCTTCGCGCTGCGCGGAATTGCGCGATGCCGGCGCCGTTCCCATTGTGGCGAATCTTGATCAGCCTGCCGCCATCGCACGCCTTGCAGGGCTGGCGCCGTACGTGGTGCACCTGGCGCCGCCGCCATCGGAAGGGCCGAGGGACCGGCGCACCCGCAATCTGACCGCCATTTTACCCCACGGCGGCACGCTCGTTTATATCAGCACAACCGGTGTGTACGGCGATTGCGGCGGCGCCTGGGTCGATGAGACGCGGCCGGTCAATCCTCGCAATGCGAGAGCTGCGCGGCGTGTCGATGCGGAGCAGGTATTGCGCCGCTGGGCGCGACGGTCGGGATCCCGTCTTTCGATTCTGCGTGTGCCGGGAATCTATGCGCGGGACCGTCTGCCGGTCGAACGCCTGAACAAGGGGACGCCGGCATTGCGGGACGAGGATGATGTCTACACCAATCACATTCATGCGGACGACCTCGCACGCATTGCAGCCCTGGCCCTGTTTCGCGCCAAGGCCTGCCGCATCTATCATGCGGTCGATGATTCGGAGCTCAAGATGGGGCAGTACTTCGATGCCGTGGCGGATGCATTCGGCCTGTCGCGTGCGCCGCGCCTGCCGCGCGATGAGCTCGCCCAGGCAGTTTCTCCGATGCTGCTGTCATTCATGTCCGAGTCGCGCCGGTTGAGAAACAACCGCATCAAGGAAGAATTGGGCGTGCGGCTGCGCTATCTGCATGTCAATCAAGCCTTGGCGCGAATGACGCAGCCGACCGAGGCCTCATGAGGTGCTTGTCCTGAGCACCGGATAGCCGGCTTCCTCTACGGCGGACTTGATTCTTTGAAGGTCCGCGCCCGACGCAATGGAAACTTTCTGTTCGGCGAGCACGATTTCGACCTTGGCGCCGGCGTCAACTTCCTGCACTGCCTTGGTAACAGCATTGATGCAATGATTGCAGCTCATTCCTTCGACTTGCAATTCGTACATGATGATGACTCCTTTGGTTAACTGGAGTCCTCACTATAGGACTTCCCATGATGGTAAGGTCAAGCGCATTGGCGAAAGTTCAGATGCCTACAACGGATCGCGGGTGAGTGTATGAACGAATCGGTTGGCCGCGGGTACGCAGGGCAGAAGGAGTGCCGGGTGGCGGGCCGCACAATCGATGAGCAGCCCCCTCCGAGCGTCCAAGGCAGCCCGAGGCGACCGTCATTCACCTGCAATTCGTTCTATGTTGTATAGGGTTCACTCAGGAGAGGGCTGGCTGAACGAGGAAAAGAGCAGAAGAGGAGACCCGAGAAGCCTGAGTGCAAAAGCGGCAATGCCGCATGGCGTCGCTCATTTTGGAAAGTGGCATTGAAAACAGAAAAGGGTCTAAGTTTTCACTTAGACCCTTCGTATTCTGGTAGGCCGTGCGGGACTCGAACCTGCGACCAACGGATTAAAAGTCCGCTGCTCTACCAACTGAGCTAACGACCCGAAAGACCAAGATTATAAGGAATTGTTATGCAGGCTGTCAATGAATCGCATTCACATTTCTTCATTGACATGCCTGCCCTCATCACCATCATCTTGCCAACGCGTATCGCGGTCCATGCAGACTGCGATACATTGACTTGAATCACTTGAGCGCAGCAAGCCTTTCGCGGGCAGTTTGCGCCGAGGGTGAATCAGGATACTGGGCAACCAGTGTTTCCAGGCTCTTCTTTGCCGCGGCACGATCCTTGAGCTCGAGGTGGCAGCTTGCGATATTTAGCAAGGCATCTGCGGCCTTGGGACTGTCTGGATAATTCTTGACCACGACCTGCTGCGCGGTAATCGCATTGCGATAGTCGCGCTGCGCGTAATAGGTGTTGCCGAGCCAGTACTGCGCCGAGGGGGCGAGTGCGGATTGCGGGTAGCGCCGCGTGAATTCGAAGAACGATGCGCCCGCATTCCGGTAGTCGCCCGATTTGAAGAAGGCAAGGGCAGCATCGTATGCGCGCTGCTCCCCCTGTTCAACCGTGACTTCCTTCCCATCGACCGTCACCTGCTGCGGTTCAAGCTTGCGGATGCGGTTGTCGAGATCGACGTAGAAGTCCTTCTGCCGTTTTTGGGCATTGGCCAGTTCATTGGTCAATATCTCGATCTGTCCGCGCAAGCGCGATATCTCCTGCTTGAGCTGCTCGTTCTGATTGTTCAGATCGAGATTGTTGGTCTTGTCAGCCTTGGCATTGATTTCACTCTGCATGTTCGCCAGGCGGCTGCGGATGTCGAGAATGGCCCGGCGGGCTTCTTCATCCTCGAACAGCGCGGCAGTGGCCTGCATGGGCGTCAGCGTGAAGGCGGCCATCGCGGCCGCAGCGAGTGTGGATCGAATGAAGTTGTTCATGGATTATTGATAGACGAGATCGGCGCGGCGGTTCTCAGCCCATGCGGCTTCGTCGCTGCCTGTTGCCTTCGGTTTTTCCTTGCCGAGAGAAACGGCTTCCATCTGCGCGTCTGCAACTCCGAGCAGGCCCAGGGCACGGCGCACCGCTTCAGCGCGCTTCTGACCCAGCGCCAGATTGTACTCGCGTCCGCCGCGGTCATCGGTATTGCCCTGGATGATGATCTTGCGGCCCTTGTTGGCAGCCAGATACTTTGCATGTGCTTCGACGACCGGCTTGAACTCGTCCTTGACGGTGTAGCTGTCATAGTCGAAATACACGCTGCGCTTGGCGAGGATGCCCTTCGGGTCGTTCAGCGGATCGGTCGAGCCGGTGGTCAGCGGAGCGATGGTGCGTGCATCGGCAGTCGAGGGTGCGGTTGTGCCGGTACGTTCTTCAACTTTGGCCTTGTCATCCAGCTTGACGTTGGAGCCGCATGCCGTAAGAGCCAGCGCGCTCGTGAGGATAAGGGCTAAAGTGGTGGTATTGCGCATTCAAATTTCTCCTGAGTGAGTGT
Source organism: Noviherbaspirillum aerium (assembly GCF_008929045.1). GTDB lineage: Bacteria > Pseudomonadota > Gammaproteobacteria > Burkholderiales > Burkholderiaceae_D > Noviherbaspirillum > Noviherbaspirillum aerium. The sequence continues at coordinate 152,231 of NZ_VFAH01000013.1, read as the reverse complement.
TGCCTTAAACCTATATTATTTCATGAACGGACCCCAGGTAGGCTCCCTGATGTCGCCTGCCTGGGTGACCAGCCGATGCCGGACGCGGCCGTCCACCGACACGACCGCCAGCGATCCGCGGCCTGTCGCATACATGATGTACTTGCCATTGGGCGAGAAGCTGGGCGATTCATCGCTAGTGGTATCCGAAAGTCGCAATTCCTGGCCGCTTGCGAGGTCGAGCGCATACAGCTGGAAACGGCCTTCGCGGCGCGAGATGTAGGCAAGCGTCTTGCCGTCCGGCGCAACCCGCGGGCTGATGTTGTAGCTGCCGTTGAAGGTCACGCGCTGCGCTTCGCCGCCGTTCGCGCTCATGCGGTAGATCTGCGGACCTCCGCTGCGATCGCTGGTGAAATAAATGGTCTTTCCGTCGGCCGAGAATTGCGGTTCGGTCTCGATGCCGTTCGAGTTGGTCAGCTGGCGCAGATTGCTGCCATCGGAATTGACCACATAGATTTGGGTATAGCCGCTGCGGGAGAGGGCGAGCGCCAGCTTCGAGCCGTCAGGCGACCAGGACGGAGCGGAGTTGCTGCCGCGGTGGTTCGCAATTACCGTACGCTGCCGCGTCGTCAGGTCCTGGACATAAACCACGGGCTTCTTCGCTTCGAAGGAAACGTAAGCGACCTTGGTGCCGTCTGGCGACCAGGCGGGCGAGATGATCGGTTCATTGGAGCGCAATGCCGCTTGCGTGCCTTCTCCGTCAGCATCGGCGACTTCCAGGCGATATTCATTGCCGACTTTGGTCACATAGGCAATGCGGGTCGAGAAGGCGCCTTTCACGCCGATCAGCTTTTCGTAAATGTCGTCCGCGATCTTGTGGCCCGCGACGCGCAGGCGATCGGGGCCCGCAACCTGACCGAAGCCGGACAGGCTGGATGACTTGACGGTATCGAGCAAGCGATAGCGGATATCGTAGCGGCCGTCGGCCAGCCGCTGAACGCTGCCGACCACGAGCGCATCTGCGCCCTTGGCTTTCCATTCGCCGTAATTGACGGGCACGGTTTCCGACATCGTATTGCCGGTGTCGATGATCTTGAAGTAGCCGCTGCGCGCCAGATCCGCCTTGATGATGGCGGTGATCTGCTGAGGCGCGATGGTTTCATCGGCAAAGCCTGCAATGGCAACGGGAATCTGCGTCGCACCCACGCCCGAGGTTTCAACACGCAGCTGCGCCTGTGCCAGCGTTGCGGCGAAGCCGAGGGTGAATATGACGAAAGTGCGCGAAAAGAGATTTTTTATCATGGTCGCTTACTGATCTTTCGGTTTATGAATGCCAAGGAAGCTTGACGGTACGCTGCCCGAGCTGTCTTTCGGATAGGGTTGCGATCGCTCGATGGCACGCGCCACGGCTTCATCGAATCCGGGTACGCCGGAGGAACGCAGCTTGCGCAGGCCTGCGATCGAGCCGTCAGGCAACAGTCGAACTTCGTATTCTACCGGGGGGTTGCCCGACAAGCCTTCCGGAACGATAAATGCAATGTTGGAACGGATTTTTGCTGCTATGCGTTGACTATATGCGCCGTCAGCGCGTCCGCCCTGGGCCTTCGGCGCATCGCCGCTGCCACCGGCACCGGTGATGCGCCGCATGTCTTCATCGCGCATCTTGGCCGCCAGCTTGGCGTCGGCTTCTTCTTCCTGCTTGCGCTTCTTCTCGGCGGCTTCCTTCTTCGCCTTGTCGGCTTTTTCCTTCTCGAGCTTCTTCGCGTCTTCTTGCTGTTTCAACTTGGCAAGTTTCTCCTCTTCCTGGCGTTTCTTTTCCTTCACCAGTTTCTCTTCAGCTTCGCGGCGTTCCTTTTCCTTGGCGAGCTTTTCCTTCTCTTCCTCCTCGCGGCGCTTCTTTTCTTTCGCGAGTTTTTCTTTCTCTTCCTGCTCCTGGCGCCGCTTCTCTTCCGCCTTGCGCTTCTTCTCCTGCTCGAGCGCGATATCGGGCTTGGCGACCGGCGGTTCCTCGACCTTCGGTTTCGGCGCTTCCCTGACTACCGGCGGCGGTTCAGGTTTGGGTTCCGGTTTCGGTTCGGGCTTTGCTTCTTCCGTTCTTACCGGCTCCGGCTGAGGCGCGGCTTCACGCGGTTGCGGACTCCATACCTCGGCTTCGATGGTCGTCGGCACTTCGTTCTGCCAGCGGATGCCGATCCAGAAAAATGCCAGCAGCGCAAGGTGCACCAGTGCCGCGAACGTCAGGGCGCGCCAGCGCCCCGGTTCCTTCGGAACGGTGTAGGGAGTCGAGTCATTCATGGCACTCATTGCTTTGTCGCCAACCCCACGCGGTTGATGCCGAGCTTCTTGGCTTCGGAAATGACCTGGATGACTTCGTCGTACTTGATTTCCTTGTCGGCCGAAATCATGACTGGCAGTTCCGGATCCGCTTCATGCAGTGCGCGCAGTTTCTGCATCAAGGCGCTGCGGCCTCCCACTTTTTGCGCCTCGCCGCTGCCGTCCTTCTTGCCGCTGACGCCGATGGTGGCGCTGGTATCGGGCTTGAGCGAAATCTGGATGTACTCGGTCGGCGGCAGCGCCGATTTGGCCGCCGTCGGCAGGTTGATCACGCCGGGGTTCGTCAATGGCGCCGCCACCATGAAGATGATCAGCAGGACCAGCATCACGTCGATATAAGGAACGACGTTGATCTCGGACTTGAACTTGCGGCTGCGGCCGCCGCGCATAGAACTGTTGCCTGCCATTAGCGGACCTGACGTTGCAAGATATTGGAGAACTCTTCGATGAAGCTTTCGAAGCGGATCGCGAGACGATCGATGTCATGCGAGTAGCGATTGTACGCAACCACCGCCGGGATGGCGGCGAAAAGACCGATGGCGGTGGCTACCAGCGCTTCGGCAATGCCCGGCGCGACCGATGCCAGGGTCGCCTGCTGCACATTGGCCAGTCCGCGGAAGGCATTCATGATGCCCCAGACAGTACCGAACAGGCCGACATAAGGTGACACGGAACCGACCGAGGCAAGAAAGGCGAGATGGGATTCCAGCGCATCCATTTCACGCTGATAGGCTGCGCGCATGGCGCGGCGCGCGCCGTCGATCATCGCGCTTTGATCCACTTGTCCCTTGCCTGCGAAGATGGCCTTGCCCTTGATGAATTCACCCATTCCGGACTCGAAAATGCGTTCGAGCGCGCCGGTGTGATTGCCGCTCCGGCGACGGTTGGAGGTTGCTTCCTCGTAGAGCGCATTCAGGTTGCCTCCGGACCAGAACGCGCGCTCGAATTCCTCGGTCTGCGTCTGCGCGCTGCGGATGGCGAACATCTTGCGGAAAATATAAGTCCAGCTCATGATCGAAACCAGCAGAAGCAAGGCCATGACCAGTTGCACAAGCAGCGAGGCATTGCTGATCAGCGAGATAAACGAAAGATCTTGTGTGACGCTCATGTTTTATTAATGTAGTTGCAAGTGATGGCCGCATACCGCCAACGCACCCGACTGCATGGGTAACATGGCGCTTTGCAGGAAATTCAAGCTATGCCGCTCTGATGCGGTCTAATACGTTGTCCGGTATCGGACTCGGGCGGAAGGTTTCAGTATGGACGCAGCCGACGCGGATTCTTCCGCTGGTCAGCAATGTTTTTTCTGCTCCCTGTTCGCGCCAGGCTTCCTGAACGAACTCCACCGAAGCGCGACCGAGCTTTTGGACAACGACGGTAAGTTTCAGTTCATCATCTAATTTCGCGGGAGCATGATAATCCACGGACGTACTTTTGACGACGAACATGACGCGATGCGATTCCGCCAACAACTGCTGCCCGATGCCATGTGCCCGCAGCCATTCCGTGCGGGCACGCTCGAAGAACTTCAGGTAATTGGCATAAAAGACCACGCCGCCGGTATCGGTGTCTTCATAATAAACACGCACGTTCCAGCTGAACTCGTTATTCATGGCGCGGGCGCGGGTCGAACTGTCTTGATATTGGCAAGCATGAAAAAGCCGTTTCTTCCTAGACGTTGCGCTTGATGTTGAAAGGCGAGAAACCCTGGCAGGTCGGCATCATCTCGATATAGTTGATATTCACGTGCGGTGGCAGGGTGGCGATCCAGTAGGCGGACTCCGCGATGTCGCGCGCAGTCAGGGGTACGGTGCCTTCATAGACCTTGGCCGCGGCGGCATCATCCTTGAGCCGCACGTTGGAAAATTCGGTGCCGCCGCACAGGCCGGGCGCAATATTGGTTGCGCGTACGCCGGTGCCGACCAGATCGGCGCGAAGGTTCAGTGTGAACTGGTCGACAAAGGCCTTGGTGGCGCCGTACACATTGCCCCCGGGGTAGGGATAGGCACCCGCGGTCGAGCCGATATTGATGATCGTCCCGCGACCCCTTGCCACCATGCCGGGCAGGATGGCATGGGTCATGGTCACCAGTCCCTTGCAATTGGTGTCGATCATGGTTTCCCACTCGTCCAGCGAGGATCTCTGCGCGGGCTCGATGCCCAATGCCAGGCCGGCGTTGTTGATCAGTACATCAATCTCGCTCCACTCGGCCGGCAGGCCTGCGAGCGCAGCCGCGATCGATTGCTTGTCGCGGACATCCATTTCCACCGGAAGAAGCGATGTGCTCAATTCGGCAGCCAGCTTGTCCAGCCTGTCCTTGCGCCGGCCGGTCGCAATAACCTTGTGCCCATTCTGAGCAAACGTGCGCGCCATTTCCTCGCCAAAACCGGAACTTGCACCTGTAATCAGGACGATCATTGCGATTTCCTTTCGTACATGAATTTGAATTGGGCAAAATTGTAGCCGAAAGGCGTTATGTTGATCCGAAATGCGGCCTGATCCGGTTTGTTCAGCCTGGGCCGGACGTCAAAGGGCTTCTAGCTCTTCTTGCTCAATTGTTTGTCCTACCTTACAATCTAGGTCCATTTCGTCCCACGTAACTGGCGAATGCCGGATTCCTGTCCGGCGACAAGGTGGACATCCACCGGGGAACGTGGGATACGAGAGCCGCCATGCGCTCTCACGCCGTTCGCCTGGGCAGCCCAAATGGAATGCACGACTGAGGCTGCCTGTCCGTTTCCATCGGCCCTCATTCGATTTCGGCAAACCCACTTTGCATCCCTAATCGATTGGAGTTTTCATGTTCACAAAAGACCATACCATCGCTAATGTCGATCCCGAGCTTTGGAGCGCCATCCAGCAGGAGAATACCCGTCAGCAGGACCACATCGAGCTGATCGCATCCGAGAACTATACGTCGCCGGCCGTCATGGAAGCGCAAGGCTCCCAGCTGACCAACAAATATGCGGAGGGCTATCCGGGCAAGCGTTACTACGGCGGATGCGAATTCGTGGATATCGCCGAGACGCTGGCAATCAACCGCCTGAAGGAACTGTTCGGCGCGGAAGCGGCCAACGTGCAGCCCAATTCCGGCTCGCAGGCCAACCAGGGTGTTTTCTTCGCCATGCTCAAGCCGGGCGATACCATCATGGGCATGTCGCTCGCGGAAGGCGGTCACCTCACGCATGGCATGGCACTGAACATGTCGGGCAAATGGTTCAACGTCATCTCCTACGGCCTCGATGAAAAAGAGGAAATCGACTATGAAGCAATGGAGCGTCTTGCACGCGAAAAGCGTCCGAAGATGATCATCGCCGGCGCCTCGGCGTATGCGCTGCGCATCGACTTCGAGCGCTTTGCGAAGATTGCCAAGGAGGTCGGCGCCTACTTCATGGTCGATATGGCGCACTATGCCGGATTGATCGCCGCCGGCGTGTATCCCAATCCCGTGCCGCATGCGGACTTCGTCACCTCCACCACGCACAAGTCGTTGCGCGGTCCTCGCGGCGGCGTGATCCTGATGAAGGCCGAGCATGAGAAGGCGATCAACTCCGCCATCTTCCCGGGTATCCAGGGCGGCCCCCTGATGCATGTCATCGCCGGCAAGGCAGTCGCATTCAAGGAAGCCCTGTCGCCCGAATTCAAGGCCTATCAGCAGCAGGTCGTCAAGAACGCGGACGCGCTGGCCAAGGCGCTGATCGAACGCGGCCTGCGCATCGTTTCCGGTCGTACCGAATCGCATGTCATGCTGGTTGATCTGCGCGCGAAGAAAATTACCGGCAAGGAAGCGGAGGCCATTCTCGGATCCGCCCATATGACCTGCAACAAGAACGCCATTCCGAACGATCCGGAAAAGCCGTTCGTCACATCCGGTATTCGCCTCGGCAGCCCGGCAATGACCACACGCGGTTTCAAGGAAGCGGAAGCCACCAAAGTCGGCCATCTGATTGCGGATGTTCTCGACAATCCCCATGACGCGGCAACCATCGAGCGCGTCAAGGCGGAAGTCAAGAAATTGACGGAAGCCTTCCCGGTCTACGGCTGATTCGTCGCGACGGCAGACAAGCCTGTGCGCGTCTCTCTCGAGTACACATGCGCAGCCGGTTCGGGTTCATCCTGCCGGCTGTGCATTGTGTCGGGGCAAAGGGCTTGTCGAGCGTGACCGATTTTCTTTTTCGGATTGTTCTATGCGATACTGGCAACCATGCCAATGATCGTCCGCCGTTGCCGGACTTGTAGCCTTTAATGCTATGAAATGCCCTTTCTGCCACCACGAAGATACCCAGGTTATCGACACGCGTGCGTCGGATGAGGGCGATGCAATCCGCCGCCGCCGCCGCTGCGCGCATTGCGACAAGCGTTTTACCACCTATGAGCGTATCGAACTGCTCATGCCGGTCATCGTCAAGAAAAATGGCAGCCGCACCGATTTCGATCCCGCAAAGCTGCGCGCCAGCCTGATGCTTGCCTTGCGCAAGCGCCCCGTTTCCGCGGAAGCGGTGGACGCAGCCATTCATCGCATTGAAGAGAAACTGCTCTCCAGCGGGTCCCGCGAGGTCCTCAGCGGCCACATCGGCGAACTCGTCATGCGAGAGCTAAAGCGTCTGGACAAGATCGCTTACATCCGCTTTGCGTCCGTGTACAAGAGTTTCGAAGACGTCGCCGAATTCCAGGATGCCATCGCCGAAGTCGGCCCCGAGCGCAAGAATCCCTAGAGTGGATCGCAGGTAAATGGTCAATCGCCTCGACTAGTCCCGGGCACATGGCGGCGTCGCTCGTCGCTTGTGTGGCCCGCCGCACAGCACTCCTCCCGCCTTGCCCTGCATCCTAGGGCAAACCGATTCTTCCATGCACCCACCTGCATTTCGCCCTAAGTAGTTTCAGCTTGCACAAGTTTCGACCGGCATACTTGCTTCGGTCGCGGACGCCATGCCGCATTCTGTGATGCGGTTTCCGTACAACATTTACAGCCCTTAAAGTTGCAATAGTAATAATTATAAAATATATAATGTTGCCTATCTGATAAATTCGCTGATAGGAGTTGTGCATGCCTGATACCGCAGCCAAGGGGTTTTCCTTGATCGAGGTATTGGTCGCCATTTTCGTTCTCGCACTTGGTGTCATTGGTGCGGCCGGCATGCAGCTCGCCGCATTGCGCTCGACCACCCAGTCCGCTTTTCAGTCCGTGGCGGTACAGCTTGCCGGTGAACTTGCAGACAAGATGCGCGCAAATGCTGCAAGCGCGAAACTCAAGACTGCCGACAACCTTTATCTCGGCATTGATTTTCAAAACGTCTCGGAGTCTGATTCTTCCCTCTCGAAATTCTGCTACGCGGATACATGCAACAGCCAGGAGTTGGCCCAGTTCGACATTCACCTCTGGCAACGCAAGCTTGCCGCGGTGCTGCCTGGTGCGAGGGCGCTCGTCTGCCGGGATGCCGAGCCATGGAGTGCGTCCGCGCAGGCATTCACATGGGACTGTGACAGCAGGGGCGGTACGTCTTCGCTGGTCATCAAGATCGGCTGGCAGGGGAAGAATATGGACGGCACTCTGATCCGGGATGATGCAAAACGATCTCCCCCTGGTGTGGCCCTTGTCGTGGAACCGACCGCGCCATGAACCCCGATTCAGCGTTGTGTACTTTGCGCCCCTTGTGCCTGCGGGCGTCATCCAAATACCGGCTTGCCGTCAGCCAGCGGGGAGTCACCCTGATCGAGCTGATGATCTCGCTCGCGCTTGGCTTGCTCATCGTTCTCGCCTCCACCTCGCTGTTCCTGTCGACAAAGAATGCCTATACGGCAGCTGATGATGCCACCCACGTTGATGACACGGGCCGCTTTGCCCTGGAAATTGTTTCCCGGTCGGTAAGGCAGGCTGCCTATGTGAACTGGGATCGCAACGATGCGCCGGCAGTCGTCATGCCAGGAATGAGTCCCAGCATTGAAGGTCTCGATGCGCATAGCCTGAAAGCAAGCACCGGCGGCATGACATCGCCCCAGGCGCAGGCGGTCAATGGCAGCGACGTGCTGTCCGTCCAGTTTTTCGGTGCGGCGGATGGAACCATGTTGAACTGCGCCGGCTTTCCAATCGCTCAGGGACAGCGTGGCGCAAGCGTTTTCTATGTCGGCACCGATGCGACCGGCGAGCCTCAGCTTTACTGCAAATATCCTGGAGAGACAAGTTGGGGAGCAGATGCGGTGGCGCGCGGTGTCGAGGCGTTTCAGATCCTGTATGGCCTTGATACTGATAATGACGGCATGCCGGACCGCTTGCTCAATGCGTCGGCGATCAAGACGCTTGATGACGCAAGCATCGGAACCGCCGAGTCCTCCGCACGCAACGCCAAAACCCATTGGAAGAAGGTCGTCGCGCTGAATATTGCGTTTCTCGTCCGTGGATCCGCCAACGCCGGCACGGGCGACGTTGCGGCCGCCGATGCGTATGACTTGTTCGGCAAGGAGTATTCGGAGCAGCACGGCGCGGATGATCAGGGGGTGCGTTTGCGCAAGGAAGACTTGCCGGCTTCGGCCAGGAACCGTTACCGAAAGGTCTTCTCGACCACGATTCAATTGCGTAATACCGTAGACGGAGCTGACTGATGCACGTCTGCAAGTGGCATAGGGCTTGTTCGGCAAGCGCCGCCAGCGGTTCGGCGTTGAGCGCAAAGGCGCGTGCATGCGGCGGGACGAGGAGCGACGTGGCTGCAGATTCCGGGTATCCGGACTGCCCAGGTTACCTGGACTGCGAAGCGGCGTGTCGAACACATTGCGGTGTCTTTCCGTTCTCCTTGGACCGATGTCCGGCGACGAAAGCCGGAAGCACCAGGCGCCGCCTACACGGGCAGAGACAAGCGGGCATGTCGCTTGTCGTCTCCCTGCTTATGCTCATTGTCATTCTTCTGCTTGGCACATCGGCCGCGCAAATTGCCTTGCAGGCGGAGAAAAGCTCCAGGAATGATCGTGACCGCCAGGTCGCGTTTCAAGCAGCGGAAGCCGCATTGATGGATGCGGAGATGGATATCGAACACTCTCCGGATCCCGCCCGGTCGCGCAGCGACATCTTCAGTTCCGAAGACATGCAGAGCTTTCCGGAGTCGGGCTGCAACGCCGGTATATCCAGCGTCAAGCTGGGTCTGTGCGCTCCCTCCCGTCCGGATGCAAAGCCGGCCTGGGCCGAGGTTGACTTCCTGGATAAATCCGCAAACGCGAGCACGGTCCCCTACGGCCAATTTACGGGCGCCTCCTTTCAAACCGGAGCCGGCCCGCTCCCAGACAGGTCGCCGAGATACATCATCGAACCCATGATGTTCAACTACAAGGGACATAGCGCCGAGAAGCCATCCGTGTTCTACCGGATTACTGCCATTGGCTTCGGCATGCGCGAAGAAACACAGGTGGTGCTGCAGACGTATTATCGAAAAGGAGCGAAATAACATGCGGTCCAAACGACATTCGGCGATGACTCCGGTGCTCGCCATGCTCCTTGCAAGCAGTCATGTGCATGGCATTGCTGCAAGTCCTCCGGTCAACATTGCCGATGTCCCGCTGTTCGACGGGCGCATGAACGTGCATTCCAATCTGCTGCTAAGTCTTTCGGTGGAATTTCCGACGGTCGGCGTCGCGTACCGTGGCGATGGCGGAACCTATAACCGGACAGTCGAATATGTCGGCTACTTCAACTCCGCAAAATGCTATCGATACAATGGTAGCGAGCGCAATCCGGGCAACGATCCGGATGCATTCCATGCGGGTCTTTATTTTCAAATCGAAAAGGACGCCGACGCGCTGCGCGAATGTGACGGCACCACCTTCAGCGGCAACTTCATGAACTGGGCGGCGTCCTCCGCCATCGACATGCTTCGCCTGTCACTTACCGGCGGTGATCGCATACTGGACAAGCCGGGCGAAACAATTCTCCAGCGCGCGGTATTGTCGGATACCCCGGATGCCAACTTCTACGCCCATGCGACCTACTTTCCGCGGCGGGAAGTGCGGGAGGGCGGCAATGTCAGCGCACCCAATCGCGTCACGCCATTCAATGTCAAGAAGCTGTATGTCGTGTCATGCAGGAACAGGATTCTGTTCAGCGACGTGAGCAGCGGTTCGATAAGCGGCAGCGAGGCAAGTCAGTATTGCACCTCCCAATGGAATGGCAGCGGCAAGATGCCGGTGCATGCCACCGATAAAAAACTTGGCGACTATCTTGTTCGGGTCGCCGTCTGCGATGCGAACGAAGGACCGGTTCGCAAGGAACTTTGCCTGAAATACGGCAACGGCTACAAACCGGTCGGGCAGATTCAGCGCAACGCCGACCGGCTCAGAATCGGCGCAATGGGATACCTGCTTGACGACGCCGCGCAGCGTTACGGGGGCGTACTGCGCGCGCCCATCAGATATGTCGGAGCAAGGCAGCGCAAGCCGCCGTCATTTGCGGAGGCGGCCAACGAGCGTCCGGAATGGGATGAGGCGACTGGCGTCTTCCATCACAACCCGGAAAATTCAGTCACGACAGGCGGGGCTCCCAACAGTGGGGTTGTGAATTACCTGAACAAGTTCGGAAGGAAGGGACGATACAAACAATACGATCCTGTCGGCGAACTGTTTTACGAAGGCATTCGCTATTTTCAGGGCAAGGCACCGACCGAGGCGGCGATCAGCGGTGCGACGGAAAGTATGAAAGACGGATTTCCCTTGTTCGGGAAATGGGAAGATCCTGTCGTCGCATCATGCCAGCGCAATTACATTCTGAGCATTGCCGATGTCAACACCCATTGGGACCGCCATGTGCCGGGAAATACCCGAACCAAATTCGGACCGGCCGGAAATCAGGCCGATGCGTATGACGCCGCTCGTCCGGCTGATACGGAGGTCGCCGGCAAGACGCCTGCATTCGACGTCACCACCTGGACGAGATTGATTGGCGACATGGAGACGGACGTATCGGGAAGCTTCGGCAACCCGGCGAAGAACGGCAATCTTGCCGGACTGGATACACGTGATTCCGGCGCTTCCGGGCATGGCACATACTACATGGCAGGCTTGGCATACTGGGCCAATACCAGCGACATCCGCCTGGACAAGCCGGTCAGGGTGAAAACCTTTGCCATTGACGTTGATGAGGGCGGCAATGGTCTGATCGATGGAAGCAACCGCATCCTGAAGCCGAGGGACAGCCAGCTCTATCTGGCCGCCAAATACGGCGGCTTCGATGCAAGGACTTCACAGAACAATCCTTTCATCAGCTTGTCCCCAACGGGCACGCCGGTAGCTGGCAGCTATGCCGAATGGAGTGATGGAACAGGGCCATCCGCCATTCCGCGCAATTACTTTCTTGCCGGCCAGCCGGCAGAGATGATGAAATCCATCGGCAAGGTCTTCGCATCGATTGCGGATGGCAGCGGGACGATTGCAGGCGTCTCCGCGTCCACCACAAAGATTTCCAGCGACGGGGCCTTTGTGTACCAGCCGGGTTTCGAATCCGACAGCTGGGGCGGCAGCCTGAAGAAACTGAAGATCACGCTCGACGCCGAGGAAAACGTCAATATCGCGAAATCACCGGAATGGGATGCCGGCCAGATACTGACCGGCACGGATCAACATGGACCGAAGCCCGCACATGCCGACCGGCGCATATTTACCAGTCAGTTCGGCCCCAATGGCGCCATGTCAACAGTCGAATTCAAATGGGACCTGCTGAATGCGACGCAGCAGGCGCTGCTCGATGTATCGCCGGTCGATGGAAAACAGGATGGCAAGGGAGCCGCAAGGGTCAACTACCTGCGAGGGGACCGGACACGGGAATCCGATCGGCCGGATGGCTTCTTCCGCACCCGCAGAAGAGTGCTTGGAGACATCCTGAACAGCAATCCGGTCTTCGTCGGAGCGCCATCGCCATCACATTACGGAAATGGCTACGAGGCGTTTGCAAAGAATCATCAGCAACGTGCGAAGGCTGTCTATGTCGGCGCAAACGACGGCATGCTGCATGCCTTCGCAGCAAGCGACGGCACGGAATTATTTGCCTTCGTGCCGAATGCCATCCTGATGCATCTGAACCGCCTTGCATCTCCCGATTACAAGCATCGGCCCTATGTCGACGGCGGCATCACGGTAGCCGAGGCGCAACTAGGCGGTTCCTGGAAGACCGTGCTGGCGAGCGGCATGGGCGGAGGTGCGCAGGGCATCTTTGCGCTCGATGTAACCGACCCTGCCAATTTCGCAGCCGGCGGCAAAGCCTTGCTGGAATTTTCCGATGCGGACGATCCGGACATGGGCAACATTCTGGGAGCGCCGGTGATCGCGAAGTTCAACACGGGAATGCAGTCCGGTTCGCCGCAGTTCAAGTATTTCGTCGTGGTTTCCAGCGGCGTCAACAATTACCGGGAGGACGGCGCCAACCGCTTCAATACCGATGGCGCGAATGCCTTGTTTCTGCTTTCGCTTGATAAACCGGCGTCGGCCAAGTGGCAATCCGGCATCAATTATTTCAAGTTCCGCATGCCAAGCAAGGCACCGTCACTGCAGAACGGCCTTTCCACCCCGGCTCTCGTGACGGGTACCGACGGCTCCGTACGTTATGCCTATGCCGGCGACTTGCAGGGCAACCTGTGGCGCTTCAACTTCACCGGCGCTGCGCCGTGGGGCGATGCGCTTTCCGGCGGAGAGCCGATATTCAGTGCGACGGATGAGGCGGGAGTGCCGCAGCCGATCACAGTTCAGCCCCGCGTCGTCTTCGCGCCAGGCGGCGGTTTCATTGTCCTGTTCGGCACGGGAAAATTCATGGAACAGGACGATGCCGTCAGCGGAACATATTCCGTCCAGTCATTCTATGGCGTGCTGGATCCCGGCTCCCCGCAGTCATCGACATTCCGCCGCAACGATCTTTCGGTGCGCACACTGAGCAAGGCGAGTCATGGAGGGTTCAAGATCGCGGGGCCGGAAATCAACTACGGCACCGGAACCGATCAGAAAAAAGGCTGGTATTTCGATTTCGCGGATTCCGACACATCCGGCGAACGCAACATTACCAATCCGCTTGTCATCAACGGCTTTGTTTTCTTCAATACGCTCATTCCCGGCACCGATCCCTGTCAGACCGGCGGTGGCCGCAGTTATGTGCTGGACACGCTTTCAGGGACGGCCGCAGGTGGTGAGACAGGGCGGCTTTCTGCAATAGGCATGCTCAGTCCGCCCGTGCCTTTTGAAACCGGTGTCGAAGTCGGCGATCGCAACCCGGTTGGACGGCGAACCGTGAAGAAGCGATACGGTGTGGTCAATTTCGGCACGGGTGGAACGAGTCCGGGCAGTGGCGGCATGTTCAAGGGTGGTGATGCCGCTGTCGGCGACAAGGTCGATACCTTGCTTCCCGCCGGCCGCTTCAGCTGGAGGGAAATCATCAATTGGGAAGAGGTTCGCAATGCCATGTTCAAGAAATAGACGGAGGTGGCGAGGCATGCGCCCCTGTGGGCGTAGCAGCGGCGGGTTCACATTGATAGAACTACTTGTGGCGGTTGCCATCGTCGGTATCCTGGCGTCGATTGCCTATCCTTCCTATGTCGAATCGGTGCGGCGAGGGAAGCGGGCGGAGGGAACGGCCGCACTGCTGCAGGTCCTGCTGTCGCAGGAGCAGCATTACTCCCGCCAGAACAGCTATATGGCCTATTCGCTTTCCGCACCCAAGGGATTCAAGACGCATTCCGGCGACAGCACCGCCGCCAGCTCCTACGATTTGTCGGCGGATGCATGTGCCGGCGAACTCATCCGGGATTGTGTGACAGTGACTGCCAAACCCAGGTTTGATGATCCGGTGTGCGGTACTCTTGCGCAATCGAGCAATGGGCTGCGCTCTCCTGCAGACCCTGTCTGCTGGAGATAGCACGGTGCCTGCGAAGCATCATGTTCATGACCGGCGCCGCGCCGGCTTTTCCCTGATTGAGCTAATGACTGTGGTATTGATTGCGGCCGTGCTGGCAGGTATGGCGGTTCCGGCATTCGGTCGGCTGATAGACAGCCAGCGTTTGACGAGTACAGTCAATGATTTTCTTGCCTCTATCCAGCTCGCACGTGCCGAAGCGATCAAGCGCGGCCATCGGGTCGATCTCGTGCCGGCAGGGGCAGGCTGGACCGACGGCTGGATGGTTCTGGTCGACGAAAACGGCAATCAGGCGCCTGATGCCGGCGATACGATCATTCATCGACGTCCGCCGGTTACCAAAGGAATATCAGTCACATCCAAGCTTACCGATAACTCTCAGCCCTACCTGGCCTATAACGGTACCGGACGAACACGGACAAATGTCGCAGGCGGCCAGCAGCCGCAATTCGGTTCTATCCTGTTTGAACTGGGCGACGAGAAGCGGAAAATCATTCTGAATTCGCTAGGGCGCCCGCGTGTTTGCAAGCCCAAGGATGGGGAAACCAGCTGCTGATGCTGTTTGGCGGGCCGTGTCAGGATGATGCCGAAGAGCATCCAGGTGGCAGCCAGGTCAATGCGTACACAAGATAAAATGCCGGAAACGCGGATGCGGGTCAGCTTACCTTTTGTCCGCCTGGCAGCTAATCTCAATAGCAAATACCTTTGGAAAAGATTTTCGTGGAAATAGTCAACGACACGCAAGGCATGGCGCTGGCACTGGAATGGGCGGCAAAGTCGATGTTCATCACGACGCCCAACCCGCGTGTCGGCTGTGTCATTGTCAAGAACGGGCAAGTCATCGGGGCGGGCGCCACCCAGCCTCCCGGCCAGGCCCATGCGGAAGTGCAGGCGCTGCAGGATGCCGCCCGTCGCGGCGCCGATGTGCGCGGCGCCACTGTCTACGTCACGCTGGAGCCTTGCAGTCATTACGGCCGAACGCCGCCTTGCGCGGACGCGCTCATCAAGGCAGGAGTCGGACGCGTCGTCGCGGCATTGGGAGATCCGAATCCTCTGGTGGGGGGACAAGGCGTCGCCAAGCTTCGCGCCGCCGGCATTGACGTCGTGACGGATGTCGGTGCGGAAGCGGCGCGCGAAATGAATATCGGCTTCCTTTCCCGCATGCAGCGCGGACGCCCATGGGTGCGCATGAAGGCGGCCGCCAGCCTGGATGGCAGGACAGCCCTGCACAACGGCCAAAGCCAGTGGATTACCTCTTCCGCGGCGAGAGACGACGGGCACTGGTGGCGCGCCCGTGCCTGCGCCATCCTCACCGGGATTGGCACGGTGCAGGAAGATGATCCCCAACTCAATGTCCGCGCAGTAGAAACTCCGCGGCAACCACAGCGTATCGTCATTGACAGTCGCCTGCAGATCGATCCGTCGGCACGGGTGCTGACCGGTGGCGGAACATGGATTGCTGCGGCCATGCCCAATCCCGGGAAGGAAGCGCAACTACGCGCAGCGGGGGCGGAGATCATCATGCTGCCGAATGCGCATGGCAAAGTCGACTTGCCGGCGCTGATGCAGGAACTCGGCCGGCGCCAGATCAATGAACTTCATGTCGAAGCCGGCTCAAAGCTCAACGGCTCGCTGATCCGGGAGGGGTGTGTCGACGAACTCCTGCTATATCTCGCCCCGTCCATCCTCGGCGATGCGCAAGGCCTGTTCGAACTGCGTGCACTGGATAACCTCGATCAGAAAACGCAGCTTTCCTTCCATGAAATCAAGCAGATCGGAGCCGATTTGCGTATCCTTGCTCGTTTCACTTGAATTCATCTGAACGGATTTCGATCATGTTTACCGGAATTGTCGCTGCTGTCGGAAAGATTTCCTCGATTACTCCGCTGGGCAACCAGCCTGACGCCGGTGTGCGTCTCACCGTTGATGCGGGTGGACTGCCCATGGCCGATGTTGCACTCGGCGACTCCATCGCTTTGAACGGGGCATGCATGACAGTGGTGAGCAAGACCGACAACGGGTTTGCTGTCGACGTTTCCCGTGAAAGCCTCAATCGGACCGCAGGCCTGGACGCAATCGGTGAGGTCAATCTGGAGAAGGCGCTGACGCTGGCCGACCGGCTCGGCGGACACCTTGTATCCGGTCATGTCGATGGCCTCGGAACCGTGTTGCGGTTTCAGCCGGTCGGCGAATCGATGGAACTGGTGGTCGACGCGCCGAAAGACATGGCGAAGTACCTGGCGTACAAGGGCTCCGTTGTCGTCAATGGCGTATCGCTGACAGTCAACCAAGTAAGGGATACGGAAAAGGGATGCGAGTTTTCCATCAACCTGATCCCGCATACCGTGCAAGTCACTACGCTTAAGCATCTGCAGCCCGGAACGCGCGTCAACCTTGAAATTGATCTGATTGCGCGTTATGTCGAACGTATGCTCAGCCTGAAAGAGTAGGAATCGGATTCGGTAAGGGGATGCGCGGAAGAGCCGGCGGCATGGCCGCACTTTGTTTCGAACTTGAAAGTTCAGCCCCATCCAAATCCTTTAAAATAGCGGGCTACATAGGATTTCAGTCATGGCTATTTCAACAACTCAAGAAATCGTTGCCGAGCTGCGCGCCGGCCGCATGGTCATCCTCGTCGACGAGGAAGATCGGGAAAATGAAGGTGATCTCGTACTGGCGGCCGAATTCGTGACGCCGGAGGCAATCAATTTCATGGCGAAATACGGGCGCGGCCTGATCTGCCTGACCCTGACCGAAGAGCGCTGCAACTTGTTGAACCTGCCGATGATGACGACCCGCAACGGTACGTCCTACGGCACCAATTTCACGGTTTCCATTGAAGCTGCGGAAGGCGTGACGACGGGTATATCGGCGGCAGACCGCGCCCGGACGATACAGGTTGCCGTTGCAAAAAATGCCAAGGCGGCCGACATTGTGCAGCCCGGCCATATCTTTCCGCTGAAGGCCCAGAAGGGCGGCGTACTGATGCGTGCCGGCCATACCGAAGCCGGCTGCGACTTTGCGGAACTGGCGGGGCTGACTCCGGCCGCGGTGATTTGCGAAATCATGAAGGATGACGGGACGATGGCACGCTTGCCCGATCTCATCGAGTTCGCAAAGGAACACAATCTGAAGATCGGCACGATTGCCGATCTGATTCATTACCGTAACGAGAACGAAAGCATCATCGAGCGCGTGGCCGAACGCATCATGCACACCGCCCACGGTCCGTTCCGCACCATTGCCTACCGCGACAAGCCGAGCGGCGGCGCGCACCTGGCGCTGGTCCATGGCGATATCTCGCCGGAGCAGGAAACCATGGTGCGGGTACACCAGCCTGTCTCCATCATCGACCTGCTCGAAACCGAGGTAACGACGCACTCCTGGAATGCGGCATCCGCGATGGCTGCGATCAAGGCCGGCGAACGCGGCGCGATGATTTTGCTCAATTGCGAAGAGTCTGCGGAACAGATGTTCGCCCAATTCGAAGCGCTCAACAATCCCGGGTCTGTCCCTCAGCCGCGCGGCTCGCGCCTTGACCTGCGCACCTATGGCATTGGTGCGCAGATATTGAAGGATATCGGCGTCGGCAAGATGAAACTGCTCGCCAGCCCGCGCAAGATGCCCTCGATGACAGGCTTCGGCCTGGAAGTCGTCGGCTATCAGGCCAAGCCCGAAACTGAACATCACTGAGCTGAACAAAACTGAACGGCGGCCCTGGAGCCGCCGGCATCCGACAATCAACAACAACCACGCACCATGCCGCAACGTGCCTTACCAGCTTCAACAGCGACAGTGCATGCGGCATGGTGTCAGTTTCATTAAGCGCAGCTGCGCATGAAGGATTTACCATGACTGTAGGAACATATGCAACGAATCTGAACGGTGAGGGTGTCCGCGTCGGCATTGTGCAGGCCCGTTTCAACGAAGACGTTTGCCATGGCCTGCTGTCTGCCTGCCTGGCAGAACTCAAGCATCTCGGCGTTGCCGATGAGGATGTTTTGCATGTCACCGTACCGGGCGCGCTGGAAATCCCGCTCGCATTGCAAAAGATGGCGGAAACGCAGCAGTTCGATGCGCTGATCGCCATCGGTGCCGTCATCCGCGGTGAAACCTACCACTTCGAACTGGTATCCAACGAATCCGGCGCGGGCATTACCCGTGTCGGTCTGGATTTCGGCATTCCCATCGCCAATGCCGTGCTGACAACGGATACGGACGAACAGGCAGAAGCCCGTATGGCGGAAAAGGGTACCGATGCAGCCCGTGTGGCCATCGAAATGGCCAATTTGTCGATTGCTCTGGATGAACTCGCCGAAGCTACTGAAGAAGAGTAAGCCATGAATCAAAAGAACGTTCACGCCAACCCGAACAAGAATCGGACGCCGCGCCACCGGGCGCGCGAATTCGCATTGCAAGGCCTCTATCAATGGCTGCTCGCAGGTGAAGACGCCGGTGCCATCGATGCGCATATTCGTGAAGCGCATGGTTTTGACAAGGCCGACGCCGAGCACTTCAATACGCTGCTGCATGGCACCATCAAGCGGGCTTCCTCGCTGCGCGCGAACCTGGCGCCGCTGATCGATCGTCCCATCGACCAGTTGTCCCCGGTAGAGCATGCCGCGCTGCTGATCGGCGCCTATGAACTTGAAAACCATATCGAGATTCCGTACAAGGTCGTCATCAATGAAGCTGTCGAACTGACGAAATCCTTCGGCGGCATCGACGGGCACAAGTATGTGAATGGCGTACTCGACAAGTTTGCCGCCAAGGCACGCAATGTCGAGGTCGATGATGCCAAGAAGCGCTGAGCGGCCAAACAGCCTTTCCGATTTATCTCCCGTCCAATAGTCCGCGGCCGGACCTGCTTCAAGCTCCGGCCGAACATCTTGACTTCATGAATCCGACACTTGCGTCCCGCCTCGTCAATATTGCGCCGTTCCATGTCATGGAGCTGGCAAAAATGGCGACAGAACTTGAACGTGCCGGGCGTTCGATTATCCATATGGGAATCGGAGAACCCGATTTCACAGCGCCGCCCCCGGTCATTGAAGCGGCAACCCGCGCCATGGCGGACGGACGCATGCAATATACGGCCGCCGTCGGCATTCCGGCATTGCGCGAGGCAATCTCTGCGCATTATCGGCAAGTGTATGGTCTCGAGGTCGCGCCGTCGCGCATCATCGTGACGGCCGGAGCCTCGGCGGCGCTGTTGCTGGCCTGCGCAGCGCTTGTGGAAAAGGATGCCGAAGTGCTGATGCCGGATCCTTCGTATCCCTGCAACCGGCATTTTGTCGCGGCATTCGAGGGCAGGGCGAAAATGATCCCGAGCGGTCCCGAGCAGCGTTTCCAGTTATCCGACGACATGGTCAGGCAACATTGGAATGCCAGTACGCGGGGCGTATTGCTGGCATCGCCGTCGAACCCGACCGGGACATCGATACCGCATGAGGAACTTGGAAAAATCGTATCAACCGTACGCGAGAAGGGCGGTTTTACGATTGTGGATGAAATCTACCAGGGCCTGACCTATGACGAGGCGCCATATTCCGCGCTGTCCCTGGGCGAAGATGTCATTGTCATCAACAGTTTCTCCAAGTATTTCAACATGACCGGCTGGCGGCTCGGATGGCTAGTCGTGCCGCCTTCGATGGTGGCCCAGATTGAGAAGCTTGCCCAGAACCTGTTCATTTGCGCATCCAGCATTGCTCAGCATGCCGGAGTCGCCTGCTTCGCGCCCGAGTCGATCGCCATCTATGAGCAGCGCAAGGCGGAGTTCAAGCGCCGCCGCGACTATATCGTTCCGGCACTGCGCGAACTCGGTTTCGAGGTGCCGGTGACGCCGGATGGCGCATTCTATGTCTATGCCGATTGTTCCGGGCTGTCCGATGATGCGGACCGCCTGACGATCGACATGCTGCACCAGGCAGGGGTCGTGCTGGTGCCGGGGCTGGATTTCGGCCCCGCTACGGCGCGCCGGTATATCCGGCTTTCCTATGCCACTTCGATGGACAATCTGAGGGAAGCGGTGAGTCGTCTCGGACGGTTTTTCGCGGAGTATCACCACCGCAGCTGAGCTTCCGAAGCGTAATCCCGTTCAATAAAAAAGGAGCCCAAGGCTCCTTTTTTATTACAGGTAATCGCACGGAGGTTCAGTGCCGGCGTTACAGGGCAGGTGCATGCTGATCGTCGTTTTGCGCCAGCGGGCGGGTTTCCTTCATCGCAGCCGAGGCATCCTCTGGAACTGGCTGGGTCTTTGCCCCGGCGGGCGCAGCCTTGGGTGCGGAAGAATTGACTGAAGAAGAGCTTGCGGTTGCAATCGGGGTGATCACGGGGACTTTCTTGCCCATGGCCACTTCCTTGAGACGTCGATATTCGGCCAGCACCTTGGCGCCATAACCGAAGTCGGTTTCAAGCGCTCCGGCACCGACATACATCTTCAGGCCGGCTTCCACCGAGCCGCCACGCTCCACATAATCCTTGAGGATCTGGGATCCGACGCGGATGTTGGCGACGGGATTCAATGCCGCCTTGACGCCGCCGAGCTCGGCAAACTTGTCGTGATGGACCTTGGACATGACCTGCATCAGGCCTTGCGCACCTACCGGGCTTTCGGCAAAAGGATTGAAGCCGGATTCGATCGCCATGACCGACAGAATGAGCAAGGGATCAAGCTTGATTTCCTTTGCCGTCAGATAAGCGGCGGACACGAGCATATTGGTCGCATCGGCAGCCACGCGGTAGCGTTTCGAGAGCCACTCGGTGACCCATTGCTGCTGCTTGGAATTGCCGGCCTGGGCGGCATCCGCCGGTGCCGCCACCATCACTGCCTGGCTACGTGCCGAGGCGGAAAGCTGGACTGCGGATGCAGCGGGAGATTGCGTGGGCGCGGGTTCAGCCACCACATTCTTTTCTTCGGCGGCAATACTATTTGCTGCGGCAAACGGCGACAATGCTTTCAAACGGTCCGCGGTTTCCGGTTTCACGAACATGGTGCCCAGCAAAACCATGGCAACAAGTCCGGACAAGGTTAGCGCATGGCGGGCGGTAGTCATGAAACCGCTGATCGTGTCGCGGGCAAAAACGGCCCATGCGGCCGACTGCGTGGCCTGATGACGGGTAAAGTCGTACGCCGCCCTTGTATATCGATTTATCATTGAACCTCCTGAATCCTCACGGCAAACGAAGAGCCACAACAAGCTGCTGTAGGCATCTGGTTTCAACGTGAATCAGTCACTGTCTGCAGCTGCGCGCGGCGCAAAACGGCAGACATCGCGATTGCTTGCCACGGAGTGTCGGCGCACGGCCGGCAGGGCAAGCAACTTTTTCGGGGGGAAGGCGGACGCCTTTTGAAAACACTCCTTAAAATGTCATGTGGGACCCCGATCCCGTGGATACTGAGCGGAATGCCATGCCGATCCCTGGATATGGGGAAAGGACCGCTCATCAAGCTGGCCGAATTTTAGGTGCGTGTTTATATCGAGTCAATACTAACAAATCTATATTTTATTACTTTGAGATATAAGAAATCGCTGCAATGCAATAAAAGATAAATAAAATCAACTACTTGGGCTTGCATTCTACAAACACAAACAAGTCTCAAACTTTGTGAAAAATCATGAAATATTCGGATTTGCGGGATTTTATTGCCCAATTGCAAGAAATTGGTGAACTTAAGCAGGTATCGACCCCTGTCTCAACCCATCTGGAGATGACGGAAATCTGCGATCGGGTATTGCGCAGCGGCGGTCCTGCCTTGCTCTTCCAGCGCCCGGAAGGGCATCGCATTCCTGTGTTGGGCAACCTGTTCGGCACGCCGCGCCGGGTCGCTTTGGGCATGGGGGCGGAGGATGTGGGCGAATTGCGCAAGATCGGGCATCTGCTCTCCACGCTGAAGGAACCGGAACCGCCCAAAGGCCTGAAGGATGTTCTCGGCCTTGGCAGCATGGTGAAGGCACTTTGGGATATGGCGCCCAAGGAGCATCGTTCGGCCCCTTGCCAGGAGGTGGTTTGGGAAGGGCAGGATGTCGACCTCGCAAAGCTGCCGATCCAGCATTGCTGGCCCGGCGATGTGGCACCGCTCATCACCTGGGGGCTGGTCATCACCAAGGGGCCGCACAAGAAGCGCCAAAACCTCGGCATCTACCGCCAGCAGGTGATCGGTCATAACAAGGTCATCATGCGCTGGCTGGCGCACCGCGGCGGCGCCCTGGATTTTCGCGAGCATGGCATCGTCCATCGCGGCAAGCCCTATCCGGTCGCGGTGGCGCTGGGCGCCGATCCGGCAACGATACTCGGCGCGGTCACGCCGGTGCCGGACAGCCTGTCGGAGTATCAGTTCGCCGGCCTGCTGCGCGGAAGCCGCACAGAACTGGTCAAGGCGATCGGCAGTGAATTGCGGGTGCCGGCCTCCGCGGAAATCGTGCTGGAAGGCCATATCTATCCTGACGAATCCCACCCGAGCGGCTATGAGCATGCACTGGAGGGGCCGTACGGCGACCACACAGGCTATTACAACGAGCAGGACTGGTTCCCGGTGTTCACCATCGACAGGATCACCATGCGGCGCGATCCCATTTACCACTCGACCTATACCGGAAAGCCACCGGACGAACCGGCGGTGCTCGGCGTGGCGCTCAATGAAGTCTTCGTTCCGCTGCTGCAGAAGCAGTTTTCCGAAATCACCGATTTCTATCTGCCGCCGGAAGGCTGCAGCTACAGGATGGCGGTGGTGCAGATCAGGAAGGCTTATCCGGGACATGCGAAGCGGGTGATGTTCGGTGTCTGGAGTTTCCTGCGGCAATTCATGTACACCAAGTTCATCGTGGTGGTGGACGAAGACGTGAACATCCGAGACTGGAAGGAAGTCATCTGGGCCATCACCACCCGCGTCGACCCCTCGCGGGATACGACCCTGGTCGACAATACGCCGATCGATTACCTGGATTTCGCTTCGCCGGTCAGCGGGCTGGGAAGCAAGATGGGAATCGATGCCACCAACAAGTGGTCGGGGGAGACGAACCGCGAATGGGGGACGACCATTGCGATGACG
Organism: Noviherbaspirillum aerium; assembly: GCF_008929045.1. Taxonomy (GTDB): domain Bacteria; phylum Pseudomonadota; class Gammaproteobacteria; order Burkholderiales; family Burkholderiaceae_D; genus Noviherbaspirillum; species Noviherbaspirillum aerium. The sequence continues at coordinate 128,994 of NZ_VFAH01000013.1, read as the reverse complement.
CAGGAGGTCAAGGAAAAAATCGACCGGATCTGGGGCGAACTCGGCATCTGAAACCATCGTCCCGAACCTTCCGGCTTCGCCTTGCGCTGGTTGCCGGAAATAGGGAGGCGCTTCCGCCGCTTTGCTGTTAAAATGCAGGTCGGCGGGCCCCTGCGCATTGTGGCATGGCCAACCTGGTCAGGTCGGGAACGAAGCAGCCACAGCCATTTCCTGCAAGTGCCGTAGACAAGGCTCGCCCCTCTTTTCAAGCTTTTCTCATATTCCCTTTATTCTCTTTGGGCATCGTCATTCCGGCCAGGCCCGATCCAGGATGTTTTCCTGCAGTGCCGACGCCGACAGCGTGCCGTACACGCGTCCCGCTTCCGCATCGATCCGGCTGGCAATGAAGGCGTCGGCGATCGGTGCCGGCGAAGCTTGAAGCATCAGGGATGCCTGGGCGGCCAGCACCAGCTTTTGCGCGAAGCGGCGGGCCAGCAGTTCGCGCTGTTCGGGCGGCGTGGCAAGATCCCTGCGCAAACCGCTGATCAGACCCTGCAATACGTCATGGCCGTTCGCTGCATCGTCCAACTGGCCGAGCAGCATGAGGAAGCCTTCGATTTCCCGTTCCACGGCGCGCAGGACGTCCAGGCACATCACATTGCCTGAACCTTCCCAGATGGAATTCACCGGCGCCTCGCGATAGAGGCGCGCCATCGGTCCTGTCTCGACGTAGCCGTTGCCGCCCCAGACTTCCATGCATTCGCCGCTGAACTCCAGCGCGCGCTTGCAGATCCAGAATTTGGCGGCGGGCGTGACGATGCGCCGCCACGCCCGCTCCAGCGGGTCTTGGGGCGACTCGGACGCCTGCGCCAGCCGCAGCATCAGCAAGGTTGCCGCTTCGCTTTCCAGCGCCAGGTCCGACAGCACATTGCGCATGAGCGGCTGGTCGGCCAGATGGCGGCCGAAGGCGGTACGATGCCGCGCATGGTGGGCCGCCTGCACGAACGCCTGGCGCATCAGTCCGGCGCTGCCGATCACGCAATCGAGGCGGGTATGGTTGGCCATCTCAATAATGGTGGGAATGCCGCGGCCTTCCTCGCCCACCATGATGCCGAAGGCGTCCTGGAATTCGACTTCGCTGCTGGAATTGGAGCGGTTGCCCAGCTTGTCCTTGAGCCGCTGGACCAGGACCGCGTTCTTGCCGCCGTCCGGCCGCCAGCGCGGCACGAAAAAGCAGGAGAGGCCGCCGTCGGTGCGGGCCAGCACCAGGTGCGCATCGCACATCGGCGCCGAAAAGAACCACTTGTGTCCGGTCAGTGCGTAGGCGGCACCGCGTCCCTCCCCGTTGAGAGGGCGCGCGGTCGTGGTATTGGTGCGCACGTCGGAGCCGCCCTGTTTTTCGGTCATGCCCATGCCGATCAGGATCGAGGTCTTCTGTTCCAGCGGCAGGTCGCGCGGGTCATGCTCCGTCGAGAACAGCTTTGGTCCAAGGTCGGCGAACAGCCCCGGTTCGTTCCGCAGTACCGGTATCGAGGCGAAGGTCATGGTGGTCGGGCATAGCGAGCCGGCTTCGACCTGCGAATGCAGGTAATAGCCCGCGGCGCGCGCGACATGGGAGCCGGCGCGCGCGTCCATCCAGGGCAGGGCATGCAGCGCCTCGCTGCGCAGGGACGCCAGCAGCGCATGCCAGGCGGGATGGAATTCCACCGCATCAATGCGCCGGCCGAAGCGGTCATGGGTTTCCAGCTCGGGCGGATGCCGGTTGGCGAGGTCGCCAAGATACAACACTTCTTTCGTGCCCAGCCTGGCGCCGAGTCCCTGCAGTTTTTCCCCGTGCCAGCCGGCCCCGGAGCGGCGGATGCCGTCCACCAGCGCGATGTCGGTGGAAAAAAGATTGTAATCTGCCAGTTCCGGCACCTGGTTGGTCACTTCGTGCGTCGGCCATTGCATGTCGGTATCCTTTTTTCAACAACTGAATCCGCAATCTATAACTTGCATCAGGTCAGGTAAAATGCGTGCTACAACCAACAGCCAGCGCAACCATGTCTTATCAAGTTCTCGCCCGTAAGTATCGCCCAAAGAGCTTTGAAACGCTCGTCGGGCAGGAGCACGTCGTGCGGGCGCTCACGCATGCGCTGGATCAGCAGCGGCTGCACCATGCCTACCTGTTTACCGGGACTCGCGGCGTGGGCAAGACCACGCTGTCGCGCATTCTCGCGAAATCGCTGAATTGCCAGGGGCCGGACGGCAACGGCGGCATCACCGCGAAACCCTGCGGCGTCTGTGAAGCCTGCACCGCCATCGATGCGGGCCGCTTCGTTGATTACATCGAAATGGATGCCGCCTCCAATCGCGGCGTCGATGAAATGGCGCAACTGCTGGAACAGGCGGTCTATGCGCCGTCGAATGCGCGCTTCAAGGTCTACATGATCGACGAAGTGCACATGCTGACCAATCATGCGTTCAATTCCATGCTGAAGACGCTGGAAGAACCGCCCGAACATGTGAAATTCATCCTCGCGACGACCGATCCGCAGAAGATTCCGGTGACGGTGCTGTCGCGCTGCCTGCAGTTCAATCTCAAGCAGATGCCGCCGGGACATATCGTTGGCCATCTGGAAAACATCCTCGGCCAGGAAGAGATCGCATTCGAGCCGCAGGCGCTGCGCCTGCTGGCGCAGGGTGCGCACGGTTCCATGCGGGATGCGCTGTCCCTGACCGATCAGGCGATTGCCTATGCCGCCGGCAAGGTGACGCTCGAAGCGGTGCAGGGCATGCTGGGAGCCCTCGACCAGTCTTACCTGATACGGGTCCTGGATGCGCTGGCAGCCAAGGACGGCCCGGGGTTGCTTGCCGTCGCCGATGAAATGGCGACGCGCAGCCTTTCCTATAATGCCGCCCTGCAGGATCTGGGCACCGTGCTGCACAGAATCGCGCTGGCGCAGACAGTGCCCGCCGCGGTTCCTGGCGATGTGCCGGAAAGGGAAGACATCCTGCGCCTCGCGGGTCTGTTCGACGCGGAGGAAATCCAGCTGTTCTACCAGATCGCCGTGCACGGGCGCAATGACCTGAGCCTGGCTCCCGACGAGTACGCCGGCTTTACCATGACGCTGCTGCGCATGCTGGCATTCCGCCCCGGAATGGGCGGTGCCGAGGGTGTGGCCAAGGTCCAGCCGCCGGCGGCTTCCATGCCTCACATGCCACGCCCGAATGCGCCTGCGGCGAAGCCGATGGCCGCGCCGGCAGTGTCGCCGGCGGCATCTTCCGCGCCGTCTGCCTCGGTGTCTTCCGCTGCTCCGGCCGGGGCACGTCCCGCCGGCATGAGTCCTGCCCGCGCCGCGCTGGAAGCGGCGCGCAACGGCGGCAAGCTGCCCGCTGCTGCTGCATCTGCTGCGGCCTCCACCGCCGCTGCCCCTGTCCGGACTGCGCCGCCCGTTCCTCTTGGGGCCGCCCCATGGGACGATGCGCCTGCGCACATGCATGAACCGATCCCTTTCGATTCGACGCCTGTCGCCGCTCAAAAAAAAACTGAATCGCGTATCGCCGAACTGGTGCTAGCCGACACGGCGGTCCTGGAAGCGCCAGGCATGCGCGTGCCGGCATCCGTGCCCGTGCCGGAACCGGAGCCGCAGGTGTCCATCGTCAAGCCGGAAGCCTTGCCTGCGCTGCCTCCGACACCGATACCTTCGCTTGGCTGGGACGGCAACTGGCCGGTACTCGCCGCGGCACTTCCCCTGCGCGGCGTGGTCCAGCAGCTGGCGCAGCAGAGCGAGCTGCTTCAGTGCGAAGCCAATGGCGACGGCGTGCTGATGCACCTGCGCATTCCGCTGGAGACACTGAGGTCGGCAGGCGCGGTGGACAAGCTGATGACGGCGCTGAGCGAGCATTTCGGCAAGACGGTGCGCGTCACCACCGAAATCGGCGCAGTTCGCCAGACCGCCAATGCCGTCGCGGTGGCCGAGCGTGAAGCCCGCCAGCGCCAGGCGGAAGAAAGCATGCAACGCGATCCCTTCGTGCAGACGATGATGCGCGAGTTCGGCGCGACCATCGTGCCGGGATCGATCAAACCCCTCTAACCAACATTCGGGAGTACGACCATGATGAAGGGCCAACTCGCAGGACTGATGAAGCAGGCGCAGCAAATGCAGGACAACATGAAGAAGATGCAGGAACAGCTTGCATTGATCGAGGTCGAGGGCCAGTCCGGCGCCGGCCTGGTGAAGGTGGTCATGACCTGCAAGAACGACGTCAAGCGCGTTTCCATCGATCCTTCGCTGCTTGCCGACGACAAGGACATGCTAGAGGACCTGGTCGCCGCGGCCTTCAACGATGCGGTGCGCAAGGCAGAAGCCACCTCGCAGGAAAAGATGTCCGGCATGACAGCGGGCCTGCCGCTGCCGCCCGGCTTCAAGCTGCCGTTCTAACTTGCGATTTCCGACGGCGGATGCAGGTCCGTGCGGCGTGGGGCTCGCAGACGCGGGACGGACCTTCCAACACTCTGGCGATAGAGAACCGAATTGAAATCTCCTTCCAGTCTCGATTTTCTTACCGAAGCCTTGCGCAGGCTGCCGGGCATCGGCCCCAAGTCGGCGCAGCGCATGGCCTATCACCTGATGCAGCACGACCGCGACGGCGCCGGCCTGCTCGGCCGCGCGCTGCTGCAGGCGGTGGAGCGCATCCATCACTGCGCCAGCTGCAATACCTTCACCGAAAACGAGCTGTGCGAAATGTGCATGGATCCCGAGCGGGATGCCACGCTGCTGTGCGTGGTGGAAACGCCGGCCGACCAGCTGATGATAGAGCAGACCCTGACTTACAAGGGCCTGTACTTCGTGCTGATGGGAAGGCTGTCACCGCTCGACGGCATCGGCCCGAAGGATATCCATCTCGAGAAACTGATCGGGCGCGCCACCGACGGCATAGTCAAGGAAGTGGTGCTTGCCACCAATTTCACCAATGAAGGCGAAGCGACCGCGCACTACATCAGCGAGACGCTGAAGGCGCGCGGCATCAAGGTCAGCCGGCTGGCGCGCGGCGTTCCTGTCGGCGGCGAGCTGGAATACGTGGACGCGGGCACCATCGCCCGCGCGATGCTGGACCGCCGCACTACCTGAGCCTGTTGATCGGCCATGTCGCGCCTTGCGGAATCATCGGATGATCTGGTAGCGGGCGCACAGGAGCTTTCCTGGCTGGCGATGCGCTGGCAGACATTCTGCGCCTTGCTGACCTGCCCGCAGCAGGCCGCCGCCGACGTGTGGCAGCTTCTCGAGCGGCATTACTGCGAGCCCCACCGGCATTATCACAACTTCGCGCATGTCGCCGCCTTGCTGCGGCATGCGGACGCCCATCGCGCATGCGGCGAAGCCCTGGCCCAACCCCATGCGGTGGAGCTGGCAATCTGGTTTCACGACATCATCCATGACACGCGTTCCGGCGGCAATGAAGTGGCCAGCGCCGCTCTCGCAAAGGCCGCCATGCAGGCGTTGCTGATCGATGCCGGCACCGCCTCCCAAGTCGAGCGCTGCATTCTCGCTACCATCAGCCATACCATCCCCGATGCAAGCGTACCGGATCTCGCAGTGTTCCTGGACTTCGATCTGGCGATACTCGGCGCGCCCCGCGACATGTATCGGCGCTACCGCGCAGCGATCCGCCGGGAATATGAATGGGTGAGCGAAGAGGACTATCGGGCCGGACGGGCAAGGGTGCTGCGGCGCTTCCTCGAACGCCCGGCGCTGTACTTCACGCCATCGATGGCGTCGCGCTTCGAATCGTCCGCCAGGGACAACATCCAATCCGAACTGCTCCTTCTGGAGCCGGAATCCATTTCAGGGAATCACTAGCACATGCAGGCAACTCCATCCTCAGGCCCGCTCGCCGGGATCAAGGTACTTGAACTCGGCACACTGATCGCCGGCCCGTTCTGTTCGCGCATGCTGGCCGAATTCGGCGCCGACGTCATCAAGATCGAATCGCCCGACGGCGGCGATCCGATCCGGCAATGGCGCGTGCTCAAGGACGGCACATCGCTCTGGTGGACGGTGCAGTCGCGCAACAAGAAGAGCGTCACGCTCAACATGAAGGATGCGCGCGGCCAGGACATCGCCCGGCGCCTGGCGCTGGAGGCCGACATCATCATCGAGAACTACCGTCCCGGCGTGCTGGAGAAATGGGGCATCGGCTACGAAGCGCTGAAGGCGATCAACCCGGCCACCATCATGGTGCGACTGTCGGGCTATGGCCAGACCGGGCCGATGAAGGACTTGCCCGGCTTCGGCGCCATCGGTGAATCGATGGGCGGCCTGCGCTATGTCTCCGGCCATCCGGACCGGCCGCCGGTACGCGTCGGCATTTCCATTGGAGATTCGGTCGCGGCGCTGCATGGAGTCATCGGCGCAATGATGGCCTTGCGCCACCGCGATGCCACCGGCGGCCGCTGGAACGGCAGGCAAGGCGGAGACTGCGTGGCGGGGCAGGGCCAGATGGTGGATGTGGCGCTGTATGAATCCGTCTTCAACATGATGGAGTCGCTGGTGCCGGAATACGACCATGCCGGCGTGGTGCGCGAGCGCACCGGCGGCGCGCTGCCGGGCATCGTGCCGTCGAACACCTATACCACCGGCGACGGCGAAAACATCGTCATTGCCGGCAATGGCGATGCGATCTTCAAGCGCCTGATGCTGGCCATCGGCCGCGACGACATGGCCAACGATCTGGAACTGGCCCGCAATGACGGCCGGGTGCCGCGCACGGCGGAAATCGACGAGGCGATACAGTCCTGGTGCGCTGCCAGGACCATCGACGAAGCACTGGCCGTGCTGAAGGCGGCCGACGTGCCGGTCGGGAAAATCTATTCGGTGCGCGACATGATGAGCGATCCGCAATTCCTCGCCCGCCGCATGTTCGAGCAGCACAGCTTCGCCGACGGTACGCCGATCAAGCTGCCGGCGATCACGCCCAAGCTGTCGGAGACGCCCGGCGAGACGAAATGGCTTGGCCCGCAACTCGGCGAGCACAATGCTGAAGTCTTGCGGACACTGGGTTATGATGATGAGCACATCACACAACTCAAGCGAGATGGCGTGATCTAGTCAGACGAGAATGAGACGTCATCCGTACTGACGGCATTTAAAAAAACAAGTTTGGAGACAGAGCATGAACAAAAACTTCTGGAAGCAGTTCGCCATCGCACTGGCGCTTTTCCTGGCCGGCTACCTGACCTTCAACAGCAACCTGTTTGCACAGACGCTGGAAAAACCGAAGGTGTCGATCGCCGTCGGCGGCAAGAACCTGTTTTACTATCTGCCGCTGACGGTCGCCGAACAGCTCGGCTATTTCAAGGACGAAGGCCTGCAGGTTGAAATCAGCGATTTCGCCGGCGGCGCAAAGGCCCTGCAGGCGCTGGTCGGCGGCAGCGCCGACGTGGTTTCCGGCGCCTACGAGCACACCATCAACATGCAGGCCAAGGGGCAGCCGATCACCGCCTTCGTGCTGCAGGGCAGGGCGCCGCAGATCGTGCTGGCCGTGTCCAACAAGACCATGCCCAACTACAAGTCGGTCGCCGACCTCAAGGGCAAGAAGATCGGCGTGACCGCTCCCGGTTCCTCGACCAACATGATGGCCAATTTCGTGCTCGCCAAGGCCGGCCTGAAGCCGACCGACGTCTCCTTCATCGGTGTCGGCACCTCCGCCGGCGCGATCTCGGCGCTGCGTTCCGGGCAGATCGACGCGATCGCCAATCTCGATCCGGTGGTCACCATGCTGCAGCAGAAAAATGAAGTGAAGGTGATTGCCGATACCCGTACCCTGAAGGACACCAACGAGGTGTTCGGCGGCCCGATGCCGGCTGCCACCCTCTACACCACCGAAGCCTTCCTCAAGAAAAATCCGAACACCGCGCAGGCCATGACCAATGCCATGGTGCGTGCCCTGAAGTGGCTGCAGAAGGCCGGCCCTTCCGACATCATCAAGGTGGTGCCGGAAAATTACCTGCTGGGAGACAGGGCGCTGTACATCGAAGCCTTCATGAAGGTGCGCGAAGCGATTTCTCCCGACGGCATGTTTCCCGAAGCCGGTCCGCAGACCGCGCTCAAGACCCTGCAGGCATTCGAACCCGAACTCGCCAGCAAGACCATCGACCTCTCAAAGACCTTCACCAACGAAATGGTGCAGAAGGCGAACGCAAAGTACAAGTAAGCCTGCGGCCGGCACGGCGAATGCGGGCGGCAAGAACTTCCCGCCTGCATTCGCGTTTGTTTTCCCGATGTTTTTCCTTCCGGTGGCATGACGCGCCAGGTCTTCGGACAAGGCGATGGACTGCCGATGAACATCCGCTGCGGCGGCGCGACACAGACGACAGATGACACCTGCGCTTGCACTCGACAACATCACCTGCACCTTCATTTCCAAGGACGACCGCTCGCAGCGCTACACCGCGGTCGCCGAATCGACTCTCCATATCGCTCCCGGCGAATTCGTTTCCGTGGTCGGCCCGACCGGCTGCGGCAAGTCGACCCTGCTCAATGTCGGCGCCGGCCTGCTGGAACCTTCGGCGGGCGAAGTCCGCGTCTTCGGCGAGCCGTTGAACGGCGTCAACCGGCGCGCCGGCTACATGTTCCAGGCGGATGCGCTGATGCCCTGGCGCAGCGCCCTGCAGAACGTGATCGCCGGACTGCAGTTCCGGGGAGTCGGCGAGGCCGCGGCCCGCGCGCAGGGCGAGGAGTGGCTGGCCCGCGTCGGCCTGCAGGGCTTCGGCGACCGCTATCCCCACCAGCTGTCCGGTGGCATGCGCAAGCGCGTTGCGCTGGCGCAGACGCTGATTCTCGATCCCGACATCATCCTGATGGATGAGCCGTTTTCCGCGCTCGACATCCAGACGCGCCAGCTGATGGAAAACGAAGTACTCGACCTGTGGAGCGCCAAGAAGAAAGCCGTGCTCTTCATCACCCATGATCTGGATGAAGCGATCGCCATGTCGGATCGCGTGGTGGTGCTCTCGGCGGGACCGGCGACAAGGCCGATCGGCGAATTCCGGATCGACCTGCCGCGTCCGCGCGATGTGGCCGAGATCCGCATGCATCCGCGCTTCGTCGAGCTGCATGCGCAGATCTGGAATGTCTTGCGCGAAGAAGTCTTGAAGGGTTATCAGCAGCAAAAGATAAAGGCCTGAAGTCGACCATGTGGAATTTCATCAAACCCCAACCACGCACACTGCGTTTCTGGCAGATCCTGGTCCTGGTCGTGGTGTTCCTGACCTGGCATCTCGCCACGCGCGACCCGAAGGTGGCGTTTTTCTTCGGCGAGCCGCTGAAGGTGATGGTCCGTATCTGGCAGTGGTTTACCGTCGGCAGCGGCTCGCTGGAGGTCGGCATGTTCGACACCACCTGGTTCACCCTCGATTTTCCGGCGGAGATCTATCCCCACCTGCTGGTGACGCTGACCGAAACGCTGCTGGCCTTCGCCATCGGCACGCTGCTCGGACTGGTGCTCGGCTTGTGGCTGGCGCTGTCGCCGATGACCTCGGCAATCTTCGATCCCTACATCAAGGCGGCCAATTCGATGCCGCGCGTGATCCTCGCGCCCATCTTCGCGATGTGGTTCGGCCTCGGCATCTGGTCCAAGGTGGCGCTGTCGGTCACGCTGGTGTTCTTCATCGTCTTCTTCAATGTCTACCAGGGCGTGCGCGAAGTCAGTCCGGTGGTGCTGGCCAACGCCCGCATGCTGGGCGCGAACCAGCGCCAGCTGCTGCGGCAGGTATATCTGCCGTCAGCCACCTCCTGGGTCTTTTCCAGCCTGCATACCTCGGTCGGCCTGGCCTTTGTCGGCGCGATCGTCGGCGAATACCTCGGTTCGGCGCGCGGCGTCGGCTACCTGATCCTGCAGGCGGAGGGCACCTTCGATATCAATACCGTATTCGCCGGCATCCTCGTGCTCACCGCCTTTGCGCTGGTGCTCGACATGCTGGTCGGCGTCATCGAGCGGAGGCTGATGAAGTGGCAGCCGAAATCGGGAGAGACGGAAAAAATGTGATGCCGTCAGGCAGGCTCGGGTCTTGCTAATTGGAGGTCGAGTCCGGCAATTGCACCTGGATAGTGCCGGCACCGTGATGCGGCTCCGGGATGGAACGGAGCTGCGCAAACATGGTGCGCATGCGCACCATGGTGGAGCCGGCGTACCAATTCAATGAATTCATGGAGGATCACCAATGCAAGCAGCATCCGCGCCGCGCCATTCAGTCGCCGCAATCACCATCGCCCTGAGCGCCGCACCGGCGTTTGCCCACCCCGGCGAACATCATGCCGCCGCCAGTTTTGCGCTCGGCTTCCTGCATCCGGTCGTCGGCTGGGATCATCTGCTGGCCATGCTGGCCGTCGGCCTGTGGGCGGCGCAGCAGCCGCGCCGCATTGCATGGCTCATGCCTCTCGCCTTTCCGGCCATGATGGCGCTGGGCGCCGCCGCAGGCGTGCATGGCGCCGTCTTGCCATGGATGGAAATCGGCATCGCCGCATCGGTTGCCGTGCTGGGCCTGCTGATCGCTTTCGCCGTGCGCATGCCGATGGCGGCGGGCGCCGCCATCATCGGGCTATTCGGCCTGATGCATGGATATGCCCACGGCATCGAAGCGCCCGCGGGCGGCGCCATGCTCGGCTACGGCGCCGGCTTCATTGCGGCAACCGCCATCCTGCATCTGATCGGCCTGCTGGCCGGTTCCTGGGCAACGCGCCAGGCCGAGGGACGCATGCTGCGCGGATCCGGTGCGCTGCTTGCTTCCGCCGGAGTCTCCCTGCTTGCCTTCATCTGACGGGCGGCCGGAATACGTGATGCGGCCGTTGGGGCTGCATCGCCGCATCACCCGATCGCCGCACCACCACGGAAGGCATCCATGCATGCCTTCGCTTGGTTCCCCTTGTATTTTCCCTTGCTGTCCGCATGGAATTCATCCAGCAGCGTCTCCAATGCGGCCGCGCCGCGCCTGATGTCCTCGGGCGGGATGGCGGCAAAACCCAGCAGCATGCCGCATGCCCTCGGCTGCGGGATGTCCGCCGGGGCCGCATTATAGAAATGCGACAGGGCACGTATTTCCAGGCCATGCTCCAGCGCGTTGCGGGCAACGGCTTCATCGTTGCACTGCTGGCGGAACATGACCGGCAGATGAAGCCCGGTATCGGTGATGCCTATGCTTAACCGGTCGGCCAGCCGGGCATCAATTGCCTGCATCAGCGCCGATCGCCGTTCGGCATAGACTTCGCGGGTGCGCTTGATATGGCGGCCGAAATGGCCTTCCATGATGAAATCGGCCAACACCGCCTGCGGCACCAGCGGCGCATGGCGGTCGATGATGGCCTTGCCCTGCGCGAAGGCTTCCGCCAGCGCCGGCGGCGCGACGATATAGCCGAGGCGCAGGCCGGGAAACAGCACCTTCGACAAGGTGCCGACGTAGATCACGCAGCCGGTCTTGTCGAGGCTTTGCAGTGATGCCAGCGGCGGGCCGGTATAGCGGTATTCGCTGTCGTAATCGTCTTCGATCACCCAGGACTTGCTGGCGGCAGCCCAGGCCAGCAGTTCCAGCCGGCGCGGCAGGCTCATGGTCATGCCGAGCGGCAGCTGATGGGTTGGCGTGACATAGACCAGCCTGGCCTGCGGATACGCGCTCATGCCGTGCGACACGACCATCCCCTCGGCATCGACGGCCACCGGGCAGACCGTCGCCTCGGCGGCATGCAGCGAAGCATTGATGCCGCGGTAACCCGGCTCTTCCACCCACGCCTGGTCGCCCGCTGCCAGCAGCATCGAGGCAATCAGGTAAACCGCCTGCTGCGAACCGGACGTGATGATGATCTGTTCCGCCGAACACTGCACGCCCCGGGCGGCGCGAAGGTAACCCGCCAGTGCTTCGCGCAGGGGACGGTAGCCGGCGGGATCGCCATATCCGAGTTCATGCGGCGGCTTGCGCCAGCGGCGCGCTTCCAGTCTTCCCCATACATCAAAGGGAAAAACATCGAGGCCCGGCATGCCGATGCGGAAAGCCCGCGGCGGACCCTGGTGAAAGGGAAGCTGCGCCTGCATGCCGGTGAAGCGCTGTCCGCGCGCCGATAGCGGACGCATCGCCTGCAGGCTGCTCGCAGCCACATGCTTCTGCGCCTGCAGCGGCAGGCTGGCGCTGACGAAGGTGCCCCTGCCTACCGTTCCCGACAAGTAGCCTTCGGCCATCAGCTGCGAATAGGCATTGAGCACGGTTTGCCTGGATACCCCGCACAGCAATGCCAATTCGCGCGTGGGCGGCAATTGCGTGCCGGAACCCAGCTTGCCGGCGAGGATGGATTGCTTGATCCCATCGTATAGCTGGCGGAACAGGGGAGTTGCAGATTGTGCATCGAGTTGCAGCGCGGCGAGCGATTGAGCGAAGTGCATGGCGCGAGTCCGGAAATTGGTATTTCGAAATTACCATTTATTGGTACTTTAAGAAAGCCAAGTTTGGCCATAAGCTATGCGGACATTTTGTACAAGGACACAGGAACACAAGGAGCCAAGCATGCATACCTATGAAGCAACCATCGCCTGGGAACGGGGGCAGGAAAAATTCACGGACAACCGCTATAGCCGGGGCCACCGCTGGAGCTTCGACGGCGGCGTGGAAGTGCCTGCATCTTCTTCTCCTTCCGTGGTGCCCGAGCCGATGTCGGTGGCAGCCGCGGTCGATCCGGAAGAGGCTTTCGTCGCCGCCATATCCAGCTGCCACATGCTGACTTTCCTGTGGATCGCGGGCAAGGCCGGTTTCGTGGTGGACCGCTATGTCGACCAGGCGGTCGGCGTGATGCAGAAAAATGCCGAAGGCCGCGTCGCGGTGACCCGCGTGGCGCTGCGTCCGCGCATCGATTTCGGCGGAGAACGCCGGCCAAGCGCCGAGGAAGTCGACGGCATGCATCACCGCGCGCATGAAGACTGCTTTATCGCCAATTCCGTGAAAACCGAGATCGTCATCGAGGCGCCGCTGAACGCGGCGGCCTGAAAGGAAACCGTCATGTACGTCCCTGCGCAGTTCGCCGAAACCCGTACCGAAGTCATGCATCAGCTGGTGCATCAACATCCGCTCGGCACGCTGGTCATGCTTGGCGAGGACGGTTTGCAGGCCGACCATATTCCCTTCGACATCGTTGCCGGCGGCTCTCCGTTCGGGACGCTGCAGGCCCACGTGGCGCGCAGCAATCCGGTCTGGCGCCGGGATGCGCATACCGAGTCGCTGATCGTGTTCCAGGGAGCGCAGGCCTATATCAGTCCATCGCTCTACGCGACCAAGAAAGAGCATGGCAAGGTGGTGCCGACATACAACTACATGGTTGTGCATGCCTACGGGCACTTGCGTGCCATCGATGATCCTCAATGGGTCCGTGCATGCCTCGAAAGACTGAGTGCAAAACATGAGGCGGGCAGGGAAGCGCCATGGGCCATTGGCGACGCCCCCGCCGACTTCATCGATACGCTGCTGAAACAGATCGTCGGCATCGAAATCGTGATCACCCGGCTGCAGGGAAAATGGAAAGTCAGCCAGAACCAGCCGCAGCGCAATCGTGCCAGCGTGGAGGCCGGCTTGCAGGAGCAGGGTGGAGAGTCATCCCTGGCGATGGCGGAGGCGGTCGCGCTGCGCGGTGCTTGATACCAATCCCAAGTCATTCCATGCCATGAGACCGCGTCTTTTTCCGTCTGGCTGCGTTGCACTCGTCATCCATGGCCCGCTATGGATTCCTGGTCTGCAACCTCGGCCTCGCCAGGCGAAAAAATCCATCGATCTCATTTGTCATGTTATGACTTGGGATTGGTACAAGTGTGCAATTGAGCGGGCGACCGAGCAAGGGGATAACTGCCGATAAATCAATACGCACCTGGCAAGAAAAAGGCAGCCATGTGGCTGCCTTTTTCTCAGGACTGGGAGCTTGTCGGGACTGGCTTGTTCAGCGCAGGGCCTCGACCATCTTTTCCAGCTTGACCGCGTCGGCGCAGAACTGGCGGATGCCTTCGGCCAGCTTTTCCGTGCCCATCGCATCTTCATTGAGCATGAAGCGGAATGCTTTTTCATCCAGCGTCAGTTTTTGCAGGTCGGCGCCGCTTGCCTCTTCCGGGCTGAGCTTGCGGGCCACCGGCGCATCGCTGTCGGCCAGTTTCTGCAGCAGTTCCGGGCTGATGGTCAGCAGGTCGCAGCCGGCCAGTTCGGTGATCTGCGAGGTGTTGCGGAAGCTGGCGCCCATGACCTCGGTCTTGTAGCCGAACTTGCGGTAGTAGTTGTAGATGCGCTTGACCGATTGCACGCCCGGATCGTCGGCGCCGGTGTATTCCTGGCCGGTCGATTTCTTGTACCAGTCGTAGATGCGGCCGACGAACGGTGAAATCAGCTGGACTTGCGCATCGGCGCAGGCAATCGCCTGGGGCAGCGCGAACAGCAGCGTCATGTTGCAGCGGATGCCTTCCTTTTCCAGCACTTCCGCGGCGCGGATGCCTTCCCAGGTGGAGGCGATCTTGATCAGGATGCGCTCGCGCGCAATGCCTGCCGCTTCGTAGAGCGCGATCAGCGCGCGGCCCTTGGCCACGGTGCCCTCGGTATCGAAGGACAGACGGGCATCGGTTTCGGTGGAAACACGGCCGGGAATGATCTTCAGGATCTCGGTGCCGAACGCGACCAGCATATTGTCGATGATGTCGCCGGTGGTCTTGCTGCCGTGATCACGGACCGCCTTTTCCAGCAGGTGCCGGTACTCTTCCTTCTGCACCGCCTTCAGGATCAGCGAAGGATTGGTGGTGGCGTCGCGCGGCGCAAAGGCCTGGATCGACTGGAAATCGCCGGTGTCGGCAACGATGGTGGTGTGCTGCTTCAGTTGTTCAAGCTGGTTCATGGCAATCCGGTAAAAGACAGGCGGAAAAGCTGCATGATAACCGTATCGGGCGACAGCGGTTAGACATGCGTCAGGACAATATTGCGAGCAAGACTGCCGGGATCAGAGTTTGGGCGGATGGCGCAGGAAGGAATCGAACTGCATGTCCAGTTTTTGCAGCGCCTTTTGCGCGTTTTGCATCTTTTTGCGGAATTCCGGCCCGCCCTTGAGCGCCAGGCCGACCGCAAGGATATCGATGACGACCAGATGCGCCAGGCGTGCCGAAATCGGCGTATAGGGATCGATGTTGAAACTCAGGTCGATCGGCACCAGCACGGTCGCCAGATCCGACAGCGGCGTGCCGCTGGGCGTGAGCGCCACCACGTCGGCGCCGACGCGGCGCGCCAGTTGCACGCTGTGCAGCAGCGCGGTGCTGTTGCCGCGCTGGGAAATGGCCACCACCGTGTCGCCTTTCTTGAGCAGGGCGGCGGAAATCGCGTGGATGTGCGGGTCGGCATAAGCGACCGTCGGCACGCCGGAGCGGAAGAACTTGTGCTGGGCGTCCGAGGCGACGATGCCCGACGTGCCCTGGCCCCAGAATTCGATCTTGTTGGAGCGCGACAGCAGATCGAGCGCCTTTTCGATGGCGGCAGGCTGCAGGTTGTTGCGCAGGTCGAGCAGGGTATTGATCGAGCGGCTGCAGATCTTGTTGACCAGGTCCGCGGCAAGATCGTCCTGCAGCATGGATTCATCGGCATTCGGCAGCGCCAGCGCCAGCGTCTGCGCCAGCTTGAGCTTGAACTCGTGCCAGCCGTCGTAACCCAGCGCCCGGCAGAAGCGCACCACCGTCGGTTCCGACACCTGCGCATTCTTGGCCAGCGCGGTGATGTTGCCCGAAACCGCCAGGTCGGGATTCTTCAGGACCGCGACCGCGACCTTCTTTTCCGACTTGGACAGGGCGTCAAGCTGGGTTCTGATGGAGTCGAGCAGCATGGTTGGTCAGTGTGTCATTCAGGTATCGATTCTTCGCGCCATTGCAGGCCGTCGCGGGCTACCAGCGCGCTTGCCGCGGCCGGGCCCCAGGTTCCTGCAGTATAGGGCACGGGCTCGTCCCCTTCATGTTCCCAGTAATCCAGTATCGGTTCAACCCATTCCCATGCGGCTTCCAGTTCGTCGCTGCGCATGAACAGCGTCAGCTGGCCGCGCAGCACGTCGAGCAGCAGGCGTTCGTAGGCATCCATGCGCGGCATCTTGAAGGTTTCCCGGAAATCCATTTCCAGTTCCACCGGTCGCAGGCGCATGCCGTCGCCCGGTGTCTTTGCCATCAGCTGCAATTGCAGTTCCTCTTCCGGCTGCAGTCGGATCAGCAGGCTGTTGGGCTGGAAACTGCTGTTGGGCCGCGCGAAGATCGACGCCGGAATCTTCTTGAAACGCACCACGATTTCCGCCAGCTGGTCGGCCATGCGCTTGCCGGTGCGCAGATAGAAGGGCACGCCGGCCCAGCGCCAGGTATCGATCTCGGCCTTGAGCGCCACGAAGGTTTCGGTGCGGGATTCCGGATTGGCATTGGGCTCCTTGCGGTAGCCGGGCACGGCGACGCCGTTGACGTGGCCGGAGCGGTACTGGCCGCGCACCACGTCCTGCGCCAGCGTGTAGGGCGTAAAACGCTTGAGCGAGCGCAGCACCTTCAGCTTTTCGTCGCGCACCGCGTCCGCCGAGGCCGACACCGGCGGTTCCATGGCTACGATGCACAGCAGCTGCAGCAAATGGTTCTGCAGCATGTCGCGCAGCGCGCCTGCCGTATCGTAATAATCAAGGCGATTGCCGACGCCGAGTTCTTCGGCGATGGTGATCTGCACATCCGAAATCCATTCACGCCGCCAGAGCGGCTCGAACAGCACATTGCCGAAGCGCAGCGCCAGCAGATTCTGCACGGTTTCCTTGCCGAGGTAGTGATCGATGCGGTAGATCTGCGATTCGGAGAAGACCTGTCCCACTTCGCGGTTGATCTGGCGGGCGCTGGCGAGGTCGCGTCCCAGCGGTTTTTCCAGCACCACGCGGGAATTGGCGCTGGCCAGGCCCGCTTCCTTGAGATTCCGGCAGATGGTTGCGAACAGGCTGGGCGGCATGGCAAGGTAGAACACCCGCACGATCCCGCCATCATCGGGGCCATCGCGCAAGGCCGACTTCAGCGCCGCGTAAGTGGCGGCATCGGCGGCGTCGAGCGACACGTAACTGATGCGGTTGCGGAAACGTTCCCATACGGCCTGATCGGGATTGCCCGAGGCGACGTGCGGCCGGGCGTTCTGCTCCATGGCGTCGAGGAATTCCTCCCGGCTCCATGGATTCCTGCCGACGCAGATGATGCGCGCGGTCGGCGGCAGGCTGTTGGCGCAGTCGCGGTTGTAGAGCGCCGGCAGGAGCTTGCGCATGGAAAGGTCGCCGCTGCCGCCGAACAGGACCAGATCAAAATCGGAAAGTGCCATGATGGGAACCAGGGTCGCCGGCGCAAGCCGGCTGGACCGTTATCGAAAGAAGTGAGAATAAGGTGAGTATGGCTGGCTTGTCCCGCATTCGCTTGATTTGCCGATGCGCCGACATGCGCCTTGCCGCCGTCAGGGCGCCATCATGATGACAAGGGCGACAATGCCGCCCGCGCGCGCGCGATCAGGCCGTTGGTCGAGCTGTCATGCGCCTCCGGCCGCGGAGCGCCGTTGATTTCCGGTTCGATATTCTTGGCCAGCACCTTGCCGAGCTCCACGCCCCACTGGTCAAAACTGTTGATGTCCCAGATCACGCCCTGGACGAACACCTTGTGTTCGTAGAGTGCGATCAGCGCGCCGAGCGTGGCCGGCGTCAGCGATTCCATCAGGATGGTATTGCTCGGGCGGTTGCCGGGGAAGACCTTGTGCGGCAGCAGCGCGGCAATCTGTTCTTCGGGCAGGTTCTGCGCCTTCAGTTCGGCGCGCACTTCGTCGGCATTCTTGCCGAGCATGAAGGCTTCCGACTGGGCGAAGCAGTTGGCGAGCAGCACCGCATGATGGCCGGGAAGGGCGTGCGTCGGCTTCAATGCGGCAATGAAATCAACCGGGACGATGTCGGTGCCCTGGTGCAGCAGCTGGAAATAGGCATGCTGGCCGTTGGTGCCGACATCGCCCCAGACCACCGGGCCGGTCTCCTCCTGCAGCGCCTGGCCGGAACGGGAAACGCGCTTGCCGTTGCTCTCCATGTCGAGCTGCTGGAGGTAGGCGGCGAACTGGCCGAGATCCTGGTGGTAGGGCGCGATCGAGATGGAGCCGCTATGGAAGACATTGCGATACCAGATGCCTATCATCGCCAGCAGTACCGGCATGTTGCTTTCCAGCGGCGCGCTCTGGAAATGCCGGTCCATCGCATGGGCGCCGTCGAGGAACTGGCGGAAATTGTCGAAGCCGACCGCCAGCGCGACCGGCAGACCGATCGCCGACCAGACGGAGTAGCGGCCGCCGACCCAGTCCCAGAAAGGAAACATGTTGTCGGGGTCAATGCCGAAACCGCGGACCGCATCCGTATTGGTCGATACCGCGACGAAATGTTTCGCCAGCTCGGCCTCGCTGCCGGTTTTCAGGAACCATGCGCGGGCGGACTGCGCATTCATCATGGTTTCCCGCGTGGTGAAGGTCTTCGATGCAACAATGAACAGCGTTGTCTCGGGATTGAGCTTCGACAACACGGCATCGAGGTCATGGCCGTCGACATTGGCAACGAAATGAAAGGACAGACCAGGGTGCGCGAAGGAGCGCAGCGCGCGGCACACCATCTCCGGGCCGAGATCGGAACCGCCGATGCCGATATTGACCACATCGGTCATGGTCTTGCCGCTGCGTCCGCGCCATTGCCCGGAACGCACCCGTTCGACGAATGCCGCCATGCGATCGAGCACCGCATGAACCTCCGCAACAGCATCTTGTCCATTGACGATCAGCCGGCTGCTGCGCGGCGCCCGCAGTGCGGTGTGCAGCACGGAGCGGTTTTCCGTATTGTTGATTCTTTCCCCGCTGAACATCGCGTCGCGGCGCGCTTCGACGCCTCGCTCCCTGGCGAGATCCATCAGCAGCGACAGCGTGGTGTCGTCGATGCGGTTCTTCGAGTAGTCGAGGAAAAGGCCCGCCGCTTCGACGGAGTAGCGGGAAAAGCGGTCTTGCTGGCGTGAGAAGAGGTCGCGCAGCTGCCATTGGCCGGCTTCGGCCTGATGGCGGATCAATGCTTGAAATGCGGGAGTTTCCGTAAGTGCGTTCTGATGCATGGGCGGTCCGAGGCAAACAAAGAGCTGAAGGAATCGTGGCGTCCAACTATACAATACTTTTTGGTAAATTCACTACAGAATTGCCAAGTACTCAACTGGCCCTTGAGTTTTCTCAGTGACGTCCTTCGAAAGTGCGTGTTGGTCGCCTGCAGTGGTTTTCCAGGGGAGGGGCGGGCCTTCGATCGAACCGGCAGCGCGGCAAGAAATTTTGTAGTAAAATTTCAAAAACACAGTGGAATTCGAATATGTCACTTCAATCCGTACATCCCGTACTTGACGCGGTCACCCGCCGCATCATCCAGCGCAGCGCGCCGTATCGCGCATCATACCTCGCCAGAATCGAAGCGGCCCGCCAGAAGGGCGTGCATCGCGGCGCATTGGCCTGTACCAACCTCGCGCATGGTTTCGCGGCGTTTCCCGCCAACGACAAGCTCATGCTGAAGCAGGTGAAGGCGCCGTCCGTGGCCATCGTTTCAGCGTATAACGACATGCTCTCGGCGCACCAGCCCTTCGAGCATTTCCCTCACATCATCAAGGAGGCCGTGCGCGCCGCCGGCGCGGTTGCGCAATTCGCGGGCGGCACGCCGGCGATGTGCGACGGCGTCACCCAGGGCCAGCCCGGCATGGAATTGTCGCTGTTTTCGCGCGACGCCATTGCAATGGCCACCGCGATCGCCCTGTCGCACAATATGTTCGACGCGGCGGTCTATCTTGGCGTATGCGACAAGATCGTGCCCGGCCTGCTGATCGGCGCGCTGCACTTCGGCCACCTGCCGGCGGTCTTCATTCCGGCCGGCCCGATGACCACCGGCATCTCCAATGCCGAAAAGGCCAAGACGCGCCAGCTGTATGCGCAAGGCAAGGTGGGGCGCGAAGCGCTGCTCGAATCGGAATCGCAGTCCTATCACAGCGCCGGCACCTGTACCTTCTACGGCACCGCCAACAGCAACCAGATGCTGATGGAAGTCATGGGACTGCACCTTCCGGGTACCGCCTTCATCACTCCCGGCACGCCGCTGCGCGATGCCCTGACCGCGGCTGCGGCACGCCGGGCGGTGGAAATCAGCGAGCAGGGCGGGACCTATATCCCGGTCGGCCGCGTGGTCGATGAAAAGTCCATCGCCAATGCGATCGTGGCCCTGCTGGCCACCGGCGGCTCCACCAACCATACGCTGCACCTGGTGGCGATGGCACGCGCCGCCGGCATCGTCATCGACTGGAACGACTTCGACGAACTGTCCGGCGTGGTGCCGCTGCTGGCACGCATCTATCCCAACGGCGATGCGGACGTCAACCATTTCCATGCGGCCGGCGGCACCGGTTTCGTGATCCGCGAACTGCTCGACGCCGGCCTGCTGCACGACGACGTGACCACCATCCTCGGACAAGGCTTGCGCGCCCACTGCACCGAACCCTTCCTCGAAGGCGATTCGGTAGTCTGGCGTCCTGCCGCTGAAAAGAGCGGCGATGACAAGGTGCTGCGCACGGCCAGCGAGCCATTTTCTCCCGACGGAGGCCTGCGCCTGATGTCGGGCAATCTCGGGCGCGCGGTGATCAAGGTGTCCGCGGTCAAGCCGCAGCATCGCATCGTTGAAGCGCCTGCCATCGTTTTCAATTCGCAGGAAGAGTTGATGGAGGCCTACAAGGCGGGCCAGCTTGATCGCGACTTCGTTGCCGTCGTTCGCTACCAGGGGCCGCGTGCCAACGGCATGCCGGAACTGCATGCGATGACGCCGGCGCTGGCCAACCTGCAGGATGCCGGGCGCCGCGTCGCACTCGTGACGGACGGCCGCATGTCCGGTGCGTCGGGCAAGGTTCCGGCCGCCATCCATGTATCGCCGGAGGTGCTTGCCGGCGGACCGCTGGGCAAGGTGCGTACCGGCGACGTCATCCGTCTCGACGCCGAAACCGGCACGCTGCAGGCGCTGGTTCCGCAAGAGGAATGGGATCGCCGCGACATCGAAGCCGCCGACCTGTCGGCCAGCCAGGTTGGCATGGGGCGTGAACTGTTCGCCCTGTTCCGCAATGGCGTCAGCGCCGCGGAAGAGGGTGCGGCCACCTTCGGCCTGCCGCCGGCGCTGCATCTTCCCGAAGAGCAGCACAACACCCTGGCCACACCGCAAGCCGTCAATTATTCCGACGAAGACTCACTCATCACACGCCAATAATCATGACTCTGCTCGACATCATGCGCACCTCGCCGGTCATTCCGGTCATTGCCATCGACAATCTCGACCACGCCGTACCGCTGGCCAAGGCACTCGTTGCCGGCGGTATCCGGGTACTGGAAGTCACCCTGCGGACCGAACACGGCTTGCCCGCCATTCGCGCCATGGCAGAGCAGGTACCCGGTGCGATCGTCGGGGTCGGAACCCTGACCCAGCCGGAAGAATTTCGCGCCGCTCGGGAGGCGGGTGCGGTATTCGGCGTCTCGCCCGGACTGACGCCCAGCCTGATTGAAGCCGCGAAAACAAGCGGCTTGCCGCTGCTGCCCGGCGTCATGTCGCCGTCCGAAGTGATGGCGGCGCGCGAAGCCGGATTCCGCCAGCTCAAGCTGTTTCCCGCGGTTCCGGCGGGCGGTGTCGGCATGCTCAACGCGATTGCCGGTCCGCTGCCCGATGTGACCTTCTGCCCGACCGGCGGCATTTCGCAGGAAACCGCCGCGAAGTTCCTGGAGTGCAAGAACGTCGCTTGCGTCGGCGGTTCCTGGCTGACGCCGAAGGAAGCGCTGAAGAATGGCGACTGGCAGATGATTACCGAACTGGCGGCTGCGGCCAGCGGTTTGCGGAAGTAGCAATCCGGCGAAGGCGGGTTTCAGGATGTCGTGCAGGTGCTCGCTTTGTCCGCCTTGGAGCATGCAGGCTGCGGGAGTGTAGGGAAGCCGGCGCGCGTATTGGCGTGTATTGAGAGCGTTGCGCTTCCGTGACCTGATGGCCGCGTCGCGCAGCGGAGCGGCTTCAACGGAATCAGAGGAAACCCATCCCCGCCTGGCGGCCCCCGTGAAGAGGGGCGGATGTCCTTCATGTCTGTGCCACCAAGCCTCGCAGAGGCAATGGGCGCAGCGAGTTTCCTCTGTCTCCCCGGCTGAATACAAAGGGGAGTATCCAGACTGGCGTATCGCTACCGTAAAAGTAAAAAAGCGAAATCAAGTCATCGAGCCCAGCTAAGCCAGCTAGCCGGTTAACTCAGCTTGCTGTCCAGGTAGACGGCAACGCGGTTCCTGCCGGCCCGCTTGGCCTGATAGAGCGCCCGGTCGGCGGCATGGATCAGGCTCCCCGTCGTGGTCGATAGCTCCGGCACCAGCGTGCTGACGCCGAGGCTGATCGTGACGTGGCGCGAGACGCCGGAAAAGGCATGTTCGACCGCCAGCGCCTCGACCTCGGCACGCATCGCTTCCGCTACCTGCAGCGCGCCATCTTTGTCGGTATCGGGAAGCACCACGGTGAATTCCTCGCCGCCGTAGCGCGCCACCAGATCGCGCGCGCGGTTGAGCACGCGGGTCAGTGCGCCGGCAATCTGCACCAGGCAGTCATCGCCGCGCTGGTGGCCGTAGTTGTCGTTGTAATCCTTGAAGGAGTCGACGTCGATCATGAGCAGGGAGATCGGTGCGACATTGCGCTTGGCGCGTCGGAATTCATCTTCAAGGTGCAGGTCGAAACGGCGGCGGTTGGCGATGCCGGTCAAGCCGTCAACCAGGGTTTGCGATTCGAGTTCCACCGCCATTTCACGCAGCTTGCGCTCGCGCGCCACCGCCGTGCTGACATCGGTGATCTGCACCAGGCAGTGTCGTCCCGGCGGCACCTGCAGCGGCATCACATGAACCGCCTGCTGCATGCGCGCGCCGCTTGCCGCATCCGCCGGATTGGCGAACAGCGGGAAGGGCGCCTTGTTCAGTGTCTGGGAAAGCAGCGATGCAAGGTTGTTCCGCAGTGCCGCTTCGATTGCGACATGGGTGCGCCCCCTAACCATGTCGGGCAGCGCTTCGCTGAAGGTCTTGCCGAGGACAAGCTGCGACGGCAGGCGGGAATGCTGCTCCACCCACTCGTTCCAGAGGACGATACGCTCCTCTGCATCGAGCACGATGATGCCGGTCCGTACCGCCTTCAGCACTCCTTCAAGCAAGCTTTGCATGGATGATGTCGCCACGTTTGCCTTCAACAGAATTCCAACTCGCACCGCTAGCCGGTCAGGCTGGCCAGGTAACTGTCGATGTATTGCGTGAGGTCCTGCAGTGCCGGCAGATCGAGCAGGAAGGCGACGTAGCCGTAGATATGGTGCCGCTCGATGTTGAAATCGATCTTCAAGGTCATGACCACGCCGTCCCATTGCTTGCCTGACTGGCCGAGGATGTCGTCGCCGGTGCCGACATGGTACATCGGCAGCGATCCCTGCAATTCCCGTCCGGAGGCATTGGCCAGCGTCGCCATGCAGGAATTGAGGATGATATTGCCGATCTCGCTCATCGCTTCCTGTTCCATTTCGCTCAATTCTTCGAGCGAAAGGCTCTGGCCCACCATCAGGCGCACGATCTCCAGGCTCTTCTCTTCGGGGAACATGAGAAAGGCTTCGGTGTTGAAGGCGCCGCTGAATTGCTGGGCAATCGCGCAGATCCGGCGTCCTTCCCGGCTGCCAAGCGTATGCGCCACCTCGGAGCGGCTCTGGAAGCTGATCAGCGGCACCGACATCGTGACTTCCTCATTCACGATGCGGCTCATTGCCGCCGCCGCCTGGCCGACACCAATGTTGAAGATCTCGACGAGAGCGTCGTGCTGAAGCTCGGTGAGCTGGAACATGCTATTTCCCGAATTCGGCGATGATCTGCTCGATGCGATCCTCGGTGATCGGCTTGGCTGCAAAACCGATTCCCAGGGATTCGGCCTTTTCGCGGATTGCGTCCTGCACATTGGCCGTCAGCAGGGTAATGCGCGCGCTCGGGCACTTCGCCTGTATCTGGCCGACCGCCGCCAGGCCGCCCATGCCGGGCATGTTCAGGTCGAGCAGCACCAGGTCAGGCGTCACGTTATCGAGCCTCGCGATCGCCTCTTCACCGCTTGCGGCCTCGGCAATGGTCCAGGTCGGCTGTTTCTGGAGAAGAAACTGCCTTGAGAGCATGCGGGAGATGCGGCTGTCGTCCACCACGAGTACGGTTGTCATGTTTGCATCACTTTAAAACGGTCTGACGTCAAATTAGTGCTCTATAGCAAGTTTAACATCTGAAACCCCTACGCCACTCATGGTTTAGTAGAAAAAACCTAAAGTGCGGGACCGGAGCGCTTAAAATACGTCCTCCGATTTTTCATGCAATGCACCATGACCCAAGACGAACTCAAGCAAGCAGTCGCGCGCGCTGCCATCGACTATGTCCCCACCGGCGAAATCATCGGCGTCGGCACCGGTTCCACGGCCAATTTCTTCATCGATGAACTCGGCAAGATCAAGGATCGCGTCAAGGGTGCGGTGGCCTCTTCCGAAGCGACCGCGGATCGCCTGCGTTCGCACGGCATCCCGGTGCTCGACCTGAACGACGTCGACGCCATGTCGATCTACATCGACGGCGCCGACGAAATCACGGCTTCGGGTGCGATGATCAAGGGCGGCGGCGCAGCGCTGACGCGCGAAAAGATTGTCGCTTCGGTCGCGAAGCAGTTCATCTGCATCGCCGACGGCTCCAAGCTGGTGGATGTGCTGGGCGCCTTTCCGCTGCCGATCGAAGTCATTCCCATGGCGCAGGCCGCCGTGGCGCGCAAGCTCAAGACCTTGGGTGGCGAGCCGCGTCTGCGGGTCAAGGATGGCAAGCCGGTGATGACCGATAACGGCTGCGTGATCATCGACCTGGTCGGGCTGCGGATTACCGATCCAAGCAAGCTGGAAGCGGAAATCAACAACATCGTCGGTGTGGTCACCGTCGGCCTGTTTGCACAGCGCGGCGCCGATGTGGCGCTGCTCGGCACGGCCGAAGGCGTGAAGACGCTGAGTTTCTGATGCAAGCTTCCCGTGCCGGATAGCTGGCCTCCGCCACCGGGAAGATGGAAAAAAGCCGCTGAATTGCTCCAGCGGCTTTTTTATCTGCATCGCAAGCGCTCGTGCGGCGGCTGCCTTGAAAGCCGATGCCGCAAGCCTTATTCGGAAGGCGGCACGTAGCCGGCCGCGGCATCGGCGCCGGAACCGAAGAAATGGTTTTCCATCTGGGTGGCCAGGTATTTCCGGGCGCGCGCGTCCGCCAGGTTCAGCCGGTTTTCATTGACCAGCATGGTCTGGTGCTTGAGCCAGCCGGCCCAGGCTTCCTTGGAAACATTTTCATAAATTTTCTTGCCGAGTTCGCCGGGATACGGCGGAAAATCCAGACCTTCGGCTTCCTTGTTCAGCTTGACGCAGTGGACCGTGCGGGCCATGTTCTACTCCTTGTTGATTCAAAACGTGTGAAACGCGCCTCCGGCTGGAGGACGCGCGGTTTTCAAAGTTGCTTGATCAGTACCACCGACTTGCGCTGCCAGTTATACATGTGCTGCCGGTCTTTCGGCAGATCGTCGACCGTTGCCGGGACGAAGCCGCGTTTCATGAACCAGTGCGCGGTGCGGGTCGTGAGTACGAACAGTCTCGTGAACCCGGCGGCGCGCGCCCGGTTTTCCATGTGCTTGAGGATGCGCTCGCCGTCGCCCTGGCTCTGCACTTCCGGATTGACGGTCAGGCAAGCCATTTCGGCCATCTTTTCCGCCGGGAACGGGTAGAGCGCCGCGCAGCCGAAGATGACGCCGTCGTGCTCGATCACGGAGAAATAGTCGATTTCCCGTTCGATCAGCTCGCGGCCCCGCTTGACCAGGGTGCCGTCGGCTTCCAGCGGTTCGATCAATTTGAGGATGCCGCCCACATCTTCAATGGTCGCCTCGCGCAGGGTTTCCAGGTTCTCGGTGCTGACCATGGTGCCGACGCCGTCATGGGTAAAGATTTCCAGCATGGCCGAGCCGTCGAGTTCGAAGGGCACGATATGCGAACGCGGCACGCCACTGCGCGATGCCTTGACGCAATGGCGCAGGTAGAAAGCCGTGTCCGGCGGCAAGACGCTGGCCTTGAGCAGGACGTCGGCCTGCGCCGCCGTCAGCTCGCGGATGTCGCGGCCTTCGGCATCGGTCATCATCGGCGTTTCGGTGATGAAAATCAGCTTGTCGGCGCGCAGCGCGGTCGCAGCCGATACGGCCACGTCTTCCATGGTCAGGTTGAAGGCTTCGCCGGTCGGGGAAAAGCCCAGCGGCGACAGCAATACCAGGCCGCCGGCACTTAATATCGGATGGATGGTCTCATAGGCAATCTTGCGCGCCACCCCGGTGAATTCCAGGTCGACGCCATCGATGACGCCGATCGGCCGGGCGGTCACGAAGTTGCCGGAAATGATGCGGATCGCCGCATGCGCCATCGGCGTGTTCGGCAGGCCCTGGCTGAAAGCGGCCTCGATATCGAGGCGCAGCTCGCCGGCGGCTTCCTTCACGCATTCCATCGCCGGCGCGTCGGTGATGCGCAGGCCGTTGTGGTAGCGGGCGGTCAGGTTGCGCAAGGCGAGCTGTTCCTCGACCTGCGGGCGGGAACCATGCACGATCACGACCTTGATGCCGAGCGCATGCAGCAGGGACAGGTCCTGCGCCAGCACGGGCAGGGCGCCGGCCATCACCAGTTCGCCGGGAAACGCCACGACGAAGGTCTTGCCGCGGAACGCGTGAATATACGGCGCCACCGAGCGCAACCATTGCACAAACTGTATTGGATTTTCCATGATGCGCATTATATACAGAGCTTCCCCGCAGCCGGTCCGGCAGAGCCGGCCTTCCTTGAGGTCCGGTAAGGCCGCCTCTGTATAATTCCCCCGATATGTCAGCTCCAGAACAATTACAGAAACCCGCGCCCGATGCGGGCACCGCGCAACAGGCGGAAAAGACGGAAAAAACCCCAAGGCCAACGCAAAAGCCGGTGCAGCCGGAGAGGCCGCATAGGCCACAGACGCCGCAGACGCCGCAGACGCCGCAGGATTCGCAAAGACAGCAGAATCCGCGCGACAACGGCAGGCCGAGGCAACAGCAGCCCAAGGCTGCGCCCGAGCCGGTCGTCCGCAATCCATTGCCGCCGATTATCTTTCCCGAAGAGCTGCCGGTTTCCGGCCGGCGCCAGGAAATCGCGGATGCCTTGCGCGCCAACCAGGTCATCATCGTTTCCGGCGAGACCGGTTCCGGCAAGACCACGCAGCTCCCCAAGATCTGCCTTGAACTCGGCCGCGGCCAGGCCGGACTGATCGGCCACACCCAGCCGCGCCGGATCGCGGCGTCATCCACCGCCAAGCGCATCGCCCAGGAACTGGGTTCGCCGCTGGGCGAGCATGTCGGCTTCAAGGTGCGTTTCACCGATACCCTGTCGAGGGGCGCGTCGGTCAAGCTGATGACCGACGGCATCCTGCTGGCCGAGACGCAGACCGATCCGCTGCTGCGGCAGTACGACACCATCATCATCGACGAGGCGCATGAGCGCAGCCTGAACATCGACTTTCTGCTCGGCTACCTCAAGCAGCTGCTGCCGCGCCGCCCCGATCTCAAGCTCATCATTACCTCCGCGACCATCGATGCCGAGCGCTTCGCCCGTCATTTCGCGCGCGGCGACAAGCTGGCGCCGGTGATCGAGGTGTCGGGCCGCCTGTATCCGGTGGAAATCCGTTACCGGCCGGTGGAGCCCGCGGAAAAGCCCGACCGCCCGGATGGCCGTTCGTCGGCACAGAAGGAGCAGCGCGACCTGATGGATGCCGTGGTCGATGCGGTCGACGAGCTGGCGCGTCTCGGGCCCGGCGATGTGCTGGTGTTCCTGCCCGGCGAACGGGAAATCCGCGATGCCGCCGAGGCGCTGCGCAAGCATCATCCGCCGCATGTGGAAATCCTGCCGCTGTTTGCCCGCCTGTCGGTGCAGGAACAGGAGCGGGTGTTCAAGACTTCGAATGCGCGGCGCATCGTGCTGGCGACCAACGTCGCCGAGACTTCGCTGACCGTGCCCGGCATCCGCTATGTGGTCGATGCCGGCCTGGCGCGGGTCAAGCGCTACAGCTATCGCAACAAGGTCGAGCAGCTGCAGATCGAGCCGGTCGCGCAATCCGCCGCCAACCAGCGCGCCGGCCGCTGCGGCCGCGTGGCGGCAGGCGTCTGCATCCGCCTTTATGAGGAACAGGACTTCCTGCAGCGGCCGAAATTCACCGATCCGGAAATCCTGCGTTCCTCGCTGGCGGCGGTCATCCTGCGCATGAAGGCGCTGCGGCTGACCGATGTCGAAACCTTTCCCTTCATCGAACCGCCGCTCGGCCGCGCGATCGCCGACGGCTACCAGCTGCTGCAGGAGCTGGGCGCGGTCGACGACAACAACCAGCTCACCCCGCTTGGCCGCCAGCTGGCCAAGTTGCCGCTCGATCCCCGCGTCGGCCGCATGATCCTCGCCGCGCGCGACAATGCCGCGCTCTCCGAAGTGCTGATCATCGCCGCCGCGCTGTCGGTGCAGGACCCGCGCGACCGCCCGATGGAGGCGCAGGATGCGGCCGACAACGCGCACAAGAAATTCGCCGACGACAAGTCCGAGTTCCTCAGCTATCTCAAGATCTGGAAGTGGTTCGACGAAGCCATCGAGCACAAGAAATCCAACCGGCAGCTGATGGACAACTGCCGCGCCAATTTCCTGTCGCAGATTCGGCTGCGCGAATGGCGCGACGTCCACTCCCAGCTGCTGACGCTGGTCAAGGAGCAGGGCTGGCGCATGAATGAATCGCCGGCGACCTATGAGCAGCTGCATACCGCGCTGCTGACCGGCCTCTTGGGCAACGTCGGCTATAAGGCCGACGACGAGCCGCATTATCTCGGCGCGCGCGGCATCAGGTTCCATATCTGGCCCGGCTCCAGCCTGGCCAGGAAAGCGGGGCGCTGGATCATGGGCGCCGAACTGGTGGAAACCACGCGGCTGTATGCGCGCTGCATCGCCCAGATACAGCCCGAATGGCTGGAGCGTATCGGCGGCCACCTGCTCAAGAAATCCTACGGCGATCCGCGCTGGGAAAAGCGCACCGCGCAGGTGTCCGCCTTCGAGCGCGCTACGCTGTATGGCCTGGTGGTGTACAGCCAGCGGCGCATCGACTACGGGCAGATCAATCCGAAGGAAGCGCGCGAGATATTCATCCGCAGCGCGCTGGTGGCCGGCGAATACGAGACCCGTTTCCCTTTCCTCGCGCATAACCAGAAGCTGGTGCGCGAGATCGAGAACCTGGAACACAAGTCGCGCCGCCTCGACGTGCTGGTCGACGAGGAATTGATTGCGGCCTTCTACGACAAGCTGATTCCGCAGGAAATCCATGCCGGCATCAGCTTCGAGAAGTGGCTCAAGGACGCGACGGCGAAGAATCCCAAGCTGCTGCACCTGAACCGCGACGACCTGATGCGCCATGAAGCGGCGGGCGTCACCACCGACCTGTTCCCGAAGACCATGCAGGTGGCCGGCGTGCCGATGACGCTGAGCTATCACTTCGAGCCGGGCAGCCCGCGCGACGGCGTGACGCTGGCCGTGCCGCTGTATGCATTGAACCAGGTGTCGGCCGACCGCTGCGACTGGCTGGTGCCCGGCATGCTCAAGGAAAAGGTGCATCTGCTGCTCAAGTCCCTGCCGCAGAAGCTGCGCCGGCATTGCGTGCCGCTGCCCGATTATGCGGCAGGGTTCTGCGAGCGGGCCGAGTTCGGCAGGGGCAACCTGATCGATGCGGTGATCGCCGACGTGCGCGAGCAGACCGGCGTCACCGTCAAGACCACCGACTTCAAGCTGGAGACCCTGCCCGCGCATCACTTCATGAATTTCAAGATCATCGACGAGCATGGCAGGCAGCTCGAGATGGGCCGCAACCTGGCGAACCTGCAGGCGGAATTCGGCGGGCAGGCGAGGGAAAGTTTCCAGCGCATCGCCGAAAGGAATGCCGTGGCCGCGATGGAAGCGGGTACGGCCGACAAGCCGCAGCTGCAGGCGGTGGCCGCTCCTGACACGGGCAAGACCGCAGGCAAGCCAACCGGCGACACCCGGAAAACCGCTGCGGCGGAGCACCAGAACCTGAGCGCATGGACTTTCGGCGAGTTGCCCGAACTGCTGGAAATCCAGCAGGGCAGGCAAAGCCTGATCGGTTTCCCGGCGCTGGTCGACAAGGGCACGCATTGCGATCTTGAAGTCTTCGACGATCCGGCCGAAGCGGCGCGCGTGCACCATGTCGGGCTGCGCAAGCTGTTTGCGCTGCAGTTGCGGGAACAGATCAAGTTCCTCGAAAAGAACGTGCCCGGCCTGCAGCAGATGGGCATGCAGTACATGTCACTCGGCTCGCAGGAAGAATTGCGCGACCAGATCATCCAGGCGGCGCTGGACCGCGCCTGCATGCAGGACCCGCTGCCGAAGAACGCCGAGGAGTTCAACCGCCGCAAGGAGGAAGGCAAGTCGCGCATCGGCCTTCTGGTCAACGAGATCGCGCGGCTGGCGGCGCAGGTCCTTGCCGAGTACTACACCCTGCCCAAGAAGCTGCAGGGCGCCAAGGCCCATGCGCAGAGCGCGGCCGACATGCAGTCGCAATTGCAGTCGCTGGTCGGCAAGCGCTTCATTGCGGACAATGATTACGTGCAGCTTGCCCATTTCCCGCGCTACCTGAAGGCCATCAACATCCGGCTGGAAAAACTGCGGGCCGATGCGGCGCGCGATGCGCGGCTCATGGCGGAGTGGGCGCAGGTCGCGGCGCCGTGGCTGCGCGCCCAGAAGGACAGGCAGAAGAACACCGATCCGCGCATGCTGGAATTCCGCTGGCTGCTGGAGGAACTGCGTGTCTCGCTGTTCGCCCAGGAACTGCGCACGCCGATGCCGGTGTCGGTCAAGCGCCTGCAGAAGGTATGGGAATCGATGCAGCGTTAGCGCCTCACGGCTCATGGCTCATGGCCCACGGCTTAGGGCTCACAGCAGTTCGATGTCCTTCAGGTTCAGGTAGCAGCTTTCCCGGGTGGAGCCGACGAAGTCGGTCAGGTAGGGCTTGGCCGACAGCTCCGGCAGGCAGGCGGCATACAGCTTGCCGGTCAGGCCGTTGGCGGTGATGCGCTTGGCCAGCACATAGTTGCGGTTGAGGTAGTTTTGCGCCGCCCATACCGGAAGCGTCGCGATGCCGCGCCGGCTGGCCACCAGCTGCAGCATCGCCACCGTCAGCTCGGTGGTGCGGCGCTCGGTATCGATGCCGGCGGGTTTGAGCACCTGCCTCACCACATCCAGCATGTCGTCCGATACCGGATAAGTGATCAGCGTATCGCTGGCGAAATCTTCCGCCGTCAGGTAATCGCGCTGTGCCAGCGGGTGGTCTTTCGCCACCAGCGCGACGATTTCGAAGCGGAACAGCGGATGGTAGTCCACGGTTTCGTCGGGATCGATCTCGGCGACGATCGCCACGTCGGCGCGGTGGCTGTACAGCAGTCCGACCGGATCGGCCTGGAATCCCGAAACAATGTCGAGCTCGACCTCCGGCCAGCGATGGCGGAAGGCATCCATCGCCGGCATCAGCCAATCGAAGCAGGTATGGCATTCCACCGCGATCCGCAATTGCCCGGCCGCGCCCTGCACCAGCCGCACGATATCGCGCTCGGCGTTCGCCACCCGCGGCAAGACTTCATCGGCCAGCTTCAGCAGCCGCTCGCCCGCGGGGGTAAAGCGGATCGGCACCGACTTGCGCTCGAACAGGGAAATGCCGTGATGGTCTTCCAGCTGCTTGAGCTGGTGCGACAGCGCCGACTGGGTGAGGTTGAGCAGCGTGGCCGCCCGCAGCAGGTTGCCGGCCTCCCGCAGCGCTACCAGGGTCTTGAGATGGCGGAATTCGAGTATCGACTGCATTATGAATGAAATTCAAGTTGATTCTGAAAACGTATCGTTTGAATCATAAACGAGGATGGCCGACCATGATGCTCTTTCCACCGAATATTGAGAAAAGCACATGGCACAAGCACACATCCCCGGTTTTTCCCGCATTGGCGCGCAGCGCGAACTGAAATTCGCCCTGGAAGGCTTCTGGCGCGGAAGCATCGATGAAGCCACATTGCGCGACACCGGCCGCCTGCTGCGGACGCGCCACTGGACGCTGCAGGCGCAAGCGGGCCTCGACTGGGTCACGGTGGGCGACTTCGCCTGGTACGACCAGATCCTCGGCATGCTGGCGCTGCTCGGCGCGGCGCCTTCGCGCTTCGGCTTCGATCCCGTCCATCTCTCGCTGACGGACTACTTCACCCTCGCGCGTGGCGGCAAGGACCACTTCGCCATGGAAATGACGAAATGGTTCGATACCAATTACCACTACCTCGTCCCGGAGTGGACCGCCGATCTGCGCTTCGACGGCGGCGTCGACTGGCTGTTCGATGAAGTGCGGGAGGCGGCCATGCTGGGTCATCGGGTCAAGGTCGCGCTGCCCGGCCCCTTGACCCTGCTTTATCTCGGCAAGATCAAATCCGGCCTGTCGCACAAGCTCGATCTTCTTCCCCGCGTGATGGAGGGCTATCGCAAGGTGCTGGCCCGCCTCAAGTCCATGGGCGTGGAATGGGTGCAGATCGATGAGCCTATCCTGGCGCTGGAACTCGATGCGCGGTGGCGCGAAGCCTTCCTGCCGACGTATGCGTCGCTTGCGGGCGTGGCGCCGTCGCTGCTGCTGACAAGCTATTTCGACGGGGTCGCCGATTGCGCCGCGCTGCTGCGCGAATTGCCGGTTGCCGGCATCCATCTGGACCTGGTGCGGTGCCCCGGACAGCTGGAAGCCTTTGCCGCCGACTGGCCGCAGGATCGCGTGCTGTCGCTTGGCGTGGTGGACGGACGCAATATCTGGCGCACCGACCTGGATGCTGTGCTGAACATCGTGACGCCCCTGCACAGCCAGCGTGGAGACGGCCTGTGGCTGGCCTCCAGCTGTTCGCTGCTGCATGTGCCGGTCGACCTGGCGCAGGAGAAGGAAAAGGAAAAGGAAAAGGAGAGCGGACTCGATGCCGAGCTGAAAAGCTGGTTCGCGTTCGGCGTGCAAAAGCTCGAAGAACTCGGCGCCCTCAAGACGGCGCTGAACCAGGGGCCGGATGCGGTGCGCGCAGCGCTGGATCGCTCGCGCGCCGCCGCCGGCAGCCGCAAGGTTTCCGCGCGCATTCACAATTCCCTGGTGAAGAAACGCAGCGCAGCCCTCACCGACGGCGATGCACAGCGCCTGTCGCCTTTCGCCGTCCGCATTGCCGCGCAGCATGCGCGCTGGAATCTTCCGGCCTTCCCGACCACGACCATCGGCTCTTTCCCGCAGACGGCGGAGATCCGGCAGGCGCGGGCGGCTTACCGGCGGGGCGATCTCGGCCACCTGGATTATCTGCAGAAAATGCGCGAGGAAATCCGCTTTGCTGTTGCCAAACAGGAAGAGATCGCGCTTGACGTACTGGTGCACGGCGAGCCGGAGCGCAACGACATGGTCGAGTATTTCGGCGAGCAGCTGTGGGGCTATGCGATCAGCGCGAACGGCTGGGTGCAGAGCTATGGCTCGCGCTGCGTCAAGCCGCCCGTCATCTACGGCGACGTGTACCGGCCGGAAGCCATGACCGTGGAGTGGAGCCGCTTCGCGCAGAGCCTGACGTCGCGGCCCATGAAAGGCATGCTCACCGGGCCCGTCACCATGCTGCAATGGTCGTTCGTTCGGGACGACCAGCCGCGCGAGACGACCGCGCTGCAGATCGCGCTGGCGCTGCGGGACGAAGTGGCCGATCTGGAAAAGGCGGGCATCGGCATGATCCAGATCGATGAACCGGCATTCCGCGAAGGACTGCCGCTCAAGCAGCGCGACTGGCCCGCCTATCTGGAATGGGCGGTGCGCGCATTCCGGATCAGCGCCGCCGCCGCGGCTGACGAGACCCAGATCCATACCCACATGTGCTACTCGGAGTTCAACGACATCCTGCCCTGGATTGCGGCGATGGATGCCGATGTCATTACGATCGAGACTTCGCGTTCCGACATGGAGCTGCTGGAAGGCTTCGGGCAGTTCGCCTATCCGAACGATATCGGCCCCGGCGTCTATGACATCCATTCTCCGCGCGTGCCGAAGATCGAAGAGATGCAGCGCCTGCTGCGCAAGGCGATGGAAGTGATTCCGCCGGAGCGTCTGTGGATCAATCCCGATTGCGGACTGAAGACGCGTGGATGGACGGAAACACTCGAAGCCCTGTCGAACATGGTGAGGGCAGCCTGCCTGCTGCGGGAAGAGCTGCCCGGTTCCATGCAGTCGCCCGCGCGGGAATTTGCCTGAGGCAATGATTGGCGCCCGAACCTGCTGCACTCTCCCGAGCCTTTGTTTTAGCTCATGCCTTCCGGTTGAGCTTGTTCAACGGAGGCGACAGGTACGGCCAATATAGTGAGACCTAAAGAAGTCCTATCCAACAGGAGAAGGAAATGCGGTTCATCACCATATCGGCCAATCGCCTGCATGCATGCAGCAAAGGCAGGGTGGCTCCATGAGACATGTGATTCTCGGCAACGGCCCGGCGGGCGTGATCGCCGCCGAAACGCTGCGCAAGAATGCGCCGGCCGATGACATCATCCTTGTCGGCGACGAGGTGGAGATGCCTTATTCGCGCACGGCGCTGCCCAGCCTGATCGCGGGACAGATCAGCGAAGCCAGCATGCGTCTGCGGCGCGACAAGGATTATTTCTCACGGCTCCGGGTGCAGCAGGTATTCGGCCGCGCGGCGCATGTCAGCGCCCGTACCCGCACCGTCAAGATGGAAGACGGCAGCGCCATCGAATTCGACAAGCTGCTGATCTGCACCGGTTCCAAGCCCCGCGTCCCCACCATTCCCGGCATCGATTTCCCCGGCGTGCATGCCTGCTGGACCCTGCAGGATGCGCGCCAGATCGCGGCGCTTGCCCAGCCAGGCACCCGCGTGGTGCTGGTCGGCGCCGGATTCATCGGCTGCCTGGTCATGGAAGCCCTGGCCAAGCGCGGCGTCGATCTTACCGTGGTGGAGAAACGCGACCGCATGATGGCCGGCGCGCTGTGCCGCGGTGCGGGCGACATGGTGATGCGCTGGTGCGAGAGGAAGGGCATCAAGGTCCACACCTCGACGCGCGTCGTCGCGATCGGCACCAGCACCCTGCAGACGCTCGGCGCGCCGCACATCGCGCGCCTTTCCAATGGCGCCCAGTTGCAGGCCGACCTCATCGTCTATTGCGCCGGCAGCACGCCGAACATCGATTTCCTGCGCGGCAGCAGCATCAAGTTCCTGCAGGGCGTGGTGGTCGACGACACCATGCAGACCAATGTGCCGGGAATCTATGCCGCCGGCGATTGCGCCGAAACCTTCGACGAGGCCGCCGGCCGCAGCATCATCGCCGGCGTGCAGCCGAATGCCGGCGACCAGGCCTACTGTGCGGCGCTCAACATGGCCGACAAGCATGCGGTGCAGCGCTCGGTACGCCAGATCGACGTGTTCGATACCATGGGGCTGATTTCCGCCTCCTTCGGCCACTGGCAGGGCATACGCGGCGGCGAGTGGGTGGAATTCGCCGATCCGGCCAATTTCAAGTACATGCGGCTCGAATTCAGCCGGGACATCCTGGTCGGCAGCAATACCGTCGGCCTGACCGAGTACTCCGGCGTGCTGCGCGGACTGATCCAGCATCAGGTCCGGCTCGGCGACTGGAAGGAGCGGCTGCTCAAGGATCCGATGGTGCTCAAGGATGCCTAT
The DNA here is from genome assembly GCF_008929045.1 of Noviherbaspirillum aerium. Classification (GTDB taxonomy): domain Bacteria; phylum Pseudomonadota; class Gammaproteobacteria; order Burkholderiales; family Burkholderiaceae_D; genus Noviherbaspirillum; species Noviherbaspirillum aerium. The sequence goes on along the minus strand of NZ_VFAH01000013.1, from coordinate 93,097 downwards.
ACGGAGTGCGTGCAGCAGCATTACGTGCACCAGGCGTCGATCTTCCACAATCCGCCGGGACTGCAGCCCGAGCCGGCCAGGCAGGCGGTGTAGGGCGGCGGCCCGGCATCCGCCATGAATGCTGGTTCGGGCCTTGTTTTCGCGTAAAATCGCGGGAATTCGCGCATCGCGGGAAGTGCGCCGGTTGCTGACCGGCCCGGCCCGGTTGTGCTTCGTTCCCGTTCCCCCAATATCCCGCGAAAACAATGAGCATCAAATCCGACAAGTGGATCCGCCGCATGGCACAGGACCACGGCATGATCGAACCGTTCGAAGCCGGCCAGGTGCGCCATGTCGACGGCCACAAGATCGTCAGCTACGGCACTTCCTCCTATGGCTACGATATCCGCTGCGCCGACGAATTCAAGATCTTCACCAACATCAACAGCACGATTGTCGATCCGAAGAATTTCGACGAAAAATCCTTCGTCGACTTCAAGGGCGATGTCTGCATCATCCCGCCCAACTCCTTCGCGCTGGCGCGCACCGTCGAATACTTCCGCATTCCGCGCAGCGTGCTGACCATCTGCCTAGGCAAGTCGACTTATGCCCGCTGCGGCATCATCGTCAACGTCACGCCGTTTGAACCGGAATGGGAAGGCTATGTGACGCTGGAGTTTTCCAACACCACGCCGCTGCCGGCGAAGATCTATGCCGGCGAGGGCTGCGCGCAGGTCCTGTTCTTCGAGAGCGATGAAGTGTGCGAAACCTCGTACAAGGACCGTGGCGGCAAGTACCAGGGACAGCGGGGCGTGACACTGCCCAAGACCTGATTGAGGATGCGGGACATCCGTCATCATAGTAGTGCAGGCCTCCGTGCCTGCACAAAGACCTGTGTCCGAAGCATGCGCAGGCACGCAAGCCCGCACTGCTGATGTCTGTTCCGCCTTTTCCTCCTTCCGTTGCGCCTTCCGTCCAAAAAAAAACCTTCCCCCAAAACGGAGGAAGGTCAGGGTTGGGCGAGGTTACATGCGATACCACGTACTTCACGCAGTCGCGCCCGCACCCGAAACTTCCCCGCACGGGGAAGCAGCCCTTCAGGAGAGACCGGTACCGGGCCCGCGCCCCGGGGTCATGCCATGAACCCCAGGTTGCGAACCGAAAAATTGCCGATGTTCGGAAACACATCGGCGATCTGCCCATCGCTCAGTCCGAACCACTTCGCCAGCGTGGCCGCATACTGATCGACTGAAATCGCCGGCAGCAGGCTGCCGGAGCCAACATCCTCGGCATGGTTGAGTCCCGTCACCGGGAAGCTGCCGTAGATATCCTTGCCCTTGACCGCGCCGCCCATCACGAAATGGTGCGCACCCCAGCCATGGTCGGTGCCGTCGCCGTTGCTGGTGAAGGTGCGCCCGAAATCGGACGCGGTGAACAGCGTCACTTGCCGGCGCAGGTCGGCGCCGCCCAGCGTGGCCAGGGTCGTATCGAAATACGACATCGCATGGGCCAGCTTGGCCATCAGGTCGGCATGATTGGCCTTCTCGAAATCATGCGTGTCGAAACCGCCCATGCTCACGAAAAAGATCTGGCGCTGCGCCCCGAGACCGCTGCGGCCGGCGATGACCCTCGCCACCGTCTGCAGCTGGACGGCGAGCGGATTGCTGGCCAGCGCACCGGTGTTGGGATTGGTGTACTGCGTGGGATTCGGCACGCCACCGGCGCCGGCCGGCGCCATCGCCGTGCTCAGCACGCCTTGCGCATCGATGGACCGCTTCACGATGGCGGCATGGTCCTGCTCGAACACATTGCTGCGGTTGCCGGTCAGGATGGCCTGCAGGGCATTCGATCCGGCCGGCGCGCCGAACAGCGAGCCGTTGACACCCCCGATCGGCACCGCGCCGGACGCATTCACCTGGTACTGGTTGATGCGCTGGCCGGCCAGGAACACCGCATTGCCGGCCGCCGATATCGAAGTGAAGGTGGCATTGCCATTCATCGAGGCCAGCAGATCGCCCATGCGTCCGCCCCAGCCGAACTTGGCGCCTTCCGGGCGGGACGACTGCCACAGCGACTGCTGGTCGTTATGCGAGAACAGCTTCGGCGGCAGCGGCACGCTCTGCGCCTTGTACTGCGCCCTGGTCGTGGGCATCACCAGCGGGCCGACATTGGCCACCACGGCGGCGCGTCCATTGTCGAACAGTTCCTTCAGCGGCCCAAGGCCGGGATGCAGCGCGAACTCGCGCCCCGGCTGTGCGGTATCGGGCGCGATCGGCAGCACCCCGCCCGGCAGGCCGGCGGCGGGCAGGGCGATGGAGCCGGCGTCGCTGGTGGTGCGTACCGAGGCGTACGATGCCCAGGAACCCGGATCGGTGGCGAGCACCGTGTTCGCCTGATCGTTGCCGCCGGCAAGGAACAGGCAGACGACGGCCTTGTAATCGCCGGCGGTCTGGGCGGCGGCCGCGCCCATGGTCAGCAGGTTCAGCGCGAACGGCGCGCCGGAAGCGCCGACCATGGACATCAGCGAGGCGGCTCGCAGGAAGTGCCGGCGGGAGGCATTGGGTTTGTCAGTCATGTCGAATCCTATTTCTGCACCAGGTATTCCGGCGACGCCATGGCAAGGAACACCGCCAGGCAGACGCGGTTCCTGCGGGCCGTTGCGGCGCTGGTCGCATTGGTCGAGGAAATGCTGACCGAGTTGACGGCGTTGATGATTCTTCCGCGCAGCGTGGCCGGCATCTGGTTTGCCATCAGCAGCAGGTTGACGCGATCGACCAGCTTGTCGGGCGTGTCGGCGAGCGACAGTTCGATGCCGTAATCCGGCTTGACGTCGCGCGTGTTGCCGGTGCCGTTGGCAATCACGTCGCGCATGAAATTCAGATAGCCGACCACCGAGGTCTCGCCGGTGATCTGCATCTCCGGTGAAACCAGACCGGCAGCGGCGATCGCGGTGTTCGGCGGCACATAACCCGGGCGGTAGAAATTGAAGACCGACGGGCTGCGCATCGGCGTCTGCCCGAGCGAGGCGAGCGGATCGTCGAAACTGCTCGACATCAGGAAGCGCCCCGAAGTCGATCTGGCGCCAAAGGCCCGCATCCAGTTGGCCAGCCGCAGCACCGGTTCGCGCAGCTTGCCGCTGCGCGGGTCGGCGAGCACCGTATCGCCGCGCGCCTCCGGGTCGAGCAGGATGGCGCGGATCACCGCTTTCATGTCGCCGCGCACGCCTTGCCCGTTGTTGGCGAAGGCACCAGCCACCCGGCCGATGTACTGGGGGCTGGGATTGCTGGTGACGAGGCGCTGTATCAGTTGCCGGCCGATGAAGGGGCCGACGTTGGGATGGTTGAACAGGGTATCGAGCGCCATCTTCAGGCTGGTTTCGGGCGTTGCGCCAGCGGGTACGGTCACGCCAAGGAACCGCTTCTCGGATGGAGAATGGAATTTCGGATAAGCCTGCATCGGCAGCCAGTCCCGGTTGGGATCGGCATTGCCGCCGTAGAAGCGGCTGTCGCCCTTGTCGGCGCCGGCCCAGCTCCAGCCGGTGAAGACCTTGGCCAGCCCGCTGATGTCGGCGCTGGTATAGGTTTCGACCGGCTGGTTGTCGATCAGCTTGAGCGAGCCGTCGGGATTGAGTTCATTCAAGCCGATAGTCAGCAGCTGCATCACTTCGCGGGCGAAATTTTCATCCGGCACGCGCGTGCCCGATTCCTTCTGGTTGCGCATCGAGGTGAGATAAATGCCCATCATCGGATGCAGGGCGACGGCTTCGAGCAGGTTGCGGAAGTTGCCGAAGGCATGGGCGGCCAGCGTGTCGTAATAGGAGGCGACGCCGCGCGGATAGCTGTTGACGGTACTGTCCAGCACGGAAACGACAAAGATCTGCGAGAGAGCGAAGGCCATGCGCTGGCGCAGCTAGTCCTCGCCGGTGACAGCCTGCTGCCAGAACGATTCCTGGACGTGGTATTGGGTTGCCCGCACAGCAAGCGTGGCAGTGATGCTGTCGATGTAGGCCCGATGCAGCGCCTGCGGTTTTGCGAACTGCTCTTCGATCCAGGCGGTATAGCCGCTCGCGGTCAGGCGGTCGATATCCGCCGTGGTCGCGCCGAAGCTCGCCTGCGCCAGCATGCGCGATGCCTGCGCAGGGGAAGGCATGTCGGCTGTCGTGCCGGCGATGCTTCCAATGCCGGTGCCAATCCCGGAGCCGCCGGCGCCGATGCCGCCGACGTTTCCATTAACGAGAGTGCTGCCGCCAGCGCCTGAATCATGGCCGGCACCGGCATTGGAAGCATCGCCGCCTTCACTGCCCACACCCATACCGGCGACGCTTCCTCCACCTCCGCCGCAGGATGCAAGAAGCACCAATGCGACTGCCGAAAGCGCCTTTCGAAATCTAGGGGACTGCATGTTGTTCTCCGTTCGACAAGGCCCGCAAAATGTTGCCTTGGAGCATTGGATGGATGATGAACGGAAAGGTTCGGAGACGATGTTTCTTAAATGCGACAAATGTTTCTGGATGTAATTTTTACTCTGCGCTAACGAGCTGTCTTGCAGCAGAAACGTATTCGAGCAGATCACTCGGGGGCTTGCTGTCTGCAAAAAAGCACTTCCTAAGGAAAACGGGTTGTCATAGTGGTGGAACTACTCAACGCCGTTTGCCACTCAGGGAGCCTAATCCTGCGGCTGAACCATTGCGCAAGCAAATAGGCCGCATCAACCTCAATTGAAAGCTTGATATGTTCCCTGTAATTCCTTCTTCTGCTTCCCAAGCTGTTGCACCAAATTATCTCGCACCAATTCATGAGGTTCGTCCGCCTCTGCAGAACGAAGCTCCTTACTTGATTCTCGACCCCCGCATAGAGCTTAACCCTGCACATGTCGTTTCGACCGGAGAGCAAGGTATCAGGCGTGCATCGTGGCCCGGAAGGGACACCTTGGATATGGGCAAAGTCGTTGAAAATGTTCGTGGCGTCAGGCTTTCGGACCTACACACCTTCGAGAGCAGCGTGCTTGACGCCGCGTATGCGGCACAACAGCGCAATCCACACTTGAATCTCTATCTTGGCATTCCCCCAGAAAATCCTCAGAAATACGTGCTCGTAGAAAGGAAGGGCCAGGAATATGTTCAAACATCGGGAAACATAACCTTACCAAGTACAAGCTCGCAGCCGCATGGCTTCCGGAGCTCGGGTATCGTAACTTCACTCGATGAAAGGCCGCAACCGCATGACGTCCGACGCTCCGAAAGCGTAACTTCGCTAAATGGAGAGCTGTCGCAGGCTGGGCTCTCAAGTCATGAGGTGAATAGAAGGAATCAAGATAAAAAAAACGCCAAATACTATGTACTACGATTGCTCAACAAGATTACTTGCGGGGTCGTTGGTGACGGCTCACCTTCCAGCAATCCAGGCGTATCGAGAGTTCAGCATTCTGGCAGGGCGCACGAGGAGCCGGCCTCCCCATCCTTTCCAACGATGAGCTCTCCTGAGTCTTTCCCACGCCGAGATAGAACGTTAAATGCAGGCAGAACGCCGATGCACCAGCCGACTGACTTGACGGGGCAGTCCGATTCTGCGCGTTCACCCGCAACGCGAGGCAGTGAAACTATCAAAGCCGTTCATGACCAAGGCGGGAAATATTTTCGTACCCAAGGTTCGTCGGGTCGTCCTACGGCACACAGGGGCGACCGCTCTAAAAGTGGAACAGTTACACGAGCGGAAGCAATAGAACTGAAGCCCATGCCGTCAAGTACCTCGAAGAGTGTTCCGCACCGGCCCGGCTTCATGCCCTCTCCGACAGACGATGCTCGATATGGAGCACCTGCTGTGCGGCCTGAAGCATCGTCATCACGCCCGTATCGCCATACCGAATCCCCTTACACTGAGCAAAGTTCCGAACCAACTCCGCTTGGCAGCCCAATAGATTGGAAGGAGACGAAAGGGGCGCTGGAAATGCGTAGATTGACGGAATTTGAAAGGAGAAAACGTGCAGCAACGAGAGCAACAATGCGCGCGCAGCTTGGTCTCGATCCGCGTGCTGATGACCCAACTCCGCCTCAAGCAACGGCATCATCCTCTCCGCAACCTTATCAGGATAACTTGCCAATTCTTCTTTCAATTACTGGGAAAAATAAGCATGCCATTGCCACGCAAGCGCTCCAGCGTGCGATAGGAACGCGTCCCGGGTTTGCCAATGAGATACAGCAGCGAGGGTGGGTGGGCCTGCTTGGTCGCACATTGCAGGCGTACGACGATGTCGAAATGGCACGTAAAAATCAGGAGCCGGAGGAAGCTGTACAGAGATTGGAGGATGAAATGCGCAACTCTCTGCGTGAATTGCTGCATGTGTCCAGCAGGACAAATGTCTTCAACTTTGAAATATATGCGTCTCCTGAATTAGACGAAGATCTGGATGCTTTTATCAGTCGGCCTGAATTCCGGACGTTAGTTGAGACGGTCACGGAGGTCCATCAGCAGTTGGAACAGCAGAGGCATCAGTTGGGAAATCGTGTGGCGTTTGCAAGTTCGTCGGGAGACACCTATGCGGACCAAGGGGGAACTTCAAGTCGCCAGTCCTGATTAGTCTCGATAAACCTCTATCCGGGCAATTTCCGGATAGAGCGGTACATGCCTTTATGCTCCGGACATATCTGGACGTGGAAGATCGGTTTTCACTACCAAAGGTATTCAAGTGACCGAGTGGCTAGAGCGTTTTCGCCCTGACCGGCCTAGTCGAGGCCGAGGCAGATTGCTGCTGGAACAAGGCGTGACGACGCGACATGGCCAAGCCATGGCAAGGAGTCACAACGCAGTGCCAGGGGCAATCTGTCCGGGATCGGCAGGCAGGTCAGGGTGAAACCGCTCTAAACCATACCGGCAGATGTGGTAGCGTCATAATTGCTCCCGCCGATTCTTCAATCGGACCAAGATATTGCAGAAATGCTTTTGCAATCACGAGGCTTGCGAGCGCCTATCGTCGTGAAGAGACAGTATGCAAGATCAAAATGGGATGAATGCATGGAGTGAATATCAGTTTCAATCCATGCATAAGCGACTGGGTACAGTTACTTGACCATACTGCCTACCCCGGCACCGAATCAAAAAACTCCACCTCGCCCGTCTCCAGCGAATATTCCGCCCCCACCACCAGCAGTCCCTCATTCTGGATCAGGTTCTCCAGAATCTCCGAGCCATGGCGCAGCTGGTTGGCCGAAGCCAGGATGTTGGCGCGCACCGCCTGTTGCATCAGCGCGCAGTGGTCATGCCGCAGGTCGGTATTGAGCAGCGTCTGCACCGAAGGCCGTACGCGGTCAACGATGGAACGCAGGTTGCGCGACTGGTTGGCAGAAGGCCGCTGCAGTTCGTCGAGCGTGGCCTTGATGGCACCGCAGCCGGTGTGGCCGAGGACGACGACGAGGCGGGTGCCGAACTGGCCGGCGGCGAATTCCACGCTGCCGATCTGCGAGGGGGCGACGATGTTGCCGGCGACGCGGATCACGAACAGGTCGCCGAGGCCCTGGTCAAAGACCAGCTCCGCCGGCACGCGCGAGTCCGAGCAGCCGAGGATGATGGCGAACGGCTCCTGGCCGGCGGCCAGTTCCAGCCGGCGCGACTGGCTCGGCATGGAGTTGAGGTTCTTGATGTCGGAAACGAAACGGCGATTACCCTCGCGCAGGCGTTCAAGGGCTTCCTGGGCTGAAATCATGTGGACCTCCTTTTATTGCGATGGGCGAATTCTATAGTGCCGATGCAATTAATGCATCAGAACTTGTCCCTTGCCGGGCCGTGTCCGGTAACCTGGTTGGGAGGCCTTCATGGCCGCACGTTCTTCAAATAACGGACGAATGTGCAGGCGCAAAGGCCTGCACTACCTTGGCGAAAGGCCCTCTCCGATCTCCGGTCCGTATGGCTTGCGGTCCGCAGTTCATCGGGACAAAAAAGGCACCGTGAAGGTGCCTTTTTCTTGCCGTCAAATGCCGGGCGCCAATCAGCTGTCCTGCTTCACGCAGTCCACATAGTAGCCTCGCCGCCCAGCGATTTCCTGCGTCACCAGCCCGTGCACGTCGGTCTCGAAGCCCGGAAACTTCTCGTTGAAGTCGCGCGCGAACTTGAGGTAATCGACGATGGTCTTGTTGAAGCGCTCGCCCGGGATCAGCAGCGGGATGCCCGGCGGGTAGGGCGTCAGCAGGATCGCGGTGACGCGGCCTTCGAGCTCGTCGATGTTGACGCGCTCGATCTCGCGGTGCGCCATCTTCGCGAACGCGTCCGACGGCTTCATCGCCGGCTGCATGTCCGACAGATACATCTCGGTGGTCAGGCGCGCCACGTCGTAGGACTTGTACATGTCGTGGATCTGCTGGCACAGGTCGCGCAGGCCGATGCGCTCGTAGCGCGGGTTGGCCGCCGAGAACTCCGGCAGGATGCGCCACATCGGCTGGTTCTTGTCGTAATCATCCTTGAACTGCTGCAGCGCGGTCAGCAGCGTGTTCCAGCGGCCCTTGGTGATGCCGATGGTGAACATGATGAAGAACGAGTACAGGCCAGCCTTTTCCACGATGACGCCATGCTCGGCGAGGTAGCGCGTCACGATCGAGGCGGGAATGCCCGACTCGCCGAACTTGCCGTCGATGGACAGGCCGGGCGTGACGATGGTCGCCTTGATCGGGTCCAGCATGTTGAAGCCGGTGGCGATGTTGCCGAAGCCGTGCCAGTTGTCCTCGGCGCGGATCATCCAGTCCTCGCGCGAGCCGATGCCGTTCTCGGAAAATTCGTCCGGCCCCCAGACCTGGAACCACCAGTCCTCGCCGAATTCCTGGTCGACTTTCTTCATCGCCCGGCGGAAGTCCAGCGCTTCAAAAATGCTTTCCTCCACCAGCGCGGTGCCGCCCGGCGGCTCCATCATCGCGGCGGCCACGTCGCAGGACGCGATGATCGCGTACTGCGGCGAGGTCGAGGTATGCATCAGATAGGCTTCATTGAACATGTCCTGGTCGAGCTTGACCGTCTGCGAATCGCGCACCAGGATCTGCGACGCCTGCGACAGGCCGGCCAGCAGCTTGTGGGTGGACTGCGTGGAAAAGATCAGCGATTCCTTGGCGCGCGGGCGGTCCTTGCCGATCGCATGCATGTTCTTGTAGAAGTCGTGGAAGGTCGCATGCGGCAGCCAGGCTTCGTCGAAGTGCAGGGTGTCGATCTCGCCGTCGAGCATGTCCTTGATGGTCTCGACGTTGTACAGCACGCCGTCGTAGGTCGACTGCGTGATGGTGAGGATGCGCGGCTTCTTGTTCTTCGCTTCGCGGGCGAAGGGGTTGGCCTCGATCTTCTTCATGATGTTTTCGATCTTGAACTCTTCGAGCGGGATCGGGCCGATGATGCCGAGATGGTTGCGGGTCGGCATCAGGAACACCGGGATCGCGCCGGTCATGATGATCGAGTGCAGGATGGATTTGTGGCAGTTGCGGTCGACCACGACGATGTCGCCGGGGCCCACGGTCGAATGCCAGACCATCTTGTTCGAGGTCGAGGTGCCGTTGGTGACGAAGTAGCAATGATCGGCATTGAAGATGCGCGCCGCATTGCGCTCGGAAGCGGCCACCGGGCCGGTATGGTCGAGCAGCTGGCCGAGTTCCTCCACCGCGTTGCAGACGTCGGCGCGCAGCATGTTCTCGCCGAAGAACTGGTGGAACATCTGTCCCACCGGAGACTTCAGGAAGGCCACGCCGCCGGAATGGCCGGGGCAGTGCCAGGAGTAGGAGCCGTCCTGCGCATAATGCACCAGCGCCCGGAAGAAGGGCGGCGCCAGGCTGTCGAGGTAGGACTTCGCCTCGCGGATGATGTGGCGCGCAACGAATTCCGGGGTGTCCTCGAACATGTGGATGAAGCCGTGCAGCTCGCGCAGGATGTCGTTCGGAATATGGCGCGACGTGCGGGTTTCGCCATACAGGTAGATCGGAATGTCGGCATTCTTGTGGCGGATCTCTTCGACGAAGGCGCGCAGCGACTTGAGCGCGAAATCGGTTTCTTCCGACGAGCCGGCGCCGAATTCCTCGTCGTCGATCGACAGGATGAAGGCGGAAGCGCGCGACTGCTGCTGGGCGAACTGGGACAGGTCGCCGTAGCTGGTCACGCCCAGCACTTCCATGCCTTCCTTCTCCATGGCTTCGGCGAGTGCGCGAATGCCCAGGCCGGAGGTGTTCTCGGAGCGGAAGTCTTCGTCGATGATGACGATGGGAAAGCGGAATTTCATGAGGTCTCCAGGTAGAGATGACAAGGGAGACGCCTGGGCGGGTGAGCTTGCGCGCCGAAATTTGCGAAAACCGGGATTTTCGCAGATATGAGTGAAATGTGTGTGAAAAGTGCCGGGTTACCGGCAATGCAAGTCCGAATGGAGGACTGACGCCGCGGGAAAGGTGCCCGCGGCGGTCAGGCAGGAGGCAGGGAGACAGGCGGCAGGCCGGTGCGCCAGGGACGCGGGGCGGGTCAGAAATGCAGCCAGGCCGCGATGCCAAGCACGATGCCGACACCGGCCACGCCGTAGGAAATGTATTCCAGCCACTTCTTGCGGGTCAGCAGCGTGATCGCGGCCAGCGAAATCGCGATCTGCTCGGCGGTCATGGCCTGCGCCCAGCGGTGGTGCTGGTGCATCTGCTCCTCGGACTTCCTGTCCCAGTCGAGGGATGCGGCTTCGAGTTTCTCGGCGTCCGTCTTGATATCGCCCTTTTCCTTCTTGTAGCGTTCGACCTCGGTCTTGTATTTTTCAACATCCACGGCAGGCAGCGTCATGGCGAGTTCGGCAAGATTCTGCTTGTTCGACTTGGCCTGGTAATAATTCCACTGATTCGACGCCTCGGTCTTCTTGATGGCGGAATTGTTCTTGTAGAGCGCCGCATTGTTCTGCGTGTCGCCGGCCTGGTAGCCGAACAGGGCGCCGATCGTGGCCAGCACAGCGGTGGTCACCGCGATCTTGCTGGAAAAGCCATCGCTGCCATGGGCCGCATGCTCGACTTCATGATCGTGCGGTCCATGCACATGAAAACCGTGTCCCGACATTGATACTCCTGCTGCTGATTGATTTCCCGTCCGCATGCGGGCGAGGGATTCGGCATGCGCGCTTGTGATGCCTCGCTCATGCAAGGGTTGTGAACTGATGCCGTCTCAAGCGACCTTGTCGTAGGTCACGAATGCGTAGTCGAATCCATTCTCCGCCGAATGATGCTGCTCCCGGCTGATTTCCTTCCAGGTGCCGGCGTCGATCGGCGGGAAAAATGCATCGCACTGAAAAGTCCTGCCGATCTCGGTCACGATCAGCCTGTCGGTTCGCGGCAGGACTTCGGCATAGATCTGCGCGCCGCCGATGACATGGGCGGGCAGGTTGGCCACCAGCGCCAGCGCGGCATCGACCGAGGTGACGGCTTCCACGCCTTCGTGTCGCCATTGCGGGTTGCGGGTGATGACGATATTGCGGCGGTTCGGCAGCGGCTTGCCGATGGAATCGAAGGTCTTGCGCCCCATGATCACCGGATGGCCGGTGGTGGTGCGCTTGAAGTGCGCCATGTCTTCCTTCAGGCGCCAGGGCAGGGTGTTGTCGATGCCGATGCCGCGCTCGGCATCCATCGCGACGACGATGGAGATCAGGCCTTTGTTGTCCATGGTTTCTTTCGACGCGCTCAGACCGCCACCGGCGCCTTGATATGCGGATGCGATTCATAGCCGGTGATTTCGAAATCCTCGAACTTGTAATCGAACAGCGAATCCGGCTTGCGCTTGATGACCAGCCTGGGCGGCGCATACGGTGTGCGCGACAGCTGCTCGCGCACCTGGTCCATGTGGTTGGAGTACAGGTGGCAGTCGCCGCCGGTCCAGATGAATTCGCCGACCTGCAGCCCGGTCTGCTCGGCCACCATGTGGGTGAGCAGCGCGTACGACGCGATGTTGAAGGGCACGCCGAGGAAGATGTCGGCGCTGCGCTGGTAGAGCTGGCAGGACAGCTTGCCGTCGGCCACGTAGAACTGGAAAAAGGCGTGGCAGGGCGGCAGCTTCATCTGCGGAATGTCGGCCACGTTCCAGGCCGAGACGATCAGGCGGCGCGAGTCCGGGTTGTTTCTGATCTGGTCCAGCAGCTGGGAGATCTGGTCGATGTGCTTGCCGTCCGGCGCCGGCCAGGAGCGCCACTGGTAGCCGTAGATCGGGCCGAGGTTGCCTTCGGCATCCGCCCATTCGTCCCAGATGGAGACGCCGTTGTCTTTCAGGTACTTGGTGTTGGTGGAGCCGGCCAGGAACCAGATCAGTTCATGGATGATGGATTTCAGGTGCAATTTCTTCGTGGTCAGCAGCGGAAAACCCTGCTGCAGGTCGAAGCGCATCTGGTAACCGAACACCGAGCGGGTGCCGGTGCCGGTGCGGTCGGTTTTTTCGGTGCCATGTTCATAGACATGGCGCATGAAATCGAGGTATTGGCGCATGGTCGTTGGTTTCCTGGAGACACGGTATTTTAATGTATTCGTTCAGGCACGCTTCAAGTAAACATTGAAACATTGCGCCCCGCATGTCGCGCAATCAAGCTGCAGGATCTTGCGAAAACTGCAACGCCGCCAGGCTGGCATACAGCCCGCCGCGCGCCACCAGTTCCGAATGCGATCCCATCTCCACGATGCGGCCGTGCTCCATCACGATGATGCGGTCGGCCCGCTGCACGGTGGCGAGCCGATGGGCGATCACCAGCGTTGTCCGTCCCACCATCGCGGCTTCCAGCGCGCGCTGCACCAGCCGTTCGGATTCCGCATCCAGCGCGCTGGTGGCTTCGTCGAGCAGCAGCAGGGGCGGGTTCTTCAGCAGCGCGCGGGCGATCGTGATGCGCTGTCGCTGGCCGCCCGACAGCCGCACGCCGCGTTCTCCGAGAAAGGATTGGTATCCCTGCGGCAGGCGTTCGATGAATTCATGGGCGGCGGCCAGCTTCGCGGCGGCAATGACTTCGTCGTCGCCGGCATCGGCCCGGCCATAACGGATGTTTTCCATCGCGTTTTCCGAGAAGATCACGGTGTCCTGCGGCACGATGCCGATGGCGCCGCGCAGCGCCGCAAGATCGAGCTGGCGGATGTCGGCGCCGTCGAGCAGGATGCGACCCTGCTGCGGATCGTAGAAGCGCAGCAGCAGCTGGAACAGGGTGGTCTTGCCGGCGCCGGAAGGACCGACGACGGCGACCGTTTCGCCGGGCCGGATCTCGAGGTTGAGGTCGTGCAGCGCCGCCGCATTCGGCCGCGACGGATAGTGAAAGCCGAGGTGCTGCAGGCTCAGCGACGCGCCGTTGGCGGTGCGTGCGGCAAGTGTCAGCGGCTGCGCCGGCGACTGGATGGGCGAGCGCACCGACAGTAGTTCCAGCAGGCGCTCGGCGGCGCCGGCGGCGCGCTGGGCTTCCCCCAGCACTTCGGAAAGCGCGCCGATGGCGCCGGCCACGATCGATGCATACAGGATGAACTGGCCGAGCTCGCCCGCCGTCATGCGGCCCTGGATCACCGCATGCGCACCCAGCCACAGCACGAACACGATCGCGCCGAACACCAGCAGGATGGCCATCACGGTCAGCAGGGAACGGGCGCGGATGCGCTGCATCGCGGTCTTGAAGGCGCGCTCCACCGAGGCGCCGAAGCGTCCCGCTTCCTGCTGTTCATGGGTGAAGGCCTGCACCGTGGGCATGGCGTTGAGGATTTCGCCCGCCAGCGCGGAAGCGTCGGCGACGCGGTCCTGCGAGTCGCGCGACAGCTTCCTCACCTTGCGCCCGAACAGCACGATGGGCAGCACCACCGCCGCCAGCATGACGAGGATGATGGCCGACAGCTTGATGCTGGTGACGAACAGCATGGCCAGCCCGCCGATGAACAACAGCGTATTGCGCAATGCCATCGAGATGCTGGTGCCGACCAGGGCCTGGATCAGGGTGGTGTCGGTGGTCAGGCGCGACAGCACTTCGCCGGTCTGCGTGGTTTCGAAGAATTCCGGGCTCTGCGTCACCACATGCCGGTAGACCGCGCTGCGCAGATCGGCGGTGACGCGTTCGCCCAGCCAGGAGACCATGTAGAAGCGGGCCGCCGTGGCAATCGCCAGCACGCAGGCGACGCCGAACAGACCCATGAACACCAGGTCGATCTGCGCGCTGTCGCGCACGCCGGCGGGGCCGAAGCCGGCATCGATCATCTGCTTGAAGGCATAGGGAATGGCGAGCGTGGCGCCGGCGGCGATGAGCAGCGCGATGCCGGCAAGGATGAACTGCTTCCTGTACGGAGCGAGGAAAGGCAGCAGGCCCTTCAAGGTGGCAAGGCTGCTCTTGGGACGATCCTTTGCGTGCGTGCTCATCGGTCCTTCATGTCGGAGATCATAGCTTCATGGGTTTCACATAGCCGGTCATTTCGAGATAGCCGCGCCCGGCACGCCGTCCGTCGCGGGTCAGCGTCACGGCGCCTTCCCAGTAGACGGCGCCGGTCGATTGCCGCGAGTCGAGTTCCTGGTCGTCCTGCAGCGGCGTCAGCTCGAAGACCTGGTTGCCGGCCTCGATGCGGGTGGCGACCGGATAGCTGGCGCCGGTGCGCGGCGAGCGCCAGCTGCGCGTTGGCGTGAAGCTTACCTGTTCCGGCGGGAATTGGGTGATGCGGCCGTCGGGCGCGCGCAGCGCCGCATGGGCCCACAGGCGGGAGCCGTCCTTGTTGCGGATCTGGAAGGCCATCAATGCGCTGCCGTCATCCAGGTTGGCGCCGACCCAGTCCCAGCCGGTGGCATTCTCGTCGAGTACGCTGGTCGACCATTCATGATCGAGCCAGGCGCTGCCGCTGACTTCGACCGGCTTGCCGTGCAGGCTGACCGTGCCGGTGACCTTGAGCTGCGGTTCGCTGTAGTAGTAGCTGGCCTGTTCCGGCCGCGGTCCCTTGCGGGAGTATCCTTGCGCGCCCTGCAGCATCACCGGCTGCGTCGGATCCAGCTGCAGGCGGAACTCGAACTCGCCGGCGGGAACGACGGTTTCGTAGCGGCCCTGCGCGGTCCGCACGAAGGTCCATGCGCCGAGACGGACATCGGTATTGCCTTCCTTGGCATGCGCAATGCCGAAGCCTTCGCGCGCGCTTTTCTGGTCGTGCAGCAGCTTGCCTTGCGCCGGATCGGACAGCGCGGCATGGGCGATGATGAGCTGCCTGGGCGCGAAGCGGCTGGGATTGGCGGGGTCGTGGTCGGTCGCCGACCGGAAGAAGGTGACCTGGAAGCCGAGCGGCTTCCTGTCGGGCGTCTCGACCCAGCCCGTCACATACCACCATTCGGTGCGGTAGCCGGGATGGGCGCCGAAGTCTTGCGGGAAGACCAGTTGCCGGCCCGGTTCGACCGCTGCCAGGCGGGGCGGTGCCGCCGATGCGGAAATGCCGCAGCATAGCGCCAGCATGCTGAGCGCCATGCGCAGCAGCCATGCGCCGAGAGATGAGCCTGCCTGTGTCGAGCCGTGCATTACCAGTCCTCCCTGACCGCGCTGATCGCCTGTGCCGATACCGCATGCCTTCCCGCAATGAGCGCGGTAGCCGCCGCCGATGCCAGCAGCAGCGCGGCCACCGCGGCAAGCAGCGTCCACGGCATGTGCAGCTGCATGGTCCAGTGGAAGGATTGCGGATTGACGATGAAAATGAGAATCAGGCTGATCGCGCCGCCGAGCAGGAAGCCGGTGAGAATGCCGAGCAGGGTAAGCAGGCCGCCTTCGAGCGCCAGCATGGACAGGATTTCCCGGCGCAGCACGCCGATATGCCGCAGCATGCCGAATTCCTTGGCCCGCGCCAGCGTCTGCGCCGAGAAGGTGGCGGCAATGCCGAACAGGCCGATCAGGATGGCGACGCCTTCGAGCAGGTAGGTGACCGCGAAGCTGCGGTCGAAAATCTGCAGGCTGAGCGCGCGTATCTGTCCCGGTTCCGCAAGTTCGAGCGCCTCGCCGAAGGGCAGCTCCTTCAGCGCGTCGGCAACCTGCCTCGGCGATGCATCCTTGTCCAGCCAGAGCGCCACATCATTGACTTCGCGGTCGCCGCTGATGCGGCGGTAGTCGTCGAGCTGCATCTGGATCGCCCCGGACTGGCGGGCGTAGTCGCGCCATACGCCCGCCACGATGAATTGCCGTGCCTGCCCGCCGAGCGGCAGCGCGACTTCCTTGCCGGGCTGGTATCCGTACAGGTCGACCATGGCTTCCGAGACCCAGATCGGCGGCGGCCCTGCTTCGGGGGGCAACGGCGCGGATTCGCCGATAAGCGGCAATGATCTGCCCGGATCGGCACGGTCGATCGGCTTCGCGATCACCGTCACCGACGGCCGGGCCGGATCGATGGACAGCTGGGAAACACGCTGGAAATCGGCCCTCCTGACGCCCGGAACGGCGGCAATGGCGCGCTGCTCGTCGGCCGACAGCTTGCCGCTGCTTCCGCCGCCGGCCGCGCGCACATACAGATCCGCCGACAGCACCTGGCCCAGCCAGTCGTCGACCGACACGCGGAAACTCGACACCATGATGGCCATTGCCACCATCAGGCTGAAGCTCGACAGCACGCCGCCCAGCGCAATCGACGCCTGGTTCGGCGCATTGGCGAGCCGGGCGAGGGACAGTGTGGCGACCGATCCGCGCAGGCCGGGCGACGCCTTGTCGCCCATGCGAGCCAGCACCGAAAACACCAGGGCCGCCAGCCGCGGCATCAGGCCGATGCCGCCGATCAGCAGCAGGGCGATCGCCAGGTAGCCGAAGACAGGGAGTTCGGCGACCGGCGGCAGGCGCGTCATGCCGGCGCCGAGGAGGAGGAGTCCGATCGCGGGCCAGGGCGGCGACAGCCGCGACAGCGCCGTATCCTCGCTGCCCGACTTGATCGCATGGGCCGGCTTTGCGCGCGCCGCTTCCCATGCCGGGGCGGCGCAGCCGAGCATGGCCGCCGCCGTCCCCAGCAGGAAGAATACGCAGGCGGCAACCGGCGTGAACTGCACGCTTGGCTGCACGCCCGGGAAATAGCCGCCGCCCAGGTCGCCGCCGAACAGGCGCAGGGCCGCCGCCGCCATTCCGTAACCGGCCGCCAGGCCGATCAGCGAGCCGACGATGCCCAGTCCGGCGCCTTCAAGCAGGATCTGCGAAAGCACCTGGCCGCGCGTCATGCCGAGCACGCGCAGCAGCGCCAGCTGGCTGCGCCGGCGTATCACCGACAGCGCCTGCGTCGAGAACACCAGGAAGGCGCCGGTAAACAGCGCCACCAGCGCCAGCACATTGAGATTGACGCGGTAGGCGCGCGACATGTTGGCGGTGCGCGCTTCCTGGTCTTCCGGTTCGGTGACGAGCACATCCGGCGGCAGCTCGCGCGCAAGCTGCGCGGCAAAGGCGGCCCGGTCCACGCCGGAAGTCAGCTTCAGGTCGATGCGCGACAGCTGCCCCAGCCGCTGCAAGCGCCATTGCGCGGCGCCGATATCCATCACGGCCAGCCTTTGCCCGGCCCGCGCCCGCACCAGTCCGCCGGCCACGCGCAGCTCCAGCATCTGCGTGCCGACCTGCAGGCGCAGCATGTCGCCCTGGCGCGCATTCAGCCATTCCATCGCGGCCGGCGACAGGAACAGGGCGTCATCCGCCAGCGTGTCGAATGGCTTGTCCTCGGCCGGCAGTCCGATCAGGTCGGGCGCGATGGCACCGGCCTGGAATACATCGATGCCGATCACCTTGAGCGCTTCGCGCCGCGCCGGCACCGCCGCGTCGACTTCCAGCACCGGGCTGGCAAGCGCCACTTCCGGCCGCTGCGCCAGGCGGCCGTACAGGCTCTCATCGATGAAAGCCTGGGTGCCGCGCACCTGCAGCTCCGCCTGGCCGGACAGGCTTCTGACGGCGGCGGAGAATTCGTTATAGGCGGCGGCATTGATCAGGTGTATCGCGAAACCCAGGGCGACGCCGATGGCAATGGCCGCCATCGCGACCAGGGTGCGCACCGGATGCGCGCGCCATTCTCCCGCCAGCAGCCAGCGGCGCAGCGAAGGGATCGCCTGCGGCCTCATCCGGGCCGTCCCGCCGCCATGGGATGCAAGCCGTGCTTGGTCAGTTCCAGCACCCGGTCCGCGCTGGCGGCGGCGGCATGCGAATGGGTGACGATGATGGCCGACGAGCCGTTCTGCTTGATCTCGTCCCGCAGCAGTTCCAGGACGTCCGCCGCCGTATCCGGATCCAGGTTGCCGGTAGGCTCGTCGGCAAGGATCAGCTTGGGACGGTGGATCAGTGCGCGCGCGATCGCCACGCGCTGCAGTTCGCCGCCGGACAGCTGGCGCGGAAAATCCCTGCCGCGTCCGGCGAGGCCGACGGCGGCCAGCATGTCCTCGGCGCTGCGGGCGGCCGAGTTGTTGAGCAGCAGGGGCAGGCCGACGTTCTGCGCGATGGTCAGATGCGGAAGGATATGGAAAGCCTGGAACACGAAACCGAACTTTTCCCGGCGCAGCCGCGTTGCCGCGTCATCCTGCATCGACGAAATATCCGTGCCGTCGATCTCGATGCGGCCCGAATCCGGCGTATCGAGCCCCGCGATGAGGTTAAGCAGGGTAGACTTGCCGACACCCGATTCGCCCATGATGGCCACGTATTCCCCCGCTTCCAGGGTGTAGCTCAAGCGGCTCAGCACCTGCCTGCCGCTGGCGTAGGATTTGGTGACATCATGCAGATTCAGCATCGATTCATCTGGTTTGTTATGTAACTGTCAAGAAAGCGGGCGAGCCGTTGAATGGCTGCAAGATTTCGCCCGAAGCGCATATCGATACTCGAAAACTCTTGTGTCGCCTCAAGGATGTACTTAAGGTCTTTACTATGATAGCCACAAACCTTGTCATCCTCCCTCAATCGCCTAAGCTGCAGTAAGGCAAACTTGCTCACTTACATTCATGGCGCCTTCCCTCGTCCCGGATTCGACCCACAGCGGTTTCCTACAAATTTTCCGGAGGGATGACGCCGCGATGCGGACCGAACTCACTGCCGGCCTGCTCGCCGCGCAGGCGAGCACTTCACCCAAGTTCCTGTACGACGCGCTCGGCTCGAAATTGTTCGAAGCCATCTGCGAATTGCCCGAGTATTACCCGACGCGCACCGAAGCCGCCATCTTCGACACCCATCTCTATGACATGGCGCGCGCCATCGGCAAGGGCAGCACGCTGATCGATCTCGGGGCCGGCAATTGCGCGAAGGCGGCGCGCATGTTCCCGCTGCTCCAGCCTCTGCAATATGTGCCGGTGGATATCTCCGTGGACTTTCTCAGGAGCGCGGTCGACGGCCTGCGCCAGCAATTCCCGCAGATCAGGATGACGGGCATCGGCATGGACTTCTCGGCGGAGATGGCATTGCCCGCCGCGGTGCGGCGCGACAAGCGGCTGTTCTTCTACCCCGGATCCTCGATCGGCAATTTCACGCCCGAGGCGGCCGCCGATATGCTCGACAGGATGCGCGCGGCCTGCCAGGGCGACGGCGGCCTGCTGATCGGCGTCGACCTGGTGAAGGACAAGGCCGTGCTCGACGCCGCCTATGACGACGGACTGGGCGTGACCGCCGCATTCAATCTCAATCTGCTGCGGCACCTCAATGCATTGCTGGGCGCCGACTTCGATGTCCGGGACTGGCGCCACGTGGCCTTTTACAACGAGGCCGCTTCCCGCATCGAAATGCATCTCGAAGCGCGCAGCGATGTGACGGTGCGCTGGACGGATGGCGAACGCCGGTTCGGCAGGGGCGAGCGCATCCATACCGAAAACAGCTACAAGTACACGCGCCAGGGCTTCCTCCAGTTGCTTGAACGCGCCGGTTTCGGCGCGATACGCACCTGGACGGACGAGAAGGGCTGGTTCCTGGTCTGCCACGCGCGCGCAATGTAAAGGCCTGCACCATGCCCGATGACCTGAACCTGTCAGCCACCCTGCTTGATCGATTCCGCGCCGTGCGCCGGCGCAGCCGCGAGATCGCCGAACCGCTGTCCGACGAGGATTGCTGCGCGCAGTCGATGCCGGATGCCAGCCCGATCAAATGGCACCTGGCGCATACCACCTGGTTCTTCGAAACCTTCATTCTTGAACCGCATGAAAAGGACTTCAAGCCGTTTCATCCCGCATTCCGGGTGCTGTTCAATTCCTATTACAACGGCGTCGGCGACAAGCATCCGCGCCCGCAGCGCGGACTGCTGACGCGCCCGCCGCTGGCCGATGTGCTGGCCTACCGGCGCCATGTCGACGAGCGGATGAACATGCTGCTGGCCGCCGGGGGCACGGATGGCCGGATCGCCGCATTGCTGGAAGTCGGCCTGCATCATGAACAGCAGCACCAGGAACTGATGCTGACCGATGTGAAGCACATGCTGTCGATGAATCCCCTCGAACCCGCCTATCTTCAGACGCCATGGATGCCCGGACGTGTCGCGCCCGACATGCATTGGCGGCGTTTCGAGGCCGGCGTGGTGGAGATTGGCTGCAAGGGCGACGACTTCTGCTTCGACAATGAATTGCCGCGGCACCGGCAGTTCGTCGAAGGCTTCGCAATGGCTTCGCGTCTCGTCACCAATGGCGAGTATCTGGCATTCATCGACAGCAGCGGCTATGCGACGCCCTCGCTGTGGTTGTCGGAGGGATGGGACTGGATACGCGCCGGCAACCTGTCGCAGCCGATCTACTGGCGGCGCGACGGCGATGCCTGGCAGGAGTTCACGCTGCAGGGATTGCAGGCGCTCGACCCGCACCGCCCGGTCACGCACCTGTCCTTCTTCGAGGCCGATGCCTATGCCCGCTGGGCCGGTGCGCGGCTGCCGACCGAGGCGGAGTGGGAGCATGCGGCACGGGGCTGCACCGACTTCGGACGGCCCGCCTTGCATCCCGCGGCATGCGGCTCGGATCACGGCGGCGGCAAAGACAGCAATGACAGCAATGACAGCCAGGACAGCCTGATGCAACTGTTCGGCAGCGCCTGGCAATGGACGCTCAGCAGCTATGCGCCGTATCCCGGCTACCGCGCCGCCGACGGTGCCATCGGCGAGTACAACGGCAAGTTCATGTCCAACCAGTATGTGCTGCGCGGATCGTCCTGCGCGACGCCGGAGGGGCATGCGCGTGCCAGCTATCGCAATTTCTTTCCCGCTACCGCCCGCTGGCAGTTCACGGGCATACGGCTGGCGAGATCTTCCTGAGAGCGTCGGAGCGCCGAATGAAAAACGCCTGCCGCATGGTTGATGCGGCAGGCGTTTTCTTTTCAGGCGACGAATACGCTCAGGCAGCCAGTGCGTCCTGCGACTGTCCCGAACCGAGTTCGCGGTTGACCGCGGACAGCACCGCCTTGAAGGAGGCGGTGACGATGTTGCTGTCCACGCCGACGCCGAACAGGGTAGGGCCGTTGTTGACGCGCAGCTCCACATAGCAGGCAGCGCGCGCATCGGCGCCGGCGCCAATCGCATGCTCGTGATAATCCATCACGTTGATGTCGATGCCGAGCGCCTGCACGAAGGCATCGATCGGGCCATTGCCATGACCATGCAGGATGGCCTTCTTTCCGTCCTTTTCGATCTCGGCCTTCACTTCCACGCGCTGCGCCGCGCCGGCTTCCTGCAGCATCTGGTGAGCATGATAGGCATAGGGCGCATTGCGCTCCAGGTATTCACTGCGGAAGATGTCGTAAATGTCGCCGGCGCCGACTTCCTTGCCGGTGGCATCGGTGACATGCTGGATGGCGCGGCTGAGCTCGATCTGCAGGCGGCGCGGCAGCTTGAAGCCGTACTCCTGTTCGAGCAGGTAGGACATGCCGCCCTTGCCGGACTGGCTGTTGACGCGGATGACCGCATCGTAGCTGCGGCCGACATCCGCCGGGTCGATCGGCAGATACGGCACTTCCCAGATGCCGTCGGCCTGCTGCTGGGCGAAGCCCTTCTTGATCGCGTCCTGGTGGGAGCCGGAGAAGGCGGTGAATACCAGGTCGCCGACATAAGGATGGCGCGGATGCACAGGCAGCTGGTTGCATTCCTCGACGCATTTGCGCACGGCATCGATGTCGGAAAAATCCAGGCCGGGGTTCACGCCCTGGGTGTAAAGATTCAGGGCAAGCGTCACGAGGTCGACATTGCCGGTGCGCTCGCCATTGCCGAACAGGCAGCCCTCGACACGGTCGGCGCCCGCCATCACCGCCATCTCCGCGGCGGCCACGCCGGTGCCGCGGTCATTATGCGGATGGACGCTGATGAGGATGGAATCGCGGCGCGCGAGGTTGCGATGCATCCATTCCACCTGGTCGGCATAAATGTTCGGCGTTGCGCATTCCACGGTGGCCGGGAGATTGATGATCATCTTGCGCTCCGGCGTCGGCTGCCAGACTTCCGACACCGCATCGCAGACCTCCTTGGCGACGTCGAGCTCCGCCATGCTGAAGGTTTCCGGCGAATACTGGAATACCCATTCGGTTTCCGGATGCGCCGAGGTCAGTTCCTTGATCAGGCGCGTGCCGGCGACGGCGATCTGCTTGACCTCTTCGCGCGACATGCCGAACACGATGCGGCGGAACGAAGGGCTGACCGCGTTATACAGATGCACGATCGCGCGCTTGGCGCCGACGGCGGATTCCACGGTGCGGCGGATCAGGTCTTCGCGCGACTGGGTCAGCACTTCGATCGTCACATCGTCCGGAATGCGTTTCTCGTCGATGAGCTTGCGCACGAAATCGAAGTCGGTCTGTGACGCGGAGGGAAACGCGACTTCGATTTCCTTGAGCCCGATCTTGACCAGCATCTCGAAGAAGCGCAGCTTGCGCTCCGGGTTCATCGGCTCGATCAGCGACTGGTTGCCGTCGCGCAGGTCGGTGCTCATCCAGATCGGCGGCCTCGAAATCACCTGGTCGGGCCAGGTGCGATCGGTGAGGCGGATGGGAGGGAAGGGGCGATATTTCGCAGCGGGATTTTGCAACATCATGTGAGTAACCTTTTAGTCCGGACAATGGAATGGCGATGTGGCGGATCGGCTGCCTGACTGCCACTAGCGCATGGCCAGGCAACCGATCGGTAGAGGTAGCAGCGATAGCGCACGCGCAAAGATCACCGGGGCGACCAGATCGCCGGAGATGAACGTTACGGGAAGACGCTTGAAATACATGATTTGCTGACCTGTGGAAATATCGACCTTCGTCTCCGATGCCCTGGAGTGCGGATACTGCTTGCAACGTGATAACAGACTACGGGAGGGGTAACAGTATCAGCGCGCTAGGCGTAGTAGTGCGGCTGCCGATAGCAGGGTGCCTGCGGGCAGTAGGTGAAGGGCGAGTTGTGCGTGAGCGGTCAACATTCGGTTAATGTAGGTGACTGGCAAATGAACTGTCAAGCAAAAACTTCCTTCAATGCCATTGAATCAAGTTCCAGCATATTTCGGCGGGGCCCGGATTGTGGGATTGTGGGACTGTGGGTCAGTGCTACGGCACGCCGGCGGCATTGCGCATCAGGCGGCAGCGGCCTGCGCGGGACCGGTCCCAGGCCGCCGCTGGCAAATGCATCTTGTCCGGCCAATAATAGAGGCTGGATTATCCTTTCACCTTCCGTCCAGATGAATGTTTCCTTTCGAACCGCTTCCGCTCCTGACTTGATGACTGCGTTGCAGGATGCCCGCCGGGATACCCTGACGTTGATCGAGGCCTTCCTCGCAGCCGGCTTCGGCGCCGGAGTCCAGCTTGCCGCCCGGCCGGAATTCAATCCGCCGTTGTGGGAACTCGGACATATTGCCTGGTTTGCGGAATGGTATGTACTGCGTGAAGCGCAGTCGAGCGAGCCGACGGCGGCCCATCGGACCTCCATGCTGACCAAGGGCGACGACTGGTTCGATCCGAATACGGTATCCCATCGGATGCGGTGGAAGCTGGAGCTGCCCAGCGCCGGCGCGCTGAAGACGTATTGCCACGAAGTGCTCGATCGCGTGCTCGACAAGCTCTCGCGCGCCGGCGGCAATGATGACGCGCTCTATCCCTATCGGCTCGTGCTCGCTTATGAAGACATGCGGCGGGAGCTGATGCTGGAGCAATTGCAGACGCTGGGCATCGCATTCCCGCCGGAGCTGCCGGTTCGTGCGGCGCCGAACTGGGCGCAGGGCGAAATAAGCTTTCCGGGCGGGACCATACAGCTGGGCAGTGCGCCGGGCAACGGTTTTGTCTTCGATAACGAAAAATGGGCGCATGCCTGCCGCGTGCCGGCCTTTACCATGGATTCCACCCTGGTATCGAATGCGCAGTTTGCGGAATTCGTAGCCGACGGCGGCTATCAGAATCCGCAGTTCTGGAGTGTCGGCGGCCGTGCCTGGCTGATGTTGCAGGACCGTTCCGCGCCGCGCGACTGGGTGCGCGACGGGCGGCACTGGCTGTGCGACCGTTTCGGCCAGCATATCGTCCTGCCGGGCCATGAGCCGGTGCGGCACCTGAGCCTGTACGAGGCGCAGGCCTATTGCGTCTGGGCCGACTGCCGGCTGCCGTCGGAAGCGGAATGGGAATATGCGGCCATGTCAGGCCATCCTGCGCTGCGATGGGGCGATCTGTGGGAGTGGACCTGCTCGCCGTTCGAGCCGTATCCCGGCTTTGCGCCGGATGCCTATCGCGAATATTCCGAGCCCCATTTCATCTCGCACCAGTCGGTGCGGGGCGCATCCGTCATGACGCAGCAGCGCATGCACTCGCTCAAGTTCCGCCGCTTCTGCCTGCCCGAGCGCGACACCATGTTCATCGGCTTTCGGACCTGCGTGCTGTAGACCATATCGACCATATCGCCGATACCGACGGCGAAAAAAAACCGCCCGGTTTTCCGGGCGGTTCTGATGCGAGACCAGGCTGCAGCGCTTCGTTGTTCCGAAAGAGCGCCTGCCGGCGATGCTTAGAGCGGTTCACCTTGACCAGGCCGGTCAGGGCGAAAACGCTCTAGCGGTCGCCGAAGGAGCGGCGGTTGCCGTCGCCTGCAAAGCGCGAGGCCGACGACGAGGACTTGCCGAAGCCGCCGCCTTCCTTGCGCGGTGCGCCCGGCTTGCTGAAGCTGCGCTGTCCCGGCTTGCCGTTGCGGCCTTCGCCCGGCTTCCAGCCATTCGGCTTGCGTGCCGAACGGGGTGCCGGTGCGGTTTTCTTCGGCTCGTAACCTTCGATGATATCAACCGGAATCAGCTGCTTGGTGAAGCGTTCGATGCGCTTGATGTTCATGTTTTCGGCATGGTTGACCAGCGAAATCGCCAGACCGTTGCGGCCGGCGCGGCCGGTACGGCCGATGCGGTGCACGTAGTCTTCCGGAAACTTCGGCAGGTCATAGTTCACCACGTGGGTGATGCCCGGCACGTCGATGCCGCGCGCAGCCACGTCGGTTGCCACCAGCACGCGCACCTGGCCGCGGCGCAGCGCGTCGAGCGTGCGGTTGCGGGCACCCTGGTGCATGTCGCCATGCAGGGCGGCTGCGGCGAAGCCGGCGATGTTCAGGCGATCGGCGATGGTATCGGCATCGCGCTTGGTCGCGGTGAAGACGACAGCCTGGTCGAGCGTCGTATCGCGCAGCAGATGATCGAGCAGGCGGTTCTTGTGCGACAGGTCGTCGACGAAGTGCACGCGCTGCTGGATGTTCTCATGCTTGTTGCCCAGGCTGGCGATCTGGATGACCATCGGGTCGCGGGTAATGCGCTTGGCCATGTTGCCGACCACGCCGTCGAGCGTTGCCGAGAACAGCATGGTCTGGCGAGTTTCCGGCGTTGCCGCGACAATCTTCTCGATGTCTTCGATGAAGCCCATGTCCAGCATGCGATCCGCTTCGTCCAGCACCAGGATTTCCAGTTGCGAGAAGTTGATCTTGCCCGATTCCATGTGATCGATCAGACGGCCCGGTGTGGCGACCAGGATTTCAGGATTGCGCGACAGGAGCTGCATCTGCTTCGGATAGGGCATGCCGCCGAGGATCGACACGGCACGCACGCGGCGCAGGTTGGCGCCGTACTTGGTGGTGGCCGTTGTGACTTGCAGCGCGAGTTCGCGGGTCGGGGTCAGCACCAGCATCTTCGGCTGTGCAGGCTGGAAACGCGGACGCTCGCCGCGTGCGCGGGAAGCCTGGCGTTCCTGGTTGGGCGTCTTGGCGCCCGCTTGAATTTGTTGTTCTGCTTCGGCGAACTTGTGCAGTGCCGGCAGCATGAAGGCGGCGGTCTTGCCGGAGCCGGTCTGGGAAGAGACCAGCAAGTCACGGTTCGCCAATGCCGCAGGTACCGCCTGCTCCTGGACAGGAGTAGGTTTGGTATAGCCGGCTTCGGTCAGTGCTGTGAGAATGGACGAATGCAGGCCTAGTGCTTCAAAAGTCATTGTGTTTCTTTCTTAAAAATCAACGCCGCGACCACACTCGTAACGAGCTCGCGAACGATTTGAAAAGGCAACGCCAACCAACGAAACAGCTGAGAAATGGGTTCTGAGAAATTTCGGCACAAAAGCTTTGCGCCGGGACGGTGTCTAGATGGGCGACACCAGAGGCGGGAGGGCTTTATGGTTTATTGCTAAAGGGTTGCGGTGCTACGACGTGTCTGCCTGTTGCAAACACAGGGACGCATTATACAGAGGAATGCATTCCTGTGCCGGAGAAATTTCGGCGCTGCACAAAGAAGTCATGATGCTTTAATGCAAGACCGGCTCCAGCATTAGTTATATGAAGATGGAAGCGCTGATTTAAAGGTCAGCGCTTCAAATCCATCCGGTTTAATAAGGCCGGATGATGTCCGACATCAGCCTTCGCTCGGTTCGGCGATGCCGCCGACCACATGCGAGAAGCCGCCGTCGACGTAAGTGATTTCACCGGTAATGCCGCCGGCGAGATCGGACAGCAGGAAGGCGGCGGTATTGCCGACATCCTCGATCGTAACGTTGCGGCGCAGCGGCGCATGCGTTTTCACGAAGTTGAGGATCTTGCCGAAATCCTTGATGCCGCTGGCGGCGAGTGTCTTGATCGGGCCGGCCGAAATGCCGTTGACGCGCACGCCTTTCTGTCCGAGCGATTCGGCGAGATAGCGCACGCTGGCTTCGAGCGAAGCTTTCGCAAGGCCCATGGTGTTGTAGTTCGGCAGTGCCCGGATCGAGCCGAGATAGCTCAGCGTCAGCAGCGCGGAATTGCTGCTCAGCAAAGGAAGGGCGGCCTTGGCCATGGCCGGGAAGCTGTAAGCCGAAATGTCGTGCGCGATGCGGAAATTCTCGCGGCTCAGGCCGTCGAGGAAATCCCCCGCGATCGCTTCGCGCGGAGCGAAGCCGATGGCATGCACCAGGCCGTCCAGCTGGTTCCAGGATTTGCCGAGATCGGCAAACAGCGCATTGATCTGCTCGTCGCTGCCGACGTCGCAGTCGAAGATCAGCTCGCTGCCAAATTCCTTGGCGAAATCGGTAATGCGGTCCTTGAAGCGCTCGCCAACGTAGGTGAAAGCGAGTTCGGCGCCTTCGCGCTTGCAGGCCTGTGCGATGCCGTAAGCAATCGAACGGTTGGACAGCAGGCCGGTGATCAGAATTTTCTTGCCTTGCAGGAATGCCATAGGAGACTCCAGTTGAATTTGTCGTATTTTACGCCGCCCGGCCTGGCAAACCTGTGCAAAGCCCGTCGGAATGGGATCATGTCCCTTTTTTGAACTGGCAAGATTGTAGGGAGACTTGGAGCGGGGAGCAACTTTTGGCGAACTATCCTCGAGGCGAAAGAGTCTGGTGGAAATCAAGCTGCAGCTCCATTTCCCATGCTACAACCGTAAAATTCAATTAACGTAAGGCAAGTTGCTTCGATTGGCGGTGAAAACCGTTCCCCGGAAAATTCCTTTCGGTACAATACCCCGGTCTTGTGGACGCTAAACCGACCTCTCTAACCAGGCGAATGCGCAAATTACTCCTCTCTATCCTGCTGGGTATCACCATTCCCTACAGCTCCGGCAGCCATGCCGCCCATGCTTTTTCCCTCTATGACACGCCCAAGTATCCGGAGGGATTCAAGAATTTCGACTATGTGAATCCGGATGCGCCGCGCGGGGGGGAGCTCTATCTCGCCAATCCCGACCGGCGCACCAGCTTCGACAAGTTCAATCCGTATTCGATGAAGGGCGTCGCGGCGGCGGGCGTTTCCAACCTGATGTTCGAGACGCTGGCCACCAGTTCGGCGGACGAGATGGCCACCATGTACGGCTTGCTGGCCGAGGACATGCAGCTGGCCGAGGACCGCATGTCCATGACCTTCCGGCTGAATCCGAAGGCCAAGTTCAACAATGGCGACCCGGTGACCGCGGCCGACGTCAAGCATTCCTATGACACTCTTCTGGCCAAGGGGGCGCCGCAGTTCAAGTCGGTGTTCGCCGACGTCAAGGAATGCGTCGTGGTGGATGAGCGCACCGTGCGTTTCGATTTCAAGGCGCTCAACCGCGAGCTGCCATTGATCGTGGGCGGGGTGCCGGTGTTTTCCCGCAAGTGGGGCGCGAAGACCAGCTTCGACAAGATACAGCTGGAAGCGCCGATCGCCACCGGGCCCTACCTGATCGAGCGCTACGATGTCGGGCGTTCCATCATCTACAAGCGCGATCCCAACTACTGGGGCAATGACGTGCCTGCGCGCAGGGGCATGTTCAATTTCGGCCGCATCATCTACCGCTTCTACAAGGACGATGTCGCGCGGCTGGAAGCCTTCAAGGCAGGCGAATTCGACGTCGTGGTCGAGTACAGCGCAAAGAACTGGGCGCGCAGCTATATCGGCCCGAAATTCACGAGCGGCGAGATCGTCAAGCGCGAACTGCAGCATTCGAACGCGGCCGGCATGCAGGGCTTCGTGATGAACCTGCGGCGCGGACAGTTTTCCGACATCCGGGTGCGCCAGGCGCTCGGGCTCGCGCTCGACTACGAGTGGATGAACCGGCAGCTGTTCTACAACCAGTACAAGCGCATCTATTCCTACTTCAACAACAGCGAACTGGCGGCGTCCGGCATGCCCTCCGAGGACGAACTGAAGCTGCTGGAGCCCTTGCGCGACATGCTTGATCCAAAAGTGTTCGGTCCGGCGCCGGTGCAGCCGCGTACCGATCCGCCGGCCTCGCTGCGCGCCAACCTGCTGCAGGCGCGGGAACTGTTCAGACAGGCTGGCTGGGAATACCGCGACGGCGCGCTGCGCAATGCCAAGGGCGAGCCGTTCACCTTTGAAATCCTGGACGACCAGTCCGCGCTGTCGCGCATCATCAGCGTCTATATCCGCAACCTGCAGAAGCTCGGCATCCAGGTCAACCAGCGCACCGCCGACTATGCGCTGGTGCAGAAGCGGATGGAGGAATTCGACTTCGACATGACCAGTATCCGCTTTCCCGACACCACCAGCCCCGGCAATGAAATGTTCGATACCTTCGGCTCCAAGGCGGCCGACGAGAAGGGTTCGAACAATGCCTGGGGGCTGAAGGACCCGGCGGTGGACAAGCTGGTGGCCAACCTGGTGGCCGCGGGTTCGCGCACCGAACTGATCGCCGCGGCGCGCGCGCTCGACCGGGTGCTGCTGCACAAATATATCGTCGTGCCGCACTGGTTCTCGTCGACGCACAGGGTCGCCTATCGCAGCCGTTTCGGCATTCCCGCCAAGATGCCCCTGTACTATGCGGCCGATCCCTATGTGATATCGAGCTGGTGGCAGCAGAAGCCGAGGTAAGACATGAATATCTGGTCCTATATTGCAAAGCGCATCCTGCTGATGATTCCGACGCTGTTCGGCGTCATCGCCATCACGTTCGCGGTGATCCAGTTCGTGCCGGGAGGTCCGGTGGAACAGGCGCTGATGGAATTGAAGAAAGGGCAGGTCGGCGCCGGTGAAGTCGGCGGCGGAGGCGGCTCCGAGTACCGCGGCCGGCAAGGCGTCGATGCGGAGCGGGTCAAGGAGATCCAGGCGCTGTACGGATTCGACAAGCCGCCGCTGGAACGCTTCGCGCAGATGTTCAAGGGCTTTCTCACCTTCGATCTCGGGCAAAGCTTCTACCATCACATGGATGTCTGGAACCTGGTGAAATCCAAGCTGCCGGTATCGATCAGTCTGGGGTTGTGGACTTTCTTCCTCACGTATTTCATCTCGCTGCCATTGGGCATCGCCAAGGCGGTGCGCGAAGGCAGCCGGTTCGACGTCGCCACCAGCATCGCGGTGCTGATCGGCTATTCGATCCCCGGATTCGTGCTCGGCGTGTTCCTGCTGGTGATGTTCGGCGGCGGCAGTTTCGTGCAGTGGTTTCCGCTGCGCGGGCTGACTTCC
Source organism: Noviherbaspirillum aerium (assembly GCF_008929045.1). Lineage (GTDB taxonomy): Bacteria > Pseudomonadota > Gammaproteobacteria > Burkholderiales > Burkholderiaceae_D > Noviherbaspirillum > Noviherbaspirillum aerium. The sequence continues at coordinate 62,868 of NZ_VFAH01000013.1, read as the reverse complement.
GACAACTGGGAGCAGCTGTCGCTGACGGGCAAGGTGCTGGATTATCTGTGGCATATCACGCTGCCTGTCCTCGCATCGGTCGCGGGCTCGTTCGCGGTGATGACGCTGCTGACCAAGAACACCTTCCTCGAAGAGATCCGCAAGCAGTATGTGCTGACCGCGCGCGCCAAGGGCCTGAGCGAGAAGACCGTGCTGTACAAGCATGTGTTCCGCAATGCGCTCATTCCGCTCGTGACCGGATTCCCTGCGGCCTTCATCGGCGCCTTCTTCACCGGCAGCCTGCTGATCGAAACGCTGTTCTCGCTCGATGGCCTCGGCCTGCTGTCGTATGAGTCGGTGATTCGGCGCGATTATCCTGTCGTCATGGGAACGCTTTACCTGTTCACACTGATCGGCCTGGTCGTCAAGCTGATCGGCGATCTCCTTTATGTGTGGGCCGATCCGCGCGTGCAATTCGAAAGCCTGAGCCGATGACTCCAAACAAGCCGATCTCATCCGTCTCCCCGTGGAAGCGCGTCTGGCTGCGCTTCAAGCAGAACCGCCGGGGCTGTGTCAGCCTCATCATCTTCAGCATCCTGTTCGTCGTCAGCCTGCTGGCGGAGGCCATCTCGAACGACAAGCCGCTGATCGTGCGCTACAACGGCCAGACCATGTTTCCGATCCTGACCGACTATTCGGAAAAGGTCTTCGGCGGCGATTTCGATACGCCGGCGGATTTTCTCGATCCCTTCATCCAGGACCAGTTCCAGAAGGACGGCAACTGGGCGGTCTATCCCGTCAACCGCTATCGCTTCGACACGCTCAACTACTTCGCCAAGTCGCCCAATCCGGCGCCGCCCTCGGCCGATAACTGGCTCGGCACCGACGACCGCGGACGCGACGTCTTCGCCAGGCTGCTGTACGGTTTCCGGGTGTCGGTCCTGTTCGGACTGGCATTGACGATCACCGGCGTGATCCTCGGCCTGATCACCGGCGCGCTTCAGGGCTACTTCGCCGGCAAGACGGATCTGCTGTTCCAGCGCTTCATGGAAATCTGGGGCTCCATGCCCGAGCTTTACCTGCTGATCATTTTCGCTTCCATCTTCCAGCCCAGCCTGGGATTGCTGCTGGTCCTGCTTTCGCTGTTCGGCTGGATGGGCCTGTCGGACTATGTGCGCGCCGATTTCCTGCGCAACCGCAATCTCGAATATGTGCAGGCCGCCCGTGCGCTGGGGCTGTCGAACCGGCAGATCATCCTGCGCCATGTGCTGCCCAACAGCATGACGCCGGTGATCACCTTCCTGCCTTTCCGCATGAGCGCCGCGATTCTCGCCCTGACCAGCCTGGACTTCCTCGGACTCGGCGTGCCGCCATCCACGCCCAGCCTGGGCGAGTTGCTGGCGCAGGGCAAGAACAACCTGGACGCCTGGTGGATCGCAATGTCAACTTTCCTGGTGCTGACGATGACCCTTCTCCTGCTCACCAATATCGGCGATGCGCTGCGCAATGCCATGGACGTGCGGAGGAAGGCATGAGCCTGCTCGAAGTACAGAATCTGCGCGTCGGCTTCGGCTCATCGACCGTGGTCAACGATGTCAGCTTCAGCATCGCGCCGGGCGAAAAGTTTGCGCTGGTGGGTGAGTCGGGATCGGGCAAGACCGTCACCTCGCTGGCCATCCTGCGCTTGAATCATGACGCCGAATATGGCGGCCGCATCGTGTTCGCCGGCGAGGACTTGCTGCAAAAGCCCGAACGCGCGATGCGTGCGGTGCGCGGCAAGGATATCGCCATGATCTTCCAGGAACCGATGACCGCGCTCAATCCGCTGTTCACCATCGGCAACCAGATCGCGGAAGTGCTGATGCTGCACGAAGGCATCAATGCGAAGGAAGCCGCGCGGCGTACCGTCGACCTGCTCGACAAGACCGGCATTCCCGAACCGGCGCGCCGCGCCATGGCCTATCCTCACCAGCTGTCCGGCGGCCAGCGCCAGCGTGCGATGATCGCCATGGCGCTGGCCTGCAAGCCGAAGCTGCTGATTGCCGATGAGCCGACCACGGCGCTGGACGTGACCATCCAGGTACAGATACTGGAATTGCTCAACCAGCTGCAGCGGGAAGAGAACATGGCCGTGCTGATGATCACGCACGACCTCAACCTCGTGCGTCATTTCGCGGACCGCGTCGGTGTAATGGAAAAGGGCCGGCTGATCGAAACGGCGAGCACCCATGAATTGTTCGCCAATCCGCGCGAACCGTACACCCGCAAGCTGCTCGCAAGCCATCCGCAGCGCATGGTGGAGGAGGTTGGCGAAGACGCCATGCCGCTGCTGGCCACCGACCCGCTGCGCTGCACGTTCTCGATCAAGAAGGGCTTGTTCAGGAAGGAGCCTTTCGTCGCCGTCGATGGCGTCGATGTGCAGCTGAGGCCGCATGAAACCCTGGGCATCGTCGGCGAATCCGGTTCCGGCAAGTCGACGCTCGGCATGGCCTTGGTGCGGCTGTCATCCGCCGCCGTGAGCGGGCGCATTTCCTTTATCGGCCATCCGATCAGCGAAATGAAAAGCACGGCCTTGCGGCCCCTGCGGGCGAAGATGCAGGTCGTATTCCAGGACCCGTTCGCTTCGCTGTCGCCGCGCCGCACGATCGAGCAGATCGTCGGCGAGGGACTGGAGTTGCACCAGCCCGGGCTTGGCAGCCAGGGCCTGCGCGATGCGGTGGCCGCCGCCTTGCAGGAAGTCGGACTTGCCCCCGAAATGATGACGCGCTATCCGCATGAATTCTCCGGCGGCCAGCGCCAGCGCATTGCGATTGCGCGCGCGCTGGTGCTCAAGCCGGAGCTGATCCTGCTCGACGAGCCGACATCGTCGCTCGACGTATCGGTGCAGCAGCAGGTGCTGCAGTTGCTTGCGGAATTGCAGCGCAAGTACGGCATTGCCTATGTTTTCATCAGCCATGATCTCGCCGTCATCCGCGCGATGGCGCACCGGGTGATGGTGATGAAGGACGGCAAGATCGTCGAGCGTGGCACCACCGAGGAAGTGCTCAACCACCCGAAAGAGGCTTACACGAAGCGCCTGCTCGCGGCATCGACTTATTCCACGCTAAGTACGGCCGAAGGCACGCCGGTCAACGCCTGACGCGGAAATGCCCGGCGCGGAAATGAAAAGTGCAGGCGCCGGGGCCTGCACTCCAATCCTGCACAAGCTTGTTAACCGCTCAGCTCGACTTCTTTTTCGTATTGGTCGCCACGGTCTTGCGCGGCGGTGCGGGCGGCGCCTTGCGATAAGCCGGCGCCTGCTTGGCGACCTGGCGTACCGGGGCCTTCTGCGCGGCCTGCTTTGAAGGGGGCGAAGCCTGACGGGCCGGCGCTGCGGCTTGCCGGTTCGGTACTTCCAGCTGCAGCGAAGTCCCGGCCGCCACCTTGTCCTGCTTGAGATTGTTCCAATCCCTGATCTGGGAAACGCTCACGCGGTTGCGCTGTGCGATCGAAGTCAGGGTGTCCTTCTTGCCCACCTTGACCCAGATGCGCCGTGTTTCCGGGATGTCGGGTGCGGTGATCATCATTGCCGAATCCACCAGCTCCGGAGCGATATCCTTTTCCGGAGCATGCTCCGGCTTCGGCACCAGCAGGGTCGAACCCGCCTTGACCACCATCTTCGGCGGAATATTGTTGACTTCCCGAATCACCTCCGGGGTCGTGCCGAACTTGGACGCGATCGATTCGATGCGTTCGCGGGCGTTGGTCACCTTGTGCGCGGTCCAGGACGACAGCGCGCGTCCCCATTTGCCGAGATTGGCCTTGAACTTCTCGGCATTGCTCTGGGGCAGCAGGATCTGCGTGTCGGAGCTGCCGGCGATCACCGGTTTGTTGAATTGCGGGTTGAGCGCCTTGAATTCGTCAATAGACAGCTCGGCCAGCTGGGCGGCGACCTTGATATCGATATCGCGCGTCTTGCCGATGGTGACGAAATAGGGCTGGTTGTCCACTTTCGGCAAGGTGATGGCGTATTCGGCAGGCGCGGCGATGATGTTCTTGACCGCCTGCAGCTTGGGAACGTAGTTCTTCGTTTCCAGGGGCATGTACTGCGACAGGCTGTTGAAATCGATAGGCTGGTTGGCGGCGCGCGCCTTGTTGATGGCGCGCTGCACCGAGCCTTCGCCCCAGTTGTAGGCGGCCAGTGCCAGCTGCCAGTCGCCGAACATGCCGTAGAGTTTCTGCAGGTAGGTGAGCGCCGCTTCGGTCGAGGCCAGCACGTTGCGGCGTTCGTCCTTGAACGTGCTCTGCGTCAGGTTGAAGTCGCGGCCGGTCGAGGGGATGAACTGCCACATGCCCGCCGCATGCGCGGTGGAATACGCCTGCGGGTTGAATGAGGATTCGATGAAAGGCAGCAGCGCCAGCTCGGTGGGCATGTTGCGCTTCTCAAGTTCCTGAACCACATGGAACAGATAGCGCGACGCCCGGGTGGTGGTGCGCACGAAGTAATCCGGGCGCGAGCTGTAAAACTGGGTCTGGCTGACCACCAGCGGGTTGTCGAGGTCCGGAATGCCGAAACCCTTGCGGATGCGCGCCCAGACATCAACTTCTTCCATTGACAATATCTGTATCAATGGATCGTTCGGATCGTAGGGCCGCTCCATCGAGGAAACCTGCGACCAGTTGTAGAGCGGGAGGGAAAGATCTGCTGCCGAGGTGGCGACCGGGGCGCCGAGGAGGAGAAGCGCTGCAAAACGAGATGTTCTTTTTTTCAGCGGATGCATGAGTCCTCACTTGCTGTGGATGAAGGGCAGCCAGGGCGCCCGGTTGAATCGACGGAGTTTACGTAATGGTGTTTTCCTGCGTCAAGATTTATCGGCACTTGCATGCTGTTCGATATCACGATGACAACGGTTCCGCGTTGTTTTCAGCGGAAGGAATTTTTCCATTGCCTTAGGGCAGCAAATACGGCAATTGGTTCCCTTGAGGAAACATGTCCGGTTGTCATCAGCCGGTCTGCAATTGCTGGCTCGCGATATCGCAGAAAAGGATTGGTTTCCTTTTCGATCGCAATAGTCGACGGTATTGTCGGTTCGTCGCGATTGCGCTTTGCCTGTTCTCTGGCGAAACGTTCCTGCAATGCATCGTTGGCAGGGTCTACTTCAAGGGCAAAGCGCAAGTTTGAAAGGGTATATTCGTGCGCGCAGTACACCTTGACATCGCCGGGCAGGGCGGCAAGCTTTTCCAGCGAATTCACCATCTGTTCCGGCGTGCCTTCGAACAGACGGCCGCAGCCGCCTGCGAACAGGGTGTCGCCGCAGAAAAGCCAGGACTCCTTCGGTGCATGATAGGCAATGTGTCCACGGGTATGGCCCGGTACATCCAGCACCTTAAGTTCAAGCCCCAGTTTCGGGACCGTCACGGAGTTGCCCTCGTTCAAAGGATACGTAATCCCTGGAATCGGTTCTTGACGCGGGCCAAAAACCGGTACGGAAAACCGCGCAAGCAATTGCGGGACACCACCGACATGGTCAGCATGGTGATGTGTCAGTAAAATAGCAGAGAGGACGAGGCCGTGGCGATCCAGGCAGTCGAGGATCGGCGCCGCGTCGCCGGGGTCGACCACTGCAGCGTTTACGCCATCGTGAATCAGCCACAAGTAATTGTCCTGGAACGCCGGTACAGTCAGTACACTTAACATACGATGGATCATCCCTTGCCCGAAAAGGCCATTATAGCGCTCGGACCCTGGCTCGAAACGCCGGTGGGCGGCTACGTTCGCGCCTGGCAGCAGGAGCGCCTCGACATGCTGACGGCCGATATCTTCGGATTCAATGCCTTGCAGATCGGCCTGCCGCAGATCAACGCGCTGCGCGCCAACCGCATGCCCAACAAGTGGCTGACCGATACCCACATGCCGTCCGACCCGGCGAACACCGCCGCTACGCCGATCGTCGTGGTGCATGACTTCGCCGAATTGCCGTTCGCTTCGCAGAGCCTGGATCTCATCGTGCTGCCCCATGTGCTGGAATTCGCCGAGGAACCCCACCAGGTTCTGCGGGAAGTGGAGCGGGTGCTGATACCGGAAGGCCAGGTCATCATCTGCGGTTTCAATCCGGCCAGCCTGTGGGGCCTGCGCCAGGTGACCGGACGCCTGACCGGCGCTCATTTTCTTCCCGAGCATGGGGAATTCATCAGCCTGCCGCGGCTGAAGGACTGGCTCAAGCTGCTCAGCATGGAAGTCAACCGCGGCCATTTCGGCTGTTATGCGCCGCCTTGCCTGACGGAGAAATGGCTCACCCGCTTCGCCTTCATGGAAGAGGCGGGCAAACGCTGGTGGCCCTATCTCGGCGCCGTATACATGGTGCAGGCAGTCAAGCGGGTACGCGGCATGCGCCTGATCGGACCGGCCTGGATCAAGCAATCGGCCAAGGCGCCGCAAGGGGTCCCCGTGACAAATCGCGTACAAAAACACAAGTAGAAACATGGAAAAAGTTGAAATCTATACCGATGGCGCCTGCAAGGGAAACCCGGGCCCCGGCGGCTGGGGTGCATTGCTGATAGCAGGCCCCCACAGGAAGGAAATGTTTGGCGGCGAGCTCAATACGACCAATAACCGGATGGAACTGAAGGCTGTCATCGAGGCTTTGTCGGCCTTGAAGAGGCCATGCGAAGTCATTGTTCATACCGATAGCCAGTATGTGCAGAAAGGCATCAGCGAATGGATACACGGCTGGAAAGCCCGCGGATGGAAGACCGCCTCCAAGGAGCCGGTAAAGAATGTCGATCTGTGGCAGGCGCTGGACGCTGCGCGGTCGACGCATCAGATTGAATGGCGCTGGGTGAAAGGACACGCTGGCCACGACGGCAATGAGCGCGCCGACGCCCTCGCCAACCGGGGCGTTGCTTCGGCCGGCGCAACTGTTCTATAGTGTTACAGTTGCACAATGGAAAAATTGTGCCCGGGACCTGGACAGCGTCCCTCACATTATCGAGCGCATAGAACGACTCAAACAAAATGAAGCCACGGAGACTCCTTTACCCCACGGTTGCGGCCCTGGGCATCATGACGCTGGGCGCCTATGCCTATATCGAACAGCGCAAGCCTCATACCCCGGCCGAACAGACCGGCGCCGCCAAACCGGCGGACAACGCTGGCAAGGCAGGGCAGAGGGCTGGCTCCGGGGGGCCTGCGGCGGTCGATGTGACGCCCGTGACCGCGGTGCGGCTGGTCGAAGACGTGAATGCGACCGGCACCTTGCGGTCCAATGAGGCGGTCATGATCCGGCCGGAGGTGGCAGGACGGATCGCCAGACTGAACTTCAAGGATGGCCAGCAGGTAAGGAAGGGACAGGTTCTCGTCGCCTTCGATTCCACGGTGAACCAGGCCGAGGTGCAGCAGGCCAAGGCAGAGCTTGGCATTGCAAAGGCAAACTTCGAGCGGAACGCCGATCTCGCGAAGCAAAAGTTCATTTCCGAACGCGCACGTGATGAATCGCAAGCCAACGTTCAGGTTCTGGAAGCCAAGCTGGCGCTGGCCGAAGCCCGCCTGTCGAAGCTGGAAATCCGCGCGCCGTTCTCAGGCATCGTCGGCATTCGCAACGTCAGCGTCGGCGACTATGTAAAGGATGGCGCCGACCTGGTCAACCTGGAAGACATTTCCAGCGTCAAGGTGGATTTCCGTATCCCCGAACGCTACGCGGACGTCGCCCGCACCGGCCAGGCTCTCGAAGTGCTGGTCGACGCGCTGCCAAACAAGCCTTTCCGCGCAAGCGTCGATGCGATCGATCCGCAGGTCGACAGCTCTGGCCGCTCGGCGTTGCTGCGCGGCCGCATCGCCAATCCCGAAGCCCGCCTCAAGCCAGGCATGTTCGCCCGGGTACGCCTGATTCTTGCGGAAAGAGAGCGGGCGCTGGTCGTGCCTGAAGAGGCCATCGTCCCGCAGGGCACGAAAACGATGGTATGGAAAGTGATCGACGGCAAGGCGTCGAAGGTGGAGGTCAAGACCGGCCTGCGCCGCGCGGCCAAGGTCGAGATCACGCAGGGACTGGAGGAGGGCGACATTGTCGTCACCGCCGGACAGATCCGCCTGTCGCGTGACGGCACGCCGATCCGGATTGCGCCCGGCGGCAAATCCGCTACCGGACCCGTACCGCCGGACGGACCGGCCGCCCCTTCCAACAAGAGCTGAGCGGAGCCTGCCATGGTGTTATCCGATATCTGCATCCGACGTCCGGTCTTCGCGACGGTGATGTCGCTGGTGATCGTACTGATCGGCCTGGTCTGCTACAAGCGACTGGCCGTACGCGAGTACCCCAAGATCGATGAACCGGTGGTCACGGTGGAAACCCGCTATCCCGGCGCGAGTTCGGAAATCGTCGAGTCCCAGGTCACCAAGCCGATGGAGGACTCGATCGCCGGCATTGACGGCATCGATGTGCTGACCTCCATCTCCCGCGCCGAGCAAAGCCAGATCACGGTGCGTTTCCGTCTTGAGAAGGACCCGGATTCGGGCGCCAACGATGTGCGCGACCGCGTATCGCGCGTGCGTTCGAAGCTGCCGCAGACGATCGAGGAACCGGTGATCGCCAAGGTCGAGGCCGATGCCAGTCCCATCATCTGGCTGTCGTTCTCCAGCGATACCCTGTCGCCGCTCGACCTGACGGACATCGCCAACCGCATCGTCAAGCCGCGCCTGCAACTGCTGCCCGGCGCCGCCGACGTCCGCGTCAACGGCGAGCGCAAGTATGCGATGCGCATCTGGCTCAACCGCGACAGGCTCGCGGCATACAGGCTGGCGCCGGCGGATGTGGAAGACGCGCTGCGCAAGCAGAACATCGAAATCCCCGCCGGACGCATCGAATCGAAACAGCGCGAATTTTCCGTCGTCTCCCAGACCGACCTGACCACGCCGACCCAGTTCGAAGATATCGTGGTGCGCACCGTCAACGGCTATGCTGTGCGTATCCGCGATGTCGCCACCGTGGAAATCGGTCCGGCGGTCGAACGCTCCTCGGTGCGCTTCAATGGCCAGAATGCGGTGTCGCTCGGCGTGATTAGGCAGGCGACTGCGAACCCGCTGGAGCTGGCCGGGTATGTGAAGGCGGAACTCCCGAAGCTGAACGAGGAACTGGAGCCGCAAGGCGTCAGGATCAGCATTTCGGTCGACAACACCGTCTTCATCGAACGCTCGATCAGCTCGGTGTACAAGACCATCGGCGAAGCGGTAATCCTCGTCGCCCTGGTGATTTTCGTATTCCTGCGCTCGGTCCGTGCCTCCATCATCCCCCTGGTGACGATTCCCGTCTCGCTGATCGGCGCGTTCGCGCTGATGTCGCTCGCCGGCTTCACCATCAACACCCTGACACTGCTGGCGCTGGTGCTGGCGATCGGCCTGGTGGTGGACGACGCGATTGTCGTGCTGGAAAACATCTACCGGCATATCGAGGATGGCATGCGCCCCTTTGACGCGGCGCTCAGGGGCGCGAAGGAAATCGGTTTCGCGGTGATCGCGATGACGATGACGCTGGCTGCGGTGTACGCCCCGGTGGCATTCACGCCGGGCCGCACTGGACGCCTGTTCGTGGAATTCGCGCTCACGCTGGCCGGTGCGGTGATCGTTTCCGGCTTCATCGCCCTCACGCTGTCACCCATGATGTGCTCGGTGCTGCTGAAACATCAGCCTGCTCAGCAGCATGGCGTGATTTACCGAGCCATCGAAAGCGTATTGAACGGCATGACCGCCGCTTATCGCCGCCTGCTGACGATGACGCTTAGCGCGCGCTGGCTGGTCGTGCTGGTGTACTTCGTCGTCATCGGCGGACTGGTGTGGCTCGGAAGCACCATGAAAAAGGAACTGGCCCCCGTGGAAGACAGGGGAATCATCTTTACCGCCCTGACCGGACCTGACGGCGCATCGCTTGCCTATACCGAGAAGTACGCGCGCCAGCTCGAAGGCATCGCCGCCGAGACCAAGGAAATCGACCGCGTCTTCATCGTCGCGGGCAATCCCACGGTCGAGCGCGGCGTCGCCTTCATGCGTACCGTCGACTGGTCCGAACGCAATCGCAGCACCCTAGACATGATCAAGGAAATGCAGCCGAAGATGGCGGGCGTGCCCGGCGTGCTGGCCTTTCCGAATGCGCCGCCTTCTCTTGGCCAGTCGATCCGCGAGCGTCCGGTCAATCTCGTGGTGCTGAGCAACGCTTCCTATGAAGAATTGCAGCAGGTTGTTCAGCGCATCGTGGCCGAAGCCGGCAAGAATCCCGGCCTGGCCAATATCGACACCGATCTGCGCCTCAACAAGCCGCAGGTGAACGTGGAAGTGGACCGCGACAAGGCGGCCGATGCCGGCGTGCAGATCGAGACCGTCGGCCGCACGCTGGAAACCATGCTCGGCGGCCGCAACGTGACCCGTTTCAAGAAGGGCGGCGATCAGTACGATGTCATCGTGCAGATCAAGAACGGCGAGCGCGACGCGCCGGACGATATCAACAACATCTTCGTCCGGGCGGTCAGCAAGACACCCGGCGCGCAGGAGCAGATGGTGCCGTTGTCCAGTCTGCTGAAGGTGCGGGAAGCTGTGGCGCCGCGGGAGCTTAATCACTTCGGACAGCGCCGCGCCGTCGTCATCTCGGCCAATCTTGCCAACGGATACACGCAGGGTGAAGCGATCGACTTCATGGAAGACACCGCAAAGGCCATCCTCAAGCCAGGCTATGCCACCGACCTGGCGGGTTCCTCGCGCGAATACCGCGCATCAAGCGGCAGCCTGGCGATGACCTTCATTCTTGCCCTGGCCTTCATCTACCTGGTGCTTGCCGCCCAGTTCGAAAGCTTCATCGATCCTTTCATCATCATGCTGACCGTGCCGCTTTCGATGGCAGGGGCGCTGGCGGCGTTGCAATGGACCGGTGGCACGCTGAACGTGTACAGCCAGATCGGCCTGATCACGCTGGTAGGCCTGATCACCAAGCACGGTATCCTGATCGTGGAGTTCATCAACCAGTTGCGCGAGGAAGGCAAGGCACTGCAGGAAGCCATTGTCGAAGCGGCTGTCCTGCGCCTGCGTCCGATTCTCATGACCACCGGCGCGATGGTGCTGGGCGCCGTTCCGCTGGCACTGGCCACCGGCGCCGGCGCTGAATCGCGCATTCAGATCGGATGGGTGATTGTCGGCGGCATGACTTTCGGTACACTGCTGACTTTGTTCGTCGTTCCGACGTTTTACACTTTCTTTGCACGCCAGAAAACGCATGCGCCCGTCCCCGGGGCGCTGTCCACACCTGCTGCAGCTACACACTAGACATGCGACAAATCGTTCTCGACACTGAAACCACAGGCCTCAATCCCCGCTCCGGCGACCGCATCATCGAGATCGGCTGCGTGGAAATCGTCAACCGCAGACTGACGGGCAACAATTTTCATCTCTACATCAATCCGGAGCGCGACTCGGAAGAGGGCGCGCTTGCGGTACACGGCCTGACCACGGAATTCCTCAGCGACAAGCCGAAGTTCGCTGAAATCGCCGCTGAATTGCGCGACTATGTGCGCGGCGCCGAAATCATTATCCATAACGCTCCCTTCGACCTCGCCTTCCTCGATGCCGAGTTCGAGCGCCTCGGCTTGCCGCGCTTCAAGGAACATGTCGAAATGGTCACCGATACGCTGGTGCAGGCGAAGGAACTGCATCCCGGCAAGCGCAATTCCCTGGATGCGCTGTGTGATCGATACGGCATCTCCAACGCCCACCGTGTGCTGCACGGAGCCTTGCTGGATGCGGAGTTGCTGGCGGAAGTCTATCTCGCGATGACGCGCGGCCAGAACAGCCTGACCATCGAACTCGCCGTAGATGAACCTGACGCGGACGCTGAACAGATCATCGCGGCTGCGCCTGTGGAAGAGATGATTGTGCTTGCGGCGGATGACGGCGAACTGGCCGAGCATGCCTCGCTGCTGGACAAGCTCGACAAGGAAGTGAAAGGCACCTGCATCTGGCGTGCCGAACCTGCTCCTGCAAATTGATTCGCCGGAGCATTTGTGCCATAATAGCGAGCTCTCGGACAGTTAGCTCAGGGGTAGAGCACCGCCTTCACACGGCGGGGGTCACTGGTTCAATCCCAGTACTGTCCACCAGAATTCAAGACACCATCTTATAGCCATTCTTTGCGGCGGATGGGTCCAACAAAGGCCTGCACTCGCAGGCCTTTTGCATTTCAGGACCTTTTTCATGAATGCATCTTAGGCTGATTGCCGCGTGTGCGACGTCTGAGCTTCCATCGCATGGCAGAGTTTTTCACTGAAACCCTGCCATTCCATCGGCTTGACGATATAGCTGCTGATGCCGAGCGCATGGGCTGCTTCCAGGTCCTTGTCGATAGCCGAAGCAGAAAGAATGATGACCGGAATGGATGCCAGTTCGGGGGTTTGCCGTATTTTCGCGAGCACTTCAATGCCATTTATTCTTGGCAATTTCAGATCAAGGACGATGACGGCAGGATTCTCGCGCACCCGGGAAGCATGGGCGCCTGAAGCGAGCAGGAAATCAAGTGCTTCCTCACCATCGCGAACAACTTCCACTTCATGGGGAAATCCGCATTTTTCCATGGCAATTTGAACGAGTTCGATATCGAGCGGGTTATCTTCAACGACGAGGATGGTATCGGACATGAAAATTCCAACGGTACGTGCAGGTTTATCTCAAGCGCTTCTTGGCTAAGCAATGAAACCGGTTTTCAGGAACTGCCCGCGAACTGGGCATGATCAAAGATGCGTCTTGTTCAACTCTTGACGGCTTTCCGGGAAAAGGGTTCGCGGACCACGGACTGAATAGCCGGAAGGCGCCCCGTCCAGGAAGCCCGCCTTCGATCAGCCAAGGCCTTTGAACGGCAAGAGGCAAATCCTGACTAATAGGCAGGAGGCTATGATCTTATGAACAATAATGAACGCATGCCGTTCCAGAAGTTAAAGCTTTTCCTTCAATACATCTGGCGACTTGCAATACCGTTCTGGAAGTTCAAGGATGCGGGACGCGGAACAGTGGAGCAGCGTATTGCCAATTATCGGCACAATCGCGAACAGCGTGGCGTTTTGCCGTTTTATATGTGGAAGTGGGCAGGTATTGCACTTTGCATGATGCAACTCATGCGGGTGCTGTCAGATGTCATGTCGAATATGTCCGCCCAGAGTGCCAATTACCTCTGCGCGGCATTGTTTTGTATGAGCGCGGGAATCGGCTTTGCGTTTGCGTGTATCGTGCTGACACTGCTGATCGCAAGCTATCTCTATCTCAGTTATGTAGAAAGATAGATGTGGAAGGGGGATGCGGTAGACATCCCCGACATGGCGCTGGAATGTTACTTCAGGCGATCCATTGAATCGCAGCGTAGATCATGCCGATACTTACCGCGGCAGAGGAAGCGATGCACAGTGCGGCTTGAAGCTTGTTGTAGTTGAAGGTCTTTTCCGACTGGATGACGACTACGTCTTGATGTACGTTATGCATGCTGTCCCCATTGAGATAAAGCAATCGATTGCCTTGAGTCATTGTATAGAACAGCTTCTTCGAATCAATAGTCTTTTAGGCAACTTTTGCAAATATTTGATTGAGAATACGCAAAGCGAGTTGACTCGCGCAAATAATTGCAAAATTGCTACGGTATATAGTTTGCCATTCCTGCAAGTTAAAACGGAAGGGCGCGGATGCCAGCGCCTGGAGCGGATTGCGGGGAGTGTAGGGACGAATTGCTCTGTCTCGAAATGCAGGGCAAGGCAAACCGATGCTTCCGTACACTCATCCGCAATCCGCTCTAAAGGCAGGCTTAGCGACAAGTGCATCCACCTGCAATTCGCACTTGACTGTGTTTGATAAGCTGCTGCCGATCCCGGGACGCGCCTGCGGTGCTCGGCGTACATTCGTGCGCGTGCGCTCGGGCTCCTGAACGCAACGCGACTCCGAACCGCTCGCGACGCTTATCAAACACAGGTTAGTGCCAATGAGCGTCATTCGATGTCATGAGACTGCGCTTTCTCCCGACTGGTCGCGTTCCGTTCGCCGTCCATTGTCCATAGTCCCGCTATGGATTACTGATCTACCATCCCTGACTTGCCATGTAAAATCCGCTGACGCCATCCGACGTGGGAAGACACGGGATTGGCGTGAGCAGTTTTATTTCCTGCCTGCCTTCGCCGGCGCACTGAACTTTCCTGGCCGGTTGCCGGCAGGTTTTGGTCTGCGGGCCTGCTGCGCCTGCAAAGGCGAAGAGCCTGGTTTCTTGGTGCGGTTGAGGTCTTTCGGCATCGTTCGTTGCGACAGCTTGCCGCCCATGCCCATTGCCGGTGTGTCATAGCGGGGGACAAGGTGCCGGTCGCTGCTGCCGATCAGGTCGCCACGTCCCATGCGTTGCAGGGCTTCGCGCAGCATCGGCCAGTTTTCCGGGTCGTGATAGCGCAGGAATGCCTTGTGCAGGCGCCGGATCTTGCCCGCCCGTACCGTTTCCACGGTTTCCGAGTCTGCGGAAACCTTGTGCAGCGGATTCTTGCGTCCATGGTACATGGCAGTTGCCATGGCCATCGGGGTCGGAAGGAAGGTCTGCACCTGGTCGAGCTGGAAATTGTTTTGCTTGAGCCATAGCGCCAGCTTCAGCATGTCTTCATCGGTGGTGCCCGGATGCGCTGCGATGAAGTAGGGAATCAGGTACTGTTCCTTGCCCGCTTCCTTCGAAAAGCGCTCGAACATTTCCTTGAATGCGTAATACGAGCCCATGCCCGGTTTCATCATCTTGGAAAGCGGACCGTCCTCGGAGTGCTCCGGCGCAATTTTCAGCAGCCCGCCGACATGATGCGTCACCAGTTCCTTCACATACTCCGGCGAGCGCACCGCGAGGTCATAGCGCAAGCCCGAGCTGACCAGAATCTTTTTGATTCCGGGAATGGCGCGCGCCTTGCGGTAGAGCTGGACCAGCTTGCTGTGATCGGTGTTCAGGTTGACGCAGATGCTCGGATAAACGCACGAAAGGCGCCGGCATGACTCCTCTATCTTCTTGTCCTTGCACGCAAGGCGATACATGTTCGCGGTCGGTCCGCCCAAGTCCGAAATCGTTCCTGTGAAGCCCTTGGTCTTGTCGCGGATAAGTTCGATTTCGCGCAGGATCGATGGCTCGGAACGGCTCTGGATGATGCGTCCTTCATGCTCTGTGATCGAACAGAAAGTGCAGCCGCCGAAGCAGCCGCGCATGATGTTGACCGAGAAGCGGATCATTTCCCATGCAGGAATGCGGGCCTTGCCATAGGATGGATGCGGCGCGCGCGCATAGGTCAGGTCATAGACGCCGTCCATCTCGTCCATCGCCAACGGCAGCGGCGGGGGATTGAGCCATACGTCGCGCTCGCCGTGCGCCTGTACCAGAGCACGGGCGTTGCCCGGGTTGGATTCAAGGTGAAGAATGCGGGACGTGTGCGCATAGAGCACCGGGTCATCCTTCACCGCTTCATACGCTGGCAGCCGCACGACGGTCTTGTTGCGCTGCTCTCTGAGTGCCGCCTGCCGTTCTTCGCGGCTGAGGATCAGCACAGGCTTCTCTGCAGGCACGGCCGCATCCGTCGCGCAGCTTGAGGGCTCCTTCGACTTCATTTCATAAGGGTCGGCATGCGGCTCGATGCGGCCGGGAGTGTCGTAGCGCGTCGAGTTGGCTTCGCTCCAGTCGGAGCCAGGCTTCCAGTCGCGCGATACCATGAATGCCGTGCCGCGCAGATCGCGAATCGCACGGATAGGTTCGCCGGCAGCCAGGCGGTGCGTCAATTCCACCAACGCGCGTTCGGCATTGCCGTAGAGCAGGATATCCGCCTTGGAATCGGGAAGAACCGAACGTCGGACCTTGTCGGACCAGTAGTCGTAATGCGCGATGCGGCGCAGGCTGGCTTCGATGCTGCCAATCACGATATTCGTCTCGGGAAAAGCTTCGCGCGCCCGCTGCGCATAGACCGTCACCGCGCGGTCGGGACGCTTGTTGGGATCGCCATCTGCGGTATACGCATCCTCGGAACGGATCTTGCGGTCCGACGTGTAGCGATTGATCATCGAATCCATATTGCCGGCGGTAACGCCGAAATAGAGATTGGGTTTGCCGAGCGCCCGGAATGCTTCCGCCGAATGCCAGTCGGGCTGGCTGATGATGCCGACGCGGAATCCCTGTTTTTCCAGCAGCCGCCCGATCAGCGCCATGCCGAAGCTGGGGTGATCGATATAGGCATCCCCGGTGATCAGGATGACGTCGCAGCTGTCCCAGCCGAGAGAGTCCATCTCTGCGCGGGACATCGGCAGAAACGGCGCCGGTTTGTTGTAGTCAGGCCGGAAACGGGGGTAGGAAAACAGGTTTTTCGGGGTATTCATGTTGGGGCGGATTGTACCGGAAATGCAAGGGCGCAGCGCTTCGGGCGCAGGCGAGGGCGGCGGGAAGAACGGACTAAGACCGCCATGCGGGGCGCAAGTTGCAGGCGGAAGGTATGCTGATACCGAAGCGTTAGTCTATTTCTCTGACGCACTCAAGGGGCTGCTGCGGGCCTTCCCGAAAAGCCATGGAAGAATTGTCCCATGATGCCGCCGCTGGAGGGGAGACGGTGCCCGTTCGCATACATGCATTGCTGATAGCTGATGTCATAGCGCTGCTGCAGACGTCCTGCCGCTGTTTCGGACGCGTTGATACCGGCCAGCCCGCCGAGCGCAAAACCGCCGCCTGCTCCAGCTGCCGCACCTCGTCCTCCGTTGATTGCGGCACCGGCTGCGGCACCCAGCGCCGTTCCCAGCGCAGTCGAACCGATTCCGCTTGCAGTAATTGCGCTCTCGCCGCCGGCATTGTTGAGCTGCTCCGATGCAAACTGCCGGCAAAGCTCGTTATCCGCACGAAACTGGTCAAAGTTTTTCCCCGTCCCCGGGAGAACCATGACGCTAGGCGCATTGGGTGAGGGCACGGCACATCCGCTGGTGAGCAATATCAAGCATACGAGTGACGTGGGTGCGGCAATGTCGATTTTCATGGTTCATCTCAAGTCTGGCTGCAGATTTACCACTTCCCAGCCCTGAGGGCAATCCTTGGCATGAGGAAAATAGGTTTGACTATTCCGGCAATAGAAGTGCCAATGGCTTCGCTGCATCTCTCTTGCGTTTTTCTCCATGTAGGCTTTGGGTATAACCGGCACCGTCATGACAGGCGGATAGGTATAAATAGGGGCATGATAGCTGTGCTGGTATTGCCAGGGATTGGTCCCAGACACTGCGCCATGAATCCCTGACGGTGACGCCGGAGACAACGGGTCGGTCTTCCATCGCGTGTCTTGGGCCCATGCGAGCTCGGTGAAAAAAAGGCCGACCATCATGACAAGGAAGAAACGCGGGCGCATAAAGCTCATGATGTTCTCCAGTGACGTTCGCTGTTCACAAAGTACAAAGCTCTCTCAACGCAAGAGCAACACGAACTTTTGACAGAATGTCATCATCCGAGTTCGCGCATACAGGTTGCAACGCAATTGTCTCTATATATGCGACAGCAGCGGAACCCAAGGCGTCGACACCGGCTGGTCTCTTTCTCCATCGGCGGCTTTCTTCGGAGCGACTGGAACTCGCCCGCGAGGGGCTTATCAAACTTACCCTTGTCGATCAGACACCATTCAGCGGAAGGAGAAACACCATGATGCAGACAAACGAATTACAGCAGCGCCTGAGTCATGTGGAAGACATCATTCACGATGCCGCCCGTCGTTGCGAATCGACCAACGGTGTTCCGATGGCGGTAAAGGACAGCATGCAGCTGCTGGACCAGCGAATCATGCAGAGCAATGACATGATGCAGTCACAGGATGAAAGCCGCATCCGCCAGTATGTCGACGACCTGGAGCAGATCGGCGACCGGGCGAAAGATGCATGTGAAAATGCGCCGCAGGAAATGGATAGCAGTCTGCGGGATGTCGTGATGCAGGCGCATCGGGAACTATCCGATCTGAAGCACCAGCTTCACTGACAGGGCAGCAAGCTCGCGGACCGGGCGGCAGGAAATGGATTGAGCTTGAAAGGTTCTGGCGGGAGCAGCAAGCAGCTGCCTGACCATTCCCATGGATGGGCTGGCCAGGCAGCGTGGATGATGCCTTGATTATTTCGCCGGTGCGGCGTCAGGCAGCACCACATTCACATCCAGCACTTCCAGGTTGCCCTGGCGATCGAGAGAAATCTTGATGTCGTCGGCGTTGACCTTCGCGTACTTCGAAATCACTTCGATCAATTCCTTGTGCAGGGCGGGCAGAAAGTCAGGGCCGTCGCGGCCGTTCCGCTCGCGCGCAATGATGACCTGCAAGCGCTCCTTGGCCGCGCTTGCGCTCTTGGGCTTGGTATTGAACAGGAATGAGAGCAGCGCCATGTCACCTACCTTTGAAGAGTCTCTGGAACAGGCCAGGTTTTTCGTAAGCGATAAAGCGCAGCGGCACCTCATGTCCGAGGAAGCGTGCGACCACGTCCTGATAAGCCTCGGAGACATCCGAGCCGGTCATGTGGATGGCCGGATTGCCCTGGTTCGAGGCGTGGAGTACCGATTCGGATTCGGGAATGATGCCGATCAGCGGAATGCGCAGGATTTCCTGCACATCGGTGTAGGATAGCATTTCGCCCGCTTCGACCCGCTTGGGGACATAACGCGTGATCAGCAGATGTTCCTTGACCGGCTCGCCGCCTTTCTGGGCGCGGCGCGATTTTGCCTGGATGATGCCGAGGATACGGTCGGAGTCGCGGACCGAAGAGACTTCCGGGTTGGTGACCACGATGGCTTCGTCAGCGAAGGTCAGGGCCATCACCGCGCCATGCTCGATGCCGGCCGGCGAATCGCAGACGATGTACTCGAAATCCATCTTTGCCAGTTCGTTCAGGACGCGCTCGACGCCCGCTTCGGTCAACGCATCTTTATCGCGCGTCTGGGACGCCGGCAGGACAAACAGATTCTCGCAGTGCTTGTCCTTGATCAGCGCCTGGTTCAGCGTGGCTTCATTGTTGATGACGTTGATCAGGTCATACACGACGCGACGCTCGCAACCCATGATGAGGTCGAGATTGCGCAGGCCGACGTCGAAGTCGATCACTGCGGTCTTGTGTCCGCGCAAGGCAAGCCCGGATGCAAAGCTGGCGCTGGAGGTGGTTTTGCCGACGCCTCCCTTGCCGGACGTTACAACAACGATTTTCGCCACAAAAAACTCCTTAATAGACAAATGACTAAGCGCGAATGGACAGAATATCTATCCGGTCGCCTTCAAGACGTACCTGTGCCGGCTGTTTCGCCAGATCCTTGGGCAAGCCGCCGTCGAATGTGCGATAGACGCCGGCGATGGAAACCAGCTCGGCTTCCATGCTCAAGGTGAAAATTCGGGCATCCGAATTGCCGCTGGCGCCTGCCAGCGCGCGTCCGCGCAAGGGAGCATAAACATGGATGCTGCCGTCGGCAATCAGCTCGGCGCCATTGTTGACGATGGCATTGACAATCAGGTCGCTGCCGCGGGCATAGATGCGCTGTCCGGCACGGACTGGAGCGTCGACGATCATCGCCGGCATGGCCGTGGGCACCTCAACACGTTCCACGACGCGCTCAATGACAGGAGCCGTCGGTGCAGGAGGCGCCGCAGCGGGTGCCGGCGCGGCGTGGATTGCAGCCGGTTCTGATTCCCGTGTTTCCTGGCGCTGCTGGGCCAGCGTATCGATGCTCAAGCCGTGAGCGACGATCTGCGATTGCAGATCCGAAGGCGCCCCGCGCACGGCGACGAGATTGAGCTGGTAGGTGCGAAAGAGCGCGGTCAGGGCTGGCCAGTCGATCGAGCCGATGTCCTGTCCGCAACCGCTGACATCGACTACAACCAGATCATGATCAAAATAGTCCGGGGCGCCGCCAGTAGCCTGTTTCAATGCCGCGTCGATTGCGGCGAGTTCGGTCGTGCGCAGGATCGCCGACACGGCGACGACCGTTGAAATCTTGAGTTCGATGGGCTTGCTGCCTTGGTTATTTGACATAGGTGCGTATCGGTAATGGCGAATACTGCATGAGCAAAATAGAATGTCCGGCCCGCCAAATGAATCGGGCCGCGTCAAAAGCGGCCCGAACGTGAGGGGGAAAGCGGACTTCTCTACAGCGCATTGATCAATTGCTCACCACTCGCTCTTTGCTTTGCGCGATATTATACCTGTTGCAGCGGCGCTATCCTCCTGATTTTCCATACTATTCCATTGCTGTTCGTGCTATTGAAGCGTTTGTACTGGCGCCGCCTACAGGGCGGTACGCAGCGCGAACAGTTCGGGAAAGAGCACGACTTCCAGCATTTTTTTCAGGTAGCTGGCGCCCGCAGTGCCACCGGTGCCGGTCTTGAATCCGATGATGCGTTCGACGGTAGTCACATGGCGGAAACGCCAGTAGCGGAAAGCGGTTTCGAGGTCGACCAGCTTTTCAGCCAGTTCATACAGTGCCCAGTGCTTGGACGGGTTTCGATAGACTTCCAGCCAGGCGGCCTTGACCGATTCGTCGGCAGTCGTCGGTTGCGTCCAGTCGGCATGCAGCCGGGCCTCGTCGACCGGCAATCCGGCGCGGGC
This sequence comes from Noviherbaspirillum aerium, assembly GCF_008929045.1. Lineage (GTDB taxonomy): Bacteria > Pseudomonadota > Gammaproteobacteria > Burkholderiales > Burkholderiaceae_D > Noviherbaspirillum > Noviherbaspirillum aerium. Next base: position 42,302 of record NZ_VFAH01000013.1, on the reverse strand, counting down.
CATGGCCAGGACAGCCTCGTCATAAATGGACGGAGCGCGCAGGGCGGCGTCGAGGCGGGCATGCACTTCCGGCGACGTTTCATGAACGCTCAGCAGCACTGCATTCTTGTTCCCCAGGATGAATTCGATTTCCCGGTACTGGAAGGACTGGAAGCCGGAGGATTGGCCGAGGTAGGGCCGGATGGCCGTGTACTCCGGCGGCGTCATGGTGGCCAGCACGTCCCAGGCATGCACCAGCTGGTCCATGATGCGCGCGACCCGGGCCAGCATCTTGAAGGCGGGCGGCAGATCGCCCTGATGCATCTGCCGCCGCGCGCCCTGCAGTTCGTGCAGCATCAGCTTCATCCATAGTTCGCTGGTTTGATGCTGGACGATAAACAGCATCTCGTTGTGGTCGGGCGATCGCGGGTGCTGCGCCGACAGTATCTGGTCAAGACCGAGATAGTCGCCATAGCTCATCGCCGTGCTGAAATCCATCTTGGCGCCATGCCAGGATCCGGATTGTTTTTCCTTTTCCATTCGTATCTCCATCAGGTGACCGCGTCGCGCCGGGCGTCAGGATCATATTGTTTGCGGTCGAGGATGTCGGCAAGCGTTTCAACGGCATCCCAGACATCGGTAAAGCTGGTATAGAGAGGCGTAAAGCCGAAGCGCATGATATGCGGTTCGCGATAGTCGCCGATGACGCCGCGCTCGATCAGTGCCTGCATGACCGCATAGCCGTGCGGATGCGCGAAACTGACCTGACTGCCGCGCTGTGCATGTTCGCGCGGCGTGACGAGTTCGAGAGGGTGCCGGCTGCATCGGGTTTCCACCAGTTCGATGAACAAGTCGGTAAGCGCCAGCGACTTGGCGCGGATCGCTTCCATCGAGGTCTGCATGAAGATGTCCAGGCCGCACTCGACCAGCGCGAGCGAAGTGATGGGCTGGGTGCCGCACAATGCCCGCCGTATTCCTTCGATCGGCTCGAAACGCGGCTGCATCGTGAACGGGCTCGCATGCGACCACCATCCGGACAGCGGTTGGCGAAAAGCCGCCTGATGGCGTGCCGGCACCCAGATGAAGGCCGGGGCGCCGGGGCCGCCATTCAGGTATTTGTAGGTGCATCCGACCGCAAAGTCGGCATCGGCGCCGTTCAGGTCCACCGGGACGGCGCCGGCCGAGTGGGCAAGGTCCCACAGCATCAGCGCGCCGCGTGAGTGGGCCAATGCCGTGACTCCAGCCATGTCATGCATGCGCCCGGTGCGGTAGTTGACATGCGTGAGCATCACGACCGCCGTTTTCTCATCGATCACCTGCGGCAGCTCGTCATGCGAGTCGACCAGCCTGATTTCATAGCCGCGGTCCAGCCATGACGCGAGTCCTTGCGCGATATATACGTCAGTCGGGAAGTTGGCGCGCTCGGTGACGATGGTCCTGCGGTTCTCCTGCGGACGCATTTCTTCCTGCTGCCGCAAGGCTGCGGCGAGTGCCTTGAACAGATTGACGGAGGTGGAATCGGTCACCACGACTTCATCGGCGGAGGCTCCGATGAGCGGCGCGAGCTTCGCGCCCAATCTTGCCGGGAGATCGAACCATCCGGCCTTGTTCCAGCTGCGGATCAAGTCGTCGCCCCATTCCGCTTCGACGACCTGCCTTGCACGGTCGAGTGCATTCTTCGGCCTTGCGCCCAGCGAATTGCCGTCCAGGTAAATGACGCCGGCCGGCAATGCAAACTGGTCGCGCAGCGCCTGCAGCGCATCGTCGGCATCCATGGCGGTACAGCGGGAACGCGGGATCATGCGGTATCTCCTTTCAGGCGCCTCAAGACGGCGCGAACCGGGCTGGCATCCAGGCCGGCAAGTTTCAAGGGCAGGGCGATCAATTCATAGTCGCCCGGTGCGACGGCGTCCAGCACGATGCCCTCCAGAATGGCAATCCGGGCGGCGCGAACAGCGTGATGGGCATCCATGGTTTTGGATTCCTGCGGATCGAGCGAAGGGGTATCGATACCCACCAGCACCACGTGGTGTTGCGCCAGCAGGGAAATCGTTTCGGGAGCGATACTGGCGAAACCCTCGTCCCAGCGATCCTGAGGCGCATTGGCGTAGGTGCGCAGCAACAGGCGCGGCGGGCTGTTTTCCAATGCCTGCGCGACATGGTGCGGTTCAATGCGTTTCGCGCCAATGCAGTCGATGACGCGGCAAGGGCCGAGATAGGCATCCAGCGGGACGGCATCGATAGCTTCTCCGTCCGGGTCATAGTGTGACGGCGCATCGCAATGCGCTCCGGTGTGCGTCGACATGGTGAAGCGGCTGACACGGACCGGACAGCCATGCTCTATTTTCCAGGTCGGTTCGGCGCTGTAGACCGTGTCCCCCGGCCAGACTGGAGTTGCTGGTGACAGCGCGGGACTGATGTCCCAGAGCAATTCGGTTGTGGACATATAGCGTTCATGGTTTTGGCGATGAATGCATTTTATGACGCTTGAGACAGTTTTTTTCTTCAAAATCGACGATGGATTCACTCTAAGTTAGAATTAAATTTCAATATTCCCGTTTAATGCAGAGAAACATTCGAATGAATCTTGACACCATCGATATCAAGCTGCTCAACCTGCTGCAGACGGACGGCAGAATGAGCAATCTGGAGCTTGCGGAGAAAGTCTTTCTATCGCCCTCGTCCTGTCTGCGCAGGGTGCGATTGCTGGAAGAAGCCGGCATGATCAGCCGTTACAGCGCTATCCTGAATCCGGTAGCGCTCGGCCTTGAAGTGGATGCTTTCGTGCAGGTGACAATGCGCCGCGACGTTGAACACTGGCATGAGAATTTTTCCGCCTCGCTGCAGGCGTGGCCGGAGGTGGTTGGTTCGTACATCATTACGGGGGAAGCCAATTACCTGCTTAGAGTCAGGGCCCGCAGCCTCAAGCATTTTTCAGCCTTTGTGCTCGAGAAACTGTACAAGTCAAATGGAGTGCTGGACATCCGATCCAATATCGTATTGCAGACTTTGAAAGACACGCAGTCGATCGCGACCGAACTGCTGGGAGACTGAAGTCAAGTAATGGACGAGTATCACGCCGATACTGCGCAGCAAATGTTTAACTCACTCCACTGGGACGGGCATTACCGACCAAATCGCATGGGCATGTACAGCAGCATTATCGGCACGAACCAAACATGGGGTGCCCAATCCAATGTGTCTGCACACTTTTACGGTGCTTGCTGGTCCTCGTCCGTGTTTGAAACATTGGGCCGGATCTGTATCAAGCAGTTAGCAAGCGTGAAGCGGGTGCGTATGGTCAGACCGCACCGTTAATCGATACAGCCTATACGATGAGGAGACGCCATGAATACCAAACGCGTAGCAGTTGTCACAGGCGGCATGGGTGGCTTGGGCGAAGCGATCTGCAAAATGCTTGACCGGTCCGGTTTTCAAGTGGTCGCAATCTATTCGCCCTCCAATACCAACGCCAAGGCATGGCTGAGCGAACGCAAGAACGAAGGCCATGATTTCGCCGCCGCCTGCATCGATGTATCCGAATTGTCCTCCTGCGAAGCGGGGGTCATGCAAATCCTCAGGGATGTCGGGCGAATCGATGTTCTTGTCAACAATGCCGGCATCACCCGGGACGCAACTCTCCGAAAACTATCCCATGAGGATTGGGTCGCCGTCCGCAAGACTAACCTGGATAGTGTCTTCAATATGAGCAAGCTGGTCATGCACGGCATGCTGGAGAACCAGTGGGGCCGCATCATCAATATCGCATCCGTCAATGCCCAGAAAGGCGCCTTTGGCCAGACCAACTATGCGGCTGCCAAGGCCGGCGTGCATGGCTTCACCAAGGCTCTGGCGCTGGAGGTTGCCAGCAAGGGCATTACTGTCAATACCGTTTCCCCGGGCTATCTCAGTACCAAAATGGTCTTGCAGATTCCAGCCGACATCCTGGAGGAAAAGATACTTCCGCAGATCCCCATCGGCCGCTTGGGCAAACCTGAGGAAGTCGCGGGCCTTGTCGCCTACCTGTGCTCCGAGGAAGCCGGCTTTCTGACGGGCGCGAACATCGCCATCAATGGCGGACAGCACATGTACTGAGCGTGAGTTGCGGAAAAGCGGGATTGATATGGCTCAAGCGGCCTGCAAGGCCGAGGCTTCCGGTAGTTGAATCCGCAGAGAATAGCACTGGCCGTAAAAGTCCCTTACTCATTGCTTATATCAGGATCGACAAATGCAAAACATGGCAAATCCATTCTTGGATGTGTATCGAACTCAAATCGAGGCGTCCCGGCGGTTCCTCGACACGATTTTTGCGAGTGCGGAAAAGATCGATCGGGTGTTGCGAGGTGCGGCGCATCACGCTGTGAATGAACAACTCAATTTTGCCGAGGCCTTTGCTCAGGCCAGAGATCCGGCATCGCTCAATGCCGCCTTGCAGTCCGGCGTGGTATCGCGCAACTCCGATCAGGCAGTCAACTATCAGCGCGAATTGGTTCGTATCGTCGTGGAAATGCAAAGTGAACTGGGCAAGGGCGTGCAGGATTATGTCGAGCATTTGCGTGCCCAGACAACCGGCGGTCTGAGCCGGCAGGACAGTGTATCCATGGCGTTGCCAGCATCCGAAACCGTATCCCATCCATTGAGCGGCCTGTTCTCTGCATGGCAGGGTGCATTCAAGGAAGCCAGTTCTCTGGCTCAGCGAAATCTGTCGAATGTCAGTTCCGCATTCGGCAACACAGGGGCGTCTAGTGACCGTGAAACATCGCGATATGTCGCTGCCAGTGCTGGTGCCGTGAGTGATATTGCGTCGGCTGCGGAGAGCGGGAGCGCGGAAGCGACCGAGACCGGTCTGAACGGCGATGTAGCTGCAAGTGAGCCAGTTGTCACCGCATCAACCACGAATGCGGAACGGAAGCCGGTACCCGCTGGTAGTGGCAAAAAGAAGTAGCAATGGCAGGGAAATTGCTGGCCGCATGCTTCCATGCGGCTTGGCACTTCATGTGCGCAATCTTATCAGGGGAAGATCTGGCACTGCGTAGGTGATGCGATGCCATCCATGGACATCAATAGAAAAAGCCCGTCAATCTGACGGGCTTTTTTTTATTGCTCAGTTCTCTCATCCGCTCATGCGGTAGCCAACTGCGTTCCCCAATCGGGATCAGGCTGATCATTCGGTTTGGTCGCGGCTTTGGACTTTTTTGCGGCCACCTGCTTCGCTCGCGAACTCGAAGGCGGCAGACGGCGCAAGGTGCGCAAAGCTTCAAGATCCTTGATGCCAATCGAGCGCTGATCAACGGTAATCAGGCCGATTTCGTTGAACGCGGAGAGGGTCCGGCTCACAGTTTCCAGAGTCAGACCGAGGTAGCTGCCGATTTCATGACGTGTCATGCGCAGATTGAACAGCTTGCTGGAATAACCCATGTCCGCATAACGCTCGGAAAGGTTGACAAGAAAGCGCGCCACTCTCGCCTCCGCACTGAGCGCTCCCAGCATGCTGACCATCGCCTGTTCACGAACCAGTTCGCGGCTCATGACGCTATACATTGCATGTTCGAATTCCACATGCGCGCGTCCAAGCGCAGTCAGTTTCTTGAACGGCAACAGAATCAAGTCGCAGTTGGACAGTGCAACAGCTTCGGAAGCATAGCGTTTTGTATGGATGCCATCCACGCCAAAGAGATCGCCCTTCATGGGAAAACTCAATACCTGTTCGTTGCCAAACTCATCGATCAACACTGTCTTCAGGAACCCGGAATGCACGATGTAGAGCGTGTCGAACGGCTGTCCGATGGTATGGATGCGCTGCCCGGTCTTGAACTGTACATGCTGGAACAGCAGTTCCTCGTCCGTATGGATCGCTGCTGATGGAATGCGAAGCACGTCGCACAATTCTTTCAGATTCGACCACAATTTACCCTGCCGTTGCCAACCCGCTTCGACGGAAGATGAGTGCACTGCTGAAGTTGGTGTGTCGGTGCGGACATCAGATGCTTGAGTTGACAACATAGTCATCTCCTAATTCAGGTAATTCAGTTAATGCATGCGGGTTCAGACTGGCACGCATAGGATCCAGTGCCGCCGATTTGTTCAGTCCTTGCATTCAAGGGTTTTGATCTAGAACATCGGTCGTGCATTGTCAGCTTGTGGCACTTCATAAGAGGTAATAAGAGGTAGCCAGTATCGCAACTGCAACAGGGCTTTGGCTATCGGGAGGGGCTGAATTGAAGTGTAGGGAAGATATGCCACTTGTAGGAATGCGCCTACAAACGTGTGTAACATTTTCTGAGCGGCACCAGAGGTTGACATGGAATTCGCTACTTTTAGTTTGCGGGCCTGTTTCCACCTCATTCGGAAATGCAAAGGCGCTGTAGGCATTGCAGTGTCAGGCACGACGACGCGTCGTAGCAACGCTACCACGTGCCATCGCCAGCGCGTTATGGTGCGAACGCATCTCCCGAATCAAGTGTGGATAGGGCCTAAAGCGGAGCAGCAGACAGGCAATGCCGTATCCTGACTACCAAAAAGGAAAACAGGATGAAAACGAAAACGTTTTGGAAAGGAGAAACTAGGAAGGAAAGCAGGAGGAGGGCATGCGAACAGGAGCTGATTGCTCCTGTTTCAATTTTTTAAAGGTCCGAGAAGCCGGTGCTGAACTGCATACTGAACCATCTCGGCGAGGGAATTCATGTTCATCTTGGTAAGAATGCGGGTCTTGTGCGTGCTGACGGTCTTTGCGCTCAAATGAAGGAAGTCTGCAATTTCAGTAATCGATTTGCCGCTTACCAATAAGGTAAATACTTCAAATTCACGATTTGAAAGCTGCTTATGCGGCAAGTCTTCATTGGCGGGCATGACGTCCATTGCCAACTGTTCCGCCACCTCGAGGCTGATATACGGTCGGCCGGATGCGACTTTGCGTATGGCACTGACCAGTTGCGTGCCAGCGCTTTCTTTTGTCAGATAGCCGCGCGCACCTGCGCGAATCGCGCGAACCGCATACTGTTCCTCTTCATGCATGGTCAAAATCAGGATGGGCAGCTTGGGCACTTCATCTTTGATTTGCCGGATCAGTTCCACTCCGCTACGGCCTGGCATGGAGAGGTCCAGCATGAGCAGGTCGAATCCGCCCTTGCGCACATGCGCCAATGCTTCGAAACCATCTACGGCTTCACCGACCACTTCAATGTCGTCAGCTCCATCGAGAATGCGCTTCAATCCTTCACGCATAATAGTATGGTCGTCGGCGATTACGATTCGAATCATAGGCTGCTTGTTGGCGGTGTAGACGTCTGTTCTATGGGAAAAATAGGTTCAACAGGTATTGAAGCTTCGATCATTACCCCATGTGGCTCGGCATTGCGTATGGTGATTGTACCTCCCAACACAAAGATGCGTTCCTGCATCGCTATCAAACCGTAGCAATCCGGTTTATGTTCGGTTCCGGGTTCCATGCCAATTCCATCATCCTGAATCATAACATTGAGTTGATGATCTGTATGTGCAAAAGCAATTTTTGCCGTTCCCGCGTGCGAATGTCTTTCTATATTCGATAGACTTTCCTGTATGAGGCGGAATATGGCAGACTCAATAGCATCGTCCAGTTTCTGGATGCACCCGGAAGTTTCAACGGTGCAACTTATTCCACTTCTTTTCTGAAAACTCTCCGCCATCCATTCCACGGCTGCGAGCAGGCCAAAGTCGTCCAGTAAAGGAGGGCGCAAAGCCGACGCCATGCTCTTGGTCATGGTGATGACGTTATCCAGGAGTCCCTGCATCTGGGCCACTCGTGCCGGCAGGCCGTCATCCGTGGCTGGAAGGCTGTTTTCCAGCCAATCAAGGTCAAGTTTGAGGACGCTGAGACGCTGGCCGATATCGTCATAGAGTTTTTTCGAAAAGCGGCGTTTTTCCACCTCCGTGGCTTGCTGGGTCGATGCGGCCCATTTCCTCAAGTCCGCCGGACCGACCGGTCGCTGGTTGATTTCATGCGAAGGCCTGCGGGCTGTCGCGCTGTGCAGAATAAGGGCAAGATAAAGTTCTCCATGCACCGCGACGCGCGATATGCTGGTATTCATCACCAGCTGGTCGCCGTTGGCATGCATGCCTTTCAGTTCCACCTTGGTGCGCCGGGCGTTGAATCGCGCTGTGGATAAGCGCTCGATTCGCCGTTTCTGTTCATTGCCAAGCCTTGGGGGCAGCAATATGTCCAGAGACTTGTCCATTAGGCTGTCTGCACTATAGCCAAAAATACGTTCTGCTTTCTGATTCACCAAAACGATATGACGCTGTGCATCTACGACGATCACGCCATCCATGGCTGATTCGATGATGGACAATAGCGATGGACCTACTTTGTTTGCGGGGAAGCGGGCAAGGGTAGTAATGAAATTCGGTAATTGCCCCGGATTGGATTCCAAGTAAGTTGTCATCACAATTTCTCTATTGCCTGGTAAGTGTTTGCCAGCTCTTGAAGTCTACCGATAATGTCGAATGGCATGTTTCGGTCGTAAAAGTGCTGAAGCTGATTTGCCTATTGGATTGACCGGCACCTCTGCATGGGAATGGCACGATAAATCGGGATCTCTTTTCTCAACATTCAAATCGATCATATCGAGCACCAGATTCAAATGATTTGATGAAAACAATATCCTCGAACAGTGGTGTCTAGGATATGTCAGCGTCGGACAGCGAAAAAATCCGATTGACTGATTAAAATCACGTGACGTTGAGAAGGCACAATTCTGCGATTGCTATATAGTAAGCGCGGCTCTCCACCGGTTCCACCAGGTACTAGCGGGTTTGCGATCGCTCAATGACGCCAATATGTGGAATGACGCAAGCACGCCGCGTCTTACTATCTGACCAATACCATGACCCTTGATATTCAACTTGGCGAGATCAGCCATATCATTCAGCTCGCTATTGCACCTGTGTTCCTGCTCACCGGGGTTGGCACAAAGCTCTCAGTGCTTACCAATCGGCTGGCGCGCATTATCGATCGCTCACGCATTCTTGAGGACAGGATCAATGCCACTACGACGGCAGACCATACCGATGCCTATGTGGAGCTTGACTATCTTTACCGCAGGGCGCACCTGATCAACCGCGCGATTACATTGAGTACTTCCTGCGGGCTGCTGGTCTGCATTGTGGTAGCGTCATTGTTTATCGGTGATGCGCTTAATCTCGGTCTGGCGGGATTTATCGGGTTTTGTTTTGTACTGGGAATGTTCGCGCTGATTGGCAGTTTCGTTTACCTCTTGCGCGAGATTTTTGTGGCAACCAGGACCATATCCATCCGCAACCGGCGTCTTGCAAAGAAGAAGTAAGCTTCTCAACGCAGCTCAAGCCATGGAAACGAGTTCGCTGCCGTCGGCATGGCCATCAACATTGCAGCGCTTACTAATGAAAACTCAGATTGGTGATGCAAGTTGCTTGAGCTCCACCAGCCATGCCGGACGCACATTGTAATGCTCAGTATCCTGTGAACATTCATCAATGGCTGTGCGCCATATCCTTGTAAATCGTGCAATTTTCGCAGGCGAATGATCCTGCAGTTCGATCCTCAACGCGCGTACATGAATGGCTGTCAACTGAGGAAGAACACGCAGCACGTTCCATTGCTCGGCGCAGGCGTGTTGAAAAATATAATCATTTGTGGCCTCGTCAGCGGTAGCGCAACGTTCGATCGCACCACAATGTGTGGCGGATGAAGTGGTGAGGTCATGACGCCTTTCCTGGGTCGTCAGTCGCCGATACCCTGCGTTCCCAGCCTTGTAGAATTTGGATTGAGGAGCAAGGATGGCACTGCCACGGCCATAACCGACAAGTTCCACATCGATTTTCAATTCGGTGGTGATCTCCTTGATTTGAGCGACGGAAACCACAGGTGGCAAGATGAGGCGCGAGATGGGAATACTTCGTTGCATGTGTTTGATTGCGCCAGGCTCGACTATCGACGGCGGAACCAAATAATGGATCGCGAGCTTCGGATAATGTGCTGCTGTGTATAGCATCAATGCCGGGTCGGACAGTGCAATGGCATCGATACCCAGGCTTGATGCATCCCTGATGATGGATATCGATCTTGCCCAGGATGTTGCGTCCGACTTTAATGGAGCGAAGGAAAATATGATCTTCGCTTCATGCTCATGAGCGTAGCGGATCCCTTTTCTTAATGCGGCGTCATGAAGGAGTGAAAATCCTGAATGAGTGCGTGGAGTAATGGGGGAGCAGTCGATTTTTATGGAATTGGCTCCATTATCAATAGCGGCCTTCAAGCTTGTCATGTTAGGTGCCTGACATACAAGCTCCAGCTTTTCCACGACTGGTTCGGATGCTTTCCGGATGAAAAGCACTTGTGCAGAAGTTCTTGCCATGTCTCCTCCTATACCCTATGCCATTGTTTGGGGGTAATAAACGCAGACATTTGGTTGTAACCGCAGTACAGTTTGCAACTGCTGTCGAGCTTCATCTCATGACGAAAGCTAGCGTAGGTTTACCAGACATGAAAAACTTTCCGTCTGTAACAGTGAGTGGCATGAAATATGGTAAAGATCCATATTTTCCTGTTTGCAATGATTTCAATGTGGCAGACGATTCTCGATGGCAATTGATATTGCGCAAACAAGATTGCCACTTGGAATCTTTTTGTTGGGACTTAAAATTGGATAGGGTAAGAATCCGCAGGCGTCGCGACGGATAGATGAGCCAAGATATGAAGGGCAGATATCCACACTTCGAATTTGCTCATAAGGCATACGGCAAAAGAGAGGGCCCTGTGTTTACGCGGGTCGAAAAAAAAGGGCCACAAAAGTGGCCCTTCGAATTCTTTGGCTCCCCGACCTGGACTCGAACCAGGGACCTGCGGATTAACAGTCCGTCGCTCTACCGACTGAGCTATCAGGGAACAGAGCAGCTATTATAGGCCGATCTTTCCGCAGATGTCAAAGATTTGAGCGGGTTTCATTGGCGGCCGAATGATCTCATCCGGCGCGAGTCTACCCGCTGATTACGCGGCTGGGTCGGTGCTTAGAGAACCTTTGCGATCGCGTCGACCACGGCATCGATATTCTTTGAGTTAAGCGCGGCCACGCAAATACGTCCGGTATCGACCGCGTAGATTGAATATTCGTCGCGCAGGCGGCCGACTTGTTCCTTGGTGAGTCCGGAATAGGAGAACATGCCGCGTTGCTTGATGACGAAATCGAAATCATGGCCGGGAGCCTTGCTCTTGAGCTTGTCGACCAGTGCCTGACGCATTTCACGGATACGTACGCGCATGCCGGCAAGTTCGTCTTCCCAGAGCTGACGCAATTCCGGATTGGAAAGGGCGGAAGCGACCACCTGGCCACCGTGAAGCGGCGGGTTGGAATAGTTGGTGCGAACCACGCGCTTCAATTGCGACAGGACGCGGCTTGCTTCATCGGCGCTGACTGCGGCAATGCTCAAGGCACCGACGCGTTCGCCATACAGCGAGAACGACTTGGAGAACGAGTTGGAAACGAGCAGCGGACCACCGGCTTCTGCAAACCGGCGCACGACCTTGCCATCTTCTTCGATGCCATCGCCAAAGCCCTGATATGCCATATCGAGGAAAGGAATAAGGCCGCGCTGTGTCACGACGTTAATGACTTCCGTCCATTGCTCTTCTGTCAAGTCCGCGCCGGTCGGATTATGGCAGCAGGCATGAAGAAGCACGATGGAGCCCGCCGGCATTTCCTTCAATGCATTGAGCATGCCGCTGAAATTCACGCCGCGGGTTGCGGGATCATAGTAGGGGTAGTTGTTGACAGTGAAACCGGCGGCTTCAAACAGGGCACGGTGATTTTCCCAGCTCGGATCGCTGATCCACACCTGCGAGTCAGGCGAAAAGCGTTTCAGGAAATCGGCGCCAATCTTCAGCGCTCCCGTGCCGCCCAGTGCCTGAACCGTTACTGCACGTTTTTCTTGAACTACCGCGCTATCGGCCCCAAATACAAGCTCTTGCACCGCTTTGTCATAAACAGCCAGACCGTCGATCGGCAGATAACTGCGCGGCGCGGGCTTTTCCATCAGTTGGGTTTCCGCCTTGCGAACGCAATCGAGCAGGGGAACCTTGCCGTTGTCATCGTAATAAACGCCGACTCCAAGATTCACTTTGTTCGGATTTTTGTCAGCATTGAAAGCTTCGGTAATGCCGAGAATGGGGTCGCGCGGCGCCATTTCGATAGCGCTGAACAGAGAGGCGGATTGGGTTTGGCTCATCGTGATAACATGAAAAATTGGCCGCAGAAGGAAGCATGATGCGGCCGGGTTGTAGTCAGTTCGGGCATAGGCCTCGAAGCAAGGTGCAACTTATTATTCTACCAAAGGTCGAATTGAGATGGCAGATTTATCCCAGGTTTCAAGCCCGATCGACGAATCGAAAATCGTCACTTTCCCGGATTCTCCTTACAGGCTATTTCAGCCATTTCCGCCTGCCGGAGATCAGCCGGTAGCAATCGATAAGCTGGTCGAGGGCATTGAGGACGGCCTGTCGTTTCAGACCCTGCTCGGCGTAACCGGTTCGGGAAAAACCTACACCATGGCAAACGTGATTGCCCGGCTGGGACGGCCGGCGATCATCTTCGCGCCCAACAAGACCCTGGCCGCACAGCTATACAGCGAATTCCGCGAATTCTTTCCGCAGAATGCCGTCGAGTATTTCGTCAGCTACTACGACTACTATCAGCCGGAAGCCTATGTTCCGCAACGGGACTTGTTCATCGAGAAGGATTCCTCAATCAACGAGCATATCGAGCAGATGCGGTTGTCGTGTACGAAATCGCTGATGGAACGCCGTGATGTCGTGATCGTGGCGACCGTGTCCGCCATCTACGGTATCGGTAATCCGAATGAATACCACAAGATGATCCTGACCTTGCGCGCCAAGGACAAGGTCAGCCAGCGCGATGTGATCGCGCGCCTGATCCAGATGCAATATACGCGCAATGAAGTTGATTTTGGCCGCGGCACTTTCCGCGTGCGGGGCGATACGATCGATGTCTTCCCGGCTGAGCATGCCGAACTGGCTCTGCGTATTGAAACCTTTGACGACGAGATCGACAGCCTGCAATTGTTTGACCCGCTCACTGGGCGCGTACGGCAGAAAATACCCCGCTTTACCATCTATCCCGGATCACATTACGTGACGCCGCGCTCCACTGTCTTGCGCGCGATCGAAAGCATCAAGGAAGAGCTCCGTGAACGCCTCGAGTTCTTCCGCAAGGAGAACAAGCTTATCGAAGAGCAGCGGCTTGAGCAGCGTACCCGCTTCGACCTGGAAATGATGCAGGAAATCGGCTTCACGAAGGGCATCGAAAATTATTCGCGTCATTTGAGCGGCGCGAAGCCGGGCGAACCGCCGCCAACCCTGGTCGATTATCTGCCCCAGGACGCCGTAATGTTTCTCGACGAATCCCACGTGCTTCTCGGGCAGTTGAACGGTATGTACAACGGCGACCGCGCACGCAAGACCAATCTGGTCGACTATGGATTTCGCCTGCCGTCGGCGCTCGACAATCGTCCGCTCAAGTTTCAGGAATTCGAGGGAAAAATGCGTCAGACGATTTTCGTATCGGCGACGCCGGCAGAGTATGAAGGTCAGCATTCCGGCCAGGTCGTCGAGCAGGTGGTACGACCAACAGGACTGGTTGATCCGCAGATTGCCGTCCGCCCGGCGAGCAGCCAGGTCGATGACCTGATGTCCGAAATTTCGGATCGGATCAAGAAAAACGAGCGCGTGCTGGTGACTACCCTGACCAAGCGCATGGCCGAGCAGCTGACGGAATTCCTGGGCGACAATGGCGTCAAGGTCCGCTACCTGCATAGTGATATTGACACGGTGGAGCGCGTTGAGATCATTCGCGATCTGCGCCTTGGCACCTTTGATGTCCTGGTTGGCATCAACCTGCTGCGCGAAGGTTTGGATATTCCCGAGGTATCCCTGGTCGCCATTCTCGATGCGGACAAGGAAGGCTTCCTGCGTTCGGAGCGAAGCCTGATCCAGACCATCGGCCGCGCCGCGCGTAACTTGAATGGCATGGCCATCCTGTATGGCGACAGGATTACCGATTCCATGAGGCGCGCCATCGATGAAACCGATCGCCGCCGCACCAAGCAGATTGCGTTCAATACCGCAAACAACATTATTCCTGCCGGCGTGAAGAAGGAAATTCGAGACCTGATCGACGGAGTCTATAGCCCGCAAGAAGCGCGGGGCGAATTGCTGGTTGCGCAGGAGCAGGCAAAGTATGAGTCAATGAGCGAAAAGCAGGTGAGCAAGGAAATCAAGCGGCTCGAAAAACTCATGGTGGATCATGCCAAAAATCTGGAGTTCGAAAAGGCGGCTAAAATCCGGGATCAGTTGCATCTGTTGAAAGAGCAGCTATTCGGCGCTCCCGGTATGGATAATGTCGTGCCCCTGATCAGCAAGTAGGCTTTTCGGGCGGCGGCCAGTGCCGCCGCCTTGTCGGGCATTTCCGCCATGGGAGACGTTTGTGTTTCAACCTTGGCCATTCCTGCATATGCCTTCATCCCTGCCTGTATCTCTGAACCAAGCCTTGGAGCTTGCCCATCCTTCGTGGAAGCCGATCCTAATCAGCGGATTGAACGCCGTCGCTGCCGCTGATCCGGCTTATCTTCCTTCCCTCGCCGAGAGCAGCTACCTCCCGACGCAAGGCCGGATTTTTGCCGCGTTTGCCAAGCCGATTGACGAAGTGCGGTATGTGCTGGTTGGTGAGGGGCCCTATCCGCGCGAGGAAAGTGCGACGGGAGTGTGTTTCATGGATGGGGCAGTGGAGTCGCTTTGGTCGGAGAAAGGCTTGTCCAAGCAGGTCAATCGGGCCACCTCGCTGAGAAACTTCATGAAGATGCTGCTGGTTGCCGACGGCATGCTGGATCTGGAGAATACATCGGGCGAGGCTATTGCCAGCGTATCGGCAAAGGCGCGCGCGGTTGGTTCGTCCTTTATCCAGACTCTTACCGAGCTTCAAGGCAATCTGACTCGGCACGGATTCCTGCTGTTGAATGCAAGCCTGGTATTTCGTCCTGATGTTCCTCCCGTCCGCGATGCGAAGGCATGGAGGCCATTTCTGGAAGTTGTGTTGAATGCCTTGGTCGCCCATTTCGTGAGCAAGGATTTGCCGGCGCCTACGCTTGTGCTCTGGGGGAAAATCGCTGAGCAGCTAGGAGCGCTTGACGTGACGGCGAAATTTCCCCGTGCGGTTTCGGAGCATCCTTACAACCTATCCTTTATCGGCAACAAGGCAATGCAGGACTTGTTTTCGCCCATGCATCTACTGCAGCGGCAGAAATAGCCCTTCAGCAGTCCTGTCTCGCGGAAGCGCACATCATCTTGCGAATGTGTTTTCCTGATTTCAGTCATGCTTCGGCAGGCTAATCTGCTGCTCATAAAACACTTTTGTTAAAAATCATGGCAACGAACATGTAATTTGCCAAGATGAATTCATCATCCCGCTTGATCTAATGCTGCTACAGGGCAGGGACGTTGATGGAGGCAGATTTATGGATACGACACGCGTTCTCTTCGTTTGCATGGGCAATATTTGCCGCTCCCCGACTGCCGAAGGGGTACTGCGCAAGATGGCATGCGACGCAGGATTGCACGAATATATCCTTATCGATTCCGCCGGAACCCATGATTACCATGAAGGCGAAGCGCCCGATCCGCGTGCACAGATTGCTGCACGCAAGCGAGGCTATGATTTGAGCCGGTTGCGTGCCAGAAAAATTGAAAGCGCTGATTTTGTGCGCTTCGACCTGATCATTGGAATGGATTTCAACAACCTTGAAATTCTGCAGCGCAAATGTCCTCCCGCTTACCAACATAAAATTGGCTTGCTGATGTCCTATGCAACACAGCACGCAGCATCCATCGTTCATGATCCTTATTACCGCGGTTCGAAAGACTTCGATCTTGTGCTTGATTATATCGAGGACGGGTGTCGCGGCCTTTTCAAAGCCATTGCCAGTAATGGGATAAGGACCAGTCCGGAACAAGTTGAATCCAACCGCTAAGCGATCAGTGCGCTGCGATTCCATTGGGGTCGGATAAACGCGATCAGCAATATGGCTTATAAATTGAGATCGGCGCGTTGGCCTATCCTTCAATGTAAAAAATGCAAATAAACGCGAGTTACGAATCATTCTTGGGAAAGGTAAATATTAAGCACCACCACAGCCGAGGCTGGAATATCTGATTGTTATCAATAGAATAATTACATGGTACAAAGATTGCTAGGATAAAAGTAATTCCAGCAATGAAATGACATCATGAAAACCTTCTTGCCGGCCGTATTTTCAATAGTCTGTTTAACTTTAACTGCAGGCAATGCAGCTGCCGCATTGCATGAAAGGGTGGATGAAAAAAGCATGATCGGCCCTGCTGCGTCAGATCCTGCTTCCTCTCCCCACTTTGATGAACCCGCGCCAGGGTCTGAACGGACAATCCCGCATTCTTTGTCCATATCGCCATACTCCACCAATGACTACTTCTACAAGCAGTCACCCAGCCGCAAAACCATGGGGTTTTATTTTGAAGGGAAAAGAGGGACGGTAGCTGACCTGATGGATCAACCATCCTTCCTTGCGGACAACGAGGCGATGCGTCTTGCAAACTGGCAGGAAGGTTTCAACGTCAATGACAAAGGGTTCATGCTTGGCTATCGCTGGAAGCGCCTCAGCATAGAGGGCACTTCTCTGCAAGCCGCCGGACGGGCCAAGGAAAATGCGGTTCAGCAACAAGGGGGCACAATACGCGCGAACTGGCATTCCACCCGGCTGGCCTTCAGCCCCGCAGAAAACTGGCTGATCAAGCTAAGCCGGGGGTCAGTCAGCAATCTGGATAATCTTGTTCCTGGCGAGCAGGTGCGCCGTACCGCGCTTGCTGCGACTTATAGTCTGCCCTTCACTGGCGGAGACTGGCAGGCCACATTCGCGTGGGGGCGCAATGCACGCAAGAATCGCCAGAGTCACTCCGGACTGCTGTTCGAGTCGACATTGCGCGTGGCTGGCGTACATTCGATCTTCGGCCGTATCGAACAGGTCGGAAGCGATAGCCTCATGCGTGAGAATGAAGCCCTGCAACGCCATTTGTTCACGTTGAACCGCGTCACTGCGGGCTACTATCAGGATCTCCGAATCCAGGGGCCGGTTGGATTGGACGTCGGCGCTTTCATCAGCCGCCATCTGGTACCTTCGCATATGGCAGGGTCCTACGGCAAGGATCCCACCGCTTACATGATATTTGTCCGCTTCAAGCTGCAATAGCTTGCTTTCCAGCCGATGAAAAAAGGATTCCGTCTCATAACGGAACTCGCCGCCGGCAGGTCTCTGCAAATTGTGAAATAATTTCAAACTTGTAAGCAATTCGGGCAACCCCGTCTCCCGCCTGTTCACCCGTGCGTTATTGCCACGAAAAGCATGAACACGGCCTCAAGCGCGTCCCCCTCCAATACCTGACAAATTTACTCAACTTTGATATACTTGACTAAAATCTTCGGGATCTAGGTTTATTCGGCTTAACAACCGCGAAGTATTGCACTGGAGTTGAGGGATATGCGTCTGACTACTAAAGGCCGTTTTGCAGTAACTGCGATGATTGATCTCGCGCTGCGCGACGACAAGGGGCCGGTGACATTGTCGGCAATCAGCCAGCGGCAAGAGATTTCGCTGTCTTATCTTGAGCAGTTGTTCGGTAAGTTGCGCCGCCATGAAATCGTCGAGTCGGTACGCGGTCCTGGCGGCGGTTATACGCTGGCACGCAAGCCGGAAGAAGTCACCGTGGCCGACATCATTATTGCCGTCGATGAGCCGATCGATGCAACCCAGTGCGGTGGCAAGGAAAATTGCCATAGTCCCGGACATGAACACGGCACCCGTTGCATGACACATGATTTGTGGGCAACGCTCAATGCCAAGATGGTCGAATACCTGGATTCCGTGTCGTTGAAGGACCTGGTAGACCAGCAGCGACAAAAGAACGCCGAACATAACGTGGTATTGATGCCGCGCCCCCATATAGCCGCCTGATTGGAGTTAGCCAGTATGAACGCACCTTTGGAAAAAAGCTTGATCGATACCATCAAGGCACCGCATTTTCCGATTTACATGGATTACTCGGCCACGACGCCGATCGATCCCCGGGTCGCCGAGAAAATGATTCCCTATCTGCGCGAGCAATTCGGTAATCCGGCATCGCGCAGCCATATGTATGGCTGGACGGCCGAGAAGGCAGTGGAAGAGGCGCGTGCGCATGTGGCAGCGCTGGTCAATGCCGATCCCCGCGAGATTGTCTGGACCTCCGGCGCCACCGAAGGCAACAATCTTGCGCTCAAGGGCGCCGCGCATTTCTACAAGACCAAGGGCAAGCACATCATCACCGTCAAGACAGAGCACAAGGCCGTTCTCGATACGGTACGTGAACTGGAGCGCCAGGGTTTCGAAGCGACTTACCTGCAACCGCAGGACAACGGTCTGATCACGCTGGAGCAATTGCAGGAGGCGATTCGCCCCGACACCATCCTTGTTTCCGTCATGCTGGTCAACAACGAAATCGGTGTGATTCAGCCGATTCCGGAGATCGGTGAACTCTGCCGTTCCAAGGGCATCATTTTCCATTGCGATGCCGCCCAGGCAACCGGCAAGATGCCTATTGACCTCGAAAAATGGAAGGTTGACCTGATGACCTTTACCGCGCACAAGACTTACGGCCCGAAAGGCATCGGTGCGCTGTATGTGCGCCGCAAGCCGCGGGTACGTATCGAGGCGCAGATGCATGGTGGCGGCCATGAGCGCGGCCTGCGTTCCGGCACGCTACCCACGCATCAGATCGTGGGCATGGGCGAAGCTTTCCGCATCGCCAAGGAAGAGATGGACCAGGAGATCACACGGATCAAATCCCTGCGTGACCGCCTGGCGAAAGGACTGACCGAAATCGAAGAGGTGTATATCAACGGCGACATGGATCATCGCGTGCCGCACAACCTCAACGTCAGTTTCAACTATGTCGAGGGTGAGTCCCTGATCATGGCGATCAAGGATATCGCGGTATCTTCCGGTTCCGCTTGTACTTCGGCCAGCCTGGAACCATCTTATGTGTTGAGGGCGCTGGGGCGCAGCGATGAACTGGCGCACAGTTCGATTCGTTTCACCATCGGCCGCTTCACGACGGAAGAAGATATTGACTTCACCATCGAGCTGATCAAGTCCAAGGTTGCGAAACTGCGCGAACTGTCGCCGCTCTGGGATATGTACAAGGACGGGATCGATCTCAGCACGATCCAATGGGCTGCGCACTGATTTTTAAAAGATACAAGGAGCAAGAAAATGTCTTACTCGGAAAAAGTACTCGATCATTATGAAAACCCGCGCAATGTGGGCGCATTCGACAAGGGCGACGATACGGTCGGCACTGGCATGGTGGGCGCGCCCGCCTGCGGCGACGTGATGAAGCTGCAGATCAAGGTCGGCGCCGACGGCGTCATTGAGGATGCGAAATTCAAGACCTACGGCTGCGGTTCCGCGATCGCCTCGTCTTCTCTCGTGACCGAATGGGTCAAGGGAAAAACACTGGACGAGGCACTGTCCATCAAGAACACCCAGATCGCGGAAGAGCTCGCGCTGCCGCCGGTGAAGATCCACTGTTCCATCCTCGCCGAAGACGCCATCAAGGCGGCTGTGCAGGATTACAAGACCAAGCACGGCAGCGAAGCCAAGGAAGCGGCCTGATCAGGCGCCGCTGCCTAAACAACGGAGTCGAGAAGGAAACTGAAGCGTTATGGCAATCACATTGACCGAGAAAGCTGCAAAGCATATCAATCGTTATATCGAACGGCGCGGCAAGGGCATTGGTTTGCGCTTCGGCGTGCGTACGACCGGTTGTTCCGGTCTGGCGTACAAGCTGGAGTATGTCGATGAAAGCGCGCCTGAGGACAGCGTGTTCGAGTCGCATGGCGTGAAGGTGTATGTCGATCCAAAAAGCTTGCCGTATATCGACGGGACCGAACTGGATTTCGCTCGCGAGGGATTGAACGAAGGTTTCAAGTTCAATAATCCCAATGTGAAAGACGAGTGCGGTTGCGGTGAAAGCTTCCGCATTTGAATGAACCGGGTGACTTCTTCCTGCGCGGAGAAGAGCCCTGTCCAAGCTTGTTCAAGCCTGTTGAAGTACGAACAGGCTTTTCTTTTGGGTGGTCATGCAAAATCATTTTGAGCTTTTCCAGCTGCCGCAGCAATTTGCGATCGATGGCGCAGCACTTGATGCGGCCTATCGCGAAGTGCAAAACCGCGTGCACCCGGACAAGTTTACCAACGCCGGCAGTTCGGAGAAGCGTGTCGCGATGCAGTGGGCGACACGAGCCAACGAGGCGTATCAGACATTGAAGAATCCGTTCAAGCGCGCGGCTTATCTATGCGAACTGAATGGTGTTGATTTGCAGATCGAGTCCAATACCGCCATGCCGAAGGAATTCCTGATCCAGCAGATGGAATGGCGTGAGGCACTGGAGGACGCAAGAGCGGATAAGGATCTCGATGCACTTGACCGTCTTGACCGGGAACTGCGTGCAGCCCGCAAGGAAGAGATCAGTGACATCGGCAGCATCTTGGATAAAAGAGACTTTGCGACCGCCGCCCAGCGCGTGCGGCAATTGATGTTTCTCGAAAAGTTTGCCGACGAAGTACAGGCAGTTTTTGAACAACTTGAAGGCTGACGATCGACAACGACCGCCTTGCGGACGTGACCGTGCCGATACCGAAAAACTAATATGGCTTTACTTCAAATTTCCGAACCGGGCATGTCCACCGCGCCGCATCAGCACAGGCTGGCGGTAGGTATCGATCTTGGCACGACCAACTCGCTGGTGGCGACGGTGCGCAGCAGCATTCCTGAGGTTCTCAGCGACGAAGAGGGGCATCCGTTGCTGCCATCGATTGTCCGCTATCTGCCGAACGGACATGCGCATATCGGTTACAAGGCGCAGGCGGCGCAGACCACCGATCCGAAGAATACTGTGGTGTCGGTCAAGCGTTTCATGGGTCGTGGACTCAAGGACATTGCCTACGCCGAAAATCTGCCTTACGACTTCGTCGATGCGCCGGGAATGGTGCAACTGAAAACCATAGCCGGTGTTAAAAGCCCGGTGGAAGTCTCGGCCCAGATTCTCGCCACGCTGCGCCAGCGCGCGGAAGATGCGCTCGGCGATGAGCTTGTCGGTGCGGTGATCACGGTGCCGGCCTATTTCGACGACGCGCAGCGCCAGGCCACCAAGGATGCGGCCAAACTCGCCGGCCTGAATGTTCTCCGCCTGCTCAACGAGCCGACCGCCGCGGCCATCGCGTACGGACTCGACAATGGTTCGGAAGGGGTGTATGCCGTCTATGATCTTGGCGGTGGAACATTCGACATCTCCATCCTCAAGCTCACCAAGGGCGTGTTTGAAGTGTTGGCCACTGGCGGTGATTCGGCGCTCGGCGGCGACGATTTCGATCACCGCATCCTTTGCTGGGTGGTGGAGCATGGCAACCTCGCTCCCTTGTCCGACAAGGACATGCGCATTCTGATGGTCAAGGCGCGCGAAGCCAAGGAATTGCTGTCGACACAGGCGGAAACGCATATCGATGCCATCCTGAACTCGGGCGAGGAAGTGCATCTGACCCTCACTGCGGAAGTCTTTGCTCAGATCACCCAGCATCTTGTCTCCAAAACGATGACTCCCTGCCGCAAGGCCTTGCGTGACGCCAACCTGACGGTCGATGACGTCGATGGCGTGGTGCTGGTGGGCGGAGCAACTCGCATGCCGCATGTGCGCAAGGCGGTCGGCGATTTTTTCGAGACTACGCCGCTGGCCAATATCGATCCCGACAAGGTGGTTGCGCTTGGCGCCGCCATTCAGGCCAATCTGCTTGCCGGCAACCGTGCTCCCGGCGACGACTGGCTGCTGCTTGACGTGATCCCGCTATCGCTGGGCATCGAAACCATGGGCGGGCTGGTCGAGAAAGTCATACCGCGTAATTCCACGATTCCTTGTGCGCGTGCCCAGGAGTTCACCACGTTCAAGGACGGTCAGACAGCAATGGCTATCCATGTGGTGCAGGGCGAGCGTGAACTGGTTGCGGATTGCAGGTCGCTTGCGCGCTTCGAGCTGCGCGGCATTCCGCCAATGGCCGCGGGCGCTGCCCGGATTCGCGTTACCTACCAGGTCGATGCGGACGGCCTGCTTTCAGTGTCGGCGAGGGAGCAGCATTCCGGAGTAGAGGCATCAATCACCGTCAAGCCGTCCTATGGACTCGGAGATGACGATATCGCCAGGATGCTGCAGGACTCCTACAATTCGGCGGACATCGACATGAAGCTGCGCGCATTGCGGGAAGAGCAGGTGGAAGCGGAGCGTATTCTGCTTGCCACCCAGTCCGCTCTGGAAGCGGATGCCGCGCTGCTGTCCGAGCAGGAACGTTCGGACGTGGAGGCATCGATGGAAAAGGTGCGCGAATGTCTTCAGGGCGAAGACCACGTTGCCATCAAGGCTGCCGTCGAAGCACTCGCCAGAGGCACGGAAGAGTTTGCCGCCCGGCGCATGGACCGCAGCGTTCGCGCCGCGCTCGCCGGCAAAAAGCTCGACCAGATTGCCTGAGAAATCGAATTTATCTCATCCATTTTGCAAGGATTCCCAAGTGCCCCAAATCGTCGTACTTCCTCACGCAACCCTGTGCCCGGAAGGTGCAGTCATTGAAGCGCCGGCAGGCAAGACCATTTGCGATGCTTTGCTTGAACACGATATCGACATCGAGCATGCCTGCGAAAAATCGTGCGCCTGCACAACCTGCCATGTCGTCGTGCGCGAAGGCTTCCAGTCGCTGAATGAATTGGAGGAAAAGGAGGAAGACCTGCTGGACCGCGCTTGGGGTCTTGAAGCCACGTCCCGGTTGTCCTGCCAGGCGGTGCTTGCCGAAGAAAATGTAGTGGTCGAGATTCCGAAATACACGATCAACCATGCGAGCGAAAATCACTGAACGGACGTGCCGACATGAAATGGACTGATACGACCCGCATCGCCGAAGAGTTGTTCGACAAATTTCCTGATGTCGATCCGCTAACCGTGCGGTTCACCGATCTGCACAAGTGGGTCTGCGAGCTGGACGGGTTTGACGACGACCCGCAGCGCTCGGGCGAGAAAATCCTGGAAGCGATCCAGATGGCATGGATCGAAGAAGCCCAATAACTTTTCCTCACCGCAGTTATCGAACAGCCTCTGGCTGGCGATAAGGATCAGACCGCATTGAGCGGCAGCGACACCACAAGGGTGGTGCCGCTATCCGGCTTGCTGTCAATTTCCAGCTCGCCGCCAAGCGCATTGATTCGCTCTTCAATGCCGACAAGGCCGAAGGAATTGGCCCTTCTCCTGCAGTCCGGGTAAATGCCAATGCCGTTATCGGCAATTCGCATGATCAATTGCCCGGCCTCCTTGTACAGCTCGATCTCGACCTGGCTCGCCTGCGCATGCCGGATCACGTTGTTCAATGATTCCTGCAGGATGCGGAACAGCGCAGTGGCTCGATTGTCGTCGAGGCTGATATCGTCTTCCATAGCCAGTTCGCAAGCAATGCCGCTGCGCCGCTGGAAGTCCTGAACCTGCCACTCGATTGCCGCCGTCAAGCCAAGATCCAATACGGTTGGGCGCAGGTTATTGATGGCTGCGCGTACGGCTTTCATGGTGGCATCGATATGATTGAGCGCGATGGTGACACGTTCATTCAATTTCGGATGCGCGGAGCCGGTACGGGTGTGCAGCATGGAGACATCGATCCGCAATGCCAGCAGATTCTGTCCTAGATCATCGTGGATTTCACGCGCAATCCGTTTGCGCTCATCCTCCCGTACGCGCTCCTGATAGGACACCAGGTGCCGCAGCATCTGCCGCGAATGCCTGAGCTGTTCTTCCGCCTTCTTGCGTTCGGTGATGTCGGTGCAGCTGCCGATATAGCCAAGGAATCTTCCTGACGGGGAGGTGCGCGAGACTCCGTGTGCCAGCATGTAGTGATGATGACCGTCGCGGTTTCGCAGCCGATACTCCACCGTGAACGGCCGGCGCTCTTCAAATGCGGCAGCCTGCTCCGCAAGGCAGGACTTCAGGTCCTCCACATGGATGCCTTCGGTCCAGCCATATCCCAGTTCCTGTTCCAGCGGGCGGCCGGTAAAATCCAGCCACATTTTGTTGAACCAGACATACTGCTGATCCGGACCGGTAATCCAGATGAGCACTGGCGCGGAATCGGCCATCAAGCGAAATCTTTCTTCGCTTTCTATCAGGGCCAACTCAGCCTGCTTGCGTTCGCTGATGTCGCACAGCACGATGCGGCACGCTTTTCCTTCAACGTCGGCATTGGCTTCCACATGGGCAAAGAACGGTTTTTTATCCACATCGAGAAATGTGAGTTCGCAGGTCGTCTTTGTCGTGCTTTGAGTCACCTGCCGCAAGAAGTCCTGGAAGACCGCATGCATATCCAGACAAACAAAGTCGATCAGATTTCTACCCCGAAGCGTGTCGCGTGAAATGCCGAACAGGCCTGCGCCAGTGAGGTTGACTTCCTGAATGAGTCCGTTCTGCGTGGTCAAGAAGTAGCCGACCGGAGCGAAGTCGTACAAGTCGGCAAAGGGGGTTTTTCGCCAGTCAGCCCGCTTCTCGCCGAGGTAGGGGAAAGGTGCGTCGGCCATCCGGCCGAGCGCCTTCGCCTCCGTGATGTAACGGTCGATACTGCCGCTGTCCGACGATTTCGGTCTATCGGTTCGCCTCCGCATCAGCGGTGCTTGCATGGGATGTTTGTCGTTGCCGTGTTCCACAAGCAGTTTTCTCCGCAAGTTGAAAAGCAAATGGAAATGCAAAAAAGACAAGTATGCTGCCGCGTGGACCCAATGACAAGTGTTCAGGCTTCAAGTCGCGAGCTTGCCCCCTGCAGGCGGAGTCAATCTTTCGCCACTTGACTTCCCGCAACTGCCGGCACGGTTGAAAAAACTCGTTCGGCCAGCATGTTGGGAATAGTAATGCTGCGGTCCATGCTGCTTACGTACGGGCGACCAGTTGTCCATTGACTACGCGGACGCGGTCTCCAGAGGACCATGCCGGCTGCTGGGTGAATGGGAACGTGCGTACAGCACCGTTTTCCATGCGAACCCTGACCTGGTAAGTCGTTGTTGCCCGTGTGCGTTTCTCTACTTCATTGCCGGCGTATCCTCCGCCAACCGCACCTGCGACTGTTGCAATCTTCCGGCCGCTCCCGTCGCCAATCTGATTGCCCAGCACGCCGCCAAGCACCGCGCCCGCCACCATGCCAACTCCGCTGGCTTGCGCGGGTTGCTGTATCGCCTGAATGGATTCGACCTGCCCGCAGCTTTTGCAAACGGCGGGTGCCTGTGCGACGGAAGGAGACTGTTGGTGGGCTTGAGTGCGCTGTGCCTTGGTCTGCGGGGAAGGCGGGGCCTCATTGCGCTCAAGTCTGTCGCGCGTACTCGTCTGGGAAGGCGCGCTGGCTACCGGCTCAGGAGCAGGAGCGCGTTCCACCAATGCTGCCGGCGATGTTGCCGCTGCTGCTGCGCCAATGGAATTACCCACATTGCCTGATGCGATGGCGCTTGTGCTGTGGGAATTGGGAATCATCCCCGTAATGGCTGCTACGCCGGTCAGGCTTACCAACATGACGGAAATTGCTGCACCTGCAACCAGCGGGTGAATGCGGTTTGGTGTCTTGATGTTTTCCATGCTGTCCTCCTTTGAAAGTCGCTGTCATTGTCTTCGCCTATGAATGCTGATGGCGTCAATGGCAGCTTTGATTCATTATCGGAGTTGGGTCTCGGAAATAAAACACAAGTAGTGTGTAAGCTGTAATGCTTTGTAACCCGTTTGCGCAGGATCAGATTGGAACGGGGGTGACGATATCGTCGAAGCGGAAGGGTAGGGAAGGGACGGAAAAGAGCGGAGTGATTTCGTCCGCTCCCTGCAGGCAGGTTGCTTGCCCGCCCCGCGACCCGGCGGGACAGACAGCTGCTCAGTCTTCCTTGCGCAGATGCGGAAAAAGAATGACGTCGCGAATGTTCGGAGAGTCGGTAATCAGCATCATGAGGCGATCGATGCCGATACCGCAACCACCGGTAGGGGGCATGCCGTATTCGAGCGCGCGAATATAGTCGGCGTCGTAATACATGGCTTCTTCGTCTCCGGCATCCTTCGCCGCGACCTGCGCCTGGAAACGCGCCGCCTGGTCTTCCGGATCGTTCAATTCCGAAAAGCCGTTGGCGATTTCGCGGCCGGTAATGAAGAGTTCGAAACGTTCGGTGATGCCGGGCACGGTATCGGAGGCGCGGGCAAGCGGCGAGACCTCCACCGGGTAATCGATGATGTAGGTCGGTTCCCACAATTGCGATTCCGCCGTTTCCTCGAAGAGGGCAAGCTGCAATGCGCCCAAGCCGGCGTTTGCGAACGGCTCCACGCCGAACTTCTTGAGTTCGGACTTGAGAAAGCCGGCGTCCTGAAGCTGTTCGTTCGTGTAGTGCGGTGCAAACTTGTTGATGGCTCCGACAATCGTCATGCGATGGAAAGGCTTGCCCAGGTCAAGCTCTTTGCCCTGGTAGGTAAGCTGGGCCGTGCCATGCGCATCGATCGCCGCCTGGCGGATGACGGCTTCGGTGAAGTCCATCAGCCATTTGTAATCCACATAGGCCGCGTAGAACTCCATCATGGTGAACTCGGGGTTGTGCCTTGGCGACACGCCTTCGTTACGGAAATTGCGATTGACTTCGAACACGCGTTCGAAGCCGCCGACCACCAGGCGCTTCAGGTAAAGCTCGGGAGCGATGCGCAGGAACATCTGCATGTCGAGCGCATTGTGGTGGGTGACGAAGGGCTTTGCCGCGGCGCCGCCCGGAATGGGGTGCAGCATCGGCGTTTCGACTTCCATGAAGCCGTGACTGTCCATGAAGCGGCGGATGGACGACATGGCGGCAGTGCGGGCCTTGAAGGTGCGGCGCGTTTCCTCGCTGGTAATGAGATCGACATAGCGCTGGCGATATTTCGTCTCCTGGTCGGACAGTCCGTGAAACTTGTCCGGCAGCGGACGCAGCGATTTTGTCAGCAGGCGCAGTGCCGTCACCTTGACGGACAATTCGCCGGTCTTGGTCTTGAATAATGTGCCTTCAGCGCCGAGCAGGTCGCCCAGATCGTAATGCTTGAATGCCGTGTGCGCGGCTTCGCCGGCATTGTCATTGGTGATATAGAGCTGGATGCGGCCTTCCGCATGGCGGCCCGAGCCGTCCTGGATAGTTGCGAACGAAGCCTTGCCCATGACGCGCTTGAGCATCATGCGCCCGGCGACGCGAACCGTTACCGGACTGGCATCCAGCTGTTCATTGGCCAGTTCGCCGTATTGCGCATGCAGGTCGGCAGCCTTGTGCTCCGGACGGAAATCGTTCGGGAAGGCAATGCCCTGTTCCCGCAGGGCGGCCAGCTTGGCGCGGCGCTCGGCGATGATGGAATTCTCATCCTGTACCGGCGCGGCGTTTTCGATTTGATTAGTCATTTGATGTTTGCGTGATTGGGCAGATGGCTTGGTGCAGGCACGGGCGCGGAATCAGACACCCTGTTTCAGGGAGGCGGCGATGAAATCGTCCAGGTCTCCATCGAGCACGGCCTTGGTGTTGCCGACCTCATGGTTGGTGCGCAGATCCTTGATGCGTGACTGATCCAGTACGTAGGAACGAATCTGGTGGCCCCAGCCGATATCGGTCTTGGCGTCTTCCATTTTCTGCTGCTCGCTCATGCGCTTTCGCAATTCGAGTTCGTACAGGCGGGACTTCAGCATGGCCCAGGCTTCGGCGCGGTTGCGATGCTGGCTGCGGTCGTTCTGGCACTGCACGACAATGCCGGAAGGCCCGTGCGTCAGGCGCACCGCGGAGTCGGTCTTGTTGATGTGCTGGCCGCCCGCACCGGAGGCGCGGAAGGTATCGGTGCGTACATCCGCCGGATTGATGTCGATCTCGATCGATTCATCGACTTCCGGATAGACGAAGACGCTGGAGAACGAGGTGTGGCGTCCGTTGGCGGAATCGAACGGCGACTTGCGCACGAGGCGGTGCACGCCGCTTTCGGTACGCAGGAAGCCGTAGGCGTATTCGCCTTCGACCTTGATGGTCGCGGTCTTGATGCCGGCGACTTCGCCTTCCGACTCTTCAAGAATCTCGGTCTTGAAACCCTTGCGTTCGCAATAGCGCAGATACTGGCGCAGCAGCATCGATGCCCAATCCTGGGCTTCCGTGCCGCCGGCGCCTGCCTGAATATCGATGAAGCAATTGTTGGGGTCCATCGGATTGGAAAACATCCGGCGGAATTCCATGCCTTCAACGAGTTTGCGCAGTTCGTCGGCATCCTGTTCGATGGCTTGCAGGGTATCCTCGTCCTGCTCTTCCCGCGCCATCTCGAACAGATCGCGCGCATCCGCGAGATCGGCATCGATCTTGGTCAGGCTGAGGACGATGGCCTCAAGCGATTTCTTTTCCCGACCGAGGTCCTGGGCGCGCTTGGGATCGTTCCAGACGCTCGGATCTTCGAGTTCGGCGTTGACTTGTTCGAGTTTCTCCGACTTCACATCGAAGTCAAAGATACCTCCGAAGTTCTGCTGCGCGGCCAGACAGGTCCGCAAGCAGCGAGGAGAGGGAATTTAGGCGTTCGGCTTCCATGGCAGTATCTCTTGCAATCAAACCTTACATTATACCCGAGGGGTAAGCGGTTCAATGCAAACCCGGCCGGATTTTCGGCTGTACAGGGACGATTGCGGCCTCTCGGCGGCATGAAGCGGCACGTGGCCGCGGCGCTTGACTGACCGCTTGCGGGTTCAGGCGGGCTGAGCATGCTCCACCAGCAATTGCACCCTGGTTGCGCCATTGAATTCATTTGCATCGAGCCGATAGGCGACAAGCACACGTTCGGGCAAGTCGTCGGTCCGGCCGAACCAGATGGCGTCATAGCGTCTTCCGCTTTTCTCCAGCGTCAGCTTCAGGTGTTTTTCCTTCAGGATACGCTGGCTGATGATGCGGAACTCGTCGCAAAAAACCGGCGGTGCGAAACCCTGGCCCCAGACCTGGCCGTCAATGAGCTCGATGAACTGGGGGGTGAAATAAGCTTCTTCCAGCGGCCCGTCGGTTTCGATGATGCGCTCCAGCTGATGCTCCGTCAGCCAGTCGCGTCCGACGGTTTCGAAGGCGCGGGAGAAGGCGTCGAAGGCTTCGGCCGGGATGGTCAGGCCCGCTGCCATGGCATGCCCGCCGAATTTCTGGATCAGGCTGGGCGCTTGCTTGGATACAAGATCGAGCGCGTCGCGCAGATGGAAGCCCGCGATCGAGCGGCCGGAGCCCTTGATCAGGCCTTCGCCTCCTGGAGCAAAGGTGATGGTGGGCCGGTAGAACTTGTCTTTGAGGCGCGAGGCGACGATGCCGATCACGCCCTGGTGCCAGGATTCGTCGAATACGCTAATCGTCGTGCTGCTGGCCGGCTCGAAGGTGTCGAGCAGGCTCAGGGCGGTATCCTGCATTCCGGCTTCGATGTCTCGCCGCTCCCGGTTGATGCTGTCGAGCTGCTGTGCAATGGCCCATGCCCGGCCTTCGTCATCGGTGGTCAGGCATTCGATGCCGAGCGACATGTCGGCCAGGCGGCCGGCGGCATTCAGGCGCGGGCCGAGGGCGAAGCCGAGGTCGAAAGGCGTGGCGCGCCGCGCTTCCCGTCCAGCCGCGCGGAACAGTGCGGCGATGCCTGCATGCATGCGCCCGGCGCGCATGCGCTTGAGGCCCTGGGCGACCAGGATGCGGTTGTTTGCGTCGAGCTTGACCACGTCGGCCACGGTGCCAAGCGCCACCAGGTCCAGCAGGCTGTCGAGCTTGGGCTGCGTCTGCGCATCGAACAGCCCGCGCTTGCGCATTTCCGCGCGCAGGGCAAGCAATACATAGAACATCACGCCGACGCCTGCCAGATTCTTGCTCGGAAAACCGCAGGAAGGCTGGTTCGGATTCACGATCACGCGCGCGTCGGGTAACCTGTCTCCCGGCAGGTGGTGATCGGTCACGACGACATCAATTCCGCGCCGCTTGGCTTCTTCAACGCCGTCGATGCTCGCAATGCCATTGTCGACGGTGATGATGACGTCGGGAGATTTCTCCCGGATGGCGAGTTCGACGATCTCCGGCGTCAGGCCGTAGCCGTATTCGAAACGGTTCGGCACGATGTAGTCGATGCGGGCGCCGAGGGCGCGCAGGCCGCGCAGCGCGACGGCGCACGCGGTTGCGCCGTCGCAGTCATAGTCGGCGACCACCACCATCTTCTTTCCGGCGGCGATGGTATCAGCCAGATAACTCGCCGCCGCATCGATGTGCAGCAGTCCGGAAGGCGTGATAAGGGAGGCGAGCTCGCTTGACAACTCGCGCGCGTCGACCAGGCCGCGGGCTGCGTACAGCCGCGCAAGCACGGGATGCACGCCTTGCTGATGCAGCATTTCGGCGTGGCGGAAGGAATAATTGCGGGCGGCGATGCGGGTCATGTGCTCAAAGAGGCAAGATTGGGTTTGACCCAGAATTTTCGCAGCGACGACCGGGATGCGGTACAGCGGAAAAGGCGGGAGTCATTGGTAAGAATCGGTGTCAGCGCATCCATTTTTCCGGATTTGAGTCGTTCATGCAATGGCGCGAACCAGTCTTTTTCCAGTCGGTTGAAGGCAGCTATCCATTCTGCCCAGTCATTCGACAGCGCCGGTCCCACGAGGTCGTCGAGCGCAAGCAGGGCCGGGCCGCTTTCCGCTGCGGCCAGCTCAGCGACGGAATTCGCCTTCAAGTGCCGGGGCGATGACGCTGCCACGGCGGCCATCCAGCCATTCAGGTTGAATACGGCGCCGTAAGGCGATGTGCCTGCGGGCATTGCCGCATTCGAGCCGCCCCACAGCCAAAGGGAATTGACGGGCTTGAGGCCTCGCTCTTCCCGCTCGTCGTTGAAAGCTTGCTGAAACCAGTGCATCTGCACTTCGTTTTGCACTTTGCGCCACTCGCGTTCGCCGGGGCCGCGCGGCATCCAGATGTCGATATTGTGTCCGCCAGCGGCGTCCGGAGAGGAGGTGGCGAGTTCCGCCCAGTCGTCGGAACGGAGCAGCCAGGTGCTTTCATTGCAAAATCGCAAATCCCGGCCACTTTCCTCGAACAAGGGTTTTGCGATTTCAAACAGGTGGCGGGATTCCGTTTCCGTTAGCATTAACTGGCGCGGATCGGTCAGGACGAGATGGTCGCGCGCGATGTGGATGTAAACCGGCTGAATGACAAACCAGAAGCCGGAATCGACCGCTGTACTTGCTATATCTGCTATACCTGCTGCACCCGTCGAGCGAAGCAGTTGCGCTCCCACCGGAGGGCTGCCGCTGCGTTCGAGCTGCGCCAGAAGACCGAAGCGGCGGACCATCCAGGTTTCGTGCGGAAGTGCGCGCGCGAAGTCGTCGAAGCGCTCATGCCGGTTCGCGGCAGGTTCGGATTTCGAGCGGGAGAGAAGAGTGGCGAGGGCGGGGGCGTCGACCTCCCGGAGCAGATCGGCGGCGAGTTCGGCCGGCGGCAAGGCGAAGGGGATCAGGATATCGAGATGACTCATGTCGCGATTGTATGGCAAACTGCGCACTTCATCGGATGTTGCCATTCCATCTACATCGATCTGTAAAATCCGCCACCGGCGGACAATGTGCAACTTCTCACAGGGAGTAGTTTTTGAGTATCGTCAAGAATCTGCCGTTCGAATGGCTGGTCGGCCTGCGCTATACGCGGGCCGGGCGCCGCAGCGGCCGCAACAGTTTTATCTCTTTTATCTCGCTGATTTCCATGGCGGGCATCGCGCTGGGCGTCGCGGCTCTCATCGTGGTCCTGTCGGTGATGAACGGTTTTCAGAAGGAAGTGCGTGACCGCATGCTGTCGGTGCTGTCGCATATCGAAGTCTATGATGCCACCGGCAGCCTGCCGGACTGGCAGGTGACGGCAAAGGAAGCCATGCAGGTCGCCGAAGTGAAGGGTTCGGCTCCTTACGTCGCCGCGCAGGCCATGATGACGCGTGACGATACCGTGCGCGGCGTCATTATCCGGGGCGTGCTGCCGCAGGAAGAACCGAAGGTGTCGGACGTCGCCTCGCAGGTGAAAAGCGGCAGCTTCGAAAACCTGCGCCCGGGGGAATTCAACATCGTCCTCGGACGCGAGCTTGCGCGCGGCCTGCATGTCAATGTCGGCGACAAGGTCACCATGATTGCCCCGCAAGGGCAGATTACGCCGGCGGGCGTGCTGCCGCGTCTCAAGCAGTTCACCGTGGGAGGCATCTTCGAGGCCGGGCATCACGAGTACGATTCCGGGCTGGCTTTCATCCATATCGACGATGCAATGCGCATGTTCAAGCTCGAAGCGCCTTCCGGGCTTCGTCTGCGCGTTGAAGACATGCAGCGCGCTCCGGAAGTGGCGCTGACGCTTTCCAAGGTCCTTAACGGCAATCTGTACATCCTCGACTGGTCCAAGCAGAACCGGACCTGGTTTGCGGCGGTGCAGACGGAAAAACGCATGATGTTCATCATTCTGACGCTGATCATCGCGGTCGCCGCGTTCAACCTGGTCTCCACGCTGGTCATGACGGTGACGGACAAGCAGGCCGATATTGCGATCCTGCGCACGCTCGGCGCTTCGCCGGCATCCATCCTGAAGATATTCATGATCCAGGGCGCGATGGTCGGCCTGCTGGGAACGGCCATCGGGGTGGGCCTGGGCGTGCTGGTGGCGCTCAATATCGACGTCATCGTGCCATTTATCGAACGCCTGCTCGGCGTCCAGTTCCTGTCGAAGGAAATCTATCTGATCACCGAATTGCCGTCGGATCTGCGCTGGCCCGATGTCTGGACCATTGGCGGGGTTGCGGTGGTGCTCGCCTTCGTTGCCACGCTGTATCCGAGCTGGCGCGCGGCCAATGTGCGTCCGGCCGAAGCGCTGCGTTACGAATGAGGTGAGGACAATGAATATGGATCAAACAGTATTGTCGTGCCGCGGCCTGTCCAAGACCTACACCCAAGGAAAATATTCGGTGAGCGTGCTGAAGGACATCGATTTCAGCGTGTCGAAAGGAGAGCGTGTCGCGATTGTTGGCGCGTCCGGCTCGGGCAAGTCCACGCTGCTGCATCTGCTTGGCGGACTCGACACGCCGAGCAGCGGCAACGTTACCTTGCTCGGCAAGGATTTCGCCGGCATGAGCGAAAGCGCGCGCGGCGCGGTCCGCAATTCCTCGCTTGGCTTCGTCTATCAATTCCATCATCTGCTGCCCGAGTTCTCCGCGCTCGATAATGTCGGCATGCCGCTCATGATTCGGCGCACCTCCCGCGCAGATGCCCATGAGGCGGCGCAGAAAGTGCTTGCGCGTGTCGGCTTGGCCGCACGGGTCTCGCATGTGCCGGGGGAACTTTCCGGCGGCGAACGGCAGCGCGTGGCCCTGGCGCGTGCGCTGGTCACCCAGCCCGCCTGTGTGCTGGCGGACGAACCGACGGGCAACCTCGACCGCGCGACGGCCCACAATACATTCGACCTCATGCTGGAATTGTCGCGCACGCTCGGCACCGCCTTCGTCATCGTCACGCATGACATCGAACTCGCGCGCCACTGCGACCGCGTACTGCGCTTGTCGGAAGACGGCTTGCATCCTTATGTGGATTGACACCCACTGCCATCTTGACGCGGCCGAGTTCGCCGGCGATGCCGCAGGCATCGCGTCCAGGGCCGGCCAGCGTGGCGTATCGATGATTGTCATTCCCGCGATTGCCGTCGACAACTTCGATACGGTACGCAGGCTTGCCACCGCAAATGTGAATTGCAGCTATGCGCTGGGCATTCATCCGATCTTCGTGCCGCAGGCGCAGGAAAGCGATCTTCTTCAGCTGCGCAAGACGGTCGAGGCAGCTATGGATGATGCTCGCCTGGTGGCGATCGGCGAGATCGGACTGGACTTCTTCATTCCGCAATTGACCCAGAGCCCGCTGCGTGAAAAGCAGGAACATTTCTATAGCGAGCAGCTGAAAATCGCGCGCGACTTCGACCTCCCGGTTCTGCTCCACGTCCGGCGCTCGCAGGACATGATACTCAAGTACCTGCGGCGCATTACCGTTCGCGGCGGCATCGCCCACGCCTTCAACGGCAGCTTCCAGCAGGCGGAAGAGTTCATCCGGCGCGGCTTCAAGCTCGGCTTCGGCGGAGCGATGACCTTCACCCGTGCGCTGCAGATACGCAGGCTCGCCGCCGATCTTCCGGAAGAGTCGCTGGTGCTCGAAACCGATGCGCCCGACATCTCGCCGGCCTGGCTGCATCCGGAGCGCAATAGTCCGGAGCAGCTGCCCGCGATCGGCACGGTGCTGGCGGAGCTGCGCGGCGTGGATGAGCGGCATATCGCCGGCGTCACCAGCCGCAATGCGCATGCTGTCCTGCCCAGGCTGGCCGGCATCGCCTGACCTGCATGCGCAGTACCCTGATCGGTTTCGCCGCGGGCGCTGCGGTATTGCAGCATCAGGCGTCGCTGCCCCTGACGCAATGGCTCGTCCTGGCACTCGCGGCCGCCATTGTCGTTCTCGCGTTTGCAGACAGGCGTATGCATACCGCATGGCGCTGCGTGCTGATGGCTGTGTCCGGCATGGTGATGGGATTCGCCTGGGCCGGTATTCTGGCGCAGCATTACCTTGATGACGAACTCTCAAAGGATTGGGAAGGCCGGGATGTCGCCGTGGTCGGCACGATCGACAGCCTGCCTTACGCATTTGCGCAGGGCGTCCGTTTCAACCTGGCGGTCGAACGGGTAGTGCAGCCCGACGCTGCGGCGGCTGCCGTGCCGAAACGCCTGGCACTGTCCTGGTATTCGGCACAGGTCAGGGATGACCTAGCGCAGGCAACGGCGCCGAAGCCGGGAGAGCGCTGGCAACTCAATGTCCGCCTGCGGCGGCCGCATGGCAATGCGAACCCGCATGGCTTCGATTACGAAGCCTGGCTGCTGGAACAGGGCATACGTGCCACCGGCTATGTCAGGGCGGACGCGAAGTCCTCTCTCAAGAATCAGCGGCTCGATGGTTTCGTGCCGGGTGTCGGCAATGCCATCGAGCGTTGCCGGGGATGGCTGCGCTCGCGTATCGAAACAGCGCTCGTCGGCAAGGAATATGCAGGCGTCGTCGTCGCGCTCGTTATCGGCGATCAGCGCGCGGTAAGCCAGGATGACTGGCAGGTATTCAATCGCACCGGCATCGGCCATCTGATCTCGATCTCCGGCTTGCATATCACCATGATTTCCGGCCTGGTGGCCGCGCTGTTCTCGGCGCTCTGGCGACGCTCGTTTTTCATTGGAACGCGTCTGCCCCTGCTTCTTCCGGCGCAGAAGGCGGCGGCACTGGCGGGACTGGGGGCGGCCTTGCTGTATGTGATGCTGGCCGGATTCGGCGTGCCTGCGCAGCGTACCCTTTATATGCTCGCGGTCGTGGCGCTGGCGCTGTGGTCCGGACGCATCACAGATGTGTCGCATGTGCTGTGCATGGCCCTGGGGGTGGTCGTGCTGCTCGATCCCTGGGCGGTATTGTGGCCCGGTTTCTGGTTGTCGTTCAGTGCCGTCGCCATTCTCTTGTTCGCGGGCAGCGGACGGACCGTATCTGCATCTGAAGCATCCGCCAGTATCCAGCGCAGCCTGCCGACGAAGCTGAAGACGGCCAGCCATCTGCAGTATGTCGTGACCATCGGGCTGGTGCCGTTCACCTTGCTGCTGTTCGGCCAGATTTCCCTGGTAAGTCCTGTTGCCAACGCGCTTGCGATCCCTTTGGTCAGTTTCGTCATCACGCCGCTGTCGCTGCTGGGTGCCATCGTGCCCGCGCTGCCCGGGGACTGGATGCTGATCGCAGCGCATGCCTTCATCTCCTGGCTTGCCGGGTTTCTGACTTGGCTCAGCGCATTTTCGTTTGCGGTATGGAGCACGCCCGCGCCGCCGTGGTGGGCTTTTGCCATCGCGCTTGCCGGCACGCTCTGGCTGCTGGCGCCGCGAGGATGGCCGCTGCGCTGGATGGGCGCGATATGCCTGCTCCCGGTGCTGCTTGCCGTGCCGACGCGGCCTCGGGACGGGCAGGTATGGCTGACTGCATTCGATGTCGGCCAGGGCACGGCGGTGCTGGTCGAAACGTCCCGTCACCGGATGCTGTATGACACCGGGCCGGCATATTCGGCCGAATCCGACAGCGGCAACCGGGTGATCCTTCCCTATCTTGCCGGCCGCGGCATCCGCAGCCTCGACATGATGATGGTCTCGCACAGCGACACCGACCACTCCGGTGGCGCCATGTCCATCCTCGATGAAATCGATGTCGCCGACGTGTCGTCTTCGCTGCCGCTAGAGCATCCCATCGTGCTGCGGTCCAGGCATCACCGGCGATGCGAGGAAGGGCATTCATGGACCTGGGACGGTATCCGGTTCGAACTGCTGCATCCCGGCGCCGCCAGCTATGCATTCAGCAAGCTCAAGCCGAATGCCCGCAGCTGCACGCTCAGGATCAGCACCGGCGGTCGCGCGGCGCTTCTGCCGGGCGATATCGAGGCGGCCCAGGAACTTGCACTGGTCAGGCATGATCCGGAACGCCTGCGCGCGTCTATCCTGCTGGCGCCGCATCATGGCAGCGGTACATCCTCGACGCCGCAGTTCCTCGCCGCTGTCAATCCCGAGCTGGCCTTGTTCCAGGTGGGTTACCGCAACCGCTACCGCCATCCCAAAGCCGAGATCTATGACCGCTATGGAGAACTGGGCATACGACGCTTGCGCAGCGACGAATCCGGCGCTGTCACGATCGTGATGGATGAACGCATCCAGGTGAGGGAATACCGCCGCGAACGCGCCCGTTATTGGCAGGACACGCCGGCCGCGGCTCCTGCGGACATCAAGGCGGGAGCAATGAGCGGGACAGTGAAGGGAAAGGCGGAGGCTGAACCTGACTGAGATATTCGAATTACAATCCTATTCTTTGTGAATGCTCTTTTGGCGGACGTTTCCATCTTGCGATGACAGGTCGAGACTTGAGCGGCCCAGCACACCGACCTTGCGACATTAAGCTTTTCAATGAAAAAACCCATCCTGCATTTCGCGCACGCAAACAGCTACCCGGCAGGTACCTATCGCGTCTTCTTCGAGCATCTGCAGCAGCACTATGCGGTCGAGGCGCTCGACATGCATGCCCATAATCCGGCATATCCCGTCACCAATGGCTGGCCCGCTCTGGTGGAAGAGCTGATCGACGAACTCCTGTCGCGCTATAGCGAACCGGTCATCCTGGTCGGTCATTCGCTGGGCGGCATGCTGAGCCTGATGGCGGCCAAGGCGCGGCCGGATCTGGTGCGTTGCGTCGTGTTGCTGGATTCTCCGGTTGTTGCCGGATGGCGAGCAATGCTGCTTCGAGTTGCGAAAAAAATCGGCGCCGACAGGAAATTCTCCCCCGCGAGATTTTCCGAGAAACGGCGCAACCACTGGCCCGATGCGGATGCCGCCTACGAGCACTATGCCTCCAAACCGATGTTCGCCGCATGGCCCGAATCCGTATTGCGCGACTATATTGCGCACGGCATCAGGCCGCATGCGGACGGCGGCGTTACGCTCAAGTTCACGCGCGAAACCGAAACGGCGGTCTATCGCAGCCTGCCTCATCATCTCGGGCGTCTGGTCCGGCGCGGCTTTCCCGTACCGGTGGGCTTCATCGGCGGAAAGGACTCGGTTGAATGCCGGCAAGCCGGCCTGCAGGCAACGCGCCGCCTGGTGGGTCGGCATTTTCGCCAGCTCCCCGGCGGCCACCTGTTTCCCATGGAATCTCCGGCGCTTGCCGCAGGCGCCTTGCATGACATGATCAGATCCCTTCTTCACTCATCCTGAAAACAACTATGCACACCCGGCACATCAGGCAATTTATCGGAATGGCAGGAATTGTTATGACCGGCTTTGCCGAGGCAGGCACCATGTCGACGTTTCTCGATGATTTCCGCAAGGCTCGGGAGGAGGGGCGGACCTCGCATGTCGTCGGCATCGACAATGACACCTTGCTGCTGAACCGCGACGACGGCTTCTATACGAGCGGCATGAGCTATGGCCAAGCATCGACCCTGCGCGGAACGGATGGCGCCGTGACATACGGCTGGCGCGTCGCGCAGGAGTTGTATACCGCCTCGGACATCAAGTTGCCGCCTGCTCAGATCGGGCCTCCCGACCATCCCTATGCAGGCTGGCTGTATGGCGGCATTTTCAAGGAAAGCCACCGTAACGACGGGACTTCCATGCGCTACGGCCTGGACCTAGGATGTCTCGGTCCATGCGCGGGCGGACGCTGGACCCAGACCAATTTCCACCGGGTGATCGACCAGCCGCTACCCCAGGGCTGGTCGAGGCAAGTCAGAAATGAGATTGGTGTCGTTTTGCATGGTGAAATTACGCCTGTGCGCTGGCGGGCCGGCAATGCTTTCGACCTGGCGCCATCGGTGCAAGGGCGTATCGGCAATATTTACACCGACCTGGGTGTCGGCCTGACGGCACGGGCCGGAAGCCTGAACCTGCTGCCGCAGCAGCCGGCGTTCTATGGATTCCTGCGAGCCGAGGCGCGCGCGGTTGGCTACAACGCCACCCTGCAGGGCGGACTTTTCTCGAAAAACAATTCCCATACCGTCGATCCCAAGCGCGTCGTCGGAGAGATCGAAGCCGGAGTCGTCTGGACGGGACAGAACTTCGGCGCCAGGCTGGGTCTGGTCCGTCGGAGTAATGAAATCCGTGATTTGCCGGATGCCGAAGGAGCGCAAAACTTTTTGCGCCTGCAATTCTCTTATACCCCATGACATTGCCGCGGGCGCAATTGCCGCGCCCGCGGCAATGTCATGGCAGTGACCAATCGCGCCCGGTCCGGAAACACAAAATCCGGTAAACAAAAGGATGGCAAAACCGGATTGGGGTATAATTTGAATTTCCCGCACGTGCCGTTCGGCACATCTCCAGCAATGACCAAGTTTGTATTCGTTACTGGCGGCGTTGTCTCATCCCTCGGTAAAGGGATTGCAGCCGCATCTCTCGCTGCGATCCTCGAATCGCGCGGCCTCAAAGTCACCCTGATCAAGCTCGATCCCTATATCAACGTCGACCCCGGAACGATGAGCCCGTTCCAGCATGGCGAAGTATTCGTCACGGACGACGGCGCAGAGACCGATCTTGATCTTGGCCACTATGAGCGTTTCATCACCGCGAAGATGAAGAAGCTCAACAACTTCACCACCGGCCAGATCTATGAATCCGTGATCCGCAAGGAACGCCGCGGCGAGTATCTGGGCAAGACGGTGCAGGTGATTCCGCATATCACCAATGAAATCCAGGACTACATCCATCGCGGTTCGGAAGGCTTTGATGTGGCGCTCGTGGAAATCGGCGGCACCGTCGGCGACATCGAATCGCTGCCGTTCCTCGAGGCCGCCCGCCAGCTGAGCCTGCGCGCCGGCCGCAATGCGGCGGCATTCGTGCATCTGACGCTGGTTCCCTATATCGCCTCCGCCGGCGAGCTCAAGACCAAGCCGACGCAGCACAGCGTGCAGAAGCTGCGCGAGATCGGCATCTCGCCCGATGCGCTGCTGTGCCGCGCCGACCGCCGCATTCCGGATGACGAGCGTTCCAAGATTTCCCTGTTCTCCAATGTGCAGGAAGACGCGGTCATCTCGGTCTGGGATGCGGACACCATCTACAAGATTCCGCAGATGCTGCATGACCAGGGCCTCGATCGCATCGTTTGCGAAAAGCTTGCTCTCGATCCGAAGCCGGCCGATCTCTCCGTGTGGAACAAGCTGGTCTTTGCGCTCGAGCACCCGAAGGCGGAAGTGACCATCGGCATGGTCGGCAAGTACGTTGATCTCACCGAGTCGTACAAGTCCCTGACCGAGGCATTGCGCCATGCCGGCATTCATACCGAAAGCCGCGTCAACATCGAGTACATCGACTCGGAAGAAATCGAGGAGCGCGGCACCGCCGCCCTGGAAAAATACGATGCCATCCTGGTGCCCGGCGGCTTCGGCAAGCGCGGCGTCGAAGGCAAGATCGCGGCGGCCCGCTATGCGCGCGAGAGCAAGGTGCCTTACCTCGGCATCTGCCTCGGCATGCAGGTGGCCCTCATCGAATTCGCCCGCAACAAGGCCGGTCTCGCCAATTCGAACTCGACGGA
The DNA here is from genome assembly GCF_008929045.1 of Noviherbaspirillum aerium. Taxonomy (GTDB): domain Bacteria; phylum Pseudomonadota; class Gammaproteobacteria; order Burkholderiales; family Burkholderiaceae_D; genus Noviherbaspirillum; species Noviherbaspirillum aerium. The sequence continues at coordinate 2,012 of NZ_VFAH01000013.1, read as the reverse complement.
ATTCGATCCGAATACCGATCATCCCGTCGTGGCCCTGATCACCGAATGGCAGAACCATGACGGCAAGGTCGAGAAGCGCGATGCCAACTCCGACCTCGGTGGCACCATGCGGCTCGGCGCGCAGACCTGCGCGGTCAAGCCCAATACCATTGCCGCTGAAATTTATGGCAACGAAGTGACCGAACGCCATCGCCATCGCTACGAAGCCAACAATCATTACCTTGGCCGAGTGGAAGAGGCCGGTCTGGTGGTGTCTGCCCGTACGCCGACGGAAAATCTGTGCGAGATCATGGAATTGCCGCGCAACGGCGAAAATGCGCATCCCTGGTATGTCGGCGTTCAGTATCACCCGGAGTTCAAGTCCACTCCGCGTGACGGTCATCCCCTGTTCATCTCTTTTATCAAGGCGGCGCTGGCGCGCAAGCAGGCGGCAGCGGCCCAAAGGAAGGCAGCATGAAGCTGTGTGGATTCGAGGTCGGCCTGGACCGGCCTTTCTTTCTGATTGCCGGTCCGTGCGTGATCGAGTCGGAGCAGATGGCGATGGATACTTCCGGTCGCTTGAAGGAGTTGACGGCCGAACTCGGTATTCCCTTCATCTACAAGTCCTCGTTCGACAAGGCAAACCGGTCTTCGGGCACATCGTTCCGTGGGCTGGGCATGGAAAAGGGCCTGGAAATTCTGGCGCAGGTGAAGCGCCAGATCGGCGTTCCGGTGCTGACCGATATTCATGAAATCGATGAAATCAAGCCTGTGTCCGAAGTGGTCGATGTCCTGCAGACACCGGCCTTTCTTTGCCGCCAGACGGATTTCATTCGCGCCTGCGCGCAATCGGGCAAGCCGGTCAATATCAAGAAGGGCCAGTTTCTCGCACCCGGCGACATGAAGAATGTTATCGACAAGGCACGTGCCGCCGCCAAGGAAGCGGGTCTGTTGGAAGACAATTTCATGGCGTGTGAACGAGGCGTTTCCTTCGGTTACAACAACCTCGTTTCCGACATGCGCTCCTTGGCGATCATGCGCGAAACGGGTTGCCCGGTCGTCTTCGATGCCACGCATTCGGTACAGCTGCCCGGCGGCCAGGGCACATCGTCGGGTGGCCAGCGCGAATTCGTTCCGGTGCTTGCACGCGCCGCAGTCGCCACCGGCATCTCGGGCCTGTTCATGGAAACCCATCCGAATCCGGCGGAAGCCAAGTCCGATGGTCCGAACGCCGTGCCGCTGGCCCGAATGAAAGATCTGTTATCCACACTGGTGGAACTGGACCGCGTGGTCAAGAAGGCTGGCTTCATCGAAACCGATTTTTCTTGATCGGAATTTGCGATTTGCCCGGGCGTTGCGCGTCCATCCATGAATAATGCTGCTATCCCGGAAATTTCTCCGGGCCGCGGAAGCTGCAAGGCATTCCGCGGTTGCCGGCCTTGCCGATAGCCGCTCCTGCGCTGTCCGCATGCAGCAAACGCGCAGAATGTCAGCAACATGCCGTTCATCACCCGCGCAGACCGCCGGCAGACATCGGGCTGCATAGGACTGCGTTACCTATGGGGCAATCCAGTGCTGCCATGTCGGTGCGGACGCGGGTCGGGCGCGGACCATGCTACATGCCAAATGCCAGGTGCAGTATGAGAAGGCGCGCAAGCCGCGCCCTTACGAGTTTTCTTTGATTTGGGAGAATAGAATGAGTGCCATCGTAGATATCATCGGCCGTGAAGTGATCGATTCGCGCGGCAACCCCACCGTCGAGTGCGACGTGCTGCTGGAATCCGGCGTCATGGGCCGTGCGGCCGTGCCGTCGGGCGCATCCACCGGCTCCCGCGAAGCGATCGAACTGCGCGACGGCGACAAGAGCCGTTACTTCGGCAAGGGCGTGCTCAAGGCCTGCGAAAACATCAATACCGAAATCTCCGAAGCCATCATGGGCCTCGACGCCAATGAGCAGGCTTTCCTGGACCGCACCCTGATCGATCTCGACGGCACCGAAAACAAGGCCCGTCTCGGCGCCAATGCGACACTGG
>NZ_VFAH01000012.1 GCF_008929045.1 Noviherbaspirillum aerium | reverse complement strand
CATTCGACTGCGCATTGCCGAGGTCGTTGATGGCAACGATCTGGATATCATTCTTTTTGCCGCCTTCGTAGTGAGCGCGAAGGATGTTGCGGCCGATACGGCCATAGCCGTTGATTGCGACACGAATTGTCATGGTTTTCTCCTGAATGAAAAAGCACGGTAATCATTCAGCCCTCTTTTCCGCACAACGCGGAAAAGAGGTGAAGCGGAACGGGTCTGCAAGGCAGTATCGCCATGTCCTCCGCACCACTCCCAACCCCTCCCGCATACAGCATGCGAAAGAGGCGCTGGAAACTTGTTAAGCCAACACCGACTTCACCTTGGCCACGACATTGTCTGTCGTGAAGCCGAAGTGCTTGAACAACACACCGGCCGGCGCGGATTCGCCGAAGCTGTCGATACCAACCACGGCGCCTTCGAGACCGACGTACTTGTACCAGAAGTCGGTGACACCGGCCTCGATGGCGACACGCGGCAGACCTTTCGGCAGCACGCTTGCCTTGTAGGCCGCATCCTGGCGGTCGAACACGTCGGTGCTGGGCATCGACACCACGCGCACCGCGATGCCCTGCTTGGCCAGTTCATCCGCCGACTTCACGGCCAGTTCGACTTCCGAACCGGTCGCGATCAGCACCGCCTTTGCATCGGCCGCGTCGCGCAGTACATACGCGCCGCGCTGGACGTCGGCGATCTGCTGCGCGCTGCGCTCCATGAACGGCAGGTTCTGGCGCGAGAAGATCAGCGTGCTCGGGCCGTTGCGGCGCTTGACTGCTTCACGCCATGCGATCGCCGATTCCACGGTGTCGCACGGACGCCAGTTATCCAGGTTCGGGATCAGGCGCAGGCTGGAGATGTGCTCGACCGACTGGTGGGTCGGGCCATCTTCGCCCAGGCCGATCGAATCGTGGGTGAACACGAACAGCGAACGGATCTTCATCAGTGCCGCCATGCGCAACGCATTGCGGCTGTAATCGGAAAACGTCAGGAAGGTTGCGCCGAACGGCAGATAACCGCCGTGCAGGGCAATGCCGTTCATGATCGCGCTCATGCCGAACTCGCGCACACCGTAGTTGATGTGGTTGCCCGGCTGCTCGCTGCGCACCGCCACGCTTTCCTTCCAGTTGGTCAGGTTGGAACCGGTCAGGTCGGCGGAGCCGCCGAGGAATTCCGGCAGCACCGGCGCCAGTGCCTGAATCGCATTCTGGCTGGCCTTGCGGGTGGCGATCGTTTCCTTCTTCTCGACGCAGCTGGCGATGTAGGCGTCCATCACGGCGTCCAGGTTGCCGGGCAGTTCGCCCTTCATCCGGCGCTGCAGCTCGCCAGCCTGCTGCGGATAGCGCTCGTCATAAGCCTTGAACAATGCATTCCATTCGTTTTCCAGTGCCTGGCCGGCGGCCTTCGCATCCCATGCCTGATAGACATCGGCGGGGATCTCGAAGGGCACGTGCGACCATGCGATTGCATCGCGCGTCGCGGCGATTTCCTTGTCGCCGAGCGCCGCACCATGCACCTTGTCGGTGCCCTGCATATTAGGCGCGCCTTTGCCGATGACCGTCTTGCAGCAGATCAAGCTTGGCTTATCGGAAGTCTTTGCCTGCGCAATCGCGGCATCGACTGCGGCGACGTCATGGCCGTCGACGTCGCGGATCACGTTCCAGCCGTAGGCTTCGAAACGTTTCGGCGTGTCGTCGGTGAACCAGCCGTCGACCTTGCCGTCGATGGAGATGCCGTTGTCGTCGTAGAGGGCGATGAGCTTCGACAGGCGCAGCGTGCCGGCGAGCGAGCATGCCTCATGCGAAATGCCTTCCATCAGGCAGCCGTCGCCGAGGAAAACGTAGGTGTGATGGTCGACGATGTTGAAGCCGGGCTTGTTGAATTCGGCGGCCAGCAGCTTTTCCGCGAGCGCCATGCCGACGGCATTGGTGACGCCCTGGCCGAGGGGACCGGTGGTCGTCTCAACGCCTTCGGTGATTTCGTATTCCGGATGGCCGGGAGTCTTGGAATGCAGCTGACGGAAATTCTTGATTTCGTCCATCGACAGGTTATAGCCGCTCAGGTGCAGCAGCGCATATTGCAGCATCGAACCGTGGCCATTGGAGATGACGAAGCGGTCGCGGTTGATCCAGCGCGGATTGGCCGGATTGTGGCGATGGTGCTTGGCCCAGAGGGCGACGGCGATTTCTGCCATGCCCATCGGCATGCCCGGGTGGCCGGAATTTGCCTTTTGTACTGCGTCCATCGCCAATGCGCGGATCGCGTTGGCCATCTTGTCGGTGGGGAGATTGGAAGTCATGTCAAATCTAGAAATGTGGCGGATCTTGGAGCAGCTCCGGCGCGTGGGTTGTCGCGGGTTGTTTCTGCGCGGGATGATGCAAAGCCCGGTATTTTACCAGACTGAGCCTGCCGCTATTAAAATCGGGACATCCGTTTTGCCAAACAGGAACGCCGGACGATCATCTGCATGCACGCATCATTCAACAATGACAACACCCCGGCTTTCGGCAAACTCGATACTCCTTGGCCGCAGCCCGGAAAAGTAAGAACAATGTGAAAACCGATTGATTGCAAACCTCCAGGTCCTGTCTTGTCCAAAGCCATCCGGCTTCTTCATCCTTGAACACCATGCCCAGATTCTTCCTTTCGCAACCGCTAGCCATCGGCGGCCTGGTCGAGTTGCCCGACTCGATCTCTCATCATGTCCATGTCCTGCGCCTGGAAGCCGGCGACATGGTGACATTGTTCAATGGTGAAGGCGGCGAATACACGGCGACGATTTCCAGCATCGAAAAACGCAGGACGCTTGCCGAAGTCAAGACGTTTTCGCCGCGCGAATCCGAATTGCCGTATGCCGTCACCCTTGCCCAGGGCTTGCCGGAAGGCTCGAAGATGGACTGGATTGTCGAAAAAGCCGTGGAGCTTGGCGCAACCGCGATTCAGCCGATCGCCGCGCAGCGTTCCGTCGTGCGCCTGAACGCGGAGCGCGCCGAGAAAAAGCTGCTGCACTGGCGCGGCATCATCGAAGCGGCGGCGGAGCAATGCGGCCGCAACCGCGTTCCCCACATGTGCGCGCCGGTATCGTTCAGCGACTGGGTAGGCAGACAGGACTTGCATCAACGCATCCTGTTGTCGCCGCGCGCCGGACAGTCGCTATCCGACTGGGCAAGACACCATCCGCCGCAGGCGGTCTCGCTGATGGTCGGCCCCGAGGGCGGCTTCACCGAGCAGGAGGAAAGCATCGCCGCGGATCATGGAGTGCTGCTCCTGTCGATCGGAAAGCGGGTGTTGCGCACCGAAACCGCCGGCTTGGCGGCCTTGGCGGGAATCAATGCGTTATGGGGAGAAATTTAAGCCCGCTCAACACCGGTAGGCGACACTTTTCGGCGAGCGTTCCGGTGTTTGGCAGGAACTTTCCGGCTATTAAATAGAGATCAAACTTCCCGTCGATTGCCCCCCGCAAATCCCGCAATTGCCCTAAGGTGACTGCTTCGTTCAATCTGCATACGGAGGAATTCATGGGATTGCTGGACAAAGCATTCGACATGCTTGGAGACAACCATCTGCCATTGATGGATTCCCGCACGCGGCTGCTGCAGGCGGCGCTGGCGCTGATCGCCAACAATGGCCAGACGGGCGGCCTGCACGGACTGGTCGAGAAATTCCAGGAAGCCGGCCTTGGCAACGTGATTCGTTCATGGATCGGTTCCGGCCCGAACGTCGCGCTGACGGCAACCCAGATGGAGCAGGTACTCGGCGAAGGCCACTTGCAGCAGATTGCGGAAGAAACCGGATATACCGAACATGAGGCGGCCGAGCACCTGAGCGGAATGCTGCCCGACCTGATCGACCAGCTGACGCCCTCGGGGCAGGTGCCGCAGGGTGGAGTCGGCAACATGAGCGCGCTGCTCGACCACTTCATGGGCGGCTATCATTGAATGTCTTCCGGCTCTCCGTAACGCCGGCAGGCAAGCCCCAGCAATTTCCGCGACAATGACGGCATGCAATGGTTAAAGAATCTACTCTTCCGGGATAAGCCCAGCATTCCCGATACGCTCTGGCAGGCGTGCGTGGCGCGCCTGCCTTTTCTGGACAGACTTTCCGAAGCCGACCTGGCGCGACTGAAGGCCCTGTGCGAGGATCTGCTTCACCGCAAGACCGTGACTGGCGCCGGCGGTTTTCTGCTGTCGGACGAAATCGCGGTGCTGGTCTCCGCCCAGGCATGCCTTCCCATCCTCAATCTCAGCCTCGACCTGTACGACGACATGGCCGGGATCATTGTCTACCCCGACGCCTTCATCATCCCCCAGACCGAAGTCGACGAGGCCGGCGTAGTGCATGAATGGCAAGAACCGGTCTCCGGAGAGGCCATCGACGCCGGCGGCGCTGTCGTGCTGTCGTGGGAAGATGCGGGGGACGTCGATGTGCCGGGCTACAACGTGGTGATCCACGAGTTCGCGCACAAGATCGACATGGCCACCGGCGCGCCGAACGGCTATCCGCCCTTCTTCCCCGAATGGCACCAGGGCCTGGACGCGACGGAATGGCGCGAGGTGTTCAGCGCTGCCTATGATGATTTCCATGAACATGTGGAATTTCTGGAATCGCGGCTGCCGGAGGATTTCGACGACACCATCGACGCCCATGCCGCCTATTACGACGAACTGGCCGCCGAACTGCCGCTGGATCCTTACGCGGCAAGGCATCCGGCGGAATTCTTCGCAGTGGCTTCGGAAGCGTTCTTCGTGCGTCCGGAACCGCTTTCGCGTGCCTATCCGGATGTTTTCCGTCTGCTGAAGGAATATTACCGGCAGGATCCGCTTGCCGATGCCGCCCGCCCGGAGCGGCAGCTGCCCACCTTGCATTGACATTTTGGCAGCCCGTGCCGGCTTGCGACGCGGAAAAGCGCGGGAAAGCGCTTATAATCACCGGTTTTGCATCAGAGATCTCCGGGCCATTCCAATGAAGGTATTTCGCGGACTTCCCAATGCCGCGTCACGCGCTCCCTGCGCGCTGACCATCGGCAACTTCGACGGCGTGCATCGCGGCCACCAGGCCCTGCTGGCGCACGTGCGCGAAGCGGCGTCGCGGCTCGGCGTGGAGGCGGCGGTGATGACCTTCGAGCCGCATCCGCGCGAATTCTTCGCGCGCCTTGCCGGCGATCTGTCGCGCGCGCCCACGCGTATCGCCAATCTGCGCGACAAGCTGCAATCCCTTTCCAATGCCGGCATCGACCGGGTCATCGTCGAGCACTTCAACGCCCATTTCGCGTCAATGTCGCCGGAAGACTTCGTCGAGAAGGTGCTGGTCGAAGGCTTGCACGTGAAATGGCTGATGGTCGGCGAGGATTTCTGCTACGGCGCCAAGCGCGGCGGCAATGTCGCCAGCCTGATCGAGGCCGGCAAGAAATACGGCTTCCAGGTCGAAGCGATGCCGGCCGTCACCAACGACGGCGTGCGCATTTCCTCGTCGGCGGTGCGCGCCGCGCTCGCCGCCAGCGACTTCACTCTCGCAGCCCGCCTGCTCGGCCATCCCTACGCGATTTCCGGGCATGTCATCCATGGCAAGAAGCTTGGCCGCACCATCGGCTTCCCGACCATGAACCTGCGCATCGCCCACAAGCGCCCGGCGCTGTCGGGCATCTTCGTCGTCCAGGTGCACGGCCTGGCCGAACATCCTCTGCCGGGCGTGGCCAGTCTGGGCGTGCGTCCGACGGTCGAGGATGGCGGCCGGGTGCTGCTCGAAACCTATCTGTTCGACTATGCCGAGCAGTGCTACGGCAAGATCGTGCGCGTCGAATTCCTCCAGAAGCTGCGCGACGAGGAAAAATATGTCGATCTGCCGACGCTGACCGCGGCCATCGAACGCGACGCCCAGCGCGCGCGCGAATTCTTCAAGGAGCGCGCAGCCCTCGCCGTATCCGCCACCGACCGAATTTGACGATCAGACGCGCCCTCCGCCCCGTTTGATCCACAGAATTTCAACAATTGAAACCATCATGTCCGAGCAAAAAAACAAGTATCCGGTCAACCTGACCGAAACCGCCTTTCCCATGCGCGGCGACCTCGCCAAGCGCGAGCCGAAATGGGTCAAGGAATGGCAGGATAAGAAGATCTATCAGCGCATCCGCAAGGCATCCAAGGGCCGCCCGAAGTTCATCCTGCATGACGGCCCCCCGTATGCGAACGGCGATATCCACATCGGCCATGCGGTCAACAAGATCCTCAAGGACATGATCGTCAAGGCCCGCAACATGGCGGGTTTCGATGCGCAGTACGTGCCGGGCTGGGACTGCCACGGCATGCCGATCGAAATCCAGATCGAGAAGCAGTTCGGCAAGAACCTGCCGACCGCCGAAGTCCTGGCCAAGTCGCGCGCCTATGCGTCGGAACAGATCGAGCGCCAGAAGAAGGACTTCATCCGTCTTGGCGTGCTGGGCGAATGGGACAATCCGTACAAGACCATGAATTTCGCCAACGAGGCCGATGAAATCCGCGCGCTCGGCACCATCCTCGACAAGGGTTTCGTCTATCGCGGACTGAAGCCGGTGAACTGGTGCTTCGACTGCGGCTCCGCGCTGGCGGAAGCGGAAGTGGAATACCAGGACAAGCGCGACCCGGAAATCTATGTCGGCTTCCCGGCCGCGGACCGCGACGCGCTGGCGAAGGCCTTCGGCCTCGCCGCCCTTCCCTCGGAACCCGTCTATGCCGTCATCTGGACCACCACGCCCTGGACCATTCCATCCAACCAGGCGCTCAACGTCCATCCCGAATTCGGCTATCGCCTGCTCAGGCTGGAATCCGGCAAGCACGCCGGCAAGCATGTGATCGTGGCGGCCGAACTGGCCGAGGCCTTCCTGAAGGACATCGGCGACAAGGGCGCCGACAAGGAAACCGCTGCCGCGGTGACCGCCGCCGTGCTCGGCGAGACGACCGGCGCCAAGCTTGCGCACGTTCGCTTCAGGCATCCGTTTGCCGACCTCGACCCCGCCTACAACCGTTTTTCGCCGGTCTATCTCGGCGAATACGTGACCCTGGACGCCGGTACGGGCATCGTGCACTCCGCGCCTGCCTACGGCGTGGAAGACTTCCTGTCGTGCAAGGCGCACGGCATGCGCGATGACGAAATCCTTAACCCGGTCATGGGCGACGGCAAGTATGCGTCGTGGCTGCCGTTCTTCGGCGGCATGGGCATCTGGGATGCATCGAAGCCGATCTGCGAAAAGCTGGATGAAGTCGGCGCGCTGTTCGGTTTCGGCATCAAGCCCCACAGCTACATGCATTGCTGGCGCCACAAGACGCCGATCATCTACCGCGCGACATCGCAGTGGTTCGCCGGCATGGACAGCGTTCCCAAGGACGGCGGCCCGACCCTGCGCGAGACGGCGCTGGCCGGCATCGAGGCGACCGCCTTCTTCCCCGGCTGGGGCAAGGCCCGTCTGCACGGCATGATCGCCAACCGTCCCGACTGGACGCTGTCGCGCCAGCGCCAGTGGGGCGTGCCGATGGCGTTCTTCGTGCACAAGGAAAGCGGCGAACTGCATCCGCGCACGCCGGAACTGCTAGAGGAAGTCGCCAGACGCGTCGCCGAGCGCGGCATCGAAGCCTGGCAGGCGCTCGATCCGAAGGAGGTGCTCGGCGCCGATGCCGACATGTATGTGAAGAACAAGGATACGCTGGACGTCTGGTTCGACTCCGGAACGACGCACCAGACAGTGCTGCGCGGTTCGCATGCGGACCAGTCGCAGTTCCCGGCCGACCTCTATCTCGAAGGTTCGGACCAGCATCGCGGCTGGTTCCACTCCTCGCTGCTGACTTCGTCGATGATCAACGGCCAGCCGCCCTACAAGGCGCTGCTGACCCACGGCTTCGTGGTCGACGGCGAAGGCAAGAAGATGTCCAAGTCCAAGGGCAATGTGGTGGCGCCGCAGAAGGTGTCCGACACGCTGGGCGCGGAAATCCTGCGTCTCTGGGTCGCCTCGACCGACTATTCCGGCGAACTGTCGATCTCCGACGAAATCCTCAAGCGCGTGGTGGAAGCCTATCGCCGCATCCGCAACACCCTGCGCTTCCTGCTGGCCAATACCTCCGACTTCGATCCGAAGAAGGATGCCGTGCCGGTCGCCGAGATGCTCGAGATCGACCGCTATGCGATCGCCCGCATGGCCGAACTGCAGGCCGAACTGCTGCAGCACTATCAGGTGTTCGAGTTCCATCCGGTGGTCGCCAAGCTGCAGGGTTACTGCTCGGAGGATCTCGGCGGCTTCTACCTCGACATCCTGAAGGACCGCCTGTACACCGGCGGCACCGAGTCGGCCGCTCGCCGTTCCGCGCAGACCGCAATCTGGCACATCACCCAGGCGCTGCTGCGCGTGATGGCGCCGATCCTGTCGTTTACATCCGAAGAGGCATGGGCAGTGTTCGCCGGAGCGGACGGCTATGCCGAAAGCGACGAGACCATCTTTACCCAGACCTACTATGCGCTGCCGGAAATCGGCGGCGCAGCGGAGCTGCTGGCACGCTTCGCCGCATTGCGCGAAGTCCGCACCTCGGTCACCAAGCAGCTGGAAGAAGTGCGGGCCGCCGGCGGCATTGGCTCGTCGCTGCAGGCGGAAATCGAAATCAAGGCCAGCGGCGACAAGTTCAGGCTGCTCGACAGCCTTGGCGACGACCTGAAGTTCGTGTTCATCACTTCGCAGGCGAAGGTGACCCAGGTTGCCGCCGAGGCGGAAGAAGGCGTCAACGTCACGCCGTCCGCGCATCAGAAATGCGAGCGCTGCTGGCATTACCGCGCCGATGTCGGCGGCCACGCCGATCATCCGGGCATCTGCGGCCGCTGCGTCAGCAATCTGTTCGGCAAGGGCGAGGCGCGCAAGTACGCCTGACACCGTGCAGCCGTGCAGCCGGCTGCGGCGTTCCGCTTCATGCGATTCGCCGCAGCCGTCATGCGCCAGGCAAGCCCGGCCACATCTTCAATCGGCCCGCTCATGTGACGGGCCGCAATTCTTCGCAACCCATATGGCATCCAGACAAAAGAGCTTCAAGACCCTTTCCGCAAGCCCGAAGACCAGCATCGCACCCTGGCTCGGCATCGCTGCCATCATCATCCTGATCGACCAGATCACCAAGGTCACGGTCAACAAGCTGTTCGTATTCGGGGAATCGCTTCCCGTTACTTCCTTCTTCAATATCGTGCTGGCCTACAACAAGGGCGCGGCGTTCAGCTTTCTCGCCAGCGAGGGCGGCTGGCAGCGGTATTTCTTCACCGGTATCGCCCTCGCCGCGGCCATCTTCATCGTCTACCTGCTCAAGCGCCATGCCGGACAGAGGCTGTTCTGCTGGGCGCTGGCGCTGATCCTTGGCGGCGCGGTCGGCAATCTGATCGACCGCATTCTCTATGGCCACGTGATCGACTTCCTGGATTTCTACATTCCCAACTCCAGCCTGCCGCACTGGCCCGCCTTCAACGTGGCGGACATGGCGATCGTCGGCGGCGCCGCCCTGTTCGTCATCGACGAGCTGCGGCGGGTCGGAAAGTAGACCGTTGCCGACGCTGCTACACTTGTCCGATCCGAACCGTCTTCAGAGAGCATCGCATGGACCTTGCCGGTAAAAGAATCGTACTTGGCCTCACAGGAGGCGTCGCCTGCTACAAGGCCGCGGAACTCACCCGCGGCCTGAGCAAGGCAGGAGCCGCCGTGCAGGTGGTGATGACCAATGCGGCCACCCATTTCATCACCCCCGTGACCATGCAGGCGCTGTCCGGACGCGCGGTCCATACCGACCAGTGGGATGCCCGCATCCCCAACAACATGCCGCACATCGACCTCACCCGCGACGCCGATGCCATCGTGATCGCTCCCTGCTCGGCCGACTTCATGTTCAAGCTCGCGCATGGCGCCTGCGACGACCTGCTGTCCACCCTGTGCGTGGCGCGTCCCATGACCATGCCGCTGATGGTGGCGCCGGCGATGAACGTGGAAATGTGGCAGAACCCCGCTACCCAGCGCAATGCCGCGCAGCTGCGCGCCGACGGCGTCAAGCTGCTCGGTCCCGATGCCGGGGAACAGGCTTGCGGCGAGACCGGAATGGGCCGCATGCTGGAGCCGGAACAGCTGCTGGAGGAAATCATCGCGGCCTTTCAGCCCAAGGTCCTCGCCGGCAAGCGGGTGCTGCTCACCGCGGGGCCTACCTTCGAGCCCATCGATCCGGTGCGCGGCATCACCAATCTCTCTTCCGGCAAGATGGGTTACGCGATTGCCCGCGCCGCGCGCGAAGCCGGCGCCGAGGTGACGCTGGTGTCCGGTCCGACCGCGCTCGAGACGCCCTATGGCGTACACCGCATCAATGTGCAGACCGCGCAGCAGATGCATGACGTGGTGCTGTCGCACGTCGCCAGGCAGGACGTGTTCATCGCCGTGGCGGCCGTGGCCGACTGGCGGGTTGCCAATGCCAGCGAACAGAAGCTGAAGAAGACGAATGCGGGCGATGTGCCGCAACTCGAATTCGCGCAGAATCCGGATATCCTCGCCGCCGTCGCCGCACTGCCGGGCAAGCCCTACTGCGTCGGCTTTGCGGCCGAGTCGGAAAAGCTTCTGGAGTACGGGGAAGACAAGCGCAAGCGCAAGGGCATTCCCCTCCTCGTCGGCAACATCGGGCACCAGACTTTCGGCAAGGATGACAATGAGCTCGTGCTGTTCGACGACAGCGGGCATCAGCGCCTGCCGCGCGCCGACAAGCGCGGGCTGGGCCGGATGCTGGTCGGCGAGATCGCGCGCCGCCTCGGATAAGAGCCAATCAAGCTGTATCTTTTTGTAATCAGCGGCGCTTGCGCCGAATGCCTCCATTTATTCTTACATTTCATGAAAACCATTGACGTCAAGATTCTCGACCCGCGGATGAAGGAACAACTGCCGGCCTATGCCACGCCAGGCAGCGCCGGTCTCGACCTGCGCGCCTGCATCGATGCGCCGCTGACCATCAAGGCCGGCGAGACGCACCTGATACCGACCGGACTGGCGATTCACATCGCCGACCCCGGCTATGCGGCCATGATCCTGCCGCGCAGCGGCATGGGCCACAAGCATGGCATCGTGCTCGGCAACCTGGTCGGGCTGATCGATTCCGATTACCAGGGTCAGCTGATGGTCTCGACATGGAACCGCGGCCAGACCGATTTCACGCTCAATCCGATGGAGCGTCTGGCGCAACTCGTGATCGTGCCGGTCCTTCAGGTGGGCTTCAATGTGGTCGAGGAATTCGGCGACAGCGAACGCGGCAGCGGCGGCTTCGGCAGCACCGGCAAACATTAAGGGAGAATGATTGATGCTTTCCGATAGGCGGCTAAGCCGCTTGTTCTCATTGCGTGCGCTGCCCTCGGCAGGCAAGCTGGCACTCGTTCCGGCGGCACTGCTGCTGGCCGCATGCGCAACCACGACAATCAGCCCTCCCGAAGCCGGCACGAGCCCGCGCCCGGCGGAGCAGGTGGCGCGTCCCGCCGCTCCCGCGGTGCCGACGCAGGAAGAACTGTCGCTGAAATCGCTGGTGGCGTTTCAGGATCGCCTGTACCGCGTCGCGGCCCCGCTGATCATCAACAATTCGGAACTGTGCAAGGCCAATGCCCGCAACCTGCTGGGCTTTACCGCAAAGAACCGGTTCTCCTATTCGCCGGAATACGTGGGTGCCGCGCAGAAGGCGCTAGGTTTGGGCGACCGGCTGCAGATCATGGGCGTGCTCGACGGCAGCGGCGCGGCACGCGCCGGCGTGCGCCCCGGCGACGGCATCGTGGCGGTCGAAGGGCAGCGCCTGCCGGAAGGCGAGAACGCGGAGCGCCAGGCCGCCACGATTCTCGCTCCCATCGTGACCGGGCGCAGCAACGTCAAGCTGTCGCTGCTGCGCGAAGGCGGTGAAGTGACCGTAAACGTGCCCCTCACCTTTGCCTGCGCCTACGGCTTTGAACTCGGCAATACCGACAACGTCAATGCCTACTCGGACGGCCATCGCGTGCTGGTCACGCGCGGCATGATGAACTTCGCGCGTACCGACGATGAACTGGCCTATGTGCTGGCCAAGGAGATGGCGCACAATGCCCTGTCCCATTCGGCACGCCAGCGCACCAGCGCCACCGTGGGCGGAGTCATCGACAACTTGACCCGCATCCGGCCCGACATGAGCATGATGAACGGACTCGCCGGCATCAAGCCGATGCCGCAAGACCTGGATGCGATGGCGGACAAGCTCGCGATGTACCTGCTGGCCCGCGCCAACTACCGGATCGATGGCGCGGTGCCCTTCTGGCGCCGCCTGGCCACGCAGTATCCGCCGAGCACGCTCAATGCGTACACAGCGCTGCATCCATCGACCAACTATCGCATCTCCATCATGGAACGCACCTTGAAGGATGTGCGCGCCAAGCAGGCTGCGAAGAAGCCGATCATGCCGTAACCATCGCTCCTTCAACGGCGGCGTCACGCATGCTGCCGGCCCGGAGACCGAGCCGTTACCTCGTCAAAAAAGCACAGCAAGGCCCGCGCCCTGTTGTGCTTTTTTCTTGTCACGATTTCCGCGTATCCGCCGCGATCATCTTTTTCTCATGCCGCTTCAACATCAGCAGATGCCGCAGGCGACCGACGGAGCTATTCGATGGGCAAGACCATGGCAGGGAATCACCACGCAGTGCCGGTGGCAGTCTGCCCGGGATCGGCGGGCAGCTCACAGTGAAACCTCCCTATGGGACCGGTATTACAGAGGACATTTCACGTTCCCGCGCTGAGTGCCGTTTCAATGTCGGAACGCTTGAGCGCGGGCGCAAATTGCAGAATGAAGTCGTAGGTGTACGACCGCAGATAAGCGCCGCGACGGACCGCGAGCCTGGTGACATTGGGCGCGAACAAGTGGGCGGCCTCCAGCGCATGCATGCCGGAGGTACGGTTGTGCTCGACCGCCATCGAAGCCACGATGCCCACACCCAGTCCCAGCGACACATATTGCTGAATCACGTCGGAATCCATGGCCGTCAGCACGATATCGGCCGGGATGCCGGCCTGGCGGAAGGCATCGTCGATATGGCCGCGGCCGGTGAAGCCGACGTCATAGGTGATCAACGGATAGGCCGCCAGGTCTTCCAGCGAAAGAAGAGCGAGCCGGCTTAGCGGATGGCCTTCCGGAACCACAACGACGTGGCTCCACTGATAGCAGGGGAAGGAGACGAGCTCTTCGAACTGGCTCAAGCCTTCGGTGGCAATGCCGATATCGGCCTTGCCGGATATGACCCATTCGGCGATATGCTCGGGGGAGCTTTGCTGCAGCGCGATGCGCACCTCCGGGAACGAGGCGCGAAAGCTCTGCACGACCCGCGGCAGCACATAACGCGCCTGCGTGTGCGTGGTGGCGACGTTGAGCGTGCCGCTGCGTTCCCCCGCGTATTCCTGGCTGGCCTGGCGCAGGTTCTCGGCTTCGAGCAGCAGGCGCTCGACAATCTGCAGGATGCCCTTGCCCGGTTCGGTCAGGCCGATCAGGCGCTTGCCGTTGCGTTCGAAGATCTCCACGCCGAGCTCTTCTTCCAGTTCTCGGATCTGGCGGCTCACGCCCGGCTGCGACGTGAACAGGACATTGGCAACTTCCGTCAGGTTGTAGCCGCGGCGCGCGGCTTCCCGTATCGAGCGCAGTTGCTGAAAATTCATTGCTTATTCTCCCTTATACGGCTTCATCGACGAACACGCGCAGGCGCTTGGGCCGCACGATCAGCGTTTCGCCGTCCTTGAGCGCAAGCTGCGCATAGCGCTCGTTTGATATTACTGCCTCGATCAGCTGCCGATTGTCCGCGCGCTCCAGTTCGAGCTGGGCCAGCGGGCCGATCGCATGAGCCCGGCGCAGCACCGCGACGATGCCTTCCGCGTCGGCGGCATAGCGATCGATCTCCAGTTCATGCGGCCGGACAAAGCCAATGCCTGTCGCATCCTCGGCATGCGCATGGTCGGGCGCGGCAAAGGCGATGCCGTCGGTGTCGAGCACACCTTGATGCACCCGGCCGTGGAAGAGATTGACGTTGCCGAGGAAACCGTAAACGAAGGGGCTGGCCGGATGGTTGTAGACCGCATCCGGCGCGCCGATCTGTTCGACCTGCCCTTTATTCATGAGCACGATCTGGTCGGCCACTTCCAGTGCCTCTTCCTGGTCGTGCGTCACGAAGATGCTGGTGACATGCAATTCGTCGTGCAGGCGGCGCAGCCAGCGGCGCAATTCCTTGCGCACCTTGGCATCGAGCGCGCCGAAGGGCTCGTCCAGCAGCAGCACGCGCGGCTCCACCGCCAGGGCGCGTGCGAGGGCGATGCGCTGGCGCTGGCCGCCCGACAGTTGCGGCGGATAGCGGTCGGCCAGCCAGTCGAGCTGCACCAGTTCCAGCAGCTGCATCACCTTCTGCCGGATCTGCGCTTCCGGCGGACGCACATTGCGCGGCTTGACGCGCAGCCCGAAGGCGATGTTCTCGAACACCGTCATGTGCTTGAACAGCGCATAGTGCTGGAATACGAAACCGACCTGGCGCTCGCGCACATGATGGCCGGAGGCATCCTCGCCGTCGAGGAAGACCTGGCCCGAATCCGGCTGTTCCAGGCCGGCGATGATGCGCAGCAGCGTGGTCTTGCCGCAGCCGGATGGGCCGAGCAGCGCGGTCAGTTCACCCGGAGGAAAGTTGAGCGAAACGTCATTGAGGGCGATGAAATTGCCGAAACGCTTGTTGATATTCCTGACTTCGATACCCATGATCATTCCTGCCCTTCATGCAGAGGTTTCAAGTTGCTGTCATGCGCCCGCCATTCGACGAAGGTCTTCAGCGCCAGCGTGACCAGTGCCAGCAAGGCAAGCAGGGACGCGACGGCGAAGGCGGCGGCAAAGTTGTATTCGTTGTAGAGGATCTCGACCTGCAGCGGCATGGTGTTGGTCTCGCCACGGATATGGCCGGACACCACCGACACCGCGCCGAACTCGCCCATGGCACGCGCATTGCACAGGATGACGCCGTACAACAGGCCCCACTTGATGTTGGGCAGCGTCACATGCCAGAAGGTGCGCCAGCCGGAAGCGCCGAGCACCAGCGCCGCCTCTTCTTCCTCGGTGCCCTGCGATTGCATCAGCGGAATGAGTTCGCGCGCCACGAAGGGAAAGGTGACGAAGATGGTGGCCAGCACGATGCCCGGCACGGCGAACAGAATCTTGATGTCATGCTCGCGCAGCCAGGGGCCGAACCAGCCCTGGGCGCCGAACAGCAGCACATAGATCAGGCCGGAGATCACCGGCGACACCGAGAACGGCAGGTCGATCAGCGTCAGCAGGATGTTCTTGCCGCGGAAATCGAACTTGGCGATGCACCATGCGGCGGCCACGCCGAAAACCAGGTTCAGCGGCACGGCGATGGCTGCCGTGATCAGGGTCAGGCGGATCGCCGCCAAGGCGTCCGGTTCGACGATGGCGGAAAGATAGGCATCCCAGCCCTTGCGCAGGGCTTCGACGAAGACGGCGGCCAGCGGCACGAACAGGAACAGCGTCAGGAAAATCAACGCGATGCCGATCAGCGCGGCGCGTACCCAGATTGGCTCGACGGTGGCCGCAGGCGCATAGAGCGGCGCGGTGCGCGATGCGTTCGCGGGCGAAGCGGATAAAGTGGAAACGGCGGCGCCGGCCATGTCAGATCCTTTCCGCCTGACCGCGCTTGCGGGTCCAGGCTTGCAGCAGATTGATCGTCAGGAGCATCGTGAACGACAGCAGCAGCATGACCATTGCGATGGCGGTTGCGCCGGCATAGTCGTATTGCTCTAGCTTGGTGATGATGAACAGCGGCGTGATCTCGGAAATCATCGGCATGTTGCCGGCAATGAAGATCACCGAACCGTATTCGCCGGTGGCACGGGCGAACGCCAGTGCGAAGCCGGTCAGCAGGGCCGGCAGGATGGTCGGGAGGATCACCTTGGCGAAAGTCTGCAGCCGGTTGGCGCCGAGGCTGGCCGCGGCCTCCTCCAGTTCGCGCTCGGCCTCCTCCAGCACCGGTTGCACGGTGCGCACGACAAAGGGCAGCCCGATGAAGGTCAGCGCAACGACGACGCCCAGCGGCGTGAACGCCACCTTGATGCCGAGCGGTTCCAGATGCCGGCCGATCCAGCCGTTGCCGGAATACAGCGCGGTCAGCGCGATGCCGGCCACGGCGGTCGGCAAGGCGAAAGGCAGATCGACCAGCGCATCGATGATCTTCTTGCCGGGAAAGCGGTAGCGCACCAGCACCCAGGCGACGATGCCGCCGAAGAAGACATTCAGCGTGGCGCCGATGAGCGAGGCGCCGAAAGTCAGTTGGTAGGAAGCGACGACCCGGTCCGAAGTGACCGCGGCAACGAAGCCCTCCCAGGTCATGGTGAAGGTTTTGAGAAATACCGCCGACAGCGGTATCAGGACGATCAGCGCAAGGTAAAACAAGGTGAAACCAAGCGATAACCGGAACCCCGGTATCACCTTCCCGCCGCCGCTCTTACTTATAGTTTGTTGTATAGCAACAGCCATGACTCCCTCTTATTACAAATTCGACTATGCAGGTCGAATAATTGCATTGGAGGGTTATAAAGAGAACGACTATTTCCGCATGTGGTTATTCTGGGAACGCATATAAACAACAAGCTGTTTCGTATCCTTGTTTCCTTGAACAGGTATTTTGCGCGGAAGATGGCGCTTGGGTGCTCAACTTTGGTGCTCAACCATAAGCAGCGGTTGGCAGGAAACGGGGTGGCGGGACGACATGAGCAATGCCGGTTGGCCGGCATTGCGCATGTTCGCGGAAGACAGCTACCTGTGAAGCATAAGCGAAGGATGCATGAAGCCAGGGTTGCGGCATCCTGCGAACCGGGCGCCGGACAACCCGGCGGTGCGCACGCAGCAAGCGAAACACATCCGGGCCGCCGCCCTGAAAGTCACCACTTCATCTCGCCCTTTGCCACCTTGGAACCGATGTCCAGAGCGATCCCCAGGCCAGCCTGCGGATAGGCTTTCTTCATTGTCTCGATGAGTTCGGCGGCATTCTTCGCCCTGGCGGTTTCGGCTTCGAAACGCTGGAGATAGTCGCGGGTATGGGAAATGCTGCTCACGTCGAGCGCGGTGCCGGCGGCCATGTGGCCCGGCACTACCACCGCGGGCTTCAGCGACTCGATTTCATCAAGCTGGGCCAGCCAGGCCTTGCGCTCGCTGGCCTTTTGCGTATCGGCAGTCCAGACATGCAGGTTGCCGAATACGGCGATATTTCCGGCGACAGCCTTGATCGAGGGGATCCATACATACGGACGATGCGCCAGTTCGCCGCCGGTGCCACGCACTTCGATTGTTTCGCCATCCACCGTCAGCGACGTGCCCTTGAGTTCCTCCGGCACGATCGGTTTTTGCGGTGCGTTCACGCCCATCTTCGGTCCCCAGAAAGCCAGCTTCCCGGCGAGCTTGGCCTGGATCTTTTCGCGCACCGCCGGCGTCGCGACCACCTGGGCTTGCGGAAAGAACGTCTTCAGCGTTTCGGCGCCGAAGTAATAATCCGGATCGGCATTGCTGATGAAAATGGTCTTGAGCGTCTTTCCGCTGTCGAGCACGTTGGCTGCGATGCGCAGGGCATCGGCACGGGTAAAGCCGCTGTCGATGACCAGCGCCTCGGTCTTGCCGCTGACGACGACGGCATTGACATGGAAACTGCCCGCATCGGCGTTATGCACCTTGAGCGTCAGCGGGGCGACGACCTGCGCCGACGCGTTTCCGGAAACGAGGATGCCGAGTGTCAGCATGGGAAAGGCAAGGCGCGCAAATCTGGCAAGTGAAAACATGAGGATCTCCCTGGTTGGAATGTTTGAATGGAGCCCGTACTGTATTTCACGCAAATAAGTAGTTAAACTGCCATTTCCGAAAATAACTATTGCACGATTCGATGGAATGAACCGCCAATGGACCGATTAAGCGCCGCGCGCGTATTTATCGAGGTTGCCGAACGCGGCAGCCTCACGCAGGCGGCGGAACGGCTGGAAATGTCGCCGGCCATGGTCAGCCGCTACCTGGCTGCGATGGAAGCATGGCTGGGTACGCGTCTCCTGCACCGCACCACGAGGCGCATCAGCCTGACGGATGCCGGTCAGGCGGCGCTCTCCTCAAGCCGGCAGCTGCTGGACCTGGCGGAGGAGATGCAGCATCTGTCCGGCAAGCGCAGCCGCGAGCCGGAAGGCAAGCTGCGCATTGCCACCTCCGCCTCGTTCGCCGAAGCGCAGCTGACCACGGCCATTGTCGACTTCCAGCGCCTGCACGATCGCGTACAAGTCGATTTGATGGTGGCCGACCGGCCGGTGGATCTGGTGGAAGACCGCATCGATCTCGCCATCCGCATCACGAACTCGCTCGACCCGACCGTCGTCGCGCGGCCGCTGGCGCAATGCCGCTCGGTGCTGTGCGCGGCGCCGGAGTATCTCGCCAGGCATGGCCGCCCGGCGGATATCGAGGAATTGAAGTCGCACCGCTTCATCGCGCATACCTTCGGCACCGGAACGAATTATCGTTTCCAGCATGGTGATGACAATGTCGAACTGTCGGTGGCCGGCACCCTGTTCACCAATGAAACCGCGATCCTGCGTCGCGCGGTATTGGCCGGCGCCGGCGTGGGCATGCTGCCCACATACTATGCGGGAGACGATCTGCGTCGCGGCGCCCTGGTGCGGCTCCTGCCCGAGTATGAACCGGCGGCGCTGGGAATCCATGCGATATACCTGTCGCGCCGCCATCAGCTGCTGTCGCTGCAGCTGTTGCTCGAGTTTCTCGCGCAGCGATTCGGCGGCGACACCGCGCCATGGGACAAGAATTTGCCCGAATGACCGGCATGACCGATGAAAGAGGAAAGCGTGGCGCACTCATCTCCAGTCACCTCAGTTACTCTCACTCATCCAAGAGCGGAATTGCGCACACTCGCCTCTTCCTGCTGCCGCCTCACCACCGCCTGCAAGCGCGGTACCGCATCCGCCAGCACGGCCTTCGGCAAGTCCCACAGGAAGCCCTGTACATGCAGTAACAGTCCAGTGCGCGATGCGATGCGCTGCAGGGCCTCGCGCGATTCTCCGGTTTCCACCCGCTTGAAGATGACGCGCACGCCGCGCTCCTCGCAGCGCGAGAGCAATTGCACGACCGGAATGTCCTGCGGCAACTGGCGCACATCGAGCTTGATGACTTCCGGGCGCAGACGGTCGAGCAGGCTGAATGCGTCATAGGCATCCGCAGCATTCACAGCGATGCGGAAACCGTTGCGTCGATAATTGTCCGCCACATAATTCAGCAGCCAGCTCTGGTGTTCGACGATCGCCGGCAACTGCAGCACTATCCTTTCCCTGGGCAGGTCGAGCACCTTGAGCACCCGGTTGAATGCCGTCCCGTGATTGCCCTCGACGGCGGCCAGCAGGCGGGCATGTACGCTGAGATAGAGGTCATGGGTTTCGGATTCCGGTTGACGGAAGAAATTGATGGCGTGGAGCATGCGGCACAATCGGTCAAGCTCGACCGACTCGTCGTCGTTGGCCGCATGGTCGAGCAGCTTCCACAGGCAGAGGCCCTGGTCGGACTCGGAATAGCTGCGTGCAAATCCTTCGTAGCCAATCACCGTGTCCGAATCGAGAAGGCGTATCGGCTGGAAGGCGCTGGTCAGCTTGGAGTTGAAGTAACGCCCTTGTGCCCGGCCTTCATTGTCCAGCCAGACCTGCGTATCAGCTTGGGTATTGCTGTGGAGACGTGACAAATACTGTTCCAGTCCGTGGCAAGGCATGAGGGATTCCTTTGCTGTGCAGGTTTGACGTGAAGCAGCCGGCGGGGCACGCGTGCGCATGTCGGCCAGTCTTTACAGCTGTCTTTACAACCGTCGTTACAGCTTGGCGATCGATACTTCGGTCGCCTTGACCAGCGCGACCACTTCGACGCCGGGCGCCAGGCCGAGATCCTGTACCGATCGGGTTGTGATCACGGAAGTGACGATGCCGGCCGGTGTTTCGACATCGACTTCGGATACCACCGGCCCGTCGATGATGGCCTTGACCTTGCCGCGGAACTGGTTGCGTACATTGATTGCCTGGATGCTCATGATTTCTCCTTATGGTGAGCGTTGATGAAAAGATGATGGGTTTGCATTCATGAGCCGCGAGGCAAGCATTCGCCTCTGGACCATTCAAATTGCCCAGTCCACCTGACTGACGGTCTTGTGCAAGGACACATCGCCCAATGCGCCGTCGGGCCGCGAAGCCGGATGCTTCAGCACGCGCGACAGGATGAATTCCTCGAGTTGCGAAAAGGCGGCATGGCCACGTGCGCGAGGACGCGGCAGCGTGATGCGTTCATCCAGGGTGATGCGGCCATCCTCGATGAGCACCACCCGGTCGGCCAGTGCGATAGCCTCCTGCACGTCATGCGTCACCAGCACCGCGGTAAAGCCGCGCTGCTGCCAAAGCGACTCGATCAGCTGCTGCATCTCGATGCGGGTCAGCGCATCGAGCGCGCCCAGCGGTTCATCGAGCAGCAGCAGTTCCGGGTCGTGCACCAGCGCACGCGCCAGGGCAACCCGCTGACGCTGTCCGCCGGAGAGCACCGCCGGCCACTCGCGTCCGCGTTCCCCGAGGCCGACCTTCCGCAATGCCTGCTCTGCCTTGGGGAGTCCTTCCGGCAGGCCGAGCGCAACGTTGTCGCGCACGCGCTTCCAGGGGAGCAGCCGCGAATCCTGGAACATGATGCGCGTTTCGGCCCTGCCGCCCCTGCTGTTTTTGCTGCTGGTGCCATCAATGCCGCCGAAACGGATCTCGCCGCCATCCGCCGTTTCCAGGCCGGCCACCAGGCGCAGCAGCGTACTCTTGCCGCAGCCGCTGCGTCCGACCACGGCGACAAACTCGCCCGGCTCGATGTGAAGCTCGACTGCCTTGAGCACGTCGCGTCCGCCGTAAGACTTCCATACGCCCTGAACGATGACGCTCACGCCTATCCTGCCTGCCTCGCCGGCCGTCGCCTGCACGCGGCGGTTTTCGATTGTGTCGCTGATCATGATGTTCCGATTCCTGTGACGATGTTGTTCAATAGGCATTACTGATAGCCCGGATGCCAGCGCAGCGTGTAGCGCTCAACCGCACGCGCCAGCACGTCGGCCAGCTTGCCCAGCAGTGCGTACAGCAGGATGCCGACCAGCACGACATCGGTCTGCAGGAACTCGCGGGCATTCATCGTCATGTAGCCGATGCCGGATTGCGCCGAGATGGTTTCGGAGACGATCAGCAGCACCCACACCAGGCCCAGCGAAAAGCGCACGCCGACCAGGATGGAAGGAAGCGCTCCCGGAAGAATGACATCGCGGTACAGGTCCCAGCCGGACAGGCCGTAGCTGCGCGCCATCTCGATCAGGCCCTTGTCGACCGAACGGATACCGTGAAAGGTATTAAGATAGACCGGAAAGAACACCCCGATCGATACCAGGAACAGTTTCGCGGTTTCGTCGATGCCGAACCACAGGATCACCAGCGGAATCAGCGCCAGCGCAGGAATGTTGCGGATCATCTGTATCGTTGTGTCGAGCAGGGTTTCCGCCTGCCTGAAGGTGCCGGTCAGAAGACCGAGCAGCAGGCCGAGTCCGCCGCCCACCGCGAAGGCGGACAGGGCGCGCCATGCACTGGTTTTCACATGCAGCCAGAGTTCGCCGGACGCGGTCAGCGTCCACGCCGATTTGAGCACGGCGACCGGTTCGGGAAGGATGCGGCTGGACAGCCAGCCGAACTGCGCCGCGATCTGCCATATCGCCACCAGCGCAAACGGCACGATCCATGGCGCCAGTTTGCCCAGGCCGATGCGGAGCCAGGCGGGTTTGCTTCGCGCCTTTGCCGGGGGGGTCAGCGCTTCGAAATCTGCTATGGTGACATGCATGATGTTCTTCCTTGCGACTATGTTTGTTTCAATGCCGGCCGCCGCTCAACTCGAGAAAACAAGAAGGGAGCGCAGGTGCCAATGGCGCCAAGCATTCCTGCGAACCCTTGCCACCTGCCCCGCTACCCGCTGTCCTTCTGCGGAAAACGGATGGACGGCATGGGTCAGGACAACGCGGCTTCGCCACGCGACTCAGCTCTGCGACACCTTCGGCAGGATGTCGCTGGCAACCATCTCGCCAAACGGACCGGTCAGCGAACCTTCCCGCTGCGCCGCCCGCGACTTGCCGATCAGCGGGAAAACCAGCTCGGCGAATCGATACGACTCTTCCAGGTGCGGATAGCCCGACAGAATGAAGGTTTCGATTCCCAGGTCCGCATACTCCTTGATGCGCGCGGCAACGGTTTCCGGATCACCGACCAATGCCGTACCGGCCCCGCCGCGCACCAGGCCGACGCCGGCCCACAGGTTGGGCGACACTTCCAGCTTGTCGCGGCGGCCGCCGTGCAGCGCCGCCATGCGCTGCTGGCCGACCGAATCCATCCTGGCGAACGCGGCCTGCGCTTTGGCGATCACATCGTCGTCGAGATGGCTGATCAATTCTTCGGCCGCCTTCCATGCGGCTTCATTCGTTTCACGCACGATGACATGCAGGCGGATGCCGAAACGCACCGTGCGCCCATGTCTGGCGGCGCGGGCCCGGATGTCGGCAAGTTTTTCCGCCACCGCGGCGGGCGGCTCGCCCCAGGTGAGATAGACATCGACCTGTTCGGCCGCAAGCTCGTGCGCGGCTTCCGAGGAGCCGCCGAAGTACAGTGGCGGATAGGGCTTCTGCACTGGCGGGAACAAGGTTTTCGCGCCCCTGACCTTGATGTGCTTGCCGTCGTAGTCGAAGCCGCCCGGGCCGCCCTCGCCCGACAAAGCCGACCGCCAGACCCGCAGGAACTCGGACGAAATTTCATAGCGCGTCTCATGGTCGGCGAACAAGCCATCCGCTTCCAGCTCGCCCTGATCGCCGCCGGTCACGACATTGACCAGCAGGCGTCCGTTGGACAGGCGGTCGAAAGTGGCGGCGGTGCGCACGGCCAGTCCCGGCGTGCTCAGTCCGGGACGGATCGCCACCAGGAACTTGAGGTTGTTGGTGGCGCCGATCAGGCTGGAAGCCACCACCCATGGGTCTTCGCAGGAACGGCCCGTGGGAATGAGCACGCCGTCGTAACCGTTGGTGTCGGCGGCCACGGCAATCTGCTTCAGATAATCGTAATTGACTGCGCGCGCGCCGCGCGTGGTGCCCAGATAGCGGCTGTCGCCATGCGTGGGAAGAAACCAGAAAATATCAAGGCTCATGCTGTGTTCCTTTTCTGTTTAAGCTTGGGATCGTGTCGCGGCATCAAAGCTTTGCCGCCGGCGCCGCATCGCTGACGTTGATCTTTTTCGGAATGAGTTTCAGATCGGCGAACACATCCGCGATCTTTTGCTGCTCGGCGAGCACCGCCTCGCCGACCGGCGCGACGCCATAGCTGTAACGGTTTGCGGCCAGTTCGACCACATCGGCCGGCAGCCCGACCTGGGACGACAGGATGGACGCCACTTCCTTCAGGTTCTTGCTGCTCCATTCATCCACCTTGACCAGTTCGTCGAGCACGATGCGGATGATGTCGGTGTTCTTTTCCGCGTAAGGACGCGCAGCGAGGAAGAACTGGTGATTCGACACCAGGCCCCTGCCGTCGGCGAGGATGCGCGCTCCCAGCTGCTTCTCCGCGGCCGCGAGGAAGGGATCCCAGATCACCCAGGCATCCACGCTGCCGCGCTCGAACGCGGCACGGGCGTCGGACGGCGGCAGGAATACCACCTGGATATCCTTGTACTCGAGGCCGGCCTTCTCCAGCGCCTTGACCAGCAGGTAATGCACGTTCGAACCCTTGTTGAGCGCCACCTTCTTGCCCTTCAGGTCGGCGACGGCCTTCAATGTCGACGTCTTCGGCACCACTATCGCTTCCGACAGCGGCGCCGGAGGCTCGTTGGCGACATACACCAGGTTGGCGCCGGCGGCCTGGGCAAAGATCGGCGGCGCTTCGCCTACAGTGCCGAAATCGATGCTGCCCACGTTCAGGCCTTCGAGCAGCACCGGGCCGGCCGGAAACTCGGTCCATTTGACATCGACGCCATGCGCCGCGAGACGCTTCTCCAGCGTGCCGCGCGCCTTGAGAACGGTCAAGGTGCCGTACTTCTGAAAGCCGATGCGCAAGGTCGATCTGTTCTGTGCCAGGGACCAGCCTGGCAATCCGGAGGTCATCGCACCGACGGCGGCGGAAAGCAGGCCGAGCGTGCGGCGCTTGGCAAGGCGTTTGTCATTCGCATTCATTGGTGATCCTTTCTTGTTCGCCATGTTCCTGGTGTTGTTGGCGTTGTGGATGTTCTTAGAATTTTTCGGGCAAAGAAGTCCCCGCCGCCCTCTCGGGCGGTGATTGCCGGCTGTGACAGCCTTGAAGGAAAAGGGATAGTCAGGCGGGCATCGGACGCGACGCGTCAGACGCTACATCGCACCTGGGCGAAAGGTATTGGAGTGAAGTCAATGGAAGAGAAGTCATCCGCCCTGCGCAAGGCTTGCAGATTGGCGGAAAGGTGTTCGACACCCTCTGCGACGCGCTGCACAATCGCGGCGTCGATTGCCAGCCCCTTTTCCGCATCCCAGACGATCTGCGCCTCGGTCGCATAAATGCTGGGCAGTACATGCTTCGCCCCGAGCGCCGATAGCACCGGCCGCAGCGCATAGTCGAGCGCCAGCATGTGGGACTGGCTGCCGCCGGTCGCCAGCGGCAGCACCAGCTTGCCGGCCAGTCCATCCTGCGGCAGCAAGTCCAGAAAGGCCTTGAGGACACCGCTGTACGCCGCCTTGTAGACCGGCGTGGACACCACGACGGCTTCGGCGTCCCGCACCTGCCGCTGCGCCAGCTGGATATCGGCATCGGCAAAATCGGCCTGGAGCAAAGCCCGCGCCGGCAAGTCGAGCACATGCAACTTGCCGTAGCGATGGCCGAGCGAGGCCAGCCTGTCGCCGACATGATGCAGAAGGCGCGTCGAGCGGGACGTCAGCGACGGACTGCCGGCTAACAGGAGAATGCTCATGTTGGTTCCTGGTCAGGTTTGGCGTTGATTACTTGCGGCCGGGCTGGTAGATCTGGTCGAAGGAACCGCCGTCGGCGAAGTGCGCCTTTTGCGCCTTGGCCCAGCCGCCGAAGACCTCATCGATCGTGAACAGCTTCACCTTGGGGAACTGTGCTTCATACTTCTTTCCGACCTTGTCGGAGATAGGGCGATAGTAATTCTGCGCCGCGATTTCCTGTCCGGCGTCGGTGTACAGGAATTGCAGATAAGCTTCTGCCGCCTTGCGGGTGCCGCGCTTGTCGACCACCTTGTCAACGACCGCTACCGGCGGCTCGGCGAGAATGCTCTGCTGCGGCGCGACGACTTCGAACTTGTCCGGACCGAGTTCCTTGATGGCGAGGATGGCTTCGTTTTCCCATGCGATCAGCACGTCGCCGATACCGCGCTCGACAAAGGTCGTGGTCGCACCGCGCGCGCCGGAATCGAGCACCGGCACGTTCTTGAACAGGCGGCCGACGAATTCTCTAGCGGCCGCATCGCTGCCGTTGGGCTGCTTCAGCGCATAGCCCCATGCGGCGAGGTAATTCCAGCGCGCGCCGCCGGACGTCTTCGGATTCGGCGTGATGACGGAGACGCCGGGCTTTACAAGATCGGCCCAGTCCTTGATGCCCTTGGGATTGCCCTTGCGAACGAGGAAGACAATGGTCGATGTGTACGGCGAGCTGTTATGCGGGAGACGCTTCTGCCAGTCTTTGGCAAGCAGGCCCTTGTCGGCGATTTCATCAATGTCGTAAGCCAGTGCAAGCGTGACGATGTCGGCGTCGAGGCCATCGATCACCGAACGCGCCTGCTTGCCGGAACCGCCATGGGACTGCTTGATGGTGACATTGTCACCGCTCTTCGCCTTCCATTGCTTGGCGAACTCCTTGTTGACGTCCTGGTACAGTTCCCGGGTCGGATCGTAGGAAACGTTGAGGATATTGACATCCGCCGCCCAGGCCGCCGGAGCGGCGAGCGCGAGTGCGAGAATGGAAGGTATCAGTTTCTTGAGCAGCATTTCTTGTCTCCCTGGACATGGTTCGGTTGCAATGTCGACAGGTTAGAGAAACGCTTATGGGATGAGAACGAATAGTTTTGCGGGTGTTTATGCGGTTTTCGAATAAGTCGTCGGCGTGAATGCAGCTATTGCTGCGAAGGACATGAGATCCGGCGGTGTCCCTTTCGACGGTGTCGTCGAGGTCGTCAATTGGCCTGCGAACGCATACCAATTGACGGGTGAAGACTTGTACCGCGAGCTTTTCAGGTGCCAGGGCGGGCAATACGTTGCCAGTGGTTCGTGGTCTTGTATAGCGCAATGTCTGCTTTGTTGATCGCCTCGGCCAAGACCTGGCTCCTGGACCCTTCGTCATAGGTAATTGCTTCCCGCATCCCATTGCGGAAACGTGCCAGCGTGCCGTCACTGTCGACCAGCACGATACTCGGCGGATTTTCGCCAAGCTGGCTAAACGCGGACAATTCATCCTCACCGAGGTAGATTCCAGGGATGCGCACCATCTGGGCTAGAACACTGCTGGGCACTGAATGTCTGCCACGCATCAATTCCACGACGACGCCTGCGGTTTGCGGAGTCTGGGACAGTGCGGATGCAATAAGATGCGCGTTGTAATTCTGCTGCCCATCCGTGTCTATCCGCCGCCCTACAGCATCTGCAATATCCATGCGCATTTGCCGGACACCTGCTTCGTCATTCGCTCCCAGGGCGTACAGCATACAGTCACCGCCGCCTTGATTGTCAATGAGCCTAAGGCCCATTTTCGACAATTCAATGGGTGAAATCGGCAAGCGTGCAGAAGTAGGCGCCGGCGCGACGTACTGCATGTTCAGCGCCGTCATATCCGCGAACGGTGCCGCCGATGTGGCAATTGCCTCGTCCCCCAGCTTAGGGAGAGTGCCGCCGATGTTATTCCACTGCATGCTGTCATCGCGAGCAACTGCCTCGATACCGGTTCGGAATGCGCTGAACAGTTCGGCGTCAAGCTGGATCGGCGCCGCCTCATCTTTCTGTTCCGCGTCTTCCATTCCAAACAGCTTGCGTAACGCCCTACCGAAATCGTTGTCTTCATCCGAGGTGGTCTTATCCTGCACCGGAGAGGTCTCTTTTTTCGCACCAGGCCAGCCGACGAGGGAGGCGAGAGGCATTGATGGTTCAGCGTCGAGGTTCGTTATCTCCGCATGTTGAGCCAGAAGCCGTTGAATGCATCGTGTCAGCACCTCGATTTCGGCCGCCTGCATTGCATTCTGGTAGGCGATGGCAGCTTCGTTAAATGCCGTTAGAGCGCCATCTTCCGGATTTCCTTTATCCGGCAAGGCCTTGCTCTGGGTTTTGTAATAGGCTTCCCTCAATCCCTTGTTCTTGTTATTTTCCTCTTTTAACAACTCCGCGTATCCATACTCGGGATCATTCTTGATGCTTTCCGTTAAGGGAGAGTATTGCAACAGGAACGTGATAAGTTCCTCTGAACTCTGGATGCGTTGTCGCGCCTTGCTCTCGATCCTGCTCAGATTTTTTAAGGTGAGCCAGCCGGATACCGTATTTTCAAAATGCATCCCTGATACGGCATCCTGCAGTCCCAGAATGGGACCCAGTGCTATTTCCACTGCAAAATGGTATTCGACTTCGATTCCTTTTGGGACGGAAGAGTCTACGACTGCCTGAATGGCAAGATAAAGCGACTCCTTCCGGAACTCTTGGTGGGCAAGGTTCAGTAACGCGGCAGGAGTATCCAATCCTTCTTCCCTTCTGTCGACCATTTCAACCACGACGGCATTCCAGAGGTTCCGGAATATCTGGCGTGCGTTATTGGTGCAGTGCGTCTGGGCAAGATGCGCGACTTGAGCGAACCTTGCAAGGAATTCCTCGTCATAATTAATCAGTGCATGGCACATTTTCATGACTTGTTCGAGAATACGCGGTTGAGCGTAGGGGTGTTTATATTCCGCCAATTCTTTGATCCGATTAAAACAAGCCAATATGTAAATAACGTCCCGCTCGCTGCCTGCTTCGAGTTTGGCGACAAGTTTTTCCCAGTCGATAATGATTTCATGTTTCCCATTTCCTCGCGCTCGTTCAGCGAATTGCGCTTGATACTGGAACAGTAAGCTTATGAGTTCCCGCGTGGCGGGGCTTGCGCCTTCAGGTACTGGTGCCGTTACTGGGGCCGTTACTGGGGCCGTTACTGGGGCCGTTACTGGGGCCGTTACTGGGGCCGTTACTGGGGCCGTTGCCGGTGTGTTCTGCCTAACTTCACTTGCCGTCGTAGGTGAGGTTCTACGCAGTCTTAACCCGACTGGCGCGACAAGTCGATCATGCAGTTGCATTGACAGGCGCCCAAACCTGTTCGATCGGTCATCGACCTTGTTGAATGTCGCCGGATCGATGTTACGGTCAGTAAAGAATCGGTCGCGCGTATATTGTCTGGTTTCCTGCAATCCGGACATGTTGCTTCGCAGCGCTCTATACGAGCTAGTGAGATTTTCTTTATTAAGCTCGCTTACATCGCCCCAGTTCTCTCGTAAATTGAGCAGTTGGCGTTTCAGCATATATAGCGCCGTGCCCTGAACCTGCTTATCAATATCCATCCAGCTGACCCAACTGAGGTAAGCGAGGGTCAGTGTCACCGGAATTGCTATGAACGGACCTGTTGCCGCAAAACCAGCACCAGCAGCCAAAGCCAGCATGCCTGTCGTGCCTGCCCCCGCAGATGCACTTATAGTAATCGGGACCTTCACTTCCTTGGGAAGAAGCATATGCCTCATTGAACGCTTTGCGTATTGAGTACTGAGGAAGGTAATATAGTCCATCAGGTGGGCTGTTATTTCAGCCGCTCCGTCAGGAGGAAGATGCTTAAGCGCCTTTTCAAGCGTCAGGACGCCACGGCGCTGAGCGTTTCGCTCGACAATATCATGATGTTCAAGATGCGGCAGCAGCAAGACCAGTCTTTTTAGAAGTTCGATGTGGTCGCGCCCAGTCTTTGTCACCGTTAATGGAAATGCCTTGATAAAGGTTTCCAGAGCCATCTTCTGCGTAGAACACCGCGTACTCTTGTATGCATTTTCGAATTCAGGCAACTGTGTCTTTATATTGCGTACGAATTCGAGTCGGCCTAGACGGTTGGTACTTAGAAATGAAACTGCTTGGCGCAAAATTTTTTTTCGAATCGATGTGGTGGAGTTAGCACTAGGGCGCACCTCGGGAGGGATCAGATCAATGCAGTCATTGGCAAATGCGTTGCTTAACTGTTTACGCTGAGTCTTGCTTGCATTTATCGGGCAACGACAAAATTTCGCCAGAGCCATTTCGAGGGAAGCATCAGGCAAGGATATCCGTGGCGCGAAAAATGAACTGTCCAGCAGCTCATTGAGCAGCACTGTTACCGTCCTCTGTGCGCTTTCCGTATTCCGCGCGCCTGCAATTCTTTTATCAAGGTTAAGGATGTTGCCGTGACCTAACGCACTCGCATGCCGATGATTCCTGTGACTCAACGAAAATTCATCCATTCGGAATTTCCGCGAAAAGGCGAAGCGTGATTTTGCTGCATTTGTGCCGGCGGCTGCAGCCGGTATTTCCCTGCTATCAGTAGCCGCATTTGGCGGCGGAGGCGTAGCAGCGGTGGACTGATTGGGCTCCACTTCATGTTGCGGAGAGCGGAATACAGACCCAAGACGAACAATATCGACCATGTGTTGCAATTGATGAGTTAAACGTGCAGCCTGTGTGGCGCGAAGCGTGTCAAAGTTCCATTTCTTTTTGTGGCAGCGTGATGGTGGTATTCAGGGGGAGTGTCATCAGGTGAATCTGGTAACTGTAGCGGGCAGATAATCTGCCTCGACGAAGCTGCGAACAGTCTTGTGATGGCAAGTGGCGAGGTGAGAGCTATAGTCAGATCTGGTGTGCCGGGTGAGCTCTAAAGGTGGGGAGGAAGGCGGTGGAAATTTTGTTGGAAAATTTGATTGTCGAGATCAAAGCCACCCAACAGAGGAAGCTCCACCTTGCAGAAGGATAAGCAAGAGTCGCAAAACGGTCTACCGGAAATCGGCCTGGGTCTGTACGAACTTTTGCTCCGCGGCGCCCGGCGAGTGATTCAGCAGGCGATCGAGGCGGAACAGGCCGAACTATTGGCACAGTATGCGAACGTGAAGACGCTCAGTGGCCGGCAAGCGTTGGTGCGCAATGGCTACCTGCCCGAACACGATATCGTCTCTGCCGCCGAACCGGTAACGGTCAAGGTAGCCAAGATGCGCGACCGTGCCAGCACCGGTGTGAATTTCAAGTCGTCAGTGATACCGCCTTATGTCAGGAAGCCGCCCCGTGTGTCAGCAGCTCTGTTCTGGCTGTACCTGAAAGGTATCTTAACCGTCCACATGGGCGATGCCCTGTCGGTGCTGCTGAGCGGGGATGGCAAAGGCTTGTCGGCGAATGTCGTGCACGGCTGAAGGTCCAATGGGCCGACGAATGGAAACAATGGAACAAGCGCGACCTGTCGGCTTGCCGCTGGGTCTGATGGCGGGTTGATGGCATCCATACCGGGGCCAGGAGTAAAGGCCATGACGGCCAGAGCCTGTTAGTGAATATCGGTGTCACGCCGGACAGGAAGAAGGAACAGGTGGTCATTGCTGACGGATTGCAAGAATCAAAGATATCCCGGACCGAGGCGCTGCGGGACCTAAAGGCAGTGGCTGACAGAGCAGTCCACGACTGGCGATCGGTGATGGTGCGATGGGCTTCTGGGCGGCGCAAGAAGAGGTGTTTCCATTAATGACGGCCCAGCGTTGTTGATTCCCCAAGCTGGGCGACGTGTTGAATGCGCTGCCGGCGACATTGCAGTCCAAAGCCAAGGCTCGATTGCCGCGGATCTTTATGGCTGAAACCTAGGCCGATGCCATCTGCATTCGGGCAGTTCGTCAGTACCTATGGCGCGAATTACCCGAAGGCCGTGGAGAAGCTCACTCAGGACAAGGTCAGTCCTGCCTGCCGATCCTGGACAGATTGGTGCCGGCACTGCGTTGTGACTCCTTGTTCCAGTAGCAATCTGCCTCAACCTCGACTAGGCCGGTCAAGGCGAAATCGCTCTAGCTCAATTAAAAAGCAAAAGCCCCGAAAACGGGGCTTTTGGGACACCTTATTAAGCTAATTATCGGCAGCTAGCAGGCATATACTTTACCGGTGTACCAGTACATGCCCAAGAAATTTGTTGGCCTGCAGTAGTTGGCATTGTAGGAGTCATAGTAATGACAGCACCTCCAGCTGTTGCTGTCATCGTAACTGTCACGATTCCGGTACCAGTAGCGCAGGCAGCAGAAGCAAGATTTGTAGTGGCCGCCGGGGCTGTGAAGCCAGCACACAGAGCAGTTGTAGCCGGATCAGTCTGATAGTTTTCAGCAACAAGGTTTTTGATTGAAGAGGCCATTGTCAGACCTTCTGTTACCCGGCTTCGAATTGTATAGTCCTGATAAGCCGGCAACGCCACGGCCGCCAAAATACCAATGATCGCCACAACGATCATCAATTCGATCAGGGTGAAACCCTTCTGTACGTTTGCCTTCATCTGTGCCGGTTTGAACTGTTGCAGTTTCATGAGATTCTCCCTTGGTTGATCAATTTGGCGGTCTTTACCGCGCTGATTACCTATTAGCATCTTGCGTGCCAGTAATGAAATTTGAGAAATTTCTTTGATTTTTCACAATGCCTGTGTTTTGATGCTGCCATCTGCCGATTTTGCCGGTCAAAAAAGTCTGCCAACTTGCATGGCATGAACTGCTCCCTGCCAAACTCACCAGGATATTAGATGTTCGCTATCAGCCTTAACGCAGTGATTGCATTAACAGACCAAAGCGAGCGGACGCTGCGCCGGCGCATCGCCGATGGCAGCCTTCCGCGCGTGGCGGATGAAGGCGGCTCATCCTATAAAACCATGATCCCGTTCGAAGCGATCCGGTCGCAGCTGGTTGTGCCATTGGCAAGCGATGAAATTCACCTCGTCAGGGAAGCGGATGCCGGCAACGCCAGCGCCCAGAACGACCTTGCCCTCCTCTTGCTCTCACATCAAAAGCCGCAGGGCGCGCTCTACTGGCTGGAGCTGGCCGCCAAGCAGGAGTGCCCGGAGGCGATGCATTGGCTGGCCCGGTGTTATCTGGAAGGCAACGGCGTCACGCAGGACGAGAATCTCGGATTGATGTGGCTGGCGAGGTCGGCGGCACGCGGCCATCGGATTTCGCAGCAACAGGTGCAGGCGATGCGGGAGTGCTTCGTACGTCACCATTAAGGGCTCCATACTATTTTGCGGATAGATCCGTTGCCCGCGTCCTGGCATATCCATAGACGAACACCTTCGTTCCATCAGCCGCGCACCTTCGCTCTGCTCTCCTGTCAAGAATGCCAGCACCTGCGGCCACACCGGTGTGCCGTCACCGGCACCTTCCCTCTCATGACGGAATGGAACATCCGGAAGGCAGTATCGTCGACTTGGCAGTTTCGGCATCAAGGTCAGCAGACTACGCCTGCACCATGAACTGGGGCGAGCAGAACAGCGAGGTCGATGCGCATTCGCAGCTGGCCCTGACCATCGATTGCGCGGTCAACCTGGTCGATACGGCGGAGATATACATTCCCTGGCGCTAAACGCCAGGATTTGGTCAAGATCGAAGCTACTCACGTCGCCCCTACGCCGATGCCCTGAGCGTATGGATGATGCATGCTGCTCCGGATGCTGCAGGGATTGCATCAGCGAACCGGATCGACTATTTGCATACTGGAGCGGATTGCATGCAAGTGGATGGAAGAATCGGGTTGCCTTGGGGTGGACGGCAAGGGCGGAGGAACGCCATGTGGCGCACCACACCAGCGTCGAACAACACACCTGAGCCCTCAACGCAGATCGAGCGGACCGAACATTCGCCTTCAATGCGCTTTAAATACCAGTGCAGGCCGCGCGCATCGCGCGGGACCGCATTGGAATTTTTCAGGAAGCGGCTTGCGCGATCTCAGCCGCTGGCGAGGCTGCAACGGCACGCGGGCTTTTGCGGATAGCTGGCCACAAGCCGCTTGGAGAACAGAATGCCTTCCGCGCCATAGGAAGTCTTGGCGGTAGCTCCCTCGATGTAGCCGTTGCGCGCATAGAAGCAGCGCGCGGTCAGAGTACTGTTGACCTGCAGGCTCGCCAGGCCCGAGTTCCTGGCCTGGGATTCGAGCGCCTGCAGCATTGCCTTGCCAACGCCGAGGAAGCGCATCTCCGGACTGACATAGAAGAGCACGATCCTTCCCTGCCTTGTCATGACCGCCACGCCGGCCGTCATGCCATCGGCGACAGCGACGATGGAGTGATTGGCAGGTGCCCCGAACCAGCACCGGACGTTGTCGGGAGTCTTGTTGCCCAGCCAGGCGGCGAGCACGGCGGCATCACGCTGATGATCATCTTCGCAACATTCCGAGATCGAGCGCCGAAGCACTTCGCATGCATCCTTTGCATCATCGGGCACCGCTGTTCTGATCGTTATCGTCATCTCTGTTGCCACTCACCGTCACTCGTCAAAACTATAGTGCCTTTTGGCCGTCCCTGTCACCGGCAAAACAGCTACGTGTTGTATGGGTACGATTGTCGCAATGGCATTCGCTCCCCATCCGGCAAGGCCGCATACTATGCGAACTTGGGCCGGCAGGCAATGTCGCGGATCAATAGCCAAGCTGCCTTACAGGTTGATCGCCATGATCCGTCATCCACCGAACCGCGATACCGATTCAGCCATCGCGACCTGATCAGTCCGGTACCGGAAACTTCCTTGCAACGCGTTCAACCGCTCCATACCGGACAGTTTGCGCGAACCCGTGAGGCGTCATGCTCATTAGCGCGTTTTCACCCTGACCTTCCTGCCGGTCCCGGACGGATTGGCATTGACACTGCGTTGTAACTCCTTGCCATGGCCTGGCCATGTCGCATCGTCATGCCGTCTTCCAGCGGCACTTTGCCTCGGCCCCGACCAGACCGGTCAGGGCGAAAACGCTCTAGCTTGCAATCAGAATCCACCTTTATTCGCTGCATTCGCAAATCTTCGGAATCAAGAGTTCCAGCTCTTGTAGCGTGATTGGCCGAGAGTACAGATATCCCTGCCCTTCATCGCAATGCATCGCTCGAAGCGCGTCTGACAGGCCTTCTGTTTCAATACCCTCGGCCACTACCGATAGATCCAGGGAATGGGCCATTTGAATAAATGCCTTCACCACTCGCTCGCTATTGTTTCCATACGTCGCCGGCTGCACAAATGATCTATCCAGCTTCAGGGTATTCAAGGGAAATCGCCCCAGGTAGGCAAGACCTGAGTATCCGGTTCCAAAGTCATCGACGGCTAACGACACTCCGAGCTTTTTCAACTCATTGAATACATCAATTGAAACCTCCATGTTTTCAATCAGTGCGGTTTCGGTCAGCTCAAGTTCAAGCAGGGACGCTGACAAATCCGCCTTTTCCAAGGCGCGAGCCACATGCTCAACCAACGCACGCGTCGTGACCTGGCGCGCTGACAAGTTGACGGAGACCCGTAACGGGCAGTCGAGCTTTTTCATCAGTTGGCTGCTTTCCTGACAGGCTGTCTCCAGAACCCATTGACCAATGGCTTCGATAAATCCTCGCTCTTCAGCCATCGGAATGAAGTCGAGCGGCGAAATTTGCCCGAGCTGCGGATGATTCCAGCGAATGAGGGCCTCCATTCCGGATATCTTCATTGTCTTCAAATTTATCCGAGGCTGGTATAGCAACGCGAACTCGTTTCGTTCGAGGGCTCGATGCAGCGAGCTTTCCAGCGTCATTCGCACACGGGCTTGTTCGCTCATCTCCGGCTCGAAAAAGCGATATCGGTTACGGCCATTTGCCTTTGCACTATACATTGCCGCGTCAGCGTTTCGAAACAGCACTTCTTTCGTGGCGCCGTCCTGCGGGTACATGGCAATGCCAATCGATGCACGGACGAAGACCTCCTGCTTGCAAATTTCAATTGGTTCTTTAAGGGCCGCAAAGATGTTTTCCGCAATGCGAGTGGCGGAGTGCGGCCCTTTGGAGCACCGGGCTACGATGACAAACTCGTCGCCGCCAAGCCGCGCGACTATATCGGTAGGCCGGATCCTGCTTTCCAACCTCCTCGCCACTTCACACAGCAACTCATCCCCGGGAGCGTGCCCCAGCGAGTCATTGATTTCCTTGAAGCGGTCGAGATCGATAAACATTACCGCAATAGGCTCTTGCTGGCCGTCAGTCTCCAAGCATTGCTGAAGTCGTTCATTCAGTAACACCCTATTCGGCAATCCTGTCAGGGTGTCGTGGGTTGCCAATTGCTCCAACCGGCTTTCGGCCTGCTTGCGAATCGAGATATCAGTGATAAATGAAGTCAGGGTGAGCGCGTTACCATCAACATCGCGCTTGATATTGGCATTGACAAGAATATGAGCATCCGTTCCGTCTTTACGCTTGAGAACAGCCTCCTTTGCATGGACCGCATTGACGCCATTCTTTTTCAGCACTGCGCCGCCAAATGGACAGGCCGTCATGAGCAAGGACATGTTCTTGCCGATTAATTCGTCTTCCGAGTAACCCGCGATTTCGCAAAGTGAAGGATTCACATCGAGAATATTGGCGGCAGAATCGGTTAAGAGGTATCCCGCTGGCGTCATTTCAATAACGTCCCGCAAGCGCTGTTCACTTTCACGGATCGTTTCCTCGCTCAAGCGCCGAGACGTCACATCATGGAAGTATACCGAAAGGCCGTCTTCACTCGGGAACGCACGAACTTCGACCCACGCTTTCGCAGGAGCCCAAAACTCTTCGAAGAAAGCGGGAAGCCCTGTCTCCATCGCATTCCGGTAATGGACCAATATCGGCGAATTCAGTACTTCGGGAATTGCTTCCCAAATCAATTTGCCAAGCATGTCGCCAGATTCGATGCCGACGAACCTCGCGGTCTTTTCATTCACGTAGCTAATCCGCCAATCGTGGCTCAATGCATAGAAGGCGTCGCCTATGCTGTCAAGCATGGTAAGCAAGGTGTGCCTTGATTTGGCAGCCTCGTTTCTTGCGATGACCATTTCTGTCACATCCCGTGCGGTGACATAGAGGATGTTCTGGGCGGTTGACCACTGCCCGGCCCAGGAAAAGTAAACGATGCTGCCATCCTTGCGCACCCAGCAATTTTCAAAGTTCAAGATAGGTGTGCCATCCAGCAGTTGCTTCTCGATGTTTTGGGTACGTTCATGTTCGCCGGGTGCCAGAAATTCCTGATACCGACGGCCCGTTATCTCTTCCGCCGTATAGCCGAGCACCTTTTCAACGGCATTGTTGATGCGAAGAATGCGTCCGTCCCACGCAATCATCACCATCAGGTCCAGAGAGTTTTCGATAAGCGCGGTATTCGCAGCGGCCAGCTGACCAAGTCTGGTGTTGGCCTCAATCTCGGCGGTCACATCCCGTCCAGTACCGCGGTAGCCCTGGAACACACCATCTTGAAATACCGGCTGCCCCGTTATCCTGACATGACAGATGTCGGATAACTTCTCCGCGCGAGCCGTATAGGTTATATCCTTGAACGGTTCACGGGCGTTAGTCTTTTCGACATATTCGCGGATTCCCGGATCGTCCTGGTAAACCGACCGGTCAAACCGTGTCTGCCCGATGAGAGAGCTTGCTGGAAGACCGTACAACTGTTCGATAGCGACCGAAATTGAAGTGAAGCGACCTTCCGAATCAGTCTCCCAGTACCAGTCCGACGACATTTCAGTAAGACTGCGAAACCGTTCCTCGCTTTTACGAAGTTTTTCCCGGGCTTCTCGCTCGATAGTGACATCGCGCGAGACAGCCACGACTCCGGTATTTTCGCCAGTCAGCAAAGACTTGATAACCCTGAGTTTCGTGCCGAGCCAATAGTACTGCCCGCTCTTTGCCCGAATACGGAATTCGATGAGTTCGCTTGGACTGCAATACTCGATCTGCTTGCGCACTTCTTTCTGGATGACCTGCGCATCCTCGACTGACATCAGTGCGTACACGCTCATCTTCTCAAGTTCGGCAGGCTCGTATCCCAGTAGACGCGTGATTGAAGGGGACGCATATCGAAACAAGCCTGTATTCGCTTCATGATGGCTGATCAGGTCGGAGCTATTCTCGGTAAGCAGGCGGTGCGAGGCTTCGCTCTTGGCTAACTTTTCCAGGGTCTCATGCTGTTTCGTGACTTCGACAATCGTTCCTACGTATCCCAGGAAAGCGCCGGAATCCGAATTCCTTGGAACGGCGGAGCCCATCATCCATCGAATGGAATTATCGCTGCGGATGATCCGGTATTCGAATTGATAACTCCTTCGCTCCTTCTTTGCCTTGCCATAGTGGGGACGAAGGCCGGCAAGATCATCTGGATGCATGAAGACCGCCCAATCCGCCACACTGAGGTTGACTTTGCCGTCGACAGGAAATCCCGAATCGGTATTCAAAAAGATGCAGTCATCATTGTGGTCTGTCATCCAGACTATCAGCGATGCGGAATCGGCAAGGCGGCGCAACATTGATTGCTCATATGAAGGACTTGATGGCATGGATGCGCGTTGATATCGGCAGCAAAAGCTACCGGGACATCAATATAGTTGCAATAAAGAAATAAGAATAACCGCTTATGCAGCAGCTTTCTATAGACGTATTTGCAACTTTCTTCATGCCACTCGAAACCAAGGAGTTTCGTACAGATAGCGGTACAAATTCCGGTTTCAACAGGACTGCCGCTGTCTTCTGTCATCTTGCATACAGAGTTTGAACCGCTTGAGGTTCCACAAACCGGCGGAGCGCCAAGGTGATTTGATGTTTACTACGCCGACCACTCGCGCAAGAGCGACAGTTCCAAGGAGACGATCATGCCCAAGTTTCTCATCGAACGTGAATTGCCCAATGCGGGAAAACTTACCGAGCAGGAACTGCAGAGTATTTCGGCCAAATCTTGTGAAGTGCTAAGCCACCTCGGCCCCGGGATTCAGTGGCAAGAAAGCTTTGTCACCGATAACAAGATTTATTGCGTATACATTGCCCCAAATGAAGAATTGATTCGGCGGCACGCGGAGCAAGGCGGATTCCCGATCAACTCCGTTGCTGCAGTTCGCAGGGTCATCGACCCCACTACTGCTCAAGTCTAAAAACGGTTTATCCCTGCAGCAGGGAACCATAGACATTCGAGCGACTCTGCCAAGCTTGTCTCCTCTCCTCCGCACGGAGGAAATTGCCCGTACCCATGTCGGTACGGGCCTTTTTGCCTGCTTGCTTGTGATTCCTTGCCATGGCTTGGCCATGTCGCGTCGCCACGCCTTGTTCCAGCAAGCAGTCTGCCTCGGCCAGCCCGTGCCCGTGTATTTCTGCTGACGGGCGTCTCTACGCAAAACCGAACCGCTCACGACGCTTGTCGAGCGCAAGCCAGGCTGAACTGGAAAGGGCATAGTAAAAAGCCCACACCTGATAAAGATGTGGGCTTTTGTCTGTCTCCTCCACCTCTCTCTGGAAATGGATTTTTTTGAACCGCTGGATCACTTTGCCCCAAGTTTTTTCGACGCTCTATTGGGGAAAACACGTATCACCCACGCATGCCTTTTTTGTTCTCCGCTCGAGATATCGATGCAGTTGCGGGCATTGCCGATTGAAACCCTATCTTGCTGCGGTAAGCAGCATTCATGTTCTCTGGAGTCAACTGCAGCGGCGCATGCAAAGCTTTGCCTCCGAAGAGCGATTGCGCCACAGGACGGATGAAAGTCTCGAATGCCTTGAAGAGCTCAAGGGTGTCGGCATCCGAACTGTCGATGTTTTTCAGTTCTGAAAGTGTATTGAGAGCCTCACGCGAAATTGTGCATTCTCTGTCTTTCGCATCGATGTTGATTGTGAAAATAACGCTGTCTTCAGCCGGACGCGAGGGGGTGGTGTTATCCATGCGTTTCTCCTTGCTGTTACAGGTGGACCGGAGCCAGATCGAACTCTTTCAGTCTACTCTCATCCTAGACCATCTACAGTATGTATATATGAAGTGCAACAAGAGGATACAAAATTACCCAGGGCAACACGCTCTTGCCCTTTGCTTACAAGACTGATGAATTCGAATCACTCGTTGAAGAAGTATTCAGGTTTTCCATTTTTCCTGTGCTCAATCCTCGACCCTGTTGAAAACAGTGG
The DNA here is from genome assembly GCF_008929045.1 of Noviherbaspirillum aerium. Taxonomy (GTDB): domain Bacteria; phylum Pseudomonadota; class Gammaproteobacteria; order Burkholderiales; family Burkholderiaceae_D; genus Noviherbaspirillum; species Noviherbaspirillum aerium. The sequence continues at coordinate 143,278 of NZ_VFAH01000012.1, read as the reverse complement.
AAATTAGCACAAGTCGATAAAAACATGAGGTATTTCCCGTTGCGGAAAATTGAGGCAGGCGAACAACTGCATGTGGCAAAATAACTTGCGGTACCCGGCGTTAATTTACGTTTCTGGCACGCTTCAACGTGCTAATTACGTCGCGAGAGCGAGTACTGCTTCGGTCAAGCTGAATTCCTCCTCCAAGAAAGCCTATGACACCATCCAACCAAGCTGCCCGTAAACTCGCAGTCGCCGTGGCGTTTATTGTCTTTACTATTGATATTGCGACCAAGGAAGCCATCTTCCAAAATTTCGCATTGCGCGAATCGATCCCGATAACATCCTTCTTCAACGTGGGACATTGGCTTAACCCAGGCGCCGCATTCAGCTTTCTTAGCGATGCAGGAGGATGGCAGCGTTATTTCTTTTCCGCTCTTGCCTTTGCCATCATTACCTGGCTCAGCACGGAAATCCTTTTCAATGATTCATTGACGAAGACTCTGCGTTTCTCATTCGCCCTCATTGTAGGCGGTGCCGCAGGCAATCTATACGACCGTATCGTCGGAGGGGCAGTGATCGACTGGATAAATCTACATTGGGCTGGCTGGCATTGGCCTGTCTTCAACCTTGCAGACTGCGCTATCGTGGCCGGGGCAATTACCTTGGCCTCCGCTCAAGTGCCAAATCCCCCCGGGAACAAACAGTCCGCCGTACAGAACCGAGCCAGATAGCAGGTTCTTAGGGCCATTTGAATATTAAGATTCAGGCGGTATTTGCCAGGGCCTGCTCTGTCCCGGTCCGCACCTGCGGCCCGCCGCGCAATGTCCGTACGCGTGTACTCCCGCTCGTCGATGCAATGCCAGACCGCTTGCGACGCATGTCAACCACAGCCTGCTTGCCGGCGCTCTGCCATTCTTTCTGCCGGAGGAAGAAGTCCGACCCACTTTGCAGCGCGTCGGACTTCCTATGCCCAGGCCTTCATCATGACTAACAGTCCAACCTCCTTCAAGCTTGCTTCATTCAGACCTTGGCGGCACAGCAGTCATTGATCCATAAGGGCAGGCGTGCTGGATTATTTTGCGGTGAAGTTGGTCAGCCATCGTAGATTGTCTTCGAGCTGCCACACATCGTTTCCAGACTGCCACGCAGGTTGCAGCGTATCCTCGCTACTTCCGCAGCCAGCCGCACGCATGTAGCAGTGGTCTGCCAATCCACTGGTCATGCGTATCTGCTGGACCATGTGCCAGCCGCTACCGTTCGGGTTGACGCAACCATTTGCTGTGAGGCCGCAATTCAGTCCGGTCACTTCCTGCATCTGGCTGCGGACAGTCAGTTGATTTCCACCCATGAATTCATCAGCTTCTCCATTGACGATGCGAAGACGGTCAGCGGGCAGTACGTGATTGCCGTTCGACATACACTGCCGTAAATCCGTCGAGGCATATTGCACACCGGTGCCAAGCCCATATGCGGCCTGCACTCGTGCGTCATAGTTCTTTGCCAGGACAGCCATAATGGAGCCTTGACTGAAGCCGCCGACCACAAGGCCCTTGCGGCAATCAGCCCCCTTGCGAGAGCAGATCTGGGTAATTGCACTTGCTGCGTTGTTGGGATCAAAGATGCATTTCGATTTTGAGCCGATGACATCACAGCTGCCGAAAGCCGAGTTACCGTACTCGACAGTGGCTGCGACATAGCCCTTCGCTGCCATCCTCTTAACCGCTTCAAGAGCCGAAGCGTTGGTAAAATTTTCCCAGGTTCCTACCATATATACAAAGACCGGATGCTTGCCTGGTGTTGTCGGCTCGGTGCCTACGATGTTGTATGTGCTCGAGCACTCGCCGCCGGAAGGGCTGGCACCGTTATACGTCATCGTAAAGTTTGTCTGAGCCCAGACTGCGGTGCTCAGAAGAGCGCCAGCGCACACCAGTCCTATCTTCTTCGAAAATTGCATTACCTTTTGTCTCATCTCCGTCCTCGTCTCATTTTTAAATTGACGTCATCCACCTGCGAAACAGATGGGGCATGACGTGCGACATATTGCAAACTGCATGCCGAAGATAAGACGTGAAGCGGCCATCGAGCTAGGCTGGACGACATGATCTTGGATTTCCGTCAAATTTCGGGACAACTGTTTCGCACAACAAAACCGCAAGACGATACACATCAACCAATGTCTGCGCGGGTGCAGACTTGGTCCTGGAAACCCTTGGGCAGACTGTCGCCATTTTGCTGCGCGCTCCTGGCCCAACGGCATGCCTTGACGAAGTTCCCTTGGCGACTATGGGCTTGCGATATGTAGGCTCGTGCATCACGAGCCTTGGGCGACCGGTCCAAGGCCATGTAGAGAAACTCAAGACTCTCATCAGCGCGCCCCTGAAACAATAGGAACCGGCCATAATCAACGTAGGTCTCGGGAGCGACGTCTTCTTTCGAGAGTGCTTGGCGGTACAGTGCCTCCGCACTCTTCATGTCCTTATCCCGCCGTTCCATGACGAGCGCAAATCCATGGTAGGTATCGGCATTCGCCGGATCGAGAAGCCACGCCTGGTTCAACTGGGAGATCGCATTCGTATAGTCTTTCTTCTCCAAGGCATTCCACGCCATAATCACAAGCTCACGTGCTCCCTCCTGTCTGGTTAACCCGCGTTTCTCATAGGACGCCACGAGGGATTTTTCATCATTGGAAGACGTACGCTTCGCCTGATCTCCGAACATGGGCATCATGTGGGCCGGCGCAGATGTGCTCTCCTGGAAAACCGCCAAGGCGACCAGCAGAGCAAGAAACAAAGCTTGCTTGCGCATACTTATCCGCTTCTATGAGCGTTCAATCCATCACTGTAAAGCGGCGGCAATCTTAGACACACGGCTACCCGGGGAACTTCCCAGCAACATCTGTTGCGTGGTCTCGGAAGCGACAAAATTCGCTTCCAAGTTGGATCGGGTTTGGAGACAGCGGGAATAAGTCTGGCAGCTCTTTACGTCTCTCTACATGATGTGTTTGAACACAATGCGATGTCACCTGCATGAGGCTACAACTTCCACAGCTCATGATTAGAGCAGTTTCACCCTGACCTGCCTGTCGATCCCGGACAGCTTGCCGCTGGCACTGCGTTGTGACTCCTTGCCATGGCTTGGCCATGTCGCGTCATCACGCCTTGTTCCAGCAGCAATTTGCCTCGGCCTCGACTAGGCTGTGTTTGCTAAGCGTTGCGAGCGGTTCGGATTGGCGCCGAGGAGCGCGCGCACGCAGGGTACACCGAGCACCGCAAGCGCCAATCCGGATCGCGCAGCAGCTTACCAAACACAGCCCAGGCCGGTCAGGGCGAAAACGTTCTAGCCCCGCAGAACTTTTGTACTCTGGGTCCAGAGTAGCCAAGCACATTGGACCTATTGGCAAAACCGATGTTTCAAGAGTAGGTAAATGTAATGAAAAACCAAGAGAAGCGGGGCGATATGAGGGTACGCAAGTCAACGAACTTCATCTACCGAGACTCATGATTTACTGCGGCGGTCCAAAGCTGTAACTCCACGGGCAAAAATGTTGACTGCAGTCAACATTTTTGCCCGTGGAGTTTGTATTATTGGAACACCATAAAGATCATGTGATTACCTATCAGCCGGCAAAACGCAATGAAAACCGTAAAAAAGTGCCAAAATCGGAGCTGCCGCCGCCAATTTCTCGTATCCGCTTATGAAGCCCACCCTGCCCTTACCTGTGTGCCAGGTCAGGTGATTTGCCCTCACTGCAAGAGCGTTTCAACGGCCAGCCGCACACACATCTACCTTGCGGATCCCTTGCGCGCTGAAGAGTACGAGATTGATTTCCTGGAAAAGAAAGTCGCGTAAGCCTCCTTAAGTCATGCCGCGAATGCTGGCAGCAGCGGAATTCGCTTAACGCCACGAAATGCCACGCGACGCTTTCCACGTTAAATCTCGGAACTCATGATCGCCGATGGGCATGCGCTCAATGGAACAGGCCCTAGAGCGTTTTCACCCTGACCTGCCTGTCGATCCCGCACAGATTGCTACTGGCACTGCGTTGTGACTCCTTGCCATGGCTGGCCATGGCACGTCGTCACGCCTTGTTCCAGCGGCAATCTGCCTCGGCTCCGACTAGGCCGGTCAGGGCGAAAACGCTCTAGCCCAACATATTTTGTATCTTCAGGCTGAGGTCCTGGAGGGTGAATGGCTTGGTAAGGAGCTCTTGCCCCTCTTCGAGGAAACCAGACTTGTTTGCGGCGAACTCGGCATATCCTGTCATGAACAGCACTTTCAGGTTCGGCCGCACGCCCCTCACCGACCCGACCAGATCGATGCCTGTGATATCGGGAAGCACGACATCCGTAATTAAAAGGTCGACATGGCCAGCCGCATCCAGCAGTTCCAAGCCGTCTGCGCCCGTCGTACCGGCCAAAACATGATAATTCAGCTCGTTTAGCGCTTCACATATCACATCCCTCACCACTGCGTCATCTTCGATGACGACAATCGTCTTTTCTACTTTGGCATCGACGAACGACGGTTTATTGCCCTCATCTCCTTCCTCATCTCTCTTGCCGTCGTAGAAAGGGAGGAACAACTTTACGGTCGTACCAATGCCCGGCTCGCTTTCCACAGTGACCGCGCCGTTTGACTGCTTTGCGAACCCGTACACCATGGAAAGACCCAAGCCGGTGCCTTGTCCCATCGGCTTGGTGGTAAAGAACGGTTCGAACACGTGAGCCAGTACCTCATCCGACATTCCGGTTCCATCGTCAGTAACCGACGTCACCACATATTTGCCAGGAGCGATGAATGAGTGGGGACTGGGATGCGCTGCGTCGAAAGATAATTTCCGGGTCTTGATATGCAAGGTGCCGCCATGTGGCATCGCATCCCTCGCATTGATCGCCAAATTGAGGATAGCGTTTTCAAGCTGATTGCCGTCTGCCAGCGCCATGCATTTCTCTGCATCTTCCGCAACGATGACTTGTATCGAGTTGCCCATGGTCCTTTGCAACAAGTCTTCCAGAGACGAGACAAGCCTGTTTACATCAATAGGTTGTGGAGAAAGTGGTTGACGGCGCGAAAAGGCAAGCAAGCGCTGTGTCAATGCCGCAGCTTTCTCAGTGGCCGTCGTGGCCAGTTCGACGTACCTTTCTATAACACCTGTCCGTCCCACTTGCATAAAATGCCTTATCAGTTCAAGAGAGCCTCTGATACCTTGCAAATGGTTGTTGAAGTCATGTGCAATGCCGCCAGTGAGGCGCCCGACTGCCTCCATCTTCTGGGATTGGCGTATCACTTCTTCCGCATGCTGAAGGGCCTCCGTCTGCGCTTTAAGGTCCGTTATGTCGCGTGCATTGGCAAACACGCGTTGTTGTTCAGAGGATGCGGTCCATGAAAGCCACCGATATCCTCCAGACTTATGGACACATCGGATCTGAAACATCTGGGTTCGATAGCCGGGTTCACTGTGGCGCCCTATTTCTTCGTAGGTACGAGCCAAATCATCGGGATGGACAAGCTCGTTCAATTCTCGCTGGATAAACTCTTCGGTCGACCATCCAAGGATGCTGGTGACCGCCGGATTGGCATTCAACACATGCCCCTGCATATCCAGCACAACAAGCAGGTCCGGGGTCATTCGCCAGATTTGATCCCGCTCCATGGCCAGAGCCTCGACCCGCCGCTCCAATTCCCTCGCCGCGATGGCCTTCTGCAACGCCATGCAGGTTTTGCGTGCAAGCTCTTCAATCAACGCTATGTCGTCAGTCTCCCATGAGCGATGAACGTCTCCGACGAACAGCAACGAATGAACAATATCATTCTCAACGAATGGCACAACTACGCGCGCTGGTGCTCTTGCCAGCGCTGTCAAGAAATTATCTTCAGATGCCATGGCGTCCAGTGACGGCGAATGGCGTTCCAGGGTATAAGTCCGCCCCCTGCTTAGGCCTGCTAGACCGTTCGGCACAAGCAGCTCGGCACTGACCTTTCCCTGCCGGAGAGCCTGCGCATTCCGCAGCCATACGTCAAGCAAGGCACTGCCATCCTCTTGGTCCACATCTCCATAACCGGCCAACTCGACATCCAGGCAGTCCACTAAAAATTGGCAGCATGCCTGCTTGATAGTCGCAGGCGCCGTATGCCCCCGTATTGACTCGTCAAAGGACAGAAGAATGTTTTGCCGCTTTTCCTTGAGACGCAGCGTAGCTTCGGCAAGCATCCTCTCATGGATGTCTACGCTGCTGCCGAACCAGCCTGCAACCGAGCCGTCTGGATTGAAAAATGACTCCGCTCGTATCAGATACCAGCGGTAAACGCCATCCTTTCGGCGAAACCGCGCTTCTACTTCATAGTGATTCCCTCGTTGCAATGCATCGTTCCATGCGGTCAATACGCTGGATTTATCCTGCGGATGCAGTGCCGTAGCCCATCCGTCCTGCAAGGCTTGCTCGATAGTTTGGCCGGAGTACTTGTGCCATTGACTGTTAAGGTAGGTCAGATTACCGCCGGGGTCGCTAAGCCAGGTAACTCCCGGAGCAAACTCGGCGAGTTGACGAAAGCGCGTTTCCCTGGACTGAAGGCGAGAATTCATTTCTCGAAGCTCATATTCCGACTGCTTCAAATCATGAATGTCGTAGCAAACGCCCGCAAAACGTGGCGGATGTTTCGCGTCGCTTTTCAATGCCTGTCCGCGCCGTGCTATCCATCGGAAAGAACCGTCTTTCGGGCGAAGCAGCCTGCATTCCGCCGCCTCATCGCGGAGAGAGAAGAACGGCTCCCTGTCTTCAGGGTGCAGGAACTGGGCCAGATAAGAAATCGAGTATTGGTCCTGCTCGGGCAGATTCCATAGACGGCAAAACTGCTGCGATGTACTGACCACGCCACTATCGGGATAGTATTCAAAGGTACCCAGCCCACCCGCATGCTGAGCTATCCTCAGGCGCTCTTCCGTCATTCGCTCTCTGGTCCTGTCCCGAAGGATCTTGGCAAACCCGATATGTTCATGCCTTTCGAAAATGGCGGTAATCTGCCCGATCGCCCAGAAGGAAGAACCATCGCGTCGAACATGCCATCTCTCGTCAGCCGCAACTCCATGTTTGAGTGCCAGAGCCCTTTCTTTTTCCGGACTTCCCGATGCAATATCTTCCCGGGCAAAAATAATGTCGATCCTCTGCCCGATTGCCTCATCCTCCGCCCAGCCCAACAGCTCGCGGGCGGCGGGATTCCAGTCCGTAATTACTCCTGCCACATCCATCAGGATGTAAGCGTAATCGCCAGTATTCCGGAATGCAGCAAGCGTCCGGCCTGCTTTGGAGGAGTCTTGATGTTCCATGGTGCTGAACGAAGCTCCGATTTCAATACTCAGTTTCCCGCTGGAAGTTCTTCAAAGCGCATTTCTTCACTTATCTCAGGTGGTAAAAAGGCAACATAGTTCAACCTTGATTTCTCTAAAGACGGAGCCCGGGATTTTTTCATACCATGTTGCATAAGAGATATTAGATACGGAGGTATGCATATCGACCCGCTGACTTCCGCAGAAATATCACACGATCAGCTTTAATGAAATTGCCGCTGCTTAACTTTTTACTGCCTGAAACACATGAAAATCGCAGTCTGCTCCAATTCGACCTGTTGCCGTCCGTTTCAGGTTAACGAGTTCGCTGCAAAAGCGGATGCGCCACTGGAATCAGGCGCAATTACTTGTCCCCATTGCCAACATTCAAAGATGATGGAGACTGCGTCGGTATTCATAACCCATGCGTTGGAAGAGTCGCATGAGCAAAGAATCCGCCGCGCATCAGCTAGTCCGTCTGAAAACCAGTAGCAACACGCACTTGCCCTCATCCGGCTGCCAGGGCGCACATTTGATGCGAGGTATCTATGGCATTCAGAATATGGCATTCAGAAGTCACGCTCCCTGATGACGGAGTGTGTGAACGCGTCACCTCTGCTTCCAACAAATGATTGAAGTGCCCAACAATTGGAGACCTGCAGGCACACGGGGTTTCCATTTCTATCGGCGGTCAACGCTCTGATAAAACCGGAAACGGGAAACGGGAACCGGGAAATTCTAATCACAATGACGTCAGCGGCGTCAGCGACATCGCGATACCGTGGCTCCGCATATCGCAATCCTATCCTTGATGCTTTCATTTTCCAACGCGGCCATGGCTGCGATGAGAACCGTTCCGTCTAGCCAACACCACCAACGAAGCGGTGAAGCCGATTAACCATGGACATAAGCCATGGCAGTCTGCCGAACACATGGCGATGGATAGGCTCACAATATGGCAGTCGGCAAACTCCCTCCGTACCATGCCCATCCGCATCTACAGACAGAGTAGCCGAGTCCTGCGGCACGGAGGCAAATCTCCAACGTTTCTATTTTTGCGTTGCCGGCTCAAGCTGCCTTCGCGATCCAAGAACCATTCGGATCTTTCGCGACAATTGGTCTTCGTTGTACGGTTTGCTCAAGAGCTGCACGCCTTTTTCCAGCCGGCCACCGCTTATCAGGGCATTGCGCGTATAGCCTGACGTGAAAAGAATACCCACGCCAGGTACGAGCTGGCCCGCTTCTCGTGCAAGCTGAATGCTGGATACCGGACCTGGCATGACGACATCGGTAAACAGCAGGTCGACATGGCGATCCTTTCTCAATACATCCAGACCGGATTGCCCATCATGGGCTTCTATGACACGGTAGCCGAGTCTGCCGAGCATGGCGACGACCGTCGACCGCACTTCCGAATCGTCCTCGACGACCAATACGGTTTCGTTGCCTCCGACTGGAATCTCCTGGTCGGATAATATCTCCACGTCCTCTGGCTGCAATGACCGCGGGAGATATATCGCGATGGTGGTGCCGCGGCCAACTTCACTGTCAAGCTGGATATGTCCCCCGCTCTGAGTGACAAAACCGTAGGCCATGCTTAAGCCAAGACCAGTGCCTTCCCCAACCGGTTTGGTGGTAAAGAACGGTTCGAAAGCCTGCTCCGCAACTTCGGGAGCCATGCCAGTGCCAGTGTCCGCAAGTGATATCAGGACGTATTCGCCCTGCGGTGCGCGTCCCGGCCCTGACGATTCATTTCCCAGGTTGGAAACGTTTTCGAGTTCGATCTGCAAGCTTCCACCATCCGGCATTGCATCGCGCGCATTGATCGCAAGGTTGAGGACAACATTTTCCAGCTGCCCCCTGTCCACAAGAATGTTCCATGGTTCTCCGCAGGCCCTTGTTTCAAACTCGATCGACTCACCCAGTGCCCGCTGCAATAGATCGTCCATCGACTGAATCACTCGCAGCGGGTTTAGTACGACAGGTTGCAATGGCTGACGCCTGGCGAATGCCAGCAGCTGAGCCGATAACTTGGCACCGCGGTCCACTGCCGACATCATGTTGGTCAGCCGAGTCTCCAACACAGGCTGATTGGCAATAACGTGTTTCAGCAGCTCGATATTGCCGCCGATGGTTTGAAGCACGTTATTGAAATCATGTGCCACGCCACCTGTAAGCTTGCCAACAGCTTCCAGTTTCTGTGCATGTTGTAACGCCGTCCTTGCCTCTTCAAGTGCTTGCGCTCGTTCGGCTTGAATCCTCTCGGCCTCTTTTCGCTCCCTGACATCCCGTATGAATGCACTGACGGCATATCCAACGTCCTGAGGGATGCCGGCGACCGCCAACTCCACCGGAATTGTATTGCCATACTTATCAATGGCATTCATTTCAATCACCTGGCCGATGGCGCTTGCAATTTCGTCCGGCGCAAAAATTGCCGTTGCAATTCGGTGAGCTTCTTTGTCGTCCGGCGGGACGATGAATTCTGACAAGGTAGCGCCAATGACTTCCTGGGCAGTCCAGCCGAAAATCTTTTCAGCCCTTGCATTCCAATCCGTTACACGGCCGGAGGCATCCAGCGCAACGAAGGCATCGTGAGAATTTTCGAGAATCACCTGGATGCGGCGCTGCTCCATCGCGAGCTTATCGTTTGACGCCCTCAGCGCGGCTTCATATTGCTTTTGCCGCGTGACGTCGGCATGAGTGCCGATCGCGCGAATTACCTTGCCGTCCTCAGTCCGTCTCACTGCGGTACCTCGGGCCAGCATCCATTTCCAGCTGCCGTCTTTGCACCGCATCCGAAACTCATTGGAATAGGTTTCTTCAATGCCGTCGAGGAATCGGGTAGCAACTGCCATCGCTTGCTCTCTGTCGTCGGGATGAATCAGTCGCTCCCATTCGGATAGCCGGCTCCCTATGTCTGCGTCCGAATATCCCAGCATTTCTTTCCAGCGCTTCGAGTAGTCCATTTCGCCGGTTTCCACATCAAGATCCCATACGCCGTCACCAGCGCCTTCGAGCGCATACTTCCAGCGAAACTCGCTTTCCCGTAGATGATGGGTCATCACCTTGGCCAGGGACATCGCACGGCGGCGTCCGGTTGCCAAAGCCCAGACCAGCACGGATAACATCGCGCTGGTGACTATGCCCCCTAGTGCAGTGATGGTCGGCGTGTTCGTCTCAAGCCGCTTTTCAAACGAGGGGCTAGACCTCATGTAAAGCGTCCACGGACGGCCGCCGACCAGGATTCGCCGCTCCGCGTGGAAGATGGATTCATGATGTCCCGAATTATCGGGGTGGGAAAGCGAATGGAACAATGTCGATTTCTCGGAGACCTCGTTTCCATCATAGATGGAAAGAGTGATGTCGCGTGAGCGCTCCCCGCCCAAACCAGCCATCAAGTCGTTCATTCGGAAAGGCGCACCGATCCATGCAAACATGCTTGCACGCCTGTCTTCGACAGATTCAAGCGTTGCACCACGCCGGTAAACCGGAAAGTACATGACCAGCCCAAATTGCTCGTCGATGCCGTTCTCCTGGATAAGTTTGACTTTTCCGGATGCTGCAGCTTGACCGGTGTCCCGGGCGCGTTCCATTGCCTCCCTGCGCACGGGGTCAGTCATCATGTCAAACCCGTGTGCGCGGAGATTCAGTCCGGTAAACGGCTCTATGTGCGAAATTGCGGAATAAACAGGACGTACGCCATCGGGAAAAATCTTGTAATTCGGAAAGCCTTCGGCACGAACGAGTTCCTCATGCGATTGCCTTTGGGAGCGTGGCACCACTTGCGATATAGCTATTCCCTGAATGCCAGGATAAGTTTTTTGCAGCTGCAGTGACTCAACGTACAGCCGGAAGTCCTCACGCTGGATATCTGAAGTACCGAGCAGAAAGGCTTGGGCACCACGCTGCACCTGCTCATAGGTAGCCATGCGTTCCTCAATGCCTCTGGCTGTCTGGCGAACCTGGAAATCAAATTCCGTTCGCAGCACGCTGCGCGCATCATCCTGTGCGTTCTTCCATAGGGCAGCTGTCGTGGAAAGTCCGAGAAGAAAAATAAGTATGGCGAGCAGTTCGGCCGATATCGACCATCTACGCGGCGTGGACGACATCAGATGGGGCGAACTCAAAGCATTTCCTTGAGCGGCGTCACGAGTTTCCATAGTTGTTTGTTGGCAGCGCGGTGCAGCAAGTAAAAAGTCGGACGGGAAATAAAGTGGGTTGAAAATTGAAGAAGCTTAGTCTGATGATATGCGTTGGAAATATATAGAATGAAATATATCGAAATCATACCGAGACAAGGAAGAAAGCAGAGCAGGACAGCGGGGCCTTGTGCGCACGGTTGGCGCGGTATCGGCGAGATTCCTGTCTACTATCCGCCCGGCAAATTATCAACTTGTACCACCGGGTAGGACAGAAAGCGCTATGGGATTGTGCCCGAAGCGTTACGATCAATCTGGTGAAAGGATACTAATTCTGGATGCAACTCCAATGCCTCATTAGCCCTTGCTGCAATTCATTAAATCTGAAAGATTTTTCACGTGACCATCAATGCGCCGGAACACCTGGAATTTCAACAACGGGAATCATCCTGGATAACTGGAGCGCTTTCTTCCTGACCAGACTGACGATCCCGGAAGATTTGCCAGCGGCACTGCGTTGTGTTTCCTTGCCGTGGCCCGCAGGCGCCAATCCGGATCGCGCAGCAGCTTATCAAACTCAGCCGAGTCCAGTCAGGACCAAAACAGTCTAGTTTCCCCTGTGTCCTTTGGCCAAGTGCTGCTTCGGCTCCACCGCCAAGCGCGCGGCACCGGCTGCGACCTTGCGTGAAGAGCAAGACTCATAGCTCGCGGACCGGACAGTTCCATGTTCGCTGAGCGAGATGGTACATGAGGTCGCGCGTGCTCTGCCATCCGGCGCACAGGGGAACAAGGGATATTCCTGCGTCTATCGCACCTGTCCAGCGCAAGCGGAGGGGAAGAAGCTCAGGCGCTAATACTGATTGGGCGGCGCAGGGTGTGAAGGGTTTCCGGAGCACCCGGAGCTGCGCTCATGAAGCGCGTCAGGGGGCGATGTGATGTGACGCGCTATCTGTCATAAACGCGAATAAGTTGCGAGCAATTCCTGTCCCGAGGTGAAAGTGACAGGAAGCCACGCCAGGCGGCGTGGCTTGCTCCATGCAGGCACGTGGCTACTGCGTGCCGGATTGCCGATTCAGCCTGTCCCGCGCGAGCGCCGCCACGTTTTTCAGCCAGGGATGATTGCCGTACCAGCGCTCTGCAAATGCTTCAATCTCCGCCTTGTGCAGAAGCGATGCGCCAAGCATGTCCAGGCCATGGAGAAACATGTTGCGGTGGCGGTCGCTGAGCATGAACCTGGCCGAACCCGTCGAGCTGATGACCTGCAGGTTCTCGACATCGATTCGCAGCCGCAGCGGCGCGGACGATGAAGACTCTTCCTTGAAGAGCCGCTTCATGTCTTCTTCGGATACGGTCGCCAGCATCAGGCCGTTGTTCATGGCGTTGGAGTAGAAGATCTCCGCAAAACTGGAGGCCACGACGGCTTTTATTCCCGACTGCTGAAGCCCCCATACCGCATGCTCGCGGCTGGAGCCGCAGCCGAAATTGGACCCGCCGAGAAGCATCGATGCATTGGCATGCTTCGGCTGGTTCAGGACGAATTCCTCTCGCGGCCTGCCCTGCTCATCGAACCGCATGTCGTATAACAGCCCCCTGGCCAGGCCTGCCTTGTCGATGCCGCGCAGGAACTGCTTGGGCATGATCTGGTCCGTGTCGAGATTCGCAATGGGGAGGGGCGCTGCGATGCCTTCAATGATCGCGTTCTTATTCATGACTGGCTACCAGCTTTCTGTAATCGGTAATTTTTCCTGTGACCGCGGCCGCGGCCGCCATCGCCGGGCTCATCAGATGCGTGATGGCGCCACGCCCCTGCCTGCCTTCGAAATTGCGGTTGGTGGTCGAAGCGCAGCGCACTCCCGGCGCCAGTACATCATCATTCATCGCCAGACACATTGAACATCCCGGCTTGCGCCATTCGAAACCTGCGGCAATCAGTTTGTCCGCGATGCCTTCCCGTTCTGCCTGTTCGCGCACCGCGCCGGATCCCGGCACCACCATGGCCCTCACGCCATCGGCCACTTTTCTGTCGCCGACCACTTCCACCACCGCTCTCAGGTCTTCGATACGGCCATTGGTGCAGGAGCCGATGAAGACATGATCGATCCTGACGCCGTCAATGGCCGTATCGGGAGCAAGCATCGTGTAACGCAGCGCCCGCTCGTCGCTTTGCGCCTTGATGTCGTCGCCGGCGACAACCGGCGTGCGCCCGGAAATCGCGATCGCCTGGTCCGGACTGGTTCCCCAGGTGATGTAGGGTTCGACCGCGGATACATCAAAATCGTGTTCTGCGTCGAAGACGGCATCGACATCGGAATAGAGCGTGCTCCAGTGTTCCCGTGCCCGTTCAAGCCAGTCGGGGTTTTCTGCAATGTCGGGACACCTCTCCAGGACATACTGCGCGGTGATGTCATCGGGAGCGATCAGCGCTCCCCTTGCGCCCGCCTCGACTGTCATGTTGCACAAGGTGAATCTCGCTTCGGTGCTCAAGCCTTTCAGTGCGGAGCCGGTATATTCCACCACATAGCCGCGCGCGCCCTGGGCACTGATGCGGCTGATGATCATCAGGATGATGTCCTTGGCGGTCGTACCGACGGGAATCTCGCCATCGAGACGGATGCGCATGTTGCCGGCAAGGCGGTACACCAGGGTTTGCGTCGCCAGGACGTGCTCGACTTCCGTCGTCCCGATTCCGAAGCCGAGTGCGCCCAGCGCACCGTAGGTCGTCGTATGGCTGTCGCCGCAGATGATCACCATGCCGGGACGGACCATGCCATGCTCGGGCGCGATGACATGCTCGATACCCTGCAAGGCGTCGTTGGTATCGAACAGCGGAATGCCATGACGATCGCAATTCCGCTTGAGATTAGTGGCCTGCAATGCCGATGGCCCGTCGGCGATGATCCTGATGGCCTCTGGCCTGGTCGGGATGATATGACTCACCGTCGAGACGTTCTGGCCCGGCATCAATGTCATCAATCCGCGCTCGTCCAATCCCGCGAAAGCTTGCGGACTGGTGTACTCGTTCATCAAGTGCAGGTCCGCAAAGAGCAGCACGTTGTCGGCGTCGAGCGTGGCAACGGTGTGGGAATCGACCAGCTTCCGGTATAAGGTTTTGCCCATGTTTCAATGACTCCTGATTGCTATTCCGCCGTGATGCCGCGCGCTTTCACCAGCTTTGCCCATGAATCCATTTCGGTCTTCAGCTTGTCCTGGGCCTGCTGCGGCGTCGATGGCGTGGGATCGAATCCTTCCTTCACCATGCGCTCCTTGAGCGTCGGGCTGGCCAGTGTCTTGTTCAGGGTCGCGTTCAGTTTTTCGACGACGTCCTTGGGGGTGCCCGCCGGTACGAAGGCAATGAACCAGGTTTCGAAGTGATAACCCGGCACACCCGACTCGGCCAGCGTGGGAACGTTCGGCATCAGGCTCGACCGCTTCGGACCGGTCACACCCAATGCGCGCACCTTGCCAGCCTGGATATGCGGTTGAGCCGCCGACAGCACCGGGAAGCTCATGTCGACCTGGCCCGCAATGGTATCGATCAGCGCCGGGCCGCCTCCCTTGTAGGGAATATGCGTGATATCCACGCCGGCAGCCGTCTTGAAGAGTTCCGCCGACATGTGGAAGGTGCTGCCGCTGCCTGCCGATCCGTAGTTGAATTTCCCGGGGGCGGCCTTGGCGGCTGCGACGAGTTCCGCGGTGGTCTTCGCAGGGAAGCCGTTGTTGACGATCAGAACATGCTGGGATGTGGCCACCATGCCGACGGGAGCAATCTCTTTCAGCGTGTCGTAGGGCATCTTCCTGAAAATGGAAGGATTGATTGCCAGCGAGACCGTCTGCAGGCCGACGGAGTAACCGTCGGGCGCAGACTTGGCGACGTCGTTGACACCGATATTCCCACCGGCGCCCGCCTTGTTCTCGACATAGATGGAGCCGCCGAGCTGTTTCGACCATTCTTCGGAAATGCGGCGCGCCACGATGTCTGCGCTGCCGCCGGGAGCATACGGAACGACCAGCCTGACGGGGCGCGTCGGGTAATTGTCTGCATGGACGCTGGACGTAGCCGTAGCCATTGCCATTACAGGAAGCGCAAGGGCGATCAGTGTTTTGCGGCGGGTATTCATGGTGTCTCCGATGAATGAATAGTTAATGGCCGTATACTATTCGTGGTTCGGAGCCGTATAATTTCTCCACACACAATTCATTATGTCGCCCAAGGAATGAATGGACCGCCTGACTGACTTGAGTTTTTTCTCCTTGCTGATTCGGTCGGGCAGCCTCGCCGCGGCGGCGCAGGAACTCGGCGTCACCCCGCCCTCCATCAGCAAACGGCTGGCCGGGCTTGAATCGCGGCTGCGTGTGCGCCTGCTGAACCGAACCACCCGCCGTATCAGCCTGACTCCGGAAGGAGAGCTTTACCTGGCGGAGGGGCAGAGAATCATCTCGGATCTGGATGCGCTCGAGCAGAGAATTACCGGCAGAGCGGATACGCCCAAGGGCCTGCTGAAGGTCAGCGCGACCTTAGGCTTCGGGCGCCGCCATCTCATGCCGGTGATTTCGGCGTTTGCCCGCAAATTTCCGGACGTGGAAGTGCAGATGCACCTGAGCGACCGGCCTGTCAATCTGGCGGAGCATGGCTTCGACATCGGCATCCGGTTCGGCGAGCTGCCGGACACGAGGATGACCGCGCGAAAATTGGCGAGCAACCGCCGCTTCATCTGCGCCTCCCCGTCCTACCTCGGACAGCGGGGCATGCCTCTCCATCCAAGGGAGTTGTCCAAGCATGAATGCATTTTTCTGCGCGAGAGTGACGAGACGTATGGAACATGGCACTTCAACTGCAAGGGCAGGCAGGAGACGGTCAAGGTCCGCGGCCAATTGAACACGAATGACGGCGAAAGCGCACTCGGCTGGGCGCTTGAAGGACACGGAATTGTCATCCGCTCGGAATGGGATGTGTCAGCCTATCTGCGATCGGGAAGAATGAAGAAGATTCTGGAGGACTGGGACTTGCCGCCGGCGGATATTTATATCGTCTATCCGACAAAACATAACCTGTCCGCCAAAACGCGGGCGTTCGTTGACTTCATGCTCGAGTCCTTTGCCGGATATCGAGACGACGGACGCGGGAAAAACCAGGTCGTGTGGTGACGCTGTAGCGACCATGACTTCCGGCATGGCCGCGATAGCCGCCGCATGCCGCGAATGATTCTCACGGCATGCTCTCCGGTTGAAGCTCAGCGGGGCCGCGTATTCCTGCGCGGCGCCCGCCGAAGGCCTTGTGCGTCAGCCCAGCTTCTTCGACAGATCCCACATGGCATCGACCAGCCGGTCGATATCCGATGCGTTATGCCAGAGATGCGTCGAAATTCGCACCGGCCAGTGGTCCGAGGGCGCACCGATCACCGGGACATTGACGTTGCGGATGACGAAGCCCCGGTTGTAGTCCGACAGCATCCTGGAAACGAAGGTGCCGGATTTGGTCGAGTTCAGCACATCGGCCGTGTTGTGGAAGGGATTGAACGATGTGATGGCCGATACCAGCCTCGGGTCATCCTTCGGCGAATAAAGCCGCTCCACGCCCCAGCGTTCGGCGATCTTTTCCTTCAGATACTGGCTGAGCGTCAGATCGTAGGTTTCGATCTTCTTGCGTCCGATCTGGTCCCACAGTTCGCAAGCCTTTACCAGCGCCGAGAACATCGGGGTGTGCAGGCTGCCGCAACTGGTGATGATGCTGCCGATATCGTAGGTTGCCGTACCGGTCGTGGTGCGAACCGGCGGCGTGGTCGGATAGCTGCTCGTGTGAATCGGATACCACTTCGGCAGCGGCAGCGGATTGGACCCGCGGATCTTGTTTCGCACAATCAGGATGCCGGTCGAGCCGGGACCGCACTGCCATTTGTGCCCTGCCCCCGACATGAAGTCCATGCCCAGGCGGGCATAATCATAGGCCATCATGCCGGGCAGGTGCGCACCGTCGACGATGCTGATCAGTTCATTCCGCTTCGCCACCTCCATCAATTCGGCAATCGGCAACATGGTACCGGTCTTGTACGTCGGCGAAGACCACATCATGGCGCGCACCCGCTTGCCGCCGGCTCTCAGTTCCCTGATGCGCTGTTCGAACAGATTGACGTAAGTCTCGGCATTCTGGTCGTTGCCCACCGGCAGCGCCACGCGCGAAACCTCGATGCCGTAGCGGTGCACGGCGATCTGCAGCGGCACGTCGCCGCCCGGATGTTCATGGTTGGTGGTGACCACCACGTCGCCGGCCTTCCAGTCGAGTCCGAGAATCGCGTGGCACATGCCCGATGAAGTATTTGCCGAGAATGCCAGCTCGTCCGGATCAACACCGAAGCCCGGTGCAACCTTGGTCCGTTCGGCGAGCAGGTTAGTGTATCCGCTGCCCGAATTCCTGGCTTTCGTCCGGTTTTCCTCGTCGAAGACATCGAGCGAAATTTTCGGCATCGAACCGGCGGTGCCGATGTTCATGAATGTTCTGCCGGGATCGAGCACGAACATGCTGTTGATGCTGGCCCAGAACCGGTCATCCTGCAGCAGCCTGCTGCGGAGAGCGCTGGCGGAGGTGCTGTTTGCGAACGCGCTCAGCGGACTGGCTGCGGCGACAGCCGCGCCGGCTCCGAGCATGCGCAGGAAGTCGCGCCTGTTGGGCGTCCAATGCCGTGTCTCCTCTTGAGAGAACTGGGCAATCCTGTTTCCCAAATCTTCATTGCCTACATCTTTGCTCATGGTTCTGTCTCCTGCATTCGTTGTGTTTAACGGCGGCCAGCAACAACTGCGATTTCTATCAGCACATCACGCGGAAGGCGGGCGACCTCGACAGTCGCCCGGGCTGGTGGGTTCGTCTTGAAGTACTCCCCGTAGATCTTGTTCATCACTGCGAAGTCATTCAGATTTTTCATGTACACGGTGCTCATCAATACATCGTCGTAGGACAGGCCCTGGGATTTCAGCTTTTCGCCGATATAGTCGAGTACCAGGCGCGTCTGTTCTTCGACGGTGGTTCCCTGCACGGCATTGCCGGCCTTGTTCAGTGGTATGACGCCGGAAAGAAAGATCAATCCCCCATGCGATGTCATCTGGGAGTAAGGCCCGATGGCGGGATAGATCTTGTCGGTAGAAAGGATTTGCTTGGAGTTCTTTGCGGGCATTGCACAACCGGTCAATGCAATTGCCGCGGAAATGGCTACAACACGGAACACCGCTCTTTTATTACCCATCAGAATGTCTCCTTATATTATTGGAAGGATGATTCCCTTCAGGCGTGGCTGGGTCCTGGGATCCGATTGGCTAGATCGATTCGTCTCCTTTTAAGAATGGCTTAAGAAATGTGGCGAAGGAGGGAGGGTGCAAACAACGATGCATGTTCGCCGCGTTGAAATTCTCCGCATCCTTAACTTTGTACATTAGTCTCTGTCATTGTTACTGAATTGATTAATGTTAAAAACTGCGGCAACTTAAAGATGGGTGAGCTGCTTAGTAAGATGAATGGACTTTTTCGCATTCGCACAATTTCCGTGTGTCTTCATGCAGGCCTTCATAGCATGCGCAAAGCGGTTTCATATGCATGCCAACTAGCTTTTACAAAAAACTCGCAAGCGATGGAAACTGGCTACCTCAGGAGGTGGAGCGTTTAAGGCAGTTCTCCGATCAGACATACCCGCTTCTTCCACAGGCAAGGAGCAGGCAGGGTTTCGCAAACCTTGGAGTGGGCTGCTGCAGCCAACTCGATCGCAAACCGGTGGTGGAAAGAGGCTGGAGCGAGGATGTCGTTAAAGCTGGATTCGATACCGATGACTTCAAGGGAAAATATGGAAATGTGCCGCCAATCTTAGTTAATAAGACACCGATTAAACAATGTTAAAAATTGGAAGATTTCCTTAAATTAATTATTGTGGAAACGACCTTTTCAAGCCAAGTACGTTGGCCTGCCGTCACATTGGCCTGCTGGCCTTCCTGTCTTACCATTTGGTCCAAGTTCGGCTGCCTTCCATCAAGTTTTTCGGCTTTGCATGGACTGCGGTTCCCTTTAGAGCGTTTTCATCCTGACTTGCCTGCCGATTCCGGACAGATTGCCGCCGTCAGGTCAGGGAAAACGCTCTGATAAGGACAACGTTGCCGGTGCGGAGACATCAAGCCTTTCCTGGCGACAAGCGACGGCGAAGCGGGAATGAGGCTGAAATGATTCTTCCCGTTCGTCACTCCGAGGGATGTTGGAGGTAAGCTGCAGGTTCCTGTATTTCGTGCACCTGCGGCGCCTGCTTCTTATTCCGGCATTAACGCCATTGGGGAACTTGAGATAGTTCCCGACATGCCGCAAATTTTCTTGCGGCTGCTGCACATCCAACCGCACTTCCATGCAGGCCGGTTGAATGTGCAGCGCGGTTGTCCTCAATACTCAGCGCGCCGCATCGCCGCGCCGGTACTCGATGGTGAGTTCGTCCAGCCGCTGCTTGAGCGATGCGTCGAGCCGCACTTCGGCAGCGTTGAGCGTATCCGCAAGCTGCTCCGGACGGCTGGCGCCGATGATGGCGGAAGTGACCGCAGGATTGGCAAGGACCCATGCGACCGATGCCGTCGTCAGCGACAGGCCCGTTTCCGTGACCGCTTCGTTCAGCGCTTGCACCGTGGTGAATTGCCGTTCATGCCAGTAGCGATCCTGGTAGCGCTCGGCGGCGGTGCCGAGCGTGAAGCGCGTGCCGGCGGTAGGTCCGGTACCGTACTTGTGCTTGCCTGTGAGCAGGCCTCCCGCGAGCGGGTTGTAGGGAATGACCCCGAGCCGGTCTTCCAGCGCCAAAGGCAGCAGTTCCCGTTCAATCTCGCGGAACAGGAGGCTGTAGCGGGGCTGTATCGAAACCACTCGCGTCAGGTTGCGAGCTTCGGCCCGGCCGAGCAGGCGGGCGATGCGATATGCAAGGAAGTTGGATACGCCGACATAACGCGCCTTGCCGGAGCGCACGATGGTATCGAGCGCCTCCAGCGTTTCATCGAGCGGCGTATTCGGATCGTCGGAATGCAGCTGGTAGAGATCGAGATAATCAGTGCCGAGCCGCTGCAGCGATGCGTCGATGGCGTCAAGCAGATGCTTGCGCGAAGCCCCCTGATCCCAGGGGGACGGCCCCATCTTGCCGACTGCCTTGGTGGCGAGGATGAAACGGCTGCGCCTGCCCTTGAGCCAGCGCCCGACGATCTCTTCCGTGCGGCCGGCGGTGCCCGTGTCTCCGCCCAGCGGATACACGTCGGCAGTGTCGATGAAGTTGACGCCGCCCTCGGCAGCGCGATCAAGAATGGCATGCGAGGCCGCTTCATCCGATTGCAGGCCGAAAGTCATGGTGCCGAGGCAAAGGCGCGAGACCATCAGGCCGGTGCCTCCGAGTCTTGTAGTTTGCATGTGCTGTCCTATCCGTTGATGAATTGAAACCTGACGATGAAAAGGCGTTTATCCGCCAATATTGAAAGCACGCTTTCCGGTATTTACGAGCGCAAGACCATCTGGTCTCACCGGAAGCTCGCCGCCCGTGGTAATGCGTTGCGCCACGCGCGGCGGGCCGGGATGCGCTGGCGTATCGAGGCCGGCTGACTTCCTCAAAGGACAAGTCTAGCAGCGCATCGCTTTCCCGTTTTTTTAGCACGACGTTGCGACTGTGCCCGTAC
Organism: Noviherbaspirillum aerium; assembly: GCF_008929045.1. GTDB lineage: Bacteria > Pseudomonadota > Gammaproteobacteria > Burkholderiales > Burkholderiaceae_D > Noviherbaspirillum > Noviherbaspirillum aerium. The sequence goes on along the minus strand of NZ_VFAH01000012.1, from coordinate 122,161 downwards.
GCGGATTAAAAAACAGCCCGTTCTCGGCGATACCTGAACGGAAGCGCACCAGCGTGCAAAGCCATGAACGGAGACTCCGTGCGGCCATCTGAACGGAGATTGACGAGCTCCGATGGAAACCGCGTGGGCTTCACACGGAACCGGGCGGCAATGTCAGAAGAGGGACCAATGCGTTATACTTGCCCCGGGTGCTCACATCATCTCCGGTGTGGCAGGTTAATGCGATGGTCGGGCCGCCACGCGGCTTTTTCACGACCCATGCACGCACCCGCACCAATCCCTATCGTTGGCGCCACGTATCCGACGTGGCTCATCCATACGCTGGCTCTTCCTACAAGCCGGGCATGCCGCCCATCCCGCGCACCTCCTTTGGTCCAGGCAGTCAGCCGGCGCCGCCAGTCGCTTCGGCGCCCTGGCCGCTCCGCCGATTGGCTTGAGGAAGCGATGCATCTGGCCACAGGAATTTCCTGATTTCCAGCGTCATTTCCGTTTTATCCATCCCCCTATTCCTAAAACAAGGTCACGAATGGAAAATATCAATATCATTGCGGCAGTCATCTTTGCGCTGGCGCTTGCACATACCTTTGCCGCGAAATCGTTCGAACGGATTGCTGACCGGAGCACCAGGCATGCCGGGCTCTTTCATCTGCTCGGCGAGATTGAAATCGTTTTCGGACTGTGGGCAGCCGTACTGATCATCTGCATGGTGGCGCTGGGCGGAGGCAAGGAGGCGATTGCCTATGTCGAGTCCCGCCATTACACCGAACCCTTGTTCGTCTTCGTGATCATGGTCGTAGCCGCTTCCCGGCCGGTGCTGGAGGCGGTGAAACTGCTGATCGCCTCGATAGCGCGGATCGCGCCGGTCACCACCGTCATTGCGCAAGTCTGGCTTTGCCTTGCCCTTGTGCCGCTCATCGGTTCCCTCATTACCGAGCCTGCGGCCATGACCCTTGCCGCGTTGATGCTGGCGCCGCTGGTGTTCCGGCCCGGCATTCCCGAATGGCTCAAGTACGGCGCGCTTGGAGTGCTGTTCGTCAATGTCTCGATCGGCGGCACGCTGACCACCTTCGCCGCACCTCCTGTGCTGATGGTGGCCAGTACCTGGCAGTGGGACACGATGTTCATGCTGAAAAATTTCGGATGGAAGTCGGCGCTGGCCGTGCTGATCAATGCCAGCGCCATCACATGGATGCTGCGCACGCATCTGAGGGAAAGGGATGGGGCGTCCTCGACACCGGATCAAGTCAGCGTCCCATTATCGGTCAGCCTGATTCATCTCCTGTTTCTTGCGGGAGTAGTGATCTTCGCGCACCATCCGGTCATCTTCATGGGCCTGTTTCTGTTCTTCCTCGGGTACACCACTGCGTATTCGCATTACCAGAGCCCGCTGATCCTCAAGGAAGGCTTGCTGGTCGGCTTTTTCCTCGCCGGACTGGTAGTGCTGGGAGGAATGCAGCAATGGTGGCTGCAGCCTATCGTTTCCAGCCTGGAGCCGACCGCCTTGTTCTTCGGCGCGCTGGGCTTGACCGCGATCACCGACAATGCGGCATTGACCTACCTCGGCTCGCTGATTCAAGGCATTTCGGATCAGGGGAAATACATGCTGGTGGCGGGCGCCGTGGCCGGCGGCGGCCTTACCGTGATTGCCAATGCACCGAACCCTGCTGGCGTGGCTCTGCTGCGCGAAGGCTTCAATGACGGCTCGATCGGCATCGGCGGCCTGCTGGCCGGGGCGACGTTGCCAACGGCGGTCGCGGCACTCTTTCTGCTGATGTAGTGGCGCGTGTCAACACCTGCAGGTCCGATCCGAACGAGAAGCGCGCCGATATTGCCTGACATCGCGCTGACATTGCGTAGCGAGGCCTTGGCCTCGCTACGCTTATCTCTCTGTACTTATCTCGTTATGCTTGTCTCGTTGTGCCGACACCCTTTCGCCACATCAGTCGTCAGTTCCGCCTTCAACAGATTTTCGACTTACGTTATCAGGCTGTCTTTGAGTGCGTCGCGAGAAGCCCAAAGTCGGGACAAGTACCGCACGTGCACAAGCAGTACGCGAAAACCATGGGCGCGGAGCACGAGCGCAGCAAACTCACGGCCTGGGTGGCGCGCTCCCGGTGTCGACTGATGCCTCAGACGCCGTGCTGTCTGAACCAGTCCAGCATCCGCTGCCAGGCATCCTGCGCCGCGCCTTTCCGGTACGAGGGACGGTAATCGGCATAGAACGCATGCGGCGCATCGGGATATACGTGGATTGCCGACGGGCTGACGGCCTGCGCCAACGCCATGCGCATCTGCTCGACGGTCTCCAGCGGAATACCTTGGTCCTGTCCGCCGTAAAGGCCCAGCACCGGCGCCTTCAATTGCGCGGCAAGCTGCACCGGATGCTGCGGCATGAGAGAGCCTGCCTCTCCGACCAGCTTGCCGTACCAGGCGACCCCCGCCTTCAGCCTCGTCTGGTGGGCCGCATACAGCCAGGTGATGCGCCCTCCCCAGCAGAAGCCCGTCACGCCAACGCGGTCCAGGTCGCCGCCGTGCTGCCCGGCCCACGCGAGGCTGGCATCCAGGTCGGACATGACTTGCCGGTCAGGTACTGTGGAGACGATCTTGCGGATCTCGTCGATGCTTTCGAGCCCGGACACGTCGCCCTGCCTCACATACAGGTCCGGCGCGATCGCGAGATAGCCCAGCTTGGCAAACCGGCGGACCACATCCTTGATGTGTTCATGCACGCCGAAGATTTCCTGCACCACCAGTACGACGGGATAGGGACCGGTACCGGCCGGTGCGGCCCAATACCCGGGAATGGCGCGGTCGCCCGCCGGAATCTGGATGTCTGCAGCCTGCAGGCCGGCAGTATCGGTGGTGATCAGCGTATCCTGCACTGGAGGAGTTGCTGCGGCAAATGCCGTATTGGTAGGATCAGTCATGTCATTCCTCGAATTCGCCGCAACGGTCCTGCGCGGCAGCCTGAATGAGAATGGCGCCACGGTTGCCGGTCATTGCGGCAGGCAACCGTGCGCCATGGATGGAATTACCGCAGTGTTCTTACAGCACAAAGGCGGGTGCATGGTCGCATCTGCCTGGCCACAGGCGCTGCGCACTGGCGCCTTCCGCCTTGGCCAGGACACCGCCACGGTCACGACGAATGCGGTCGATGCGGTCGTCGAGATCAGTTCCAGCGGCCGCTCTGTCCACCGATACTGTAGCGCCCCGCGCCGAGAAACGCGACCGCAAGCGCGGCAGCCAGATACATGCCTTGGAGTTCCAGAGCCCAGCCGCCGGTCTTGGTCATGCTGAACAGGTCCTGCATGTGCGCCAGAACGACGGCAAATACCATGTTGATAGCAATGACCAGGGCGGCCGGCCTCGTCATGAGTCCCACCAGCACGAGCAGCGGGGCAATCACTTCGCCGACGTAGACCAGGTAGGCGAATGCGGGTGGCAAGCCGATCTTGGCCACCATGCCTTCGATGCCGCCCACACCGTTCATGATCTTGGCGACGCCGTGCAAAAGAATAAGGAGTGCGAGCGAGACCCGCAGAATGAGTTTCCCGAAATCCTCGGATACGCTTCCTGTTTGATGGCGATGCATGGCAACTCCTTTCAATTCATGTTGTTATTGGCGGAAAGATGTGTGCATGCGGTGGTGGCCGCTGCGTTCTTGCCTTTGTGCATGTCGATGCCGGCAAGTGCGCAAAGCAGTGCATGAACATCTCGAAGGTCCGCGGCAGTCGATGGCGGGTACTGCGCGCATGATAACTCTGAATGCTTGTTGACGTGCAATCAACGGCTTGATGCAACTCCAAGCCTCATGCCGTGCCCGGCGATCACCGGCCTTCGGGAACGGATCGAATGTATTCGGTATCAAGGCAGTCTGGGATGCGCCCGTAATGCGGCAGCTAGAGGTCCGCGTCGTAATGCAGGCAGCCCGATGGTGGAGGCAAATATCTATCACCAGCGATTCCACGTGCTTGGTTTTATGAAATCCGGGAGTCCTTCGCACAGCGGTCCGGGAGCGACCTCCCCACTGCATCTACGCCGTGAACCAGGCTTTTACCAGAGGCAGAAGGATGACGATCCAGGTAATGCCCGCCAGCATGAGCGCCAGGAAGACCGCCGCGCTTCCGATGTCCTTGGCGACCTTCGACAGCGGATGCCGTTCCAGGGAAATTCTGTCGACAACGGTTTCCAGCGCGGAGTTGAGCAATTCCACGATCAGCAAAAGCATCAGGACGGCGACAAGGGCAAGCCGGTGCAGCGCAGGCAGAGGCAGGAGCAGCGCAACGACCATTGCCGGAACGACGATGCACAGTTCCTGACGAAAGGCGTGCTCGTTGCGCCAGGCCGCCTGAAACCCTTGGATGGAATACGAGCAGGCGGACAGGATGCGCTTAAGGCCGCTCTTGCTCTTGAACTCGCTGATCTGTGATTCTTTTTCGGTTATTGCCATTCTTGCATCCTGATTCCGACGGTATGTGCTTGCCGGTCTGCATCGATCCGGCGGCGTTTCGAAGCCTACACGCAAATCGAATGGCAGTCGACATGGCGAGGGCTTGATATGTCGCTAGGAGCATGGCGCAAATGTCGGAAAGAGCCTTTTTGATTTTTTCACGATGTGATATAACATGATTATTGCAACGCACCAACCACATTATGAAAACTGAACAGGCAACTGAAAACAGTCAGACTTCGATCCAGGTAATCGAACGCATGATTTCACTGCTGGATGCGCTCGCCCAATATCCCGATCCCGTGAGCCTGAAGGAACTGTCGACCATGACGGGCCTGCATCCCTCGACCGCCCACCGCATTCTGAACGACCTCGTCGTCAAGCGTTTCGTCGACCGTGCCGAAGCCGGATCTTACCGCCTTGGCATGCGCCTGCTGGAACTGGGCAACATCGTCAAGAGCCGTCTCAATGTGCGCGAGGCTTCGCTGGAATACATGCGCGCGCTGCATCGTCGCACCCAGCAAACGATCAACCTGTCAGTGCGGCAAGGCGACGAAATCGTTTATATCGACCGCTCCTTCTCCGAGCGTTCCGGCATGCAGGTGGTGCGTGCCATCGGCGGCCGCGCGCCGCTGCACCTGACATCCACCGGCAAGCTGTTCCTCTCCGCCGATGACCCGAAACAGGTGCGTGCCTATGCTACCCGCACCGGACTGGCGGGCCACAACAAGAATTCCATTACCGATCTGACCAAGCTGGAGCGGGAGCTCAGCCTGGTACGCGCGCGCGGCTATGCACGCGACAACGAAGAACTGGAACTCGGCGTGCGCTGCATGGCCGCAGGCATCTATGACGATTCCGGCAAGCTGATTGCCGGCCTGTCGATTTCCGCGCCAGCGGACCGCCTGCAGGATGAATGGGTGGACGACCTGGTCAGCACGGCCGGCGAGATTTCCTCGGTGCTTGGTTTTGTGCCTCAGGGCGCAGCGGCCTGAAAAAGTACAGCGGCCTGAAAGCGGACGCATTCCGCTTTCAGGCCGGCTGTCATGCCACGCGCCGGTAGAGCCCGAGATCGCTTGATATGGGCTTGTAACGCGACACGAACGGGGCCGTATCGAGCCCATCGCCCTTGTCTACGCTGAGAATGCCAAACACCGGCATGCTTTCGTAGAACAATTGCAGCGTGCGCCGCTTCAGGTAGGCCCCGAAGTCGGGCATCGCACGGCGGCAGATGATCATCTGGAACTCATTGAACGAGGCATCGGTGGCCAGGCTGTATTGCGCCCAGACGATGTTGCTGCGCAGGTGCTCGCTGAACACGGCCCGCTCCCCCTGCCTTGCGCAATACGCACGCAGGTCGGCGCGCCCTCCGCTTTCCCGATAGTTGCGTTCGTAGCCTGCAAAATGCTCGCCCGCAAACCCGCCCTCGCTGGCCTCGGCCAGCAACGCGTCGTTCTCCGCGGTCGCGAAGATCTGCGTGCGGTCCAGCAATTCCTCCTCCGCGAGCAGGATCGCCATGCCGTAGACATCTTCCGCGCTCGCGCATTCGGCGAGCCAGATGCGCGGGGACGGGAAGGAACGCAGCCATGGCACCATGGTCTTCCTCAGCAGCTGGAAGTAAGCCGAATCATCGAACAGCGCGCCGGGGCGCAGGCTGAGTGCGCGCAGCAGGTCCGCCCCGGTGGCCGGGTCATGCAGCACCCGTTCCTGCAATGCGGAGACGGTGCGCAGTTTGAGTTCCTGCATGAGGCCGAGCAGCTTGCGGCTCACCGCATCACGCTGGTAGCCCCGGAAATCATGGCCGAAGTGCCGGAAAACGCCTTCAAGAAGAAGGTCGATTTCAAGCGCCTCGACGGTTGGCATGGATGGCTCCAAGTGTTATCCCGTCGCTCTACTGGTGCAGCCAGACGCGCATCAGGGACAGCAGCTGCGCCACATCCACCGGCTTGGTGATGTAATCCGACGCACCAGCCGCCAGGCATTTGTCGCGGTCGCCCTTCATCGCCTTCGCCGTCAGCGTGATGATCGGCAGCGACTTGAAGCGCGGAATGGCGCGGATGGCGCGCATGGTGTCGTAGCCGTCCATCTCCGGCATCATGATGTCCATCAGCACGATCTCGATGGTCGGATCCTTTTCGAGAACCTCGATGCCATCCTTGCCGTTTTCCGCAAACAGCACTTGCATCTGCTGCCGCTCCAGCACGGAGCTCAGCGCAAAGATGTTGCGCAGGTCGTCATCGACGATGAGTACCTTGCGTCCAATCAGACCGCCGTCAGCCTGTTGGATATCTTCCAGCATCCGGCGCTGGGTTTCCGGCAGGCTGGTCGGCGAACGATGCAGGAAAAGCGCGGTTTCATCGAGCAGCCGCTCCGGCGAGCGCGCGTCCTTGACGACGATGGTCTTGGCAATACGCTTGAGGTGCGTGACTTCCTTGCGGCTCAGCTCCTTGGCGGTATAGATCACCACCGGCAGGTTGCGCAGGCTGGCATCGTCACCGATACGGTCCAGCAATTCCACGCCGTTGATATCCGGCAGCGACAGGTCGAGCACCATGCAGTCGAACTGGTTCGCATGCAGTGCTTCCAGCGCCTCCTTGCCGGAGCTGACCGCGACGATCTGGACATCATTGGCGCCGACCAGGTCGACGATCATGCTGCGCTGCAAGGGGTCATCCTCGACCACCAGCAGGCTGCGCTTGCCGCGGATGAGGAACTGCTGGATTCGCGTGAACTCATCCTGCAGCCGCTCGCGGCTCACCGGCTTGTGCAGATACGAGATGGCGCCCTGGCGCAGTACCCGTTCGCGCTCCTTCAGGTTGGTCATCACGTGCACCGGGATATGGCGCGTGCTCGGATCGCGCTTGAGGCGGTCGAGCACCGTGAAGCCGTCGATATCCGGCAGGTCGATGTCGAGCAGGATCGCCGCCGGCAGGTAATCGCGCGCCAGCGTCAGCGCGGAATCGCCCTGGTGCGTGACGATGCCCTTGAAGTTCTTTTCACGGGCGAAGTCGAGCAGGATGCCGGCAAAGCGGGCATCGTCTTCCACGATCAGCACGGAAGGATCGCCGGGCGCAATCAGCGCGCGGTCATCGGAAGTGCTTTCATAGGGCAATGCCGGCAGATCGACGTTGAGCTGTGATGGATGCAGCTCCTCGACGTCGCTGACATCGGAGTTCAGGTAAACGGTATTGGTGCGCAGCATCTCCATTGAGGATGTGGATTGCAGCGTTTCCTGGCTGATGAAGCCCGAACGGTTGTAAGGCAGGAACAGGGTAAAGGTGCTGCCGACGCCGACCACGCTTTCCACCCGGATTTCACCGCCAAGCAGGCGGGCGAGTTCCCGGCTGATCGACAGGCCGAGACCGGTGCCGCCGTAGCGGCGCGCGGTACTGCCGTCGGCCTGCTGGAAAGCTTCGAAGATCAGCTGCAGCTTGTCCGAGGCAATGCCCACGCCCGTATCGGTGACCGAGAAGGCCAGCACCGCATCGGCCTGGTTCAGGTTGGGATGGTCCGGCGTCCAGCCCGACAGCACACGGCCGATGCGCAAGGCCACCTGGCCATGAGAGGTGAACTTGAAGGCATTGGAAAGCAGGTTTTTCAGGATCTGCTGCAGTCGGGTGGTGTCGGTCATCATCGCCACCGGCAGGTCGTCCGCAAGGTCGACCGAGAAGCTGAGCTGCTTGGCTTCCGCCATGTGGCGGAAGGTGCGCTCCACGTAGCCGGACAGCGTGCGGAAACGATACTCGCTGAGTTCGAGCGTGACCGTGCCCGACTCGATCTTCGACAGGTCCAGGATATCGTTGATCAGCGTCAGCAGGTCGCTGCCGGAACCATAGATGGTTTTGGCAAATTCCACCTGGCGCGCGCTGAGATTGCCTTCGGGGTTGTCGGAAAGCTGCTGCGCCAGAATCAGCAGGCTGTTCAGCGGCGTGCGCAGTTCGTGCGACATGTTGGCGAGGAACTCGGATTTGTACTTGGAAGACAATGCAAGCTGGGTCGCCTTTTCCTCGAGCGCCAGCTTGGCCTGTTCCACTTCGCGGTTCTTGCGTTCCACCTCGATGTTCTGCTCCGACAGCAGGCGCGCCTTTTCCGCCAGTTCCAGGTTGGTCTGCTGCAGTTCCTGCGCCAGCGACTGCGACTGGGTCAGCAGCGATTCGGTACGGCTGTTCGCCTCGATGGTGTTCAACACCACGCCGATCGATTCCATCAACTGGTCAAGGAACCACAGGTGGGTTTCGGTGAAGCGGTCGAGCGAAGCAATCTCGATGACCGCCTTGACCTGCTGTTCGAACAGGATGGGCAGCACCACGATATTGGTCGGCGGCGCGGCGCCCAGGCCGGACGAGACCTGGATGTAGTCGCGCGGCACATTGGTCAGCCAGATGCGCTGTTTCTCAATCGCGCACTGTCCGACCAGGCCTTCGCCCGGCAGGAAGGAAGTCGGCAGCTTGCGGCTGGAACGATAGCCGTAGCTAGCGATCATGCGCAAGCGCGCATCCTGGTCCTGCGAATCCATCATGTAGAACACCCCATGATGCGCGCTGACCAGAGGAGCGAGTTCGGACAGGATCAGCGTGGTCACCGCGGCCAGGTCGCGCTGGCCCTGCAGCAGGCGGGTGAAGCGCGCCAGGTTGGTCTTCAGCCAGTCCTGCTGCGCATTCTTCTGCGTCGTTTCCTTCAGGTTGCGGATCATCTCGTTGATGTTGTCCTTGAGGTCCGCCACCTCGCCGCGCGCCTCCACCTGGATCGAACGCGACAAGTCGCCGCGGGTCACCGCGGTGGCCACTTCCGCAATCGCGCGCACCTGCGTGGTGAGGTTGGCCGCGAGCTGGTTGACGTTCTCGGTCAGGTCCTTCCAGGTGCCTGCGGCACCCGGCACGCTTGCCTGCCCGCCCAGCTTACCCTCCACGCCGACCTCGCGCGCCACGGTGGTGGCCTGGTCGGCGAACACCGCCAGCGTATCGGTCATCTCGTTGATGGTGTTGGCCAGCGCTGCGATTTCACCGCGCGCCGCCACGGTCAGCTTCTTCTTCAGGTCGCCGTTCGCCACCGCGGTCACCACGCCGGCGATACCGCGCACCTGTGCGGTCAGGTTGGCCGCCATGAAGTTGACGTTGTCGGTCAAGTCCTTCCAGGTACCTGCCGCGCCTTCCACCTGCGCCTGGCCGCCGAGCTTGCCTTCGGTACCCACCTCACGCGCCACCCGCGTTACTTCCGACGCAAACGATGACAGCTGGTCCACCATCACGTTGATGGTGTTCTTCAATTCGAGAATTTCCCCCTTGACGTCCACGGTGATCTTCTTGGACAAGTCGCCGCGCGCCACCGCCGTCGTCACTTCCGCGATGTTACGCACCTGGCCCGTCAGGTTCGACGCCATGAAGTTCACGTTGTCGGTCAAGTCCTTCCAGGTGCCGGACGCGCCGGGCACGTTCGCCTGGCCGCCGAGACGGCCTTCGGTGCCGACCTCACGCGCCACCCGCGTCACTTCGGACGCGAAGGAGCGCAGCTGGTCCACCATGGTGTTGATCGTGTCTTTCAGCTGCAGGATCTCGCCGCGCACGTCCACCGTGATTTTCTTGGACAAGTCGCCGTTGGCCACCGCCGTGGTCACGTCCGCGATGTTACGCACCTGCGACGTCAGGTTACCCGCCATCGAGTTCACCGAGTCGGTCAGGTCCTTCCAGGTGCCGGCAACGCCCGGCACGTTGGCCTGGCCGCCGAGCTTGCCTTCGGTACCCACCTCACGCGCCACCCGCGTCACTTCCGACGCAAACGATGACAGCTGGTCCACCATCACGTTGATGGTGTTCTTCAATTCGAGAATTTCCCCCTTGACGTCCACGGTGATCTTCTTGGACAAGTCGCCGCGCGCCACCGCCGTCGTCACTTCCGCAATGTTACGCACCTGGCCGGTCAGGTTCGACGCCATGAAGTTGACGTTGTCGGTCAAGTCCTTCCACGTACCGCCCACACCCTTCACCTGCGCCTGGCCGCCGAGCTTGCCTTCGGTGCCAACCTCCCGCGCCACCCGCGTCACTTCCGACGCGAAGGAGTTCAACTGGTCCACCATCACATTGATGGTGTTTTTCAATTCGAAAATCTCACCACGCACGTCCACGGTGATTTTCTTGGACAGGTCGCCGTTGGCCACCGCCGTGGTCACGTCGGCAATGTTACGCACCTGCGACGTCAGGTTACCCGCCATCGAGTTGACCGAGTCGGTCAAGTCCTTCCAGGTGCCCGCGACACCCGGCACGTTGGCCTGGCCGCCGAGCTTGCCTTCGGTCCCCACTTCACGCGCCACCCGCGTTACTTCGGAGGCGAAGGAATTCAACTGGTCCACCATCACGTTGATGGTGTTCTTCAGTTCCAGGATCTCGCCCTTGACGTCCACGGTGATTTTCTTCGACAGGTCGCCGTTCGCTACCGCTGTCGTTACGTCCGCGATGTTACGCACCTGTGCGGTCAGATTACCCGCCATCGAGTTCACCGAGTCGGTCAAGTCTTTCCAGGTACCCGCGACGCCCGGAACCTTCGCCTGACCGCCGAGCTTCCCCTCCGTACCGACCTCGCGCGCCACCCGCGTCACTTCGGACGCAAACGATGACAGCTGGTCCACCATCACGTTGATGGTGTCTTTCAATTCGAGAATCTCGCCCTTGACGTCCACGGTAATCTTTTTCGACAGGTCGCCGTTCGCCACCGCCGTCGTCACTTCCGCGATGTTACGCACCTGGCCCGTCAGGTTCGACGCCATGAAGTTCACGTTGTCGGTCAAGTCCTTCCAGGTTCCGCCCACGCCCGGCACGTAAGCCTGGCCGCCGAGCTTGCCCTCGGTACCCACCTCACGCGCCACCCGTGTCACTTCGGAAGCGAAGGAGCGCAGCTGGTCCACCATGGTGTTGATCGTGTCTTTCAGCTGCAGGATTTCGCCGCGCACGTCCACGGTGATTTTCTTGGACAAGTCGCCGTTGGCCACCGCCGTGGTCACGTCCGCGATGTTACGCACCTGCGACGTCAGGTTACCCGCCATGGAGTTGACCGAGTCGGTCAAGTCCTTCCAGGTGCCCGCGACACCCGGCACGTTGGCCTGGCCGCCGAGCTTGCCCTCGGTACCCACCTCACGCGCCACCCGCGTTACTTCCGACGCAAACGATGACAGCTGGTCCACCATCGTGTTCGCCGTGGAGGCGGCGCGCAGGAACTGTCCCTTCAGCGGCCGGCCATCGACATCGAGCGCCATGGTCTGGGAGAGATCGCCCTTCGCGACCGCGCCGATGACCCGCGCCATCTCTGTCGTCGGATGCACAAGGTCATCGATCAGGGTGTTGACGGATTTGACAATGGTTGCCCAGCCGCCCGCAACGCTGGGGAGCGACGCACGCTGCGTCAGACGCCCTTCACGCCCGACCACGCGGCTGACTTCGGTAATCTCCCGGGTCAGCTGCTCGTTGGTCTCCATGATGTCGTTCAGCGTGTCTGCCACCTTGCCTGCCAAGCCGGTCAAGTCCGACGGCATGCGCGTGGAGAAGTCCCCCTTTTTCAGCGCGGTCAGGACGCCCAGCAGCAGCTTGGCATCCAGTTCATCGGTCAACTTGGTCCTGGTGTCCATCAACGATCTCCCACTTCTGATCAAAATCTGTTATCGCAGATACGCTGCGATGAAAAAGAAAGCTGCGAAGAAAACTGCGGTTTTTCCTCAATGGCCTTGGTATTCAGATAATCATTATGATCCGTACCAGTTGGGCAGGGAAAGGGCCGGGCCGCAGTTCAGCATCCTGATAGAGAGACTGCTCAAGCCAGTTTTGCGTGTGAAAAAACAACAGCACCACCCAGAAACCGCATCCTTTCCAAAAAGAAAGGAATGTCATATTTTGGGCGAAAGAATGCTAATGGGCAATTCGAGATAAGTCGAGCTGGGATGCCAGGAGAAGGATTCTTGATAAATATCAAGAGGCCCTGAGTGGCAGGGCCGCTTCAAGCTCAGGTGACTTCGTTGGTGTTGTTGGATTCTTTTTTGCGGCGTGCGGCAGGAGAACGCTTGCGGCCGATTTTCAAATCGAGTGAATCGCTGGCGCGCCGGTCGAAGAGCATGGGTGTGAGCTTGCTTTCGGTAGCGGAGCTTTCCGTTCCGATTGCATCATCCAATGGTATGGATACGCTCAGCGCGGTCCCGATATCCTGCCCGGTGTGGATCTCGAATTCACCGCCCAGCGTGCTGACACGCTCCTTGATGCCGACAAGACCAAAGGAATTCGCCTTGCGCCTGCATCCCGGGAAGATGCCGACTCCGTTATCGGAAATCTTCATCAGCAGCCTGGTCTCGGTCAAGGTCAACTCGATGTTGGCCTTGGTTGCACGCGCATGACGGAATACATTGTTGAGCGATTCCTGAACGATGCGAAACAGCGCGGTCGCACGCCCGTCATCCATGACCAGTTCCGTTGGCGGCATGATCAGCTCGCAGGTAATGCCGGTGCGCCGCTGGAACTCCTTGACCTGCCATTCGATGGCGGCGTTCAGGCCGAGGTCGAGCACCGTCGGCCGGAGGTTGTTGATGATGGCCCGCATTGCCTTCATCGTGCTGTCGATATGGTCAAGCACGCCATGCACCTTCTTGTTCAGCTTCGGGTGCGTCGCGCCGGTGCGGGCATGCAGCATGGCGATGTCGATGCGCAGGGCGAGGAGATTTTGCCCGAGTTCGTCATGAATCTCGCGTGCAATCCGCTTGCGCTCGTCTTCCTTGATGCGTTCCTGGTAGCTTGCCAGCTGGCGCAGTTCTTCCTGCGACTGGCGCAGCGCCTCTTCCGCCTGGCGCCGCTCGTTGATGTGCTGCAAGTCCTGTTTGCGCTGTTCCTGCAAGTCTTCGTTGAGTTTTTCCAGCTCTTTCTTCTGATGCTGCAGCTGGAGGTTCTTCTTGGCCAGTTCGACGAAAACCGCGACCTTGGATTGCAGGATCTGCGGAATGATGGGAGTAAACAGATAATCGACCGCGCCACGCTGGTAACCCTTGAGGCGGTTCATCTCGTCGGCGTAATGGGCGGTAACGAAGATGATGGGCACTGCGGCCGAACGCGGATGGGAATGAATCGCTTCCGCGGTCTCGAAGCCATCCATGCTGGGCATGCTGACATCAAGCAGGATAACGGCAAAGTCATGGGTCAATACCTTGCGCAATGCTTCCTCGCCCGAACGCGCCGTGATGACTTCGTAATTCTCACGGTCCGTCAGCAAGCTGGCCAAGGCCAGCAGGCTCGCGGGATCATCATTGACTAGTAAGACCTTTGGAGTAAACACCGGTAATCAGGACACATCAAAAAACGAAGGTTGCTCGGGCCGCTTCCGCATCGATTGGACTTTTCCAACATTTTGCAGCGGCTCCCGCTCCCGTTCGTCTAGGTTGAACAAAACTGCCGAAATCGTCTTCTTGCGGCAGAGCATGTATTGAATTTTCTCCAATGCATTGATTTCATTGGAGAAATATGCTGGCGCCAAGAAACCCCAATGTAACATAGATAAATAAAAACGGCTGCGCGGGATCGGCAGCCGTTATTGCACTAGATCAATTGTTGATCATTGGAAGTGTTGTCATCCCCCGTGGCGGGCCGACGCCTGAACCAGCGTCTGTGGCTTGCTTGATTCCAGCCACTTGCGCACGCGGCCGGCATCGGCCAAGCGTGAATCCTTGCCCTTGGAGTCGAGGAAGACCATGATGACCGGCCTGCCGTCGATGCGGCTCTGCATCAGGAGACAACGTCCCGCCTCGGAAATATAGCCAGTCTTTTGAAGACCAATTTCCCAGCTGGGGTTCAGAACGAGACGATTGGAATTGATGTATTGAAGCTGATGACCGGCGCCGGTGTCCACCGCATAGCGGGCATTGGTAGAGTAATCCCGGATGACCGGATACTGATAGGCAGCAACGACCAGCTTAGCCAAGTCACGGGCGCTTGCGACATTATGGCTGGACAGGCCGGTTGAATCGACATAACGGGTATCGTTCATGCCGAGGGCTTTCGCCTTCGTATTCATGGCCGCCACGAAAGCAGGCAAGCCGCCGGGATAGTTGCGACCGAGCGCGGACGCGGCACGGTTTTCCGAGCTCATCAGGGCGATGTGCAGCATGTTGGCCCTGCTCATATGGGAACCCACCCGCAGGCGCGACGTACTGTTCTTTTCGCGGTCGATATCGTCGGTCGTGACTTCCAGGACCTCGTCCATGTTTTGCCGCGCCTCGACGACGATCATAGCCGTCATCAGCTTTGTCAGCGATGCGATGGGCAGCGGCACGGACGCGTTCTTTTCAAACAGTACCTGGGAGGTCATCTGATCGATCACAACCGCCGCGTTGGATTTGAGCGACAGCGGATCCTGGGTCAGGTGCAGTCCGGCCATGTCGCCCGCCGTCATTACCGGAGGCGCAGCAGGCACGGCCGGGGGCGACGGACTGAACGCGACACGCTGATAGCTTGAGCCCGGCTTTGTCCTGGAGTTATTGGCGCCGGCGGAACGCGCGGATGACTGGGCGGCAATCTTGACGGTTTTCTTGCCCGAGCGGCGCTCGGTGGCTGCGGTTTTCTTGACCCTGACGGCGGCAGTCTTGGAAACCGTTTTTTTTGCAGCGGCTTTCTTGGAAACTTGATTCTTACCGGATTTTGCGGCGGCCGAACCCTGGGCATGAACTGCGGGTGCCGCGACGGTGAAAGCGAATAATGAAATGAAAATACCAAGCGCGGACTTGAACATCTGCACTCCTCCCTGATCCTTGCAAGCCGCAATTATATCTTGCAGTCTAGAAAAATAGTGAAAATCAGCAAAGGAATTAAGGCCTTAGCGCATTGTTTTAAACAAATTTCTCACACTGTTTGATTATCCGCAATCTTGAGTCCAGGAAAGAAATTGCAATTTGTCAACTACCAGCCGGCGGGACAAGGTAAGTCATTGTAACAACCTGCATTGTCATTTCCCACTGTCTACTGTTTACCGTTTACGCCACAGCATGCTGGATCGTCTGCAGCAAGGCGCGCAGATTTTCGGGTAACTGAGTCGGCTTGCGGCTAGTCCGGTCCACATACACATGGACAAAGTGTCCTTGTGCGGAAGCCTGCTCTTCCCCCGCCCTGAAGATGGCCACTTCATAACGCACGCTGGAATTCCCCAGCTTGGCGACCCGCAGTCCGGCCGTGATCTCTTCCGGAAAAGCCACCGACGCAAAGTAATTGCATTGCGTCTCGATGACCAGGCCGATGACCGCGCCGTTCTCGATATCCAGCACCTCATTGGAGATAAGGAACTGATTGACCACGGTATCGAACCAGCTGTAATACACGACATTGTTCACGTGGCCATAGGCGTCATTGTCCATCCAGCGCGTGGTGATTGGCAAGAAATGCCTGAAATCCTTCCGGGACAGAGGGTGTGGTTTCTCAGGCTTTCTGTTGTGCTCCATCAGCGGCGTCTCCCATCAAGATTCGGTCAGGTATGCTTATAGTCTGATCACTGGTCTGATCATCGTTTGCTTGTGCTGCAAAGCGATGCGAAGTGTAAACCAATCGACCGCTGGCGTCCCGTCGGCATGAGCAATGACGCGCCTGGACATGCCACCGCCTCACTTCTTTACTACAAGCGCAACGCCGATCACGGCAAGCAGCATTCCCAGGATGCCGGTCACGCTGAATGCCTCGCCGAACATCAGCCAGGCCATGACAGCCGTTGTCGGCGGCGTCAGGTACATCAGGCTGGTCACCTGTGTCGCCGCGCTTTTCCGTATCAGTGCAAACAGCAGGAAGATGGCGCCGATCGAAAGCGCAAGGATGGACCACAGCAGCGCGCCGATAAACTGCGGCGTCCACTGCACGCTTGAAAATCCGGGATCAAGACGCTCGAACAGGATGGCGAACGGCAGCACCACCACGATGGAAGCGGAAAACTGGATGATGGTGCCGGTACGCAGATCGAAATTTGGACAATAACGCTTCTGGTAGAGCGTTCCGATCGTGATCGAGAGCAGCGCGAAGATGCATAGGGCTATGCTTTGCCAGGAGAGACCCGTCAGCGAAATCTTGTTGGCGACAACCAGACCCACGCCGGCGATGCCGAAACACAGCCCGAGCCACTGCTGCCGACGCACGGTTTCACCGATCAGGGGGGCAGCCAGCGCCGTGAGAATGGGTTGCATGCCGACGATAAGCGCCGACAGTCCCGCCGGCATGCCGGCCTTGATAGCGCACCATACTCCCGCCAGATATCCCGCCTGCACCAGCACGCCGGCAACGGCGATATGGCGCACGCGACCAACAGGCCAGGGCGCCCGCATCAGAAGCACCAGCGGCAGCAGGACGGCCAGCACGCCGAGGAACCGCAACAGCAGAAAACTCAGAGGTTGGGCATAAGGCAGGCCGAACTTGGCAACGATGAAGCCGGTGCTCCAGATCAGGACGAACACGAAGGGCATGGCGGAGAGCATCGGGCTGTTGTTGCCCGACGCCATGGAAGTCGGCGGAGTGATGGCTTTCATTCGGCGGATACAGTCTGGTCAGCACCGGCAGGACCGGCATAAGTGGAGGCAATCCTAATAGTCTGCAGGTGGATAGCTACCGTGTCTTGGATATTCTTGCCATAACCGCCTGCCATCGCGATGGCCACCGGCAGCCGGCGCTCCCTTGCACGGTCGAGCACCATCCGGTCGCGTGCGGCGAGTCCGCTCATCGTCAGCTTCATCTTGCCCAGCCGGTCGCCTTCGTGCGGATCGGCGCCGGCGAGATAGATGATCAGATCGGGCGCGAACCGCGCGAACAGCGTATCGAGTCCTTCGCCCAGGCTGGCGAGATAGTCTTCGTCGCCCACGCCGTCGGGCAGCGCGATATCGAGATCGCTGGATTCCTTGGTAAATGGATAATTGTTCTGACCGTGAACGGAGAAGGTGAAGACCGATTCATCGCTGGCCAGTATCGAGGCCGTGCCGTTGCCCTGGTGGACATCGAGATCGATGATGGCGACACGCCGTGCGCGGCGCTCCGCCTGCATGAGCCGGGCGGCGATGGCGGCATCATTGAAGATGCAGAACCCTTCGCCGTGATCGGCATACGCATGATGGGTCCCGCCGGCCAGATTGACGGCGACGCCGGAACCGAACGCGGCCCGGCAGGCTGAAATGGTGGCGCCGGCCGAGCGCCGCGAGCGCTCGACCATCTGCGGTGTCCAGGGAAATCCGATCGCCTTCTGTTCCTTGTCGGACAGGTCGCCCTGCGTCACCCTTTCTATATAGCGCGGATGATGTGCCAGCGCGAGCACGCCATCGGTCGTCCACGGCGCTTCCTCGAAGCTCGCCTGCGGCACAGACGCTGCCACGCTTTCGCGCAGAAGCCGGTATTTCTGCATGGGGAAACGATGCCCGGGCGGAAGGGGCAGGACGAAATGATCGCTGTAGAAGGCTTTCAACCGGGGCTCTTGCATCATGCATCAGAAGGGAAAGCGATCCAGTTTAGCACCCAAGCCGTCTGCCGGCAGAAGCAAGGCCGGCTTGGCAGTCCCCTGATGCAAGCCTTGCTGTTTCATTCCGAGATGAGCATCCAATTTTTGCGCTTCGCGGCAGAAGTTATTGACTCGCCAAAAAATTTCCCTACAATGCGAATTGTTGCGACGCACAAAACATGATCCGAGTGCGTCTTTTCTTTCAAACGAAGCACTTCTCTCCAGGAGACCATCATGTTTGCGATTCCCGAGCAATTCTCTACCGCCTCCAAAGCCAGCGTCGAAGCCCAGCTTGCCGTACTGTCCGCACTGACCAGCAAGACTGTCGAAGGACTGGAAAAAGTCGTGGATCTCAACCTGACCACCTTCAAATCCTCGATCGAAGCGTCGAACGCGGCAGTCAAGCAGCTGCTGACGGTGAAAGATCCCCAGGAATGGCTGACCCTCGCCACGGCACAGAGCCAGCCGAATACCGAGAAGGCGCTTGCCTACGGCCGTCAACTGGCAAGCATTGCATCGGACGTCCAGGCAGAATTCAGCAAGGCAGCCGAAGCGCAGATCGCAGAAAACAGCCGCAAGCTGCTGAACCTGATCGATGAAGTGACGAAGAACGCGCCGGCAGGTTCGGAAAACGCGATCGCTCTCTTCAAGTCCGCGGTCGGCAATGCCAGCGCCGGCTATGAGCAGTTCAACAAGACCGCCAAGCAGGCCGCCGATACGATCGAAACCAACCTGAACCAGGCAGTCACGCAGTTGACTCAGCCTGCGGCTGCCGCAGCCAAGGCCACCAGCCGCGCCGCCAAAAAGTAATCACGCAGCTGCAGCCATGAAAAAGCCCCGTGTCACGGGGCTTTTTCTTTTTCATCGCGACTCGCTGCGGATGCCATTCAATATCAATGCCTCGCCGCCCCATCCGCCAAATGCGGATTCACCGGGCCGACTTGGCAAGTGAGCGTGCCAGCACGCCGACGGGAATCAGCGCGATCATGACAATGGTGAAGGCGGGAAGCGCAGCCTCGCCCAGCCGCTCATCCGCCGCCAGCTGATAAGTGATGACTGCCAGCGTATCGAAATTGAAGGGCCGGATCGTCAGCGTCGCAGGCAATTCCTTGATCACGTCCACGAAAACCAGCAGGCCGGCGGTCACTACGCTGCGCCATAGCAACGGCGCATGCACCCGCAACAGCATGGAGCCCAATCCATGGCCCAGCACCCGGGCGCTGGCATCCATGGTCGGCGTAATCTTGACCAGGCCGGCCTGCACCGTCTGGTAAGACACTGCCAGGAAACGCACCAGGTAGGCATAGATCAGCGCCGCAACGCTGCCGGTAAGAAGAATGCCGACGCCATGCTGGCTGGCCCAGTTGTCGAGCCGGGCCAGTGGAATCAGGATGCCCACGGCGATCACCGCGCCGGGTACCGCATAGCCCATGCTGACGATGCGGTTGCATGCCGCCTGAACGCTGCTTTTCGTCACGCGCGCCGCATAGGCCAGCAGCACGCAGATGATGATGGCGATCACGGCGGTAATGGACGCAAGCAGAACACTGTTCTTGAACCAGCCCAGGTATCTTTCGCCGAGCTGAAGCGTCTCCTCCCCCAGCATCAGCCTTAACAGAATGGCAACCGGAATGATGAAACCCAGCAGCACCGGCAGTGCGCAGAATGCTGATGCCAGCCAGGCATGCAGGCCGCCCAGGCGCATGGACTCCTGCAGCCGGGTGCGTGAACCCACGGCGTAGTACCGCGACCGTCCGCGGCTCTTCTGCTCCATGACCATGAGAACGGTGATCGCTATCAGCAGGACGGCGGCGATCTGGGCGGCCGCCGTCCTGTCGGAAAAGGAATACCAGGACTTGTAAATGCCGGTGGTCAGCGTCGGCACGCCAAAGTAGGCGACCGCGCCATAGTCGGCGAGGGTTTCCATCAGCGCCAGCGCGATGCCGGCAGCGGCCGCCGGCCTGGCCAGAGGCAGGCTGATCCTGAAAAAGGCGCGCCAGGGACCGGTTCCCAGCGTGCGCGCGGCATCCCACATGCGTGGACTGCGTTCCAGGAAAGCGGTGCGCGCCAGCAGATAGACATAGGGGTACAGCACCATCGCGAAAACGATGCCGGCGCCGCCGACGGAACGAATCTGAGGAAACCAGTAGTCTCCCGCCTGCCAGCCGAAGGCATTGCGCAGCGCGGTCTGGACCGGACCGGCAAATTGCAGGAAATCGGTGTACGCATACGCCACCACATAGGCCGGCATTGCCAGCGGCAGGATCAGGGTCCATTCATAGAACCGCTTGCCCGGAAAGTCGAAAACCGCCACCAGCCATGCGCAACCGACGCCGCCGATGCCCGCCAGCACGGTCACGATCGCGGCAATGGCAAGGCTGTTGGCCAGGTATTCGGGCATCACCGTCGCCCACAGATGCCGGAAAGTATCGGCCTCGGACCCGGGGCCCGGAATGAGCAGATTGGAGATGACGCCGAAAATCGGAATGCCGACCAGCACGGCGATGATCAGGGAGACGAGCAGAAGCGGATGTATGCCTCCCTGGCAACAACAGCCGGGCCGGCGGGGTGCGGTAATGCGCATGAAATCCTAAGCTTGGTGTACGTTGTACGTAAATGAGAATTATAATCAATGCCGTCTTCCATCTTTGCAATATTATGAATATCGCAGCCAGGCCGGATACTCATCTGATCATTGATTCCATCCGCGTCGGCTATGCCGCCGGCCGGACTTTCACTGAAATCGTTCACGGCATGTCATTTTCCCTTGCCCGCGGCGCGATCGGCTGCCTGCTCGGCCCTTCGGGATGCGGCAAGACGACCGTGCTGCGGGCCATCGCCGGTTTCGAATCCCTGCTTGGCGGCCGGATTTCCCTTGGCGGCCGCGAACTGAGCCATGCCGGATTCACCGAGGCGCCGGAGCGGCGCGGCGTCGGCGTGGTGTTCCAGGACTATGCGCTGTTTCCCCACCTGTCGGTCTGGGAAAACATCGCCTTCGGCTTGCAGAAGCTTTCGCGCGATGAGCGCAAGCGCCGCGTCGACCGCCTGCTGTCGCTGGTCGGCCTGACTTCGCATGCGCGGCAGTATCCCCATGAGTTGTCGGGCGGACAACAGCAACGGGTGGCACTAGCCAGGGCGCTGGCGCCTCAGCCCGACCTGCTGCTGCTTGACGAACCCTTCTCCAATCTCGACGTCGATTTGCGCGAACGGCTCGCGCTCGAGGTGCGCGACATCCTGAAGGAACTCGGCACGACGGCGGTCCTGGTCACCCACGACCAGCATGAAGCCTTTGCCATCGCGGACCAGATCGGCGTCATGCATCAGGGCGTCATTGTCCAGTGGGACAATGCCTACAACCTGTATCACCGGCCCGAAAACCGTTTTGTCGCCGACTTCATCGGCCAGGGCGTCTTTACGCCGGGAACGGTCGACCTGCCCCGCCAGCAAGTGCATATCGAGCTCGGCAGCCTGCCGCTCTGGCAAGGCATCGAAGCCTGTTCGACTACGGAGAAGCCCCAGCAGGTCGTCGACGTACTGCTGCGGGCCGACGATGTCGTGCATGACGATGCCAGTCCGATGCAGGCCGAAGTCGTGCGCAAGGCGTTTCGCGGAGCCGAGTTCCTCTATACCCTGAAGCTCCCGAGCGGTCAGCAGCTGCTGGCCCTCGTCCCTTCTCATCATGATCATGCGATCGGCGAGAAAATCGGCATCCGCCTCGGCGCCGATCATGTTGTCACGTTCCCGTCCGAGTCCGAGCCGCGCTGATCAAATCAATACCCGCCGGTTCGCAAGGACTTGCCGTTCCTGACTGATGAAGTTTTGAAGCGTGCTGGCGGGACGAACGCGGCAAGGGGGATGCAACGCATGCCTTGTGTCGGCCTAGTCCGGACTGCATTCAAGCGGTGACCTGAGGGCGGGCAAAGGCTTGGCAGTCAACCGTCATCGCCGGCGCATCTCGATCCCAACTCCATCCTCACTCCGTCCTTTTCCTTAAGGCGAGAGCTTAGGCAGTGACGAGTCCCTGGCATTCATCACCTCAGCCATCTCCGACAGGCCTCGCCGGACCGCCTCTAGCGCACCAAATCCCGTCCTCCATCTGCGATCGATCAACGCATTCTCGCGCTGCGCACACGCATGTCGCATTTTCCGCACCAATAAGAGGTTCCGCGGCGCCAAAACGGAGCGCCTCATTGGAGAGACATCGATTGCACGCACTTGAATTGGGCATTACACGCTGCCGTGAACTTTCAATCATGGGCCGGATGCATGGCACGCAAACTGCTAAAGCTTGCCTGCGAGCCATCGCACACCATCGACCCACTAATAAACTCTTAGGAGCAACAATGTCTCGTCGCACCCTCTTGAAAGCGACCGCTGCCGGCGCCCTCATGCTTACCGCTTCGGCATGGATGCCGCAAGCCCTTGCCGCTGACACCATCAAGGTCGGTATCCTTCATTCGCTGTCAGGCACGATGGCCATCTCCGAAACGTCGCTCAAGGATGTTGCGCTGATGACGATCGACGAGATCAATGCCAAGGGCGGCGTGATGGGCAAGAAGCTCGAAGCCGTGATCGTCGACCCGGCATCCAACTGGCCGCTGTTCGCCGAAAAGGCGCGCCAGCTGATCACCCAGGACAAGGTGGCGGTGGTGTTCGGCTGCTGGACATCCGTCTCGCGCAAGTCGGTGCTGCCGGTCTTCAAGGAACTGAACAGCCTGCTGTTCTACCCCGTTCAGTATGAAGGCGAGGAGCTCGAGAAGAATGTGTTCTACACAGGCGCGGCGCCCAACCAGCAGGCGATTCCGGCGGTCGAATATCTGATGTCGAAGGATGGCGGCGGCGCCAAGCGCTTCGTCCTGCTCGGCACCGACTATGTATATCCGCGCACCACCAATAAAATCCTGCGCGCCTTCCTGAAATCGAAGGGCGTCAAGGACTCCGATATCGATGAGGTCTACACGCCGTTCGGCCATTCCGATTACCAGACCATCGTCGCCAACATCAAGAAATTCTCGGCCGGCGGCAAGACCGCGGTGATCTCCACCATCAACGGCGACTCCAACGTGCCTTTCTACAAGGAGCTCGGCAATGCGGGCCTGAAGGCGACCGACGTACCGGTCGTGGCATTCTCCGTCGGCGAGGAAGAGCTGCGCGGCGTCGACGCCAAGCCGCTGGTCGGCCACCTGGCGGCATGGAACTACTTCCAGTCGGTCAAGAACCCGGTCAACGATGCCTTCATCAAGCAATGGAAAGCCTATGCCAAGGAAAAGAAATTGCCGAACGCCGACACCGTGGTCACCAACGACCCGATGGAAGCCACCTACGTCGGCATCCACATGTGGAAGCAGGCTGTCGAGAAAGCCAAGTCCACCGAGACCGACAAGGTGATCGCGGCGATGGGGGGCCAGACCTTCAAGTCGCCGTCCGGATTCGAGCTGGTCATGGACAAGACCAATCATCACCTGCAAAAGCCGGTCATGATCGGCGAGATCAAGCCGGACGGCCAGTTCAGCGTGGTCTGGAAGACCAAGGGCCCGCTGCGCGCCCAGCCGTGGAGCCCGTACATCGCGGGTAACGAGGCCAAGCAGAATATGTAATTGCCGTACCGCGCATGCCGGCCTTCCAATGCTGGAAGGCCGGTCATGGAACACCATGAGCCGGAGAGTGGCTCCCAGTTCACGCTCCGGCTTTTTTACGCCCATTGTTTTCGCGCGTCGCCTTGCCCAAGACATCGCAAATGAATCTATTCAAAAAAATCCTTGCCATCGGATGGCTGTGCGCAACGGCGCTCACGGCCCAGGCAGCGATCGATCCAGCCCTGCTCAAGCCCCTGGCCGGCGACGATCCGGACGCACGCATCGAAGCCGTCAACAAGATTGCAGTCCTTGCCACCGACGACGCCGTCAAGGTGCTGAACGCCCTCAAGAACGATAATCTCTACGCGACGCCGGACGGCCGCGTGTATGTCGTCGAAGACGGCAAAGCCTTCGATCCGGAAACCGGCGCCACTGTACCGACGCCGGACGGCATCGACGGCATTACCGCAAACAACCGCCTGCGCGGCGCAATCGAAGGCGCCATGTCCGGCCTCAGGCTGCTGTCGGCCGATCGCGGCGAACGCCTCGCCGCCGCCCGGGCAATGCAGAAAAATGCCGATCCCGGCCAGCTTCCCTTGATTGACAAGGCGCTGGAAAAGGAAACCGATCCGGAGATCAAGTCGGTGCTGCAACTGGTTGTTGCCGCCGCCAATCTGCAATCGCCGGATGCGGCGACCCGCAAGGCCGCGGTCGAAGCGCTCTCGGGCAGCACCGATGCCAATCTCAAGCCGCTGCTGATGCAGATGCTGGAAAAGAATGCCGACGGCAGCTATGTGGAACCGGATGAAGCCGTGCGTATCGCCGCGGTCGGCACCATCAGCGCCATCAACGCGCGGCAGACCCGCACCGAGTTCGTCGGCAACCTGTTCTACGGCGTGTCGCTGGGCAGCGTACTGCTGCTGGCGGCGCTCGGCCTGGCGATCACCTTCGGCCTGATGGGCATCATCAACATGGCGCACGGCGAACTGCTGATGATCGGCGCCTATACCACCTATGTCTGCCAGCTCATGTTCCGGCAGTACGCGCCGGGCGCGGTCGACTACTATCTGCTGGCAGCCCTGCCCGCCGCCTTTCTGGTGGCCGGCGCGGTCGGCATCGCGCTCGAGCGCACCGTCATCCGCTGGCTGTACGGACGTCCGCTGGAAACCCTGCTCTGCACCTGGGGCATCAGCCTGGTGCTGATGCAGCTGGTGCGCTCCATCTTCGGCGCGCAGAATGTGGAAGTCTCCAATCCCTCCTGGATGTCGGGAGGCGTGACGGTGATGGGTTCGCTGGTGCTGTCGTACAACCGCATCGTGATCATTTTCTTCGCGATGTTCGTCGTAGTCGCGGTCTGGGCCATTCTCAACAAGACCCGCCTCGGGCTGTTCGTTCGCGCCGTGACGCAAAACCGCCGCATGGCCGATTGTGTCGGCGTCTCGACCGGCAAGATCGACATGATGACCTTCGGCCTTGGTTCCGGCATCGCCGGCCTCGGCGGCGTGGCGCTGTCGCAGCTGGGCAATGTGGGCCCCGACCTCGGTCAAGGCTATATCGTCGATTCCTTCATGGTGGTCGTGCTGGGCGGCGTCGGCCAGCTGGCCGGCACCGTCATCGCGGCATTCGGCCTGGGCGAGGTCAACAAGTTCCTGGAGCCCTTCGCCGGCGCGGTGATGGCGAAGATCGCCATCCTGGTATTCATCATCATCTTCATCCAGAAACGGCCCCAGGGCCTGTTCGCCATGAAAGGCAGGAGCGCAGAATGACGTCTTCCCTCTTCTCCCGTCCTGCATGGACAGGCATCGTGGTCTGCGCGGCAGTGCTGGCCGTGCTGCCGATTCTCAACCTGAGCTTCGCACCCGGCCATGCGCTGCATGTATCGGGCTATACCGTGGCCCTGGTCGGCAAGTTCATGTGCTATGCGATGGCGGCGCTGGCGCTCGACCTGGTGTGGGGCTATACCGGCATCCTGTCGCTCGGCCACGGCGTGTTCTTCGCGCTCGGCGGCTATGCGCACGGCATGTACCTGATGCGCGCCATCGGCAAGGACGGCGTCTACCAGAGCGACCTGCCGGACTTCATGGTCTTCCTCGACTGGAAGGCCTATCCCTGGTTCTGGTCGTTCACCGATAACTTCTGGTACGCGATGGCGCTGGTAGTGCTGGTGCCCGGCGTGCTGGCCTTCGTGTTCGGCTACTTCGCCTTCCGCTCCCGCATCAAGGGCGTGTACTTCTCGATCATCACCCAGGCGATGACCTTCGCCTTCATGCTGCTGTTCTTCCGCAACAATACCGGCTTCGGCGGCAACAACGGCTTTACCGACTTCAAGCGCATCCTCGGCTTTTCGATCACCGAACCGGGCACCAAGGCGGCGCTCTACCTGGTCACGCTGGCGGCATTGTTCGGCGCACTGCTGTTGTGCCGATGGATCGTCACTTCCAAGCTGGGCCGGGTGCTGCAGGGCGTGCGGGATTCCGAGTCGCGGCTCATGTTCATCGGCTACAACCCGCTCTGGTTCAAGCTGTTCGTCTGGACGCTGTCGGCGGTGTTGTGCGGCATTGCCGGCGCACTGTATGTGCCCCAGGTAGGCATCATCAATCCGTCGGAAATGTCGCCCGGCAATTCGATCGAGATGGTGATCTGGGCGGCGATCGGCGGACGCGGTTCGCTGCTCGGCCCCATCATCGGCGCCTTTTCCGTCAACGGACTCAAGAGCTGGTTCACCGCCGCCTTCCCCGACCTGTGGCTGTATGCGCTTGGTCTGATTTTCATTCTCGTCACGCTCTTCATGCCGCAGGGCATCGTCGGCCTGACACGCAAGTTCCAGAAAACCCGGGAGGCCGCATGAACGACATGACCAGGAACCGCGAACTCGATGTGCAGAGCGAGCACGCGGACTACGGCACCTCCTACGGGCGCGTCAAGCGGGAAGGCGTCGATACCACGCACGGCGCCATCCTGTATCTCGAAGACATCACCGTGTCCTTCGACGGCTTCAAGGCAATCAACAAGCTCAACCTAGACATCTCGGTCGGCGAACTGCGCTGCATCATCGGCCCGAACGGCGCGGGCAAGACGACGATGATGGATGTCATCACCGGCAAGACGCGCCCGGCGTCCGGCACCGCCTACTTCGGCCAGACCATGGATCTCACGAAGATGACGGAATACCAGATCGCGCATGCGGGCATCGGCCGCAAGTTCCAGCGCCCGACCGTGTTCGAACAGCACACCGTGTTCGAAAACCTGGAGCTGGCGATGAAGATGGACAAGCGGGTCAAGCCGACGCTGTTCTTCCGCCTCACCTCGGAGCAGAAGGGCAAGATCGATGACATCCTCAAGCTGATCCGCCTGAACGGTCAGGAGCGGCGGCTCGCCGGCCTGCTCTCGCATGGCCAGAAGCAATGGCTGGAGATCGGCATGCTGCTCATCCAGGAACCGCAGCTGGTGCTGCTCGATGAACCGGTCGCCGGCATGTCTGACGCCGAGACGGCGCGCACCGCCGAACTGCTCAATGAACTGCGGGGCAAGCATTCGATCATGGTGGTCGAGCACGACATGGCCTTCGTCAACGAGATCGCGCGCGACGGCAAGGTGACGGTCCTGCATGAAGGCTCGGTGCTGGCCGAAGGCACGATGCGGCAGGTGCAGTCGGACGAGCGCGTCATTGAAGTCTATCTCGGGCGCTGACCGCTGCCCGCCCGATAATCCGACCACAGGAATCCGGACCAATAACATGCTCAACGTCGAAAAGCTCAACCAATACTACGGCTCCTCCCATACGCTGCGCGGCGTCTCGCTCGACCTGCAGAAGGGCCAGTGCCTGGCCCTGCTCGGCCGCAACGGCGTCGGCAAGACCACGCTGCTCAAATGCCTGATGGGGGTGCTGCCCGCCGCCACCGGCAACGTCAAGCTCGACAACCGCGACATCACGAAGCTCAAGCCGCATGAACGCGCCGCGCTCGGTATCGCCTACGTGCCCCAGGGGCGGGAAATCTTCGCCCGGCTCAGCGTGGAAGAGAACCTGATGATGGGAATGGCGGTCAAGCCGGGCCGCCAGGCTTCGAAGATACGCGGCGAGGTGTTCGAGCTCTTCCCCGTACTCAAGGACATGCTGCACCGGCGCGGCGGCGACCTGTCCGGCGGACAGCAGCAGCAGCTCGCCATCGCACGCGCCCTGCTGGCCGACCCGAAGCTCATCATCCTTGATGAGCCGACCGAAGGCATCCAGCCGTCGATCATCAAGGACATCGGCCGCGTGATCCGGATGCTGCGCGAACGCGGCGACATGGCCATCCTTCTGTGCGAGCAGTATTTCGATTTCGCGCATGAGCTGGCCGACAAGTTCGTCGTTCTGTCGCGCGGAGAAGTGGTGGCTTCCGGCACGCAGGCGCAGATGAGCGGCGAGGACGTCAAGCGGCACTTGGCGGTATAGTCTGCGCATGAAACGAATTGCCGACGAACCCGTTCTTGCCCCTGCTACACATGCTCGATGGCAAGCCCGACTGTCCCTGGGGTTCGAATCCGATCGCGGCACGACCAGGCTGGTGGAACGCGAGCATGCAGGCCCGCTGCGCGTGCAGAAGCCGCTTTACCCGGAAGGCAATGCGGTCTGCCATGCGATCGTGGTTCATCCGCCCGGCGGCGTGGTCGGCGGCGATGAACTGGAACTCCGTGCTCGTGTCGGCGCGCAGGCCGGCGCATTGCTGGCCACGCCCGGCGCGGCCAAATGGTACAAGGCCAACGGCCATGTCTCGCAACAGAACATTAATCTTGCAGCCGGCGACGGCGCAACGCTGGAATGGCTGCCGCAGGAAACCATCTTCTTCGACGCCGCCCATGTGCAGCTCAGGCAGGATGTCGAGCTGGGCAAGGACGCGACTTATATCGGCTGCGAAATCCTTTGCTTCGGGCGCACCGCGTCCGGCGAATCCTTCAATACCGGCACTGTCGAGCAGCGCACCAGCATCCGCCGCGACGGCAGGCTGGTATGGTTCGAACAGGGAGTCCTCGCGGCCGGCTCGACGGCCATGAGCAGCCCGCTCGGGCTGGCAGGCCATACCGTCTGCGCCACCTTGATCGCGGTCGGCAAGCCGCTTCCCGGCAGCGTGATCGCCGCACTGCGCGAGATCGACGCGCCCGCCGGATCCTTCGGCATCACGCAGATGAAGTCCGTCACGGTGGTACGCCACCTCGGCAATTCAAGCGAAGTCGCACGGCGACTGATGATTGCCGCCTGGCGGCTGCTGCGGCCCGCGCTGACCGGCCGCGAAGCTGTCGTGCCGCGCATCTGGAACACATGAATCACAGAACCTGCAATTCCCGATCAACACAAGGAGAAAACGGATGGAGCTGACTCCAAGAGAAAAAGACAAACTCCTGATCTTTACCGCCGCCCTGCTGGCCGAACGGCGCAAGGCGCGCGGCCTGAAGCTCAACTATCCCGAGGCGGTCGCGCTGATCACGGCCGCCATCATGGAAGGCGCGCGCGACGGCCGCACCGTTGCCGAACTGATGTCGGAAGGCACGAAGATCCTGACGCGAGATGACGTGATGGACGGCGTCGCCGAAATGATCCCCGACATCCAGGTCGAAGCCACTTTCCCCGACGGCACCAAGCTCGTCACCGTGCATCATCCGATTCCATAGGAGAGCCCATGATTCCTGGAGAAATGCTGATCGAGGACGGCGAGATCGAACTCAACGCGGGCCGCCCCACCGTCACCGTCACCGTCGCCAACAGCGGCGACCGGCCGATTCAGGTCGGCTCCCACTTCCACTTCTTTGAAGTCAACCCGGCACTGCAGTTCGACCGCCAGGCGGCCTACGGCATGCGCCTCAACATCGCCGCCGGCACCGCGGTGCGCTTCGAGCCCGGGCAGCAGCGCACGGTGGAACTGGTCGCGCTGGCTGGCAACCGCGTGGTCTATGGATTCAATGCCAAGGTAATGGGAAAACTCAAATGACAAGCATCTCTCGCCAGGCCTATGCCGAAATGTTCGGTCCCACCGTCGGCGACCGCGTGCGGCTGGCCGATACCGAGCTGTTCATCGAAGTCGAAAAGGATTTCACGATC
Organism: Noviherbaspirillum aerium; assembly: GCF_008929045.1. Lineage (GTDB taxonomy): Bacteria > Pseudomonadota > Gammaproteobacteria > Burkholderiales > Burkholderiaceae_D > Noviherbaspirillum > Noviherbaspirillum aerium. Next base: position 92,583 of record NZ_VFAH01000012.1, on the reverse strand, counting down.
TACGGCGAGGAAGTGAAGTTCGGCGGCGGCAAGGTGATCCGCGACGGCATGGGCCAGTCGCAGCGCAATCACAAAGATGTGATGGACACCGTCATCACCAATGCGCTGATTCTGGACCACTGGGGCATCGTCAAGGCCGACATCGGCCTGAAGAACGGCCGCATCGCCGGCATCGGCAAGGCCGGCAACCCGGATATCCAGCCCGGCGTCACCATGGCCATCGGCGCCGCCACCGAGATCATTGCCGGCGAAGGCATGATCGTCACCGCCGGCGGCATCGATTCGCACATTCATTTCATCTGCCCGCAGCAGATCGAGGAAGCGCTGATGTCCGGCGTGACCACCATGCTCGGCGGCGGTACCGGCCCGGCGGTTGGCACCGCTGCGACGACATGCACGCCGGGTCCCTGGCACATTCACTCGATGCTGTCGGCGGCCGATGCCTTCCCGATGAACCTCGGCTTCCTGGGGAAGGGCAATGTCAGCCTGCCGACACCGCTGGAAGAGCAGATCCGCGCCGGCGCGATCGGCCTCAAGCTGCACGAGGACTGGGGCTCGACACCGGCGGCCATCGACAACTGCCTGTCGGTGGCGGACCGCATGGATATCCAGGTGGCGATTCATACCGATACGCTGAACGAGGGCGGATTCCTCGAACATACGCTGGCCGCGTTCAAGGACCGGACGATTCACACTTTCCACACCGAAGGCGCGGGCGGCGGCCATGCGCCGGACATCATCGCCGCGGTCGGCCAGGGCAACGTGCTGCCGTCGTCCACCAATCCGACCCGGCCCTACACCATCAACACGCTGGACGAGCATCTCGACATGCTGATGGTCTGCCATCATCTTGATCCGGCCATCGCGGAAGACATCGCCTTTGCCGAGTCGCGCATCCGGCGCGAGACCATCGCGGCGGAAGATATCCTGCATGACATCGGCGCGATTTCCATGATGTCGTCGGATTCGCAGGCGATGGGCCGCGTCGGCGAAGTCATCATGCGCACTTGGCAGACGGCGCACAAGATGAAGGTGCAGCGCGGTTCGCTGGCCGAAGACTCCTCGCGCAATGACAACTTCCGCGCCAGGCGTTATATCGCCAAGTACACGATCAACCCGGCGATCACGCATGGCATTTCGCATGTGGTCGGTTCGCTGGAAGTCGGCAAGATCGCCGACATCGTGCTGTGGAAGCCGGCCTTTTTCGGCGTCAAGCCTTCGATGATTCTCAAGAGCGGCATGATCGCGGCGGCGCAGATGGGCGATCCGAACGCCTCCATTCCGACGCCGCAGCCGGTGCATTACCGGATGATGTTCGGCGCCTTCGGCGGCGCGCTGCGCACCTCCTTCACCTTTGTTTCGCAAGCTGCGATCGATGCCGGGGTCGGCGATGTGCTCAAGCTCAGCAAGACGCTGATCCCGGTGAAGAATACCCGCAATGTCCGCAAGGCCGACATGATCCATAACGGTCTTGCGCCGAGGATGGAAGTCGATCCCGAGACCTACGAGGTGCGGGCCGACGGCGAGCTGCTGGTGTGCGAACCGGCGAAGGTGCTGCCGATGGCGCAGCGTTATTTCCTGTTTTAATCCTTTGTAGACCTTATGCCGAGTCGGCCCAGGCCGGCTCGGCGATGAACCATGCTGACACTCCATACGAAAATAGACAAGGCCGACAAGATCGACGGCGAACTCATCCTTCCCTATGATCTGCGCGAGAAAAGCCGGCTGCGCGCCCAGCTGGCCTCGGGCGAGGACGTGGCGCTGTTCACGGTGCGCGGCACCGTGCTGCGCAACGGCGACCTGCTCAAGGGCGACGATGGCCGCATCGTGAAAATCACGGCGGCCAAGGAAGCCACCTACCGCGTCGAATGCGACACGCCGCGCAATCTCTTGCGCTGCGCCTTCCATCTCGGCAACCGCCATACCCAGGCGCAGGTGGAACAGGTGAGCGGCGATGCGCAGCAGGGCTTCCTGCGCATCCGCAAGGATGCGGTGCTCAAGGAAATGCTGGAAGGCCTGGGCGCGACAGTGACCGAAGAGCTGGCGGCCTTCGAACCGGAGTCGGGAGCCTACGGCGGCGGCCATCACCATCACGGCGATGACCATCATCATCCGCTTGCACCGATTCCGCTGCGCCAGAAAATCCATCGTCCTTCGGACAAGAACTGAAATGCAGGCGACCGCACTGCTGCACCTGCTGCAGCTGGCCAGCCCTTCCCTGCCGATCGGCGCTTACAGCTATTCGCAAGGACTCGAAGCGGCGCTGGAAAACGGCATGGTGCATGACGAAACCACGGCGCGTACCTGGATCATCGATACGCTGCACCATGTCGTCGCGCGATTCGAGGCGCCGGTGCTGTGGCGGCTGCTGGATGCCTTTTCGGCACGGGATGCCACGCGCGTGGCGGAATGGAACGAGCGCTTCATCGCCGCCCGCGATACCGCCGAGTTCCGCGCCGAGACGATACAGATGGGCTATTCGCTGGCAAAACTGGCGACCGACCTGAAGCTCGGCGACGAGGCATTGCGCAGCATCCTGCAGGCCCAGCCGGAAGTGCCGCTGCCGACCGCGCTCGCCTATGCCGCCGTCGCGCTCGATGTGCCGCATGAGGCGGCTCTGCTGGGCATGCTGTTTTCCTGGGCCGAAAACCAGGTGCTGGTCTGCGTCAAGTCCGTACCGCTCGGCCAGGTGGCGGGGCAGCGGCTGCTGCTGTCGCTGCAGCCGGAACTGGAGATGGCGGCCCGGCAGGCAATGCAGCTGGCCGATCACGAACTCTCGAACTGGTCGCCCGGCCTGTCGCTGCTGTCGATGCAGCATGAAGTGCAGTACAGCCGGCTCTACCGTTCCTGAGCCAACCCGAATATTTGAATCACATTGAGACAAGACATGACAACTTCCCCCAATCCCCTGCGCGTCGGCATCGGCGGCCCGGTCGGTTCCGGCAAGACGGCGCTGTGCGAAATGCTGTGCAAGGCAATGCGCGACCATTACGACATGGCCGTCATCACCAACGATATCTATACCAAGGAAGACATGGAAATCCTGCTGCGCGCTGACGCCCTGCCGGCGGAGCGGCTGATGGGCGTGGAAACCGGCGGCTGCCCGCATACCGCAATCCGCGAGGATGCCTCGATCAACCTCGAAGCCATCGCCCGCATGAGCGCGGACTTCCCGGACCTGGACCTGATTCTGGTCGAGTCCGGCGGCGACAACCTGGCCGCGACCTTCAGCCCAGAGCTGTCGGACCTGACGATCTACGTGATCGACGTTGCCGGCGGCGAAAAGATTCCACGCAAGGGAGGACCAGGCATCACCCGTTCCGATCTGCTGATCATCAACAAGACCGACCTTGCACCCTATGTCGGCGCCAACCTGGACATCATGGCAAGCGATGCCAAGAAGATGCGCGGCGAGCGGCCATTCATCTTCACCAATCTGCGCAGCGGCGACGGCGTTGAAAAAGTGGTGGACTTCATCCGCAGGCAGGGTCTGCTGGACGAAGTGAAGACGAATGTAAAGACGAAGGCGGGCGCCTAAGTGGCGATGTAAGTCGTGATGCAGGCGAAGGCGTGGCCGGAGGCGCGCCGGCCACGCCTTCGAGCCTTGTCGCGAAGCTTGCCGTCCTTAAACCGGCTGGTACTCCGCATGGAAGCCGTCGAGGCCGGCCAGCATCTTTGCATAAGCCGCCTCCACCTGGTCCGGCGCGCCGCCCTTCACGCCAAGTTCGATGTGCCTGCGCGTATTGGCATCGCCGACGCTCGGCAGGCTGAACACCTTGACCAGCGGATATTGCGCCTCGATGGCTTCCATCAGCGGCGTCAGTGTCGATTCGGCCTGCTCGAACACCAGTACCGCCTTTTCCAGGCGCGGCACGTTCTGGAACAGATGCGAATATTTGGTATCGAGCACCCATTCAATCATCGGCCAGGCCATCACCGGGAAGCCCGGCACGAAGTAAGTCGCGCCGCCGACGCCATGCTCTACCGAAAAGCCTGGGATCTTGTTGTAGGGATTGGGAATGATCGCCGAGCCTTGTGGAAACTCTCCCATCTTCAACCGGTGCGCGTTGTCGGCCGCATTGTAATCCGGCTCCCTGCCTGCTTCGCGCGCGACATCGGCGATCCGTTCCTCGATTTTCAGCCTGGCTTCCGGATGCAGCACCAGCGGCATCTTCAGGGCCGCCGCGGCGCATTGCCGGGTATGGTCGTCGGGCGTGGCGCCGATGCCGCCGCAGGAAAATACGACGTCGTCACTGTCGAAGACGCGCTCCAGGATGGAAGTGATGCGCGCACGGTCGTCTCCCGCATACTCCGCCCACGACAGCTGCAGGCCGCGGGCATTGAGCAGCTCTACCACTTTGGGGAAATGTTTGTCGGCGCGCTTACCGGAAAGGATTTCGTCGCCGATGATGATCAGTCCGAAGGCCATGGCAGATAGGTTGTGGTCAAAAGGGCATTATGCCTCAGTCGCCGCAATCCGGCCGATGACCGGTCAAGCTTCAATCCATCAGTTGATATCCTTCATCGATGGTGCCGGCGGCAGCACGGGAGCCGATGCAGGCGCCGCCCGGTATTGCCGAAGCGCATCGAGGCAGTAATGCTCGAACCACAGGCCGGTGAACACGAACACCAGCACATACAGCCAGATGGCGCCGGCGGCGAGCATGGGAAAGAAAATCACGGACAACGCACCGCCAAGCCACAGCAAGGTGGGCGCCGCGCCCATGGCGCCGGCGATCGCGCCGATGGCCAGCAGCGGCCAGCGGTGCTGGCGCAGCAGCGTTTTCATCTCTTCCGCGCTTGCGTGTTCGGACAGCGCATCGTAAGCCATCACCCGATAGGTCAGCCAGCCCCACAAGGCGGGCTGCACGACGAAGGTCAGCGGCGGAAACAGCGACAGCGGCAGGGTTGCCAGCCACAGGAACGCAAAAATGAGGAAAGAGTACGTCGCAATCCACAGGCTGCCGAGCACGGAACCGCCCTTCCTCTGTTCCAGCTCGGGATAGTGGCGTGTGCCGACGTGGCGCACGATGATGGGCATGGCCATCACGCCGACGAACATCAGCGCGGTCAGGATCATCAGCGGCAGCAAGACCCACATTGCAATCAGCGGCACCAGTACCGTGTTGATCGCGCCGAGCCCGAACCAGCCAAGCATCTCGCCGGCGACGCGGAAGCCGCCATTGTCGGCAAAATAGGCATGCAGCCAGTCGATCATCGGCTGCAGTCCCAGCCACAGCAGCACGCCCCATAGCGCCACCGAAACGATGAAGGGCAGTACTGTCAGCAGCAGCATCCTGAAGTGCAGTTGCGACAGCAGCGCCTTGCCGAACGTGACCAGGACCCGTTGCATCAGGATGCCTTCTTTCGGGAGAACTCCAGCATGCGCTTGAGCCCGAGCCATTGCTGTGCCCAGAAGCCGCGGCCATAGTCGCGTCCCTTGCCCTGCGGCGGCGGCAACTGGTCGCGAACGCCGGTCATGGCAAATTCCTTGCTGAAGTTGGCGGAGCCGAACAGGATGTCCCAGACCGGAAACAGCACGGCGAAATTGCAACCGCGAAGCTTGCCCCTGCCGCCGGATTCATGGCCGACGCCGATCGCATGATGGGTGCGGTGGAAGCGCGGCGATACCAGCAGACGCTCGCCGATGGCACCGAAATGGATACGCACGTTCGCATGCTGCAGGCTCTGCTGCATGCGCGATACCACGACCAGCAGCAGATACTGCGAAGGTTCGACGCCGATCACCAGCGCGATGCTGGCCATATAGACATCACGGATCAGATCGTCGAGCAGGTGGTTGCGGTTATCCGACCAGAGGTTCATGTCGGCCTGGCTGTGATGCAGGCTATGCAAGCCCCACCACCAGCCGAACTGATGGCTGGAACGGTGATACCAGTAATCGAAGAAGTCCAGCACCACCAGGTAAATGACGAACGCGACCAGCGGGATATCGGTCACCCCGGGCCACAGGGTTTCGAGATTGAAGTGCACCACGCCGTACAGCCGCAGGTGGCCGGCAATCGCATCGAATATCGGGTCGAGCACGAAGAAGACGGCCAGGGTGAATGCACCGAGCCGGTGGATGCAGGTGTAGAGGAAATCGATGCGCCGCGCCGCCGGATCGATTCCCTGCTTGACCGGAATCCAGGATTCGAGCGGACGCAGGATCAGGAACAGCAAGGCCAGTTCGAGCAAGCCGATCAGGAACCATTCGGTGCCGTCAAAGGCCTCTTCGGTGATATCGCCGAGCGAAAAGAAGTAAAGCAGCGGATGCACGACCGTCTGGAAAAGCCAGCCATGCACCTCCGAGAACCATTCAACCAGGGTTTGAATCATGATTCAGCGTATGTGGCGATAAATTGTTTTGTCGCTATCGGAACAGTGTAACTCAATGTTCAACGTGCCTTGCGGTATGCCGGATGCTCGCGCAAGGTGGCGAAGCAGAAGCCTTTCTGCTTCAGGCCGGTAATCAGCGGATCGAGCACCGCCGGTGCCCAGGGATCCTTGCGCGACCATATGCCGAGATGGGCGACGAAGATATCGCCGTCCTTCAATCCCTTCAACGATCGATCAAGCAGCCTGGCGTTCGGCCATTTGTCGCTGGGCAGTTCGTCACCGGAAAAGCCGGGGCCGTCGGTCCAGCCGACATGGGTATAGCCGCAGGCCTTGCCCGCCGCCAGCAAACCGGGCGTTGTCCGGCCGCCGGGCGCGCGCCACAATGGATCGAGTCCGCTGCCGGTGAGTTCGGCGAAGCGCTTTTCCACGCGTTTGAGTTCTTCGCAGTATTGTCCGGCGGTCCAGACCTGCGTTCTGCCCGCATCGGGGCCGAACTGCGGTTTCATTTCGAGGCTGCCGCCGGGCAGGTCGCGCAGGACATAGACATGGTCGAAGGTATGGGTGCCGAACGCATGGCCTTCTGCCACCCGTGCCTTCCAGTAGCCGGCCCAGGACGGGTCGAGCGAATAATCGCCGTTGACCGTCTTTTCGTTGGCAAGAAAGAAGGTAGCGCGGACCTTGTGGCGCGACAGCGTGTCGGCGATGTATTGCGCCTGCGACTGGCTGCCGGTGTCGAAGGTAAGGTAAATCGTGCCCTTGCAGGCTTGATGCTGGGCAGCCGCCGGCCCCGCCGGCATGACGGCGGCGCAAAGGCAGGCAGCGGCCAGCGATGCTTTCATTACATCCGGGGAGCGTGGTTGGCGAAATAGACGCCGTGCGGAGAACGGCCGACCGGAATGGTGCGCACCACTTTCCGAGACGGGACGTCGATCACCGCAACCTTCTTCACCCAGCGCAGCGTGGCCCACAGGGTCTTGCCATCATCGGCCAGCTCCATGCAGTCGGGGCCGCCCGGCACATCGATGGTGCCGACGTTTTCCAGTGTCTGCTGGTCGATGATGTTGATGGTGTTCGACACCCGGTTAGAGACGAATATGTGGCGCTTGTCGCCCATGGCGCGGAAGTTGTGCGCGCCCTCGCCCGCCTTGATCTTCTTCACCGTCTTCTGCGCGCGCCAGTCGATGACCTCGACATAATCGCCGCCCATGATGCCGACCAGGAGATGCTTGTCGTCCGGTGTCATGACGATACCGGCCGGCAGCTTGCCCACGGGGATGGTCCATTTGACGGTCTGGGTGGCGAGATCGATGGCGCTGACCTCATTGCTGCCCTGCTGGGTGATGAATACGGTCTTGCTGTCGGCGCTGAAAGCCATATGGCTGGGCAGCTTGCCTAGCGGCAGGCGCTTGGACAGCTTCAAGTCCTTGCCGTTGTAGGTGTAGATGTCGACATGATCGAGGCGCAGCGCGTTGGACACGAACCATTTCTGATCCGGCGAAAAACCGATCTGGTAAGGATCGATGATGTCCTTCATGCGGCTCTGGATCTGCCCGGTCTTCGGATCGAGGAAGACCAGTTCATTGCCGACGGCGCTGCCGACGATGAGGGACTTGTTGTCCGGGGTCGCCATCAGGTGATGCGGCTCCTTGCCGACATTGATGTTTCCCACCTCCTTGAAGGTCGTCTGGTCGAGCAGCGTGATGCTCGCATCGCGCGAGTTCAGCACCACGACGACATTCGCATGCGCGGCAGCGGTCAGCAACAGGGTGGGCAATGCAGATAATACAAGGGCGATAGGTCGGAGCATGGGAACCACAAGGTGAATGAGTGCGGCTTTTATTTTACTCTGCAGCAACCGCGTTGAATAAGGAAAATCGTTGTCCTGTTGCGCCTGCATGAAGCGCTTGCATAGCCTGCATGTCAAAATTCCTACGGCAGCGATGGCGGCAACGACCAGCATGATGAAACGCTGACTATTTGCCGCCGCAGTTTGCAACGGGGCAGCGCTGTAACGGCTGTTCGGGTCCCGGCGTTGACAGCCGGGAGTTGAAACCGGAACGTTTCCAGCCGCGCCGCCGTCGTACTTTCACCTTTGGCACCAAACGCGCAAATGGACGAATAGACGAACCGCCATGCACCTTATCCAGATTCTCTTACCGCTGTATGACAATGCCGGCTCGCCGCAACCGGGAGACGCGTTTGAAAAGACCAGGGAAGAACTGATCCGCCGTTTCAACGGATTAACCGCCTATACCCGGGTTCCTGCAAAGGGCCTGTGGAAGGAGGATGCGTCCACGACCATGCGTGACGACATCGTCATTTACGAAGTCATGGCCGAGACGCTGGACGAGCCGTGGTGGGGCTCATACCGTCGCCAGCTGGAGCAGCGGTTTCAACAGGAATCCGTCATCGTCCGGGCCCAGGCGATCACCCTGCTTTGAGCGTGGCTGGCAGCCGGAGCTCCGCGCCGACAACTGCTACAATCCCAGCACTCTTGAACAAACGACAAAGGAAAAACATGTCCACCACCATGACCGCTTCCGGCTTGCAATATGAAGATGTTACCGTCGGCTCCGGCGATGAGGCCAAGGCAGGCCAGCACGTCACCGTGCATTACACCGGCTGGCTGCAGAATGCCGACGGCAGCGCAGGCCGCAAATTCGACTCCAGCAAGGACCGCAACGACCCGTTCGAATTTCCGCTCGGCGCCGGCCATGTCATCAAGGGCTGGGATGAAGGCGTGCAGGGCATGAAGGTCGGCGGCGTTCGCAAGCTGATCATTCCGGCATCTCTTGGCTATGGCGCGCGCGGCGCCGGCGGCGTCATTCCTCCGAACGCCACCCTGATTTTCGAAGTGGAACTTTTGGGCGTCTGATCGCTCTTTCCCAAGAGCATCATTACTCCGAAGCCAGTAATTGAAACGCTGCCCGGTTTTCCGGCGCACACGTCTTTGCGGCTGATTTTCCGGCCTGCATGACGTAGCCCTGCAGGCCCGGTCTTCCGGACAGTACTGAAGCTGCAGCGATTTCAACAACCCTGACCGCGTTCGCGGTCCTTACTGGATTCGGCCATGTCATTCAAACAAACCATTCTTTGCGCCTTGTGTACCGGCGCCGCCCTGCTGCTCAACGGCTGCACCGTGATCAGCGTCGCCACGACTGCAGTATCCGTCGCGGGCACGGCAGTCAGCGTAGGCGTGGCGGCGGGCTCGGCCGCGGTAGGCGCGGCCACGACCGTGGCCAAGGGCGCCGTTGCGGTCGGCAGTGCCGTTGTCGGCAATGATGAAGAATAAAGACAACGATGGCGGCGCCTTGCCGCAATCCTGAATCTTTCCTCTAGCGTTTTCCTTTGGCGTGCGTTTTTTCCGTGATATTTTTTGCATCACCGGTTCCGGCCGCATGGAGAGCCGGACGGTATTGGTCTGGTCAACCGGAATATCCCCACTAAAGATAAAGACAGGAAAGCATGAGCCTTCAAAACCAGTTCGAACAAGCGGTCGCCGATTCCAAGAACCTCCCGGAACGCCCCGATAACATGACTCTTCTAAAGCTGTATGGACTGTACAAGCAGGCAAGTACCGGCGATGCCGACGGCAACCGCCCCGGCTTCACCGACATGATCGGCCGCGCGAAGTACGACGCATGGGATGCACTGAAGGGCATGTCCAGAGACGATGCGATGCAGCAGTACGTGGATCTGATTACGGAATTGAAAGGCTGATCGCCACGAGATTTATGCCGCGGCAAAGACTCTTGCCATCTTTGCCGCCACTTTTTCCTCTATCTTTGCGGCGAACGCCTTCATCAGGAAACCCAGCTTGATTTCCAGGAGCGCCTCCCTTTCCAGAAGCGTCAACGCACCCGACACGCCGGCCCGCTCGAACAGCAATACATTGCCATTCCACTGCAGCGCCATGTCAAAATCCCTTGCCATTTGTTCCGCAACTTCCTGCGCAGCCGCCTTCGCCCCTTGATGACTGAGGGAATGTTGCTGCCTGATACTGATATCCGCCATGCGTTCTAAACCTTCGATGTGACCTCGGGGTTAAGGATATTGGGAGGCGTCGCGCCCGTCAATGCCGCAATCAGGTTGGCTGCCGCGCAGTCGGCCATTGCGCGGCGTGTCGGCTCGGAAGCGCTGGCAATATGCGGCGTCAGCACTACATTGGACAGATCGAGGAAGCCAGGATCGAAGGCTGGCTCGTTTTCGAATACATCGAGTCCCGCCGCGGCCAGCCGGTTGGCCTTCAATGCGACGATCAGAGCGGCATCGTCGACAATGCCGCCGCGTGCGATATTGATCAGCGTCGCGCTCGGCTTCATCATCGCCAGTTCGGCGGCGCCTATCGTATGGTGAACCTCCGGCGAGTAAGGCAAGGCCAGAATGAGATGGTCGGCGGTGCGCAGCAATTCCTCCTTGCCGACATACCGCGCGTTGTTGGCGCGCGCCTCGCGCTGCTCGTCCAGACGCGAGCGGTTATGATAAATCACGCGCATGTCGAAACCCATGGAGCGCCGGGCGATGGCCTGGCCGATGCGGCCCATGCCGAGTATGCCCAGCGTGGCGCCATGGATGTCCATGCCCAGCAGGGTATCGTAGCGCCACTTCTGCCACTGCCCCGCGCGCAGGTAATGCTCGGATTCCGTGACCCGCCTGGCAGTCGACAGGAGAAGCGCCCAGGCGAAATCCGCCGTGGTTTCATTGAGAACATCGGGCGTGTTGGTCACCATGATGCCGGCCCGGGTGGCGGCAGCCACATCGATATTGTTGAAACCGACAGCCATGTTGCAGATTGCCTTGAGGCGGGGGCATGCCTGGATCACATCCTCGCTCATGCCCGTGCTCGGGGTGGTGTAGACGCCGTCCTTGTCCTGCAGTTTCGCGATGAGCTCGGCCTTGGTATAGATGGCGTCTTCCGGATTGGCTTCGACGTCGAAATACTGCTTCAGCCTTTCAACCACATCGGGAAAAACGGCGCGCGTTACGAGAATCCTGGGTTTAGTCATCGATTGTCACCGGAAAAAAATGAAAGTCATCAGAACAAACAGCGGAATCAGCACGGCGCATGACCATGCCATGTAGCCAAAGAAGGACGGCATCCGGATGCCGCGCTCCTCGGCAATCGCCTTGACCATCAGGTTGGGCGCATTGCCGATGTAACTGTTGGCCCCCATGAATACCGCACCACAGGAAATGGCCGCCAGGGTACTGGCCAGCGTCGTCATCAGGACCTGCGGATCGCCGCCGGCCGTATTGAAGAATACCAGATAGGTCGGCGCATTATCGAGGAAGGACGACAGGATGCCGGAAGCCCAGAAATACATGGCGTCGATAGGCTGGCCATTGTTGTCCGTCACTGCCCTGACCACAGTGGAAAATGCGCCGGCCTCGCCGGCACGCAGCATGGCAATGACCGGAATGATGGTAATGAAGATGCCGGCAAACAGCTTTGCCACTTCCTGGATCGGCCCCCATCCGAACTCGTTGCCTTCGCGCGCCGACTTCGGCGTAATGCGCAGGGACACGACAATAACGGCCAGCAGCAGCACATCGCGCACCAGGTTCTGCAATTCGACTTCGACGCCGAAGATTGCGAAGCTCACGCCCGGCTTCCACAGGCCGCTCATCAGCACCAGGCCGACGATGGCTGCCAGCAGAATGAAATTGGCCTTGCCTTCGAAGGCGATCGGCGAATCGGGAGTGGGATCGCTCTGCACGGGCAATACCTCTTCCTTGTTCCGATAGTAGTAAAGGTCGAGCAGAAAGAAAATGGCCAGCAAGGCCGTGCAAAGGAACAAGGTTTCAGGAAAGATATGCTTGAAGGTCCAGAAGAAGTCCACTCCCTTCAGGAATCCGAGGAACAGCGGGGGATCGCCGAGTGGCGTCAGGGAACCGCCGGCATTGGCCACCAGAAAAATGAAAAACACTACGATGTGGGCCGCGTGCTTGCGGTTATCGTTGGCCCGGATCAACGGCCGGATCATCAGCATCGACGCGCCGGTCGTGCCCATGAAACTGGCCAGCACCGTCCCGATTGCCAGCAGCCCGGTATTGAGCGCCGGCGTGCCGTGCAGATTGCCTCGCACGCAAATGCCGCCCGCAACCACGAACAGCGAAGTGATGAGAATGATGAAAGGGATGTATTCCCCGGCGAACGCATGCAGCGCCCCCGCAGCAGCCGTGCCGAAACCGAACACGGCGGCGCAGGGAAGCAGGAAGGCAAGCGACCAGCCCAGGGCGACCTTACCGAAATGATGATGCCAGAAGCCGGGAGTGAGCAGAGGGCAAAGCGCTATCGATAGCAGCAATCCGGCAAAAGGCACGCCCCACCATGCCGACAGGCCGCTGCCATCGAGTTCGGCCGCCTGGCACCATAGTGGCGCCATGCCGGCCAAGGCCACGAGAAATCTTGACTGCACTGCTGTCTCCCTTGTTCATGATTTTAATTGGAGGCAATTTTAGCGCGGAACTTTCCTCGCGATGCCGCGTGCGGCCTACGTAGTCATACTGATCCGCGCATGACTTCGCCCCGGCGCATCCTTCTATTGATGCGGCCCGAAAAATGGTGCACTTTCCGGGGCGGTGATCTCACCCTCTACCTTCTGGAGAGGGCCGGATCTATAGAGCGGATTTGAGGATTGCAGGCTCGCCGGCTCGGATTGTCTTTCAGCCAACATCATGAGCGTTCCTGCGGCGCGCGAAGTGTCGCCGGACATCCTCCGCGAAACCCGCCGCATTTGCTTATTCAAATTTTATCTAAGCCCGGTTTGTGGGAAACAGTCGAATGTCTTAAAATACAAGGCTTTGCGGCGGGTTGCTTGTCAGCTTCAAAGCAGATCAGTTTCAGAAAAATTTACAGATAGGACTGTTATGACCCACGTTGTCACCGAATCCTGCATCCGCTGCCGTTACACCGACTGCGTAGATGTATGCCCGGTAGATTGCTTCCGCGAAGGCCCGAATTTTCTCGCCATCGACCCCGACGAGTGCATCGATTGCGCCGTATGCGTTGCGGAATGCCCGGTCAATGCGATTTATGCCGAAGAAGATGTGCCGGCCGATCAGCAGCAATTCATCAAGCTCAATGTCGAACTCGCCCGCCAATGGCCTTCCATCACCAAGACCAAGGATCCGCTGCCGGAGGCGGAGGAATGGAAGGATGTGAAGGAAAAGCTGCACGAACTCGTCAAGTAAGGGCAGCAAGAGATTGTCATGCCGCGTTCCTGTCGCCCAAGCGCAGGCACGCGGAAGAAGTGGAACAGCAAGCGCAACATGCAGCAAGCCGGATAGGCCGCTTCGGCAGGTGGTCAGCGCCAGGCGCCAAACAAGTCCTTGAGATTGACCCGGTCAACCATCACAGGCAATTGAAGTTGGTCGGTATCTAAGAAATTCGAGCCAAGCAAGCCGGCACCTTCACCGACTGCGATACCGGCGCCGGTGCCCGCCTCTCTTATCCTCCCCGGATAGCCTTCTGTAGATCCGTAAATCTGTAGTCCTGGAATACAGGATGACCTCACCGGAATTGCCGCATGAACGTCTCGGCATTCAGGCTTCGGTATTCCACCAGGCGTCACCCTTGCGATCAGCGTCGACCGGCGGTTCGCCCTCTGCTTCCGTCAGCCGGCGACCAGTCGTGTGAAACGCTCGAAACGGCATGGACGCATGGACAAGGCCGCAAACACGACGGCCCGATGGCCCGATAGCATCCCGCCACGCCAGCCCTCAGCAGCTATCTTTACGAGGCCGCGCGCATGAAGTCCGGCGTCAGCACGACCGCAGACCCGGACTGCGAGGCGTCGGCTGGCTTGGCAGCCGCCTTGCGGGGACAGACCTGCTTGCTGCGCACACGGCGCGAGAATGCGGTGATGAATGCGGCATAGCCATTCGATCCAGGCCGGATGCCTTCCTGTGCCGCTTTGACGATGCCCATTTCAAATGTGTCACCCAGGTCATAGGCGTAGTCGCCTTTTTCCCATGCGGACTCGTCACGATTGGCTAATTTTGGTTGCATTTGATATCCCACCTTAAAACTGAATCAATGTTATTGAGGAAGGAAGTTTCCCTCACGATCGATTTAACTTTACCTGCGCCGGGGCATCATCTTCAAGACTTCAATGTAACCGTTTGTTCGAACGTCGAAGGCATACAACACAGTTTGCAGGCTGTCATGCCGCATGCTGCCTCTCGAACAACAGCGCACCGGCAAACCCGGGGTGGCACCTTCAGCCTTGATCCATCTCCAAACAGGGCCCTGCCGTCCGACCTATGTTGGCAGAAGTGACTCTTTGCGCGAGGCGATATGGAAGTCCCGCACGATAATAGCAGCGCGGCGCTGGTTGCCGGTCTTGCTCTTGACGAAGCCGCAACAGCGCGGGACCGCATGCATGACACTTTTCCATCGCCAGCTGCGGATGAGTGCAGCGGCGAGAGCGTGCAGGTGTTCAGCGAGGATATCCCGGACTTTGCTGCCTGGCACCTTGAGCGTCTCTACGGCGCGCTGTATTCAAGCCTGGCGTATTTCCGCGTCTGCGACAGTCTGGACGGCGTGCATACCTATGTGTCCCGCGCAAATGGAAAAAGCGGAGACATCACGGCGATCCTGCTTTACCGCGTCGAGGCTGCCACGATTCATGTGGTCAACGAGGGCATGCGCCTGCCGGAAGTGGAAGTGCAGCGCTTCTGCTCGCACATGTTCGCCCGTTATTCCGGAGTGGCAATGATCCGGTTTCATGCGGTGCAGATAGCGGGCGAACTGCGGTCCTTTCCAAGACAGCGTTTTCTGTGCGCGGAAGACTTCATTGCTCCGTTGCCGGCGGATGAAGCGGGGTATCTCGCCGCGCTTGGCGGCGCCACCAGGAAAAACATCAAGCGCCACCGTAACCGGCTGCAGCGCGATTTTCCCGGCTTTCGCTATCAGGTGATTGACAAGGAAAACATCGACGAAGTCCATGTACGGGCCATCATCGAATTGAACCGCGCCCGCATGCGGCAAAAGAACAAGTCATCCTTCATTGATGAAGAGGAAACGCAGAAAATAATCCGTCTGGCGCGCGCCTGCGGCAAGCTCGGGCTTGCCACCATCGACGGCCGCATAGTCGGCGGCGCCATCGTGTTTCATATCGGCGCCAGCTTCATCTCCAAGGTCAATGCGCATGACGCCGACTATGATGATTACCGCCTGGGGATGCTGTGCTGCTATCTCATGGTTTGCTCGGCGATCGGGCACGGCTGTACGCGCTTTCATTTCGGCCATGGCCGCTATGCGTACAAGACCGCACTGCTGGGCGCCTTCCAGCCGTATGAGCATGTGCTCGTCTATCGCTCCGCCGCCAGCATGGCCGCACATGGCCGCACATTCCTTCGCACCGCGCTTGACGGCTATCGCCTGGAGACGAGCCGCTGGCTGCTGGACCGCGCGGAACAGGGCGACGGCCCCTTCTGGAGTACGGCGGGCAAGCTGCTTGCCGCATGGCGCGCGCGCAAGAACCGCGGCGGGAATGCATCAAACCCAGCATAGGCGCAAAAGACGGAACACATGAGCCGGGCTGCTGGCCGATGCGGCACATCAAGGCTTATGCGGCATTCTTTCCCGTCATCATTTCATTGTGGTAATGCCAGATACGGCTCAACGCATATTCTGTTCCCGCCTGGCGCACGCCGTTGCGGTCTCCCATGAAATGCCGGGTCTCTGTGAACGTCGTGACCTTGTTGTCTATCTGGAATGACCACGCGAAGCAGATGGTGCCGGCTGGAATATCGCCGTCGCCATTATCCGGCCCGGCGACACCCGTATCCGCAAGCGCCACATTGGCACGGCTGATGCGCAGCGCGCCTTCTGCCATCTCGCGTGCAACGTTTTCACTAGTGAGATTATAGGTTTCGATGGTTTCCGCCTTGACACCGAGGCAACTAATTTTCGCCTGAGGCGAATAGGTGACGAACGCGCATTCGAGCCAGCTTCCGCAGCCCGGAATATCGGCGAGAGTGGAAGCGATCATGCCGGCGGTGCAGGATTCCGCGGTCACCAGCTTGAGACGGTTTTCTTCGAGATAGCGGGCAACGCTTTGCAGGTGTTCATTCATTGTTTGATTCGCCAAAGGGAAAACGGGGATGGAGTCCGGACACGCCGCCAGGATGCTGGCGTGTCCGGACTGTCTGCTTGCTGCTTGTCTTGATGCCGGTTGGATGTGCGGAGGATGGAAATGTTCGTGCGCCCTGCATCCCCCACACCGGCATGCCAGCCGTGTCGCTACGGCTATCCGTGTTCCACCGACTTGAAGGCCGACACATCCGCTACCGCCACTGCCGTCATGTTGACGATGCGGCGCGACGTCGCCGCCGGATTCAGGATGTGCACGGGCTTGGCCGTACCCAGAAGAATAGGCCCGACAGTGACGCCGTAGCCGCCCGTGATCTTGAGCAGATTGAAGGCAATATTGGCGGCATCAAGCGAGGGCATGATCAAGAGATTCGCGCTTCCGCTCATCTTGGTACCTGGCAGGAAGTGACGGCGCACCTCCTCGACCAGCGCCGCATCCCCCTGCAGTTCGCCCTCGACATCCAGCTGCGGGGCGATAGCGGCAAGAATGTCGCGCGCCGCCCGCATCTTGCGGGCGGAGGGCCGGTCGGACGAGCCGAACATGGAATGCGACAGCATTGCCACCTTGGGCTGCATGCCGAAACGCTGGACCTCGGCGGCGGCCAGCCGGGTGATCGCCGCGAGTTCTTCGGCGGTCGGATCGTCGTTGACATAGGTATCGGCAATGAACAGCGTGTATTTTTCCAGCATCAGCGCATTCATCGTGGCGAGCACGCTGGCACCCGGGGCGATGCCGATGACGTCGCGCACATGTTCCAGATGGCCTTCGAAACGCCCTACCGTGCCGCACAGCAGCGCGTCGGCGTCGCCCATGTGTACCAGCATCGTGCCGATCAGGGTATTGGAACGGCGCAACGCGGCCTTGGCCACGTCGGGAGTCACGCCGTAGCGTCCTCGCAATTCATGATAGGCCTCGTGGTAGGTCCGGTAGCGGGGATCGTTTTCGGGGTCGATCAGTTCGAAATCGACGCCGGGCCGCAGCCGCAGGCCGGCCTTGCGGATGCGCATATCGATCACATGCGGGCGGCCGATCAGGATGGGTTTCGCCAAACCTTCGTCAATCACGGTCTGGGCCGCGCGCAGCACGCGTTCCTCCTCGCCTTCCGCATAAGCCACGCGCTGCGGCGCCGCCTTGGCGGCCGAGAAAACCGGTTTCATCATCAGGCCGGTGTAATACACCAGGTGGCTGAGCTGCTGCCGGTAGGCGTCGAGGTCGCGGATCGGGCGGGTAGCCACGCCGGATTCCTCGGCGGCCTTGGCGACGGCGGGAGCAATCTTCTCGATAAGACGCTGGTCAAAGGGCTTGGGAATGATGTATTCCGGCCCGAAATTCAGCTCCTGCCCGGCATAGGCCATCGCGACGGCATCATTGGTCTCGGCCTCGGCCAGTTCGGCGATGGCCTTGACGCAGGCCAGCTTCATTTCTTCAGTGATCTTGGTGGCGCCGCAATCCAGTGCGCCGCGGAAGATGTACGGGAAGCACAGTACGTTATTGACCTGGTTCGGATAATCCGAGCGCCCGGTGGCGATAATGCAGTCGGGGCGCGCCGCCCTGGCCACTTCCGGCCGGATTTCCGGCTCCGGATTGGCCAGCGCGAGGATGATGGGCTTGTCGCCCATGGTTTTCACCATGTCCCCGGTCAGTACGCCGGCCGTCGAGCAGCCGAGGAACACATCGGCGCCGGCGACAATGTCGGCCAGCTTGCGTGCGCCGGTTTCCTGCGCGTAGCGCGCCTTGTTTTCCTCCATCCTGGCATCGCGGCCATGGTAAATGACGCCCTTGGAGTCGGCGACAAAAATGTTTTCCCGGCGTGCGCCAAGGCTCACCATGGTGTCGAGGCAGGCAATCGCCGCGGCGCCGGCGCCGGACACCGCGATTTTCACATCGCCGATGTTCTTGCCGACCACCTTGAGGCCGTTGAGCAGCGCGGCGGCGGAAATGATGGCCGTGCCATGCTGGTCGTCATGGAATACCGGAATATTCATGCGCTCGCGCAGCTTTCTTTCAATATAGAAGCATTCCGGCGCCTTGATGTCTTCCAGGTTGATTCCGCCCACGGTGGGCTCCAGCATCGCGATCGCATCGACCAGCTTGTCGGCATCATGCTCGGCGAGCTCGATATCGAAGACATCGATTCCGGCGAATTTCTTGAACAGGCAGCCCTTGCCCTCCATGACCGGCTTGCCCGCCAGCGGTCCGATGTCTCCCAGTCCAAGCACCGCGGTGCCATTGGTTATGACCGCCACCAGGTTGCCGCGCGAGGTGTATTCCGCCGCCATCGCCGGATCGCGCGCGATTTCCTCGCAGGCGTAAGCCACCCCGGGAGAATAGGCAAGCGACAGGTCGCGCTGGTTGGAGAGCGCCTTGGTGGCGTTGACTTCGATCTTTCCGCGGGTGGGGCTGCGGTGATATTCCAGTGCCGCCTCGCGCAGCTGGTCATCCTTGCTGGTATTGGTATCTGTCATGTCTTCTCCATTGTTCTCTGTTTGGTAAGGCGTTCCATCAGCAGGGGCATCGGAAATCAAAAGCTGCCATTTCCGGCACTCCCGTTACCGTCCGCACCATAGGGCATGCCCGTATTCCAGACGACTTCCAGCTCGACGCGGATCGAACGCGCGAGGCCGTCGAGATCCGGGAACAGCGAGGCATTGGTAATGTTCATCCGGTACAAGGCTTTCATTGCCTGCTCGCGCATGGTTTGCGAAAGAACAAGCTTTTTGATCAAAGTCCCCTTGCAGCCGTAAGCCTGAAGAATTTCGTCGAGCGACCGGTCGAGGACGCCCGGCACCACCATGGTTCCGGACTGGGCCACGAGCCGGCGATCCATCTCTTCCGGCTCGCCGATCCAGACGATGCTGCTGTTGTTTTGAAGGAAATACCGCGCAAAGTTCCCGTCCAGGCGGGGATCGATGGCGTCGCGGGTCAGTGCCGGAATGGCAACCGGGGTCGCATTCCACAGCGCCGGCGTATTGAGTGCGAAGACGGCGGAATCGGCGACGGCATTCTCCAGCGCAAAGAATGCCGCGACAAAAGGTGACTTGGTGAAATCCAGCAGGCGTGTCGGCGCTCCGTGATGCTGCATCAGGGTGAGGCAGCGGAAATCGTTGTCGAGAACCTGACGGTCGGGAAGAAAATTATGGGCCTTGCGGCGAAAGATGCGGATGGCCCGTTCCTCGCGGCTGCGCCATGTGGCACGGTCGGGGGATGAAAGCATCGAGATGGCGCGACAGTGAGCTCAGCAGCGCCCACCGGGCATCCTGCTGGCCGCGGAATGCCCAACCGTCAAGTTCGCCTGACAAGGCGATGAAGTCATTCCATTCTGAAACGAGGATCTCTTCCAAAAAATACTCCGCTGCGGAACCACCCAGAGTCTTCTGTGATCCGATGTTTTTTGTTTTGATCCTGCGTTGTGGATATTTCGCCGTGAATATTTTTTAAAAGACCAATATAATACGGCCCCTGCTCCACCGACTGCCTTGGACTCCCATTCAGCCCGCCGTCGAGAACCGGGCCTCATGCAGCTGCAGCACCACGAAGATTTCACCCAATTTGACTACCCTGAACACCGACATGTAAGCCAGCACTTCATGACCGCACGGCAGAACCGGCAACGCGCGTTTCACTCTTATGCGTGGTTGTCGCTCCGCGGTGCGAAAGCGGCGCCGATATTTCGCGCTCAACTCATGATGCTACTCTAGTTGCCTAATATTTACGCAATGACAAAGCCTGCAAAGACACTGACACTGACCGCCAAACCCCGTAGCACCGACGCCGCGACGAACCCGGCCTCGGTCCGCACCGTCACACATGCCGCCGATGCAATTCAGGCACCGACCACGGTGACCGTGGTTACCAAGCGTTCCCGACTCATCACGCCGAGCGTTACTGCCGCGCCCGACGCCGGCGCGGCATCCGCTGCGCCCCTGGCATCGGATACGCCTGATGCTCCGGCTGCCCAGGCGACTCCGGCGCCTGCGCCCGCGGTCAAGGTCGTCGTCCGCAAGGCCGCGTCCAGGCTCGCGGTGAAGCCTGCCGATGCGTCGAATGCGCCGGCCGCTCCAGCCGCTGAATTGCCGGAGCCGGCAGCAGTGACTGCAGCGGAGATTCCCGCGTCTGCGCCTGTTCCGTCAGAGCCCGTCGCCCGCAAACCGGCGGCGACAGAGGCGAAAGAGGCGGCGGCGGTGCCCGCTGCCGCGACGCCGGCCGCACCGAAGGCAAGGGTCGTACGCCGCAAGACGGCCGCCGAAGCACCGGCCGCGGCGAAAGCCTCGAGCCCGGCGCCTGTCGTCACGGTCGATCCGTCCACCGTTGCCGCGATCGATACCTCCGCCTACACGCTTCCGTCCGTCAAGGTGCCTGCGCGCCGTGGCCGGCGGCCCACCGAATTCCGCCCGGAGCATGATGAAGTCGCCGCGCTGAACGCGGTCGAGCGAGCGGAAATCAATGCCGCCCGCAAGGCACGCGACCGCCGCGGCTCTGAAGAGGGAATGACGGAGGAACAACTCGCGGTGCGGCGTCAGCAGATTGCTGCGCTGGTCCGCTCCGGCAAGGAGCGCGGCTTTCTGACGCATGCCGAGATTTATGACCACCTGCCCGAGGAATCGACCAGCCAGGAAGTCATCGAGGGATTGATCGCCACCCTGGGCGACATGGGCATCACCGTCTACGAACAGGCTCCCGATGCCGAGACGCTGCTCCTGTCGGACAATGTCGCCAGCGCCAACAACGACGATGACGACGCCGAAGCGGCAGTCGCCACCGCGCTGTCGACCGTCGACTCGGATTTCGGCCGCACCACCGACCCGGTCCGCATGTACATGCGGGAAATGGCATCCGTGCCCCTGCTGACCCGCCAGGGCGAGATCGACATTGCCCGTCGCATCGAGGCTGGCTTCAAGGACATGATGCAGGCGATTTCCGCCTGCCCGACCACGATCGCTGAAATCCTTGCGCAGGCCGAAAGGATCCGCAACGAGGAAGCGGCGATCGACGATGTGGTCGACAGCCTGGTGGACCTGAACACGTCGGACGAGGAACCTCCGGTTGTCGTGGCGGCGTCGGATGAGGACGAAGCGGACGACGACCTCGAGGAAGATCTCGACGAGGACGAGGAAGAAGAAAGCAGCAGCGGTACCGCCGCGGCCAGCATGAGCGAAGCCCAGCTTGCCGACATGCGCAGGCAGGCGCTGCTGAAATTCGACACCGTGGCCGCGGAATTCGACAAGATGCGCGCCGCCCGAGACAGCGAAGGCTATGGTTCGCCGGCGTATCTGCAGTCGCAGCAGGTCATTTCGCGCGAACTGCTCGGCTTGCGCTTCACCGCCAAGCTGGTGGAGAAGCTGTGCGACACCCTGCGTTCCCGCGTCGATGAAGTCCGCCAGATCGAAAGGCAGATCCTCGATATCGCGGTCAACAAGTGCGGCATGCCGCGCCCGCGTTTCGTCAGCGGCTTCCCCGGCAACGAGACCGATCTCGAATGGGTCGACCGCGAAGCCGACCAGGAGCATGCCTACAGTCCGATCCTGCGTCGCAACAGCCCGGCCGTCAAGGAGTACCAGAAGAAGCTGATCGAACTCGAAAAGTCCGCCGGCGTGCCGCTGGCCGAACTGCGCAAGATCAACAAGCAGATGACGACCGCCGAGATGCGCGCCCGCCAGGCCAAGCGCGAAATGACGGAAGCCAACCTGCGTCTGGTGATCTCGATCGCGAAGAAGTACGTCAACCGCGGCCTGCAGTTCCTCGACCTGATCCAGGAAGGCAATATCGGCCTGCTGAAGGCGGTGGACAAGTTCGAATACCGGCGCGGCTACAAGTTTTCGACGTATGCCACATGGTGGATCCGCCAGGCGATCACCCGCGCCATCGCCGACCAGGCCCGTACCATCCGCGTGCCGGTCCACATGATCGAAACGATCAACAAGATGAACCGCATCTCGCGTCAGATCCTGATGGAAACCGGCTCCGAGCCGGACCTGGCGACGCTGGCGGCCAAGATGGATCTGCCGGAGAAGAAGCTGCGCGAAATCATGAAGATCGCCAAGGAGCCGGTGTCGATGGACATGCCGATGGGCGACGACGGCGATTCCCAGCTGGGCGACTTCATCGAGGACAGCACCACGCTGGCCCCGGCCGATGCGGCGATGCATGCATCGATGCGCAGCGTGATCCGCGACGTGCTCGATTCCCTGCCGCCGCGCGAAGCCAAGGTGCTGCGCATGCGCTACGGCATCGACATGGCCAGCGATGCGACGCTGGAGGAAGTGGGCAAGCAGTTTGACGTGACCCGCGAACGCATCCGCCAGATCGAGAACAAGGCGATGAACAAGCTGCGCCACGCATCCCGCGCAGACCGCCTGAAGACTTTCCTGGAAAGCGACTGATCCGGTGATCCGATGATTGAATGACCGCACGACCGCATGTCGGGACTGCGGCAGTCCGATGCAAAACGGGGAGACCACGATCTCCCCTTTTTTATTTTGCCGCGATGACCATTTCGCCGGCGGCCCGCAGGCCGCCGGGTTGGATCAGCGGCGCGCCAGCGGATTCGGCGTCGCTTCGGCAATGCGCATCAGCACATTGCGGTCGCGGTGATGAAATGCCTCTTCCTGTCCCTTGATCATCATCACCGTATCCTCGTCATACTCCCAGGTGCCATCGGCATGGATCTTGACCTCGATACGGTATTCGACCGTCTTGAATGCATATTCCAGGAACGGATTGGAGCAGATGCCGTAGCTCTGGTCGCCGCGCCTGGCCACCAGTTCAAAGCTGCGGGCGTCGGCGCTCGCGTGTCCGACCGCCATCGCGATCTGGCCGCGCGGAATGGCCAGCGTCTGGATCACGGTGCCGGTGGCCGGCTCCCACAGCCAATAGCCGACCTGGTCATGGTAGCTCTTCACCTGGTCCGGCTTGGTGACATGCGTGTGATAGCGCAAGCCGTAGAAGAGTTGCGGGCCGTTCGTGACGGGATCGACCGGCTGCAGTTCGATGCGCTCGACGAATGCCTGCTTGCGAGGGCCGTCCGCCTTGGGCTTGATGTCCAGGCC
Source organism: Noviherbaspirillum aerium (assembly GCF_008929045.1). Lineage (GTDB taxonomy): Bacteria > Pseudomonadota > Gammaproteobacteria > Burkholderiales > Burkholderiaceae_D > Noviherbaspirillum > Noviherbaspirillum aerium. The sequence continues at coordinate 69,098 of NZ_VFAH01000012.1, read as the reverse complement.
GCGCGTGCCTTGCCAGATGCCGGCCATGTGGCGCAGGGGGCCAAGGTTGTTCAGGGTATCGACGTCCACATCGGACGGTTCGGTAAAGATATCTTTCGGAAAGTCGCTCATGTTCCCTCGGTGTGCATGGATACTGCGGGAACAGCATTGCCATTCCCGCAAGCATCATGTTACGCGAAGTTGGAAAAAAGCAACTTGTTTGCGGCTGCCATGGTCAGGCCGGCTTGGCCACCATGAGATAGAAGATGGCGAGAAAGGCGAAGAAGGCCGGTATGCCAAGCATCACCCAGTACTTGAAGTAACGCCAGTAGGCATCCGGAAGCGGCGTATTGCTGTCCGCAGCGGTGCGCGACAGCTGCTTCAGTTTCATCTGCAGCCATAGTACCGGCAGCCAGCATGCGACCGCGATGACATAAAGGATGACCGACCAGGTGATCCAGCGGCTGGTCATCGGAAAGCCTGCGATCCGCATCAGGATGTAGCCGGTCAGCGGCTGGATGATGACGGTGGTCGACGTGAACAGCCAGTCCGCCAGCACGACGATGCGCGTCACCACGGCGATGGCGCGGACATCGCGCGAGATGGTGGCGAACAGCAGGTAGAAGGCGGAGCCGATGCCGGTGCCGAACAGGAAGGTCGAGGACAGGATGTGCAGCCATTTGACAATGACGTAGTCCATCAGCGCTCCTTTGCATGAGTCGGTTCTTCCAGCTCGAACAGCAGCCAGATGGCGGCGAGCATGGGCAGGTTCTTGAGCAGCGGGCCATAGGGATGCAGCCAGAATTCAGGCAGGCGGAAGCTGATGATGACCGTGTAGAAGGCGATCAGGGCGAACTGCGCCAGCCACAGCCAGCGCCGCCGCTTGAGCACCAGCGTGCCGATGCCAAACGCCAGGTCGAGCAGCGCGGCACCGTACAGCATCAGCGGCGCCAGCGCACCGGTGATGCCGGTGCGCGCCAGCAGCGCATAGCTTTCCTCCACCGGATACAGGCCGAATGAAACAATGCCGGTCACGATCCACACCAGGGCGATGCTGACCCGTAGCACCGGCAGCAGCCACGCCAGCTTTGCCTGCAACCGGGTCGGCGCCTTGTCCTGCGATGCGATGAAATCGCGGACCGGGCGCGGCGGCCGGCCCAGCAATTCGGTGATGCGGGCCGCGCTGCCGGTATTGCCGCGTTCAAGCATCTGCAGGGTTTCGGGATCGAGCAGACTGCCGGGTAGCAGACGGCCGGCCGACGCCCCCAGCCGCACCAACGGCATCGGCACCGCAATGAAATGCGCACGGCGCCAGCCCAATGCCGTACGCAGCGTCCCGAGAAATTGCCGAAGAGACATGGGTTCGGGACCCACGATGGCCACCCGTGTTCCCTGCCCTGCGGGCGCGTCAAGCAGGGCCATGATGGAGGCAATCAGGTCATCCAGATGCACCGGCTGCACCTGCTGATGCCCGCCTCCCGGAAGCGCGATCAGCGGCAGGCTGGCCAGCGCGGTGAACAGGCGGGCGCTGGTTCCGCCCGGCCCGAACACCAGCGAAGGCTGCACCACGAAAGACGGCACCGCCAGGCCGGCGAGAAAATCATCCGCGCTCTTCTTGCTGAGGTGGTAGCGGCTCTGCGCCTGGTCATCTGCCCCGAGCGCCGAAATCTGCACGATCTTCCTGACACCGCATTGGGCGGCTGCTGCAAAGAGGGCGCTCGGCGCGCGGACATGGATGGCGTCGAAAGTCTGGGTGCCGTGTTCGCGGATGATGCCGACGGTATTGATCACCACATCGACTCCCTGCAGGCGGGGCAGCCAGGCCGATGGACTGAAGTCCGTGGTGAAGTCCGCAGCGACATACCTGAAGCGCGGATCGTGCCGCGCATCGGGCGCATCGGGGTTACGTACTGCGCAAATGACTTGATGCCGTGCGGCGATCAACGCTTCCGCAAGATGGCTTCCTATGAATCCGCTTGCTCCTGTCAGCAGTACGACCAATTGCGACTCCTTATTGTTGGGAACCATGCTCCTGTTTTGCGCGTCAGTTATACGACCGGCAAGTATCGCAGGGAGTTCATTGAGCGCCGGACAACAGGATGACAATGGGGCAGCAGGCAGCGATTGCCAGGAGGAACGATGGGAACGATGGAAGCGGCGGCATCGGTGAAACCATGGGGACAAGCCTTCAAGGATGGCCTGATATCGGGAAGCATCGCCAGCGCGGCTTCCACCGCCGTGCTGAGCGTGCGGGGCGAGCGCGAAGCCGACACGCCGTATGCCCCCACCAACGCCACCAGCCAGTGGGTCTACGGAGAACAGGCCGCCTATCATGATGAACCCAGCTTGCGGCATACCGTCATCGGTTACGGCATCCATCATGCCTCGGTGACGCTATGGGCGGTGATCTACGAAAAATGGTTTGGAAAGCATGCGGAGCGCACCGACGCCTCCAGTCTTGGCAAGGCGACCGCCGGCGCCGCCATGATCGCGGCCATGGCCTGTTTCGTCGATTACCGGCTGACGCCGCGCCGGTTGCGGCCGGGTTTCGAGAAACGGCTTTCGCGTGCCTCGCTGTTCATGACCTATGCCTCGTTCGGCGCGGGTCTGCTGGTGCGCGGTCTAACGACGGCTGGCGCCGGTTCGCGCGGAAACGCCGCCTCGGGCGCGGATCACCGGCGCGGGTGAAACGGGACCACCCCGTACGGGATCTGCAACATATCGGCGCGGAATTGTATCCGGCATGTATCCGGCCTGTTCCTTTGTGGCATCGACGCGGTATATTGGCGATTCCGTTCATTTCAGAATTACGCAGGCGGCACGCGCCGCTTGGCAGAAAAACATGAATCGCCTTCGACTCCTCGCCGTTCTTCTTATCCCGATCCTGTTTTCCGGCTGCGGCGTGCTTGCCGCGCCCTGCCGGATCGCCTCCGCAGGCATCAAGATGGTGCCGATCGTCGGCCATGCCGCCGCGCTGCCTACCGACGCCTGCGCCGCGGTTATCGATCCCTGATCAAGGCTCCCTCAAGCTCCCCGACGCCCGGACCACCCCAGCCGGCAAAGAAAAAAGGAGGCAGGTCGCCCTGCCTCCAACTCACACTCCATCGGAGTCCCACACATTCGCGCCATCCGGACAACCCCGGAAAACCGGCCTGCGCATCAAAACCACGGGCGCAGGCACGGCTTTGCGATATACCCGGAATAAGCGCCATCCTGTGTGAGCCGACAGGTTGACACGATAGACTTATTTCTAGCCCGGAGCATCCGGCATCAAGTATATTTCGCATACCGAACTCAATATAGAGACCGCAATGTCAGGCTTGCCAGATCATTTGGATATTCATCTCATCCGCATTCTGTACCTGCTTCTGTCGGAGAGGAATGTCTCGCGCGTCGCCCTGAAACTGAACCAGCCGCAACCGTCGATCTCCGCTTCCCTGCGCAAGCTGCGCGAACTCACCGGAGATCCCTTGCTGGTGCGCGGCGCGCGCGGCATGGTGCCGACGCAGCATGGCGAAAGCCTGCTGCAGCCGGCCAAGAAGATCCTGGACGAGACGGAAAAGCTGTTTTCCCAGAAGACCGCGTTCTCGCCCCAGCATGAGGCGCGCACCTTTCACATCGCCGCGCCCGATTATCTGGACAGCCAGTTCTTGCCCAATATCGTCGCCAGCGTCCGGCGGGAATCTCCGAAAAGCCGCGTCGTGATCTACAGCCTCGGTCCGGAAATCGATTATCTGCGCCTGCTGTCCGACGGCGAACTCGACGTGGTGATCGCCAACTGGGAAGAGCCGCCGCAGCATCTGCACATGTCGAAGCTGTTCGAGGACGAAATTGCCTGCATCATGCGCGCCGATTGCGCCTACGCGCTGCGCACCGGACCGGACGACATGACGGTCGAGGATTACCTGTCGCTGCCGCATGTGGCGCCGTCGCAGATGCTGGCCGGGTATTTCGGCGTCATCGAATCCTTCCTCGCGAAGCAGAACCTGCATCGCAACGTGGTGGTCGAGTCGGCCTACTTCGGCCTGATTCCCTACATGCTCACGCGTAGCGACCTGGTGCTGACCACCGGTCGTCAATTCATGCGTTTCTATGAAAAGAACCTGCCGCTGAAAACCTTCAAGGTGCCCATCGCCTTTCCCGCCATGCGCTTCTATCAGCTCTGGCATGAACGCGTACACCAGGCGCCGGAACACAAATGGCTGCGGGAGCTGATCTCGACCACGGCGAAGTCGCTGCTGGCTCGCTAGCGGTACGAGTTGGAAATTTGTCGAAGGCACATCGGCGAAGTCATGCCGAGGCAAGGAAAAGCACAGCCAGGCCGGCGCCTTGCGCGCATTGTTGACGCAGTAGCGGCGTGATGCTCGTTCACCATTCGACCAGCAGATCTTTAGTTCGCACCACTCAGCGAACCAGCAGAAATCCTCAAACAAAACCGGCGCGTTTGTCGCATTTGTCGCATTTGTATTTCGTTTCCTCTCCCATAGGCTGGAGAAGGGTGATAGACACGTCAAATCACTTTTGCCGCCCTGCCTGGATCGCCGTTATATGCCTAGGCATAGCTTGTCTATTCACCTGTTCCCATGTGCATCATTCAAGTTTCCGCTAGCATGCTCGTAGCCGCATGGCAGATCGTGCACCGGCCCGGATTTCCTTTCTCCAAGTTGCGGGGATGACCGGCCACGAGCACAAGGAATGCATCAATCCAGCGAAGGTCATTTCATGAGCAAAACCCTCCTCGTCAAACATGCCCGCGTCCTCGTGACGATGGATGACACCCGCCGCGAAATCGCCGACGGCGCCATCTTCGTGCGCGGCAACGTGATCGAGCAGGTCGGCACCACCGACACCCTGCCGCAGCAGGCAGATGAAGTCATTGACGCCGGAGGCTGCGTTGTGCTGCCCGGCCTGGTGAATACGCATCATCACATGTACCAGAGCCTGACGCGCGTCATACCCGGCGCGCAGAATGGCGAGCTGTTCAACTGGCTGCAGAATCTTTATCCGATCTGGGCCAATCTGACGCCGGAAATGGTGGAAGTCTCAACACTGACCGCGATGACGGAACTGCTGCTGTCCGGATGCACGACCAGCAGCGATCACCTGTATATCTATCCGAACGGCTGCAAGCTCGATCACAGCATCGAGGCGGCGCAGCGCATCGGCATGCGCTTTCACGCCGCCCGCGGCTCGATGAGCGTGGGCGAGAGCAAGGGCGGCCTGCCGCCGGACCGCGTGGTCGAAGACGAGGCTGCCATTCTGATAGATACGCAGCGCCTGATCGAAACCTGGCATGACTCGTCCCGCCATGCGATGCAGCGCATCGTGGTCGCGCCCTGCTCGCCTTTTTCGGTATCGAAGGACCTGATGCGCGAATCGGCGGCGATGGCGCGCCATTATGGGGTGTCGCTGCATACCCACCTTGCCGAGAGCCAGACCGACATCGCCTACAGCCGCGAGAAATTCAACATGACGCCCGCGCAGTATGCGGAAGACTGCGGCTGGGTCGGGCACGACGTATGGCATGCGCATTGCGTCCAGCTCGACGACGACGGCATCGCGCTGTTCGCGCGCAGCCATACCGGCGTCGCGCACTGTCCCTGTTCCAACATGCGGCTCGCGTCGGGCATTGCGCCGGTGCGCAAGATGCGCGACGCCGGCGTGCCGGTCGGCCTCGGCGTCGATGGTTCCGCATCGAATGATTCTGGTCATCTGCTCGGCGAAGTCCGCCAGGCAATGCTGCTGCAGCGCGTAGGCTTCGGCCCCGACGCCATGACCGCGCGCGAGGCGCTGGAGATTGCAACGCTGGGCGGAGCCAAGGTGCTGAACCGGGATGATATCGGTGCGCTGAAGCCCGGCATGTCCGCCGATATCGTGATGTTCAATCTGAACCAGATCGGCTTTGCGGGCGCATTGCACGATCCGGTCGCGGCACTGGTGTTTTCGACACCGTCCAATGTCTGGCACAGCGTCATCAATGGTCGCGTGGTCGTGCGGGAAGGCTTATGCACGACGGTAGAAACCGGTTCGCTGATCGAGCGCCATCAGGGCCTCGCGCTGCAACTCGCCAGTGCGGCACGCACCGGTGCTTGAAACGCCCTGCCGACTCTTTCCATGCGCAATGGCGGTTCCCAGTCGCCATGGAAAGCCGGCCTGCAGGGGTTCAACATCGCCATAAGGCTTTCCCGGCTGCGCATATTCTCGATCTCTTGATCGAACTGGCTATGCTCCTTGAACCGAAACATGTGCTTCGGCATGCAACTCGACTTGATTTGACTTTCCGGCTCCCTATTGGCCGGCCTCGTTCACGCAGCAACGGCAGAAGCGATGGTTCCGGTAATGAGTCGTGAATAACAGTACACCCCCGATCGTTGCAAACACGAGTTCGGCCATCTCGCCATAATGCGGTCCTATAACGAGGACGGAAACAATGAAACAGGCCAGGCCGGAACTCCCCGTCAACAGGACCGACCAGTTACGGTGTTTCCTGAAACCTGGAAGTATGGCCAGAACGGCCGGTATCACGACAAGAATGGCCATCGCACGGTGCACCAAGTCGTCACTCTCCGAGAATCCAATCATGGGAAACATCAACAGGAGCAGCGGTGTTCCGACGCAATGTACGAGGCAAAGAAGGGAAGCGGTCATGCCGCAATAGTCAGCACTGGTAATCAGCCTATTCATCATCGTTTCCTTTCGGCGCAATTTGGCCTTGTCCGTTCAGCCTGCCGGTCTCTGGCAAGCGGTGGTTTGAATTCATACATCGCGATCTGGATCAACCCGGTCGCCCCGGTCCATATTCACTGATGCCGGCTTCTTGTTTCGACGATCTTTTTCTCAACAATGCACTGAACACGCCCCATACGGCGAGAGCGAGCGCTACGCAGGCGCCGCTGGGCGCATCGATCCACCATGAAGCAAGCAGTCCGAGTCCGGCTGCGCCCATGGCGGCCACGAGGCACTGTGCCATTGAAAAGCCGGCCCGCAGCCACAGGCCCGGCCCGATCAGGCAGGCGAACACCAGCAACAGACCCAATGTCGGCACCGCCATGCTCGCCACCAGCGCAAAGCACGGAAAGAAGATTCGATCCTTGCCGAGCAGCATGGGCCACCTGCGCTGCACGAAAATGACGGCTGCCGCGCAAGTTGCCAGTGTTGCCACCTGCGTCCATCCGGCCCACAACACATCCGCAGCCAGGAGCTCGGAGAGGTGCTCTCGACCGTGCGGGTCGCTACGGGCAGCAAGCATGGCAAGACATGCCCCGGCAACATAGGTGAGGCCGATCAAGGCTTCGCGCTGCTGCGGCCACATCCGTGCCAGCACCGCGACCAGGCCCGCACAGGACAGGGCCCCCATCGCGGCGGCGAGCTGAACGGCGATAAGCCCCGGATGGTCGAGCCAGGCAGTCGCGCCCAATGCTGCCGCTGCGGCGGCCTGAGCCACAGCCAGATCGATGAAGACCACGCCGCGCGCCAATACCTGGGAACCGAGCGGCGCCAGTGCGAGCAAGCCGAATAACAAGGCGGCGGCCGGCGCCAGGAACCAGTATTCCATCAGCGTGCCTTTGCCTCGAGCAGTGAATGCAGAAGTTGTTCGTACCATTGCTCCAGCGCGTCCGGAGCTCGCTCATCCTCGACGGTCGACGGCAAGGTGACGAGCGGCGCCTTGTTGCCGAGCTGGCCGACAAGCCAGCGTCCTGCCCGCGGATCCTGGTAATCAGCGGTGATGATCGCAAGCGGAGGCTGTGCCTGAAGCGTTGATAACAGACCCTGCAAGTGGCCGGGCGTCGGCGCCATCCCGGGTTTCGGTTCCAGATCCGCGATCTGTTTCAGACCGAGCCATTTCCATAAATAGCCAAACGTAGTATGTTGCGCCACCACCGTTTTATCCCGCAGCGGCGCGGCACGCCGCTCCCAATCGCTGATCCGCTGATTCCAGGCGGTGGCGAACTGATGCTGACGCTGCCGAATCTGCTGCGCTTCGGCGGGAACGAGCCTTTGAAGGCGCTCCGCAAGTCCCGACGATATCTTCACCAGGTTGCGGGGATCGGCATGCACATGCGGGTTGCCCTCGGCATGGATGTCTCCGGCAAAAGGATTGCCCCCGGCGCCCGGCTGCGCATCGATCAGCTCGACTTGCGACGCCGCGTAGAACATGCCTTGAGAACCATCTTGCACCTTCGCGTTCCCGGCGCGCTGCTGCAACGCCGGCAACCACCCAGCTTCCAGCGAAGCACCGGTGCAGACCGCAAGATCGGCGGCCCGCAGCTGTGCGATCAGTGCAGGCCTTGCCTCGATGTGATGAGGGTCCTGGCGGGAATGCGTTGCGGCATGAATGGTCGCTCCGGGCATGAGTATGCGTGTCAGCGCAGCCCATTCGGGTTCGCAGGCAAACACCGTGAAGGCGCTCGCAGGTGCGCATACCGCGCCCGCGAGCAGTAAGGTCCAGTTAGAAAGAATGCGCACCATGGGCTCCGAAACTCAAGACGTATTGAAGTTGTACAGTTTTGCTCGATCGGTTCTCGAATTCTTCTGCACGCGGCTGGGTTGTGAGTTGAAGGCGCCATGCCTGGCTGTGGGCGGGCTTCCAGGCAACCATCAATGCATGCTCGCGCAGTCGCCCGTTGTGAAAGTGATCGCCATGCGGCACCCTGGCCCTGAGCCAATCGGTCCGGGCGCCCAGCTCCCATTGCTGCGACAACCGCCATACCGCACTTAGCGACAAGGCATCGTGGTAGTCCGAATTGCCTGCATGCCTGTTGGGCTTCGTCACCCGGGCATATTCGCCGACAAGCTTTAGTTGCTGCTGCCGGTTGTTACCGTCCGGAGCCCACTTCCACGCCGCATCCAGCAGCCACATCTTCTTGCCGCTGAGCGCCGCGCCGTGTGCATGCGCATGGCCATGACCGTGATCGCTTTCCCCGGCATGAGATTCTTCCCCATGCCCGTGCTCCTCTTCGATGGCTGCTTCGCGGCGGTTATGAAGATAAGAAGCGCCAAGCTGCCAACTCTGCGACCTGCCGATATCGTTGCCGATTTTCATGCTCAGCGTAACAGCGCCAGGGCTGCGCGCCGACGCGGCCTCCTGAACCAGCTGGCGGCCGCGGAACACTTCGGTTCCGAAGCTCAGGTAGAACGGCGCAGGCGCGGTCCAGTTCAGACGGACGCCGTCATCGAACCAGTGACCGCCCAGAAACGCACGGTATAGCAACGGGCGCTCCACAAAATCGTCGGCGTGCGGATGCTGTTCATTCAGATAGCCGATCTGTGATGCAAACCTGCCTGCGCGCGCCTGAAATCCGGCCGGCAAGCTACGGGTTTGCACCCATGCCTCTTCCATCTCGAATTCGATCTTGCCGTCATGCTGGTGCGCCACCGCGCCCAGCTGCGCACTGAGATGCCGCCCCAGCGGCCCCCGTGCGATGGCATCACTGTGGCCGAGCGCCAGGCCCTGTTCGCGATGTCCCAAAGCCAGCGAGCGCGTGGTGTATGCCGCATCCAGCACCGCGCCGAGTTCCCAGCCCTTCTCTTGGCTTTGTGCCTGGGCTTGTGCTTGTGCGCCAGCGACGGCGCTCGCCGCCAGTGCGGTAAGTACGCTTTTCTTCATTGCGCAATTCCCACTCACAGTGCATTCGACGGGACGTAGCCAAGATCGCGGCGAGCGTTCGTCGCTGCGGTTTGGGAATCGAGTACAAGCAATTGTCTTGCGACCGGATCGGTGATGTAGATTTCGTCCCGTGCGCCGTTCGCGGTAATCGTTGGCCATGGAGCCGCAGTCGGCATGGCGGGTACCGCCGCGGCAATCGTCGCCGCCGTGTTCCACGTAGTGCCAGTGCGCGCCATGACATGTAGCGTTCCATGGTTATCCAGTATGTAGAAGCGGTTGCCACTGCGATCAAAGCCATTCGCTCGCTGAATGTTTCCCGCGGCCCATCCCGTCGGGGTGATTGGTGTAGCGACCGCTCGTTCACCGTCAATGCCATAGAAAAGCGTCGTTACCGGTGCGGGTGCGGTACCGTTGTTTCCGAATCCTATGAATTGCCCCGGTGCCTTGGGATGTCCGACCAATGTGCTGATGCGCGTTGGTGCAGTAATCTTCTGGTCGGCGACATCATTGGCCGAGACGTGCCTGGCCAGCAGTACACCGTCGGCACAACCGACCGCCGTATAGGGCCCGGACGTATAGCTGCCATGCATGCTGTTGCAGCGTGTGGAAAGCAAGCGCTGCGATGCATATGTTGCACCCGAGCGCAGATACAGATTCAGATGCGTGGGCAACGTATCAATTGCATCGCTTGCACGATGAACGCTGAGTAGCTTGTTATCGAGTGGCTCCGCAAACCCGTGTATTGGCTGTTGCAGATTCAAGGCCGCCAACGTACTGCCGGCTGCAATGGAGGCATCATCGATCAAGCGCATACCGGCGGTTCGGATCGGGTTTGCATTGGCATCCCCATCGAAGAATATGCTGGCCTGCCTGCCTGTCTGGACATCATAATGAGATGGCCGAATACCGGCCAGCTTCCACGACATCAGCCGCGAAGCATTCTTGTAATCATGATGATGGTCGCCATGGTCTTCCTGCCATATGCCGCCATCAACAAACTGAACCTGGTGTTGCGTACCCTGAAAGGCCACCGCATACCGTCCACCCGGACTCGCATGCAGGGCGGACGGTGGATGATCCAGCTGATGGGTCGCTTCTACGCCGCCGCTGTCCAGATCATGCACGCGCAGGGCATTGCTTCCACTCTCGGCGATAACAATTCTTCCTGCGGTATCGATGCTGGAATTCGCGTGGCTCTCCGCATTGCCGCCTCCGCTGCCACCGCCGCATCCAGCCATTAAGGCCATACACGCCAGACTCAAAAAGGCAAGACGAGACGGCAGATTATCGTGTGTCATGAACTCTCCCATGTTTAATGTTGAATACAAATAGGCTTTGTCAGGTCGACGAATCTTCTTCATGGCGTGCGAGCTTGAACCGCACCATGGATACCGATCCGAAAGTCGGGTAACGGCTGGCGACTTCAGTGTCTGTATGTCGAGCCGAGGCCTTGAGTCGAACGTAATGAATTTCCCCGTCGCAGGAATTATTTCGGCCATCAATGCAACTTAGTTGCATTTGAGAGCAAAAAATATATGGCGTCGTCCGGCCCGTCCTTCTTCGTTCGGGCAGCCAAATTGTGGAGTCAGCATCATCAAGCACCCTTGGTCGTCGCCAATCATTTGCATTTCTTCGAGTGAACTTCCCGGTGCCATGACGGCTTACGCAAAGCCCGCATATGCAACTGTGTTGCATCTGGCAAGTCTAGACGAAGCTTCCATTTTGTGCAACATAGTTGCATATTGACGCAGGATGAATCTTTGCTCTGCTCGCGTATGCCTCCTCCCAAGCAGTAATCGCTTACCCTCCCCCAAGCTCATCAAGCATCGGCTTAGACGACTCCGTTGGCGGACCGAAACAAACGCGGATACGAGGCGGCCGCCTTGCGACTGTTTCTCCTTCACGCATCGTTCAACATTCCAACGAGATCATTTATGCGAACTTTTCCCTTGCCAAAGTATCACTGTGCATAGCCATGCAACGCATTTTGCCTGCATGAATGTTGCACTAATAGACATCACCTCTACGCAACTGAAAAGGAGCCATCATGGACAAGAACGAAGTTATTTCCACACTGAACGACCTGATCGAAACCTGCAAGGATGGCGAAGAGGGGTTTCGTACTTGCGCCGAAGACATTTCGAGCACGGAGCTTAAATCCTATTTCACCAACCGCGCTCATCGCTGCGCCACGGCGGCAGCCGAACTGCAGGATATCGTCGAGGAGTACGGTGGTTCGCCCGAAACCTCTTCCAGCGTGGCCGGCACCTTGCACCGCCGCTGGGTGGACATCAAGTCCGCCATCACCGGCAAGGATGACGAATCGATCCTCAATGAATGCGAGCGCGGCGAAGATGTAGCGAAAAGAAGCTATGAAAACGCATTGGCCAAGGATTTGCCGATTGAAGTCCGTTCCGTCGTCGAACGGCAGTACCAAGGCGTGATGCAGAACCATGATCAGGTCAAGGGCCTGCGCAACCAGGCGCGCGGCCACAGCTGATTTTCAGGTACTTCGGTACGTTATAGGGTCCGTGTCTGAACGACACGGACCTTTTCTTTTTCACATCGGAATCCGGCTGACCAAGGAGCGTGGATATGGCATGGCCAGTGCCGTCAGTGTCCTCGGTGTTTTCAGTGTTGTTAGGGCGAAAGCACTCTACGGTGCATGAAGCATGCAGATCTTTCTGCCGCCGCCCCGCGTCCTTGCCAATACCTTCCTTCAGAACGCATGGCCAAACGCCCTGCCCCTTCCTCTGTCCGGTTTCACCGCGCTGCTATGGCGTCGTTGACAACCGGCGTCACGACCGGGAAATTCGGCGAGAACGTATCGAGCATCGCGAACAGGGCGCCGAGCGCGGCGCTATCGCCTGCCACCTTGACCGCACCCTGCTTCACCGCATCGCCGAGTGACAGCCGAGCCGACCCGATGCCGTCGAGCACGGTCTTGGCCAGGGTGACGGTGACCGCGGGCTGGTCGTGCTGCGCCTGGGCCAGGTAAGTCAATGCGGCATTGCTGAGCGTCATTGCATACCTCTCGTTCACATCGGTAAAGATCCAGTTGATGGACATCGTTTTTCCGGCTGCCTTGTCGGCATTCAGGCGAACCGCAAGATAGTCGAAGAACATGGGCACCGTCAGCGCCCTTACCAGGTCGGCGGATGCCGTGCCCTGGCGGGGCACGGCCGCCACGCCGTGTCGCAGTTCCTGCGCTCCGGTGAGATAGGCATTGCGCCAGGTACTGTTTTCGGACTGATAGCCGAGCTGTTCCAGCGCATCGGCCTGCAATTCTCGCGCGGCCTTGTTGTCCGGGTCGGCAAAGACGAGCTGATTGACGATCTGCGCCACCCAGCGATAATCGCCCTGCCGGTACGACGCTCGCGCCTTTTCCAGCACCGCCTCCGGCCCGCCCATCCACTCAACGGTCTTGCGCGCGGCCTGCACCGGCGGCAGCGGGTTGAGGCTGGCGGGATTGCCGTCGTAGAAGCCGAGATAGCGCTGGTACACCGCGCGGACATTGTGGCTGATGGAACCGTAGTAGTCGCGCGCATACCAGCGGCTGGCCAGCGGTTCGGGCAGCTTCTGCAGGCGCTCGGCGATCTGCATCGGCGCATGCCCGTGATTGGCAAGGCGCAATGCCTGGTCGTTCAGATAGGCATACATGTCGCGCTGGTCGCCCAGCAGGGCGTTGACGCGATCATTGCCCCAGGTCGGCCAATGATGCTGGCCGATGAGGATTTGCGCATCGCGGCCGTATCGCAGGAGCGTTTGTCCCAGATACGACGACCAGGTCTTCGCATCGCGCACCTTGGCGCCGCGCAGCGTCAGCAGGTTATGCTGGGTATGCACCGCGTTCTCCGCGATATTGAGCACCCGTAGCTGGGGAAAATAAAGATTCATCTCGGCCGGCGCCTCGGTGCCCGGCGTCAGCTGAAATTCGATGTCAATGCCGTCGATGCGGCGCCGCTCGATCGGCTCGGCGATGCTGTCGTTCGGCGCAATCAGGGTGATGGTGCCGCGCGACAGTCCCTTGCCGAGCCCGGCATCGACCTGCCCTGTCGCGGACTTCGGCAGCAGCGATCCGTACATGTACTGCGCGCGCCGGCTCATCGCATTCCCGGCAAGGACATTCTCGCTCACCGCTTCTTCCAGGAAGCCGGACGGCGCGATGACCTTCACCTTCCCGGAAGCCGCGTCGGCCGCATCGATCACGCCCTTGACCCCGCCGAAATGATCGACGTGCGAATGGGTATAGATAACGGCCGCCACCGGCTTGCGCGGGCGGTGCGCGTAGTAGAGGTCCAGGCCGGCGCGTGCCGTTTCCGCCGACAGCAGGGGATCGATCACGATCAGTCCGGAATCGCCTTCGATGATGCTCATGTTGGCCAGGTCCATGCCCCTGATCTGGTACAGGCGGTCGGCAACCTTGAACAGGCCCGCCGCATTGTTGAGGCGCGCCTGGCGCCACAGGCTCGGGTTGACGGTAGGCGGCGCTTCCGCGTCCTCCTGGAAGGCATAGGCGCCGCCGTCCCATACCACGCGGCCGTCGGCGGCCTTGATGACCGGGGAATCCTGTGCCGCAATGAAGCCGCGACTAGCGTCCTCGAATGCCTGGGTGTCGGAGAATGGCAGACGGCTCAGCCAGGCGCGGTTCGACTCCGCCGTCACAGGTTCGGCGGGTCGTGCTTCGGCGGCTGGAGCGGCCTGGCTTGCAAGCAAGGTGGTCAGGGCCAGTGCAGCCGAGAGAGCCGCGGTGGATGCGTTCAAGCGATGAGGATTCATGATGGGTTGCCAGTGTCAGGTGCGCGGACGGGTGATTTCAACGACATCGTAGGGCTGCAGCGTGCGGATGGCATCGAAGGGATCGGGTTCGCGCCAGGCGAACAGATGGCACACCAGTTTTTCCGGCGTGACATCAATGATGCTGAAGCCGTTCTTCTCCATTGGCCTTGCATTGCGCTCCAGCGTCAGCGCGCCGGGCGCGGCGGGTCCGAGCCCGCGCGGCCCGCTGGGCCAGCCCGCCATGCCGGTCCCGAGCGGCCCGTTCAGGACAAGATGAATCGGGTTGGCGCGCAGGTCGAGATCGCCGCTCTTGAGCAGGCGGTCCCAGCCGGTCGCATGCAGGTCTCCCGACATCATGATGGCCGCGCGCTGCTGCTGCGATAAAGCGCCGGCGATGCGCTGGTGCTGCTGGTACCAGCCCGACTGCCACATGTACTTCCGCCTTTCCGTGCTCAGCCTCAGATTGCTGCCGCGCACGCCACCGAAGCGCTGCGAAACGGCGCTCGCCGACTCGGCCATGATCTCGTCGGAGACCACCACATCCGGATACCATTCGCGCCACTTGCCTGCCGACCAGCCGAACGGCGTCGACGGCATGTGCACGAGATGGCGGACATCGGAATGCCGCGTGCGGTCGAGCAGCCATTTCTCCGCCTCGGGCGGGATCAGCCCGGCATGCCGGTCCTTCAGATCCATGTAGCGGCCGCAGTCATACATCAGCACTTCGAGCAGCTTGCCGTAGCGCAGCGTGCCGAAGCATTCCGACAAGCCCGCGGCGCGGTCGCCGGCGCCGGTGCCCGGGAGCATCGCGGAACGGCTCGCATCCGGCAGGAACTGGGGGTAATACATGTCCTGCACGGTACGGCCGAGATTCAGGTCGAAATGGTCCGGCGGGAAGGTAATGAAGTTGTCTTCCGCCTCGTCGTTCTCGAAGTAATCGTGGTCGTCCATCATGAAGAACACCGGCGTGGAACGCAACCGGGTGCCGTACAGATGCGCAATCTGCGGATCGACCACCGTGCTCAATATGCGCTCGTTGTCCGTGCCGAGTACCGGCAGGCTGGTGTCGAACCTGCCGATATCCTTGTAGAAGTCAGCCGCGGCCTGACGGATGCCCGGATGATTGCTTTCGAGCCAGGTACGCTGATCCTGATAGACATGGTCGCCGTTGGCGATAATGGCATCGGGCTGGAACGCCAGTCCGCGCTCAAGCAGCGCATGACGGATGGCGAGCGAACGGAACACTTCCATGCCGCCGGGGCCGCGTGCTTGCGGATCGCCGCCGGCGCAGGTGTAGACCAGCAGGCGTACGCGTTCCGGAGTCGCATCCGGCTTGGGAAATGTCTTGAGCGGCCATGGGGCGCACAGCCCCCTTCCCCGGCTGTCGAGGATCTGCAGCGCATACGCGGTGTCGGCCTGCAGGCCGCTCACATCGAACTGCCAGAAGCGACCGAAGCTGTCCGAGCGGCGCCCCTTGACCTCGCGTCCGCCCGCGCTCAGTACCGGCGCTTCCTTCAGCGGCTGCCGGAATGAGGCCTTGAGCAGAACGCGTTCATGGTTTGCGGTCGGCAGCAGATGCACGACTTCGCCGGCGTTCCAGTTGTCCTGCGCAAACGCCTCGCGTGGAAAGGGCAAGCCCGAACCGGCCACGAGGGCGGCACTCGTCTGCAGGAACTGGCGGCGGGTGAAAGCTTTCGGCATGAGGATCTCCTGTTGACATGGCAACGTCGGCATGGCGCCGCGAGCCTGTTTCGTTATTTATTCCGCACCGTTCTTCGCAGCGCGGCCTTGGCCGGACTCCGATCAAGGCCGCACCAGTGGCAAGAAATTCTTGCGGACAAGCCGGGATTCCAGCTGATAACGGCACTATGGCTTCCCTCCATCCATAAAGTAAAATAACTGCGGCATCAATTTCCATAACCGGCAGGAATGGCCCATGCTGAATGACGACGTCGACTATTTCCTTTCGCTTGCGGCTTCCGGCACCTTCACACGCACTGCGGAACGCCTGGGCATATCGCAGCCGGCGCTGAGCAAGGCCATCCAGCGCCTCGAAAAGAAGATGGGCGTGACGCTGCTCATCCGTACCGTACGCGGCGTCGAACTGACCGATGCCGGCCGTGCGCTCTACCAGCGCCTGCAGGCGGTATCGCGCGACCTCGACAACGCCGTGCAGGAGGCTCGCGATCTCGGCGGCAACCAGGCCGGGCTGCTGCGGGTGGGGGTCACGCCGGCCACCACCGACTTTGCAATCCGCGCGTTGCTGCCGCAGCTCATCACGGAACGGCCCGCCGCGCACATCAGTTTCACGACCGCGTTCAGCGCCGCGCTGATCGATGCCGTCAGCCGCCGCGAAGTCGATTTCGCGGTGTGTCCCATCCCCGAGTACGTGGCGCCGCCGCTCGAACATGAAAGCCTGTATGACGATCCGGTTGCACTGATGCTCAACAAGTCGCATCCGCTTGCCGCGCGCCGCAAGCTGCCGCTGGAGGAGCTGGTGAAATATCCGTGGGCAGGCACGCGCAGGCATGAGCTGACGCGCTCGCAGATGGAACGGGCGCTCACGGCGCGCGGCCTGCCGCGACCCCGCATGGTGGTGGAGGCGGATACCCTGAACAGCCTGATCCTGATCGTCTCGCAGACGCAATTGCTCAGCATGATCAATACCCGGGGCGTACGCCCGGAGACGCTGCCCGGCAATGTGATCATGCGGCCGGCATTGATAGAAGGACTGGACCGGCAAATCGGCATCGTGAGGCGCGCAGGCTACGCGTCGCCGATCGCCGAGCGTGCACAGCAGCTGATACGCCTGGCGGCCGGTTGATTACCTGAACCGGGCTCGGCCGGCACGGACAATGGCGGAGATGACATCAGCAGGGCTCCGCGACAGGTAGCAAGGAGATTGCAAATTTAAAGATGCATTTTAAATGCAACTTTGATAGAATCGCTGCGACGACAGCAAGACGCGTGCGATGCCGATGCTGCTGGATTGGGCTTGCCCGATTCCACCAGTTCGCCACGAATTCGTCATGCGTCAATAAATAGGCATTCCATTTGTACATTTAAGGGGAAATCATGATCTCGGCCGAAGCACGTCCATATATCGATGCCAGCGTACCCGTCCTGCGCGAGCACGGCAGCACCATCACGCAAAGCTTTTACAGCAGCATGTTTGCCGCGCATCCGGAACTGACCAATCTGTTCAATATGGGAAACCAGGCAAGCGGCGCGCAGCAGAACTCGCTTGCCGCCGCGGTCTTCGCCTATGCGGCGAACATCGGCAACCCGGGTGCGCTTGGTCCCGTGGTCAGCCGCATCGTTCACAAGCACGTCTCGGTGGGCATTCGTGCCGAGCATTACCCCATCGTCGGCCGCCATCTGCTTGGCGCGATCCAGAAAACACTCGGCGATGCGGCTACCGCTCCGCTGCTCTCCGCCTGGGACGAAGCCTACGGCGCACTGGCACGGCTGCTGATCGACACGGAACGGAAGCTGTATGCCGATGCCGGGGTATCGCCGGGCGAACTGCGCGACATGCGCGTGATCGAGGTGGTCAGGGAATCGGACGACGTCAGGTCCTACCTGCTGCAGCCGCTGGACGGCAAGCCGGTGCCGCCATTCAAGCCGGGGCAATATGTGAGCGTGCGCGCGGATCTCGGCAATGGGCGGCAGCAGCTGCGCCAGTACAGCCTGTCCGACGCGCCGGCATCCGATCGGCTGCGCATCTCCGTCAAGCGCGAGCAAGGCGATGCCGCCGCGCCGGCCGGCGAAGTCTCGAACTGGATACATCGCAACATCGAGCGCAACAGCATTCTGGCGATCTCGCATCCTTTCGGCGACTTCACGCCGGATAGCGAATCGGATCAACCCGTCGTGCTGCTGTCGGCGGGCGTGGGCATCACACCGATGATTTCGGTTCTCAACCGTATTGCGCAGGCACATCCGTCAAGGCGGGTCGTCTTTGGACACGCGGCGCGCAGCGAAGCGCTGCATGCGCACCGCGCCGATATCGCGGCAGCCCGGAAATGCATGCCGAATCTGAGCGTCGTCAGCTTCTATGAGTCAACCGATGACGAGGCTGACGGCGTCCATGAAGGAAGGATGGAGTTCGGCAAGCTGCCCGCATGGCCGCTTGAAGAGACCGATGTGTATCTCTGCGGCCCGATCGGCTTCATGCAGGCGCAGTGGAGGGCGCTGATCGAAGCGGGCGTTCCGGCGCATCGGCTGCACCGGGAAGTGTTCGGCCCGGAGCTGCTGGATCACCTGCTATAAGCCGGGTCGGTCCCGGGACGGCCGTTGCCCGTGTCCGGCGGCGGCGGCCGTGACGGCGCTTCGACAAGGATGCAAGTCATGCAACAAGCCATTGCCATAACGCTCGGCATCCTGCCGCTGGACTCTTTGGCGGGATTTGGCGGGAGTCTGAAACGGTTCCGGCCCGGCCGAGGCCGATTGCCGCTGGAACAAGGCGTGACGACGCGGTGCCAGCGACAATCTGTTGGGGACCGACAGGCAGGCCAGGATGGAACCGCTCTAGGCTGTGTTCACACTTCGTCCGGGAGGGCGAAGTGTGAACAGGCTTAGAATTCCTGCCAGCTGTCAGATGATACCGACTGTGCAGGCAGCAGCCTTTTGTGCGTCGGCAGAGCGGGCGACGGGGTGGCATGCGAAGAGGTGCCCGCAGGCGACGGCCGGACCGGATGTGCGCCATCCAGCTTGAATACGCTCACCACGCCGGCCAGATTGGCCGCCTGCTGCTGCATGGCCTGCGATGCTCCCGCCGCCTCTTCCACCAGCGCGGCATTCTGCTGGGTGGCATTGTCCATCTGCGTGATGGCATAATTGACCTGCTCGATCCCCGAGCTCTGCTGTTCGGTGGCCATCATGATTTCCGACATGATGCCGGTGACCCGCTGCACGCTCGCCACGATGTCTTCCATCGTGCTGCCGGCCTCGGTAACGAGTCGGCTGCCGGCGTCGATCTTGTCCACCGAATCGCTGATGAGCTGCTTGATTTCCTTGGCGGCGCCGGCGGAGCGCTGGGCCAGGTTGCGAACTTCCGAAGCGACGACTGCGAAACCGCGACCCTGTTCGCCGGCACGTGCGGCTTCGACCGCCGCGTTCAATGCAAGGATGTTGGTCTGGAAAGCGATACCGTCGATCACGCTGATGATGTCGACGATCTTGCGGGACGATGCATTGATGGACTCCATGGTATCCACCACCTGTGCAACCACCTCGCCGCCCTTGGCCGCGACGCTGGATGCCGACGCGGCAAGCTGATTGGCCTGCCGCGCATTGTCGGCATTCTGCTTGACGGTGGAAGTCAGCTCTTCCATCGACGACGCGGTTTCCTGCAGCGACGCCGCCTGCTGTTCGGTGCGGCCGGAGAGTTCGAGATTGCCGGAAGCGATCTGCTGCGAACTGGAGGCGATGGTGTCCGCACCAGCCCTGACGGCGCCGATCATGTTGAGCAGATTTTCATTCATCTGTTTCAGCGCGCGCTGCAGCTGGCCGGTTTCGTCGCTGGAGACCACCTCGATGCGGCTGGTGAGGTCTCCGGCTGCGACGGCCTCGGCGACGCTGACGGCTTGTGCCAGCGGCCTGGTGATCGAAGAGGTGATGATCACGCCGACGACCGCGGTTGCGGCCAGCAGCACGGCGCCGACCGCAATGACCAGCAACATGGATTTTTCAAAAAGATCGTCAGCGGAGCGGCTGGCCGCATCCACATCCTTCTGCACCGACTTCAGCAGCACTTCCATGTCCTCGACGATGCGGTTGCGCAGCGGGCGGCATTCATTGGCGATGAAGGCGGCGAGTTTTTCATTGGTCGCCTCGCCGCGCAGCACGCGGACCTTGTTCAGTTCGTCGGCCATGGCCAGCAAGCCTGCGCTCACCTTCTCAAAATCCTGGTTGCCCTGGAACCGGGGCGCAACTTTTTTCAGCTGTTCCAGATAAACCGCCTTGAAGGCGTCGAGCTTGTCGAGCTCCCTTGCCGCTTCGGCATTATCCGCAATCGCGAGCGCATTGCGGGCGGATAGTCCGGTTTGGGCCAGCGCCTCCCGCGCCGCATACAGCGGTTCAAGTTTCTCGGTCCGGACCTTGTTCTGGAATTCAACCGCGTCGTGGATGGCCCCCATGCGAACAAGGGAAAAAGCGACGACCGCTGCCATGAGCAGGGACAACATGCCAAAAGCCAGTCCAAGCCGCCTGCCGATCTTCAGATTCTTGAGCATTTCCGGTTCAATGATAAAGGGATGAAAAATGAACCATCGCGCTCCGGCCTCGGAATAGAGGAAGGCTTCGCCAGTTCACTGTCGCATTGCCGACATGACAGGAAGTCATTATTCATCGTCAGCAATGGCATTCTCCTTTAAATCGATTGTGCGCCAATCCCATAAAGATGGGAATGAAGCCGGTTGTCGCGGATTAAACTCATACGGAATTAAAGTGAATTAAAACCAAATGAACATAGCCCATCGTCTCGCAGACAGTCTGGAGCAACGGCGAGGCGCTTGAGCCTGTCATGAGGAATGCCCATCCCATTAAACCCTGTAAGGCAAGCCCGGCAATTGCAGCACGCGATCCCGTTGCGTTCGCTAACAACCGGGCTGGTCGGATCTGCTGCGGCGCATGGAGCGGCGGGGCGGTCAATCATGATGCCGGCGACGGGCGCCTGCTCAATCCGGCAGCATGGCTCTCTCCGCAAGATCGGCCAGGATGCTATCGAGTCGCGCCAGGTCGAGCGGCTTGACGAAATGGTAATTGAAGCCTGCCGCCATGGAGAGCACCTTGTCATGCGCCTGCCCGTATCCGGTCAATGCCACCATGACCGCGTTCTGATTTTCCGGCTGCGCGCGCAGGCGGCGCGCCAATTCATAGCCATCCATGTCGGGCAGGCCGATATCGAGAATGTAAAGCGGGGCCGCCTTCTCTTTCGCCGCCGCAAGGGCGCTTTGCGCAGTGGTTGCCACCCGCACTTGATGGCCTTTTGCCTCCAGCAGCGACGCCAGCGAGCGGGCGCCGTCGGCATTGTCGTCCACGATCAGCAATTGCGTGGCCTTGACCGGGTGTTTCACCGTTCCTGAATTCGATGCCTCCAAATTGGCGACATCGCCGCTGTCATAGGGCGGAAGTACAAGGCTGAATGTGCTTCCCTTGCCCAAACCGTCGCTGTGGGCTTCCACTCTGCCTCCATGCAGAGCCATGATGCTCTTGACCAGTGCCAGACCAAGCCCCAGGCCGCCCTGCGAACGATCCGGGGTACGCTTTCCCTGCCTGAACAGGTCAAAGACATGAGGCAGGAGCGACGGCTCGATGCCCATGCCATTGTCCGTCACGCTGATGCGTACCCGGTCCGGCGTCACATCGATGGCCAGCAGGATCTCGCCGCCTTGCGGTGTGTACTTGGCGGCGTTGTTCAAGAGATTGGTCACCACTTGAATCAGGCGCGTCCTGTCGCCGAAGACCAATGCATGGCCGGCATCCATGCGGATATTGAGCCGGTGCTGCCTTGATTCGATCAAGGGACGCGCCTGTTCGACGGCATCGCCCAGCACCGATTTGATGTCGACCCTATTCTTCTCCAGTTCGACCAGGCCGCGCGTGACTCGGGATACATCGAGAAGATCATCGACGAGCTCCGTCAGGTGATCGACCTGCCGCTCGATGATGTCGCTGGCGCGCCGCACGGTCTTGTCGTCGGGGCCGGCAAGCTTGAGGAGTTGTGCCGCCGCGCTGATGGGTGCAAGCGGATTGCGAAGTTCATGCGCGAGCATCGCGAGGAAATCATCCTTGGCGGCGTTCTGGTCTTCCGCCAGGCGCCTGGCTTCCTGCTCCTTGCACAGGAGGATTTCCCTTTCCTGCTCAAGCGCCTTCCTGTTCATGCTCTCGGCGGCGAGGCGGCTTCCGGCGTGGTGCAGTGCGGTCTGCAGCGCATAGGCTTCCTGCACGGATGACGGCTTCATTTCCGGAACGCCGCCATGGCCTAGCACGTCGGCGGCTTCCACGGCATCGTTGAAGGCGCCGGTCAGGCGCCTCGCGAGCAGGAACAATGCCAATGCCGCCAGGCCGAATACCAATACCGCGGCAAGCGCGCCATACGCGGCGGCCCGTCGTGCGGGAGCCTCGATCTCCGCTTCCGGCACACCGATCGCCACCGCCCAGTTCGTGCGTTCGGTGCGGGTAAAGATGCTGTAGACCGGAATATTGTCGCGGCTTAGATTGGTGATCCGGCCACTGTATCGCTCCTGCATTGCCTGCTGCAAGGCCGCAGCAACCGGCTTGCCGACAAGTGCGGCGGCGTTCCGGTTCCGTGCAATGCTGATGCCGTCCGACCCGACGATTCCCAGGACCCACGAACTCGGATTGGCATGGGCGCTCAACAGCATGTTCAAATGCTTGGGCGTGATTACCTGGCTCATCAGGTATTGTGCGCCCGAATCAGTAACGACAGGCATGTTGACGGATACCACGGGCGCATTGGACACCTTCCCCAGACGCAGGTTGGATACGGTCACCTTTTGCCGGGCAATCGCTTCAGGCACCCACTCGTATGAAATATTGCGCAATGAGGTGCTGAACGGGACCAGCGTACTCATCATCACCCTGCCGTCATGACCGTAGAGTACGGTATAGGAGTCAGGATCCTTGTTTACGTTCTTCATCAGTTCGTACAAGGAGGCAAGGTCGCCTGTACGCATATGGTTCGTGTAGGACAGCACCCTCAAGGCGCCTTCCATGTCGGCAATCTTCTGGTCTATATCCAGTGCGATCGCGGCGGCCTTCGCTTCGACGAGCTTGAGTTGGCCTTCGCGCTCCTTCTGGAGCAGCAGGGAGAGTCCCCATCCGGCTGAAATGAGAGCCGGCACCAGGATAAATGCAACCATCAAGGCCAAGTAGTTGCGCGTTTTCATGAGGGGCAAACCTTGTCTGGCGAAAATATCGGATATGGGGCTTCCGGCGTGAAGCCGAAGAATGCGGGGCTGGAAACGAAGCGGCTATTTTAACCGCATCGCCGCTTGCACATGCGCAAGCCCTGGCCGGCAAGCAGCACGACGCCGTTTGATCCTTGACCTATTTCAAACCTCCGCGGGCAAACGCAGACCGCGCACTTCGATCGGCAGTCACACGGCGCCCGACGCCATCGAGCCCGATGGCGCGGCTGCCAGAAACGCGGCTTGAAGGCTTGGGATATCATCTGACGAGAACAAGCCCGGTTCGCCGAGACGCCACAGGATGTCCGAAACTGTCCGTCTCCATGCCGGCCGATAACGACAACCTGCTTTCGCGAGGAGACACATGAAGACAAGAATCACCGAACTGTTTGGCATCCAGCATCCCATCATTCAGGGCGGCATGCACTATGTGGGGTATGCGCAGCTCGCCGCCGCGGTCTCGAATGCCGGCGGGCTCGGCATCATCACCGCCCTGACCCAGCGCACTCCCGCCGCCCTTGCCGACGAGATACGGCGCTGCGCGGACATGACGGACAAACCCTTTGGCGTGAATCTCACTTTCCTTCCCTCGGTAACCCCGCCGGATTATCCGGGCTACATCAAGGCCATCGTCGATGGGGGCGTCAAGGTCGTCGAGACGGCGGGAAACAATCCGCAGAAGTGGCTGCCGGTCCTCAAGGAAGCGGGCATCAAGGTGATTCATAAATGCACCGCGGTCCGCCATGCGCTCAAGGCGCAGGCGATCGGCTGTGATGCCGTCAGCGTCGACGGTTTCGAATGCGGCGGACATCCGGGCGAGGATGATGTGCCCAACTTCATCCTGCTGCCGCGCGCGGCCGGAGCACTCTCCATTCCTTTCGTGGCTTCCGGCGGCATGGCCGACGGCCGATCGCTGGTGGCCGCGCTGGCGCTGGGCGCCGACGGCATGAACATGGGTACGCGCTTCATCGCCACGCGCGAGGCTCCGGTGCATGAGAACGTCAAGCAGGCAATCGTGGCGGCAAGCGAACTGGACACGCGGCTTGTCATGCGCCCGCTGCGCAACACCGAACGCGTGCTTGCCAACGCCGCCGTGGAACGCCTGCTCGAAAAGGAGCGCAGCCTTGGCGCCGAACTGAAATTCGAAGATATCGCTGATGAAGTCGCGGGCGTATATCCGCGCATCATGCAGCAAGGGGACATGGACGCGGGAGCGTGGTCCTGCGGCATGGTGGCCGGCCTCATCAGCGATGTTCCCACGGTCAGGGAACTCATCGACCGCATCATGGCCGAGGCGGAAGGTTTGATACGCCAGCGTCTCGCCTCCATGCTTGGCGCCACATAGCCAAGGCTTGACCGCGGCCACTGCCGCTGCCACCGCCATTGCAACCGCTACTGACCCGACCCTGACCTTGCAAAGCCATGCCGCCGGATGGCGGCAAGCTTGCATGGCCACCGGCTTCAGCCGCCTTCAATCACATTCGGCCTTCATGCCACGGAGACAACCATGCCATTGCCAACACTGGAAACCACCCTCTACAGCGTGGACAAGGGAATTGCCACCATCACGCTCAATCGTCCCGAGAAGCTCAATGCCTACAACGCAAAGATGCGCGAGGAACTCATTGCGCTGTTCGACGAGACCGACGCCGACGACAGCGTTCGGGTGGTGATCGTGACCGGTGCAGGACGGGGATTCTGCGCCGGCGCCGACCTGTCATCCGGCGGAGCCACCTTCGACCGCCAGGCCAATCCCGGCGATCTCACGCGGGAATCGCTGAAGGTAGGCGATGTGTACCGCGACGGCGGCGGCACCAATACGCTGCGCATCTACCAGAGCCTGAAACCCGTGATCGGCGCCATCAACGGCCCCGCGGTAGGCATCGGCGCCACCATGCAGCTGCCCATGGACATGCGCCTGGCCTCCACCGAAGCGCGCTTCGGCTTCGTCTTCGCACGGCGCGGCATCACGCTGGAAGCCGCATCGTCGTGGTTTCTGCCGCGCCTGGTCGGCATGCAGACTGCGCTCGAGTGGTGCACGACCGGAAGGGTCTTCGGTGCCGAGGAAGCGCTGGCGCGCGGTCTGGTGCGCTCGCTGCACGCGCCCGATGAACTCCTGCCCGCGGCGCAGGCGCTGGCGCGCGAGATCGCCGACAACACCGCACCGGTATCCGTCGCCCTGACCCGCCAGATGCTGTGGCGCATGGCGGCCGCTCCGCATCCCATGCATGCGCATCGCATCGACAGCCGTTCCATCCAGGCGCGCGGCCAATCCGCCGACGCCCGGGAAGGCGTCACCGCCTTCCTGGAAAAGCGGCCGGCGGCCTTCCCCAACAAGGTGTCCGCCGACATGCCTCCATTCTTTCCCTGGTGGGACGAGCCGCCGTTCGAGTAAGGCGAACCTGCATCTGCGGGTTGGAGATGAGCCGGTGAATCCGGGATGCGGCGGCCTGCCGTTTATCGGCGGTATGTATGCTTCCATACATACCGCCGGTGCCTGCCCGACGCCCATGATCTGCGACAGGCGACGTTGATGCGGCGGTAGCGAACCTTTGTCATTTTGCCTATTCTAATTTTCAAGGAATGAACGACCGGTTCATTTCATGGAAGGCCGGTCCTTATCGAGGACTGGCGGCAGACTCATCTCTACTGACAATTAGAAACCATGGAACAAGACAAGAAGTTTTCCAGCTATGACCCCGACCGCCTGCTCGACAGCCTGATGCAACGCCTGGGTCTCAACAGCGACAAGGAACTCTCCAGCAAACTGAATATTTCCTCCAAGCTGCTGCACAAGATCCGCAGTCGCGATCTCACGATCAGTCCTTCGATGCTGCTCTGGATGGCGGAATGCGCACAGACCAGCAGCG
The DNA here is from genome assembly GCF_008929045.1 of Noviherbaspirillum aerium. Taxonomy (GTDB): domain Bacteria; phylum Pseudomonadota; class Gammaproteobacteria; order Burkholderiales; family Burkholderiaceae_D; genus Noviherbaspirillum; species Noviherbaspirillum aerium. The sequence goes on along the minus strand of NZ_VFAH01000012.1, from coordinate 42,927 downwards.
ACGAATTGCGCAGCATTCTCGGAGACCGAAGAGCACGATTGCGTCCTTCATACAAGATTGCCGCCTGAGACTGTTATTGACGAACGCCGTTCGGCGGAATCCGCTCGCTGCTGCGCAGCATGCCAGATCGTTAATCATGCGCCGCGACGGGCGTGCCCGCTCAGCGTCCTGACCAGCGCCAGGAGTAGAAGCACCGCGGTACCGACCAGGATGCCGACAACGAAGTTCGCCAGCAGGGAAACGAAGGCATCGGCGACGCCGGTCATCGCGCCTGCATGCAGTCCTGCGGCTTTGCTACCGTGGACAAGGCTGTCGATGATGTCGTGCGAAGCCGGGATGCCGTGGGTAATGATGCCGCCGCCGACCAGGAACATGGCGATCGTTCCGACAACCGAAAGCGACTTCATCAGATAGGGAGCGCCAAGGAGCAGGATGCGTCCCGATGAATGCCTGGCGGCTTTGAGGATGCCTGTCCCGCTTGCGGAGGCAAGATGGATGCCGATATCGTCGAGCTTGACGATGGCTGTCACCAGTCCGTACACCCCTGCCGTCATCACGACAGAAATGACGGCCAGCGATGCCGCCTGCTCCAGCAGCGGCGCGCCCTGCATCGTGCCCAGCGACACGGCGATGATTTCCCCGCTCAGAATGGCGTCGGTGCGTATCGCCGCGCGTATCTTGCCTTTTTCCATTGCAAGGATATCGGCCGGCGAATGCACGGCCGTATCGACCAGCGCCTGGCGACGCGCTTCGATCTCCGCCGGATCGCGCAGCCATCGGTGATACAGCTTTTCGGCGCCTTCGAAACAGAGAAACGCCCCGCCAGCCATCAGCAGCGGCGTGAGAGCCCACGGCGCGAAGGCCACGATGGCAAGCGCCAGCGGCGCAAGAATGGCCTTGTTGAGAAAGGAACCCTTGGCAACAGCCCACACCACGGGCAATTCCCTGCTCGATGCGAAGCCGGACACCTGGTTCGCATTCACCGCAATGTCATCGGACAATACGCCCGTGACTTTCTTCGCGGCGAGCTTGCTCATTGCGGAAACGTCGTCAAGCAGATAGGCGATATCGTCAAGTACGGCTAGAAGGCTGCTTGCCATGGCATTCCCTTTATCATGAAGGACTCCGCGCGTCCGATCGTCAATGGAAAACCAGTGCAATGTGAACAGCGCGCGAGCCGAGCGTGATTTGATCGGCACACCCGTCCCGGAGTTTCATGAAGAATGCCGTTTCAGCTATACGGTCTGCTCCCATACTTCCGCAATCCGCAGCAGGTTGGTGGTCCCGGATTCGGCGAACGGCATGCCCGCCGCGATCGCCACCAGGTCTCCAGGGCGCGCGAACTGCTCGCGCAAGGCGGTACGGCATGCCGCGGCAACCATTTCGTCTACGCTGCGCACATCCGGGCTTACCGTCGTGTGCACGCCCCAGGCCAGGGCCAGTTTGCGCGCGGTGGACAGGTGCGGCGTGATGCTCAGGATGGGCGCCGCCGGGCGCTCGCGCGCCGCCCGCAGGCTGGTATGGCCTGAAGTGGTGTAGGTAATCGTGACCTGCGCGCCGATGATCTGCGTCACGCTGCGCAGCGCCGAACAGATCGCATCGCCCCGCGTCGGCAACGGCTCGCCGCGGTGCGCATCGATCACGCTGCGGTATTGCGGATCGCGTTCCACCTCGGTGATGATGCGGTCCATCATCGCCACCGCCTGCACCGGATAGGCGCCGCTCGCCGATTCGGCCGACAGCATCACCGCATCGGCGCCGTCATAGATGGCGGTGGCCACATCCGAGGCTTCCGCCCGGGTGGGCACCGGCGCCGAAATCATGGATTCCAGCATCTGCGTGGCGATCACCACCGGCTTGCCTTGCCTGCTGCAGCTGCGCAGGATGCGCTTCTGCACCCCGGGCACGCGCTCGGGAGGCAGTTCGACGCCGAGATCGCCGCGGGCCACCATCACCGCGTCGGAGGCCTTGACGATGTCTTCCAGCCGATCGAGCGCCGCCGGCTTTTCCAGCTTGGCCAGCAGGCCGGCTCGGCCCTGTATCAAATCGCGCGCCTGCAGCAGATCCTCGGGGCGCTGCACGAACGACAGCGCAACCCAGTCGACGCCGAGCGCGAGCGCGAATTCCAGGTCGCGCTTGTCCTTGTCGGTCAGCGCGGGAATCGGCAGCACCACATCGGGCACGTTCACGCCCTTGCGGTCGGACAGCACGCCGCCGTTGACCACCTTCGTGAAGATGGCGTCGCCGCCGCTATCGAGTACCTGCAGCTTCAGCTTGCCGTCATCAAGCAGCAGCGACTGGCCGGCGGTGATCACTTCGAACAGTTCCGGATGCGGCAGGCAGACGCGCTGCCGGCTTCCCGGCGCCGGGTTGCGGTCGAGCCGGAATTCATCGCCCGCCGCCAGCGTCACGCGTCCTTCGGCGAACTGGCCGATGCGCAGCTTCGGCCCCTGCAGATCGGCAAGGATGGCAATCGGCCGGCCCACGCTGCGCTCGACTTCGCGCACGATGTCGTAGCGGTTGCGGTGGTCTTCATGCGTGCCGTGGCTGAAGTTGAAGCGGAACACATCTGCGCCTGCTTCGAACAGCGCCTGTATCGCTTCCTTGGATGAACTGGCGGGGCCGAGAGTGGCGACAATTTTTGCCTTGCGTTGACGTCGGGTCATGTTGCTTCCAAACGGGTAAAAGAGGGCCTGCTCCCGGCGAAGACCGGGAGTGGCGGGTCAAAAGCTTAAGAGCGTCTATCAAAATGCCGATGGCAAGGGGGTGCAACGCGGCAAGCGGCAGTTTGATAGACGCTCCAAGAAGGAAGGTCCGGCGCATGCCGGACCGGTCAAGCTCAGAGAATCAGAACGGCCCTGAAATCATTGACGTTGGTGCGCGTCGGCCCGGTGACGACAAGGTCGCCGAGCGCATCGAAGAAGCCGTAGCCGTCGTTGTTGTCCAGCATGGCGCGGGCGCGCTTGCCGAGCTTTTCCGCGCGTGCGACGGAATCGGGCTGATAGACGGCGCCGGCATTGTCCTCGGAACCGTCGATGCCGTCGGTATCGCAGGCGATCGCATGCACATCCGGCAGGCCGTTGAGCGTGGCGGCGAAGCTGAGCAGGAATTCCGCATTGCGCCCTCCCCGTCCCTTGCCGCACACCGTCACCGTGGTTTCGCCGCCGGAAATGATGACGCAGGGCTTCTGGAACGGCTGGCCGCGCAGCGCCACCTGCCGCGCCAGCGCCGCATGCACCATGCCGACATCGCGCGCTTCGCCTTCCATTTCGTCCGAGAGAATGTAAGGCGTGATGCCGGCGCCACGGGCAACGTCGGCGGCGGCCTCCAGCGCCTGCTGCGCGGTGGCGATGACATGATGGCTGTTGCGGGCGAAGCGCGGATCGTCCGGCTTGGGTGTCTCTCCCGCGCCGGAAGTCAGTGTCTTGAGCATGTTGTCCGGCACCTCGATCGCATACTTGCGCAGGATCGCCAGCGCCTGTTCGCAGGTGGTCGGATCGGGCAGCGTCGGGCCGCTGGCGATGACGCCGGGGTCGTCGCCCGGCACATCCGAAATCAGCAGCGTGACGACGCGCGCCGGTGCGCAGGCCAGCGCCAGGCGTCCGCCCTTGATGGCGGAAAAATGCTTGCGCACGCAGTTCATTTCGGAAATGTTGGCACCGCTCTTGAGCAGCGCCTTGTTGACCGCCTGCTTCTGCTCCAGGGTAATGCCCTCTCCCGGCAATGCCAGCAAGGACGAACCGCCGCCGGAAATCAGGCAAAGCACCAGGTCGTTCTCGCTCAGGCCCTTCACCATTTCCATCATGCGGCCGGCGGCGCGGCGGCCGGCTTCGTCCGGCACCGGGTGCGCCGCCTCCACCACTTCGATCTTGCGGCAATCGGCGCCGTGACCGTAGCGGGTGACGACCAGGCCGCCGATCTCGCCCTGCCAGTGCTCCTCGACCGCCTTGGCCATGGCCGCCGCCCCCTTGCCGGCGCCGATCACCAGCGTCCTGCCGTTCGGCGAAGGCGCAGGCAGGAAGGCGGGCAGGCATTTGTCGGCACTGACCGCGCCGACGGCGGCGGCATACATGTCAAGCAGGAGTTGGCGGGCGTTGATATCTGGCATGTTGGCTGCTTTCAGGAAATGGACAAGGCGAGCTTTATTGTACGCAAATCAGCCCTTGGCGATCTCATGGTTCGACATCAGCTCGATCGCGCGGCACAGCGCCGAGTGGTCGAGGCCGCTCATGCCGTTGGCGGCGCAGGCGTTCATCAGTTCCTGGGCGGCGGCGGTATTGGGCAGCGACACGCCCAGCGCCTTGGCGCCCTGCAGCGCAAGGTTCAAATCCTTCTGATGCAGTTCGATGCGGAAGCCGGGATTGAAGGTGCGCTTGACCATGCGCTCGCCGTGCACTTCAAGAATGCGCGACGACGCAAACCCGCCCATCAGCGCCTGCCGCACGCGCGCCGGATCGGCGCCCGCCTTGGAGGCGAACAGCAAGGCTTCGGCCACGGCCTGGATATTGAGCGCGACGATGATCTGGTTGGCCACCTTGGTGGTCTGGCCGTCGCCGTTGCCGCCGACCAGCGTGATGTTCTTGCCCATCAGTTCGAACAGCGGCTTGACGTCGTTGAACGCGCTCTCCGAACCGCCCACCATGATGGTCAGGGAAGCCGCCTTGGCGCCGACTTCGCCGCCGGAAACGGGTGCGTCGAGATATTCGCATCCCAGTTCATTGATGCGCCTGGCGAACTGCTTGGTGGCGATCGGCGAGATCGAGCTCATGTCGACCACGATCTTGCCCTTTTCCAGGCCGGCGGCAACGCCGTTCTCGCCGAACAGCACGGCTTCGACGTGCGGCGTGTCCGGCACCATGACGATGATGATGTCGGCGCGCTTGGCGACTTCCGACCCGGACGTGCAGACGGTGGCGCCGCCTTCGATCAGCTGATACGGGGGATTTTTCTGGTCATGCAGGTAGAGCTTGTGGCCGCCCGCCTGCAGATGCCCTGCCATGGGCGCGCCCATGATGCCGAGTCCGATGAAACCGATTTTTGCCATGTTGTTCTCCATTGTCTTGTTTTAGATTCGAAGCGCATCGCGCCCGATCCCGATTGGTTTGTTCTCCGATTGTCTGGAGCGGTTGCAGGTTTTGGCTCCCTTCTCCCGCGGGCGGGAGAAGGGCCGGGGATGAGGGTGATGGCAAGTCCTGCTGCTGTCTAGGCAACCGCCCTCACCCCTCAAACCCCGTGCTCCTGACGCCAGCCCAGTCCCTCGACCGTCCCCGCCCTCGGCTTGTATTCACAGCCGATCCATCCCTCATACCCGATCTCGTCCAGCATCCTGAACAGGTAGCGGTAGTTGATCTCGCCGGTGCCCGGCTCGAAACGCCCCGGATTGTCCGCCAGCTGGATGTGACGGATGATGTCGCGGTTGGCCTTGATGGTGTTGGCTATCTCGCCTTCCATGCGCTGCATGTGATAGATGTCGTACTGCAGGTAGATGTTGCCCGATCCGGTATCGCGGATAAGGTCGATCGCCTGCTGGGTGCGCGTCAGGAAGAAGCCGGGAATGTCGAAGTCGTTGATCGGCTCGATCAGCAGATGCAGCTTGTGCTCCTTGAGCATGTCGGCCGCATACTTCAGATTGCCCACGACCGTCTCGCGCGCCTGTTCGCGGCTCACGCCCTGGGGCAGCTTGCCGACCAGGCAATTGAGCTGCTTGGTGCCGAGCACCTTCGCATAGCGGATCGCTTCATCGACGCCTTCCCGGAATTCACTGACACGGTCGGGATGGCAGGCGATGCCGCGCTCGCCAGCTTCCCAGTTGCCCGCCGGCAGATTGTGCAGGACCAGGTCGAGCTGATAGGCATTGAGCTTGTCGGCGATCTGGTCCGCATGGAAGGCATACGGGAACAGGAACTCCACGCCGCGGAAGCCGGCGCGCGCCGCCGCTTCGAAACGCTCCATGAAGGGATGCTCGTTGAAGAGCATCGTCAGGTTCGCTGCTAACTTCGTCATCTGCTCTCCTCCTCAATCCAGCAGGGCGATGGCCGTCGGCGCATGCTCCGGCTTTTCCGCCAGTTCTTCGAACTCGCTGATGTTGTTGATCTCGGTGCCCATCGACACATTGGTCACGCGTTCGAGGATGATCTCGACCACCACTGGCACGCGGTACTGGCGCATCCATGCCCGCGCCTGGCCGAAGGCATCCTGGATATCCTGCGGCTTAGTCACGCGGATCGCCTTGCAGCCCAGCCCTTCCACCACGGCGACGTGGTCGACGCCGTAGCCGTTGAGTTCCGGCGCATTGATGTTCTCGAAGGCCAGCTGCACGCAATAATCCATGTCGAAGCCGCGCTGCGACTGGCGGATCAGGCCAAGGTAGGAGTTGTTCACCACCACATGCAGGTAAGGCAGGTTGAATTGCGCGCCGACCGCGAGTTCCTCGATCATGAACTGGAAGTCGTAGTCGCCGGATATTGCCACCACCGGGCGGTCCGGATCGGCGGCGCATACGCCGAGCGCCGCCGGAATCGTCCAGCCCAGCGGGCCCGCCTGGCCGCAGTTGATCCAGTGGCGCGGCTTGTAGACATGCAGGAACTGCGCGGCGGCGATCTGCGACAGGCCGATGGTGCTGACATAGCAGGTGTCGCGGCCGAAGGCGCGGTTCATCTCTTCATAGACGCGCTGCGGCTTGATCGGCGCGTTGTCGAAATTGGTCCGGCGCAGCAGGGTGCGCTTGCGCTGCTGGCAGGACGATACCCAGCTCTTGCGGTCCTTGAGCTTGCCGGCGGCAGCCCATTCCTTCGCCACTTCCACGAACAGCTTGAGCGCCGCGCCGGCATCCGACACGATGCCGAGATCCGGGCCGAAGACGCGGCCGATCTGGGTCGGTTCGATATCGACATGCACGAACTTGCGGCCCTGGGTGAAGACATCGACGGAACCGGTATGGCGGTTGGCCCAGCGGTTGCCGATGCCAAGCACGAAGTCCGATTCCAGCATGGTGGCATTGCCGTAGCGGTGGCTGGTCTGCAGGCCGACCATGCCGGCCATCAGCGGATGGTCGTCGGGGATCGCGCCCCAGCCCATCAGCGTCGGGATGACCGGAACGCCGGTGACTTCGGCGAATTCCACCAGCAGCTCCGATGCATTGGCATTGATGATGCCGCCGCCGGCGGTGATCAGCGGGCGCTCGGCTGCATTGAGCATGGCCAGCGCCTTCTCGATCTGCGCGCGGGTGGCGGACGGCTTGTAGACCGGCAGCGGCTCGTAAGTGTCGGGATCGAACTCGATCTCGGCCATCTGCACATCGAACGGCAGGTCGATCAGCACCGGGCCCGGGCGCGCCGAGCGCATCAGGTGGAAAGCCTGCTGGAACACGCGCGGCACCAGTGCCGGCTCGCGCACGGTGACGGCCCACTTGGTCACCGGCTTGGCGATGGATTCGATATCGACCGCCTGGAAATCTTCCTTGTACAGGCGGGCGCGCGGCGCCTGGCCGGTCACGCACAGGATGGGAATGGAATCCGCCTGGGCCGAATACAGTCCGGTGATCATATCGGTGCCGGCCGGGCCGGAAGTGCCGATGCAAAGGCCGATGTTGCCCGGCTTGGCGCGGGTATAGCCTTCGGCCATGTGCGACGCGCCTTCCACGTGGCGCGCAAGAATATGCTTGATGCTGCCGCGCTTCTTCAATGCTGCATAGAACGGGTTGATCGCCGCGCCCGGCACGCCGAACGCCTGGGCAATGCCTTCCTTTTCCAACACGTGAATCGCCGCTTCCGCTGCGGTCATCCTTGCCATACATCCTCCTGGACACAGTCAAAATTCGATGGACCGAGTCTATAGGCGAACATATTGTTTGATAAGAACACAAATAATCGCTTTATTCGATACTCCTGATATGGAATAATGAGGACTTTTACAAGTTACAGTTATTTCCTCCTTCCACTACAAGGCGACTTCAGACCGTCTTTCCTATTGCCGCCATGGACAAGTTCAAGCAGATCGAAGCCTTCGTCGACGTCATTGAAAAGGGCAGCCTGGCTCGTGCCGCGCTGGAACAGAACATCACGCCGGTCATGCTGGGCCGCCGCATCGATGCGCTGGAGAAGCGTCTCGGCGTCAAGCTGATGCACCGCACCACGCGCCATCTGACCCTGACCGAGGAAGGCACGGTCTTTCTCGACCATTGCCGCAAGCTGCTGGGCGATCTCGACCATGCGGAAAAGATCATTGCCGAAGGCCGCCACAAGGCCACCGGCCATCTGGTGGTGTCGGCGCCGGCCGCTTACGGCCGCAAGCATGTGGCGCCGCATGCGCCGGCCTTCATTGCCGCCAATCCGGATGTGCAGATCTCCTTCAACCTGACTGACCGCGTGGTCGACCTGGTGCGCGAGGGCTATGACCTGAGCATCCGCATCGGCGGCGCGATCGATCCGAATTTCGTGGCGGTGAAGCTGGCCAGCAACCGGCGGGTGGTCTGCGGCACGCCTGAATATTTCGAGCGCAACGGCATTCCGCGCACGCTGGAAGACCTGGAACACCACAATTGCCTGGCGTTCAACCTGCAGGGCGGACAGCAGCGCGGCTGGTATTTCCAGCAGAACGGCAAACCGGTGACAATCAAGGTCAACGGCAGCCTGGATTGCAACGATGGCGAACTGCTGCACCGCTGGGCCTGCGAAAGCCTTGGGCTGGCGTGGCGCTCCACCTGGGAAATCCAGTCGGAACTGGCTTCGGGGCAACTGATTACCGTACTCGACGAATACGCACTCGACAACTACGACATCATGGCGGTCTATCCCCAGCAGCGGCACCTGCCGGCCAAGATCCGCTTTTTCATCGACATGCTCAGGTCCGTATATGCGCAGCCGGGATACTGGAGGCGCGCCGCCTGAAGCCGTGACGCGCCAATGCGTCACCGCGCAATCGTACCAACGCACATCAACGCATCAACGCACCGCCACACGCCAATGAAAGCCGACAAGCCAAGGGCGCCGACGCCATGAACCGGGACTTTGCAGTCCGTTTGCGCAATGCCGCATTCTGCGCGATTGTCATCGCGCTGGTTGCCTATGCGAGCTACACATGGAGCCTGCGCCACGAGACCGCCGACATCAAATCAAGGGCGGACATGCGCCTGGCGGCGGCCAGAACGGCGCTGTTCGCGCCGACCGAAAAGTACAGCTATCTGCCGGGGATGATTGCCTCGCATCCGCAGGTGGTGGACTTGTTCCGCTCCCGGCAGGAAGCCGGACGGACGCAACAGGCGAACCAGTTTCTGGAACAGCTCAATGCAAACGCGAAGTCCGCCGTGATCTACCTGCTCGATCGCAATGGACTGGTCATTGCCTCCAGCAACTGGAATCAGCCGCAGAGCTTCATCGGCCACAATTATGCGTTCCGTCCCTATTTCAAGGAAGCGATAGCGGGCGGCAGGGGCAGCTTCTACGGCATGGGCACCACCAGCCTGATGCCGGGGTACTACCTGTCCGAACCGGTGCGCACCGGCACCGTCCCGGCCGGCGTGGCGGTAGTGAAAATCGACATGAGCGAACTTGACCAGGCCTGGCATGATGCCACCGACGAGGTCGAGGTCTTTGTCACCGATGAAAACGGGGTGATATTTCTCAGCTCGCAAGCCGACTGGAAATACCGCTCCCTCCATGCGCTCACTGAGCAAGCCCGCTCGCGGCTGGCGGCCTCGCGGCAGTATGAAGGCGTGCTGAAGCCGCCGCTGCCGATGACGGTGGCAGGGAGCGCCGGGCGCGAAGCGGGGGATGGACGCATGGTGAGCATCACCCAGGTCCCGAGGAAGGGGCGCGGCGTGGAGGAAGTGTCTTATTATCAGAAGTCGCACATGCTCGACAACGCGCAATGGACCGTGCACGTTCTCGTGCCGATGAACGCCGCCGAACTGCACGCGCGCCGTATCGCCGCCATGACGGCCGGCACCCTGGCGCTGCTTGCGATTTCCCTCCTGTATGCGGCCCAGTGGCGTTATCGCATCCGGGAACGCGAGCGTTCCCGCCTGGCGCTCGAGGAGGCGCATCGCGCGCTTGAAGAGAAACATGCCGAACTGCAGCAACTGAGCGAGGAATTGCGGCTTGCGGCCATCACGGATCCGCTGACCGGCGCCTACAATCGCCGCTTCTTCTTCGAATCCATGCCGAGAATGGTAAGCGCTGCCAGGCGTCACCATTTTCCGCTGTCGGTCATCACCATCGACGTCGATCACTTCAAGCGCATCAATGACACCCATGGCCATGCCACCGGCGACAAGGTGCTGCTGATGCTCACCTCGACTTGCCGGGATTCCTTGCGCCAGGCCGATATCTTCGCCCGCTTCGGCGGTGAGGAATTCGTGATGGCGCTGCCTAACACCATTCCCGAAGTGGCGGTCCAGGTGGCTGAGCGCTTGCGCAAGACGGTGTCGGAACTGACGATCGATACGGTTGACGGTCCGCTTGCCGTCAGCATCAGCGGCGGCGTATCGCAGTACCGGGAAAGCGAAGCCGACATGACGGAGACACTCCGCCGCGCCGACCTGGCCTTGTACGAGGCCAAGAACCAGGGGCGCAATCGTATCGTTCTTCGTCTGGAAGAGACCTGATCGGCGATCAGGATGTTTGGATGTTTGGGTGTTTGCAATCCTTGCGGTGCGCGGCGTACCGACCGGAAGCGATGCCTCCCGGCCGGCGCGTCCGCACGGCACCAGCGCGTCAGCGCATCAAAGGGTATCGCCGGATGCAAGCGTCGGACGGCCCTTGCCGATCACCTTGGCCAGATAGGCCGGCGCTGCCGTTGGCGCGGCGGTGCGGGCGCAATACGATGCATCGGCTGCGGCCGGCGCAGCAACGCGGGCGCAGTAAGCTGAATCCGGCTTGGCGACGCGGGCGCAGTAAGACTGCTGCGGAGCAGCCACCCGGGCGCAATAGGATGCGCGATGAACTTCGGGCACCGCCACGCGGGCACAGTAGGCATTGCTCGCAGAAGCGGCATTCGCCGCAGCTGCTTGATGTGCTTCAGGCAAGCCATGCGCGGCGCGTGCGCAGTACGCGCTTGCGGGCTGCGCAACCCGGGCGCAATAGCTTGCGTCGACAGCATCGAGATGGCCGAATTCCTGCTGGTACAGGCTGCGGGTCTTGGCTGCGGCTTCGGCGAGGTTGGCGGCATCCTCGTCATCGCGCATGCCGAAGTACGGAAAATGATGAAGGAAATAGCCGAAAACCTGCTCGCAGTCCTCGGCGTATTTCATGGTGTCCAGAATGTGGCCGTGCCAGAATTTGTCGACATTGGTATCCGGCGTAATGGCTTCCCCGGGATATTTGGCGACGAGGGCGAGGAAACGCCGGTATTCGAGTTCATGGCGGTCGGCTTCCTCGCGCGTCCAGCCGTGTCCTTCCTTGGCATCCATCAGTTTGAACTTGATCGGGTCGAGATCAAGGGCAAACACCGCCTCGATTATTTGTTCCACGGTCTTTTGATCGGTCGTTTGCAGATTCATTTTTCGGCCTTCCAAGGAGATAAGGAGATTGATCGGGCGCTGTCTTCCGCAACGGGATGGTGAAATATTGACAAGCGAGCAATTGCAAGAAGGAAAATATATCATTGCGTCTGATTTCCAGACGCGCACGGGGATTGACGCAACTCAAACTTTCCGCCCGCCATATTTCCGTAGAACAATATATTGTTAGGTTATGGGGAGTAACGGTGCAGCGGCTGGTTTGCAAGACGAAGCATCGGGGAAACACAGGCTTCCGGCATTATCCGAATGCCAACGGAATGTGTCCCGTCCGGGTTTTGCTGCGGTTCATGGATGCGGCAGGACAAGAATGTCCGTACACTGCGTATTGAAAGATTGCAGTGGCAAAAGGACAGGTGCAGTGCCGGGCGCAGGCGGGCATTCGAATCGGGGATCGGCAGGAATGCAAAGCAGTACAAGCAGATGAACGAATTTTTATGGGCAAGATGCGTATCTCACGCCGTTTTTTGATTTCCCTGCTGACCTCGCCGGCCTGGTGGCTTGGGGTTACCGGTTCGCTGCTGCTTCACATCCTGGTTACCCAGATCGTCGAAGACAAGGCGCAGTCGCAGTTCGAGTATTTCGCGGACAATACCCAGCTCGCCATCCAGAACCGGGTACGTTCCTATATCGATGTCTTGCGCGGAACCACCGCCCTGTTCTATACCGCCGATAACATCGGCCGGGATCAATTCCGCGACTACATCCGGGAGCTCAAGCTCGATAGCAACTTCCCGGGCATCACCAATCTGAATTTCAGCCGTTATCTGCTTCGTTCCGAAAAGGATGGGTTCGAGGCCGCCGTTCGGCGCGACACCAGCGTGTCGCCCACCGGATATCCTGAATTCGCAGTCACTCCTGCCGGCGAGCGTGACGAATACAACATTCTTACCTACATCGAACCGATGGAGAGCAATAGGGTCTCTTTCGGCGTCGACATGGCTGCCAATACGGCGGCTGCGAGCGCTCTGGCTACCTCCCGCGATTCAGGCCAGCTGATATCTTCCGGCAGGCTGATCCGCATTTCCGGGCCGCACAGCCATGTCGGCCTGGCGATGCGCATGCCAGTGTACCGGCGCGGCATGCCTACCAGGAATGTGGCGGAGCGGCGGGCCGCCTACTATGGCTCCGTAGGCGCGGGCTTTGACATCAACAAGCTGATGCTCGGCGCGATCGACAAGAAAATGCTCGATACCATGCGCATCCGTCTATACGATGTCGGGACCACCAGCGAGCGCCCGGGCGCGTCGGCACCGCAGGCGCCGCAGCTGATTTTCGACAGCGCCGAACGCCGTGACGACAAGGCATCCGGCATGCGCGCCTCAGCCGGCGACCTTTTCCTCAAGCGCGTGTCGATGACGGTCGGCCCCCGTGTCTGGGAGGCGGAGATCACGGCGGCGCGGTCCCTGATGCTGAATGGCTTTGATACTTCGCTGGCCTGGATCGTACTGGTCGGCGGCCTGGTGGCATCGACCCTGCTGTTTTCCATTTACTACTCCATGATGACAGCGCGCCGGCGCGCGGTGGAACTGGCGCGCGAGATGACCAAGGACCTGCGCACCAGTGAAGCCAGCCTCGCCGAAGCCCAGCAGATGGCCAGGCTGGGCAGCTGGACGCTCGACCCGGGCAATGCCTGCATGGGCTGGTCGGCGGAAACCTATCGCATCTTCGGCGTGAGCCTTTTCCGCGAGGGCCCCAGGTTTGAAGACTTCCTGCGCCGCATTCACCCTGACGACAGGGAGCGCATCAGGCAGGGTATTGAACATGCGGTCAGCCATGGCAAGGAATTCGATTCTGAACACAGGATCATGCGGCTCGACGGATCGATGCGCTGGGTGCACAGCATCGCCCGCTTCGGCCGGGATGACCGGCGGTCACTGCTGTGCGGCACGATCATGGATATCACCGACCGCAAGCATACGGTGGAAGCCCTCAAGCGCTCACAGGAACTGCTGCGCGACCTGACCGCGTATCAGGACCGCGTCAAGGAGGAGGAGCGCAAGCGCATCGCCCGCGAAATCCACGACGAACTCGGCCAGACGCTGCTGGCGCTGCGCATCGATGTATCGATGCTCGACGCCCGCACCGGCGATTCGCATCCCCGGCTCAACGAGAAGGTCCGCGGCGCGCTCAATCACATCGACGCCACGGTCAAGACGGTCCGCACGATCATCAACAATCTGCGTCCGGCCGTTCTCGATCTCGGCCTGACGGCGGCCATCGAATGGCAGGTGGCGGAATTCCGCCGCCGCAGCGGCATCACCTGCGAGCTGCTGATGGATGAAAACGAATTTACGCTCGACGATGCGCGCGCGACTTCGCTGTTTCGCATCCTGCAGGAATCGCTCACCAATGTGATCCGCCATGCCGAGGCAAGCCACGTGATCATTGAACTGCATCGGGAAGACAAGCGGCTGGTCATGCGCATTACCGACGACGGCATCGGCATCGCCCCCGAACGCCGCAAGCAAGGGAACTCCTTCGGGCTGGTGGGCGTGGAAGAACGCATCCATGCGCTCAACGGCGAGTTCCGCATTACCAGCGGCCCCGGCGAAGGCACGACGCTGACCGTGTACATTCCGCTTGATCCACTCGTGGAGAAGGATTATCCGATCAATCTGATCGACAGCACGCACTGAACTGGCGACAGTCACACAGTCACACAGTCACACAGTCACGCGTTAGCAAGGTGTGCAAACCCGTGCCCCCATGCATGCGCATCGCTCCTGCCGCGGTACCGGGTCAACCGTGTTGAACCGAATCGGCTTCCACCTGGGGCGCGTGGCAAGCCACGCAAAGCTTGTTGCCATCGGGGTCGCGAAAGTATGACCCGTAGTAGTTTTCGTGATACTCAGGCCTCAGCCCCGGCAGCCCTTCGGAGACTCCGCCATTGGCCAGAGCAAGTTCATGCGCACGGTCCACGATACTTCGGCTTTCCGCAAGAAACGCGATCATCTGCCCGTTTCCAGGTTCGTGGGGATGCTCGTCATACGGTCTGCCGATCAGAAAAAGCGGACGCGGCCCGGCTTCCGGCTGCCATCCTGCCCATGGCCTTTCGCGGTCGCAAAAGCGAGGCCGCATGCCGAGAGCTTTCATGAGCGGATCGTAAAAGGCAAGCGCCCGTTCAAAGTCATTCACACCGACAAAAACATGCGAAAACATGCACCGGCCTCCAATCCAGGTTGCGTGTCCATCAATGTACATCGATCGGCAAGATTCCGCGCGAAAGCTTAGAGCGGATTACAGGTCAGTGCACGAAAGAATGGGTTTGTCTCGGAATGCACAGCAAGGAGGAGCGCCGGTCGGCGGGCCTACCAGCGACGAGCAATGCAGCCATGCAACCGAGGCAGGCCGAAACGACCATACACGCATGAGCAATCCGCTTTTATTCGCCCATGTCGTTCATTTCGCCCTCAGCCCGGCTTGCGGATTCTGCGCTTCACCAGCGACAGCACCACGGCGATCAGTTCACCCGGTTCCACCGGCTTCACCAGATGAGCGTCGAACCCGGACAGCAGGGCTTTCTCCCTGTCCTGGCTTCGCGCGAAGGCTGTTACCGAGGAAGCTGAAATGTCGCGGTTGATTCCGGTCGAGCTTCTGATTTTCCTGATCAGGCTGAAGCCATCCTCGTCGGGCATGCCGATATCGGAAAGCAGGACATCGAATTTCGTCTGCGCCAGAAGTTGAAGCGCTTCCCTGGCGCTGCCGACCGTGGTCACATTCGCTCCATATAGTTCAAGGACATGCCGCATGATATCGAGCGTGTCCGGATCATCGTCGACGACCAGGATGCGCAGGCCATTCAATACCTCGTAGGCCGAGTTGTCCCTGCCTTCACTGTTTTCCGTTCTGGAACGCGACTGTTCGCGCATTACCGCTACCGGAAAGCTCACCACAAAGCGCGCGCCTTTCCCGGTTCCCTCGCTGAAGGCCTGTACAAAGCCGCCATGCATTTCCACCAGGCTTTTGACGACGGAAAGGCCAATGCCCAGACCGCCATGCCGTCGCGTCGGACCGATATCCATCTGCCGAAAGCGATCGAATATATGAGGCAGGAAATCCGGGTCGATGCCGATCCCGCTATCGCGCACGCTGATCTGGAGATTCGACGCGGCTCTCTCAAGCGAGAGATGGACCGTGCCGCCTGCCGGCGTGAACTTGATGGCATTGGTCAGCAGGTTCAATACAACCTGCTGTATGCGGGCGGCATCTCCGCGTATCTGGGGCGGCATCGGATCGAACTGGGTCGTGATGATGATCGCCTTCGCATTGGCTTCAGGCTGCACCGTATCCAGCGCCGCCCGCAGCGTGGCAAGCATATCCAGCGGGCTCAGATCGATCCGCAGCGTGCCGGATACGATCCGCGACAGATCGAGGATATCGTCGATCAGCTTGGCCTGGGTGCGGGCGTTTCGCTCGATGACGGCGAACGCCTCGATTTCCTTTTCCCGGCTGAGCCGTCCGAGCTGCAGCATGTGCGCCCATCCCAGGATCGCGCTCAACGGGGTGCGCAATTCATGGGACACGGTCGCCAGAAATTCATCCTTCAGATGATTGGCGCGCACGGCGTCCTGCCGCGCGGCCTGTTCGCGTTCGAACAGTTCCTCGATGCGCGCTTCCCGCTCCTGCAGCGCCTGCCGGGCCGCGGCCAGTTCCAGCGCGGTGTGTACCGCGGCGGGAAGCTTCGGAAACTCCTGCTTTCGCTTGACGATATAGTCGGATAAGCCCGCTTTCATCCCCGCAGCACAGATGTCCTCGCTGCCGGTATTGGTAAACATGATGACCGGCTGTCCGGGATGTTTTTCCTTCAGACGCTTCAGGTTGGTCAAGCCGTCTCCCCAGCCGAGCCGGTAGTCGGTGATCACGCAGTCGAAACGCTGATCCACCTGCTGTTCGAACTGGGATGCCGTGGCGACTTCGGTAAACACCGCATCCGGAAAGCTGCCGGCGATGGCGCGCCTTGCCAGCATGCGGTCGTCGTCGCTATCGTCGATCAGAAGGACATGAATCGGTTCATTCGCCATGCCAACCTCTATTCCCTTATTGTTTTATGCGCCCGGAGGACGCTGGTTGCATTCCAGCCAATAGTGGCTGACCGCCCGCAACAACTCGGTCGTCGCCGCCATGGTGTATGGCTTCTTCAGATAGGAATTCGCTCCAAGCGCATAGGCCTTTCTGATGTCGTTGTCATGCGCCGAATTGGTGAACACGATCACCGGCAGCAATGCCAGCTTGTCGTGGCGCTTGAGGTATTCGAGAATCTCAAAGCCGGTCCTGCCGGGAAGCTTCAGGTCCAGCAGGATGATGGTTGGAAACGGCACAGGCTGGAGGGATTCGTATTTGCCCTCCCTGCCGAAAAAGTCCATGGCATCGTTGCCGTCACGTATCACGTCGATCGGCGCGTCGACTCCACCCTTTCGCAATGCGCGCCGGATCAGAATGATGTCGTCTTCCTCGTCCTCCACCAAAAGAATGTTACGTTCATGAATCATCAGTCCTCCGCATGCACAGCAGGAAGCTCCACCCAGAAACACGACCCCGCGCCGACTTCGGATTCGACTCCGCAGTGACCGTGCATGCGCCGGACTGCCGTTTCGACCACGGCAAGACCTATTCCTGTCCCCGCATACTCGTCAATGCCATGCAGGCGTTCAAACGGTTTAAAGATGCGCTCCCGTTGCGCGGCAGGAATGCCTATTCCATTGTCTTCAATACATATTCGGACCAATGGCATCGGGCTTTGTTCAGTGTTCGGCGCTTCCGTCCATATCCTGATGAGCTGCGGCGTATCGGGCCTCGCAAACTTGATGGCATTCGACACCAGGTTCTGGAAGATATGGAGGCATGCCGATTTGTTGGCCCTGACATGCGGAAGGTCGGGAACAAGCATCACGCGCGCGCCGCTCGCTTGAATTTGCGAAGCAAGATTGGCGAGCACTTCCGCAAAGACGTCATCAAGGCTCACCGTGCCGAGACCGAGCTCCATGCGCGACAGGCGGCTGAATGACAGCAAATCATCAATCAGACGTTCCATCCGCTCGGCTGCCCTGGAGATGCGCTGCAGATAATCCCGGCCGGTGTCATCCAGCTTGTCCTCGAAGTCTTCCCTTACCGCATCGGCGAAGCCTTGAATCCCGCGCAGCGGCGCGCGCAAGTCATGCGCCACCGTATAACTGAAGGCTTCCAGCTGGCCGTTGGCGTCCTGCAGGCGGGCGTTCGTTTCCACCAGCCGCGCATTGGCTTGGTTCAATTCTCCGGTACGCTGCTCGACCCGCCTTTCCAGTGTCTCCACCAGTACGCGGACTTTCGCTTCCGCCACTTTCAGGGAAGTAATATCGACAGCCGCCGCGCAGATGCCGATCACCCGGCCCGCGGGATCCCGCAGCGGCCCCTTGGAAACCGCGAAATGCCGGACGCCGTCCACCGTATTGATGTCCTCATCGAATTGCACGATGCCGGCACCTTCCATCACCCTGATGTCCGCACTGTCTATCGTGCCCATGCCGCTTGACCTGGCCGGGACAGGCGCCGGCATGCGGATCATCGCCTTCCGGGGCGCATCCTCGGCGCCAGGGGCAGAAGCCGGAGCGCCGATCAGCTGTTCATACATCCTGTTCACCAGAAGCAGATTGCCATCCAGGTCTTTCAGGTAGATCAGGGCGGGCGAGCTGTCGATCACATTGCGCAAGTGGGCATGCGCTTGAGCCAGTTCCGTTTCACGCGCCTCGAGAGCGGCCGAACGCTGATGCAACAGCTTGGCAGCACGGTCGATAGCCGAGCCGACCTCCGCCGCTTCGCGGAAATGCAGTTCTGGCACATTGGGCGGCTCTCCGCGCCCCAGGGCCACGGCGGGCTTCATCAGCGCCCGCACCGAATAGGCAATCCTGTCTCCCATGAACCACGCCAGCACCAGGCCAATGCCGAACAGCGCGGCGACTCCGGCGGCCAGTATCGCAAGACGTGCCAGCAGCGCATCGACCAGGGACTGGAGGGGAATGCCGATCGCCACGCCCCAGTTCGTCACGGAAGAGCGGCTATACGCCGACACGACGGCGAAGCCTTCCTGCGTCGTGGCCTCAATCGATCCCTCGCCCGTCTTCAGGATCGCCTGGAACAAGGGAGCGGTCACCTTGTTGCCCACGAATTGCTCGGGTGCCCTGCTGCGCCCGACAATGGTGCCGCTGCTGTCGAAGACCGCCGCAATCCAGCCGGGCGGCAGATTCTGCGCCTTGAGGACGGCGTTGAACTGCGCCGGCAGGATGCCGACGCCCAGCACGTAGGCGGGCAGCCCATCGATCATGACCGGGACATTGACGCTCATGATCGGGCGCCCGAGGGGAACCCCGATGAAGAGATCCGAGAACGTAGGCCTGCCGGTGTCAATTGTCCGTTGCACCTGCTGCGGTACCTGCTGCCGGGGCAATGGCTGGCCGAACTCTACG
This sequence comes from Noviherbaspirillum aerium, assembly GCF_008929045.1. Taxonomy (GTDB): domain Bacteria; phylum Pseudomonadota; class Gammaproteobacteria; order Burkholderiales; family Burkholderiaceae_D; genus Noviherbaspirillum; species Noviherbaspirillum aerium. Next base: position 23,970 of record NZ_VFAH01000012.1, on the reverse strand, counting down.
GCGGTATTGACGACTTGCTGTCCCTTGCTGTCGCGCAGCACCACATTCGCACCGATACCGGACAGGGCCAGCACCTCGCGCGCCGCCTTGTGAAACTTCGCATGATCATGGCGAAGCAGGGAGTCCTCGATCGACAGCGCTTGCGCAACCACCCGGCTTTTTTCCAGCTGGCTGTCAATGGCCTGCACCAGCGCGCGCGCTGTCTGGATCGTATTTGTTTCCTGCTGCGCGCGCCCTTCGCGGTACTGATGCACGAACAGCGCAACGGCACCGATCACTCCCGGAAACAGGCAGGCGAGGACGAGCCAGATCAGAAAGGTGCGTACCGACCAACGTTTGTCGGGCACCGATAATGACGGCAATGTTTTCGTGGGCATCGGATCGGATGGCGCTGAACAGGAAAATCTTCACGTTAGCCCGTTTGATCCTCGCCTTTCCAATTGATTCAGCAGCCGGCGGGCGGAGGCGCCGCCGGCCGGCTCATCCCGGAGCCCCCATGACTAAGGTCAGCAACAGCAATCAGTCAAAGTCGAGTTCGGCCTGCTGCGCGCGCAGCTGGGGCGGGCTTCCGTACCGCTTTTGCCTGTTTCGTTTCAGCAGGTAGTAACCGGCGCCGATCACGGCCGAGGCGATCAGCACCTTGCGCGCCAGTCCCGCCGGATTGTGCTCGTATTCGGCACGCACCCCCATCTCCGCAAAGACGTTGGGAACATGGCCTTGCATCAGGTCCTGGCCTATGCCTTCGACGACATTGATGCGGTCCGCAAGCAACAGCAGGAGCCAGTGCCGGATATCGTTCTCGCTGAGTTTATAGGCGACATCCCGGACCTTGCCGCTCACTCCGGTCGGCGGCGTGCTGGTGCCGAACACCGGCGTGAGGCCGGGACGTTCGGTCGAGTGGTACACCTTGACGTTGACGGGCTGGTTCTCCGGATGAGTCCAATGCACGTTCTCCAGGCGGGGCGGAGTGCGCTCCATCGGATAGGCCGGCCTGTTCTTGTGGTCCAGGTCCGCTCCCCATCCGGGTATGTGCGCATAGGCTTCGCGCGGTTTTCTTGCGGGCGGATGGCGATGATCGCCATCATAGTCGCTGTGTTGGTGCGTGGCGTGCTCTTCCATGCTGGGCTCCTCGATTGTTGTCCGATTTACGCTTACTGCACCAGGCCGATGCCGGATACGCCGGGCGGAACCAGGATGGTCTTGATGCAGTTATCCAGCTTGCTGGAGAAGATGTGGTAGGCATCGGACACGTCCTCAAGCGGGACCCGATGAGTGATGATCTTCCTGGGCTCGATGTGTCCGGCCCGGATATGCTCGATCAGCCGCGGAAGATGCCGTTTGACGCTGGCCTGGTTCATGCGCAGGGTCAGCCCCTTGTTGATGGCATTGCCGATCGGGACGGCGTTGAAGGTGGGGCCGTAGACGCCGACGATGGATACGTTGCCGCCCTTGCGGACCGAATTGATCGCCCAATGCAGCGCCGTGGCGGAACCGGCCTGCAGCTTCATGTAGCGCCCTGTCAATTGCTGCATCGCGTTGCCGGCCGCTTCGCAGCCCACCGCATCAATGCAGACATCCGCGCCCAGCCAGTCGGTCATCCGCTTGATGTGTTCGGCCATGTCGTTGACTTCCTTGAAGTTGACGACTTCGCACTGAGCGAAATTCTTCACGAACTCCAGGCGGTATTCGACATGATCGACCACGATCACCCGCCCCGCTCCCATCAGCCAGGCCGATTTGGCGGCGAAGATGCCGACCGGTCCGGCCCCGAATACGACCACCGTGTCGCCCTCTTGGATGTCGCCCATCTCGGCCGCCTGATATCCGGTGGGAAGGGCGTCGGTGAGCAGCACCGCGTCGTCGACATGCAGGTCCTTGGGAATCACCATCGGGCCGACGTCAGCCATGGGCACGCGTACGAATTCGGCTTGCCCGCCGTCATATCCTCCCGTGATGTGCCCGTAACCGTAGATGGCGCCGACGGCCGAGGCTTCCGGATTGGTATTGTGGCAGTTGCTGTAAAGCTCCTTCTGGCAGAAGAAGCAGGAACCGCAGAAGATGTTGAAGGGCACGAGCACATGATCTCCCACCTTCAGGTTCTGCACCGACGGCCCGACTTCCTCGACAATGCCGGTGAACTCGTGGCCAAAGGTCATGCCGACCCGGGTATCCGGCACCAGCCCGTGATAGAGGTGCAGATCGGAGCCGCAGATGCAGGAGCGGGTGACGCGGATGATCGCGTCATTCGGATGCTCGATCTCGGGTTCTTCCTTGTGCTGCGCGCGGACGCGGTACGGTCCTCGGTAATTCATCGCCAACATGCAATTCTCCAGGATAAGTAATGCCAGGCCCGCGCCATCTCATGTAATGACATGCAATGACGTGGGGCAGGCATGAGAAGTTTGGCCGTCCCAAGTATCGATTTTTTGGCGGCCTCTGTTGCTAAGACAGCAAGCTGGGAAAAGGTTTTCGATGAAGTGCCAAATTTTTGCGCACGAAATTTTCCGCGCGATGCCTGTTCCGGACTGGCTGTTTCCGTACATCCTCAACGCTGCCTTCATGGCGCGCGGCTATTCCTCCGGCGACGAACCCGTCCGGTGCCGCGCTTCGAACTCGGGTTCCGGAAGGCCGAAAAGGAAGTCGCTCAACAGATGACGGAGCGAGGGATCCATGAAGCCGGCATCCAGGCCGGCCAGCCTGCAGATCATCCATTCCTCGCCGGTGTCGACCGCCTCGATCCTGCTCTGGTCGATGAGCCATTGATCATAGGCAGCCGTGGTTGCCGGATCATCCGGAATGATCCACGGCGGTTGGGGAATAGAACGTCCGCTTGCGGTGATGACAATGCCGTTGACCGGCCTGCGTACCAGATTCGTCGCTGTTTCTCTCAAGGAGACTGAGTGCATGTGTGCTCTGCGTTGTCCGCCATTCAGGCTGGCGGCTGTTGGAATGGAATAGGGATAGCTGCAAGGAAACCCAGCGAACGGGCCTGTCGCAAGACGGCGAGGAGCAGCCGGTAGCCAGCAGCCCACAGCCGACCGTGGACAGCCGATTGACAGGCCCGATACGGGAATCAAGCCCCTTGCATGGCTAACGCAATGTCACGTCGCTTTTACAAAGCTCATCCGCGCCCTGCTTCGCCTGTCTCCGAGAATGCTGCGCAATTCCTCGATGCTGGTTTGCGCGCATTCCGCCATCCAGAGCAGCATTGACGGGCTGATGGTGAGGGCGCCACTGCGGATCTTTTCAAGCAGCCTGTAGGAGATATGCAATGTCCGGCTCAGCTCCCTGTCGCTCTTGAGCGACAGGCGCGCCATCAAGGTATTGAGCAAACGATTGGGATCGTATCTGGACGAAGATGTCTGTTGATTCATTTTGGCTTTTCGGATTCGAACGTTACCGGTACGCGCCGTGCCGGCGACGTCAATGAATGAACAAAGTCCTGCTCGATGGCTGCCCCGGCGCCGACGTCCGGCAGCCGTTGCTTTGCCCTCGTCTGTTGCTTCAAGCGCTTGAAGCGCTTCAAGCCGAAACGCGCTTCCACACCATTGCTGTTTGCCTCGCTCTTGCTTACTCGCCTGTCTTCAACATGTCTGGAGGGGGCTGGCAAGATCGAAGCCAATTCAACATGGCGGGTATGGCAACCATTGTCTTCCTTCCGACGCGCGGCTTCAGTACGCTTGCAGACAATTAGTGTACAAAATATGTATATTTTTTATGGAACTTTCTGATCATATGCGCAATCAGGACCGTCCAATCCGCATTGGACAAATCGCGTTGATCGTATTGCTGCGCCCCTTCTCATGACGAGGAGAAATAAAGGATCGCCGCCGATCGATGCATGCGAAAAATCGGCTACAGCTTGAGTGCTTGAGTGCTTGAGTGCTTGAGCATCCGTTGTCATGCCCGGGCTCGGCGCCGGCAACCGCCGCATTTTCCGCCACCATACCGGGCATGTTCAGCCGGAGTGGCCGGTCAATGCCGGACGCCGGCTCGCCGCCATGTCGCGCAACACCCGAATGAAATCCGCCGCGACATGACCCATCGCGGCATCGCTGCGCTGCAGCAGGCCGACCGGTTCTTCAGTGCCCTTGGTACCTACCGGCAGGGATTGCAGCGTGCCGGCAGCCAGGTCGTCGCGCACCGTGCCCGATGGCGCAAACCATACCGCCTCCGTCTGCAGCACGATCTGGCGCGCGATGGAGACCGACATGGTCTCGGTGCGGTGCAGGGGCAGTTCCAGGGCATGTGCCTGCAGCAGGCTTTCCGTATGGTGCCTCGGCACCGTTCCCGGCGGCGCCATCACCAGGGGATAGGCAACCACATCCGCCAGCGACACGCCGGCTGCGGCAGTCAGCGGATGCGTGGCGCGCACCAGCAGCGCAAGCGGCTCCACATACAGCAACTCGAAGGACAAGCCGACCATCATCTGCGGATCGGCCATGCGGCCTAGGACGAAGTCGACCTCGCCGCCCTTGAGCATGTCCAGCAGCGGGGCATTGGCAGCGGTGCGGATGGCGACGCGGGCTTGCGGATGGCTGCGCCGGAATGCGGCCAGCGCGGGCGGCATCAGGTCGGCGCCCACGCTGGGCAGCACGCCGATGTTCACCACCGCACCTTCCGGGCGCGGGTCAAGGCCGATGGAATCACTCACCGCATCCAGCGCTTCCAGCACGCCGAGCGCGTGCCGGCGGAAGTTTTCCCCGCGCGGCGTCAGGCGCGCGCCCTGGCGGTCTCGCTCGAACAATTTGCAGCCGGCAATATCCTCCAGTTCCGCCAGCGTCTTGGAAATCGCCGGCTGGGTGAGACGCAGCCGTTCGGCCGCCTTGCCGAGATTGCCCTCCTGGGCGATCGCGAGGAAACAGTGAATATGGCGCAGCCGGATGCGCAGCCTGAAATTGTCTTTTTCCATAACCGCATGTTATGAAATTTTCGTTATATTTTCAATTTACATGAATAATATTCAGAGATAAATTGGCGGCTCGTTTTGTTGTTTGAGCATGGCTCATGCCTTCCACCTTCTACAGGAGACTCCCTTCATGCCCGGCTTGCTCGACCAGTTCGGCGAATTCATGCAGCGCGACCGCAGCGTGCATCCCGACGCCCTCACCCCCGGCTACAAGACCAGCGTGCTGCGCTCGCCGCGCAACGCCCTGATCTCGCTGCAGAACTCCTTGTCGGAGATCACCGGTCCACAGTTCAGCCCCGATGAACTCGGCCCGCTCGACAATGACCTGATCATGAACTACGCCAAGGACGGCCTGCCGATCGGCGAGCGCATCGTCGTTCACGGCTACGTGCTCGACGAACTCGGCCGGCCGGTGCCGAATGCGCTGGTCGAAGTGTGGCAGGCCAATGCCGGCGGCCGCTATCGTCACAAGAAGGACCAGTACATCGCGCCGATCGATCCCAACTTCGGCGGCTGCGGCCGCATGCTGACCGACCAGAACGGCTACTACTACTACCGTACCATCAAGCCGGGCCCCTACCCCTGGCGCAACCGCATCAATGACTGGCGCCCGGCGCATATCCACTATGCGATTTCGGGCGACGGCTGGGCGCAGCGCCTGATCACGCAGCTCTACTTCGAAGGCGATCCGCTGATCGCGCAGTGCCCGATCCTGCAATCGATCGGCAACGAGGAATCGGTGCGCGGCCTGATCGCGCAGCTGGACCGCAGTGCCTTCATCCAGCTCGACAGCCTCGCCTACCGCTTCGACATCGTGCTGCGCGGCCGCCGCGCCACGCTCTTTGAAAACCGCGTCCAGGGAGAGGGCAAATGAAGATCAACCAGTTCAGCGAGTTGAAGGAAACCGCGTCGCAGACCGCCGGGCCCTACGTTCACATCGGCCTGGCGCCGAAGGCCGCCGGCTTCGATATCTTTGAAAAGAACTTCACCAATGTGCTCGCCGGCCCCGATACGCAGGGTGAGCGCATCCGCATCGAAGGCCGGGTGTTCGACGGCTCCGGCACGCCGGTGCGCGACGTGCTCATCGAGATATGGCAGGCCAATGCCGCCGGCAAGTACAACCATCCGGCCGACCGACAGGAAAAGCCGCTCGACAAGGATTTCCGCGGCTGGGGACGCGCCTGCTCGGATTTCGAGACCGGCGTCTATGCCTTCGACACGGTCAAGCCTGGCAGCGTCGTCGGCCGCAACGGCAGGCCGATGGCGCCGCATGTGAACCTGTGGATCGTCGCGCGCGGCATCAATATCGGTCTGAATACGCGGATGTATTTCTCCGACGAGACCGAGGCCAATGCGAAGGATCCGGTTCTCAACCTGATCGAATGGGAAGTGCGGCGCAAGACGCTGATCGCCCAGCGCAGCGAACAGCATGGCCAGGTGGTGTACCGATTCGATATCCATCTGCAGGGGCCCGAGGAAACCGTCTTCTTCGATATCTGATGCGGACAGGCGAAGCCGGCTCCGCGCCGGCTTCGCACTTCCCCGCGTTTGCGCACCCGCAGCGACATCCGCAGCGGTTTCAGTGCGTCAATGGCGGCATCATGTCACGGCATGCCTGCCATGCAGCCATAGGCCCTCTGCCCCATCTCCCCATCTCCCCATCACTTTCCGACACTTCCCATCGCTTCCCGACGGCCGCTACACATGCGGTAATGGCGCAGGTACAGATACTGGCATACACAGGAAGGCATGCACTGCTTGCGCGGCATGAAGATTTTCTCTCGCGCTTGCATGGCATCGGCCACGAATGCCGGTAACACCTACAGATCACCTAAGTATTTTTCCAATACGTCGTTGGTCAATCTAGCCGCTAGATACAAGACGGTGCATTCCTTTTCTTTCACAACACAGTGTTTGACGCAGCTCAGTTCCGCGGGACTCAACACTGGGCATCTGCGGGCACGCCGCTAAGCTTCCACTCACATCCCGGCCGCGTTGTGCACTGCAGGGGCCGATGGGCATTGCGCCATCGGCACATCATCCACCTCATGAAGGAGTTCATCATGACTTTTGAAAAAGCATCGGTCGCCGGCGTCCATCAAGTCGGCTAAGCAGGAAAAGCGGTAACTCGGGTTCCCGGGGAACACGCTTCCCCGGGTTTTTCAAGCAGCGAGGATACGAGATGAAATTGAGATTGAAGCCCACCGTCATACCCTATCGGCTTTCCGAACAGGTCGTGCTGCAGTTCAACGGGCAATACGCGAAACTGCCCGACCCCGACGGCGCGATATGGTTGCTGACCTCCGCTCTCGACGGCACGCGCGACGCCGAAGGCCTCATCGGCCATGTCCTGTCGCAGAAGCCCGCCGCACAGGAAAGCGCGTTACGCAACGCGGTGAAGGACTTCATCGAACACAGGCTGGTGGAAGTTCCGGAGGAAAGCCTGCCGAGCGCGCTGGACGCGGAAGACCGCACCCGCTTCTCGCGCAACTTGGATTTCTTCGGATCGATGGCGGCCTTCGGCGACAACAAGTACGCCTTCCAGGAAAAGCTGCAGGATGCGCGCGTCTGCGTGCTCGGCTGCGGCGGATTGGGGACGCATATCCTGTTCGATCTCGCCGCGCTGGGCATACGTCATCTCACCATTCTCGACTTCGACAAAATCGAACTCTCCAACCTGAATCGCCAGATCCTCTACAAGGAAAGCGACATCGGCTCGGAAAAAGTGGAGACCGCAAAGAAGCGCCTGCTCGAATTCAACAGCCGCATGGAGATACGCACGCACAGGCTTCGCCTGCAATCGACGGAGGATGTGGCCGGCGTGGTTCGCGGCCATGACATCGTGATCTGCGTCGCCGACAAGCCGGCCAATTATATCGGCGACTGGCTCAATGCCGCCTGCGTACGGCACGGCATCCCTTTCATTTCCGGCGGCCTCGATGTGCGGCGCTCGGTATTCTTTTCGGTCGACCCCGGCATCAGCGGCTGCGAAGCCTGCTGGCTCACATCGGCCCGTTCAAAGAACGGCACCGTCAGGCGGATCTCGGCCATGTCCAAGGAACAGGACATCACCTATGAACGGCCAGCGCCTGCCTTTGTCACGCTGGTGGCGGTTACCGCCGGCATGATCGTCAGCGAGGCGGTGAAGTACCTCACCGGCTGCCAGCGGCCGCAGCTCACCGGCAAGCTCAAGGAATTCAGCTTCGATGATCTATCGGTGGGCATTGCCGAAACCTGGGAACGCGATCCCGATTGCCAGGTATGCGGCGGCGCCGTACAACATCGCCACGGCATCGGCGAACCCGTCATGATGAGTGCGCGATGATCAAGCTCATCCTTTCCTACATTGCCACGACAACCTGCTCATGGACGCTGGCCTTCCTGATTCCGCTCTATGTGCTGGAGCTGACCGGCTCGGCTGCATGGACCGCCATGAGCTCCTCGGTTAGCTTTTTTGCGAAAGTTGTCAACAGCACTAGAACCCTCGTGGAATGCTGCTCGTCACTGAAAAAATATCGACCCAATACTTTGATAACTGTCAGGTATAGCCATTATGTTTTGACATCTTTAAATATTGTCATTGCAATAAATTTGCACAGGTAGCTCTATCTGCCATCAGTACGAACCGCAGAATCACCGTCCGGCATAACTAGATAACAGTCAGCCAAGTTGGAAGACATCGGGTAGTGATTCTTGGCTTCGGAACAAAGCAATAGAAATCGCGGCCCGTATGGTATGTAGCGAAACATCGCCCGTATGGGATAGACCTCAAAATCGGTGCACTATGTGAATCAGCATGGCATGGCCCATAGATTGTTTTCGTGTCTAGAGTCAAAATAGCCTGCTGTTGTACCGTGGTAGGCTACGGCCTATCGCTACGTGTAGGCAGAACGGCAAAACGATAGTCGAAAACAAGAATACGCGGCAGTGCAGAGATAGCACCAAAGTCTGAAGCATCACGCATTCGCTTGCACTGTTTACCGGCCAGACTGGGGTACTGTTACCGCTGGCTCAGCAGGTAAGTAGCCGTCGACAAAGGCATAATTTTGTCGCCAATGAAATATAGAGACAGCCTAACCAAGAATAGTTTGCCTTAATTGAACGCAAAGTGGAAAACTGTTCCTAAAAGAACGGGCTGAAAGCAACTTAATTGCATAATTGCCAAGTCCGTGCCTAATGAAATGACGTGACCGATATTCCAGCCCAGTTCTTTTCAGAGAGGTGAAGTCTACTGCAGGTTTTCAGGTAGAGCAGATATGACGGGCTCCGCTCAGTAAGCGGCGGGCGCAGGCGGCCGGTATCCCAGCGATAAGTGCGGGCGCTGCGTGTTGTAGTGACGACGCCAGTTCTCAATCACGCCTTGGGCGTCATTAATGCAGTAGAACAGCTCACCATTCAAAAGCTCATCACGCAGCTTGCCATTGAAGAACTCACAATAGCCATCTTCCCAGGAACTCCAAGGTTCAATGAAAAGTGTTTTCGTCCCAACCTTGACCAGCCAGTCACATACAATTTTCGCCGTCATTTCTGGTCCATTAACCGACCGTAGGTGCATCGGAATGCCATGTTCCAGCATCGCGTCAGCCAGCGTTTCGATGACGTCCATGCCATTGAGTCGACACCTTACCTTAATGGCCAGACACTGGCGCAAGAACTCGTGGACGAGCGTCATCAGCCGCAGGCTGCGGCCATCTTCAGTGGTGTGAGGCACAAAGTCATAGCTCCAGACATGATGACGGTGTTGCAGGAGCAAGCGTGCACAAGAGCCATCGTCGAACCACAACCGCCCCTTGGGTCGGTGCTTCTTCGGTACTTTGAGCCCCTCGCGACGCCAGACACGCTGCATGCGGTCACGTCCGACCTGCCAGTTGCCCAATTCACAACCAAATTACTTCGTTTTTCATAACTGTCTTAGATTCACAACAGACCCACACGTTGCAGTGTTAAATACGGCTGCTAATGTGAATACTTTGAAAATCACAATTAGGTCATCACTGATTCTCGAATCTTTAGGATAAACACAGAGACCACTAGGAATATCAATGAGATAGAGCTCTGCAGTGATTGGACGAATTTACTGAAGCTATAATGTTTTTTACCTATTTAAAAAAAATTTATTTTTCTTTAAATTCATATATTTACTGAACTTTTCAGTAAGAAAATTATTTAACAAGATAGGGCGATTTTGGATTATCGTTAACGGTAGTTAATAATATTAGTACTTGTGAAGCGGATTCAAATCATGAAGCACATACCGTTTTTAAGCAGGGCAGAGCAACAAAGCATTATAGTTGACATAGGCTCGCCCTACAGAGATTACCCTCTGCAGCACATTACGGAAGAAGCAGTTGCGCTTTTTCGAAGCGCAGCTAGCATGCTCAATAATGACTACCGTGAAAAAAGGTATCCACAGCTTATTACGGCGCTCGAGTGCTATTTGCAACTGACAGAAAAAACCCTCACGCTAAGTAGCCTCACGTCGGGCAGCTTTATTTCAATTTATCTAGAAATGCTAGGAGCACTTAACTCACCACGTTTCATTGATGTGACCCTGCCAACACGGTACAAGTACTCACGTACTTGGACACTATTGATGAAAACAATAAACCCCGGAATGCTCAACGGCAGAGAGATTCCCCTTAGCGCAACTTCGGTACCGAGCGAAATAGCAGTATTAGTTCGTAAATTCAACAGTATGGAGTTATCGCCTCATGCAGAGAGTATTTGGCGTGCGTGGCCCACGTTCAACCAACATGGGAAGTTATATTGGATACCGCTTCGCAAAATCTATGAAAAATTGGGAATAGAAACAACGGATGCCTTTTATACTGTACTTAGCAGTTGGTACGAAGCTCGACGGTCCGATAAAATCCCGGTAATTAAAGAGCTTGCCGATTATATTGAAACATATCCGGGAATTACACCAGCATCGCTTAAAAATCGAGTCTTTGTAACTAATTTCTGGAACGATTTCTGGCTTCATCATAGTGAAGAGCGCAAAAGCACGTGCTTAGAAACTACAATAATCTCTAACTGGGCCAACCAGTGGGTATCCATAGCTACGGAATTCCTAACACCATCTATTTTTGCACCTCAATACGGAGCTTTTCCTGGTCCAGATAAAAAGAATGTAACGGCCAGCGAGGATGGCACTTCCACGTTAAGTTCTGGTGCTTTAGAAGAGTTACTTGTTATTGTTCCTCTTGGATGTTCTGACAACGAAGCACTTCAATTTTTATGTAAAGCCATTCCAGAATCAGTACAGACAGCTGTTACTTGGGCGAACACCGAGGTGGCCTTGCTTATGCAACGTCATCGCCGCCGAAAAGCATTAGCACTTGCAGGCAGTGTCAAAGCGAAGAGTGCTGAGTATGCATACACAGTTGGTTCATTAGTAGATGCTGACGTTGCAGGTTATCTGGAAATCGCATCTGCTTCTTACGAACATTTCGGCCATCAAACTACTTATGAAGTACCAAATCTACAATTGCGTTACCCATACGGTCTTCGCGAAACTGCATACGAGCTTGGTTTGCCAACAAGCCTAGAACTTCTCTCCTTTGCCACTCTGTTAATTGCAGAGCATCCACAAATTACACCTTCGTTCCTTGAACACTTGACATTATTCGATAAATACAAAAGGCTATCTGGACTACGAAGAACTAACGACGGCTGGTACCTTATTGGAGTTAAATACAGAAAAGGAAAAAAGCATGGACAACAACGAATAAAGCTTACCAGGAAGTCACTTCGAGTTGTATTGAAGCTGTTGGCAGTAACACGAAGTTATCGTGAGTACATGATTAAGCATGGTGACACAGGCTGGAAAATGCTATTCATCTCTGGGAGTGGTTTTAGAAAACCTATGCCCATAAGGGATTTCGCGCCAATTCATCATAAAGAAAAAAATATCAATGCATTGGTGGCGCAGTTCTCAGAAAATTGCGGAATGCCGCATGAGCATGCTGTCAAATACGTGAATCGGTTCTCCTTACGAGCGGTAAGGTCAACTAAAGCATTAACAGTTTTCATAGAAAAACGAAGCGAAGCTGCGATGGCAAAGGCTCTTGGTCACGAGGAGCACTTACCTGGGTTATTGTCACGCTACTTACCCAATGAATTTGTCGCTTTCTTCCGCAATCGATGGATTCGAGCGTTTCAGCTACGTTTGGTGATTGAGGCAGTAAAAGACACGCCGTTTTTAATGAAGGCAACCGGTTTTGAAACGGTAGAAGAACTTGATACTTTTTTAGTGAATAACGCATTTCCTAATATTACAAAGCTTTCCACAGCAGTGAAAGTTAACAGTGAGCAATCGACAGAGAGAAGCGACGGCAATTTCGTATTTAACGCAAACAAAGAAAACTTAACAGCTCTAATTAATATTTCTAACGCGGTAAAAAATGCCAAGTACACTGTAAATGCAACTGCTATGTTTTGGTCTGAATTAGGTGACCACGTAGTTGCGTATATTGAGAAGCAGAATGGGATGAATCCCACTATCAGCCAGGCGTTGCGTGCAGCGAAGGAGGACGCCAACTCTACAGTTATGGAGCCAATACTCTATGATTAGTCTAAATCTGCAACACAGCTATGCTGACATAGCCAATGACCGCCTAGTAGATATTAGACATTCCAGTTGGTGGCTTAAGAGCCCATTTGGCGCACCACAGATGATAGCTCAATTTGGAGATAGCGAACCAATAGTAATTGATTTCGAAATTAGGTTACCGTCAGGAGAAATGCTTACGGCAGCACGAAATAGCCAACTACTTGAAGACATTTATTATCTACTTTGCCTCCAAACTCATCCCCTCGTCAATGGAAGACGAAAGCCAGATATTCCTATATACAAAGATAGACTTCGTCGTGCACTCCAACTTACGGACTATTTTCTCCTTAATGCTGAAGCGCTAAGGCTCGAAGACCATGGTCTCCGTTCTATAATTGGCACTGACCTAAAGTCGTTGCTAGTAAAAATAGCATCGCGTAATGCTATCGTTAGTTCAATCTACCAATGGGAAGAACGGTTAGCTTCCTATATAAAGGAAGAAAGCAAAAACATCTGCGATAGCGATTACAAAAAGGCGCTAGAACGAGAGCCGGCCTTAAGGACCCTACATGTGCCGCCGACTGACTTTTCATTGAAAGGCCTTACCGATGAAGATATTTTACGTGGTCGGGCTGCGTTATACCTTTCCGGAATGTACAACCCGACACCGGACAAAAAACCCTATCGGCTCAGTATAAATACAAGAAAGATTTCGGAGATAATCTATGCAAATACGCTTCTCGGGAAAATTCTCAGAAAGTCTATTCCAGAGGAGCTTTGCTTAGAACCATTTGACAAGTATCTCCAAGAACATATTGCGGTACCTGTAACAACTGGCGGGTTACAGGATTCTATCTCTGAACAACATTTTTCATCATATAAAAATACTTTAATATCATTCAAGCTACTATCAGAAGTCGGCATCGGTATACCGGAAAAGTCATTTGATGATTTCGGAGCATATCGACTTTACGATGCTATCCAGCTGAAAGAACCTGGCCGGTTTCAAACCGTTCCGCCTGATTATGTCATTAATTCGCTCAAGAACGCGATTTCCTTCTTTTACACCCATGCCGAACACCTATTAGAAAGCTACGTAAATGTGTTGAAAGCGGCAAAGGCTGCGGATACGCCTATCCAAAAATTTGCGACCGAAAATTCGATTTTACCTTTTCTGGCCAACGATACTCGTATCCTAGGAGTAAAGTACTGGAGTCTGCGGTGGCAAATGACTGTTGTTGAAAACGGTAATAAGAAGAAGAAAAGTAAACGTAGTAGCGAAAACTACTACAAGAGAATGAGGGATGATAAGCAAGGTCTAATGGAATTGGTCCATGCATTATATGGAGCAATGCAATTCATCGTAGGACTGTTAATGGCGGCGCGTAATGGCGAGCTTACTGACCTGCCGTTAGACTGCCTTGACGAGACTGAGAGTTGGCTACGCCTATTGACCCGGAAATCTGGATATGGCGACTTGAGACGACTTGACGAGCGACCAGTACCACTCGTCGCTGTCGATGTTATAAAGACTATACAAAAATTGCATTTCCGTCTTAATAAAGAAGGCTTAGGGACCGGCACTAACCTCTTTGACACTCCGAGCATACGTGGTGGTTTTTTTAAATCTTATACTTACTACAATCTCTGCTTGGACATTTTTCATGATTATATTAATGCTCCTCTTACAAGAGACGGTCGTCGATATTACATCCGGCAACACCAACTCCGTCGCGCGTTTGCGATGCTTTTCTTTGTATGTTGTGCGTTTGCTGGAATGGATACGTTACGCTGGTTTCTTCGTCAGGTTGACCCTGAGCAAGTGTATAACTATTTGTCTGAGTTCATCCCAGGCGCTGTATTGCGCACAATGAAGTCGGTTGCCGTTGCTCTTATGGCTAGGGATGGGCGTTCTGAATGTAGGAGCCTGAATGAATTCTTAAATGATAAATTTAAGGTGCCTGCTTTCGAAATAATTGATGATAAGTCGTTCCATACGTATGTTAATTATCTTGAAAATCTTCAGGCTGAAGGTTCTGTTGAAATACAACCTGTCTTCTTAAACGTCGGGACTGAGACTGATTGTAAGTTGGGAATCATAGTATGGGGAGATAACGATGACATCTAAGACTAAATTAAACCATGCAATTACGAAGCTGCTGTGCATTCTCCTTGATATTGTAGATAGACCTCAAGCGTACGTCGACGATACGCAATTGATTACTGTCTTTGATGAAATAAGCCGCGTGGAAGCCCAGACGTCCCTCAGTTCCAAGCACGTTCACAATGTACAAACGTTTGAAAAGGAAGAATTCTACTTAACGGAAACATTCATCGAACTGAATCATGTCTTTAACCAAGCGAATAACGCCCTTCAAAAGGTTCGTAAACCAAAATCTGCTAGTAGTAAAATTATAGAGACCAAACGAGGAGTATCTCCCACTTTGGCTCGTAATGTTTTGAAACAATTGTACTCTGTCTACCATACCTACAGACTTTTTCAAGGTGTACTACTTGACCCTAAGCTATTTATAGCCGATGTCGCACTCAAAGAAGCGCTTAAATCTCAACATAGGATGGTTGCAATGCAGCGCCCGGAGGATGGAATAAATGCATCATCATTGAACACTGTTAAAGACTATGCAGGTCTATTATTTTCAGGAGGTTTTCAGTGGCTCGATGATATGCGAAAGCTTTGTATTGAAGCTTTTCAAAAACACGAATTGAGTCATCGCCCAAGGAAAGTAACACGTTCCTCTCTCGCTCTACGCGTCAGTGAATTGAAAGATGAGAATGACTTGCTTTTGGGTGACCTCTGGAATGTCACCAGGGCGCTTTTCAAAGCTATGAAAAATGCAAGGTCATACGCAAAAGAGTCAAAAATACCGTCAATCGTTGCACGCTGTGCTGCTGAAGAAGTAGAGTTGCGTGCTATCGTCGCTATGGCTAGAGTGAAGTCACGCATAAAAATAATTGAAAATGAATAGGCAACTCTACTCCCTTTCCGGCTCGCAATTCGTTTCATATCTCCGCACCATGGAGACAGGCCAGCCTTGCGACGCGGCTAATGAGTCACTTACGTTTGTCATGTGGCCAAATGGTAGTTGGTGTATAGAAGTTAATTTATTTTTAGAATGGCTTTACGCCCAAGGTTATTCAATCAAAGGGAGAGGCGGTACACTTGCGACTTATGCAGCTTACCTTACTCCATTGATACGTTATTGCGCGAATAACAATAAGGGATTTATCCAGCTTATCGATGCGGATTTCGCCTTAGCGGTTAGTGGTCTCAAAGCTGAAAAGACTTACCGAAAAGGTGAATTAGTTAATGCGAGAAATGCGACGCAGGTTGAGAAAATCGGTGTGGTCTGGTTGGAGTTTTTGAATTTTGTAGGTGAACAGTACTACGATGACCCCTTCTTTGTAGGGCGTAATCTTAGGATAAAGGGCTACAAAACTGAATATAAGAGGAGAAGTCCGAGAGGTAACATCATAATCGGGACAAAATGGACTCACCCTTCTTTTCCTCTCGCTGAACCTGACAAAATACGCCTTCCTACGACAGACGAACAGCTTACGTTATTGAGGGGAGCTACCGACCAATTAGGTAAAAGTGACTTTTTACGTCTACGGCGGCTTGCAATGCTTGAACTCTTTGAGAGCCTCGGCTTGCGACGTATGGAGTTGATTCTCTTAAGAACAAGCGACGTTCGTAGAGTGTTAGAAGAGAGGAGAAAAGCGCTTACGAATGGTGTAGAGGATTATATTCCGCAACTGAGGTTTCGTACTGTTAAGAGCAGAAATAGTACCTACAAACAACGTGAAGTTCCGATAGATGAAATTACACTTAATTTTCTTGAGTCATATGGAAAGGCCCGAAAGCGCTATTTAGAAACATTAGGTATCAAAGATGATAAAGAACATGGTCTATTCATCATAAATTGCAAAAACGGGAAAGGTTTAGTCCCAAATACTATTACACAGGAATTTAGCGTCCTTGCAAAAACGGCAAAAATTTCTGTACAGTGTTGCCCCCATATGATGCGGCATAGGTTCATTACCAAGTCATTCGTTCGACTAATCCTTGCTCACGAGCTCGAACAGAAAGATGATTTTCGTAAGATGTTGCTCAGTGCTGAGGCTTTCAAAAAGAAAGTGATGGAGATTACAGGTCATATATCTGAAGAATCATTGAATGTTTATATTAATCTTGCTTTTGAAGAAGTCGCCGAACTCAAAAAGACAATGAACCGTGTACAGGCGCAGACGTGTTTAGATGCTCTGAAAGCAGCTAACGATAGATATTTGGCTGATATTTCGCGGGGGTACTCCAGCGCTGAGGCCGGTCATAGGCTCTCTCAAGATGTTGATGCCGCAATGGCAGCAGCGAAAAGGTACTTACGCTCTTGAAGAGTAGAAGAAAATTGACGGTACGCTATGATAAGAATCCGCAGTTAATAAATTTCTAGAACATAAATTGCAGGATACTGACTGGAAGGGAAGAACACTCGACAGCAGCACCTGGTAACTGCTGTTATTCAGCGTCAGACGCCAGACTTCACAAGTGCGAAAGGCGCCTTACAGTGCGCTTCAGTACAGAAGTCATTTTCTGCTCTGCATTGCGCCCGAAAGCAAGATTTCGACGCCTTGGGCCGGTGGCACCCGCTTGAGAACTGCGCGAGCAACGTCGGCTGCTCTAATCGGACGGTGGTTTGCTGGGATAAGCGGCCTAAGCAATGCTGAGCCAGCAACCATGCCCAACTTCTTTCCTGCGCGTGGTCGTTGACCAAGGGCCTCCCTGTTACCAGCCAAGAGCGAGTGCCGGGATTACTATGGTGTCAAACCTTATTACCTTCGAAGCTTCCTCAAGTTCGCTCTTGACGCAATTGTATAAAATGCTCGAGTGCGCTTTCGCACCTATCGACCCATCGCACTCAGCAAAGCAACGCGCCGCGCAGCAGTACCCAGAGCAGCCCGGGTCACAGCCAGATTGGCATCAAAGTCCACCGCACGGAATGCCGCTTGGCTACCAGCCACCTTGATGGTAGTACCGAGGGCCAGATACACCTTGCTAGGAGCTCACGGATACCTGCCGCTGCCACAGAGAACGTATCTCTGCCGACTCGTGTTCAATCCGTTAAGTGCAACCATTAACGCTGCCAAGTTTATGCGCGACGTAGCGATGCAGTTCCGTTGTCAATGGTTACTCGCTGTATTGCCTGTCCGTTTGCAAACATTTTCTGAAGCCGCGCTTCCGCCTCCCCTGTTACTCTTGAAATCCCGAGCAACTTACAAACCGCGCGGTACAAGTCTTCCTTAGGCATGTTGCCATACTGGGATAGAACAAATATGGCAATGTTGCCTAGCTCTTCCACGCATATTTCGTCCAGGGCACGCTTAGAGTCACCATCGTCTCCCGGCACTCTAAATCCGTTCCAATACTCTGCCTCCATCCCTTCCGGCCAGTAGAACGTTGCGCCATCAGTCGTTCGCCCAAGATGAGTTGGCGCCAGCAACTTCAGGCGCTCTTCTATGCGGCGGCCAATACGGGCCAAGTCCCATGCTCGGGATACTCGACGGAACAGCACTGGTTCCGCAATTGGTCCTTCCTGATTGATGATGTCCAGCAGTTGCTTTTTAAGCTTGCTGTTTGAATCGAGTTCATAGAACAAGTCAGAGTTGCTCTTTTCAAGCAAAAGGGGTTGGTATTTCTGCAGAGCGCTCTTCTCTTCTGTCTGAGCCTCGACCACGTGCTCAGCATTACCATCTTGGATGTCTGTCGTTACGCCGTCCGTGCTGTCAGGCTGCACTTGCATGGAGGCTTCATTAGCCGCGTCGGCTAGTTCGGGCTCCTCTGCAACCAATTGCTCCAACCTCGCAATGAGCTTGCGCATCGGCTCTTCGGGATTCAGCCACCAGTCTGTGGACCATGTACGATGTAGCTTCCAGCCCAGTCCTTCCAATACATTCTGCCGCAGCCTATCGCGGTCGCGAGCCGTCGCACCTGAGTGATAGGTTCGACCGTCGCATTCAACGCCCAGGATGTATCGGCCAGGCGCGCGAGGGTCAACGACGCCAATATCAATCCGGTAGCCGGATACCCCGACTTGCGGATGCACTTCCCATCCCTTTTCACGAAGTGCAGAAATTACTTCACGCTCGAATGGACTATCAGGCTCAAGCCCAGTTGGTATGCGTTGCTCCACAAGAGCTCTTGGGCCGCGAATTGCGAATTCGAGGTAGTTTTTCAAGTCCCGCACGCCAGCCGCACGAACTTTGGACAGGTCGATGTGCTCCGGTAGCAAGGTACTGAAGATGACGACGCCTTGACGTGCACGCGAGACCGCGACGTTCAGGCGGCGGTGGCCGCCCTCGAGGTTCAGCGGTCCGAAGTTGAGGCTAACCTTGCCAGAGGCATCAGGGCCGTATGTGATTGAGAAATAGATAATATCCCGCTCATCACCTTGGACGTTTTCGAGGTTCTTAATGAACAGCGGCTCGGCACCTCCCTGTGCAATTGCCTGGTCCAATTGAGCGGATGCTCGCCTACGCTCATCGAGCAGCTTTTCGATGAGACTTTGCTGCGCTTGGTTGAACGTGACGACGCCGAGGGTCTGGTGGCGCTTTGCCGGGTCAAGGTAATGCTTCTCGATAGCTTTTACTATGGCATCGGCCTCAGCCCTGTTCGTTCGTGAGCCGCCGCGGTCATACACCCCTTTTACATGCTCGAAATGAACGCCCCGGTCTTCGGTAACGGGCGATGGGAACGTGACCAGTCTGTTGTCGTAGTACGTTACGTTGCTGAAGGTGATGAGGCTCTCATGTTTGCTCCGGTAGTGCCAGTTCAGCCCAAGCTTTGGCATGCCTATACTCAAACACTCGTCCAAAATGCTTTCCAAGTCCTGAATGTCATCTGCCCCAACTCCCTCGCCTGAATCATCCACGCGATTGAAGAAGTTCGTCGGTGGCAGCTGCTTCGGGTCACCAACGCAAATCAGCTGTTTTCCGCGGGCGATGGCTCCTACCGCATCCCAGACCGGAATTTGGGATGCTTCATCGAATACAACGACGTCGAACTGCGCATGAGCCGCGTCGAGGTACTGGGCGACGGAGAGCGGGGACATCAGAAGACATGGCTTTAGCTTTGGCAGCAAAGTCGGCAGGTTCTGCACAAGCTGACGGATTGGCATGTGCTTGCGTTGCTTCTGAAGTTCGCGACGTAGTTTTCCCATTTCCGACTCTACCCCAGGCACAAGTAGGCCCATCGAGGGGATGTGTCCAGCCAACTTGGCTGCGACATACTGCTGCGTCAGTTTTTGGAAGCGTGCATCTGCTGCCTGAAACTCTGAAATCTTCCTCTCATGGTCGGCGCTCGAGAACGTGCACAAAACGGGTTCGCGGTCGATTGCTTTCTTGACCCACCAGCTCCGGTAGCTGTATTCAAAATATTCAGGCACCTCGGCCAACGAAACCTCATCGCCCTCAAGTGCAGCGACCAGTCCCTGTAGTCCTTGAGCAATTGCTTTGGAACGGGAGCTCTGCCACAGGCACCAAGGTTGCAACTGTCGCTGTGCTCGACCCCATCCTTGAAGGATGCCTAGGAGACGAGAAGGAACTGCCGGTGCGACAGGGTCTAGGCCAAGCCCGGGCTCGCAGCTGCCCAGCTCTACGATAAGCTGCATTTTTGACAACAAATCCCGATAATTATCTAGGTACCTGACAAGGTGGGCACCGACGGCCCCGTCTCCCTTGAGCATTGAACGGTTCTCTGTAACGAAAGGCTGTAGCTTTTCCCGCAAGCTTCGCGCCGCTTCCGGGTCGCTTCCTGCCATGCGGGCGACCGCATCTGCAAATTCTTCGGCCCACTTTGCACTTTCGGCCACGACCTCCCAGTCAGTCTTGGACGACAAATATTGTTCCTGCAATAGAGTGGATGCCTCGCCTGCCATGGAGTCCAGTATTTTGTCTTCTGCATTTACCTTTGTAAGTGCATCCAGTAACGACGCAACATCGCCTTCCCCTGGTCGATTCTGGTCATTACGGAATAATCGCAATCTGGAAGTAACAGACCGTTTTGCGAACCATTTCTTCGGCCACCAGGTAGATTGGGCTTCGGCCCACTGAAGTTTTATCTCTGCGGCGTTCAAAGAGACGACATCCTCGCGATACGCTCCACCCAGTGAATCCCAAGCGGCCTTACGGGCTACGCCATGCTGACGCAGTATCCCTAGTCGGGCTCGGGCGGACTCGTCGTGAGCCGCCTTTGCAACTCCCGCTGGCACTTTTGGTGCCCGGATGAGGGTATCTGCAAGGCGGTCGAACGATTCGAAGTCGCGTAGCGAAAGTAGCGACCCATCTAACCCGAAGAGCTTGAGCGTGTCACTAGCACCGGCCTGGAGGTCAGAAACAGCTTTTTCCAACGTCGTAGCAGCGTCTAACAGTTCCTGTTGCCAACTGGGGGTCCAGTCACCCCGTCCAATAGCCGACAACGGGTGAGTACGAAGGTCAGAAAGCTGGCTTGCAAGTGCGGCCATCTGGCGCGCAGTCTCGCGTAATTTTTCAAGTTCAGAGCGGTTATGAGTGTTGGCGTCCGTCCAGCTCAGGTGCGCTGGGCGCTTGCTGCCATACTGAATGCAAGTACCGATAGCCTCAAAAACTGTTAGGTCATTTGGATAGATTCGATGCAGAGCAGTTGCTACACCATTCAGTTCCTGGCGAAGCGTTCCCAACCGCTCCGCCTCGACTTCCCATTCCTTGACGGTCTTCGAGCTCGCCGCGTCAAGTGCTGTTCCTAGCTGCTTGAGCACTTCGGCCTTCTTTGCTTTTGAAGAGTGAAGCTCCAGGCAGAAGGCTCCAAGCCCAAGAGAATTCAGCCGGCGATGCACAACTTCCAAGGCCGCCATTTTCTCTGACACGAACAGAACGGTTTTTCCTGTCGCCAGAAGGTGGGAGATAAGATTGGTAATTGTCTGGCTCTTACCCGTTCCGGGAGGACCTTCGACTACAAGGTTCTTGCCATCACTGGCGACGCAAATAGCGCGTAGCTGCGACGAATCAGATAGCAACGGCGCAAACAGGTCCTGTGGTCGATGGGTTTGGTCAAGAGTGCTTGGCTCGAAACCGATATCGTCTCCAGCGAATGCTTGTCCTGGATTGTTGATGAGATGGGAAACAACGCTGTTCGCCTGCAATTGCTGATGCCGGTCTTGGAGGTCCTTCCACATCAAGTACTTTGTGAAGGAGAAAATACCGAGATGGACTTGGTCTTTGACCTCCCATCCTTTCAGCTCTGCCACGTGCAATCGGAACGTCTGGAGCACTTTGCCGACATCGATGCCCTTATCGTCGGAGGGTAAGACATCAAATGATGGCAGCTTCAGGTTGAAGTCTTGCCAGAGTTTTTGGACGAGCGTAGGGTTGACCAAGGCGTCGTCGTCATGCCGCGTAAGGCGGAAACCGCTGCGCACTGTTTGCCGGGACAGCGTGACAGGAACGAGGAGTATAGGTGCCAGATGCTGTGCTTCGGCGTCCTTGTCTTCTTGCCACTGCAGGAGGCCGAACGCCATGAACAGCGTGTTCGCGCCGCCTTCCTCCAAACCGGTACCAGCCGCTCGGAAGATTTCGACAAGTCGTCCTTCGAGGCTCTCTTCAGTCACATCAACGATGATTTCGTGACGGCCAAGAGCATCCGCTGCAAGAGCATCAAGCGGAGTAGCACCGTTTCGTTCTGTAAAAACGGCTGCTTCACGTGTATCAGAGCCGCTCATCAGTTGCGGCAACGGTCGAATCTTGAATTCCTTGCTTTCAGAAAGGCTATCTTCAAGAGCATTCGGGTCCGGACAAATGACCCGCAACGAAGTCTTCGTCGGTTTGAAGTTGAGTAGCTTATTCCGCAAGGTTAGGTCGAGCAGCTTGCTCTTCCACTTTGCGAGACGGCCCTCTGGGGTATCTGGGACGGTGACTTCGATAGCTGGCACTGCCAGAGGGTCCAACGGAGGCAGCGTTGGCATGTCCTCAATTGCTGGAGGCGCCAAGTCTGCGATTTGGACCGGTTGGTCGCCTTTGGTTGAGCGCGACGGTAGAGGGCGAATCTGCACTTCTCTGGCGCGGCGAATGTCTACCGCGTACAGGAAAGTTGTCTCTTCATTGAGATATTCTTCCCCCGTCGAGCACGCCCACCGCAGGGACGGCTTCTGGCCAGTCGCCACCCCTGTTGTTTCGAACACAATAAACTCACCCGATTTGACGCGCTTGCGGACAGACTGCACGTCGTCCACCAGTGCGGTCGGAAAGCATGTATCGACCAACCATGCGCCGACCCACGAATGCCCCTCTTTTACAAGCACGACCGGATTGATGCCGGCCTGCTCAAGGCAAGACGCAAACAGCATGGTTAGGTCGAGACAGGTGCCTACCCGTCCGTCCAAGATGCGTTCGGGAGTGCGAATCTTCTGGCCGTCGTTTCCGAACGAGGCAGGCGGATTCGAGTAGTGCAGGTTCTCGGCGATGATGGCGCTATAGAGAGCAGATATCTGCTTCCAGACCTTTTCACGATTTTTGGCTTGGTATCCGCTTATCTGCAAATCTGCGTTCGTGCCCCGTAGTAACGCCGAAGCTTTGCTAATCAGCTGGTCGACGACGCTGGAATTAGGCATGCAGAATGCAGCAAGCAATTCTGGCAGCGAACGTGTGCCCGCCCATTGCTCGTACGCAAGCACATCAATGCTGTGCGAGGTCTCGCCAATTTCGCTTCCATCTACGGATGTCTTCGCTGAGATAGTGGCTCGCTCAGACTCGTCCAACCGCGCGAGATACGCGTGGTCAGGTTTGAGGTCCAAAGGCGCAATCCTCCTACTTTCCCCCGGCGCAAGCCGTTCGAACCGCAGTCTTGCCGGTGCGGCGAAGGCGGACGAGCATGATATGAGAACGTCAATGTTCTCATAAGGAACACCGCTTGAATTGGTAATAGTGAGGCTGCGTACAACCGGGATGTTGTTTTGAATTGCCGCATAACCGATGGTGCTATCTGCCTTTATCTCTAGGCACAATGGCGCAACGACCTCGTTGAGCCTATTCGACGAATCATCGACAACGTGGAGTTCAATTTCTGGAAGGGCGGCCTGTTCGGTGCTCATACAAGTCTCGGCAATTCTGGTGTCCCAAAGGGAAGACCGGTAACTGTAGCCGGACTCGCAAGGGGTGTCCATTCCGCATCCCGTCGCTGCGCAGCCTGAGCCTTGCAATAATGTTTCCTTTCACCTGCGCATCCCATATTTATGGGAGAACTTCAAGGTTTAGCCTCGATATCAAGTCTGTCTACTGGGACGGACACCACGCGCCAATAGATAGTACAAAGTACAAAATTGCCAGAGGTGATTGACCGTAAGCGTCGGCTGAGAGCCGTGGTTGACGGCGACGTTAGGGTTATGCGTTTGCGTTGAAGGACGGGAGTTTGCCGGCAACGTTCCAAGGCAACAGGTCATCAATGCGGTTGATGGGATGGTCAGCA